>NZ_CAKASI010000003.1:0-755873 GCF_916855635.1 Acidovorax sp. Leaf73
CAATCATGTCCATGGTGATCACCTTGAATCCCTGCTGAAATTCTCAGCAGGTCAGTGGAACACCCTGGTCAATATTGGATTGGTACTTTGCGGTTTAGCTGGTCAAGATTGCATCGGCACCAACACTCCTGCCCATTGTTCGCGCTCGTCGGCAAGTTGCGGCCGTCAAGAGCTTTTTTCAGAAGGTGATCAGGATGGCCACGCAGGAAGGCAAAAGTCAGTTGGGCTCCTTGCGGCACAGGCAGTAGATGAACTTCTGAACCGTGCCAAACGGAGTGTGGTGTTCCTCGCGCTCCTGCTGCAAAAGCGTGAATGGGACACCGAACTCTGCATGCAATCCATCTGCGCTGTACCGCATGACCGGTAAGCCACTGCACTTGTCAGGACCGTCCTCTGCGAATGTTGCCACGATGACATGCCCACCAGGCTTAACTGCGCGCAAGACAGCCTGAACATAGGTCTCCCGTTCTGCTGGCGAAGTGAGGAAATGAAAAACTGCTCTGTCATGCCAGACGTCATAGGCATGACGTGGAGCTCCACACGGGTGATGTCGCCCACGAGCCAGGAGTTGCCATCTGCGCGTTGGTCCAGACGCGACTTGGATGCAGTCAATGCCGCCTCGGATAAGTCAAGAACCGTGACGTTCGTGTATCCCTCATTGAGGAGGTCATCCACCAGAGTCGAGGCGCCCCCTCCAACGTCGATGATTCCGGCGTTCCGGGCGAGGCCAGTCTGACGGACCAACTGAACGGGCTGCTGAGCATGCTCTTGAAACCAGCTCACACCAGAGATGGCCTTTGTCGAATACACCTGTTCCCAATGGTCCTTGGACTGCATGCCAACTTCATGCGCATCCTAGCAACTGCTGGTGTCAGGAATATACCGGCTTCACTTTGCCAACGCAGTCAAGATGGGTTGGCCAACCGCTTACAGAAAGAGGGCTCGTATAACGCATGGAACGATTGGACCATGTCAAGTGCAAGGCCACATCCGGGGCGGATGTAGGTACTATGGAGCACTTTTCAAATATGCAGAGAGGGGTCCCGATGAAAGAGTGCCTAAAGAACTGGCTCGCGGCGCTTGTGCTGCTGTGCACTGCAGCGGTGGCCCATGCGCAGCCCACGACCTACGTGGCAACCGCGACGGGTAACTACACCCTGCTCATCAATTTCACGCTCTGTGTTACAGGTCCCTGTCAGAACTTCAATACAGGCATAGGCGCATCAGGCTCGTTCACAACGTCCGCCCCGCTAGCGGCCAATCTCGCTGGCGCGAACATCGCGCCCCTGGTCACGGCCTTCAGCTTCTCGGATGGGATCCACACATATTCCAGCGCCGACCCGGCTGCCCGCATCTTTCTTTTTAACGTATCCACCAACGCCTCCGGCGCCATCACCACCACGGATATCCGGATTCAGCGCTGGCTGACCGGCACCTCTCCCCATATGCCAGGTGATCGGCATTCCTGGATCTTTTTCCAGGCAACAGGAGAAGTTGATCACAATGCGCAGTGCCTTGCCGTCGCCCCCTCGCCTGCGGGTGTACCGGACTCGTGCACTCTCGTACTGGCCGGCGACACCAGCCGGTCGCTTGCATTTGGTTCTGCTCGGGTCTGGTCTATAGCGGCGGCCCCGGCGGCCACCTCCGTGCCTACCCTGTCCGAATGGGGCTTGATCCTGTTGGTTGCCTTGATGGCATTGGCCGCCTTTGTGACGCCGCTTCACCGTTTCAAAGGCGAACAACGGGGTTAGGTGTTCGCGCTCCTAGGAGCAGATTGACGCAGGCGCACAATGAATCGCAGCATCTGGGAGCTTCTAAAGATCCCTAACCCGGCGGAGCAAATGCAGACGCCATTGCAAACCACGGCTCACGCACCGGACCACGGAGCAGCATATCTTTTTGCGAACTGCTCTCAAGCCATCGTCTTGACGACGGGCGTATTGGTAATCGTGAGCCTCAAGGAACTGGGACCGACCGGTGCTTTGCACAGTTCGAGGCTGACCGTTCAGGTGACCGCATTGGCAAATCTTGCCAGTGAAGTTGCGGAGACTGCCGGGCGTGCCCTGAAATTGACGCTCTCCGCCTTGCCAAGTGCGGCCAAAACCGCCCTACCTACCTCTGATGTAGATAGTCTTGAGGAGATTCAGCGCATTGGAGAGGTCTATTCCACTTTGCTGAAGGCTGTTGCCTTGGAGACCAAGCATGCTGCGGGCCTGCAGGAGCTGAAGGTGCACGACAACCGGGACGGGAATACCGGCCCAGGTGCGTTCACGCCTGACGCGGCCGAAATTGAAGCTGCGATCCAAATCCTCTCCCGACACGCTCTCGCTCTTGAACTACGGTTGGAAGACTTTGAAACTCGATTTCGCAACACAACGTGCTCCCTGTGGTAACCGTGGCCCCGGTCAGACCGCAAATGTCAACGGACTAGATCGAAAAGTTGCCTGGCCCAACTGAAGCCCTCCCCAAAAGCTCGGCTTCCCAGCGGTGAGGCCATTCGGCTGCCCACTCAGCAACGCGTTCTGCTGGCATGGGACGTGCGATGAAGTAGCCCTGAGCCAGATCGCACCCGGCGCTCTGCAAAAAGAACCAGTCCGCAGCATCTTCGACCCCCTCTGCGACGACCTCCATGTTGAGCTCCTTGGCGAGCCTCAAACTCGCCAAAAGAATGGCACGCAGCGTTTCGTTGTGATGGGCGCCATGGACAAAGCTGCGATCAATCTTGAGCTCGTCGAACGGCACGTCCCGAAGTTGCGCCAAAGAGGAATGGCCAGTGCCGAAATCGTCGATGGAAAGCTTGAACCGGCGCAGGCGAAGGCGCGTCAGGATCTCCAGGGGAGCGCGCAGGTCCTTCATCAATTGGCTCTCCGTCACCTCGAGAACTATGGACTGAGGCGCTATGCCGGCACTGGCAGCGGCCGAAGTCATCTGCTCAGGAAACTCCAGCGCATTGAGGCTATCCATCGAGACATTGACGGCCACCTTTAGCTGCAGCCCCGCGCGCGCCCACCCTGCGCAATCCCGGAGCGCCTGCCCCAGTACCACCTGGGTAAGGGCATCAATGAGGCCATTGCCCTCGGCGACGCCAATGAACTGGTCCGGAAACACCATTCCGTCCTGCGGATGGCGCCAGCGCACCAAGGTTTCCACGCCCGCCATTTCTCCCGTGGAAACATGCACCTTTGGCTGATAGTAGTTGGTCAGTTCGCCCGCTCGAATGGCCTCGGCCAGTCGCTCAGCCCCATAGCCCTGGCTTCTGTGATGATGCGCCACCCCAGCTGGCGGTACCCACCGCTCGACAAGCTGAAACAGAGCCTGCGGCGACACTGGCTTGTGCAAACTGCCCAGCACTTCAATGTGATGGGCCTGCACAAGTGTCCGTGCGGATTGCAGGGTCCGCTCGTCTTCTCCACTGACGAGAATCAGACTCCCGACATACCCATGCTCCACCAGCTTGCGCACGAATTCCAAGCCGTCCATCCCAGGCATGTTCAAGTCGCACAGGATCAGGTGGGGGACTCGTGAAGCCTGATCAACTTCATTCAACGCGGCCAGCCCGGTATCGCAAGTGGTGACGTTGGTAAATCCCAGTTTGGCGAGCAAGTGCGTCATTAGCTTGAGCATGAAGGACTCGTCATCGAGCACCAGAATGCGGATGGCGGAGTTGGCAATCATGATGTAGCGTCCTTTGGCCCATCAGCGGACAAGAGCTCTGAAAGGTGCTGGTCAACAACCCGCATTTCGCGACTGAACAGATCAAACCCGACGATCAGGGTTTCGATCTGCCCAGCCCCTCCGGCCCTTTCCATATCGGCGCAAATCTCTCCCAACTCGACCGCCCCCACAGATCGCGCTGCCGATTTGAGTTTGTGGGCGGCCGATGCGGTTTGTGTGGCGTTGCCAGCGCGAAATGCGTGCTCCACCTCCTGCGCGATGCGCGCCGCGCTACTGCGAAAGGTTTGGAGAAACTCGCGTATGAGTTCGGGGTCGTCCCCGACCAGACTGCGCAGGACTTCGACGTCTACCGGTCCCTTGGGGGCTATCGGCGTGCCGTGGGGCGGCCCTCCGCGGAGTGACGAGACCGGCTCCAGCTTGGGAAGCCAGCGCTCCAGGAGCTCTTGCAACTCGGACAGGGGCGCGGGTTTGCTCATGTAGTCGTCCATGCCCGCATCCCTGCAGCGCTGCGCTTCGGTCCTCAACGCGTTCGCTGTGAGTGCCAGTATGCGCACGGGCGCGGGAGGACGTTCTCCAGCCGCCAAGCTAGCGTTCAGCCGTTCCTGTTCCTCCGCACGGATGACCGAGGTGAGCTGGTAGCCGTCCATTCCAGGCATGTGCAGATCCGTCACGATCAATTCATAGTCTCCCGTCCGCCAACGTTTCAGAGCCTGCAGGCCATCGCTTGCCAGATCCGCAGTCAGTCCCAGCAAAGACAGCTGTTGCATGATGACTTTCTGATTGATGTCGTTGTCCTCGACCACCAGGATCAGGCGGCGCTGGCGCCGCGCCTCTTCGCGTGACAACAGGGGTTGCGCGCCTGGATAGCGCATGGGCGCCGGCGTGCATGCGTCGTCGTGGTAGGAAATACGGCCTACTGCAATTCCTACGGCATGCAGTAGAGCGCTGCGCGTCAATACGTTGCCATCAATGGAGACCTTGTCCGCGTCAAACTGCTGTGGATAGCGATGAGGCCCATGGCCAATCACTACGAAACAGGGGGTCAGCCCGGGATTGGCGCGGGCGATTTCCCGCAGGCTCTCCAGCGTGGGCGGATTCTCCGCCTCTGCATTGACGATCCAAACCCAGGGCCCCGGGGCCAACGTTGGAACCAATTGCCTGGCATCGTCTAGGCTTTCCACGTGCTTCGTACTCGCTCCCGCCTTGTTCAGGTACACGGCGAGGTCCCCCGACAGCGTCTTCCCATTCCCGATGATCAGACAGGACAAACCCTCAACCATCGACGAAAGGGCGTCGTCCGGCTCCTCGGCAAGTGCAACGCAGGTGAATGGCACGCGTAGCAGGAAAGTCGAACCCTCGCCCAGCGTGCTGGTTACGGAAATGCTGCCGCCCATGCGTTGGGCCAAGTTGCTGGAGATGACCAGCCCCAGCCCTGTGCCACCAAAGCGCCGCGTTGTCGATACATCCGCCTGAGTGAATGCAGTAAAGATCTGGGCAAGGGTGGCCTCGCTCATGCCAATTCCGTTGTCGATGACCTGAAACTCCAGCTCCACCTGCCGGTGGTCCCCGCTCGCCAGCAAGGCACGCACCGCCACCTTTCCTGCTACTCGACCGCCGGCGGAAAATTTGATCGCGTTGTTGATCAGGTTGATCAGGATCTGGCGCAACCGAAGGGCGTCTCCGAACACCATTGGTGGTATGTCTGGATCGGTAAAAAGTGTGAGCTCGACCCCCTGCTTTTCCGCGAGACGATTGAGCATGGCGCAGACCTTCTCAACCACCTCGCCAACGGCCATCGGCTCACTTTCCACGTCTAGATGACCAGCCTCGATCTTCGAGAAATCCAGAATGTCCTCAATGATGCTCAAGAGCGAGAAAGCTGATTCTCGAATCAGGTCGACCATAGCGATCTGCGGGCTTTTGAGACTGGAACGTGCAAGCACGTCAATCATGCCTATAACCCCGTTCATCGGCGTACGAATCTCATGGCTCATGACCGCTAGGAAGTTGGACTTGGCTTGCGCCGCAGCATCGGCGGCGTTCCGAGCCAGTTCCAGTTCTGCGCTCCGCTGGCGCTCGCGCACGTTCGCCTTCGCCAGTTCTGCGTAGAGTCGGCTGATCTCAAGCAGCAAGACCACAAGCACGAAAGAGGAGGCCATCAAACCGTATATGCGGCCACCATAAAAGCCGACATCGAAGCGAGCACCATTCAAGACTGCGGCCAGCGCGATGTCCAGCACCCAGGCCACCAGCGTCACCATCAACCACAGGTCGAGCACGCTGCGCGCTCTACGCCACAGGAAAAGCAATGCCAGCAATGACAAGAACCAAGTGCAGACGGCCACCTTGAACTTGCTCGAAGCATCTTGGTTGCCCTTCATGATCGCAGGCAAAGAGTCGTGACCAGCAGTGGTGAAAAATACCAGAGCTGCGGCAAGCGCCAAGGCCCCCAGAACGGCGCCAAGTATCCCGCCGCGTGCGGACCCTCGTCCCACCTCCACGGGCACGGCCTCGCGATCCTTCAACCATGCGTACGCGAGTACGAATAAGGGGAACCCGCCGTGCCACAGAAAATACAGCCAGGCCGTGGTTTGCGGCCCCGCACCCAGTGCTCCAGTAGGTGAGAACAAGCCAGGGAAGCTCAGTCCATGCGCTACGGCCATTGATGCGCAAAAGAGGTAGCCAGTACCCAGAACGAGTAGAGCACGGGAGCGCAAAAAAGCGTACTGCCCCATTAATAAAACCGCAGTGATCAGGTCATTGGTAATCAGCGCGGTCTGGTAAACCGGAATAAACGCACTTACTTGGGGCAGTGCCACACGCGCAAACGGAGCAAGCGCTAAGAAAATCAGGACAGATACACACAAGGCTGCCCAGGCCATCCGGCGATGACGTTTGTCTGCCGCCAATGTGGACAGATACGCCGAACGACTACTTGAAGGGGTATTCAGAGAAAGCACGATGGGCATCGCAACCCTCCCCTAGCATCGATTCCAGCACTGCGTACTCCCGATGGGGGCTGAGGGCTTGTCCTGTTGGATCGAATCAGCTTAGTGCATGAGCTTGAGTCGGGCAAGGAAAAATGCGTTGAGTGGGCAACTTCGTATGCTGGGAATGCTTGCTTCGCAAGACAACCGCCGAATGTAACCAAATGCGCATGACAGTGCTGAATCGCCCCGGTTTTTGAGGAGGCTCAACACTCTGAGAGGATTGAGCCATGAAGAAGACGAACAAGTTCTCGCCTGAGGTGCGTGAGCGCGCGGTGAGGATGGTGCAGGAGCAGCGCGGGGAGTACCCATCCCTGTGGGCTGCCATCGAATCCATTGCCCCCAAGATTGGCTGCGTGCCGCAGACCCTGAACCAGTGGGTCAAGCGTGCCGAAGTTGATGCAGGCACGCGAGAAGGCGTCACCACAGCCGAAGCCCAGCGGGTCAAGGAGCTGGAACGCGAGGTCAAAGAATTGCGCCGAGCCAACGAGATATTGAAGCTGGCCAGCGCGTTTTTCGCCCAGGCGGAGCTCGACCGCCGGCTCAAGTCTTGAGGGCCTTTATCGACCAGCAGCGCAATGCTTTCGGGGTCGAGCCGCTCTGCAAGGTCTTGCAGGTTGCCCCGTCAGCGTATCGGCGCCACGCCGCGCTGGTGCGCGAGCCTCACAAACGCTGCGCTCGAGCGAAACGCGACGAATTGCTCATGCCGCAGATTCAACGAGTCTGGCAGGCCAACATGCAGGTTTATGGCGCCGACAAGGTATGGCGGCAACTAGCGCGCGAAGGCGTGACCGTGGCCCGCTGCGCGGTAGAGCGTCTGATGCGCAGCACGGGACTGCGTGGTGTGATGCGCGGCAAGGCCGTACGAACCACCGTCAGTGATGGCAAAGCACCATGTCCATTGGACCGGGTCAACCGGCAGTTCCGGGCCGAGAGGCCGAACCAGTTGTGGGTGAGCGACTTCACTTACGTTTCGACTTGGCAAGGCTGGCTGTACGTAGCCATCGTCATCGACGTGTTTGCCAGGCGCATCGTTGGGTGGCGGGTGAGCAGTTCAATGCGCACGGACTTTGTTCTCGACGCCCTGGAGCAAGCCCTCTATGCCCGTCAGCCTGAGCGCGATGGCAGTTTGGTTTGTCACTCCGATAGAGGCTCGCAATACGTCAGCATTCGCTACACCGAGCGACTGGCGGAAGCTGGCATCGAGCCTTCGGTGGGCAGTAAGGGCGACAGCTACGACAACGCCCTGGCCGAGACCATCAACGGCCTGTACAAGGCCGAACTGATTCACCGCCGGGCTCCATGGAAAACCAAGGAAGCAGTCGAGTTCGCCACGCTCGAATGGGTATCGTGGTTCAACCACCATCGCCTGCTCGAACCCATCGGGTACATCCCGCCTGCTGAGGCTGAGGCAAACTACTACCGGCAACTCGCCAGTCAGGTCACTGTGGAAGTGGGCTGACTTAAACCAAACAGCCTCCGCAGAAACCGGGGCGATTCAGATAGCCTCGCGGACGAGCATATTCCGCTGGGCGCGCGTATCTTGGCAGTTGCAGATACCTACGATGATCTGCAAATCGGCCATCTCAGCTCCACGCCCTTGAACGCGGCTGACGCTCAGGCAATGATTGCGCGGGGCCGAGGCACTCAGTTCAACCCCGAAGTCGTGGACGTGTTTCTGTAGGTGTTGCTCAAAACAGTGCCAGAAGCAGAGCGGCCGCCTCGCATGCTGACCACGGCGCAACTGCGACCAGGTATGGTGTTGGCGCGCGATCTTTTGACCAGCGAAGGGGCGGTCCTGCTCGCCGTCGACCACATGCTGACCGAGGACCTTATCCGGCGGCTACGCATGCGTGAGGCCCGAGACGGCAGCGAGCTGGTGTTGCCCATCAAACCTTGACAACGACCTGAAGGGAGCTCATGCCATGCCAAGGATCTTGCTCCTGGACGATGAGCAGAACGTGTTGTCAGCAATCAAACGGAGCCTTCGGGGTGGGATCGTGCCTGTGGTGCGGGTCGAGGACTTTATGGAGCCTGAGCCCGCGCTCGCCCGCCTCAAAGATGCCTCATTTGATGTAGTCATCTCCGACTTCGTATGCCGCTCATGACCGGCGTCGAGTTCCTCGGTGTGGTGCGCTCCATCCAGCCTACGGCCGTTCGGATGATCTGAGCGCGTCCTCCGATTCGCAGGTCTTGATGCAAGCCGTCAACAACGCCGAAGTGTTCAGGTACCTGCTCAAGCCCTGGGACGACAAAGATTTGACCCGGCACGTGCGCGCCGCACTAGACCGGTATGACCAGCTCCGCCACGAAACCGAAATGGCCGATATAGGCCGCCATGAGTTCGGCCAGTTGAGTGCCGCAGAACTGGAAAAGCGCCGCCTCGAAACCCTAGAGCCCGGCCTCACACGCGTTGCATGGGGTCCAGAAGGCGAAGTCTTGGGGCCAGAAGAGTAGGGAAAATTTGCTCAAGCGGCGGGAAGCACGGACCGCCGGGCCCTTGCTCGGGCCGCATCGTGGTGGTTGAAGGCTTCGCGGATGTTCTCGCGGAGCAAGTCGTCCTCCCACGGTTTGGTCAGGAATTTGTAGATGGACCCGCGGTTAATGGCATTGGCGATGGATTCCAGATCCGTGTAGCCCGACAAGATGATCCGAATCGTTTCCGGATAAAGTTCGCGAACGCGTGACAGAAACTCGGTTCCCGACATCTCTGGCATCCGCTGGTCTGAGAGAATCACCTGCACCTCGTGATCTCCAAGGATGTTCAGCCCCTCTCTGGCGCTGGGCGCCGCAAGAATCTCATAGCCGTCTCGGCGCAAGACGCGTTTGAGTGCAGAAAGGATGCCGGGCTCGTCGTCCACGATGAGTATTTTGCGCACCGGCGCGTCCGTCTCCTGCGGAATGGGAATGCTGGCGCCCGTTGCCAGGAGCCGCCCCATGTCTTCCGCAGGGACCGCCTTACTGAAGAGAAAGCCCTGAATCTCATCACAAGCTCGGCGGCGCAGATAGTTCATTTGCGCGTCTGTTTCCACGCCTTCGGCGATCACCTTGAGCTTGAGGTTGTGGGCAAGATCGATAATGGCGACGCAAATAGCCGCCGCGTCGGGGCTGTAGATCACATCCTTTACGAAGCTCTGATCTATCTTCAGATAGTCGATCGGCAGCTTCTTGAGATAGGCCAAGGACGAATAACCCGTCCCGAAATCATCCACGGCCACACGGATGCCCAGTTCACGGATCTGGTGCAGGCGCTGGATACAGGACTCCACATCCTCCATGAACAAGCTCTCGGTGATCTCTATGTCCAGGGAACCAGCGCTACGGGATTGGAGGGTTTTGCGGATCGCCGCCGCGAAGTCCGGGCGCCGCATTTGGGCGGCGGACACATTCACAGCGACGCGCGGCGGCATCAGCCCCTGGGCGCGCCAGAGTTCGTGATCTTCCAGCGCGCGATCAATGACCCACTGTCCTACCTCACCGATCATGCCGGTTTCTTCCAATATTGGAACGAACTGCACGGGGGGCACCAAGCCCACCTCGGGATCCTGCCACCGGATCAAGGCTTCCATGCCAGTGATTTTTCCATCCAGCAGTCCTACCTTGGGTTGGTAGTGCAAAAGGAACTGGTTGTTCGTCAGGGCCCTGTGAAGTTTGCTCTCGATGCTCAACTGGTTTCGCACACGCGTGTTCATCGCAGCGGTATAGAACTGGTAGCGGCCCGAGCTGCTTCCTGCGCCACGGCACGCAGTCTCCGCGTTAATCAGGAGCACGTCCACGTCGTGCCCGTCATTTGGATACATAGCGATCCCCGTGCGCAGGGTCAGATAAAGCTCTTTTCCTTCGATGTGAAACGGCCGGTCCATCTGTGTCTGCACTTTTTCCTGCAGGAAATGCGCCACTTCCGAGGGCGTGCCGCAATGCTTCAATACACAACCGAACTGGTCTGCTCCAATGCGCGCAAGTTGGTCCGTGGGTCCTATAGTTTCTGCCAAACGGGATGCGACGAGCTTGAGCAAGGCATCCCCCACATGTCGGCCAAGCGTGTCATTCACGTTCCTGAATCGGTCAATGTTCAACCAGAGCAAGACCATCTTGCAGGTGCCGCCCTGCTCGTGTTGGGCTACGTTTTGCATCAGTTGCTGCATCCGGTCTTGCAGCAGACTCCGGTTGGGCAAGCCGGTCAGCACATCGTAGTAAGCCAGATAGTTGAGTTCCTCGGCTTTCTCCAAGTGGTCCAGCGAAAAAGCAATGTCGTTGGCCAGTTCCTCCAGCAGAAGCACTTCCGCATCGTCGAAGAAGTGCTTTTCGCCGGAATACAGCACTAGCACGCCGATCGGTTGCTGCGCGATACGCAGTGGCAATACGGCAAAGCTCGCGAATCCACGATCCAACGCTTGCTGCTTGAGCACGATGCGATCGTCTTTCGTCGTGTTCTGCACCAGGATCGTGGTTCCCTCGAGGATACTCTGGCCAATCAGACCGAATTCGGCCCTCTGGTGGCGGTCCAGGCCCATGGGGATGTGTTCGATGTACTCTTCGCCAGCACCAGCCCACGCGACCGAGGCTACACGTCGCGAGTCGTTGTCCACCAAGCCGAGCCATGCCAGTTTGAACTGCCCGGCGTTGATGGCAATGTTGCAGGCTCCTTGGAAAAGCTCCTCGCGGTTCTCGGTCCGAACGATGAGCGAGTTGATACCGCTGAGCACAGCGTAGACCCTGTTGAGGCGCTGCACTTTGATCTCTGCGTTCTTTCGCTCCGTGATGTCGACTACCGAGCCCGCCATGTAGGTGGCGTGCCCCTCCTCGTTCCAAACGGCCTGCCCCTTCGCATGCGACCAGCGGTAGCTTCCGTCCTTGGCGAGTGCGCGGTACTCAATATCGTAGGGCACGTGCTCCCTGATGTGTGCGGAGAATGCAGCAAGGACGCGCAGGCGATCCGCAGGCTCTAGGAGAGAAAGCCAACCTTCTGCAGTGTTCTCTACCTCCGCCTCGGAGTAGCCCAGCCGCATCTTCCACTGTTGCGATATCTGAGCCAAGCCGGTGTCAATCTCCCAATCCCACACGTCACCTGTCGAGGCGGCAAGCCGAAAGCGCAATTCACTGTGGCGCAGGGCCTCGAGCGTGCGACGTTGCTCAGCTGCCGCGTTGACATCTGCGAGAGCCCTTCGAATCGCGGGACCAAGTCTCGCTAGATCGTGCTTGAGTACGTAGTCCGTTGCACCGCTGTTAAGCGCATGGATGACGTTGGTTTCCCCGATGGTTCCGGACACGAGAATGAAAGGAATCATCGGGTTCGCTTCGCGAGCGACGGCGAGGGCTTCCAATCCGCTGGACCCCGATAACTTGAAATCCGAAACAACCACATCGGGCGCGCGCACGTGCAGCGCCAAGCGCAGTGCCTCAGCGGAGTTGACGTGGTGTATCTCGAACTTCAGCGCTGCGCGGTGCAATACCTTGGCGATCAATTCGACGTCGCGAGGGTCATCTTCAACCACTACGATGCTGAGGGTTGCTATCTGCAAAAAGATCTCCCCGCGCAGGTTTAGCGCAATTTTCTCAATGCAGTCTACGAAACCCAGATGGGCTTTTCAAGTTTTGACAATTCGTCGGCCATGGGAACCATGGGGGTGCGGATACAAACTTGGACTGGTTTTATGCCGTAAGTCCAAGGCTCACCAGGTGCTCAATGGGGCCGAGTAGGCTTCCCCAGTTTCCCCGCTGCAAGAAAGCTTCTTCAATTTATGGCGAGAAGACCTAGCGCGGCCAATTGCCAGGCTATCCTCACTGACGCACTTGTCCGCCCTGCTCGCGCACGATCCTTTCGTCTACGGCGGCCCTCTAAAGACCGGTATTCGCACGGTGAGTAATCACTAGTTGACTGACATCCGAGTGATCGCCACCGCCCCAGAACCGATCTTTGGCGCGACAGTTTTAGGCTGGTTGCCGACATCTAGTTTTTTTGGACCAACGACCGCTACCGCCATTACCGGTCATCGGACTTTGCTTAGGCTAGCCGACCGTTGCACCGCTAAAACCGGCAATCCAGCGGGACTCTAGCGTACGCGACGATCAAATTCTTTGGTGGCATGCACGCTTCCTGCTCAAGTATGAGGACGGGAATAGGCAGCTTAGTTTCGTCCAGGGGCGATACCCAATCATCTACGTGCGACGCGAAGCAGTCGTAAATCCTAGAAGCACTTACCCCTTGGCTCACCTCAGCCGCTGGCCAAGCTCCGCTGCCTGCGCCAGCCCAGGAACCCCTGCACGGCCGACAGCAGCCCCGCGCCCACGGTGCATCCACCGATAGGCCAACCGCATTGGCCCCGAGAGTGCCTGCTGCAAATGCAAATGGATCGCTGATTTTGCCCGGGGCCCCGTTCAGGGCAGTAAGCTACATCCTCCCCAGTAAGTGCCTGGTAATAGAACCAAAGACACGATGAGCTCTTCACAAACCCTTGTAAGAGCTCATGCAAAAACTCCAACTCCCCGCAGCCCACCGCTCACTGCGTATTCACACCATCGCCGCAGCCGTTCTTTGCACTGTGGGGTGCGCTACCGCTGGCGCCCAGGTGCGATCAGATGCTGGCGCTGCTGCAACTCCAGAAACCTCTTCGGCCTGGGGGCTTGGTCTGGGTATTTCATCGGCCCAACGCCCGTATCCCGGCGTCGAGAACAAGAACACCGCCATTCCCCTTTTGTACTACGAGAACGCCTGGCTCCGGGTCAACGGCGGCAGTGCAGACATCAAATTTGCGAACAAGGACTTTGGCTCCAACGGTTCCCTGGCTTTTGCGGGGCGATTGAAATACGAGGACAGTGGCTTCAAAGCCGATGACTCGCCATCGCTCACCGGGATGGACGAGCGGCAAGGGGGACTATGGGGCGGCGCTGCTGCAACTTGGAACCATCCCGTGGTCCGGGTCTCGGGTGAATGGCTTTCCGATCTCTCGAGCAACAGCAAGGGGCAAAAACTGCAACTGCAGGTGGACCGCCGATTTGGATTTGGCAATTTTGCCGTCACGCCACGGCTCCAGGCCCAATGGCTCGACAAGAAGTACGTCGACTACTACTTCGGCGTACGGGCACATGAGGCGCTGCCAGGGCTCTCGCAGTTCACAGGCAAGGCTGCCTCTACGCTGGAAGTGGGTGTCCGGATGGACTACATGTTCCGGCCGAAGCAAACGGTCTTTGTGGATGTCAGCGCCACGAGCCTGCCCGAAGAAATCAAGAGCAGCCCCATTGTGGGCCGCTCCAGCGTATCGCGGGTGTCTGTTGGCTATCTCTACCGGTTCTGAGATGCGTGGCTGCGCGCTCGCTTTCGCACGGCCCATTCCTGGTGGGGGGCCGGTCGGCACAGACATGGGGCGGTCATTGGCACGTTCCAGTGTCTTCGCGTGCGTGCCGCCTTTCAGTGGGCAGGTCCACGACATTGCGCTGGATGAGCTCTTTGAGCACCACGTTTCTCTGTTCCGTCATGCCTTGGAAGATGCGCTGGGCGCGGAAGCCCCCGGCCCTGCGCGGCATGTTCGGGCCTATGTCCGGGCGGTATGCGTCAGCGCTATAACGATGGGACCGAACGAGCGTGCTGCAGTGGCTTCGCTGATGTGCGCTCCCGAGTATCGGGTGATCTGGTCAGATTTCATCGACGAGGTCTGCAGTGGCGACGCTGTGGACCTTGCAACGCAGATGGCCTGTCGCTACGCAGCGGAAGGTCTTTGGCTGGACCATGCCCTGGAAAGAGTGTCTGGGCCAGATCACGTCGCCGATGTACAGCAGCGCCTCCTGGCGTTGACGAACGCATGAGATGGCGTGCCAGCCAGACGGCTGCTGATTTGTCAGCGGCATTCCCAGCATGCATGCACTAAGCTTGGCGCTCCCTATTGATACAAAGATGAACCGCATCGCACTGGTGGAAGACCACGAACGCCTAGCCGACCTGGTCAGCCGGGCCATGGCGGGCGCAGGTATTGGTGTAGACGTATTCCCGGACATTGAGTCAGCATGGCTTGCCTTGCGAGACATCAGCTACGGTGCCTTGGTGGTGGACCGGGGGCTGCCAGATGGGGATGGACTCCAGTTGGTCCGACGGCTGAGATTGGCGGACAACACCATCCCGTGTCTGATGCTGACGGCCAGGGACGCATTGCATGACAGGGTCGATGGCTTGGAGTCCGGGGCGGACGACTACCTCACCAAACCGTTTCCCATGGAAGAGCTGATTGCCAGGGTGCGGGCGCTGCTGCGGCGTCCCGCCGCTTTGCGGGCGATGAACCCGGCTTTAGGTGATCTGTGTCTGTACCCGGACCAAGCCCGTCTGGCATGCGGCCAAGAGTCCATCACGTTGCCGCCCGCCGAGATGCAGATCATGCTGTGCCTGATGCGAAAGACGGACCAAGTCGTGCGCAGGTCTGCGTTGGAGGCTGCAGCATGGGGCATCTCGGAAGCGGTAACCCCCAATGCGCTGGACGTGGCGTTGCATCGCCTGCGCAGAAAACTCCTGGCGATCGGCTCGCACATGGAGATCGTGAACATCAGGGCCCATGGCTATGCGCTTCGTGACCATTCGGTGGCCTCGTAGTTTCCGCGCGCGCCTGCTGCTCGTTTATGTGGCAGGCATGGCACTGAGCGCTGCCCTAGTAGGCGTCGTTGTCCTGGTGCTGGCTGAACCCTTCAACCGGTACATGCTGGAGAGCGGAGCCGTCGACAAGGCGCAGCAGATTGCAGCCAGGGTGCAGTTTGATGCCACGGGAGTTCCAACGGGGTTTGACCACACGGTGATCGAGCATTGGGCGTTCAGCAGCTTGCAGGAGGAAGTTGCTGCGCGCATCCTCGACAGCCAAGGTGTGGTGCACTTCACCTCAGACGGCAACAAGCAGCCGTTGGCACCCGACGGTGCGCAGTTTGATCCTTCGAGAAAGTCTTTCCAACTTGTTCGCCACGGTGTTGTCATGCATGCAGCCACGGTGCCTGCCAGGCGTGGCGATACCACCTGGTACGTGCAGTTTGCCCTTAGTGACCGGCTGGTGCTGCAGGTGCAACAGAGCATTGGTCGTCCGGCAATGTTTCAGGGTGTGGTGGCGACCTGCGTGACGTTTCTGGTGGTCTTTCTGATCACTACACAATTCACGCTACAGCGTGCACTCAGGCCTTTGCGGGTTGCATCGCTCAAGGCGCAGCGCATCACGCCGCAATCGCTGGGTGATCGTCTTGATCTGCAGAGCCTCCCTAGCGAACTGGTCCCGCTGGTCGATGCATTCAATCGGGCCCTGGACCGCCTCCAGTTGGGGTTTCAGACACAGCAGGAGTTTCTTGCCAATGCTGCGCACGAGCTCAAGACGCCACTGGCGCTGATTCGGGCGCAGGTAGAGATGGAAGCGCCAGAAACTCGCAATTCGCATCTCCTTCAGGACATTGACCGAATGGCACGCCAGGTGCAACAACTACTGCTTCTGGCCGAAGCCAGCGAGGAGCGGAACTACCGCATGGAGGCATGCGATCCCCGCGTGGTCATGATGGAGGCATCTGATTTCATGGACCGCGTAGCCCAGCGCGGCCATGTGCAGATCAGCCTGATTTTCGAGGATGCGGTGGGAACAACCTGGATGGCGGATCGCGGAGCCGTGTTCACGCTCCTCAAGAATTTGCTGGAGAACGCCATTCAGCACAGCCCGGCCGGTGGCACGGTGTATTTGCGGGTTCACGCCGACGGATTTTCCGTCTCTGACCAGGGGCCTGGTGTCGCTCCCGAGCACCTGGAGAAACTCTTTGAACGCTTCTGGCGGGGCGCATCCAGGCGCGATGAGGGCGCGGGACTCGGGCTATCCATTTGCAAGGAGATCGTTTCGGCGCACGGATGGCATATCGAAGCACGGCTCGGTGACTCCGGGCTGCAAATGCACGTGTTGATTCCTTCCATGGCGATTAACAAGGTGGTCGAGTAAGTATCTAGCAATACAGGCGGCATGAGGATGGCGTTTCGTCGTGTGGGCAGACCCACGCGGATTCTGAAACCCCTCTCTGTAAGGACCCCATGCCGAAACTCGCATCATCCCCCCGCACGCGCCTGAGCGCGCGAACTCCTATCCTCCTTTGCATTGCAAGCGCTGCGGCGATCCTGTTCTCAGGCTGCGCCACAACAACGCAGCCGGACCCGCTGGAGCCAGTGAATCGAAAGATGTTTTCTTTCAATGAAGGCGTGGACAAGGTGGTGCTCAAACCAGTGGCCTCGGCCTACAAACAAGTGGTGCCCGCTGCGGCCCAGACAGGCATCTCGAATTTTTTCTCGAACCTGCAGGAGCCGTGGTCGTCGGCCAATCTGATGCTCCAGGGACGGGTCGGTGATAGCGCCTCAACACTCGCCCGTTTTGGAACGAACTCCACCGTGGGGGTCCTGGGACTGATGGACGTCGCTACAGGTTGGGGCATGCCCGAGAAGAAGGAAGACTTTGGTCTGACATTGGACACCTGGGGTGTTGGCACCGGTCCCTATATGGTGCTGCCCATCTTTGGCCCCTCGAATCTCCGCGATACTTTGGCCTCACCCGTGGACAGCATGGGCAACGCAAAGGGGCACATTGCAAGCGTATCGGTGCGCAACACAATGACCGTGGTTCAGGCCGTCAGTGGACGCGCGGAGCATCTGGAAGCTAGCAGACTGATGGACCAAGCAGCTTTGGACAAATACCTGCTGCTCAGGGACCTTCATTTGAAGCGACGCAATCGTGCGCACGGTGAGGGGGATATCTTGGCTCAGGGAAGGGGCGACAGCGGGGACGGTCGACTTCCTGAGTGAATGCGAAAAAATGGTAAAAGCATCTGTTTGGACGGGGCGTATCGCACTACCGGGTATCTGGTCTTTGTCGACATTCCTCGGCTGCGAAGTGAATGAAACTGCGAAGCTTTGTCGCGACGCGACGGTCTGTTGCGTAGATCAGGTGCAAGGGCTGGGAAGGAGCCCTGCAACTTGGCAGCAGTTCCACAAGGCGCGTCGTCCAGGGCTGATCGGAACACCTCCAGTGGTGGCAATACGATGCCCATGCCCGCCACGACGGCGTTCAATAGCGGCTCACCACGGTCCGCCGTCACGCGGCTTGTTGGCACCAGCGCCAAACCGACCGCCAATGCCAATCCAGCTTTGACCGTCGGGGGCTCGCCGCAAAGGTCAAAGCTGATGAGAGTTCTACGTCGTCCTCGGGTGATCACACCGCAATCGGCACATTGGGGCAAATCTGGTCAATCCGGCACCGACGCCAACAGACTTAGCCCGGATGGATATCGGCTGAGAAACACCGCCTAGTTGGCGGGATGGCAACCGTCCAACTTCTCGGGGCAGTTCATTGTCGGTGCGATTCACACCTCAAGCGTTTAGTGTCCGCTTTTACTGGCCGCCATCGGCTGCTATTGGCCGATAGCACCCATTCGTGACCGATTTACGAACGGCAGCAACCGCTGCACCACAGACCGCCAACGCGGCGGCTTCAGGCTGGTTGTGGTCGTTCAGTGTGAATCGCCCAATGACTGGTCCGGTCAAAAGCGGAAATTTGCCAACTCACGTACCCTGTGGTTAGAAGTGGGTACGATCGCCCGTGGACGCGCAATTGCGCGTCGGAGCGACTGAATTGCCGACTAGATTTCAGTCTGCTCGGAGATTTCAAGCGCATCATCCACCTCAATGCCGAGATAGCGCACAGTGGACTAAAGCTTGGAGTGACCAAGAAGAAGCTGCACAGCGCGCAAGTTCTTTGTTCGCCGGTAGATCAGCGTTGCCTTGGTTCTCCGCATAGAGTGCGTGCCATATTCTGCTGGGTCAAGACCAAGCTCCTCGACCCAGCTACCTAGTATCCGCGCGTACTGTCGCGTCCCCAAGTGCGGTGAGTCGTGAATGCGGCTCGGGAAGAGGAAGTCGTCGGACTTTAGCCCTGCAACCTTGATCCATTTCTGCACAGCGTCACGGGCAACTGCTGTGATTTCAAATTGGACGGGGCGTTGAGTCTTGTGCTGCATCACGACAGCGCGGGTTGCAACTTGCTCACCGTGGCAGATGTCCCGAACTTTGAGGGCAACGAGGTCACAGCCGCGAAGCTTGCTGTCGATACCAAGGTTGAAGAGAGCAAGCTCGCGAACGCGATTTTCCATCTGAAGGCGCACGCGCAGTGCCCAGATATCTTTGAGCTTGAACGGAGCTTTCTGACCGACAATCTTGCCTTTGTTCCAAGGCTCATGGCGAGAGGCGTTGGCTTCGGATCCCATGATGGTCTCCCATCGAGTTGAGGGGAGAGGACGATGCTCCTGATCGAATTCAAAGTCTTTGCTTCTGCTCAACTAGCTTGCTGACTCGCAAGCAGCATTGGCCGACTGTCTGCTCAGCATTCCGGGGGATGCGGGTGTCTGCCGGACCGTGTCGAGTAGTGCTCCACAATTCTCGGCAACTTTCTGCAGTATCCGGGACGACTGAATTTGGATAGGCCGATGACCGCGATTCCCGAAAGCTGACTATCCCCTCTTCGCCGAGAAACCGACCACTGGCCTTGGTGTCTGACCTTGACGAACTTTAGGGTTCATCAAGCAGGAGAATACCTCCACGACGGTTCATGACGAAATCACCTGCACCATGACGCGTGAACTTTTGCACCTCCCCGCCTTGCGCGGCGGCTTTCTCGCCCTGTTGGCGGCGGTTCTTTTCGGCATCAGCACGCCTGCGGTCCAGAGGCTAGGTGCAGGGCTGGGGGCGTTCACGACGGCCACGCTTCTGTACTCTGGAGCAGCTGCAGTCGGAGCCTTGTCCTTGCGAACTGCAGCCCACGAGGCAAGGTTGCAGAGATCCGACACCTGGCGCCTCATAGCTATGGCGGGGTTCGGTGCCGCCCTGGGCCCGGTCGCCCTGGCCTGGGGCCTGCAACACACGAGCGGCGCAAGCGCATCACTCATGCTCACGTTGGAAGCGCTGTTCACCGCCACGCTGGCATGGTGGCTGTACAGCGAAACTATGGATCGCCGAGTGTGGGCCGCCATGCTCTTGCTGTTCGCAGGAGGAATGGCGCTCGTTCTGGACCAGGCCCAGCAGGGGGGCGTGCAGCTGATGGGACTACTTGCCGTGCTGCTGGCCACCGTCGCCTGGGGGGTGGACAACACCCTGTCCCGTGGGCTGGCTGAGCGCGACCCCAGCCAGGTGGTGATGGCCAAGGCTACCTTGGGCGCCGTCGCGACGGCAGCATTGGCTGTTTCTACGGGTGAGCCCTTGCCGTCGTTGTATGCGGCACTCGGGCTTCTCGCCGTTGGCGCCACGGGCTACGGCCTGAGCCTGCGCTTTTACCTTCTTGCCCAGAGGGCGTTTGGTGCGGCGCGGACGGGCTCGGTGTTCGCCTTTGCGCCCTTCATTGGCGCTGCCGTGGCCTTCGGCTTCGGGGACCGCTCTGCGGGATGGTTGATGCTGCTGGGCGGGGTACTGATGCTGGCGGGAGTGGTACTGCACTTGACGGAAAGACATGGTCACGAGCACACGCACGAAGTGCTTGAGCATGAGCATGCCCACCGGCACGACGATGGGCACCATTCACATGTGCACGATGTGATGCCAAGGGGCAGCCACAGTCACAAGCACACCCATGAGCCTATGACCCACGCTCACCCCCACGCACCAGATGTGCACCATCAGCACGTTCACAGAACCTCTTGAGTTCGACCGGATAGCGATGGACATACGCGGTCTGCATCTGACAGGATCCGTTGTCGGATCTGGCGCTAGTCCTTACCTCTTCCAAGAACGCAGCAGCAACGCATTGGTCACCACACTCACGCTGCTGAGGGCCATAGCTGCTCCCGCCACCATGGGATTCAACAGGCCAAATGCAGCCAAGGGGATCCCGACCACGTTGTACGCGAATGCCCAGAAAAGGTTCTGACGGATCTTTGCGTACGTGCGCCGGGAGATGTCGATGGCATCTGCGATCAACGCGGGGTCACCATGCATCAGCGTGATCCCCGCAGCATGCATGGCCACGTCGGTGCCCGTGGACATGGCAATTCCCACATTCGCCGCAGCCAGAGCGGGCGCGTCGTTGATGCCGTCACCCACCATCGCAACGTGCCTGCCACCTGACTTGAGCTGCGCCACGATATCCGCCTTGCCTTCCGGCAGCACATCAGCACGAACCTGATCGATGCCCAACGCGCGGGCTACTGCGCTTGCGCTTCCCTTGTTGTCCCCGGTGAGCAGGACGGTCTGGATGCCCAGAGCATGCAGTTGGGCAATGGCCTGTTGTGAGCTGGGCTTCACTGTGTCTCCAAATGCCAATAAACCCATCACTTCTGGCGCATCGGTCACGTCAGCCAACCAGGATACTGTGCGGCCCTCTTGTTGCATCTGTGCTGCAGCCCCGGTCAGACTGGCCATGTTGACACCCAACTCCTCCATGTAACGTGTACTCCCGAGGCGGATCTGGCGTCCTTCGATGACAGCAGACATGCCTCTGCCAGCTACCGCTGTGACCTCAGTGGCACGAGGAACGGTCACACCCTGGGTGCGTGCAGCGTCCATCACGGCCTTTGCCAGTGGATGCTCGCTGCCGTTCTGAATGGCCGCAGCAAACGGCAGCAACTGATCCTGGAGGCCTTCGGCAGGCATCGCAGCCGTCAAAGTGGGCTTCCCCTCGGTCAGGGTACCGGTCTTGTCGAACGCCACGGTGTCTATGCGGTGGGCAACCTCCAGTGCTTCTGCATCCTTGATCAGAATACCGTGGCGTGCTGCAACGCCGGTGCCCGCCATGATCGCGGTGGGAGTAGCCAAGCCCAGCGCACAAGGGCACGCGATCACAAGTACCGCGACGGCATTAAGGATTGCCTCCTCCCAGTTGCCAGTGGCGAAGCCCCAGCCCATCAGTGTGATGGCAGCAAGGCCGAGCACCACAGGCACAAAGACTGCACTCACTTCATCCACTATCCGCTGGATGGGAGCCTTTTTTGCCTGGGCCGACTCCACCATTCGCACGATGCGAGACAGGGTCGACTCAGCGCCAATGGCGGTCGTTCGTACAAGCAGTAAGCCTTCTGCGTTCACGGCGCCCCCCGTCACCTTGTCGCCGACATGCTTCGCCACAGGCAGGCTCTCCCCGGTGATCAATGACTCATCCACCTGGCTGGCGCCTTCGATCACCGAGCCATCTACTGGGACTCTCTCCCCAGGGCGGACAACCACCGTATCACCTACTTTCACGCGTGAGAGTGGTAGATCAATGTCACCGGCATCAGTGCGCACACGCGCAATTTCTGGGCGCAGCGCATGCAGCGCCCGGATCGCTTCCGTGGTTTGCCGTTTGGCTCGGGCTTCCAGCCACTTCCCGAGAAGGACTAGCGTGACGATGACAGCGGAGGCTTCAAAGTACAGGTGGGGCGTCCCGTGCTCAGCGTGCTTGAACAGCAGGTACAAGCTCAAGCCGTACCCGGCCGACGTACCCAATGCGACCAGCAGATCCATGTTGCCTGCGCCTGCACGAAGAGCCTTCCAGCCAGCGCGGTAGAACCTCGCGCCCAGCCAGAACTGCACAGGGGTGGCCAGGGCCAGTTGAATCCAGCCGTTGAGTGTCCAGTCTTGACCGAACAGCATGCCAAGCATGGGCAATACCAGGGGGAAGGACAGACCAGCGGCTAGAGCGACAGGCCACCAGGGCGCCGACTGCTTGTCGTGTTCAGTGGAAGTGCTCGTATCCGCAACCTTTGCCTCATAGCCCGCCTTAACAACGGCGGCTACCAGGCGTTCGGGAGGCAATCCTGCATCGAAACGAACCTGCGCACGCTCCGTGGCTAGATTGACTTCCGCGTGCTTGACGCCTGGTACACCCTTCAGCGCTTTTTCGACACGTCCCACGCACGACGCGCAGGTCATCCCACCGATCAACAGCTCCACGGACTCTTCCGCTATTGCGTATCCAGCCTTTTCGACAGCCGCAGCCAAGGCCGGGACCGGCACCGTGGAGGCGGCAACCACGGAGGCGCGCTCAGTAGCAATATTCACGGTCACCTCACGGACCCCAGGGACGGCTTTGAGGGCCTTTTCAACCCGTCCAACGCAAGAGCCGCAGGTCATGCCAAGTATCGGAAGATTCAGGTGTGCGATCGATAGTGAGGCGGACGGCCCCGCTTCATGGGCAGAGGTATTCATAGCAATCTCCATGTGGTGTTCAACTCCGGCGTTAACCGGCAGAGTTCGAACTTTCAGGGTTGACACGATGGGAGACGCAAGCGAGCCGGCGCTCCTTGTTTGGATATCTATCTGGCCACTTGACCTTGCCCCAGTGGCAAACCGGAGACTGAAAGCCTCTTAACTTTTTCCAAGAGGTGAAAAATGCATCAATTCCAACTCCCCGACATGACCTGCGGACACTGCGCTGGTATGGTGAGCCAGACGCTTCAGATGACAGACCCTGAATGCAAAGTGCAGGTGGACATGTCCAAACGCATGGTCACTGTGCAAAGTGCGGAAGATCGCAAGACACTGGTCGAGGCACTGACCGAAGCTGGATATCCGCCCGCCTGATCTAGGCTTTACAGAACGTAATACTCAGAGCGCTTGACATTGACACGGTGGTAAGGACGAAAGTCCTTGCTACCGTGTTATTCCATTGCACAGGAGCATCCATGACCACACTCATGAACATCGGCGATGCAGCCAAGGCGGCAGGCGTATCGGCCAAGATGATCCGCCACTACGAGCAAACAGGTTTGTTGCCGGAAGCTGAACGCAGCGAGGCCGGATATCGAAAATACGGTGAGCGTGAAGTCTCGGTACTCCGCTTCATCCGGCAGTCGCGCCGCCTCGGCTTCTCCATGCCCCAGATTGCAGAGCTGATCGGCCAATGGGGCGACACACACCGCACCAGTCGGCAGGTAAAAACTATTGCCGAGCGCCATCTGGCAGATCTGGAGGAAAAGCTACGGGAAATTGTCGAGATGAAATCGGCGTTAGAGCAGTTGGTTTCTGTGTGCGCAGGGGACGATCATGCCCATTGCGCCATTCTGGAAAACCTCGCCGCAGACAGTCCCTCGGCCCCTAATCACAGTGCTAGCTTTGTCAAACCGAAGCGTCGCGGTGCCAAGGCATCCACTGCTCACTCTGGGGTGGCCGACAAGCCGACAACCAGTCATTTGGATCTCATGACTTGGATGCGTGGCGTACATGTGCATCGAGGCGCGCACTGACCTAGATAGCCAAGAGCCTTCCACATGAAGCGGCTGCTGCTGGCCTCCATGCTTAGGCGGCCGCGTATCGAGGATCATGACTTTTTGCGCTCCTTGCCCAGCGCTTGCTCCTGAGAGTTGACGGAAAGCCTGACTTGGGGAGTACCGCTAACAGGAACGCGGGCGACACAGTCGCCATCGCAGTGTCGATGTAGTTAGAAGCGATTTTTCCCTACCGGTTTGACTACGTGTGGTGAGGGGCGCCCCCTGGGGGCGCTCTCTACCCCAGCCTCCTTACTTGGCAGGTTCGATGGCGGTAACGACCATCTTTCCGCCCTCGCTGACAACCATGAAGCGGATTTTGTCGCCCACTTGTGTCTTGTCGAGCAAGGCCTTGTCCTTGGCTGTGAAAACCATGGTCATGCCCGGCATCTCCAAATGCTTGATGTCACCGTGCTTGATGGTGATTTTTCCCGCATCCTTGTCGATCTTGCGCACCTCTCCATCTGTCATCGAGGCGGACGTCATGGCAGAGGGTTTACCGGCTTCGGCCGAGGCCTGCGCGATCGCGGACATCGGCAAAAGAGTGGTCAACGATAGCGCGATGCTGAGCAGAAAGGTATGTGCGTTTTTCATATGAAATCCTTGTTCAGTGGATGAGAGAAATAGCTTCTTACTTCTTGACCACAGTGATCTGGCCTTTCATACCCGCGTCGTAGTGGCCCGGATAGAGGCAGGCAAACTTGACTTCACCAGCCTTTGTGAACTGCCAGATGATTTCGCCTTGTTTGCCAGGAGCAAGAGAAAGCTTGCTGGGTTCGTCATGCTCCATATCCGGGAATTTCTTCATCGTTTCGTAGTGTTCCTTCAGCTCGGCCTCGGTTCCCAAGCTGAATTCGTGTTTGACCTGACCACTGTTCTTGATCACGAACTTGATGGTTTCTCCCTGTTTGACGGATATGGCAGCAGGTGTGAAGCGCATGGTGTCAGCCATGTCCACGTTGATCGTGCGGGTCACCTTGGCAGCCTTGCCGGGTTGACCAATGGCTGACTCCTCGCTTCCGTGGCCGTGACCGCCGCTGTGGGTACCGCCCGCAAAGCTGTTGAAAGACAGAGCCACCAGGGTTGAGGCAGCGATCAGAGAAAGAGTGCGTTTCATAGTTAGCTTGGGTTGTGAACGTGGAATGGAGACGATCAGTGGCCACTGTGTGAGGACGGCTTTTTGACCTTGACGATGGTGTCCGAGCTGGGCTTCTCTTTGAGGGGCATAGACTGACCACCCTCGGCCTTGAATCGGGCAGGCTCAGCACTTGGGCCGGTGTACTCATAGGCCACCGTACCCACTGGGTTCTTGTACCAACCCGGGTTCTTGTAGTCACCAGGCTTCTGGTCGCGGCGCACCTTCAGGACACTGAACATGCCACCCATCTCGACCGACCCAAAGGGGCCTTCCCCAGTCATCATGGGAATGGTGTTGTCCGGAATGGGCATCTCCATCTCGGTCATGTCGGCCATACCCCGCTCGCCCATCACCATGTAGTCGGGGATCAGATTGTTGATCTTTTTGGCCACGCCTCGGTGGTCCACGCCGATCATGGTTGGAATGTTGTGTCCCATCGCGTTCATGGTGTGGTGGCTCTTGTGGCAGTGAAATGCCCAGTCGCCTTCTTCGTCCGCGACGAATTCGATTTGGCGCATCTGGCCCACGGCCACATCGGTGGTTACCTCATAGAGACGGGTGCTCTTTGGCGTAGGACCACCATCCGTGCCTGTGACCAAAAACTCATGGCCATGCAAATGCATGGGGTGATTGGTCATGGTCAGGTTGCCGACGCGGATGCGTACCTTGTCGTTGTGCCGGACGTTCAATGAATCGATGCCAGGAAAGATGCGGCTGTTCCATGTCCACAGATTGAAGTTCAGCATTTCCGCGACCTTGGGCGTCGCGGCGCCGGGTTCAATGTCGTAGGCGCTCAGGAGGAAACAGAAGTCGCGTTGCACCTCATCAATAAGGGGATGTTTGGCTTTGGGGTGGGTGATCCACAAGCCCATCATTCCCATGGCCATCTGCGTCATCTCATCGGCATGCGGGTGGTACATGAAGGTGCCTGGACGGCGTGCCACGAATTCGTAGACAAAGGTCTTGCCAGGCTGAATGGCGGGCTGATTAAGGCCCGCCACGCCATCCATGCCATTGGGCAAGCGCTGTCCATGCCAGTGGATGCTGGTGTGCTCGGGCAGCTTGTTGGTCACGAAAATGCGAATGCGATCACCTTCCACTACTTCGATGGTGGGGCCAGGACTCTGGCCGTTGTATCCCCACAGGTGGGCCTTCATACCTGGGGCCATTTCTCGCACCACCGGCTCTGCCACCAGGTGGAACTCCTTGACCCCTTGATTCATGCGCCAGGGCAGCGTCCAGCCATTGAGCGTGACCACCGGGTTGTAGGGGCGCCCGGAGTTAGGCACCAGAGGTGCCATGGTGTCCGCGCTGGTTTGGAACACAGGCTCAGGGAGAGCGGCCATCGCCACCCTGCTCACACTCGCTGCCGCCACGGCCCCTCCAGCAATGCCAGCAAACCGGAAAAAATCTCTTCTTGAATTCATGATGGTTTCCTTGAGGGGATCAGTGGCCTGCACCAGCCTCGGCAGCGGCTGCACCGCCGCCCGAGACGCCAACGCTGGTGGGCTTGCCAATGAGAGACGCCTGGAGAGCGGCGTCCGCCAGCCAGAACTGCTGTTCGGCGTTCAGGGCCGCCATCACCGAGTTCACCTGATCGCGGGAGTCAGCAAGCAACTCGAAAACGCTGATCAGCATCCCGTTGTAGCGAAGCTGGTTTTCTTCGGAGATGGTTTTTCTCAGAGGGATCACCTCGTCGCGGTGGTGGCGCGCGATTTCATACGCCGTGCGGTACGCGGAATAGCTCTCGCGCAAGTTCGAGCCTGCCGCGCGACCTGCGGCCTCCAGGCGGTTGGCAGCGGCCAGGGTTTGCGCGTTCATGGCATCGCGTCGCATGCCACCCCAATCGAAGATCGGCAGCTGCAGACTGATCTCGAAGCCGCGCCGTGTGGCGTGGGTGTTCTCGGCTGCATCGAAGACAGAGTCGCGCCGTACACCCAACTCGATGTCCGTGAAGGTCGTGATCGTGTTCCAGCCTTGCGTGCGTGCGGCTGCGTCGTAGTCGGCCTTCGCGATCTGCAGATCCAGACGTCCCTTGGACGCCTGGCGGCCAGCGTCCGATGGGGACAGCGGCTCCTTGGGTAGTGTGGGCAGGCGCTCAGGCAACGTGAGCTGTTGGGCTTGGTTGTCGTCCAGGCCCATCAGCCGCACCAGCTCCTCACGGGCTGCGGTGACCTGGTGCTGGGCGGTGGCCAGCTGAGTCGCTGTGTCCGCATAGAACGCTTGCTGGCGTGCACGATCAAGCTTGTTGAAATTGCCCACCGACTGCATGCGCTTGGCCAGTTCAGCACTGGCTTGGGCGCTGGCGAAGACCTGTTGGGTGTAAGTCAGCGTCTGTTGTGCGGCGACAGCGCGGACCCAGGCCTGGCGCACCTGTGTCACTTGGTCCACCACGTCGCTACTCAGGCGTAACTGGGTCTTTTTGATTTGCTGCTCGGCAATACCTTTGCGTGTTGGCAAGGTCAGCAGATCCAGCAGGCCGAAGGACAGGAGGCGACCGATTTCCGTCTCGCTACCCAGGCGAACCCGCTCCAGGCTCAAAATGGGGTTGGCGATGCGGCCGGACTGGGCTGCTGTGGAAGCGTCCGCCCAGTTTTGGGCCACGAGGGCCTGCATGGATGGGCTATTGACCAATGCAAGTTGCACGGCATCCTTTTGGCTCAGCGGTTTGGACAGCAAATCCGAAGCGCGCTGGCGCAACGCGTCTTGCTCCTTCTTGTCTCGGGCCAAGGTGAGTTTGCCGTCCGTGAAACTGCTTGTCGCTGCATTGGCGCTGGAGAGGTTCTGCTCCAAATTCACGCTGGCGCAGCCAGACAAGACCGCAACTGCCGCCACGGCGATCACGAGTTTGGTGCGAGGCGTGTGCACGGGGCCGCTCATTGCTTGCTCCCGTGGTGCGCGTCGTGGCCCTGGGCGGGCTCATCCTGCCCGGTTGTCGGCACTGTCTGGCGCATTTCCTTTGCATAGGTACGCCATCCTCCGATCTCGCCCACCTTGTCATTGGCCGCTTTCCAGGGCTGGACGGATTGCTCTTTGTAGGCCTCGTAGCCCGAGAGGGCTGATCGGTACGAAAGCTGGTAGTCCACCTTCGCGGTGTCACCCTCTGTCATTTGTGAAAATGCCAGGGACGGCACCATCAACCCAGCGGCCAGCCAGCGGTTTGAGCGAGTACGTGAAAGCCAGAAAATTTTCATAGGTTCACCATGCGTTCTTGATGCTGATCATTGTGTGAGCCACTGGCTTCCAACGACATAACGGCTTTATTACATCTTTGTTATGTTCAAGAAAGCCTGCGATCTGCGAGCACACTTGCGGCCACACGCAGTGCTGGGGTTACCGCATGAAAATTTTGATCGTCGAAGATGAAATCAAAACTGGCGAGTACCTGCGCCAAGGGCTGCGCGAGGCGGGGTTCAATGCCGATCTGGTCCACAACGGCGTGGATGGCCTGCACTTGGCAAAGAGAGGTGACTACGACCTGGTGATCCTGGACGTGATGCTTCCAGGGATGGACGGATGGCAGGTGCTCTCCAGCCTGCGCCGTCATGGCCAGGCGATGCCCGTCCTGTTTCTCACAGCAAAGGACCAAGTCCAAGACCGGGTGAAGGGCCTGGAACTTGGTGCCGACGACTATCTGGTCAAACCTTTTTCTTTTGCCGAGCTGCTAGCGCGCGTGCGCACCATCCTGCGGCGCGGTCGCAATGGCACGGAGGTGACGGTCCTGCAGGTGGCCGACCTCGAACTCGATCTTCTGCGCCGACGCGTAAGTCGCTTGGGCAAGCGCATCGACCTCACTGCCAAGGAGTTCGGACTCCTGGAGTTGCTCATGCGCCGCCAAGGGGAAGTCCTACCTCGCTCCCTGATTGCATCTCAGGTATGGGGCATGAATTTCGACAGCGACTCCAACGTGATTGAGGTTGCGATGCGGAGGCTTCGGGCCAAGATCGATGACGCCTACGACACCAAACTGGTCCAGACGGTGCGGGGCATGGGATATGTGCTTGAGGCACCTCAGGAGCCTGTGTGAAAGTTGGCTACTCGCTCACAACACGACTGACGGTCTTTTTCACTTTGGCCTCCGGGGTTGTGCTCGTCGGGCTGGGGACCCTCGTAGCTATCTCGATTGACAAGCATTTCGTGGAACTGGACCGGGATGCACTGCGTGACAAGATTCACCTGACACGCGAAGTGATTGGAAAAGCCAAATCGCCCGAGGACCTGCAAGTACGGCTGGACGACGTTCTGCATAGCCATGCAGGTCTATACGTCAGCGTGCTGCAGGGGACGCAACCGCTTTACTCGACAGCAGACTTCCAGTTTCCACAGGACCTGACCACCCGGACCCAAACAGCTCGCTTGGGAGTTGCGTCGTGGCAAACCAAGGACGACGAGTACCGGGGAATGTCCGAATCCGTGCTGTTACCGGGCTCCTCTGCTCCGCCGCTCCAGATCTGGGTCGCATTGGACATTGCACACCACAAGCATTTCATGCAAGGCCTCATTCAGGTGCTCGTGGGCTATGTGGCACTGGCAACGCTAGTGGCCGGGGTCCTGGGCTGGTGGGCCGCCAAGAATGGCTTGGCCCCCCTTCGCGCCATGCGGTCTCGCGCTATGGCTATTACGGCACAGCGGCTAGACGAGAGGATGCCCACTCAAGAGTTTCCTGTAGAGATGGCAGACCTTGCTACCACTCTCAACGAGATGCTCCGCCGACTGAAGGAAGAGTTTGATCGTCTGTCCGAATTTTCTTCGGACTTGGCCCATGAGCTGCGTACGCCCATTAACAACCTGATGACGCAGACGCAGGTAACGCTCAGCCAGAACCGGTCGCCAGGGGAATACCGGGACATCCTGGCCTCTAACGCCGAGGAATACCAGCGCCTGGCCAGGATGATCGCCGACATGCTGTTCCTGGCGAAGGCTGACCACGGGCTCATCCTACCCAGCTTGGAAAAAATCGCAGTTCACGATGAAACGCAGGCTCTGTTTGACTTCTATGAGGCGCTCGCCGAAGAGAAGCAGGTGCAGTTAAAGCAATCTGGAGAGGCCGAGATCTCCGGTGATCGGCTGATGCTTCGGCGGGCCCTTAGCAATCTTCTCTCCAATGCGATCAGATATACGCCGCCTGGCGAAGACGTAGTCATTGACATCAAGGGGGACCTTCAAGGAACCACAGTGAGTGTCCTCAACACAGGGCCGACTATCGATGAACAGATGATTCCTCGGCTGTTTGACCGATTTTTCCGGGCCGACAAGTCGCGAAGGCAACTGGATTCAGATGGAGCAGGTCTTGGTCTGTCTATCACCCAGGCCATCGTTCATGCGCATCGTGGCCACATTTCGGTGACTTCAAGCCATGGCAAGACGTGCTTCTCCATGTTTTTCCCGATGGGCTGAGCGTTGTAAACCATGCGACGCAGATGGATGACCACCGCAAAGCTCATTGACGCCCAAACCTGAAGGACTCAATAGGCACCACCTCACGAACAGCCCAGGTGTGAACGTCCAGACCCATTCACTTAAACGCTTGACATTCCCATCGTGTTAAGTCCTATCGTTTCCACAAGGTCCCACACGATTTCGTTGACCCCCCTCGGAGAGCACTATGAACCACGACCACACCGCAGAGCATCCGGACGCTACAGCCCCTACTGGGAGCAGCAAAAAATTGATCGGAGCAGTGATCATGCTTGCGTTCATCGGTGTCTTTTTTCTTCTCAGAGAGCACTGGTCGCATATCGCTGGCTATTGGCCCTACCTGCTGTTGCTGGCGTGTCCCCTGATGCACTTTTTCCATGGACACGGGGGCCACGGTTCACACAAAGGCAGTTCGGGCCAAAAGTAACCCTGCTCAGGACACCCAACACACTAACCGGAGTTCCATCTATGTCATCCCCAACATCGCACGAGCACTCCCATCACGAACACCACCATCATGATGGGCAACACGGGAATCCAGCTGCGCCGTCCTTGGGGCTGAAGGATCCCGTGTGTGGGATGGGTGTGACAGAACAGTCGCATCACTCGACAGAGCATGAGGGAAATCGCTACTACTTTTGCAGCGCCAAATGCAAAGCACGCTTCATGGAAGCGCCGCAAAAGTTTCTCTCGACTCCTATCAGCGAGAGCACGCATCAGCCCGAGCCCGAAGCGGCACAACCGGGCACAACCTACACCTGCCCAATGCACCCGGAGGTGCAACAGGACCATCCTGGAAACTGTCCCAAATGCGGCATGACATTGGAGCCCATACTCCCCACGCTGGATGAGGGAGAAAACGCCGAGCTCGTGGATTTCCGGCATCGCTTCTGGTGGACGCTGCCCCTCACCGTCGTGGTCACTGTTCTGGCCATGGTGGGGCACCGGCTGCAGTGGTTCGAAATGGCCACACAGAGCTGGATTGAGCTGGTGCTGACGGTTCCCATCGTGCTGTGGGCTGGCTGGCCCTTCTTTGTGCGTGGCGCCCAGTCCATCGCCAACCGCAGTCCCAACATGTGGACGCTGATCAGCCTGGGCACCGGTGCCGCTTTCGTCTACAGCGTAGTCGCCACCGTGGCGCCTGGGGTATTTCCAGCCTCGTTCCAGGCCATGGGCCGCGTGGCGGTGTACTTCGAAGCTGCAGCCGTCATCATCTCTCTCACGCTGCTGGGTCAGATGCTGGAGCTCAAGGCGCGCTCGCAGACTTCGGCCGCCATCAAGTCGCTGCTGGGCCTGGCCCCCAAGACCGCGCGGCGTATTGACGCCAACGGTCAGGAGAGTGATGTTCCCTTGTCCCATGTCCATGTGGGAGACCTCTTGCGCGTGCGCCCCGGTGAGAAGGTGCCGGTGGATGGCGTGGTGGTCGAGGGGAGCAGTGCAGTGGACGAAGCCATGCTCACTGGTGAGCCGGTGCCCATCGTCAAAGGGCCTGGTGATGCAGTTATAGGTGCCACGCTCAATACCAACGGGGCACTGGTGATCCGGTCCGAGCGGGTTGGCTCCGCCACCATGCTGTCCCAGATCGTTCAGATGGTTGCGCAGGCACAGCGCTCACGGGCTCCCATGCAGCGCATGGCCGACCAGGTGGCGGGCTACTTCGTGATGGCCGTGGTGGGTATCGCGTTGCTCACACTCTTCGCGTGGGGCCTGTTCGGTCCGGAGCCACGCTGGGTCTACGGCCTGGTCAATGCAGTTGCGGTGCTGATCATCGCGTGCCCTTGTGCGTTGGGCCTGGCAACACCCATGTCGATCATGGTGGCTACCGGCCGGGGGGCGACCAGCGGCGTGCTGTTCAGGGACGCGGCAGCCATCGAGAACCTGCGCAAGGTGGACACGCTGATCGTGGACAAAACCGGAACGCTCACCGAAGGCAAGCCCTCCTTCGAACGTGTGGTGGCCATGCCCGGTCTGTCCGAGGATGAGGTTCTGCGCCTGGCGGCCAGTCTGGACCAAGGCAGCGAGCATCCGCTGGCCGATGCCATTGTTCAGGCGGCCCGCGCCAAGGAGTTGGTTCTGGACAAGCCCGAGGACTTCGAGTCCGGGTCGGGCATCGGTGTACGCGGGCGTGTCTCCGGGCGCCAACTCGCCCTGGGCAACACGGTCCTCATGGAGCAGGTGGGGGTTTCTGCAGATCCGCTGCTTTCGCAGGCAGAGGCCTTGCGCGCCACAGGCGCCAGCGTGATGTACCTGGCGGCCGACGGCCAGCTTCAAGGCCTGCTGGCGGTCTCGGATGCCATCAAGGCCAGCACGCCGGAAGCGCTGGCGACCTTGCATGCGGCGGGACTGCGCATTGTCATGGCCACGGGTGACGGCATGACCACTGCCAAGGCGGTGGGGGCAAAGCTGGGGATTGATGAGGTCCATGGTGAGGTCAAGCCTGCCGACAAGCTGGCTCTCGTGTCGCGGCTGCAGGCCGAAGGCCGTGTCGTTGCCATGGCGGGGGACGGAATCAACGACGCGCCCGCCCTTGCCAAGGCGGATGTGGGGATCGCGATGGGCACCGGCACCGATGTGGCGATGAACAGCGCACAGGTCACCTTGGTCAAGGGCGATCTGCGGGGGATTTCCACAGCGCGGGAATTGTCGGAGGCAACGGTGGGCAACATGAAGCAGAACCTGATGTTTGCCTTCCTCTACAACGCGCTGGGCATCCCGATCGCCGCAGGGCTGCTGTATCCCTTCACCGGATGGCTGCTGTCGCCAATGATTGCGGCCCTGGCGATGAGCCTGAGTTCTGCGTCGGTGATCACCAACGCGCTGCGGCTGCGCAAGGGCTGAGGAGGGGCTGCTTGCACGGACTTGATCTGGGTTAAGTCCGTGACTGGCATTCTGGATACCATTCGCACCATGATCGCTGTCAGGAACACCGTGTTGCGCCAAGGACGCTGGATAACCAGCGTTCTGGTCGCGGTGTTGCTTCTGATGCAGTTCGCGTTGGCCGCCTATGCCTGTCCCAAGCTGGACTCCGCAGCCCATGCGGCATCGATGCAAAAAGCGGGCATGGCCATGGAGGACTCAGTCGGCATGCCCTCCATGCCCGATTGCCACGCTATGGCGGGAACGATGGATGAGCAAGATCCTCAGCTGTGCCGAGCCCATTGTGACGGCGACAGCTTGTCTTCCCCCTCGCTCCAAGGTCTCGATCTGCAGGCGCTCGCGGCGCACGCCATCTGGGTCGCCTATGTGCTGCCTGTAATCCTGGACTCCGAGAGCCCTATTGACCCTCGGGCTGTCTACGCAGAGCTGGACAGTCGAGCGGGATCTCCCCCCATCTATCTGACGCATCAGGTCTTTCGGAATTGATCGTGCACGTCTTGCGCGCTGCCTTGCAGCGTATGCGCAGGTCTGACTTCGTGCCCCTTCATTTCGAGGACCATCATGCCCATCATCTCCTTTGGCGCTCCATGCGAGCGCTTGCCTGCGCAACTGCGCATTTCTCACGTTTCCCAGCGCATCTGGGTGCCAAACCCCGGGAATGTGCGTTTGACCGCTTCGTGGCTCATGCTGGCCGGCATTGTCTTGGCTGGCAACCAGGCACACGCCCTGGGCTTTTCCGAAGCCTTGGATCTGGCGGAGCAGCACAGTCCCCGCATCACGGCCCAGCGACTGCAGGTTGACGCGGCCAGCAGTTCCCAGAAAGCGGCTGGAACCCTGCCGGACCCCAAGCTCTCAGTCGGAATCGAGAACTTTCCCATCAGCGGCATGGACCGCTTCAGCCTCACACGCGAGTCCATGACCATGCAGCGCCTGGCGCTGATGCAGGAGGTGCCCAACCGCGCCAAACGAGATGCCCAGATTGCCGGTGCCGAGGCCAAAGTGGAACGCGAGCGCGCAGCCCTGGGCGTCCAGCGTCTGCAGATCCGCCAGGAGCTGAGCCAAGCCTGGATCATGGCCCAGGCCATTGAACAGCGCGCCCAGGTGCTCGCCGGTCTACTGAGTGAGAACCAGCGCCTGCAGGACAGCCTGCTTGCCCGCATCGCGGGGGGGACGGCCCAGGCGGGCGATCTTCTCATGGCCAAGCAGGAAGCGCTTGCGCTGTCGGACCGCAGGGACGAACTGCAGCGGGACCGCTCCAAGGCCAGGGCGATGCTGCGGCGGTGGGTCGGAGCCCGAGCCGACGAGGCGCTGCAGGGAACTCCCGGGCCGCTGAGCCGCCCTTTGGATCAGCTGCGCTCTGAGGTACACCGCCACGCGGAACTAGCGCAGTACCCGGCCATGCAGGCGATAGCCTTAGCGGAAACGCGCGAAGCCCAAGCAGAAACCAAGGGTGATTGGTCCTGGGAAGTCGCCTACAGCCGCCGCGACCGTCGCTGGGGCGACATGGTGTCTTTCCAGGTGACCTTTGACCTTCCCTGGCAACAGGAGCGGCGCCAGGGACCCCAGATCAAGGCCAAGCAGCTGGAGCTGCAGCGCCTGGAAGCTGAGCAGGAAGACGTGACCCGCAGGCACCTGCAGGAGCTGGAGGACAGCGCCTCAGAGCTGGCGTCACTGAACAGCCAGATCGAGCGGCTGCAGTCGGCTGGTATGGGCCTGGCACAGGGGCGCGCTGAACTCGCGCTGGCCAACTACCAGGCCGCCAAAGATGACTTGAGCGCCGTGCTGGCGGCTCGGGCTCAAGTGCGGGAGTCGCACTGGCGGCTCATTGAGCTGCAGGCACAGCGGGACACCGTGATTGCCCGCCTGAACAGCCTGATCGCGGACTGAAGGGAGAACAACATGACCAATACCGTTTTCAGGAAAACAGTTGTGGCTGTGGCACTGGTTGCTGCAGGCATTGCCCTCGGCTGGGGAGTCTCCCAATGGCGCATCGCAAGCAGTCATGCACCTGGCGCTACGCCCGCATCTGCAGAAGCTGCGAAGACCGACCGCAAGGTGCTGTACTGGTACGACCCCATGGTGCCGACGCAGAAATTCGACAAGCCTGGCAAATCGCCCTACATGGACATGGCCCTGGTTCCCAAGTACGCCGATGAGGACACTCAACAAGGCGCAGGATTGAGCGTCTCCGCCCAGGCGGTGCAAGCCCTCGGCCTGCGCACCGCCATGGTGGAGCAGCGCGACATTGGGGCTGATGTGGATGTGCTGGGCACGGTCCAGCTCAATGACCGGGATGTGAGCATCGTCCAGGCGCGTTCTGCTGGATTTGTGGAGCGTGTCTATGCCCGGGCCCCGGGCGACGTGGTGGCAGCAGGCGCGCCATTGGCCGATCTGCTGCTGCCTGAGTGGGTGTCTGCGCAGCGCGAGTTCCTCGCTGTCCGGGCGCTTAAGGACGAATCGCTAACGGCAGCAGCGCGCCAGCGGTTGTCACTGCTGGGCATGCCTGCCTCGCTGGTGGCCCAGGTGGAGCGCACGGGCGAACCTCAGGGCCGCTACACGGTGACCTTTCCACAGGCGGGGTTGGTGGCCGAACTGATGGTGCGCCAGGGCATGACGGTCGCTGCTGGGGCCAGCCTGGTGCGCGTGAACGGCCTAGCCAGCGTCTGGATCGAGGCCGCTGTTCCCGAAGCGCAAAGCGGTCCCTTGCAACTGGGGCAGGACGCCCAGGTGCGCCTGGCCGCGTTTCCGGGCGAAACCCTCAAGGCGCGTGTCGTGAGCATCCTTCCAGAGGCCAACAGGGACACCCGCACGGTGCGCGTGCGCCTGGAGCTACCCAACCCCACCCAGCGCCTGAAGGCGGGCATGTCCGGGCAAATTGTCCTGGCTGGACGCACACAGCCAGCGCTGCTCGTCCCCAGCGAAGCGGTGATCCGTACCGGCAAGCGGGCCCTGGTCTACGTGGTGGACGGCCCCGGAAAGTACCACCCCGTCCAGGTGCAACTCGGCGCCGAAATCGATGACCGCCTTGTCATACACAGCGGGCTGACCGCAGGGCAACAGGTGGTCGCCTCGGCGCAGTTCTTGATCGACTCGGAAGCCAGCCTGCGGGGTATCGTGCCCGCACAGCCTCAAGCCATCGGCGCGCAGCCGATCAGCGAACAGAGTCCATCGGCCCCGGCTGAAACAGCCGCCAGGAGTTACACCGTGCGGGGAGTGGTCGATGAGATCACACCGACCGAGCTGACCCTCACCCATGAGGCCGTGCCTGAGCTGAAGTGGCCCGGCATGACCATGCCTTTCAAGCTGGCAAACCCGGAGCTGGCCAAGGCCCTGAAACCCGAGCAGCAGGTCAAGTTCACCTTCCAGCAGCAAGGCAAGGACTTTGTGATCACCGCCGTGGAAAGGATCAAGCCATGATCGCGCGTCTGATCCACTGGTCGGTGGCGAACCGATTCCTGGTTCTGTTGGCGACCGTGATGCTGACCGCCTGGGGCGTGTGGGGCGTGCGCAGCACCCCCGTGGACGCTCTTCCCGATTTGTCGGATGTCCAGGTCATCATCCGCACCTCCTATCCTGGTCAAGCACCGCAGATAGTGGAGAACCAGGTCACATACCCGCTGTCCACCACCATGCTGTCCGTCCCGGGCGCCAAGACGGTGCGAGGTTTCTCGTTCTTTGGCGACTCATTCGTCTACATCCTGTTCGAGGATGGTACGGACCTGTACTGGGCGCGCTCGCGGGTGCTGGAGTACATGAACCAGGTGCAGGGACGACTACCCGCTACGGCCAAGTCGTCGTTGGGCCCGGATGCCACTGGGGTCGGCTGGATCTTCCAGTACGCCCTGGTAGACCGCACCGGCAAGAACGACCTGGCCCAGATGCGCGCCCTGCAGGACTGGTTCCTGAAGTTCGAACTCAAGAGCCTGCCCAACGTCGCGGAAGTGGCCTCTGTCGGAGGTATGGTCAAGCAGTACCAGGTTGTGCTCGATCCGATCAAGCTCGCGGCCCAAGGGCTGACTCAGGGGCAAGTGCGCGAGGCCATCATGGGAGCCAACCAGGAAACGGGGGGATCGGTGCTGGAGTTGTCCGGGGCCGAGTACATGGTGCGCGCCAGCGGCTACCTCAAGACGCTGGACGACTTCCGCGCCATCCCGCTGGTGTCGCGCGCCGGGATTCCTATTCGCCTGGGCGATGTCGCGACGCTACAAATCGGGCCGGAGATGCGGCGCGGTATCGCGGAACTCGACGGCGAGGGTGAAGTAGCCGGTGGCGTCGTGATTCTGCGCTCTGGCAAAAATGCCCAGGAGACCATCAAAGCCGTCAAGGCCAAGCTCAGTGAGCTTCAAAGCAGCCTGCCCAAGGGCGTGGAGATCGTCACCACCTACGACCGCAATGCACTCATTGAGCGTGCGATCCAAAACCTCGCCACCAAACTTGTGGAGGAGTTCATCGTGGTGGCCCTGGTCTGTGTTCTGTTTCTCTGGCACCTGCGCTCTGCGCTGGTCGCCATCATTTCTCTGCCTCTGGGGATCATGGCGGCGTTTCTGGTGATGCGCTACCAGGGCATCAACGCCAACATCATGTCCCTGGGCGGGATCGCAATCGCCGTGGGCGCCATGGTCGATGCAGCAGTGGTCATGATTGAGAACGCTCACAAGAAGCTGGAGGCCTGGCAGCACAAGCATCCCGACCGCCAGCTGGTGGGGGAAGAACGCTGGAAGGTGATCACCGAAGCTGCCGAGGAGGTCGGCCCCGCGCTGTTCTTCTCGCTGCTCATCATCACCTTGTCCTTCGTGCCGGTCTTCACGCTGGAAGCGCAGGAAGGCCGCCTGTTCGGACCGCTGGCGTTCACCAAGACCTATGCGATGGCCGCAGCAGCGGCTCTCTCGGTCACGCTGATCCCTGTCCTCATGGGCTACTGGATCCGAGGGCGTATCCCTGACGAGCAGAAAAACCCCATCACGCGTGCGCTGATTGCCGTGTACCGGCCTTTGCTGGAATGGGTTCTGCACCGTCCGAAATCCACCCTGGTTATCGCAGTGCTCGCACTGACGACCACGATCTGGCCATTGACGCGTTTGGGGGGTGAGTTCTTGCCCAGGCTTGATGAAGGCGATCTGCTGTACATGCCTTCGGCGCTCCCGGGCCTTTCGGCACAGCGGGCTACCGAACTGCTGCAACTCAGCAACCGGATGATCAAGACGGTTCCCGAGGTTGAACGCGTCTTCGGCAAGGCTGGCCGAGCAGAGACAGCCACCGATCCAGCCCCGCTGGAAATGTTCGAGACCACGGTGAAGCTCAAGCCCAGAGATCAATGGCGTCCAGGAATGACGCCCGAGGGCCTGATCGAAGAGTTGGACAAGGCCGTCAAGATTCCCGGCCTGTCCAACATCTGGATTCCGCCCATCCGTAACCGCATCGACATGCTGGCCACGGGCATCAAGAGTCCCATCGGGGTCAAGGTGACCGGCAACGACCTGGAAGTGATCGATGGGATCGCTGCACAGGTCGAGCAGGTCGCCAAGGGCATTCCGGGAGTGAGCTCGTCACTGGCCGAGCGCCTGACTGGGGGCCGCTATGTCGATGTCCGCATCGATCGCACGGCCGCAGGTCGCTACGGGCTGAACGTGAGCGAGATCCAGGCCGTGGTCTCCGGGGCCATTGGCGGTGAAAACGTCTCGGAAACCGTCGAGGGCCTGGCCCGCTTCCCGATCAACCTGCGCTACCCACGTGAGTGGCGAGACTCGCCAGAACGCCTGGTGCAGTTGCCCATCGTCACCCCCATGGGGCAGCAGATCACGCTGGGTACGGTGGCCAGCATCTCCATCACCGATGGTCCGCCCATGCTCAAGAGCGAGAACGCCCGTCCATCGGGCTGGGTGTATGTTGATGTGCGGGGACGAGATCTGGCATCGGTGGCCAATGACCTGCGCGATGCGGTGAGCCGACAGATCAAGCTGCAGCCAGGAGTCAGCATCACGTACTCTGGCCAGTTCGAGTACCTGGAGCGGGCCAATGCTCGCCTCAAGGTGGTGGTACCAGCCACCTTGCTGATCATTTTCGTGCTTTTGTACTTGACCTTCTCGCGCATGGGTGAGGCGGGACTGATCATGGCGACGTTGCCATTCGCGTTGACCGGGGGCATCTGGTTCCTCTACCTGATGAACTACAACCTGTCCATCGCCACCGGTGTGGGCTTCATCGCCCTGGCGGGGGTCGCGGCAGAGTTCGGGGTGGTCATGCTCATCTACCTCAAGCAGGCACTCGCAGAGAGATGTCCAGACGGCAGGCAGCCCACACTGGAAGAGCTGCTGGACGCGATTCGGGAAGGTGCCGTGCTGCGCGTGCGACCCAAGGCCATGACCGTGGCAGTCATTCTGGCGGGCCTGGTGCCCATCGTGTGGAGCAGTGGGACGGGCTCGGAGGTCATGAGCCGCATCGCGGCCCCCATGCTGGGCGGAATGGTGACCGCGCCGCTGCTGTCCTTGTTCGTGATTCCTGCAGCCTATGTGCTGATGAGAAAGCCGAGAAAACGCGATCTGCTGGACGCTGAGGCTTCGTGAGGCTGGCTTTGGTGGCCCCTTGGGGGCATCGAGTTTGCAAATCGAGAGGTTGCGTGGCGACGCCAGGCAATGCAGCCTCAATCGAACTGGTCTCCATGGCCTGGGTGTCGCTCAAAGCGGCGCCACCCGGTCAGCGGTACCCCCTGTCGCTGTCGCTGAAAACCCGATAAGAGCACCGTCGCCGATGTCAATGGCATCCAGTTGAGCTATCGATCAACCATGGATGCACAAGAACCGAACACATGCCCATTCGTGAGATGCGTCGTGCTTGGGGGGCGGCAGTAACGGGCTCAGGGACAACGCGCCTTGCGCTGGTTGATTCAGGAAGGCAATCTACAAAAGAATCTCAATGAGATTTGCGGCGAGCGCCCCTCAGGACGCTCGCGGGGGCTATTTGGATGGCATGGCCGCCTGGCGATCCACCATCATTTGCATCATCTGTTCCATCATGGCCATGCGGCGCTCCATTTGAGCGTGCATACCCATCATGCCTCCCATGCCCGGGTTTCCAGAGGCTGCAGGTGCGGCAGGTTTGGCCTGTGCCCCTTGCTGCATCATCCCCATGCCCATGCCCATGCCCATGCCACCAGAACTACCCGCGCCCATCATGGCCATGCCGGATTGCATGAGCTTCATGTGCTCATCCATCAGTGCGGATCGTTCGGCGGGAGTCTTGGCCACCTGCATTTTTTTGTGCATTTCCTGCATCGCCTTCATCTGGCGATCAAAGGCGTCCGGTGTTGGCGGGGTAGTAGCTGCCGGGGCGGACTGGACGGCTACGCCACCGCTCTGCGCATCACCGGGGTGGTGGCCTGCGTGTTCGTCCGCAGGTTTTGGAGATTGCGCGATGGCACAGCCCGCCACGAAAAGGGTTGTCAACAGCCCAGCGACGATATTCAGACGCATGATGGTCTCCTTGTTGGTTCAACTGCAGCATGACGACGTACGGTTCGCAGCGCCTTGATTCACGTCAACAGAGGCTGTGGACCGAGACGCACAGCAGCCACCAGTTGTTCGGCTCGATGAAGTCCCCACCACGGCGTCTGCTTTGTATCCGGCACGCTCAAGTGCAGAGCGGACAAGCTCCACAGTGCCGTCTTCGGCTTGCCCAGGAACGCGGACCTGCCGCGCGGCCACATCGATTTCTACTTCGACGCCCGCTGGCATTTGAGCCTGAGCGATTGCTCGACGAATGCGCTGAGCGCAACCGCCGCATGTCATATCAGGAACATTGAAATGGACCATGTGAGCCTCCTTTGGTTGATTCACTGTTTGACTATGAACCTTTCCACGATGAGAAGGTCAAGCTCATTCGCAAAGATCAACCGGGCATCAAGATCGAGAGCGGCACTCGCTCAGGCAGACAAGGCTATGCCGATTCGATCATGCTTTGCGAGCTGCATGCTGAGAGGCACTTAACGTCTTTCCGAGTCGACTGCGAAGCTCGCGAACCTGCTTGAACTGGCTTCAAGGCGCAACACGTGTCAGGAGCCAACGTATTGGTGTTCTCCATCTCCATCCAAAAAAATGGCCCACCGCTCCGAACGTCCGATGAGAGTTCGTCAGCGGACTTCCATGGTGGCTGGACGAGCGACCGCAATCGCTGCAAAGCGGCCTGCCGGGATGGCTATTCAAGGCTGGGTGCGGTAGTTAGCGTGTACTCAAGGACTGGCAGCTATCGACCCAAATCAGTCGTCGCCAACCTACCATAGCGATCGGCCTCCAAGCTCGCATATCGCGGGCATCCGACCCGGCAATCCGCCTTGTGCGCTGAGACGGGCTCTCCCGATCGATGCGCCGCAGCATACGAGTAGCTGAAGGCATCGCGCTGCCTCGATGGTTGGATAGTGCTTTCGGGAGGCAAGCACCCTTTGTACTCGTGCCATCATTGGTCCCACAGTCTGGATTGTCTTTGGGGAGAAAGCATGAACAACATCGCAGGCCAAATAATTTCGTGCCCGCAACAGCGCGTAATTCACCACGTCATGGATCGCGCTCGGCTTCCGGCTTTCGACGCAGGCGATGGCGATGCGATCGGCCCGTACGACGGCATGCTTGATACCGTCGAGGTTGCCTATCGGCGGCGAGCCCGCTTCTTCCTGTCATTCGGCATGTGCTTCTCGCAGTTAGGGACGCTTCCTGGCGAACTGCGCCTGTCCATCGAACCGCTCCATCCGCTCCCCGACCTCGATCACAACCAGCGCATCGTGGACCTGCTGAGGACCCTTGGAGTCAAGACGCCAACTGATGACCAGGGACTCAGCTTTATCTCGCGCTCCATGGTGAACGCCTACAACCCGGCGGCGTCGCTTTTCGATAATGTGGATGCCCCATCCTCCCACCCGGACCTGTTTCTTTTCGACCCCTTGACGGGATTCGTCATGTGGCCCCAGGATGGAAAAATTCGCAACACTTGGCTTGGAAACCAGCGGGATCTCGTCCAACTGCAGACTCAGCCTACCGCCATAAAGGATGTGCTGCTGCGAGGGCCCTCAGACCACTTCTGCCTCGGGCGTTCGCTAATGATGCGACTTGTAGGCCCGCTATTGCCTCGACGGCGCGTGGTGCACGACGATGACGCTGGCATCCCAACGCTTGTTGTGAACGACCAAGCTGAGCTCGATGGTCTTGTCGACGACTTGCGAATCGCCTGCGAACGGTCGCCCCTCAAGGTCTCGGTCGTGTTTCGAGGCCAGTCTCGGGAGCACCGGCTACCTGACCGGAGAAACTTAGTGGCAGCACTCGTCACGCCGTATTCCGATGTTCGCGATCACAGTATCGTGCCCTCGCTGTATCGCCACTATGACGCGTTCCTTAACGACCCTAACCATTTCCGCGCGTTCGCCGCACACATGCTGGACTGGCACTTCTACTCCGATATGGCGTTTGGTGACCCCGTCAACTATTTCACATTGGACGGGCAACCGTACCTACCGAAGCCCTTGACCGGACCTGCCGCTGCGTCGTGCCAGGTGTTCGCGGGCGACAGTTCGGATTTGCCCCGCGCCTTCGACGGCGTTGAGCCGCACTCTGTCTTGACAGTGACCGGTTCTGACGGGAGCGTGATTGACACCTATGTGAAGCGCCACAACCTAGGCTTCGGCAATGTGAGGCGCAACCTCATCTTGCAGCACTACGGTGCACCGACTCCTTACATCGACGTGACGCGCGACATCAGGGTGGCCGAGTGGTTCGCATTTAACAAGATAACCGTCGAGCCGACCGGCCTGTCAACCAGCGGCATGCTGCCTGCCCCGTTTAGTGGCTCGGCTATCTATGTGTTTTTTGTTCCGGAAGGGCTGGCACCCATGGTCGACACCGAGCACTTAGTAACGCCAGATCAGGCGTTGAGGCCCCATCGCCAAGCTTGCGCGCTCCTGGGTGGTGCCGGCAATCTGTACCGAAACGCGGTAAGCCGATTCGTCGGCCTGAAGATCAAGTTTGCCGATGGATTTCGCCCGACGGGGCTGCAGACCGCAAGACATCTCTTCCCCGGACCCGATGAGGACGATATGTTGAAGCGTATCTTGGCGCTCTATAAGGCGCCCGACGATCTGCCAAAGCACTTTCCCGTGTACTGGTTTCCGGAGTGATCTTTGGTTCCATCCTGTGTTTCGCGACGTCCAAGACAGTCGCTTCAAACCAAAGGCCGTAGCACCTTCCTAAAAATGTGCTCCGCCTGCTCCTGCCCCCGCGTCGGGTGATTCAACACATCCAGCCAGACCTGGATCACATCGGCCACCATCACCCCATCCCGGCGCACAGCCCCACGAAACGTCGATTCCGGAAACCTCGCCACCCGTAGCAACACGTGCGGCGCTTCCTTCGGAAACGGCTGGAGGGCATTCCATGGATTGCTTCCCGGAGTCGCCAGGTTGAACCGAGGCATGTGACGGACGCAGATGCACCTGGGAACGCCGCTCACATGTCCCACGCGGAGCCCATCCGCTGCCGCAAACAGCCCCAGGCAGGCATCTCCTTCGACTTTGTTCAAGAGCTCTTGAACACGCTCGCCAATTTGTATGTTGGCCAAGAACCGGGCAGGCACATCTGGAGTGCCGTAGGGCGCCACTGAACTCCAGCGCTCAAACAGCTCCTCTCTCTGCACCAGCGTGAGGAATTCTTGAGACTCCAGTAGGAATCTCTCGCGCCGCAGCTGCTGCAAGAACCTGGAGGCGGTCATCGCAGAAACCTGGGCGGCCCGCGCAAGCTCCACCCCATTGCGGTACCGGCCCCGGGGAGCGTTCAGCATCCCTTCTGGCAACTCTGGCGCCAACAAGACCTTCAGCATCCACTGGTTCAGATCAGAAAACAGGTTGTCCGTGCGAATCTGGGTGCCCTTGACCTGTCGTGGTCTGAAGGGCGCGGAGACGTTGAGGCCATCCAATCCCTCCCCCAGAAACTCACTCGCTCCCTCTGCAGAGACGAAGCCCACGGCAACCTCCGCCGCAAACTCCTGCGTAAAAGCCATCACATTGGCAACGAGCGCTCTCGGCGCATGGTCCACGTGCACCACGGCCATGGGCATGGATCCACGCGACTGAAGGGCATATGCCCGGGCCTCAAGAACGGCTTGGGACAACAGCGGAATCACCCGGTCCGCCCGCCCTTCTGATGTGGCTTTGAGTACAACCCCGTAGCGCTTACCCCGCCGCCGAACGACGAGGTCTGGCCCCGTGCTGCCGGGTTCACTGGCCTGGGCCTTCCAATCCTTGGATTCGAACAGCCCAGCCACGCGCTGCAAGGCTTGCGCGGTTCGTTGGGATGACTTGGGGGTGGGCATGGCGGTGGCGTGGTAACACGGCCATGTTATCTAACACGCGCGTGGTAGGCAAACACGCGGGTCGAAGTCTTCACACTGAGGCCCAGCCCCAGGGTTGCGAGTGCTGGGGCACAAGACCAGAATGCAGCATGGTCAACCCCAACGACGCCCGCCCCCCACAAGTTCTGACGGACCTGGTCCACCGGATCGTGTTGGAGTCGGGCAACCCCGAGGGATTCAGCGCCGAGGCTTGGCTGCAGGAGTGGCTGGCGGCGCCACTTCCCGCCTTCGGAAACCGCCGTCCTTGGGATGTACTGCAAGAACCCGAAGGGCTGGCGTTGATCCAAGCAACGCTTCTGAAAATCCAGAAAGGCAGCTTCGCCTAGATCCTTCGTGGCGGTCCACAGCGCATGCCGCGCAGCTGGGCCTCAGGCCTTCGCAGCCTGGCGCATCTTCTTCTCGGCCTTGGCTGGCCCCATGTTCACCAGTTCCTCAATCTTCGCCAGCTGTTTGGTCCGGGGCTGGGCCTGCCCCTTCTCCCACCGCGAGTACGAGAGTGGAGAGACGGCCAGCAGGGCCGCCATTTGAAGCTGGGTGGCGCCCAATGCATTGCGCATCTGCGCCAGCATCTCCGGCGCGAATACGAACTCCTCGCGCGCGGCGCGTTTCGACACTTTGGGTTGATCAGATGGCGCAGCCACACCCCCAACCTTGGTTTGACGCTGAGTCGACTTCAGCTGCGAAGTGAGGCTCTTCACTTCTCGCTTCAGAGCGGCGATCTCGGAACGTTGGCCAGTGATCGCCTTGCGCATGCCCTGAAGTTCAGGCTTTAGCTCCTTGCGCGCCATGCGAACAACTTCAGCGCGAAAGGCATTAGAAAATGTATTCATATGCCCGATGGTAACTTTGACCACTTAACGCGCACTTAGGGGCTGGTGCGCAGCCGGTGTCGCAATCCTTCTTCGTCTCCGCAAAAAACAAAACCGCCAGAGGCCTAAGCCCTTGGCGGCTTTTGTTTCGGTTGTGGCCGAGAACGCTGTACTTACTTTCCAGCCTTGTCCGCCTTGCGCTTGGCAGCCTTGGTGTCCACCACCGCCTTGAACTTCGCACCCGCCACGAACTTCGGCACCGTGCTCGCCGGGATCTTCAGCGCTGCACCGGTCGAGGGGTTCTTGCCCGTGCGTGCTGCACGCTTGGCCGACTTGAAGGTGCCGAAGCCGACCAGCTGCACGGCATCGCCCTTCTTGACGGCGGTCTGGATGGTGTCGATCAGCGTTTCCAGCACTGCATTGGCTGCGGTCTTGGAAAGGTCATTCTTGGAAGCCAGGATTTCAACGAGTTCTGCGCGGTTCATGGATGCTCACGTGTAGAGGTTGGAAAGGACCGATTTATAACCTCGCCCCTGACACGGCCCTTGCTGCCACTCAATGCTGCAGTGCACTTTTTGGCAAAAACTCCACTCCGGTTCTCTTCACCAGTTCCTGATAACTGATCGGCCGTCCCACTGTCTCCCCCTCGCGGTTCTCCTGCCAGTGTGCCCAGGCCCTTTGGGTCGTGGCGTCGTACACCAGCTTGTACAGATAGGTCGGCACCTTCACCCCGTTGGCTCCAATGCGTGGCCCCGCATCCGTGAACACCGGCCCGGTGATCACAAACACATCCCCCTTGGCCCGCTTCACATAGTGCCGCGTGTCCTGCTCGATCTTGTTCCAGGCGCCCCCGTTGTGCTGAGCGTTTTGAGGGACCATGTTCGCCAGACTGAAGCTCTGGGCCATTGCCGTTGGCGTGGGCATGTCTCCTGCAGGGGCCATGTGCCCTCGGGAGTAGCCAGAGTTCTTGTAGTCCTCCAGCTCCGCCCGCTCGCCACTGGGCAAGCGCGCATCTGCAAAGAAGCGCTTCGCCCGCTTCTCGTCAGCATCCTCAATGCGCCTGCGGTTCAACCGCTGGGCCACGAACACCGGTGTCTTGGTGGTCCCGGAGTGCAGCACCGCAAACGCCTCGTAGCAAAGCTCCCGCAACTGCGGCCGGGGCGTGATGGCGGGTGGTGTGCCGTTCGCAAAGAACTGCGGGCACTGCGCAAAGGAGGTGGGCTCGGGCGTGAGCAGCGCCGCACTGTCGAACTGCGGAGAACGTGCCCAGGAAAGATTCGGGAGAGCAACGCCGGCCAGAGACAGGGCCAGCACAGCTGCCAGGCGCACACGGCCAGGCCAAGAGAACAAACGATTCACAGCAGGGGCATTCGAGTCGGTTTTGACGGAGCCCGATTGGAGCACCGATCACCTCTCGCTTCTGGCCCGAATGCTCGGATCCCGCAGGGTTTTACAGCTGCTTGCAGAGATGGGGTCCACAAACAGAAAGGGCTCCCAAAGGGAGCCCGATCTGCCTGCCCGCCCCTGCGGTTCAGTTAACACTCCCCATGGCAGCAGCACCCGCAAATGCAAAGTGCCACCACCCTGGGAAGTCCCGCAACTGCTTCAATCCAACTCAAGCAGTTGGTCTACCCATTACATGGCGCTGAATTCGCCGTGGGGAATCTGGCCGGTGCGCAGGGCTTCAGCAGCCTGGGCACGCACAGCGGCGCGGTCAGCCGTGGACTTGTAGGTCACCACGCGCGAGCCTGCGGGTTCCATGCTGTGGGTCTTGGCTTCCACTACAGCTTCGGCTTGCACTTCAGCGCGGGTGCGGTTCGTGTCGAACTTCAGGGCGAATTGCGAGCCATCGGCTTCGTCAGCGTGGGCGCCAAACGAGGCGAAAGCAGCAACAGCAGCGATGGAGAGGAAACGGGCGGTCTTGTTCATGATGAGAATCCTTAAAAGCTAAAAAAAGCGTCTCAAAAAAGCCGGGTCAAAAACCATTCCTGAACCGGGTTCGGTGAGTCGCCTTGCGGGTTCGGCTCATCGATGGGATGAACTGTACGCCGATGGTGTTCAGAGAAAAACCACCCAGTCGCAAACTAACTGTTCCAGTATTGAAAACAATCTTTCGGAACCTTCTTACGCCGTTTCTCCACGCCTTCGCTTCGCATTCAGCGCTCCTTTAGCTCGCCTTCAACTCCGCCAAAAACTCCCGCGCATTGAGCTGGCTCTTGTCCTCCATGCAGTTGTTGAACACCGTATGCGTATACCGCACCGACCGCGCAATCGGGCTGTACCGATGGGCCAGTGCCTGCAGCTCGACGGAGGTGTACGCATAGTCAAACCGCTCGGCTGCGGACTTGGCTGGCATCCCATAGGCCACTTCATTGCGCCCATGCAGCCTGAGCAGCGCATGGTCAGGGTGGGTGGTCTCCCAGATGGCAGGAACGCTGTGCGGCGATCCTTGCGGCCCATCCACGATGGTGTGGACCAGACCCAGGCTCTTGAGTAGGCCCAGGGTGTCTGCCGTCACCGCATCGTTCTCCCACCAGCTTGGATGCCGGAACTCGATGCTCAAGGTGTGACCTGGAAGATGCTGCACACAATGCTCGATGTGGGCCATGGCGGCGGGGTGGCGCACTACCTTCGGCGAGAACTGGAAGTGCACCAGACCCAGCTTGCCGTTGACCTGTAAGGGCACCAGACAGGCCACAAAGCGCTTCCAGAGTTCCTCCCGAAACTCCGCTGCCATATCCTTGTAGACCATGCGCCGCCCAGGCCCCAGAGCCTCCTTGATGTCCTTGGGCAAAACGTCTGTGCTGGTCCACTGTCCAGTGAACAGGCTGAAAGCTTTCACGTTGAACACAAACCCAGGCGGTGTGCGTTCTGCCCAGTGCTGGGCCGTAGTGACTGTAGGGATGGCGTAGTAGCTGGTGTCCACCTCCACCAGGTTGAACTGCGAGGCGTAAAAGCGCAGCCGTGCTTCGGGTGTCTTGGCCGTGGGCGGATAGAACTTGCCGCAATCGAGCAAGGTCTTGTCCGACCAGGAGGCAGTCCCGACCAAGGGATTGAAGCCATGACTGTGAGGGGCGAAAGAGTGCTCCATGGGGAGGCCTCCTTGGGTTCATGCTACATGCGCATTTGCGGCAAAAAGCTGTATATTTATCCAGTATTCAACCACAGGAGAAGCAGCGCCATGCAAGTCATCGAATCCACCTATGTCGTCACCCTGCGCGACTACCCCGAAGAGATCCCTGCCAAGGAGCGCATTGCCGCAGAAACCCGGTACGCCAAGGCCCTGGAAAAGCAACTCGGCGGCCCCGAGCAGGTGGCCGCCGCCCTGGACACCATGCACAGCCTGGAAGAGTCGCCACCCGAGGTGGTGTCTCCTAGCGATCTCACTTTGCTCAAGGCCTGGGGCAAGGCCAGCGCGGCAGCCAAGCAGGCGGGGTTCCGGGATCTGGGAGAAGGGGATGGAGCGTACTTTGAAGTTCGGCTGGTGTGAGGGTGAAGATCCACTGAGGACACGCCATGCCGATCGAATCGCCCTGGAACTACCCGACGCTGATGTGCACGCCACCGGGTGGAGCCGGTGGTGTGTTCCTGACGGAGACCGTGCTGCCGCTGGAGGCGGAGGCCTATGCGATCACGCAGGAGGGTGATATCTGGCGGGTGATGGTGAAGCACTCGGGTGTAGTGCTTTACGAGGGGCCCGGGCCTGTGGAGCTGGTGGAGTCGCCTGCGCCGTTTTAAAGCAAACCGATTGCACCGCACCAGCTACCGGTTGTATGGTGCATCAGCCAGCAAGGAGTCGATATGTCGATAGACCGTGCCAACTATCCCGGGGTGCCGGAAGACTTTCCGGTGGCCGCAGTGCCGTCTGCTGTTGCGGGTGCCCAGCCCAAGATGAACCTGGTTGAGGAAGGTGGGAAGTTCTATGCCCCGGGCACGTCGCCAGGCGAGGTCATGGCGGCCTTCCAGATGTGTGACGATCTGGTCTCACAGATGGTGCCGTACTGCCAAAGAAAGCTGGCGACCTACGAAGGCAACCAGGAGGCGACAGTGAAGGCTGCGTTGAAGGGGCTGCTGGCCAAGCGATGGTGTACCGATGCGCAGTGCGTGTGGATCATGCGCAGGGTGGTGGATGAGTTGCAGTGGACTGTGGGTGATGGCGCTTTGAAAGTCTGACGCACCAGCGCGATAGCCTTGTTCCCCTGGCACTACAGAACTGACTGCCCTGGCAGTCCATGAATCTGTAAAAACCAAGCCCGTTCCGCAGCGACCCCTGCGAATGTGAGATTTTTTAGTTGCATTTGTTTTGGTTCAGTTGAAGATGTTTGCCACCGTCGTGCACTTCGCTCGCGGCCAGTACAAACTCGAGGGGGAACCATGGAGAGGATGCAATTTGGAAAAATCGCGCGCGCGTGCGCAATGTTTTGCGCATGCGCATGCGCAACAGCAGCACTAGCGGAGCCGGAAACCGAGATGGCTGCCATCAAACAGTCGCTGGAGCTTGAGAAACTTAAGCTGAGCGTGGAGAAAGACCGCGCGGAGCTTTACAAATCACTAGTACCGGATTTGTCCGATTTCAAGCGCGAAGCGCCCAAGACGACGCCCGAGGTCGTCGCGACGAGTACGCGTCTCGCGTATTCACAAGCAGCTTTGTTGGCGAACGAACTGGCTACCCAAGTAAAAGACAACGCGGGTAACGTCAACGAAATTCTCCTGGACTCGCCGCACCTTCTTGGATATCTCTCCTCTTTGACTTCGGTGGAAACGTTGCTTGAGTCGAACAAGAGGTCTGTGGAGAACCTCACCACCAATCTCGACGCGATGGTGGCAGTCAAACCCCCGGTCCCCCCGCCTAATAGGAAGGCTAAGAGCCTCCCGGCTGTATCTGCGATTCTTCCGGTCATTGAACTCGGTTTCGCGGTTGCTTCCGCGCTCCGCCCAAGCTACGTTATGGGGGGAAGTCGGCATGAAGACCTATCTACTAGGGTCCTCAGAGCACAGGTGGTCTCGAAGCTAGGAGTTACTCAGGCGAGGAAGGACGGCAAGACTGGGGCGACTGCAATCCTCCCCGCGATCTCTGTGTACGACGTGGATACCGCGATCAAATGGCCTGAAGCTCCCGAAAAAGTACTCGACGGCAAGGTCAAGGATCTCCGTGATGCCATCGACAAGGCGCGGAACTCTCTGCGCGCGGCCGACACACATGTGAAAAAGCTGACCGACGAGGCGAAGCCTGCCGACCCCGACGGAAAGCCGGATCCCGCATTGACTGCCCATGCCGCGGTGATCGCCGCGCAGGCCAAGGCCCTTACGACTGACGTCGACAATTCGGCGAAGTATCTCGTCGCACTTCATACGCCATCCGACACGGGGCTAATCCCTCTCATCGCTGCCAAGCGTGGACTCTGGCTTAAGGACAGGCTAGACAAGGATCCACCCAGGCTCACGCTCACAAGCTTGGTGGCGGCGACCGACATCGTCGCCGCCGACGGTTGGTTCAAGGGCCTGAGGGTTTCGGTGGCGGGTAACACCATCGTGGAATGGCGCCTCGTCTTCCCCGACGGTAGGGTCGCCACGGGGGCGGCGCAATCCTGCGAGGACCCGACTAAGCCGATTTGCCAGCCGTTGATCTTGCGTGCGGACGATCAGGTGCGCGCACCCAGCGATAAGACTAAGGACACATCCGCAGCAGCTGGTGGCTGATCACCGAATTGCCATTTGAGCCGATGGTGTCGAGTGGGCGGAGCTCACGGATGCATCGCCAATTCGGACAACGAACGCTTGCTGGTCGGCTTCGACGTATTCAACTGGAGAAACACCCTATGTCTCGCAAAGGTCTCTATCTGACAATTGGTGTCAACAGCCTCGACTCCGCCGCTTATGGAGGCCCAGGAACACTCGGAGGTTGTGAAAACGACGCACGCGACATGGCGCGCATCGCCGAGGACCAAGGCTTCTCTGGCGCCACACTGCTCACCGCTAATGCGACATCAGCCTCAGTGCTCACTGAGATGCGCAGAGTCGCGGGCAATCTTGACTCCGGCGATATCTTTCTGCTGACCTTCTCGGGCCACGGCGGGCAAGTTCCCGACATCAACGGCGACGGCGAGACGGATGAGCTTGACGAGACTTGGTGCCTGTATGACCGACAGCTGATCGATGACGAACTCTACGCCATGTGGAACGAGTTCAAGTCTGGAGTGCGAATTCTGGTCATCTCTGACAGTTGCAACAGCGGTACTGTCGCCAAGTCACTCTTTCGACAAGTGAAGCATAGGCCGTTCGATCTAGGTTCGCCGGAGGACATGCATCTCGCGTTCACGCTCAATAGTGACTTCATTGCAGGCTTGCGTGGCGGTCCTGGCAAATTGATCAAGGGTCTTCCGCTTCGGCGCTCGATGGCTAACTACGCGCGATTCAAAGACGACTATGACAAGCTCCAGCAAGCGGCTGGACCGAGCGCCAAGTCAGCCTCGAGTCTAGCGGCTAGCGTCATTCTTATCTCTGGATGTCAGGACGGAGAGTCCTCCTGGGACAATGGCACGGGGGGGGATTTCACGCAGGCACTTAAGAAGGCTTGGGCCGGCGGCCAATTCAAGGGCACTCACCATGACTTCTGGACAGCCATAGCGGCCGGGGACCTTGAGCCCTCACAAAACCCCAACTACTACCCTGTAGGGGCGGAGAATCCTGATTTCGAGCGCGAGCGCCCATTCACCATCTAGCCTGAATCGACTGTTAGCTCCCGAGCCAGGGCGGTCGACGAAAGTGCGGTGCAAACTAAGACGGTGCGCGCCACGTATAGCCGCCGCAGCTCGGAACGAACGCGCGAAGATTTCGCTCGGACAAAAAAAAGGGGAGGTTTGGTTTGGCGACAAGAGCTGGCTCTCATGCTGGACGTGGTTTTCGATATCAAGATGCGGTTGCGGCAAGCCTTGCCGTAGAAGGCTTTGTAGGACAGTCTGGGGACGGCAGCGTTGTCCCTGAAGGGGGTGACGACCTTGAGCTCAAGACGACCAGCACTAGAACGCTCGCGCAGGTTAAGTCGCGACGCGACCACATGGGCCCGTTTTCAGCTCACTCAGTGGCGGGTTTCGTCAGGAAAATGTGGGACGGAAAGGGGCTTCAACCTGACGACCAATTTTTGCTGGTGCTCGAGAGCAACGTTGGCGAACGCCGCACTGCGGTCCGCCAGTGTCAGGAACTTTCCGCCTATCCGACCGTTGTAGCCGAGTTGAAGGGACGCAAGGGGCTGGCTGGCCTCATTGCGCGAACCAAGGTGCTTGTGCTGCCTGACCCTCGCGGAAGCGCAGTAGCTCAGATTTCGGCCAGGCAGGCCTGCACCTACTTCGAAGCCGAGATGTACTTTGCGGACCTCCTGGGCGTGGTCGGGCATCTTTCTGATGACAACGGCACACGCGCGGCGAACGCCTATCTTGGGCTTGCCGTGTCCGATGTCCAGCAGCGGTTCGACGCTCTACAGCCGCTTTTGACATCAGCGGTGGTCGAGGCAGCGCTGACCGAGGGCTTGTGTTCAGCTGTGGATTTCCTTACGCCCGATGAGGATCCGCTGTTCTACATGGGTGTCGATGCGCAGGCATCGCACGTAGCCGCAGGACTCGTTGTAGAACGCTCTGAGCTGCGTGCAGCCGTTCTCGAAGGGCTGGAGAGCCGCAGAAACGCGCTCATTCACGGCGCTTCCGGCTCAGGAAAGTCCGCAGTCCTTTGGGAAGCCGCGTACGCCAGTCGCCACGCAGTGCGTTGGTTTCAGGTTCAGCGTCTGCCGCCAGACGCAATTGCGTCGCTTGTCCAGCTTGCGCGCTCCAGAAGGGCAACTGCAGATGCCCCCGTTGGCTTCATCATCGATGACGTTGGCCGAGGGTTCTCGGAGGGGTGGACCGCATTGACTGCGGAGGTAAATCGCACACCCGGGCTGCTGCTCTTGGCATCTGTACGAGAGGAGGATCGATACCCGCTGAAAGATAGCCGTCGCGCTGCCCAGGTCAAGGTTCAGGGTGACGACATCCTGGCGGAGCGAGTGTGGCGAGAGCTGAGGGATAGAGGGCAAACCGCTTGGCAAGGATGGCGAGAACCTTGGGCGCTGGCGGCTGGTCACCTGCTTGAGTACACCCACGTGCTTACGCAGGGTCATCGATTGAGCGAGACGCTGCACGCGCAGGTTGCGGCGCGCATGAACGATGTCACTCGACACGATGAGTTGGACGTCTTGAGAGTGGTGGCTTGTGCGAACGCCGCAGGTTGCAGTGTCGAGGTGTCAGAGTTGCCACGAGTATTGGCCAAGCCCACGCCTGCGGTCTCGCTCGCACTGACCAGACTCAAGGATGAGCACCTGGTTCAAGACGCACAGGACGGCAGGATCGTGGGGCTGCACGAGTTGAGGTCAACAGAGCTGCTACGCCTGTCTCACGAGTTCCCGCCGCCCATTTTGTCAACGACGGCTGCAGCTGCGGTTTGGCTGGTGCCGGCATCCGAGATGTCTCGATTCCTCGAGCGCACGCTCTCTAAGCAACCCGGATGCGATGACGCCGTAATTGAAGGTCTGGCGCTCAGGTTGAAGGCCGCACCGACACCGGCGCTTTTCGGCGCGATTCTGACGGGCCTGGACCGCGCGAACGCACATCGGGTGATAGGACGATGGCTCCACACCGCGGAAGCACAAGCGGTGGCGAAGTCTTTGCAGGGCACGCCTGCCGGATTCGCGATTGGCGACATTGAGCCACCGGATATTGGTCCGACGGTGGCTGCGTCCCGACGCTTCACTGAGATCAGAACTGAGATCATCGCTTCTGGTTTGACCGCTCGCCTTTTGGCTCGGTTGGCTCCAAGCGACCTGCGGCGCGTGCTGCAGGCGGCGAGCAGCATGGGAGACTTGACGCGGCTCATGGCTTCGCTGCTCGGTCAAGTCATCCCGAATTCGCACTTGGATGAGATGGCCGCACTTTCCCCCCCGCTCATCGACGCAGACTTTCAGGCCGTAGTCTCTTTACTCCAGGTCACAGCCAGGGTCAACAGACCGCTGGCAATTCGCTGGGTCGATGCAGTGGGGCAGGACGCGTTGTTTCGCCGGTTCTCCGACAATGTGGCCTGGGCTGAGGCACCGAGCTTGAGGGAATGTCCGGAAGGTCAGGAGGTTCGCTCAGACATCTGGTTTGTGGCAACGTCCGTGCAGACCGATCTCAACAACGAGGTGTATCAGACCTGTGAGACCTTGCTGGCGCTGACACCTGTGGCCAATATTGTGTCCAGCGATGCGCTCGGAGCTGACGGGGCCGTCGCTCCGTCCACAGTCGGAGATTTCCCGCTTGCCCGCAAACGCATGCCCAGGGCGAACGTTCCCGCGCCCGAGCAGGTCGCCCGCAATCGTGCGTGGCTAGCCATACTCAACACCAACTTGGCTACTGAGAGCTACACCGCCTATCTAGCGCAATGCCTGGATCTGCTTCGTCTTCTCGTCCCAAATCTCAGAGCGCTTCTTGACGGGCAGTTCAGAGGAAAGTCAGATGCCACGGCGCTCAACGCCCTAGGGCGCGTCTACGAGGCAGCCCAAGGTTTGGTGGGACCACAGGAGGAGCCGCCAACTGGTGAGGCCCAGGGGTGGTCGAGGCTGCCCTCGATCCTTTCCAGTTGCTCCACGGACCTCGTCCGCAGGTTTCTTGCGCTGCCGCAGGGTGCTCCAGCCTACATGGGTTGGCTTGCTGACATCCAGAAGAGCATCACCATTGCGGCGTCCGAGGAGCCATGGGATGTGTTGTCAATTGAGGCCCCGAAAGAGCTAGATGAGCTGCGGCGCCTCGCGGAAATGTTGCAGACGATGGCCGGGGAGGCTGGGAAAAGAGGGCTGCAGCCGTTCGTCGCCCACCGGTGTCGGACGGCACCAAAGGGGAGTGCGCTTGGCAAGGCGGCACTCGCCGCGCGCCGATATCGCGAAGCCGAGTTCAAGGATCTGGAAGAGAGGCTGAGGACCGAGCTGACCAAGATTAGCCCTGGCATCGGCGTTTATCTGCTGGCTGAGGCCACAATTCCCGAGGTGTGGCCGCCTGCGGATGTGCTGGTCACGTTGCCTGTGAATACCGATGGAACAGATGTGGACCTAGCGAGTGACTGGCCAGCTTGGCGCGCTCTCGTGGACGACGGGCGCAAGATTTGCGTTCTGCCTGTGATGAACGGGCTCGGATTGACGAACCTCGCTACCTCTGGCTCCGATAGGTTGTACCCGGTTCTACCAAATGAACTGGCGCAACCCTGGTGCGCCGTCGCAGGACTCGATGCAGCTCCGCTGGATTCGCTGAACGGATTTACGCGTCTCACCAACCCTTTGGCAGAACTCCAAGGCATTGATGCGTACTGGAGCAGCAAGGGAACCAGGACGCCCGAGGAAGAGCGCATCTATCAGGCGGTCTCCGAGACTCTCGACGATGCGAGGAAGGCTTGGAGCAATTTGGGGCTCACGGATGACATCAAGGGGGCTGGCCTGCAACTCGTGGATGCGGCTCTTCAAGGTGAGTTCCCAATTGCCAATGCCGCCGCAAGGCTGCTGCGAGGCGAACGAACCGAGACCATCGAACTGATCGAGTCATTCGTCTTTGCGTTTACCTTGTTCGACTGTCAGCCTACAGACGTGGCCGACGTCGAGAATTGGTGAAGATCGAGCGGGTTGTCCTCCGAGAAGTTATGGGAATCAATTCCGCTGGCGTAGGCGCATAAGACTACTAGCGCTGTGCACAAGCTCGACGATGACAATCATGATCTACACCAACACGCTCAAGGTAATGGTGGCACGGCGGAACCCGTTGGAATCCTCCTAGGTGCCGATATGTTGCAAAGTAGCGATTGCTGAACTTCCGGAATCTGTCTCTTACCGTCCCCCGGCGTAGTCCGCTAAGCAGCGATTGCTGTCGCTCAATTCGGCCAACCAAACTCTCGCTAGCTAGCACTAAGCGGTCATTGGGCTCGGGCGTTCGGCGCCTATTCTGGCCGCCGCTCCCCGAGGTCTGGCGGCCATACCCCCTCCTGGGGGTTAGTGGGTCACTTCTGCGTGGAAATCAACACATTGGTAGTAGAACGTGCTGCGTGGCAGGCCTGCGACATGCTCCAGGTATGCCAATTTATGGTGATACCTCAACCCGGCAATCAGATGCGCTTTGTCGGCGCAGCTGATCTCTTCGACCGAATCAAGGCCTGCAATTTTTTTAGGTACGCGGCCTCAGCGCGCAGTCGTTCGTTCTCTTCTCTTCGGGTTTGCGCTGCGTCGGCGGCAACCTTGTTCGACGGCGCTGCGCAGCGACCTTCCTGTTTCATCTTGGGACGCTCTTCTTTCTCATTCTCAACAGCCTGCAGGCGGTGTTGATCGAGATTGCGTCGCCAGACCACGACTTGGTTGGGATTGCGGATGTCATAGATCGCCGCGACCTGGCGGCTGGAGAGCTGTTCGCGATCCTGATGGGACAGTACCTGCAGTTTGGACTGCGCACTGTACGTGCTGCGCTTGGGGCGCAATCCGTCTATGCCGTGCAGGCGGTAGTGGCTCACCCAAGTGCGGATCTTCTCCTCAGGCACCGACCATTGACGCGCCAGCAGCTTCGCCCCACCATCCCGAGCCAAAAGCTCATAACCACTTTGAGCTTGAACCCTGTTTGGTACTTTTCATGAACCCCTTAAAGTTTGTCCAACTTCTGGGGGTCAGTTCAACACTGGGGCGATTCAAACGTCTGCCAGTGAAGCGACGCGCGTCCACAGCGCGCCGCTAACTCACTTAATGGTGCTGCGGACTCGTCGCAGCCCCCCTACCAGCAGTATCAGCTCGCGAGGTCAGCCAGTGCCTCTTTGACACCTTCCTCTTGCAATGGACGGTCCGCACCGGGAAGGTGCAAAGCTGCTTCAAAGGGCACTGGGGTGGCACAGTCCTTATGGATGGCGCCATCCTTCATCACCAATTGCACCTTGGCAGGGTCCAGCAGCAAGGCCAGGTTTTTCAGCGGATTGCCATCCACCAGCACGATGTCAGCGAGATAGCCTGGCTTCAACATGCCCAGCTCGTTAGGCCGTTGCATGATCTCGCCGCCCAGTTGGGTGGCCGAGCGCAGGGCCTCGGCTGGCGTCATGCCGATGTAGTCGACAAAGTATTGCAAATCGTTGGCGTTGGTGCCGTGCGGCATCCAGGCAAAGCCGTAGTCGCCTCCGGGCAGGATGCGGATGCCACGCTTGTGCATCTTGCGCAGGGTTTCCGCGGCAATCTCCAGCTCGCGCTTGTAGCCCATGGCCTCGGCCACTGCCGGGCTGATACCGTACTCCGACGCATTGAAGTTGGTGCGGACCAGCCAGGCTATACCGGGTGCGACGAAGTGCTTGTCCTTGTTGGCTTCCAGCAAATCCAGTGCTTCTTCGTCCGCAAAGCTGGCGTGGTAGATCAGCTCGATGCCGTGACGCACACACTGCTTCACCGATTCGGCCGAGCGGGCATGCGCTGCGATGCGCTTGCCGTACCGGTGGGCCTCAGCAGCCAGCATCGCCACCTCGTCTTCCGCAAACGGGGATTGCTCGGCGGCAATGCCGGCGATGTACTCGCCCGAAAGGTTGATCTTCAGGTGGTCAACGCCGTACTTGATGAAGGTGCGGGCGGACTTTCGGATTTCCTCAGGGCCTGTGCAAACGCTGCCGAAGCTCAATTCGTCGAACTTCATGTGCGGCAGGCTGTTGTCGCCCAAGGCCCCGATGGTGGTGATCTCCTGGCTGCCCGCCAAATAACGTGGGCCAGGGAACTCGCCGGCGTTGACGGCATTGCGCAGCACGACATCCAGTCGCGGCTTGGCGGCAGCAGCGCCGATCGCGGAGGTCCAGCCCATGTCCAGATAGCGTTTGGCCACTCGCACGCACCACAGGATGTGTTCTTCTGGCGGCATGAACTGGATCGCAGCCAGCGAGGGTTGATCATTCCACGAGAAGTGCGTGTGGGCCTCTGTCATGCCCGGCATCAGGAATCGCCCCTTGCCATCGATGACGCGGGCGCCATCGGTGTTGACGTGCTGCGGTGCGCGTACCACGTTGACGATGCGCTGGCCTTCGACCAGCACCTCGCCCAGGAAGGTGTCTTCGCCGCTGCCGTCGAAGATGTTGACGTTGGTGAATGCAATTTTGGACATGACAGTCTCCTACGGCTCCTCAAAGGGGGTCGTTTTTTGTGGTTGAAAAAGGAAATCGAAAAGGACTAGCAAACTTCGGCGTAAAACGCCTGCAGGGCCTGTACGCAGGCCTGAGACTGCTCGAACGGTGTCCAATGGCCGCAAGCACCGAACACGGTCATTCGGCTGCCGGGGATGCGCTGGTGCATCACCGTCACGTTGGCCATCGGCGCCACGCCATCTTGGTCACCGGTGAGCAGCAGCGTGGGCACGTTGAGGCTTTCGATGGCAGCGGACTGGGCCTCGGCCAGCGCCTGGCAGCTCTGTGCGTAGCCTTCAGGAGGCTGGCGCATCAAGCTTTCGCGTACCAAGGCCAGCACAGCGGGCTGCTGAGCCTTCGTCTCAGCGCTGGTCGCACCTTTGACGATGGCATCTGCGATCTCCTGCATCGCAGCCATGCCGGTACGCGCCAAGGCGGCACGCGCAAGGATGTTCGGGCGCGCCGCCTCAGGAGGCGCCACCAAAGGGCCCAACAGCGCCAAGGACTTCACCCGACCAGGGTGTTGCACCGCGAGGTGTTGTGCAACGATGGTGCCCAGCGAATGGGCGACCAGGTGCACGGCGCCGATCCTCAGCTCGTCCAGTATCTGCGTCAGCGCTGCAACATACAGATCGATCGACAACGGTTGAACCGTCAGAGCTGAACGGGCACTGCCCGGCAGATCGGGTCGAATCACCTTGCAGCCTTTGAAGGCTTCTAAAAGAGGCGTCCAGGTGTTTGACGATCCGCCCAGGCCGTGGATGCACAGCACGGGGGTGCCGTCACCATCGACCTCGACCGCCAGGCCGTGAATGAACTGAGTGCTCATGGTGTCAGCCTCAAACGAACTTGTTTTCGATGGCGCCGATGCCATCGATCTCGACCCGCACCACATCACCCGCCTGGAGGTAACGCGGTGGCTTCAGACCCATGCCCACACCGGCAGGCGTGCCGGTGGCGATCATGTCGCCCGGAAACAGCGTGATGCCACGCGAGACGGTTTCGATTAACGCGGGGATGTCGAAGATCATGTTTTCTGTGGGACCGTCCTGGCGCAACTCGCCATTGACCCAGCAGCGCACCCGGGTCCGGGTACCGTCAAGCTCATCGGCTGTCACAGCCCAGGGGCCAGTTGGGCAAAAGGTGTCGAACGACTTGCCCATGTCCCACTGTTGGTGGCGCATCTGAACATCCCGAGCGGTCACGTCGTTGACGATGGTGTAGCCCCAGACATGGCCCATGGCGTCTGCTTGGCTGATGTTCTTGCCCCCCTTGCCAATGATCACCATCAACTCGGCCTCGTAGTCAATCTGGTCGGACACACCCACCGGCAATTGAATATCATCGAACGGGCCCACCACACAGTCGGGCACCTTGGTGAAAACGATGGGCCAGGACTCAGGGTTGGCGTCGTTGTCCTTGAACACCGAGGCCTGCAGCTCTTTGGCATGGGCGTGGTAGTTGCGTCCCACACACCAGACGTTGCGGCGCGGCGTGGGGATGGGGGCGTCCAGGGTCACGTCGTTGACTGGAATCGGGGCACCGCCGGCCTCTGGCAGCGCGTGCCCTTCGTTCAGCAACTCAATGATGGCCAAAACACCCTGCTCAGCCTGTTGTGGTGTCAGCGCCAAAGGCGTGATGGATTGACCATCGGCTGATACGGTGCCCACTTGCCGTAGCCCACCAGAAAAATAGGTTGCGATGCGCACGGAGTTCTCCTTCGTTTGAACCTTGAGGAACGACCTGCTGAAGTAGCGAGTCACGATGGCTTGACTGTAGGAACTCAAGCTCCTGCGCGCTTATCGTCCAATCCGTTGACTTATCGCAAAGTCTGATCCGGTCCTTGGTGCTTTCCCTAAATTGAATATTTCGGGCCTTTCATGCGAAGCATCGCTCTGCGATAGTCCACTCCCAGGAGACCCAACAAGATATGAGTGAAGCCTATGCCCTGCGCGAAGGCGCCTTTGGGCGTGCAGTCGTGCTCGACCTGCGCGGCGATCTCGTGGCCCATGCACACGCAGAAACCCAGTTCGCCTTTTGGCTGGGCGGCGGCCGCGTGCAAGCCCATTTGGGGGCAGAACTTGTGTCCTACAGCGAGAACGTCGCATTGGGAACCAACGCCTACGAATCGCACGATGCACGCCTGCTGGACAAGAACCAACCCGCCATCTTCCTGGTGCTCTACATCAGCAAGCCGTGGCTGGACGAGCGTCGCGCTGCCAGCGGCCGACCGTTCTTCTTCCCATCGCCTCGGGTTCCTATCAGTCCGGCGCTGCGCCAAGCCTGCTGGCGTTTGCTGGACCTGATCATCTCGGTGAACGCCAACGCCCTGGACAGGCTGGAACAAGAGGTCGAAGCGCTGATCATCACCGCGATCGATGCCACGCTGGCCCCCGTGATCGAGCCACCACGCAGTCGCTCGCCCATGTTGGATCACCGCTTGCGCGCCGCCATCGCCTACATGCGGGAGCACGTGGCCAACCCCATCGCGGTGGAAGACGTCGCGGACAAGGTCGGTCTGTCACGCGCGCACTATTTCTCGCTGTTTCGGGATCAGTTGCACACCACACCCCAAGTGTTCTGGAGTGCGGTGCGCGTGGAGGAGGCCGTCAAGCGTCTGGTGCTGCAGGACGAGCCGCTGACCTCAGTCGCCATGGAACTGGGGTTTTCATCGCCGGGTAATTTTTCACGCTTTTTCCGGGAACACATGGGAGTGACGCCTTCCAAGTTCAGGCGGGTGGCCTCTGGGCCGGATCAGCATCCACTGACCGGCATCGCAGAGAGCTAGCGCCACGAGGCTGCCGAACCCGCGAGCAAGCCTGGGCAGCTCGCATCCAGCGCCAGGCGCCTGGCGCCTGGCGCAACACCGCACCCTGGCTCAGCTCAGACGACCGCCACCGTCCACGTGCAGCACTTCACCCGTCAGATAGGCGTTGCCCAACACGAAGAGAGCAGCCTGGGCCAGGTCGGCCGGAGCACCGAGCCAAGCGCTATCGGAATGTATTGGTTGACTTGACTAGCATCGGACCTCGAAGTGCCGTCTTGAGCCGTAAGCACTTTTCCAAACTCTTAGCAGAGCACTTTGGGTCGATTGCGCCAATTTGCGGTCGGTGTGGACAGCCATTGACCCATGCCGAACTTCGGGGCACAGCGACCGCTCGTCCGCACACTTTGAACGACCGATCCTGAGTCCGCACCAATCAGGTGGGCACGAACAGTTCAATGACCAGTCTTGGAATGAACTGTCATACAGGTGCCAATACTGAACGACTGCATCCAGCCTGAAGCCGCAGCGTTGGCGATCTGTGGTGCAACGGTAGCCGACATGTGGTGGACCTGGAGGGTCGGTCAGACCAGACCACCCACGAACTTCTTGAACACCTGCGCAATTCTTGATGGAGCGGTGGAGGGGGCATTGGAACGCCGTGGCGACCATTGTCCCGTTCACGGGCCAGTAGCTGCACGCGGAATCGCCCCGGTCTACGACACAATAAGGAAACACCATGGCCACTTCGGACGCAGTGCTTGGGGCACCGCTGGCCGGGATCCAGGCCGAAACCCTAGATACACTCGATGACATTCAAATTCCCATGGCTCAACGGGTGGATACGCCTGTACATCGTCGCTGTCGCGCTGTGGGCTGTCTTCCTCTCATACTTGCTGTACACGGCCATGCCGATTCGGGCCAGTGATTACTCGATGGAGCACCGAGCCGCTGCATTGCTGACCGAGGAAATCGACCGGATTCTGAGAGCCCGTGACCCGATCGAGCGGTTCCAGGCTGCAGATGGCTTTTGTGACCGGTGGTATTTCAAGGCCTCCGAGCAGATGCCCTCAGCCAACAAGAATCAGTGCCTCGAATTCCTGGTCGCAACTGACAGAAATGTCGTCGCCGCGAACGCACACACCTTAATCACGCTCCGAGCCCCATTTCAGAAGGAGTTGGTCCGGGAGCTTCGCGAAGCACGGGATTCGCAGTTTCGGTCGGACCTAGGGGATTTGCTGCCGCACTTTGCGGTGCAGTTTTCCGGTGGTGCAGCGGGACTGCTCGCCATTGGTTTCTTGAGCGCGTGGGTTCGGCGGGGCTTTGGGGCTGGCAAACAGGCGTAGCTGCTTGCGCCGGTTGCCCGATGTCGCGCGTCCTGGACGACGAACTGGTAGGTAGTTTCACGCCGAGCGATGTGCACGCCTGCGCTTCAATCCCCGGACGCTGCGTCAGCGGCCGGAGTACGAATAGCCTCAACACGTGACAAGGGGGAGCCCATGGAAGCAGATCGACCGGAATCGCAGAAGGAACAACGATTTCCATGTCCCTGCGATGGAGAGAACAGCGATTGCATTCACTGTGACGGTGTTGGCTGGACGAGCCATCCGGTGGGCTTGAGGGCCCGCCGCACGCTCTCGCTGTCGAAACCAACGCCTGGCAGGTTTCGTGGCAAGCGGGAGTTGCTTTTCGAGCAGCAGTTCAAGCGCGAAATCCCGCACCTTGCGGCAAAGACGCTCGGGGCCCGGAAACAGGGGATTCGGAGTACAGCATTTGCCGAGTACATCAACCGGCTGATCGAAGCACTCGATACCGGAAACTCGGTTTCTTTCTGGCGCGGCTTTGTTCGCGAAGTAGAGTACGACGACGAGTTGGCGGCGCTCCAGTCACGCCTGCAGAGGTTGAACCTCGCAGCCTCTGAGCAGCTTCAAATCGTCGCGATTGCAGTGGGCGCATGCATCCGCGCCGGTGCCTGTCGCCCGGTCACGACCGGTAGTAGCGCGCCCAAGAATGCTGCTTCGCAGAAGGGTGACCGCGCCTCCCAGCAAGTCGAACGGGAGCAGCCGTTTGCTTGCCCCCATTGCGGCTCCCAGATCTACAACCAGCGCCAGCACAACCGGCTGTTTCACCCCAAGGCGAAGGACAGGGGCGCAGTAGTGCCCACGCGGCCTCTGAAAAAGCAGGCGCTGGAGCCAAGCCAGCGCGCTGAGGCTCGCTCACAACCCCCAATCACTCAGGCGAAGCCCCCCAAACGTAGGGCAGGCACAGCCTCCGGCAGATCGGTTCCAGAGCACGAGTCCGGGGAGGGTCTTGAGAGGGCCCGAGCAGACACAGGTCCAGTCGAGAGGGCAATGGACACGCGCGCTACCTGGGGCGGACGTTTCCGCGACACGAACGGTACCTTCGGCTCCTACCCCCTCCACGACAACATGGATGATGAATCGGACCCGGGCTAAAGTTTCCGGAGGCACAGCCATTCGATGTCGAAAAGTGTTTTCAACCTGACCTGCGAAATGATCATCCGCGAACTTGATCCTTCTAGCGCGCCGTCTCTTCGGAATCTTCGTGAACTTGTGGATGTCACGGGCACCCTGGGGTCCATCACGGAGCGCGAGGCAGCTCTGAGGCTTGAGACCATCGACGCCCTGCTGCGGCCACCGTTCGAGACGCTGGGAGGGGAAGTAGACGGCGTCCTTGTGGGGGCCGCGACTCTCTCCCTGATGCCCGATGATCCGTTGGATCCGGACGTTGGCGACTGGTTTGCAATTTCCGGGGTGCTTGTCCATCCGAGATTCGGTAATCGAGGATACGGCCGGAAGCTGATGGACATGTGCCTCGCCCTGGCGGGCTCACGAGGGGCAAGAGGTGTGTGTCTGGAAGTGAACGTCCCCAATCCCTTCGCGCTGCGCTTGTACGAGTCACTCGGGTTCGAAGCGTGGTCCACCTCCGAGAACGCCTACGAGCGCGGCGGCCAGGTCTTTGATCGGGTCTCAATGAGGAAGTGGGTCAACCCATGAGCTGGGGTCCTAGAATCGGTTAACAATAACTCGATCGTCTGCATGCTTATGCCGGAGGTATAGTATCCCCCGTGCCTGAGCTTGTCGGCGTCTACGAGGTAGACAGAGAAAAGCAAGTGCGCTGCTAGTCGCTGGGCATGCAACCATGCCGCCTACAAAGCAGTTCACCTCTTGAACGTGGAGGGTGAGGTTAAGCCGTACGGCTCCGAGTGCCGCAAGATGCTCTTTGGCTGAACTTCGAAGACTCAAGGAGCCTCGCACACAAGCGGCGAAAGACGGCTTACCGACGAAGAGCGGGAGCAACTGCTTCACAACACACCGGAGCTTCTTGCCAAGCTTAAGGCTAAACATGCTCAGCTACGCGCTGCAACCGAAGCAAAGCTTGCTGCGCTCAAGGCGACGTTCACCGCGAAAGGGAGTGTGGTTGGCACGGGGCGTGGTCTTGGTGAAAAGGCAAGCTCTTGGAACGGTCTTGAGCGCTGAAGTTGAGCGCCAGGCAAAGCAAAGAGTGCGCGCCCGATATCAAGTTGATCCGGACTTTGCTGGTTGGCGTGGATTGGTCTTGGCTGAGGTCAGGAAGATTGAACAAGGCGAATGACGTGCTTCTTTTTGACCTGTTAAAACTTGAATCATCTGAGCTTGAACCTGGGCGCTGCAAGGTTCACTTGGCCGGCTGGAACGGCCATGAAAGCCCCCTAGACGTGTACTTCAAGGGTGAGTTCGATTCATGGCAGAGCTGGCAGTCCAAACGTAACTTCGAACGCGAGTATGTTGTCTCGCTCATTCAGCTTCCAGAGCCCAGCCGGTGGCTCTATGTGGGGAGCTACTCGAGAGGTGGAAGCGAGAAGTTTGACGACCACGTTGAGTATGACCTGAGCCCCATGCCGAACACGCAGGGCTTGGCAGGACGAGCGGTCTGCGAGTTTCGACGGCCTAGCCGCAACCCGTACCTCCTTGGGGAGACGGTGGCGCCTTCGTGTGTCATTCACGAGGTCAAGAGCGAACGTCTTCAGCTCGCGGAATTCCCTGGCTTCAAGAACATTGATATCTCGTTCGGTGAGCTTGGCGTCATCGTCCGCCAAGCCATTCCTTCATGGCGCGCAGCACTGGAGAGTGTTGCTGGCGTCTACCTGATATCGGACCACAAGGACGGCAAGCTATATGTGGGCAGCGCAACGGGTGAGGGCGGCTTCTGGTCGCGCTGGTGCGCATACCTGGGCGGGCATGGCGACAACGTGAGGCTTCGACAGCTTATAAAAGAAGCCGGCCCGGCAAGAGCCGAGAGCTTCCACTTTTCAGTGCTGGAGATTGCCGACACCCACACAAAGCCAGAAGAGGTGTTGGCGCGCGAGGCCCACTGGAAGCGGGTCTTGCTGTCTCGGCTACACGGATACAACGGAAACTGAACCTGGCAACACCCATCGGGGTGCGAAAATGGGCAGAGATAAGCCGCTTAAAGTCGGCCAACTCTAAGGTGCCAAACCACACCCTGAAGACGTTAGTGTCTTGAAGCATTGCTTCGGCCAAACCCAAGCCAGGTGGCTCGTCCGACAGCGTTGTTGCGTTCAAGCATATGTCGCGCAAGGTGTTCCGCAGGGCCGTGCTTAACGGCATTCACCGAGAAATGCGGCTCGAAGAGCTTCTTGAGGAGATAGGCGTGGCAGGCGAGTTGGAGTTCGGCGGTCGTAGGTCAAAGGGCGTTTGGGTAGCCCCGTCCACCAACAGCCAAGCCCCACTGGCGACAGGTGGGCCAGTGCCATGGATGCAACTGTAAGGGCCAACGTCCACCCCAAAGCCTCCACGATTCGTTGTCTCCAGGTTTCATCGCCCACTCTCCAATGCCCGCTTCTGGCCGCTTGCGACCATTGGCGGAGGATACCTGCTGCAGGTGTTCATGTTGCCGGGCTTACTGGTCATCATCACCGGAATGCGCAAATTTTCAGAGATGGTGTTAAGGCCAAATCGCTTCTGAATAAAAAGACATTTCGCATCATGCTCACAATGCCCAGACAAGAGAATTGATTTCAGCGTGTGCTTGGATTTCAAGAGCGTACGCTTCCTCATTGCCTGTAAGACTGGCTAGCAAGCTGTGGAAGTAGGCCTTGCGCCCCTCGTATCCAAGCTCATTCAACAGTTCGCGAATCATTTTTTCGCCTGCAGCCTTGTGTCCCTGAGCGTATAGGAAGCAGCCTACTGCGAAATGATCCTTGTAGACCATTTGCCGCCTGGGTGTGGGTACTTCTGCTTCAATAATTTTCCGGAGTTTTTCGAGAGATTCTGGCTTCATTTGCCACCTTCGTTGTGGGTTTTTAAGCGTTCCCAGAAATGCGGCGTCAATCGAGAGGAAACGCGTACAAAAGACCAGTAAACACCAATAAAGCCCAAAGTCTTTCACTCTCAAGCAACAAGCGGAACGATTGTGCACATGTCTGGGTAGACTCGACGAAGAGAGTAAGGTTGCTAGACTTAATTAATGCATCAGTTCGCAAATGTAGTCTTTTATTGAACCATGAACACCGATCTAGGAACACTTATTGAGTCATCAATACCTACGTTTGCCCACAAGCGGCTTGAACGGTTCGCCGAATTTGAGCTTCGAGAACAAGTGGCTGAGCGTATTCACCGAAGTATGGGAACCGTGGATCTGTCTCAGGTAGCAGGAACGGAACATCCCGACTACTATGGAAGTTCTTGGCTCGAACTCCTTGGCAATCCTCCGGGTCGACCGTCCGGGCGACTCAAGCGTATTCATGGAGGCCTTCTTGAAATGTCCAGCAACCCTGATTACTATCTCAGCACTCAAAAGAAGAGCAACTGGAGCTTCTATTTAGTTAACGGAAAATATTACATATCATGTGGCACACACAGAACCATCATTGGTCGTTTTCTATTATCTTGCAACGGGCTTCCGACCGTCATCTCCGGTGTTGGAATAACCGAACTTGTTCTTCACGACTCGTACAAAAATAGAATTCAATTATTTGGTTAGGCATTCGAGCACAACCAATCTTTCCGCAAGTGTTCGAACAGATTAAAATAACTTCGCACTCTTGTACGGAGTTGATGGTACTTTTCCGCGTTAATAAATTTCTACCGAATTCACTTTGCCACGGAACGGCTCAAAAAAGCTTTTTAGAAATTTATCAAACAGCACATAACCCGCCGAATCTCTGTGACTAGATCGCCCAATCATTTTCTTCTATCGTCTCTTTCCTGACTGCTGACCAATATCTTTTAAGCGGCGATCTAATTCGCCTATCCGAGTCCTCAAAGCTCCATTTAGCAACAACAGAGCTTTGTTCGTCTTCTTTAAAAGCTTCAATTCTCGTTCAAGCTCATCAATTATTTTTGTAAAATTTTTCGCCGGCTTCGCGGCAGAAGCATCAGACTTGTGGCGCTTTAGGGACGCTACCACTTCGGCATGCGATGTGTATAAATTCGATCGGCTCACGCCCGCTTGCTTTGCCAATGAGTTGATTGAAAGAGGCACCCCAGGATACTGGGATTTGTGCAAAGCAATTACAGCCCCAATTCTTTCAGCCACGTTTAGTGTTTTACTACTTTCTTTCATGGAAGACTTTAACTAGCCCGTGTAAGATTTGATGCGTTCCCTCCAGCCGCTGCTCTACCATTTTCTTTGTTTGATCGGGTACATATTTGTTTTTGAGAAAATTTTGGTCTTGCTTTGCTCTCTCATTCCACCAAATCGCATGTTTCTCCGTTACAACAAAATTTGAGCATCCACCACAAATATGAGGCGATCGTTCCAGCTCATTTGGACCATTCCGGTCACCGTGGCATGCTGATGTCGATTGGGCATATAGACAATAGCCCCAGTTGCATGGGGCAATACGGACACCACTCGCGATCAACTCTTCCACTTTCCTCTTCATCATTAGTTTTCCACGAAATCTATTGCTAGAAGCCCTAAAATTTTCTACATGTCCTGCTGCACGGCCGGATAGATATTTTGCGGAGAGTAAATTTGTAAGCGCTTGGGCAAGTTCCAGCCGGTCAGCTTCTTCAAGAAGTTTATGTAGATCTAAATTGTTTACATAGGCGCCATCTGTGAATGCACGGTAAGCGTGACCAAAATGCAGAGACAAAGACTCCAGCATCGCCTTATCGCGACGCACTGTGAAAGCCGCAAAGGTTTTTCTTGCTGCATGTGGGTGCAAATTCCGCACCTTAGGCCTATGTGCTCTGAACTTGGCGTCTGCAAAAGCCCTCATGGCAGTGACAGGGGACACGGACGTCATCCGTCCCAACCTCCTGCCTGGCAAAGGAATTGCGGCTCCGCTGCTCCTAAGCACAAAGAGTGCTTCGTTTCCTGTAGCCTGACGAGCCACCTGATGTAAGTTCTCAATCCATTCGATGACAGTCGGAATCGGATCTGCGACAGCCCACTCACGAAGAGCTCCATTTTTTTTCGCTGCTATTCCTACGATTACATGAGCATCTCCTGACGATTTTTCGTCACTGCGGACCCGCACACAGCCGCAGTCAAGGCGCACAAGCTCAGCGGCACGAAGTCCGACAGTAAATAACAGTACGTTGATCGCAGCCCCAACTGACGCCGTGAATGCCGCAGCGATGCCAAAGCCATTACAAGGAACGTCAAGTTTTTGAGAAATTTCTTGAAATTCCTTTCTTTTACAAATATCAGAATAGAGCACCGTTTGTGCTTTAGCTTTCTGACCCCTTGTCTTCCCTATCCAGCGGCTATGCGCATCATATATATCCTTGGCGGTGCTCACGCAGAATGCACCATATTTTTCAATCCACTCCAGCGAATCAGCGATAAGAGCCAAGGCAGCATCCTCATCTATTGCAACCCAAGGTCGATTTTCTCGCGATGGACACTTTCTCCAGATTTCTTCTTCATAGTCTGCGATATCAAATCGAAGACCCGATGAACAATCCTCTCTGATTCTCGAGAGCCTTCGCAGCATGTCCAAATAATACGCAATAGTTGCCGTTGAAGGATTTTCATTTGAGTGTCGCGCCGACCTAGACGCCAAAAAATCAATGGCATCATCCGGCGATAGCTCAGATAATCGGAAAACACCCCGACCCATCATCCAATGGAAAAAAACACGAAGATGTTTATACTTATTATTTATCGATTGAGCACTTACACCTGCACGCCACTTGGTTGACGGATGCTCTATATAGTCCTTCAAGAACAACTTACCGACTTCAATCAATCGAGATCTTTGATGTTTTGTACCGACCCCATCCGGCAAGAAATTTAACCAACTGATCTCAACAATTTCGGAGGCGTACAAAGCGTGACTACTCAAACTCCAAACGTATTTACCTTCTGATATAAGCACCGATCCCATTTCTTACTCCAACCGCGGCAGTGGCGGTACTCGTATCGCCATAGCTTTATTCAGCACTGGCTTCGAGACTGCGGGCAAGATGTTATTTCTGAGAATGTCCATCGTTGCTTGATAAAGTACGTCAAACCTTTTGCTCCACCCCTCCTTCACAGCACGATCACGCTCAGCAGCAAGGTGTCGAGATGCCGCCACTAGCTTTGCGACGCAAACTGGATCATCCACTACCACAATGGCCCCAGAACAGCCGGAGCACTGATTGAATTTCGGACATGCAACTCCAGGTCGGCTACCCTCCGCAATTCCTGCGAGGGGATCCTTACATCCAAAACCAAATAATGTTTCGGCACTCGAACAAGAATTCGCATATTTTTGGGTCACCGCCTTTTCGCCCGAATTGAACCTCTGCGTCTCCTGGATCATTATTCCCTGAAATTTCCTGATCTGCGACTGATGGTCTATGGTTCTATCACTAAGCGAGGTGTAATTTTGAGTGACCTTAGGGCTTTTATGTTGAAGCCGTTGCTGAGCACTTGCAATGCTGCGTCCTGCTTTGTGGTGAAGTATGGCGCCGGAGCGCCGGAGATCACCTAGATCAAAGTGTGGAAGATTGTGCTTCTTGCGAAATGCTATTAAACAATTATGCATTTCCTGCCAACTTGGAACTGTCACCTTCATACTTACAGTTCTGCAAATGAATAATGCATCACTATACGCAGGGACCGCCAAGTGTCGCAGCTCAAAATTTTTATCCAATAGCATTCTTGCAATATTTGGCGCTGACCACTTTTTATCTTTATGAAACTCGGGAATTTGCAATCTCCGCGACCTCTGCTTTAACCAAACAAAACGCTCCAAATCGTCTCGGAATGGAACAGGCATGATGCAATCCATTTCCGCAAGTCTCAAAGACTGAGGATTCGCTGAGGCTTGAATTAAAATCGCCAAGTAGTACGGAAACAGATCTTCTATCGACAGGTAGTACTTTGAATATATCTCGCGCAAACCACCACACTCATTGATTGATTTCTTGAGACTATATTGTTTAGGCGCTTGTTTGAGTTGCTCCGCAGTAGCGAGCATTCCACCTCCCGCTCCAAGCAAAGATCGTAGAACATCTGCGATCAGAATCGGCTCTTCGCTCAAAGGCAATAGGCGAAATTTAACTCGCGCAGCTTCACTGGCTTCAATGTCTGCATAGCAGCAAGCAAGAATTTGCGCCAGTACTTCGGCATCAGGAGGATTATTCCTTGACGTAGGGCTAGATTTCGCAAGCGATGCTGCCTGGCCTCTCTCGAGCCGAATATTCCTGTCGATGACATCCGGAATATTTCTAAGCAGCCAATTAAGAGTTCGATATGCTGCGTTGTACGCAGCGCCAGTAGTTTTCAGTGACGTCCCAGTCGCTTCCAAATATTTGCCAAAACGCTTCAAACAATCTGCGGGGAATTTTTTGACATATCCATATTCCTTCGACAAGAAATATCCAAAACTCCTCACCAGCCGCCAATTCGCATTTTGAGATTCGACAGCATTTCCGCCTTGCAAAGCAACAAACGACCTAGCGGTTGCTTCAGCTAAAACTTCTGAGAATCCCGCTGCATGAAAATCGAGTATCGACATAGGAGCGGCATTCTCCCCAACCCACAATTCGAGTACATAGCCTGTACGGATCTGGCGAACTGCTAGTGGCTTCATTGGGTGGCCCCGTAGAGAAAGCTAAGTGCTTCTCTGACCTCATCCGAACTAACTTCAAGAGCCCGCAGATAAATTTCAGTTGTCGTCACGTTTGCATGACCCAGTAAAAATTGAACAACTTTTACTGGGTTTATTTGTTTTCCGGCACTTTCAACCGACTCCAAATAACCCAAACAATAAATTGCAAACGAATGCCGCAAATGATGCAATGTTGCACGACTTCCTACAAGATTCGCATATTTTCTAAATGCTCGACTCAGTGTTTCGACGGAAAATGGGGCGCCCCTTTGACTCAAAAAAACATAATCCGCATACTGATCATTTATGGGTACCGGTCGGTCTACTAAACAATACCAGTGGGTTTCTTCTACAAGCGCTGCGGGTGCGTAAATGGTGGCTGTTCTGCCACCTTTTCGAACGACGTCAATTGGAACGGGATCCAATCCGCTGGAGGCAATTTGTGCCGGCGTCATAAGTCGACTTAAGCGAAGGTTCGCAACTTCGAAACGCCTTAGCCCTGTAACCAATCCCCACCGAAACATTAATTTGAATGGCTCGGGAGTTATGGCAAAAAGACGCGCTAGCTCCTCAAAGCCAAGCGTGCGGGGTGTCGACTCTGTTGGGGCGATTCGAAGGCTATCCGATGAACGCTTTGTTTGACTACGTTCGCCGCAATACGGCAGCCGCAGCGAATTTCGGGTGCAAACAAATTCACCAAGCGGAGTCATGAGAAGTTTTTTTCGATGCAACCACGCATGAAAAGCTTCCACAGCAGTCACACGAAGATTCACCGTGTTTGCTGTGTATGCCTTCGTACCACCCTGCCCTTGAGTGCTGACAAGTGCGTTCCTAAAGGTAGATAGCATCTCCTCTGTAGCTTCTTCTAGTGAAGAGTCTTTTGATTCGATGAACCTCAACCAAGCAAGCAAACATTCCGCGTAGGTGGAAGCCGTTTTACCGGTAGCACTCGACTTCAGTAAAGCAAGGGACGAGATGAACTGATTTGGAAGATCCAGAGGCAGACCGCTATCGTCTAGTAAGACGGGAAGCACTGGCAGGTCTATTGAGTACAGGAGAGCAAGATCCTCGGGAAGTCCGGCGAGGGCGACGACCTCTTCTGCATCACGGAAAGACTGAGATGGACGGATCAATTCGATTCGCATGCAATGCTCCTAGTTCACTGCACCTTATCGGAGGTAAACGCATGGGAACACATACAGACAGTTCCTGCAACCTAATGCCCGAGTTTCCGCGTGCTGCCCTGGAGGCCCTGCGCGAACCGCTGGAGACAGGACACATCACCATCTCCAGAGCGGCGCAGCGTGCGGATTTCCCCGCCCGGTTCCAGATGGTTGCGGCCATGACCCCTGCCCGTGCGGCTACCTGGGCTCCACCCAGCGCGCGTGCCGCTGCACGCCCGACCAGGTGAACCGCTACCAGGCCAAGCTCAGCGGCCCGCTGCTGGACCGCATTGACCTGCATGTGGAGGTGCCCGCCCTGCCCGCCGACCAGCTGGTGCAGGCACCCGCGGGCGAAGCCAGCGAGGCGATCCGCGAACGCGTGGCGCAGGCCCGCGCCGTGGCACTGGCGCGGCAAGGCAAGACCAACCAGGCGCTGCAGGGCCAGGAGATCGACACCCACCTGCACCTGCAGGATGCCGCCGCCAAATTCCTCAACACCGCCGCCGCCCGCCTGGGCTGGTCGGCCCGCAGCACGCACCGTGCGCTGAAGGTGGCGCGCACCATTGCCGACCTGGCGGGTGCACCCTCGACCGAAGTGGGCCATGTGGCCGAGGCCGTGCAATACCGGCGCGTGCTGCGCAGCCCCGTCTGAGAGCCACAGGCGCCGATGCTGCACCGTGTGTGTCGCCTGCCACACATCAATTACTATAATTTTTATAGCAATACATATCCGTCAAATAAGCGCTAGCGGCTGATTTGAATCAAATTTCCGTGCAACCTGCTGCCAACCCGCGCCCACCCCCCGCCACAATCACCCCATGTCCAGCGTTCGCCCCACCAAAAAGACCACCGCCTCCATGGTTCCAGCCAACCCGGCGCCCGCACCCGAATCGGTGGATACCGGCTTTCTGCGCACCCTGGTGGGCTACAACGCGCGGCGCGCATCGCTGGCCGTGATCGAGGTGTTCATGGAGCGCATGGCGGTGTACCGCCTCAAGGTGGTGGATTTTTCGGTGCTGTCGCTGGTGGCGCACAACCCGGGCGTGACCTCGCGCCAGCTGTGCGTGACGCTGGGCGTGTTGCCGCCCAACCTGGTGGGCCTGGTGGCTGCGCTGGAGCGGCGCGGCCTGATCGAGCGCCGCCCCCACCCCAGCGACGGCCGCGCCATGGGCCTGCACCTGACGCCCGCCGGTGTGGAGCTGACGGCCCAGGCCGAGCAGACCGCCGCGCAGCTGGAGGTGGACGCCACCGCAGGCCTCACTGCCGCCGAACGCAAGACGCTGATCCGCCTGCTGCAAAAGGTCTACACCCGCGACGGAGCCTGACAAAACCAAGGGGCGCTGCAGCCAGCGCCCCTTGGTTTTTGGTTTTGTGCCCGGCTTCGGGCGGCTTCTGCGCCCCGTTTATTCGCCTGCGGCCGCCTGTGCCACCGCCTCAGACTTCGCCGCCATGGCCGCCGCCAGCCCGCCCCACTTTTCGTGGAACAGGCCCGCGTCCATGGTCTTCACATTGCGCATGATCGGCTTGAAGCCCATGTGCGCCAGCACGTCGCGCTCGAGGTCAATGCCGGGCGCGATCTCGGTCAGCTCCAGGCCTTCGGTGGTCAGGTGGAACACGGCGCGTTCGGTCACGAAGAGCACGTTCTGCTCCCGCTGGGCAGCATCCAGCCCGTTGAAGGTGATCTGCTCGACCTTCTCGATGAACTTGCGCGAGCGGCCTTCCTTGACGATGGTGAGCTGGCCGTCGGCCACCTTCACCTCCAGGCCACCTGCCGTGAAGGTGCCGCAGAACACCAGGTTCTTGGTCGAGCGCGTGATGTTCACAAAACCACCGCAGCCCACGGGTCGGCCGTTGAACTTGCTCACGTTCACGTTGCCGTGGTTGTCGGCCTGCGCCAGGCCCAGGAAGCTCGCGTCCAGCCCGCCGCCGTCGTAGAAGTCGAACTGCAGTGACTGCTCAATGATCGCGTCGGCGTTGTAGGCCGTGCCAAAGTCGCCCAGCTGCGCGGGAATGCCGCCGGTGATGCCACTTTCCACGCTCAGCGTGAACTGGTCCGCCACGCCCTCTTCCGCCGCCACCGACGGCACACCGGCCGGAATACCGATGCCCAGGTTGGTGATGGCGCCAGGTTTCAGCTCCAGCGCGGTGCGGCGTGCGATGACCTTGCGTTCATCCAATGCCATGGGCGCCAGCGAGTTCACCGGCACGCGCACGTCGCCACACAGCGCGGCGTTGAACTGCGTGGTGATGGTCTGCATGTGGTTCTCGGGCTGGCTGACCACCACATAGTCCACCGACACGCCCGGCACCTTGACCGACTTGGGGTGCAGGCTGCCCGCCTTGACGATGCGCTCCACCTGCGCGATCACGATGCCGCCGCAGGCCTTGGCCGCGTGGGCGATGTTGATCTGCTCCAGCAGCACGCCTTCCTTGTCGAGCGTGATGTTGCCGTTCTCATCGGCCAGCGTGCCGCGGATGATGGCCACATCGACCTTGGGCGCGGGGTAGAACAGCCACTCCTCGCCGTTGAACTCGACGAGCTTGACCAGGTCTTCGGTGGACTTGCTGTTGAGCTTGCCGCCTTCGATGCGCGGGTCTACAAACGTGCCCAGGCCCACCTTGGTCAGCAGCCCGGGGCTGCGGCTGGCAATGTGGCGCGTGAGGTGCGACAGACTGCCTTGCGGGAAGTTGTAGGCCTCCACCTCGCCGTCAAACACCATCTTCATCATCTCGGCGCCGGTCTGGCCGAAGTGGCCCGCCACGGTGCGCTTGATCATGCCGGGGTGGGCAAAGTGCACCATGCCCGCGTCCTTGCTGTTGCCAATAGCGCCGCAGGCCCAGGTGGTCACGTTCTTCGGACTGCCGTGGTCGAGGAAATTTTTCTCGATGCCCTTGAGCACTTCCTCGGGCAGGCTGGAGACGGCCAGGCCGCCCAGGAAGATGGTGGCGTTGTCGGGGATGAGTGCCCCGGCCTGGGCTGCGGTGATGATTTTCATGGTGTGCTTTGCAAAATGTGGATTCAGGGTTCAGGCGTCGGGGTTCTCGATCAGCAGAGCAATGCCCTGACCGCCGCCCACACAGGCGCTGGAGATGCCGTAGCGCAGCCCACGGCGGCGCAGCTCGCGCGCCAGGGTCACCGTCAGGCGCACGCCGGTGGCTGCCAACGGGTGGCCCAGGGCAATCGCACCGCCGTTCACGTTGAGCTTGTTCAGGTCCAGCTCCAGCTCGCGGCCCACGGCCAGGGTCTGTGCGCCCTGGGCTTCGTTGATTTCGAACAGGCCGATGTCATCCAGCGTGAGGCCGGTGCGCGCCAGCAGCGCGCGGATGGCCGGGGCCGGGCCGATGCCCATGTACTCGGGCGCCACGCCCACAGCGGCCACACCGCGCAGGCGCGCCAGGGGCTTGAGGCCACGCTGCTGCACATAGGCATCGCTGGCCACCACGGCGCCCACGGCGCCGTCCACCAGGGCCGAGCTGTTGCCAGCGGTCTGCACGCCGCCGGGGTAGACCGTGCGCAGCGAGGCCAGGGCTTCAACCGGCGAGGGGCGCGGGTGGGTGTCGCGGTCCAGCTGCGCCACCTTGCGAGGCAGCGTGATGCCGCGCGTGGCGTAGCCTTCCAGTTCAAACTTCTCGCTGGTCACTGGCACGATCTCGCCCGCCAGAAAGCCATCTACCTGCGCCTTGAGCGCGCGGGCGAAGGATTGCGATGCGTAGGCGTCCACGTCTTCGCGCGTGATGCCGTACTTCTTGGCTAGGTTCTCGGCCGTTTCGATCATGGTGACGGGGCCGGCCGTGTCGATCAACGCCTCCATCAGGAAGTCCTTGAACTCCACGGGCGCGCCCAGCTTGAAGCCGGTGCGGTGTGTGTAGGCCGCAATCGGGTTGCGCGTCATGGACTCGGTGCCCACCACCAGCGCCACGTCGGTGTAGCCCAGCGCGATCTGGTCTGCGGCCTGGCGGAACAGCTCAAAGCCCGTGCCGCAGATGCGTTGCACCAGGATGGCGGGCACGGCCTGCGGCACGCCTGCATACAGGCCAATGTGGCGCGGCAGCACAAAGGCGTCGAAATCGGCCTGCGCCATGGAGCCGGTGATGACCGAGCCCACATCGGCTGCGGGCACGCCGCTGCGCTCCAGCACGGCGCGCGCCACCTTGATACCCATGTCGGTGGGCGACACATGGCCCAGCGGGCCGCAGTAATCGACCATGGGCGTGCGCACGCCGTCTACCAGCCAGGCGTTCAGGGGCGCGGAGAAAGAGCTTGTCGAAGTGGTAGTCATGGTCAGGCCTTGGAAGTGTTTTTGCTGTCGGTCACGCGCAGCACGGTGGCATAGCCGGTGTCGCCCGCAGCGCATCCGGTGAACAGGCCCACGCCGCCGCCGCGCAGCACCAGCTCTTCGATCAGTTCGATGATGGCGCGCATGCCGGTGGGCGCCTGCGGGTGGCCCCAGATGATGGAGCTACCGTAGTTGTTCATGCGCTCCCAGGCAAAGCCGGTGTCGCGCGCCAGGGCGATGTCGTTCACGGCAAAGGGGTTGTGCGTCTTGATGGCCGCCACGTCGCTGATGGAAAGGCCCGCGTTCTTGAGCGCGTTGAACGCGGCAGGCGACGGCGCCATGGGCATGTAGCCCGCCTCCACGCGCGCCATACCAAAGCCCAGGATCTCGACCTCGATGCCGGGGTCGGTCGCCACGGCACGGGCCCGTTCGCGCGTGGTGACGATGGCGCCCGCGTTGCCGTCGGCCGGATGCGTCTGACCGCCGAAGGTCACCGTGCCACCCTCTTTGACGGGCTTGAGCTTGGCCAGGCCTTCGGCGGTGGTCGGGAAGATGCCTTCATCGGTGCTCAGCGTGCCCGTCTGCTTGCGGAACTTAGAGTCGGTGACGGGCACATCGGCCATGTAGCGCTTTTGGAAGGCGCGGTCGTCGGCCAGCGCCTCCTGGTACTGGTGGTAGCGGTGCAGCTTGAGGGCGTGCTGCTCTTCGGTGCTGATGCCATAGCGCGCGGCCACGTTCTCGCCGGTCTGCAGCATGGGATTTTTGGCGTACGGGTCGTGGCCCATGTTGTCGGGCACCCAGTGCTCGGTGATGCCGTAGCCGCCGGTGCCGCTGGAGTCGGGGTAGTAGACCACCGGGCCATTGGACTGGCGGTCGGCCATCACCAGCAGCGCGCTGGTGGCCGTGCCGCACGCCACTTCTTGCGCGGCCATCTGCAGCGCGCGCACACTGGTGGCGCAGGCCTGCTGCACCGTGGGCCCGGCCACACGGTCGATACCCATCATGCCGGTGACCCAGGGCAGGCCGTAGAAGCTGCCCTTTTGCGGGTTGGTAATGCCGAGGATCGCCAGGTCCACCGCGGCCAAGTCGTACCCGCGCGCGGCGAGCGCCTGCTTGCCCACCGCAGCGGCCAGCGGCAGCGCGTTGAGGTTGGCCAGCGTGCCCTGCCACTTGGCAAACGGGGACGACCAGTAGATACCGTAGGGGATGAAGGCGTTCATGACAGGGTCCTTGCTTGGATTGCGCACCAATTTTAGTTATTTATCATAACCATATGAGTCGCTTGAAAAGCTAGGGAAACCCCCTAGCAAAGAGCGGCCTTGCGGTCTTGTTTTAGTTATTTTTGATAACCATAATTTCCCTAACTCACTCACACCACCATGACCAAGAACTCCGACATCTCCCTTGAAATCCGTGGCGAACGCGAGGAAATCGCGGTCATCCGCCTCACCCGCCCCGCCAAGCGCAATGCCTTGAACGACGGCCTGATCCTGGCGCTGCGCGACGTGATGGACAACCTGCCCGCAAGCGTGGGCGCCGCCGTGATCGATGGCGATGGCGAGCACTTCTGCTCGGGCCTCGACCTCTCGGAGCTGAAAGAGCGCGACGCGGGCCAGGGCCTGCACCACTCGCGCATGTGGCATGCAGCGCTGGACCGCGTGCAGTTCGGCCCCGTGCCCGTGGTGGCCGCGCTGCACGGCGCGGTGGTGGGCGGCGGGCTGGAGCTGGCCAGCGCCTGCCACATCCGCGTGGCCGATGAATCCACCTTCTACGCACTGCCCGAAGGCTCGCGCGGCATCTTTGTGGGCGGCGGCGGTGCGGTGCGCATCCCGCGCCTGATCGGCACGGCCCGCATGACCGACATGATGATGACCGGCCGCGTCTACAACGCCGTGGACGGCGAGCGTGTGGGTTTTGCCCAATACCTCGTGCCCACCGGCACCGCATTCGATAAGGCCTTTGAGCTGGCCCAGCGCATTGCGCAGAACGCACCGCTGACCAACTACGCACTCATGCACGCGCTGCCCCGCATTGCCGAGCAGCCGTCCGACCAGGGCCTGATGACCGAAGCCATGATGGCCGCCATCGCCCAGAGCGCGCCCGAAGCCAAGGCCCGTGTGCGCGCCTTCCTCGACGGCAAGGCAGCCAAGGTCCAGAAGGCCTGAAGATGCGAGCCCCCGCCCGCGCCAGTGAGTTCTTGAAAGCACCCATGATGGCAACCGCCCCCACCCCCCGCTACCGGCCGCTGCGCTTTGGCGTGACCGAGGTCACCACCCGCCAGGGCGACAACGGCGTGGTCTATGTGCGCGCCACGCAAGACCTGCAGCCCCACCCCGTGCGCCTGACCGACCGCCTGGCGCACTGGGCGCAGACGACGCCCGACCGCACCTGGATGGCGCAGCGTGTGAAGAACGCCGACGGCAGCCTGGGCGACTGGCGGCACATCAGCTACCGCAAGGCATGGGACAGTGCGCGCCGCATTGCGCAAGCGCTGCTCGACCGCAACCTGAGCGCCGACCGCCCCGTGGTCATGCTCAGCGAAAACGATCTGGAGCATGCCCTGCTGTCGCTGGGCTGCCTGGTGGCGGGCGTGCCGCAGTGCACCGTGTCCGCCGCCTACTCCACTGTGAGCAAGGACTACGACAAGCTGCGCCACGCCATCGACACCCTCACGCCCGGCCTGGTGTTTGCGAGCAGCGGCGAGCGCTTTGCCGCCGCCATCAACGCCACGGTGGGCGCCGACGTAGAGGTGGCGCTGATCGAGGGCACACTGCCCGGCCGCAGTACCACCCCATTCAGCGCACTGCTGGCCACCGAGGCCACGCCCGCCGTGGACGCCGCGCACGCCGCCATCACGGGCGACAGCATCGCCAAATTCATGTTCACCTCGGGCTCCACCAAGGCGCCCAAGGCCGTGATCATCACGCATGGCATGTGGGCCGCCAACCTGCAGCAGATGAACCAGTCCATGCCCGTGCTGGCCGAGGAAGACCTGGTGCTGGTGGACTGGCTGCCGTGGAACCACACCTTCGGCGGCAACCACAACTTCGGCATCGTCATCTACAACGGCGGCACGCTGTACCTGGACGAAGGCCGCCCCACGCCCGCGGGCATGGCCGAGACCATCCGCAACCTGCGCGAGATCGCGCCCACGGTGTACTTCAACGTGCCCACGGGCTTCGAGGTGCTGGCGCACACCATGAAGACCGACGCGCAGCTGCGCAAGAACCTGCTCAGCCGCGTGAAGATGTTCTTCTTTGCCGCTGCCGCACTCTCGCAACCCATCTGGGATGCCCTCTTTGAAGTGGCCGAGCAGGAGGTGGGCGAGCGCATCGTGATGAACACCGGCCTGGGCATGACCGAGGGCTGCCCCTTCTGCGTGGCCGTGAACAGCCCCAACGTGCAGGCAGGCGACATCGGCGTGCCCACGCCGGGGCTGGAGCTGAAGCTGGTGCCGATTGATGGCAAGGTCGAGGTGCGTTATCGCGGCCCCAACATCACGCAGGGCTACTGGCGCAACGCCGAGGCCACGCACGAGGCGTTCGACGAAGAAGGTTTCTACTGCTCCGGCGACGCCGTGAAGTGGATCGACGAGGCCGACCACAACAAGGGCCTGAAGTTCGACGGCCGCATTGCCGAAGACTTCAAGCTCAGCACCGGCACCTTCGTGAGCGTGGGCCCCATGCGCGCCAAGATCATCGCGGCCTGCGCACCCTATGTGCAGGACGCCGTCATCACCGGCATCAACCTCAAGGAAGTGGGCGCGCTGCTGATCCCCACGCCCCACATCCGCACGCTGGCGGGCCTGCCCAGCGACGCCAGCCTGCCACAGGTGCTGGAGAGCGCGCCCGTGCAGCAGCACTTTCAGCAGGTGATCAACCAGCTGGCCGCACAAGCCACGGGCAGTGCCACGCGTGTGGCCCGCATGCACCTGATGGCCGAGCCGCCCTCGCTGGACAAGGGCGAGATCACCGACAAGGGCTCCATCAACCAGCGCGCCGTGCTCAAACACCGCGCCAACCTGGTGGAAGCCATGCACGAAGGCAAGTTGCCGTTCACCCTCGTGCACCAGAAATGAATTGACCTGAACTGAACGACTACCCAAGGACACCACCATGCAGATTCAAGGACAAGCCGCCCTCGTGACCGGCGGCGCATCGGGCCTCGGCGAGGCCACCGCACGCGAACTGGCCCGCCTGGGCGCCAAGGTGGCCGTGCTCGACCGCAATGCCGAGCTGGCAGAAAAGGTTGCCGCAGACATTGGCGGCGTTGCCTGCCCCTGCGACATCACCGACGCCGCCAGCGTGACCGCTGCGCTGGAAAAGGCTGCCGCCGCCCATGGCCCCGCCCGCATCCTCATGAACGTGGCCGGCATTGGCAGTGCCAAGCGCGTGGTGCAGCGCGACGGCAGCGCCGCGCCGCTGGAAGACTTTGTGCGCGTCATCAACATCAACCTCATCGGCAGCTACAACGTGAGCCGCCTGTTTGCTGCCGCCTGCAGCAAGCTGCCTGTGCTGGACAACGGCGAGCGTGGCGTGATGATGTTCACCGCATCGGTGGCTGCCTTTGATGGCCAGGTGGGCCAGCAGGCCTACAGCGCCTCCAAGGCGGGTCTGGCCGGCATGACGCTGCCCATGGCGCGCGACCTGGCGCAGCACGCCATCCGCGTGTGCACCGTAGCGCCCGGCCTGTTTGCCACACCGCTGATGAAAGAGCTGCCCGAGGCCGTGCAACAGTCGCTGGCGGCCAGCATCCCCTTCCCGCCACGCCTGGGCAAACCCGAAGAGTTTGCCGAGCTGGCTTGCCATATCGTGACCAACGGCCACCTGAACGGCGAAGTCATTCGCCTGGACGGCGCCCTGCGCATGGCGCCCCGGTAAACGATAAGCGCCACACATCAGTAAATAACAAGAGGGCGCGAAAGCGCTCCAGCTTGACCCCCGAGATTTCCGTCAGACACACACCAGGAGACATCAGCATGACCACCACCCGCCGTCAATTTGTTCAGGCCCTTGGCGCCAGCGCCGCGCTGGGCGCCTTCCACCCCTTTGCCGCCCATGCCCAGGTGGACCAGGTGAAGGTGTACTTCGGCTTCCCCGCCGGCAGCTCGGGCGACACCGTGGCGCGCCGCGTGGCCGAGAAGTGGGCTGGCAGCGCGTTCAGCAAGAACCCTGGCGTGGTGGAAAACAAGCCCGGCGCGGGCGGCCGCATTGCGCTGGAGACGCTCAAAGCTGCGCCCGCAGACGGCTCGGTGCTGGCCGTGGCGCAGGTGTCGGCCCTGGCCAACTACCCGCACATCTACAGCAAGATGAACTACACCGACAAGGACTTCGCGCCCGTGTCGATCGCAGCCATCATGCACCACGGCCTGGCCGTGGGCCCCATGGTGCCCGCCAGCGTGAAGAACGTGAAGGACTTCCTGGCCTGGGCCAAGGCCAACCCCAAGGACGCCAGCTACGGCTCGCCCGGTGCAGGCTCCACGCCCCACTTCCTGGGCGCGCTGCTGGGGATCAACAGCGGTGTGGACCTGCGCCACGTGCCCTACCGTGGCTCCATCCCTGGCGTGACGGACGTGGTAGGCGGCCAGGTGGCGGCCATGGTCACGCCGCACGGCGACTTCATCGCCAACTACAAGGCCGGCAAGCTGCGCATCCTGGCCACCTCGGGTCCCAAGCGCTCCATCTACGTGCCGGATGTGCCCACGTTTGCCGAACAGGGCTTCCCTGAGCTGACCACCGAAGAATGGTTTGGCTTCTACGCCCCGGCCGCCACGCCCAAGCCGGTGATTGCCGCTGCCAACGCCGCCATCAACGCTGCGCTGAAGGAAAAGTCGGTCATCGACAGCCTGGCCATCGTGGGTCTGATGCCCCACGGCTCCACGCCCGAGGAACAAGCGCGCTGGCAGAAGGCCGAGTACGACACCTGGGGCCCGCTGATCAAGAAGATTGGTTTCACCGCAGATTCTTGAAGGTTGTGAATCCCCCCTGAGCGGCTTCGCCGCTTCCCCCCTTGGGGGGGACGCCACCAGCGCGGCGGGGCGGCCCTTGCGCGGTGGCCCTCGCCTGGGGGCGCGCCGGTATCGACAGGTGGCGGGCGCAACCCCCACACCCCACCCGTTCGGGCTGAGCCTGTCGAAGCCAAGGCGCAAGCAGCCACCAGGCTCGTGCCGACGAAATTCAGAAGAAAACGGCCTCCAGCGCTTATCTATCAAGCGCCAATAGCTATCAAATAGTGAGCATTTAATGCAAGCACGCCAAGCCCTTGCCGACATCCAGCATCTGCTGACCCACGTGTTGCAGGCGCCCAGCCGCTGGCAGGCGCTGGCGCCGTTTGCCGACACCGATGGCGAGCTGGCTGCGCAGGTGTTGGACGAGGCCGCCAAGTTTGTGGACAGCGCCATCGCCCCGTTGCAGCGCACGGGCGATGAGGAAGGCTGCCGGTTTGACGCAGGCAAAGTGCACACGCCCGCAGGATTTCGCGATGCCTACCAGGCCTTCTGGCAGGCGGGCTGGCCGTCGCTGTCGTGCGCGCCCGAGGACGGCGGCCAGGGCCTGCCTGCGGTGCTGGAGTGTGTGCTGTTTGAATGGCTGGCCGGTGCCAACCATGGCTGGACCATGGCGCCCGGCCTGCTGCATGGCGCGTACGAATGCATCAAGCACCACGCCAGCGACGAACTCAAGGCGCAGTACCTGGAGAAGGTCGCCACCGGCGAATGGCTGGCCACCATGTGCCTGACCGAAGCCCACGCGGGCAGCGACCTGGGCCTGGTACGCACACGCGCCGTGCTGCAGCCCGACGGCAGCGCGCGGGTGAACGGCAGCAAGATTTTTATCTCGGGCGGTGAACACGACCTCACCGACAACATCGTGCAGCTGGTGCTGGCACGTTTGCCCGATGCACCGGCGGGCCCCAAGGGGTTGTCGCTGTTCCTGGTGCCCAAGGTCTTGCCGGACGGAAAGCGCAACGCCGTGGTGTGCGAGCGCATTGAAGAAAAAATGGGCCTGCACGGCAGCCCCACCTGCGTGATGCGCTTTGACGACGCCACCGGCTGGCTGGTGGGCGAGCCGAACAAGGGCCTCAACGCCATGTTCGTGATGATGAACGCCGCCCGCCTGCACGTGGGCCTGCAGGGCATCGGCCTGCTCGAAGCCGCCTGGCAAAAGGCCAGCGCCTATGCGGCAGAGCGCCGCCAGATGCGCGCGCCCGGCGCCAAAGACACCAGCCTCATCCAGGACCACCCCGCCATCCGCCGCACGCTGCAAACCCAGCGCGCCTGGATCGACGGCGGCCGTGTGCTGGCCTACCACACGGCACTGCAGCTCGATGTGGCCAAACACAGCACCGACGCGGGCGAGCGCGCCGCCGCCCAGCGCTGGTGTGCACTGGTCACGCCCGTGCTCAAGGCCGCGCTCACAGAACAGGGCTTCCACGGCGCCAGCGCCTGCCTGCAGGTGTTTGGCGGCCACGGCTATGTGCGCGAATGGGGCATCGAGCAGATCGTGCGCGATGCGCGCGTGGCGATGATCTACGAGGGCACCAACGAGATCCAGGCGATTGACCTGCTGGTGCGCAAGGTGCTGGCCGATGGCGGCCAGGGCCTGGCGGCGCTGCTGACCACACTGCCCGGCACAGCGCCCAGCCCTGCGGCCAGCGCACGCCGCCATGCGCTGGTGGAGATCACACAGACGCTGGCGATTGCCGCCCAGTCCGACGCCGAGTTGCCCTACTGGGTGGCCGACGACTACCTGCGCGCCGTGGCGCTGGTGCTGCTGGACTGGGCCTGGGGCGAGATCAGCGCCGTGGCCCAGGATGAGCGCTGGAGCACCCCGGCCCAGGCACTGGCCCAGTGGGTGCTGCCCGAGTTTGAGATGCGCGCGGCCATGCTGCGCCAGCGCATTGCACAGGCACTGGAAATCAAGCCAAAAATGGCCGCTACCGCCTGATGGACAAGCACCTATAGCTACAGAAATAGTAGCAGAACCCATCTGAACGATCTCCCTCCCACAGCGTGTTGAGGCCGCGCTGCGGGATTCCTTGCGCCTCGAAAAACCGGAGACAACAGCATGAACTTCAGAAGAAAAAAGTCAGGAATGCGTGCACACCCCCAGTCCCGAGCCTCTCGGGCGACCCTAGCGGCCATGGCAGCGTTGCCCGCCGCACTGCTTGTCGCCTGCGGCGGATCGTCCGAACCCGGATTGCCCCAGCTGGCAGCCGCCACACCGGGCGCCTTGCAGTCGTGCAGTGAGCTGGCGACGCGCATCAACTTCCCCAACACCACCATCACCGCCGCCAACCCGATTGCAGAAGGCACGCTGACCGTCGCAGGCACGGCAGTGCGCGCGCACTGCCAGATCACCGGCAAGATGCACCAGCGTGTGAGCTCGGTGGACGGCAAGAGCTACGCAATCGGTTTTGAAATGCGCCTGCCCAATACCTGGAACGGCCGCTTCTTCTACCAGGGCAATGGGGGCATCGACGGCAACATCGTTGCAGCCACGGGCGCTGTCAACGGCGGGGCGGGTTTGAACAACGCCTTGAACATGGGCTTTGCCGTCATCAGCTCCGACGCGGGCCACGAAGCCGCCATGGGCCCCAACTTCGGCATCGACCCGCAGGCACGGCTGGACTACGGCTACCAGGCCGTGGCCAAACTCACCCCCATGGCCAAGAGCGCCATCCAGACCGCCTATGGCAAGGGCCCCGACCGTTCGTACTTTGGCGGCTGCTCCAACGGCGGGCGCCACACCATGGTGGCCGCGTCGCGGTTTGCCGACCAGTACGACGGCTACCTGGTGGGCAACCCCGGCTTCAACCTGCCCAAGGCGGCCATCGCCAACATTGCCAGCGGCAAGATCTATGCGTCGCTGGCCAGCACGCCTGGCGACCTGTCCACCGGCTTCACCACGGCCGAGCGCGCGCTGGTCTCCAACGCCGTGCTGGCCAAGTGCGATGCGCTGGATGGCAGCACCGACGGGCTGGTGCAGGACACCGGCGCCTGCCAGGCCGCTTTCAACCTGCAACGCGACGTGCCCACCTGCAGCGGCGGCCGCGACGGCACCTGCCTGTCTGCCGACCAGAAGGCAGGCATTGCCAAGATCTTCAGCGGCCCCACCACCAGCGCGGGCAACAAGATCTACACCAGCTTCCCCTACGACGCAGGGCTGGCAGGCGCAGGCTATGGCTTCTGGGAGTTCACGGCACCGCTGGTGCTGGACTCGGGCGGCGTGGGCCTGATCTGGTCGGTGCCACCCGAGGACCCCGCCACCTTCAACGGCCCCGTGTTCGCCCTGACCGGCAACGTGGACACCATGCTGGCCCGTGTGAACGCCACCAGCGCCGTGTACACCGAAAGCGCCATGTCGTTCATGACACCGCCCAACCCCAGCAACCTGTCGGCCATGAAGAACCGGGGCGCCAAGATGATGGTTTACCACGGCACCAGCGACCCGATCTTCTCCAGCGACGACACCACCGCCTGGTATGACAGCGTGCGCGCCGCCAACAATGGCGACGCCAGCAACTTCGCCCGCTTCTACCGCGTGCCCGGCATGAACCACTGCTCCGGCGGCCCCGCCACTGACCAGTTCGACATGCTGACCCCGCTGGTGAACTGGGTGGAAAAGGGAGAAGCCCCCGCCACCGTGCTGGCCAGCGTGCGCGGCAAGGGCAACGCCGCAGCCGTCAACGCCGACGTGCCCGCCAGCTGGTCGGCCACCCGCACCCGCCCCCTGTGCCCCTACCCCCAGGTCGCACGCTACAACGGCACGGGTGACATCGAAAGCGCCAGCAGCTTCAGCTGCAAGTAGCGCGCCTAGGCCCTGGCCCCTGCGGCCCGGGCCTTTTTTCTTGGGGTGTGCCCCCTCGCCCACAGCGCGGGGGCACACCCTCCACCCTTAGGAGACCCGCATGCCACACCTCCTCCCGCGCCCCCTCCCCCTGTCGGCCCTGACCATGGCCCTGGTCGGCACCGCCACGCTGCTGGCAGGTTGCGCCAGCGCACCGCGCACCACGCCCCCACCGCAGCTCGGCGCCGCCACACCCGCCACGCTGAAAAACTGCACCACGCTGGCCCAGAGCCTCGCGCTGCCCGACACGCGCATCACCTCGGCAGAGATGGTGGCCGAGGGCCCGATCACCCTGCAGGGCAACACCACGCAGGCGCCCGCGCACTGCCTGGTCAAGGGCAAGATGAAAGAGCGCACCGGCCCCGTGGACGGCGCCAGCTATGCCATCGGTTTTGAGATCCGCCTGCCCGTCAACTGGAACGGCCGCTTTCTGCACCAGGCCAACGGCGGGCTGGACGGCAGCGTGGTGACCGCGCTCGGCGCGGTGAGCGGCGCTGCGCCCGTGGCCCCCGGCCTGGTGCAAGGCTTTGCCGTGCTCAGCTCCGACGCGGGCCACGGCGCGCCCACGCCCTTCTTCGGGCTGGACCCCCAGGCCCGGCGCGACTATGGCTACCAGGCCGTGGGCACCCTCACCCCCATGGCCAAAGACCTGATCAAAGGCGCCTACGGCAAGGGCCCCGACCGCTCGTACATCGCAGGCTGCTCCAACGGCGGGCGCCACGCCATGGTGGCCGCATCGCGCTATGCCGACCAGTACGACGGCGTGCTGGCGGGCAACCCCGGCTTCAGCCTGCCCAAGGCCGCCACGGCCCAGCTGTGGAAGGCCCAGCAATACGCCAAGTTGGCCTCCGCCGGAGCGAACGGCCAGCCCGACCTGACCAAGGCCGTGAGCCCCGCCGAATTCCAGCTCATCGGCCGCAAGATCGTGGAGCGCTGCGACGCGCTGGACGGCGCCACCGACGGCCAGGTGAACGACGTGCAGGCCTGCCAGGCCGCATTCAACCTGCAACGCGACGTGCCCACCTGTACCGCTGCCAATACTGCGCGGGATGGATCGTGCATCTCTGCCGAGCAAAAGAACGTGCTGGCCAGCATCTTCGCCGGGCCCAAAAACAGCAAGGGCGAAGCCCTGTACACCGGCACCTGGTTCGACCCCGGCGTGGCAGGCAGCAATTTTGCGTTCTGGCACTTCAACGCCCCCACCACGCGCGACGCGGGTGCCGTGGCCTTCTTGTTCACCACCCCGCCCTCCACCCTGGACGCCTTCAAGGCCACCACCGGCCTGCAGTACGCGCTGAACTTCAGCATGGAGACGGACTACCCCAAGATGTTCGCCACCACGCCGGTCTACACCGAGTCATCCTGGTCGTACATGACGCCCCCCAACGCGGCTGACCTGAGCGCCCTGCGCAACCGGGGCGCCAAGATGATGGTCCACCACGGCGTGGCCGACGGCGTGTTCTCGCCCATCGACACCGCGAACTGGATGGACCGCGTGCAGGCAAACCACGGCGGCAAGGCCGACGACTTTGCCCGCCTGTACCTGGTGCCCGGAATGAACCACTGCTCCGGCGGCCCCGCCACCGACCAGTTCGACATGCTGGCCCCGCTGGTGGCGTGGGTGGAACAGGGCAAGGCGCCCGACAGCGTGACGGCGAACGCGCGCGGCGCGGGGGCCAAGGTGGTGAATGCCGAGCTGCCCGCCAGCTGGTCTGCCAACCGCACGCGGCCGCTCTGTGTGTACCCGAAGGTGGCACGCTACAACGGCACAGGGGATGTGGAGAGTGCGAGCAGTTTCAGCTGCAAGTGATCAGCGCTTGAAAAGCGGGAAGCCCGGCGCAAGCGGGGCTTCCCTTTTTTCTTTTTACGCCTTGGCGCGAGGCTTCATGCGAAAGCTGACACCCATGCGGTTGATGGCATTCATGGTGGCAATCGTGAGCGTCAAGTCCACCAGGTCCTTCTCACCAAACACGGCCAGTGCGGCCGCATAGGCCTCATCGGAGGCATGGGTCTCGCTCACGCGCGTCACCTCCTCGGCCCAGGCCAGCGCGGCGCGCTCCTGCTCGGAGAACAGATACGCCGCTTCATGCCACACAGGAACCAGCACCACCTTCTCCACCGACATGCCTTCGGCCAGCAGGTCGCGCGTGTGGATGTCAATGCAGTGCGCGCACCCGTTGATCTGCGACACGCGCAGGAAGACCAGGTGCGTCAGCAAGCTGGGCAGGCCCGCGTCCCGGGTGACGAAGTGGTGCAGCGTCCCCACGGCCTTGGCCCCCTCGGGCGATACGTTGAACCAGACAGCGCGATTCATACAGCAGTTCCTTTACGTTGAATGTTGGGTGGAGGCCGATATCGGCCTCCTGCGCGCAAGACGTTTAGCGTGAGGATGCTGTGACAGAGGCTGGAGAAATGGGTGCGAACATTTCCGCAGCCGCTCAGATGGAACAAGGCAAGACACGTGACGGCGTGACGGCGTGACGGCGTGACGGCCAGGGTACGCGGCACAGGCGCCAAGGAAAGTCGGCTGGGCAGCTACGCATGGCGGCACATGCTCAGTCTGGCCTACGGGTCTTCAAATGACGGAGCAACCTGAGAGCAATTCTGCATAGGCGCTATTGCTCCGTTATGCGGTAGAGTGACCCTATAGCTATTTCCTGCACACGTGGCCCTACCCACTTGTTAGGGCGGTCTGTCCGCAGGATCACACAGGGAGACGACAAGAGGATGTCAGATAAGAAGCTGACGGAGCAACAACTGCTTGGCGAACAAGGAACCTCCCTCATCAGCCTCGCCGTGTCCAGGATGGGATACGTTTGGCGTCCAACATCGCAGCACGACACGGGCATTGATGGTGAGATTGAAATCCGCGACGCAGCCTCAGGCGTGGTTTCAGGTTTATTGCTAAAAGTTCAAAGCAAGGCCGTCTCTAACTTTGAAGGAGAGACCGACGAAGGATTTGATTATCGGGTGAATCAGCGCGATGTGGACTACTGGCTGCAGCACAACGTCCCGGTGATCCTTGTCGTGTCGAGGCCACGCACTAACGAAGTTTATTGGCTCCCTGTTCGCGATCCTTCCGGGCAGGTCCGAGAGCGCAAATTCCATTTCGTCAAGAGCCACGATCGACTTGATGACAGCGCGGCGGCGGGACTTGCTGAGCTTGTGCGAACCCAGGCCCAAGGCGCCAGAGGTATGGCGTTGCGGCGACAGGAACGGCTCGTCAGCAACCTGATTCCGGTTAAATCTCTGCCATCCCGGCTGTTCCTGGCGGAGACGCCATACCATCAGCCCAAAGCGATGGGACAAGCCCTTAAAGGACGGGCGATAACTTTCGAAAACGTGGTCCGCAGTAAGCAAGTCTTGACGGTACGCGACCTGACTGATCCTCAGTACTCTTTCCTCTGCGACCGAGGAACGGTCGAAGACTTCCCTGTCGAACAGTGGTCTGCATCAAACGACCCCGTGGCTCAGCGCGAGTTCGTCTGGCTACTGAACAGCTGCTTGCGTCAGTTCCTCCGATCTTCGCCAGGCAGAGTATTGTTTGACAAGAGTTCCAATGTTTACTTTTTTCCAGTGCAAGAGGCTGGTAACCCAACCACACTAAGTTATCAAGGACAGAAGAGACCCACCGCGCGCGAAGTCGTGAAGGTCTTGGTGAACAAGAAGAAGGGCCACATCATGGGCCACAGACACTCTGCTATGAACGCCCAGTTTGTCAGATACGGCAATGCTTGGTATCTGGAGGTCAGCCCAACTTACATCTTCACGGGCCCTGATGCAATTAGGCCAAGCAAGTACGCTGCCGAATGGACAACTGGCATCAAGCGCCTCGAGCGTAACAACGCAGTGCTTGGCCAGTTGGGAATGTGGGCCGAAGTACTGAACCCACCAACAGACCTTTTTGCTGAACCGTATCCACACCTCAGCTTCGGAGAACCACTTACATTCCAGTCGGATCGCGGTATAGACGACGCTATCTGGACCGCAGGAGACGAAGAAGTGGCACTTGCCAGCAATGAACTTCCCCTAGGCTTTTTTTAGAAGCATGAAATTAGATTTTCTTGAAGAGCCAGAACTCGAGTTTGGTCGACGCGGCCGTCACGTGGACATTCGGCAAGGCCTAAAGATGTACGGTCCACTTGATACTGTGGACGATGACGTGCGTCGAATTCGGATAGGAATCGTTGGTACTCAGCAAACCATAGATGGCCTTCGCCGCTGGCTTGAGCGATGTGCAACTGGTGTTGATGCGAAGAAAAGTCGACAACCCAACCTTTTTCCAGACTTTCCCGGCTTCGGAGATCACTCGCCATTTCAAGCTTCCTTCGAGATTGACGAAGCATCGTGTCGCGTCATTCCGCCTCGAGAACTACGCGAAATATCCAATCACTCGCACTACGGTGCGTTGATTCGCGGTGTGGAGCTCCTGTCCAATGAAGTCAGAGCGTTGTCGGAAGAAATTCGACCTGCTGTCGTACTGGTCGCGCTGCCTTATGAGCTCGTTGGGCTGGATGACGACGAAGACGATGGTGAGAATGCCGAGGCCAAAGAGGTGCATCAAGGTGAAAGAGAAGAGCTGGCATATGGGTCCGACCTTGATCTTCACCATATGTTGAAGGCGGCCGCTATGAAGTTTGGTCAACCAATCCAAATCGTTCTGCCAACCACCTATGACCCCAACGCGAAAGCGATAGCAGACAAGCTCGAAGGAAAACGAAAACTGCAAGACGAAGCAACTCGCGCATGGAACCTGCATATCGCCTTGTATTACAAGGCCAACTATCGGCCTTGGCGGATCGTGCGCAACTCGAATGACCTGAAGACATGCTTCGTCGGCATCAACTTCTATCGTTCTTTGGACAAAGTTAACCTCATGACCAGCATGGCTCAGGTCTATGACGAACGAGGGGAAGGTGTCATCGTACGTGGCAAGCCGGTAGCTTTGAAGAAGGACGATCCGATTCCGCATTTATCTAGTGAGGATGCATTCACCTTGATCGCTCACGCTCTCACAGAGTATCGACGGGAGCACAAGCACTCGCCTGCACGTTTGGTTTTGCACAAAAGCTCTAACTACAGCGCGGAGGAGTTATTAGGATTCAATCAAGCAGTCGAAGACCAGCGGCTCGACACGGCTGATTTTCTTGTAGTCGAAAAGAGCTTCACTCGACTGTTTCGGGAAGGAAGCTATCCACCGCTGCGAGGGACGCTGCTGAGTCTCGATGATCGCAATCACGTGCTCTACACAAAAGGAAGCGTCCCCTACTACTCCACATTCCCGGGTATGTATGTTCCACGCACGCTTCGATTCAAGATCGCGCAAGGCGACGAAAGCCCTCGCAACCTTGCGGAGGAGATTTTGGCGCTGACGAAACTGAACTGGAACAACACGCAGTTTGACGGTGGTGAGCCGATCACTATGCGGGTTGCACGTCAGGTCGGCAAGGTTCTCAAATATGTCGCGTCGGATGGATTAGTGCAGCCGAAATACAGCTTCTATATGTGACTGCATCGTCCTTTCACCGAACCAAGCAAAAGCAAGAGCCAACACAGCAAACAAGCTCCCAGGCGTTCGTAGCCTAGTCCCGCCTCCGAACGCATACTGACGAAGCCCAGCGTCTAGGCAATTTGCGCGTTGATGTGCCGATGCCGCCCAATTCCACGCCGAAATCAGTTTCTACTCCGACGACTCCTGCGCCCGTTCAGTCACGCTTTAACGCTTGCTAGCCTCTTCTTTCGCCTTCTTCCCTTGGTCGTAATGCCACTTGATGGCAAAGAACATGCCGGTGCCGAACACGGCCACCTTGAACACAATAAAGACTATCGGGACCCAATCCATCTTGGAGATTTTCCTGGCTGTTGATCGGCACTGTCGAGTGTGAAGTGCACTGCCTCAATACGCTGCTTCGGCAGCTTCATCGTGTTCAAGCCATCGTCGAATCGCACATCGACAGCACTGGGCAAATGATCTGAAAACTTGGTGCGATGCTATCGGGCCTGCTGTGCGGGCGTAAGCATCAGTTCCGCCTAAATTTTGCGTAGCAGATGGAGGCCGCTGCCCAACGCGACTGCCTGCACCGAATGCCGATCTGGGCGCAAAAAAAGGCCTGCATGAGAGAACCCCATGCAAGCCTTTGATTGGGTGGCAGTACGAATGCCGGATGCTCAGAACGGCAACCCCACATAGTTCTCCGCCAGCGACCCCAGCGCCTTCTCCGAAGAGAACAGGTATGCCAGATCCGTGTCCTGCAGCTTCTGGTCGTAGGCCAGCGACTCGGGGAAGGTGTGCAGCATGGTCGTCATCCACCACGAGAAGCGCTGGGCCTTCCATACGCGGGCCAGGGCCTTCTCGGAGTATTTGTCGAGGCCGGTGCTGTCGCCATTTTGGTAGTGCGCCACCATGGCGTGGTACAGGTAGTAGATGTCAGACGCCGCGCTGTTCAGGCCCCGCGCACCGGTGGGCGGCACGATGTGGGCGGCGTCGCCCGCCAGGAACAGGTTGCCGTAGCGCATGGGCTCGGCCACGAAGGAGCGCAGGGGCGCGATGGACTTTTCGATGGAGGCGCCGGTGATGAGCTTGGCGGCCACTTCGGCGGGCAGGCGGCGCTTGAGCTCGGCCCAGAAAGCTTCGTCGGACCAGTCTTCCACGGTGTCGGTCAGCGGCACCTGGATGTAGTAGCGGCTCAGCACCTGCGAGCGCAGCGAGCACAGCGCAAAGCCGCGTTCGTGCTTGGCGTAGATCAGCTCGGGCGAGACGGGCTTGGTGCGCGAGAGCACGCCCAGCCAGCCGAAGGGGTAGACCTTTTCATACTCCTTGAGCACATCGCGCGGGATGGACTTGCGGCTCACGCCGTGGAAGCCGTCGGCGCCGATGACGAAGTCGCAATCGATGCGCACCACCTCGTCGCCATTGCGGTAGGTGACGTACGGGTTGGCGCTTTTGAGGTCGTGCGGCTGCACGTCTTCGGCGTTGTGGATGACGATGCCCTTCATGCGGTCGCGCGCTTCGTACAGGTCGCGCGTCAGCTCGGTCTGGCCGTAGACGACCACCGAGCTGCCGCCGCTGTACTTGTGCAAATCGACCCGGTCCATCTTGCCGTCGTGGGCGATGATGAAGCCGTCGTGGATCTCGCCTTCCTTGTCCATGCGCTCGCCGCACTGGGCCTCGCGCATCAGTGCGGCAAAACCGTGCTCCAGCACGCCGGCGCGGATGCGGCCGAGCACGTATTCGCGGCTTTGGCGCTCCAGCACGATGGTGTCGATGCCCTTGAGGTGCAAGAGCTGCGAGAGCATGAGGCCCGAGGGGCCTCCGCCGATGATGCAAACCTGGGTTTTCATGGTGTCTCCTGGTGTGGTTGGTGCGTTCATGACATGGGTCAAACGGACCACCCAAAGATACGTGGCACAGTCGCCGCGTTGAATGGACGGATGGAGCCAGAACATGCACTTTTCGAACATGGCCGAGAACCACAGCAGCATTCAGTCGTACAGCCTGTTCGGCGAGTCGCAGCACCTGCCCGACGTGCTGCACTGCGAGACGATTGCCGCGCGATCGGTGCTGCACGACTGGGAGCTGGCCCCGCACCGGCACACGCGGCTGCACCAGGTGTTGCTGATCGAATCGGGAGGCGGCGTGGCGCATCTGGATGGAGAGCAGCACGCGCTGGCCGCCGGTGCGCTCATCAACGTGCCGCCGGGCCATGTGCACGCGTTTCGGTTCACGCAGCACACGCAGGGCTGGGTGGCCACGCTGGCCGATGAATTGATGGACGAGATTTTTGTGCGCGTGGGCGATGTGCGTCGCGATCTGGCGCGGCCCGCGGTGGTCACCGCCAGCCCACCCATCAGCCAGGCCATGGGGCAGATCTGGCAGGAGTTCTCGGGCCGCGCCAAGGCGCGTGCGCTGGTGCTGCGGGGCCTGAGCGCCACGCTGCTGGGCTGGGTGGCGCGGGCCATTGAAGACCACAGTCCCGACGACACCGCTGCACCAGAGTCCAGCCTGGTGCAGCGGCTGGAGGCGCTGATTGAGGCGCATTTTCTGGAGCACTGGCAGGTGGCGGACTACGCGCGCGCGCTGGCCGTGTCGCCCACACACCTCAGCCGCGTGGCGCGGGCCACCACCGGCGCGTCCGCCCAGCGGCTGATTGAGGCGCGCCTGATGCGCGAGGCGCGGCGCAACCTGGCCTACACTCACCTGGGCGTGGCCACAATTGCCTACACGCTGGGCTATGCCGACCCGGCGTACTTCACCCGCGCCTTCACGCGCGATGCAGGCTTGTCGCCGCGCAGCTTTCGCGCACAGGTGGCAGCATCGAGCCCGGGCCGCATCACGTGAGCCCGGTGACACGCTGCTGACACTGCGCTGTCAGCAGGCCGCCGCGACCATCAAGGCTTCTTTTTTGACTTTGCACACACAAGGAGCCTTTGCATGAAAAACGCCATCACCTGGTTTGAAATCCCCACCACCCAACTCGACCGCGCCCAGACTTTTTATGAAGCCGTGCTGGGCCAGCCCCTGCGCCGCGAGAACATGGGGCCCAGCGAAGGTGCTGTGTTTCCCTACGACGGCGCAGCAGACGGCGTGGGCGGCGCGTTGATGATGGGCCCGACGGCACCGCAGGTATCGGGCAGCGGCACACTGGTGTACCTGGACGCATCGCCCTCGCTCGACGCCGCACTGGAGCGCGCCGTAGCCCAGGGCGGCCAGGTCGCCCTGCCCCGCCAAGCATTGCCACCGGGCATGGGGTTCTTTGCGCACATCCATGACCTGGATGGCAACCGCGTGGGTTTGCACGCACTTTCTTGAAGAAGGGACAACCGCATGGAAACACAGGAACTGCACCGGGGCCGGCTGATTGACCACATCCAGCTCGTTGTGTGCGATCTGGCGGCCAGCCAGGCGTTTTACACAGCCGCGCTGGGGGCGCTGAAGGTGCCGATGGGTGGCGCGGACGAGGGCTATTTCTGGGCGGACGAACTGTTTGTGTCGTCAGCCGACAGCCCTGCCGCGCAAGGCCACCTGACCGGCCGCACGCACCTGGCCTTCCAGGCGCAGGACCGGGCGATGGTGGATGCCTTCTACCAAGCCGCGCTGGCCCACGGCGGCACCGACAACGGCGCACCGGGCGAACGCCCCTACCACCCCGGCTACTACGCCGCCTTTGTGCTGGACCCGGATGGCAACAACATCGAGGCGGTGTTCCATGGCGACGCGCAACGCAGTGCGGCGTCGGTGAAGATCACGTTCTGAGTTGTGGGTCAGCCCGCCTCCGGGCGGGCCAGGCCACGCAGCGGGATGGGCGTGGAGAACACGATGGACGTGCGTGTTTCGCCATAGCCATTGATGTCGCCCAGAAAGCGCTCCAGGTCAGGCAGGTCGCGCGCCACGACCTGCATCACGTACGAGTCGTTGCCGCTGACATGGTGGCATTCGAGCACCTGGGGCGACTGACGCAGCTTGTCGATCAGCGCCTTCTTGCCGGGCTGCGGCACGTTGATGCCCACCACGGCGCGCACGCCGTAGCCGACCTTGGCGGGGTCGATGTCGGCATGCACGCCGCGCACCACGCCCGCCTCTTGCAGGCGGCGCAGGCGCTCGAGCGTGGCGGGCACCGACAGGCCCACGGCCTCGGCCAGTTCCTTGAGCGAGGCGCGGCCATCGGCCTGCAGCGCGCTGATAAGGCGCCAGGCTTTGTCATCCACTTCCATAAAAGCCTTTATCGGTTGGCACAGAAAAAAACGAAACCCAATTCTGGATTCGCCGAATTTTCTGCATTCTCCACCGCCAGCCATCGCCCTAGCATCGGTGCATGGACTTGACCTCAATCACCGTGTTTCTGCAAGCCGCCGTCATCGGCGTGCTCATCGCGGCCCCCGTGGGTCCCATTGGCCTGTTGACCATGCAACGCACCCTGGAGCGGGGCCTGGCAGCCGGGTTGGCCACCGGCCTGGGCGCCGCTGCGGCCGATGCGGTGTATGGCGCCGTGGGCGCCTTCAGCGTGCGCTGGTTCATCGATGGGCTGACGCAGGCCAAGACGCCGCTGGCGCTGGGGGGCGGCGCACTGCTGCTGGTGCTGGCCTGGCGCACCTGGCACGCGCCCGTGGCCCACACCGCCGCCCCGGCGCGCGATGCACGGGGCCTGCTGGGCCTGGCGGCCGGCACGTTTGCGCTGACGCTGGCCAACCCGGCCACCATCGTGTCGTTCATTGCGGTGTTTGGCTCGCTGGGTGGCGGCCGCCCCAGCCTGCCGTCGCCACTGTGGATGGTGGCGGGCGTGCTGGTGGGCTCTGCCGCTTGGTGGCTGCTGCTGACCGGCGCGATCGCCTACCAACGGCAGCGCTTTACGCCGGCGTGGCGCCAGCGCATCAACCGGGCATCCGCCCTGCTGCTGGGCGGGTTTGCGTTGTGGCAGTGGGGGCAGCTGATCTAAGTACCTCTGCGCTGCTGACTGAGATGCTGCAAAGGTACTGACACTGCGGTGTCAGCAGCACGCCCGCACCATCGGTGGCTTCTATGACCCGGAGCTTTTCTCATGACCGACGCCGTGCTGCAACACCCCCTTTGGCCGGATGCCGAGCCTGCGCGCAGGGACATGCCTGTGTCGGCAGCAACCTCTGCGGCCGCCACGCGCCGCAACTGGATCGCCGTGGCCTGCGCCCAGCACGCCCGCCGGGGCTGCGCCACGCCTGGCGTGGGCTACATGCAGGTGTGCCATGGCAAGGTGGCGCCGCTGCAGCGCATACGGCCCGGCGACCGCGTGGCGTACTACGCGCCCACCATCACGATGGGTGGCAAGGACCGGCTGCAAGCGTTTGTCTCGATTGGCATCGTGTTGCCGGGCACGCCGTATGCGTTTGACCTGGGCGGCGGGTTTGTGCCGTCGCGGCGGGACGTGGCCTATGTGCCTGCACGTGAGGCCGCGATTGCGCCGCTGCTGGACGCGCTGGAGTTTGTGGACGACCGCCAGCGCTGGGGCAGCAAGTTCCGCTTTGGGTTGTTTGCCGTGAGCGACCGCGACATGCGCCTCATTGCACAAGCGATGGAGGCAGATGCTGCCTTGCTGCATTGGGCATAGCGGCACGCCAACGGACGCAAACACTGACCGCCCTCCAGAAGGTGCGACGTGGGGCTGGCAGCTGCCGACGCAGCCCTCAACACACGGCCATCAACGCATCCACAACCCTTCGTTGGGCCGCGCTCAGTGCGGCATAGCCTTCGCGCATCATGCGCAGCACGATCACGTGGATTTCCATTTCGGCATTGGGCATGGTGTTCTCCTTGGAGGAAGTCTTCTTCGGCCACCGAGCAGGCGGGCCGAGGGATCACGGTGCATGTTGCAGGCCCGCAGACCCACCAGCACCCTGGCCTGCCCCACCATGGACCAGGCCCCATGCCACTGTGCCAACGTGGCACGGGGGCAATGCGGTGATGTGAGGGGAAATGGCGGCGCTGTTTATGTCCCACGGGGCCATCGATGGCCCACAGGCGCGGCAGTGCCAGGCTGCCTTCAGCTTCAATCACTCCTGTTTTTATAGCTATCAGCGCTTATTCATCAAGCGCTAGCAGCCAAAAACACTAAAAATCAAGGATGCGCAGGCCCTGCCCGCACGCGCGCCAGCGCCTCGGGCACATCGCGCCACGCCGGGCGTCCGGGGGCGTAGCGCTGGCGCATGTAGCCCGCCAGCTCGGTGATCTGCGCGTCGCTGAGCGCGTGGCCGAAGCCGGGCATGAAGCCGATGTCGCGCGCGGCGGGCTCGCGGATGCCGTGCACGATGACCTGCAGCAGGTTGTCGGGCCGGTCGCTGTGCAGGTTGCTGTTGAGCGCCAGGGGCACGTTCACGCCCAGCAGGCGCGGGCCGTCGCCGTCGTGGTGGCAGGCGGCGCAGGCACCGTCGAACAAACGCTGGGCCTGGCCGGGTTGCGGGGCCAGCGCGGCCGCCTGGGCCACGGCGGTTTGGGCGCGCTGCTGCGGGTCAGGCACAGGCTGTGTGGCTGGCTGGGTAGCCGCTTCCATCGCGGTGAACGAGGCCAGGTAGCCCGCCATGGCGCGGATGTCGTCGTCGGGCAAGTGCGCCAGCTCGCGCACCACGGGTGCCATGGGGCCGGAGGCGCTGCCGTGCTGCGGGCTGTGGCCGTGGCGCAGGTAGCCATACAGCGCATCGGCCGTCCAGGGCACGGGGGCCTTCGACAGGCCGGTGAGCGCAGGCGCCTCCCAACCATCAACCATGGCGCCCGAGAGGAATGCAGCCCCGCCCAACTCGGCCCCCAGCGCATTGCGCGGGGTGTGGCAGGCGCCGCAGTGGCCCACGCCCTGCACCAGGTAGGCGCCCCGGTTCCATTCGGGCGGTCGGTTTGGGTCCGGCTTGAACGGTGTGGCGTCGTGGAACAGCGCGTTCCAGCCCGCCATGAGGGGGCGCACGCTGAACGGGAAGGCCAACTCGGTCTTGGGCACCTCGGCCCGCACGGCGGGCTGCGCCATCAGATAGGCATACAGCGCGGTCAGGTCGTCGTCGCTCATCTTGGCGAACGACGTGTAGGGGAACGCGGGGTACAGGTGTTTGCCGTCGCGCGAGATGCCTTCGCGCATGGCGCGCTGGAAGGCGCTGAAGGACCACTGGCCGATGCCGGTCTCGGCGTCGGGCGTGAGGTTGGTGGTGTAGACCTTGCCGAACGGGGTGTCCATGGCGCGGCCCCCCGTGTTCGGCATGCCACCGGGGGCGGTGTGGCACACCACGCAGTCGCCCGCAGCAGCCAGCAGGCGGCCGCGCTCGATGGTGGCGGCGTTGTAAACCGACGCGCCCGCCGTCTGCACCACGGGTGCGATGGAGGGGCGCCAGCCCAGCAGCGCTGCGCCCATGGCGATGCCACCGGCGACGAGAGCGAGCGCGCGGGCCCAGGGGCTGCGCTGTGTGGGCCATGTGGCGCTGGCGGGCACGGTGGGTGCGGGCAGCTCCAGCGTGGGCAAAACCTCGGCCTGCTCTGTGGGTGCGGTGCTGCCTGCAGCCGCCTCGCCTGCGCCGCCGGGCAAGGGGTTGAGCCCGGCGCGCACCACCTCGGGTGTGAACGGCGGCGCACGGAAGCGCACGCCGGTCGCATCAAAGATTGCATTGGCAATGGCCGCCGTGCCCGGCACTGACGACGACTCGCCGGAGCCCAGCGGCGCCTCGTCCCGCCGGGGCATGTGCATGACCTCGATGACCGGCACCTCGCGAAAGCTCAGGATGGGGTAGCTGCCCCATTCGCGGTTGTCCACAGCCTGCTTGACGGGCTCGAAGGTCACCAGCTCCTTGAGCGCGCGGCTGGTGGTCTGCAGCACGTTGCCATGCACCTGCTGCTCCACACCAGCGGGGTTCACCATCAGGCCCGCGTCGTGCCCCACGACCACGCGGCGCACATGCACCTCGCCGGTCTTTTTGTTGACCTCTACATCGGCCACCCAGGCAGCCCAGGCGGCGCCAAAGCCGGGCCATTTGCTGTGGATGTAGCGGGCATAGGCAAAGCCCTGGCCTTGGACCCACTCACCTTTGTTGTCACCCTCCAAGGGGCGCTGCTGCGGGCCGGTGCGGCGAATCCAGCCCGCCTTTTCGGCCGTGGCCTGCACCAGCTCGGCAGCGCGCGGGTCGTTCAGCAACTGCAAGCGAAACTGCACCGGGTCCACACCCGCCGCCGTGGCCAGTTCGTCCACATACGACTCGTGCGCAAACGAGTTGGGCAGCGCCGACACGCCCCGCAGCCACGACGCGCGCACGATGGGCGGCATGTCGTTGACGGCCACGCGCAGGTTGTCGTACTGGTAGGGCGGGCGCGCGGTGCGGTCGCCCATCTCGTAGGCCTGGGCCACGGGCTCGATGGTGCGGGTGAGCAGCAGGGCCAGCGTGGGCGCGCCGTTGGAGGGGTAGGACGTTTCGAAGTCGTACGCCGCCACGGTGCCATCGGCCTTGAGCCCGCCGCGCACCTGCATGAGCTGCGCCGTGCCCTTGGGCTCCCACAAATGCTCCTGCTCGCGTGTGAGCTGCACGCGCACCGGGGTGCCCACGGCGCGCGAGAGCAGCGCGGCATCGGCGGCCACGTCGTCGGCACCGTTGCGGCCGTAGCAGCCTGCGGCCTCCATGCGGATGAGGTCGATGTCCACATCGGCGAGCCCCATCAGGCGGGCCAGGTCGGCACGCAGCACATGGGGGTTTTGCGTGCCTGCCCACACCGTCATGCGCGGGCGGCCCGTGCTGTCATCACTGCGCCATTCGGCCACCGCGCAGGACGGGCCGATGGAGCCGTGCATCTGGTACGGCCACACATAGGTGCGTGGCATGGGCTGGCCGTTGGCAGACAGCGCGGCCAGGGCGCCATCCACATCGCCTTCGTCCACCAGGCGGCGCTGCGTGGCGGGGTTGGCGCGGATGGCCTGCTCCAGCGCCTCGGCGCTGTCCTGGCGCGGAAAGCCGGGCCAGTCTTTCCAGTGCACTTTCAAATCGCGCAGCGCCTGCTCGGCCTGCTCCTCGCGCTCGGCGACGATGCCCACAAAGTCGCGGACCACCACCACGGCGCGGATGCCGGGGATGTGGGCGATGGACTGCTGGTCTACCGATTCGAGCGTGTTACCGATGAAGTCGCCATGGTCGGCCCCCGCATACGGCGGGCGCACCACGCGGCCGTGCAGCATGCCGGGCACGCGCATGTCGTGCACAAACACCAGCTCGCCACTGACCTTGGCGGGGATGTCCACGCGTGGCACGGACTGGCCGACCACGGTGTAATCGGCGGCGGCCTTGGTGGGCGTGGCGTCCACCAGATCCAGCGTGGTGTGCGCGCCCGCCAGCAGCGCGCCGTAGGCCACTTGGCGCGATGGGTCTGCAGTGACCTGCACGATCCCCGCACGCACCTGCAATTGATCCACTGGCACGCCCAGCCGCTCTGCGGCCTGCGCTACCAGCCAGTGGCGCGCCTGCGCAGCGGCGATGCGCAGGGGCTTGGCGTGGATCTGGATGGATGCGCTCGCGATGGTGGCGCCCTGGTTGGGCGCGCGGGTGGTGTCGCCCAGCACCATGTTCACCTGGGCCAAAGGCACATCCAGCTCTTCGGCCACGATCTGCGCGAGTGCGGTGCGGATGCCGGTGCCCAGGTCCACATGGCCGTTGAGTGCGGTCACGCTGCCGTCGTCCCACACGGCGACCAGTATCTCCACGCCCTCGGCCGGGTTGCCCGCCACCAGGGCGGGCTGGCCCTTGACGGGCGGTGGTGCGGGCGGCGGGTTGCGCACCACCAGCAGCACGCCCTGGGCGGCATGGAAGTCGGCGCGGGTGAGCGGGCTGTGGGCGCGCAGGGGTGGAGGCGTGTTCATGCCTGGGCCTCGCGCATCAACTGGGCCGCGCGCAGTACGGCGCGGATGATCTCGACATGTGTGCCGCAGCGGCACAGGTTGCCCGACAGCTCGCGGCGCACGGCCGCTTCGTCGGGGTCAGGATTGCGCTCCAGCAAGGCCACGGCCATCATCACCATTCCGTTGAGGCAATAGCCGCATTGCGCGGCCTGTTCATCCACAAAGGCCTGCTGCACCGGGTGAAGTCCTGCGGTGCGGCTGCAGCGCCCGGGCAGCCCTTCCAGCGTGGTCACCTCGCGGCCCGCCACGCCCTGCGCCGGGATCACGCAGGCCCGCGCGGCAATGCCGTCCACCAGCACCGTGCACGCCCCGCACTGCCCCAGGCCACAGCCGTATTTGGGGCCGTTGAGCGACAGGTCGTTGCGCAGCACGTGCAGCAACGTGGCGCTGGCCAAGGTGCTCTGCGGCAGGGCAAACTGCTGGCCATTAACGACGACCGGGGAGGGTGAAGCGGGCGCGTGCATGTCTCAGTGGATTGTTCTCAGCGTCGCAGCGACCCGCTGCGCGTGTACATCTCCAGGTCCACAAAGTTGGAGCCATTGTGGTTGCCCGGGCCGTACACCAGCGGAAAGTCGCCGATCTTGGTGGTGCCCATGTCTTCCATGGCCTTGATGAAGCCTTCACGCGTGAGCGCTTTGCCTGCGCGCTTGAGGCCCTCCACAAACACACGCGCAGCGATATAGCCCTCCAGCATGGTGTAGCTGTCGATCTTCTCGCCTGCATCCGCACGGTCCTTGCGGTAGTCGGCCACGATGGGCAGGCGGCTGGCCTGCGGCGAGGGCACGATGCTGGCCGTGACCAGCCCTTCGATGCCGCCGTTCAGGCGTTGCGCGGAACCCGGCGCATCGGTGATTCCCACCGATATCGTGTACAGCGGCGAGGCGCCGCCCCCGGCACGGTAGTCGCGCAGGAACACCTCCACCATCTTGCCCGCCATGATCATCACCACCGCACCAGGCTGCGCCTTGGTGAGCGAGGCCACCTGGGCCTTGGCGTCGGTGGCTGCGATCTCCATGGGCACGGACTCCACCACCTTGACCTTGAGCCCCTGCGCAATCTGTAGGCAGGTGTCGAGGTTGGATTTGCCAAATGCGCTGTTCTGGTAGATGACCGCAATGTTGTGGATGCCCAGCGTGGCCAGGTGCCCCACGATCTTGCGAAGTTCGGCCTCGTAGCTGGCGCGCACGTGGAACAGGTAGCGGCTGTGGTTGGTGCGAAAAGACGTGGTGCCGACCAGCGGCGCAAACATGGGCACACCGGCCTTCTCGGCAATGGGCATGGCAGCAATCAGGTTGCCCGTGGCGACATAGCCGATGAGAGCAAACACCTTGTCTTCGTCGATGAGGCGCGTGGTGTTTTCTGCGGTCTTCTTGGGGTCGTAGGCGTCGTCATGGGAGACAAGCTCCAGCGTGCGCCCCAACACTCCACCGGTCTTGTTGACCTTGTCGAAGTAGAGCGCAATGCCCGCCTTGTAGTCCACCCCAAAATCCTTGGCAGGGCCGGTGAACACGGCCGACTGCCCCACCTTGATGCGGGTGTCCGTCACTCCGGTCTCGGCAGCGGCCGGCCCCGCCCAGGCCCATCCCGCTATTGCCGCCAGCCCCGCCATGGCAGTCCGGCGGTCGATGCATCCATCCTCCACTCCTCGACACTTCATGTAGTGCTCCTTACATCAAAGGCGCCAGTTTCGGGGCTTGTGCTCGCATCGCGCAAGTGTTTGAAGAGGTGTTTTTTGTAACCAACAGCACCCGTGTGCAGCGCACCACATCGCACGGCTGCGCAGGTGCATCACACGCTCAGGTAAGCGCGCCGCACCTCTTCGTTGGCGGCCAGCTCTTCCATGCTGGCCTGGTAGCGGATCTGGCCCTTTTCGAGCACGTAGGCGCGGTCGGACACCAGCTCGGCAAAGTGCATGTTCTGCTCGGACAGCAGAATGCTCACGCCCTGCTCCTTCAGCTCCAGGATCATGTGCGCCATCTGCTCCACGATCACGGGGGCCACGCCTTCGGAGGGCTCATCCAGCAGCACCAGATAGGGGTTGCCCATGAGCGTGCGCGCCACGGTGAGCATCTGCTGCTCGCCACCACTCATGCGGCCGCCGGGGCGCTGGGGCATTTCGCCCAGGTTGGGGAAGAGCTTGAACAGGCGCTCGGGCGTCCACACCGGGGCGGCGGTGCCGTCGGGCCAGGTGCGGGCGGGCTGGCGTCCTACCTCCAGGTTCTCCATAACCGTGAGGTCGGTGAACACGCGGCGGTCTTCGGGCACAAAGCCCAGGCCCAGGCGCGCGGCGTCGTGCGGGTCGCTTTTGGAGATGTCCTTGCCCATGAACTGGATCTGGCCCTTGCGTTTGGCCAGCATGCCCATCAGCGTCTTGAGCGTGGTGGATTTGCCGGCGCCGTTGCGGCCCATCAGGGCCACGACTTCGCCCCGGCGCACGTCCAGGTCCACGTCATACAGGATTTGCGCCGCGCCATACCAGGCCTGCAGCCCTTTGGCCTGCAGCAGCAGCTCTTTGGGTTCGTTGGTCGTCATGCTCATGCGGCCTCTGCAGCAGCGGCTGCCGTTTTCTTCTCGAAGGTCTTGCCGGTGCCGAAGTACACCTCCTGCACCTTGGGGTGGTCACGCAGCTCCAGCGGCTTGCCCTCGGCAATGAGGCGCCCGCGCGCCAGCACGATCATGCGGTCGGCATAGGCAAACACCACGTCCATGCTGTGCTCGGTGAAGAGCACGGCCATGTTGCGGTCGATCACCAGTTGCTTGGTAAGCGCCATGAGTTCGTTGCGCTCCTTGGGCGCCATGCCGGCGGTGGGCTCGTCCATGAGCAGCAGCTTGGGGCTGTTGGCCATCGCGATGGCCAGCTCCACGCGCTTCACATCGCCATAGGCCAGCACGCTGCAGGGGCGGTCGGCCTGCGACTTCATACCCACCTGGCCCAGCAGCGCCAGGGCCTCGTCGCGCTTGTGGTCTGCCGCCTTGCGCCACATTGCAAACAGGCGGTTGTCGTTGGAGATCAGTGCCATCTGCACGTTCTCCACCACCGTGAGCGATGCAAAGGTTTCAGCGATCTGAAAAGTGCGGCCCACACCCATGCGCCAGATGTCGCGCGGCTTGCGGCCCACCAGCTCCTGGCCATTGAGCTGGATGGAGCCTGCATCGGCAGGCAGCTGGCCGTTGACCATGTTGAAGGTGGTGGACTTGCCCGCGCCGTTGGGGCCGATCAGCGCCAGCAGCTCGCCGGCAGCCAGCTCGAAGTGGATGCCATCCACCGCCTTCACGCCGCCAAAGGACTTGCCCAGGCCAGAGACTTTGAGCAGGCTCATGCCATGCCCTCCTTCATGTTCTTGGCTTCGCGCTTGTTGTCGAAGATCTGCTTGATGGCCCCCGCAATACCCTGCGGGAACAGCAGCACCAGGATCAGGATGATGGCGCCCAGCATGGCACGCCAGTAGTCGGTGTTGCGCGCCACGGTGTCGTGTAGCCAGGTGAAGGTGACGGCGCCCACTACAGGGCCCGCCAGCGTCTGGATGCCGCCGAGCAGCACCATGACGAGGCCATCGACCGAGCGGCCCACATGCAGCGTCTCGGGCGAGATGCTGCCTTTGGAGAACGCGAACAGCGCGCCGCCCAGGCCGGCGAACAGGCCGGCGATGACGAAAGCCGTCCACTGCATGCGCTTGACGTCAATGCCGATCGCATCGGCCCGGAGCACGGAATCCCGCCCTGCCCGCAGCGCATAACCAAACGGCGAGAACAATACGCGGCGCAACAGCAGCACACCACCCACCACCAGGGCCAGCGTGAGGTAGTAGTAGTTGCGCTTGTCTGACAGCCACTCGGCCGGCCATACGCCCGTGAGGCCGTTGCTGCCGCCCGTGAAGCCGTCCCACTGGTAGCAGATGGCCCAGGTGATCTGGGCAAACGCCAGCGTCAGCATGGCCAGGTAGACGCCCGACAGGCGCACGCAGAACCAGCCATAGAGCAGCGCGCCCGCCGCCGCCGCCAGCGGCGCCAGCACCAGCGCCAGCTCCATGGGGATGCCCGCCGAGCGCACCAGCAGCGCTGCGGCATAGGCGCCCAGGCCAAAGTACGCGGCATGGCCGAACGAATGCATGCCCGCCGGGCCCATGATGAAGTGCAGGCTGGCCGCAAACAGCGCGGCAATCAGCAGGTCGATCATCAGCACCGTGAGGTATGGCGAGCCCGTCGTCAGCAACGGCAACAGCACCAGCGCAACCACCAACGCCGCGCCACCGAGCTTGAACCAGCGCTCGGGCTGGCGCAGAGGCGCCTCGGGCAGGCCGGTGTTGCGGCTCACGCCCTGCGGCTTGCCCATGAGGCCCCAGGGGCGCCAGACCAGCACCACGGCCATCACCAGAAACTCCACCACCAGCGTGAGCTTGGAGAACGACACGCTGAAACCGAAGATGTCCACCACGCCCAGCCAGATGCAGATGGCCTTGATTTCGGCGATCAACAGGGCCGCGACATAGGCGCCCGGAATGGAGCCCATGCCCCCCACCACGACCACCACAAACGCTGCGCCGATGGTGTTGAGGTCCATCTCCAGCGTGGCGGGTTCGCGCGGCAACTGCAACGCACCGCCCAGGCCCGCCAGCAGCGCGCCCAGGGCAAACACCGCCGTGAACAGCCAGGCCTGGTTCACGCCCAGGGCGCTGACCATTTCACGGTCTTGCGTTGCAGCGCGCACCAGAGTGCCCCAGCGTGTGCGGGTGAGCAGCAGCCACAAGAGGCCCAGCACCACCGGGCCCACGACGATCAGAAACAGGTCATACGAAGGGAACTGCCGCCCCAGGATGTTGACCGAGCCCGACAGCCCCGGCGCGCGCGGGCCCAGCAGTTCTTCTGGCCCCCAGAACCACAGCGCAGCGTCCTTGATGACCAGCACCAGCGCAAACGTGGCCAGCAGCTGGAACAGCTCGGGCGCCTTGTAGATGCGGCGCAGCAGCACCACCTCCACCAAAGCGCCCAGCGCCCCCACCACCACCGCCGCCAGCAGCAGCGCGGGCCAGAAGCCCAGGCCGGTGCCCAGCTTGGCCACCAGCGAATAGGCCACATAGATGCCGACCATGAAGAACGAGCCATGCGCAAAGTTGACGATGCGCGTGACACCGAAGATCAGCGACAGCCCGGCGCCCACCAGGAACAGCGAGGAGGCCCCCGCCAGTCCGTTGAGCAGCTGAACGATAAAACTCGAAAAACTCATTCCACATCCTTCGGGGTCACGGCAAGGTCCATCCCTGCAGGTCGGCGCCTGCGCTATGGTTCAGAGATCAGGGGCAGTTGGCAGGGAGGGAGCCCTCCCCGGCCTTGCGCGGCCGTCAGTCGGCGGGGCGCATTTTCTTGACTTCGTCGTTCGAGGGCTGGACTTTGCTGCCATCCACATAGCGGTAGTCCACCATCACACCCTTGCCGCCTTCGTTCTTGGTGCGGCCCACATAGCCGCCCATCGTGGACTGGTTGTCCTCGGGGCGGTAGGTGATGCGGCCAAACGGCGTGGGCACCTGCAAGCCCTTGAACGCTGCCACGAGCTTTTCAGTGTCGGTGGAGCCGGCCTTCTTCATGCCTTCGGCCAGCGACTTGATGGCGCTGTAGCCCACGATGGAGCCCAGGCGCGGGTAGTCATTGAACTTGGCCTGGTAGGCAGTCTGAAAGGCCTTGTGCTCAGGCGTCTGGATGCCGTACCAGGGGTAGCCGGTGACGATCCAGCCGTTCGGCGCTTCGTCCTTGAGCGGGTCCATGTATTCGGGCTCGCCCGTCAGCAGGCTGACCACTTCACGGCCCTGGAACAGGCCACGCGTGTTGCCTTCGCGCACAAACTTGGACAGGTCGGCACCGAACAGCACGTTGAAGATCGCATCCGGCTTGGCGTCGGCCAGGGCCTGCACCACGCTACCCGAATCGACCTTGCCCAACGGGGGCGCCTGCTCGGCCACAAACTCCACATCGGGCTGGGCCGCCTTGAGCAGCTGCTTGAACGTGGCCACGGCCGACTGACCATACTCGTAGTTGGGGTACACCAGCGCCCAGCGCTTTTTCTTGAGGGCCGCTGCCTCGGGCACCATCATCGACACCTGCATGTAGGTGGAGGGACGCAGGCGGTAGGTATAGCGGTTGCCGTTTTGCCAGACGATCTTGTCGGTCAGTGGCTCACCGGCCAGGAAGAAGAATTTCTTTTGCTTGGCAAAGTCGGTCAGCGCCAGCCCGATGTGCGAGAGGAACGAGCCCGTGAGCACATCGACCTTTTCGCGCGACACCAGTTCTTCGGCAGCGCGCACGGCGTCGCCAGGGTTGGCGTTGTCGTCGCGGATGATGAGCTGGACCTTCTTGCCCAGCACCCCACCCGATGCGTTGATCTCATCGACCGCCAGCTCCATGCCTTTCTTGTAGGGCTCCAGGAAGGCGGGCTGCGCCTTGTAGCTGTTGATCTCGCCAATCTTGATGACATCCTGGGCGTGCACCACAGGGGCCAGCGTGAATGCCAGCGCGGCTGCGGCCGTGGCACGCATGAGGTTTCGTCGCATCGTCATGGGGAAACTCCTGAAAGGTGGGTTGGGGAAGGGGAACTGGTGAGACTGCTCGGGATGGTAGTGCGCGCTCAGATCAGCGCAGTCCATCCTCGCCTTTGATTTCGGAGGCCTGAAGGCCGCCAATGCGCGCCAACGGACGGCCGCTGTCGGTCACGACGATAGCGACCACGATTTCGTTGGCGCGGGGGGCGTCGGCCACGCGGGCCTCCATGGCGTCGAAGTGGCTGCGCACATAGGCGGCATCCTTGTGGCCCAGGGGCACGTCGATGGCGGTGCCCAGGCCGCCGATCTTCTTGCTGGACGGCACCAGGGCAGCGCCTTTCTCGACCGCCACACGCAGTGGCGCCCCCAGCTTGGGGTGCAGGATGGCGGCGGCATGTTCCAGCTCGCCCGCCTCGCCCACGATGGCGGCCTTGCCGTAGCTCTGTGCCATGCCGGGCTCAATGCCCAGGGCTGCGACGCAACGGGCACCCAGCAGTGCGCCCAACTCTTCACCGATGGCCACGAGTTCGTCGAGGTTCTCGACATAGCGGCCCGCGCAGGGGTTCTCGATGACTGCCATGGCCAGGGCTTTGCGCACAGGCGGCTGTACGTCGCGCCCCATCTCCACGCGGACTTCGTCGGTTTGAACAATGATCTTCCGGATCTTGGCGGGCATGTGTGGGTCTCCTAGGGTCTTGGGTTGGCAGTGGATCAGCGCAGGCCGTTCCACTGGCTGATGTCTGCGGCCTTGAGGCCGCCAACGCGTGCATGGATGCGAGCGCCGGTGGACATGGCCAGGATGAAGACGATTTCATCCGATGTGGGTGCGCCGGGCACCCGCACTTCGATGGCATCGAAATGGCTGCGCACGTAGCTCGCGTTGATGTGGGTGAGCGGCACATCCAGCGCCGCGCCCGGGCCACCCACCTTCTTGGTGGAAGGCACGATAGACAGTGCATTGGCGGGTTGCCCGGTCTTCTCTTCGGCCAGACCTTTGGCGTAGGCGTTGCGGTCACCCTTCCAGCCCAGCAGCTCGCGCATGGCATAACCACCAGGCACATGCCACGGCGCGCCGTGCTCCAGCTCGCCAGCTGCCCCCACGATGGCGCCCTTGCCGTAAGTCTCGATGCGCTCGGCGGGCACAGCCATGGCCTTGAGCAGGCGCTGGGCCATGTCCAGCCCCACGTCCTGCAGGGCATCCATCATGGGCAAGATGTCGGGTTCGTACCGGCCCGCAAACGGGTTGGTCAGCACCGCGCCGATGGCACCACGCAGCAGCGGCACCTCAGCCACCGGCCCGAATTCGTGCCGGATTTCCTCAAGATGGGTGAAAACGCGTCGTATCTGGATCATTTTGGAGACCTGTGCAATTCGTTAAGCAAATACTGAACCAACTTCCGATTTCATCACCGCTTGTGGGGGCCACACAGCACCGGCCAGGGCTTGCGGTGCTGCGGTCGCCAGAAACTGCCCCTGGCACGCCAGCAGCGCAAACCACAGCAGGCCGCTGGACTGCAATTCTTGCGCTTTTTGCAACCCCTGCTGCAAAGCCCGGCGAACCTGCTCTTCGGGCAAGTCAGGCACATCCACGGTGACAGGAATGGCACCCAGGTCACTGTCGTCCCGCACCAGCCATGCGGGCATGCGACCAATGCGCGCGTCCTGCACATTGACCGCATTGGCCACAATGGTCGCTGCCGCATCGGCCTGCGCGGCCGTGCGCGCCAGCACCGTGACGCTGTCCGCAATGCCCAGCGACTGGCTGCGCCCGCGCCACCCACTGGTGGCCACACCGCGCACCGGCATGGCGCTGTCGATGCAGATCTGCCCATCCAGCACCAGACCGTTGCGCAACTGTGCAGCATTCAGTGCGGCGATATCAGCGTACACCCCCACCGTGACCGACTGGCCGGGCGCCAGGTGCAACGCAATGTCGCCGCCGTTGTTGACCCAGGCGCGGTCTATGCCCTGCTGTTCGTAGCACGCCAGAATTTCCTGGGCCACCGCACCCGCCACCGCAGCCATCGACGTGATGAAGCTCGCACGGTAGGGACTGCAGGCGGCCCACATGCGGCGCGTCACCACGCCCTGCAACGCGCAGCGCTCACCCACCGGCGCCCGCAGGCCTGGGAGTTCACTCACCAGCTCCTGCAGCAGCCCTTCAAAACGTTGCCAGGCGCGCTCGTGCGCCTGGGCCACGGCGTCGCGCGCCCCTTCGGCCTCCAGGATGAGGTCCATCGGCCCGTGCTGGAAATGCCAGCGGCCGTCGGACAGGAGTTTGCGGCAAGCGTTCACAGCACGGCTCACTCAGCCTAGCAGGGGTGGGCGGCCCAGCGGCCACGGATTGGCCGCGGGCAAGGTCTGCCACACGCGCGCCTGCGGCGCACCGTCGTTGTGCCACGCACCGCGCTCCAGTACTTCGCGCAGGCTGCGAATTTGTTCGGTGTGCCCGCCAAGCGCTTCGTAGTCCGCGCGGCGCATGCTGAACTCGATGGGTGCCACGATGGCGGGCGTGGGCACAGTGCCAAAGCTGTTGTCCGGCATGCGCAGCACGTCGGCCATCACGGTGATACCGCCGCCCGGCCACACATAGGCGGGGGCACCGCCACTGGTCACATTGACCAGCGCTTTCTTGATGGAGCGCGTGAGCAGCACCGGGTTCTCGGTGACCCCTGCGCGCAGGCTGCCGCCCGCACCGCCGAGGAACAACACTGACGCCAGCGAAGGCTCGCAGTTTTCGCCGATGCGGTCCACGATGCGGCGCACCTCGACGGGCATCTCGGCTTCCACCGGATTCAGTTGCTCGTCCAGCACGTACCAGGATGCGTGCTCCCCCGTGGTGGAGGTCATCAAGAGGCGCAACCCCTGCCAGGCGACGGATTCGTCCCAGCCCTCGATGATGGACAGCGGGTCGGCAATGTCGGTGCCACCCCAGCCGGTGCCCGGGTTCGCCACCTGAAAATAGCGGCCCGGCGTGGACTTGCGCCCGCGCATCTGGATGCCCGAGGGCTTCATGTCCAGACAGCGACCCGCCTGATGCTCGGTGAGCACGCCGGTGATGTGGTCGTCCACCACCACCACCTCGTCGGCATGGCCGAAGAACTGGCGCGCAAAGATACCAATGGCCGCAGAGCCGCAGCCCACGCGCATGCGCTGTTCGGCCACACCGTTGACGATGGGTGCGCGCCCGGCCTGGATCACGAGCTGCGAGCCGCCGTCGATGGTGAACTCCACGGCCTGCTTGTTGCCCAGCGCCTGCATCATCTCAGCTGTGATGCGGCCTTCCTTCTTGGTGCCACCCGTGAGGTGGTGCACGCCGCCGAGCGACAGCATCTGTGAGCCATATTCCGCCGTGGTCACGTGGCCCACCACCTCGCCCTTGCAACGCACGTTGGCCTGCTCGGAGCCGAGGAAGCGATCGGTGTCGATCTTCACCTTGAAGCTGCAGTAGCTGAAGATGCCCTCGGTGACCACTGTGACCATGTCCACACCATCGGTTTTGGAGCCCACGATGAAGGGCGCTGGCTTGTAGTCGGGGTAGGTGGTGGATGAGCCCACGCCCGTCACGAACACCTCTTCAGACAGCAGCAGATCGCCGTTCCATTTGGGTGCTGAAGCCACTGCGATCTCGGTGTCTTCTGCAGCCGGGGCGCGGCCCGCAAACGGCACCAGCGTGGCCTCGCCCGTTTCCAGCGTCTTGCGCAGCAACACCACCGGGTCCAGCCGCACGAGCACACCCGCCTGGTTGGCGTAACGGTCGCAAGCACCTGCGCGGCCTTCGGAGATCTGGCACAGCACGGGGCACGCATTGCACTCGACCTTGGCCGCGTTCATGCGCTCGTTGCGGGGCCGGGCACGCTCGAGCACCTGCGGCAGATCTGGCGCATCCATGCCCGGCAGCCCATCGGTCTTGGTGTGTTCAGTCATCGTGGCAACCCATTCATTGCTTTGTTGCAAGTGCTTGTATGCGCTTTGCATTTTGTGTAGCATTCACTTAACTTAAATGTTGTGAACACTACATTTGATGCCAATGTAGCGGAATCAACCAGACTCTGCAATGGTGTTTTCGCACCCCCAAAAACGGTGCACGAGGAGCCCCAAAATGACGCACGTTGTGACGGACGCATGCATTCGGTGCAAGTACACCGACTGCGTCGATGTGTGCCCTGTCGATTGCTTCAAGGAAGGGCCGGAATACCTGGTCATTGACCCGGACGAATGCATCGATTGCGCGGTGTGCATTCCGGAGTGCCCGGCTAACGCCATCTATGCCGAAGACGACCTGCCCGAGGGCATGGAAATCTTCCTGCAGTTCAACAAAAAGCTGGCGCCCACGCTGCCAACAATCACCAAAAGAAAAGCGGCTTTGCCAGATGCGGAACAATGGAGGGTTGTGAGCCACAAGCTTTCAGGCCTGAACATTGCGCTGTAGAGCGCTTGGGGCCCTGAATCTGAGCCAGCTTCAGCCAGATTTCTTATTTGTTTCCAACTTTTCCATCTAACGCACCATGAGCGCCTTTCTTGACGAACGCGTCCTGACGGTCCACCACTGGACGGACCGACTTTTCTCCTTCACCACCACGCGCGACACCGCGCTGCGCTTTTCCAACGGGCATTTCACGATGATTGGCCTGCGTGGCGAAAACGGCAAACCCCTGCTGCGCGCCTACAGCATCGTGAGCCCCAACTACGAAGAGCACCTGGAGTTCCTGTCCATCAAGGTGCCCGACGGCCCGCTGACCTCGCGCCTGCAGCACATCAAGGTGGGCGACACCATCGTGGTCGGCAAGAAGCCCACGGGCACCCTGCTGATCGACTACCTGCTGCCCGCCAAGCGCCTGTACATGCTGTCCACCGGCACGGGCGTGGCCCCGTTCCTGAGCTTGATCCGCGACCCGGAGACTTATGAGAAATTCGAGGAAGTCATCCTGGTGCACGGCGTGCGCGAGGTGAAGGAGCTGGCCTACCACGACTACATCACGCAGGAGCTGCCGCAGCATGAGTTCCTGGGCGAGATGGTCACCAAGCAGCTCAAGTACTACCCCACCGTGACGCGCGAGCCGTTCAAGCACCAGGGCCGTGTGACCACCGTCATCGAAAACGGCCAGATGGCGCGCGACCTGGGCCTGCCCGCGCTCAACCCCGTGGAAGACCGCGTGATGATCTGCGGCAGCCCCGAGATGCTGCGCGACCTCAAGCACATGATGGAAGAGCGTGGCTTCAAGGAAGGCAACACCACGAAGCCTGGCGACTTCGTGATCGAACGCGCGTTCGCAGAGCAGTGATCCCCCGGCGGCCCCCGCACCGGGGGCCCGCCTCATCCACCAGGACCCGCCATGTCTGCCACTCCCACCAAGACCCGGACCGCGTCCCCCCGCGCCGCCTCTGCCCGCAAGACGGGCGTGCGCGAACAGGCCGCACAGACCACGCGCGACAACATCCTGAAGGCGGCGACCAAGGTGTTCGCCCGCTACGGCTACGAAGGCGGCAGCGTCGAGAAAATCTCAAAAGCGGCCAAGTCCTTCGACCGGATGATTTACTACTACTTCGGCAGCAAGGAAGGCCTGTTCATCGAGGTGCTGGAGGAAACCTACCGGCGCATGAACGATGCGGAGTCCAAACTGGACCTGGACACCGCCAAACCGGTGGAGGCGCTGCAGGCGGTAATCCGCTTTGTGGTGGGCTACTACCGCAAGAACCCCGAGTTCATCACGCTGCTCAACACTGAGAACCTGCACAAGGGCAAGCACATCTCCAAGTCGATGCGCGCCCGTGAATACTCGTCGCCCGCCATCGAGGTGATCCGCCGCGTGCTCGAAAGCGGCCAGACGCAGGGGCTGTTCCGCAAGGATGTGTCGGCGCGCGATGTGTACCTGCTGATTGCCGCCACGGGCTACTTCTACATGTCCAACCGGCACACGCTGTCGGCCTTTCTGGGCGAAGACCTGGAGACGCCCGACGCGCTGGCGCACTGGGAATCGTTTGTCATCGACAGCGTGCTGCGCACTGTGGCGCCCGGCCCCAGCCTGCCCAAGGGCAGGGTCGCAGCGGCCTGAATCAACTAGAGATTTTTCCCTGCGGGGTGCCGCGTGGTGCCCCGCCCACCACCCCACGAGGAGAATCCATGGCAGAACCAGCAGCAGGCGGCAAATCGGGCAAGGTCGTCATCCAGAACATCGGTCTTTTGTTGTCGGGCGACCTGGACCGGCCCATCCTCGACGCCGACACCATCGTGGTGAATGATGGCCTTATCGTGGCCGTGGGCCGCTACAAGGACTGCGACACCGACCACGCCAACACCGTGATCGACGCACGCCAGACCTGCGTGGCGCCGGGCCTGATCGACAGCCATGTACACCCCGTGTTCGGAGACTGGACGCCGCGCCAGAACCAGATCGGTTGGATCGACTCGACCATGAACGGCGGCGTGACCACCATGGTGTCGGCCGGTGAAGTGCACCTGCCCGGCCGCCCCAAGGACATCGTGGGCCTGAAGGCCCTGGCCATCACCGCGCAGCGCTCGTTCGACAACTTCCGCCCCGGGGGCGTGAAGGTGATTGCAGGCGCCCCGATCATCGAGAAAGGCATGACCGAACAGGACTTCAAGGACCTGGCCGATGCCGGCGTGACGCTGCTGGGCGAGGTGGGCCTGGGCTCCGTCAAGGCGGGCTACGAGGCCAAGCAGATGGTGGCGTGGGCACGCAAGCACGGCATCCAAAGCACCATCCACACGGGCGGGCCGTCCATCCCAGGCTCGGGCCTGATCGACAAGGACGTGGTGCTGGAGGCCGATGCCGACGTGATCGGCCACATCAACGGCGGCCACACTTCCCTGCCCTGGAAGCACGTGTGCGAGCTGTGCGAAAAGTCGTCCCGCGCGATCGAACTGGTGCACAACGGCAACGAGAAGATCGCCATCCAGGCCGCGCGCGCGGCCATCGAACTCAAGTGTCCCCACCGCGTGATCCTGGGCACCGACGGCCCGGCGGGCTCGGGCGTGCAGCCCCTGGGCATGCTGCGCATGATTGCGCTGATATCGAGCTTTGCCGACATCCCCGCCGAACTGGTGTTCTGCTTTGCCACGGGCAACACGGCGCGCATCCGCAACCTGAACTGCGGCCTCATCGAGGTAGGCCGCGCGGCCGACTTCGTCTTCATGGACCGCGCCCAGCACACGGCTGGCGCCACGCTGCTGGAAAGCGTACAGCTGGGCGACATCCCGGGCATCGGCATGGTGATGATCGACGGCCTGGTGCGCTGCGGGCGCAGCCGCAATACACCACCCGCGACCGAGATCCCGGTGGTGCTGTAGCCCACGCTTATCCCACAAAAAAGCCCGCAATCAGCGGGCTTTCTGTTGGGAGAGGTGCGGTCGAATCAATACGTGTCCGCCACTCGCACCGCGCCGGGCTGTGCACGCGGGTAAGGTTCTTCAGCGCGCATGGCGGCGCCATCGTCCACGCGGAAGCCCTTGCCCTGCAGCACGACGGGCGTGCCCACGGCGGTGGGCTGTGCGCGGGTGAAGCGGCGCACCGAGCCGTCTTCCATGCGCACCGCGATCTGGTAGACCGTCTGCGTGCGCGTACGCTCTTCCACCTTGTGGCCCACGTAGCCGCCACCCACGGCGCCCAGCACAGTGGCGGCCGTACGGCCCGAGCCCTTGCCCACCTGGTTGCCCACCACGGCCCCCAACACACCGCCCGCCACCGCCCCCACGCCTGTGGCCGGGGCCGCCTGCTGCACGGCTTGCACCGACTCGACGCGGCCGCAGGTAGCACACAGGGGGGCCTGTGCGGCAGTGCGCAGCGGTGGCTGCTGCTGTGGCTGGTATTGCTGCGGGGGATGCCCGGCATAACCTTGCGAAGCTGCGGGCGGTTGATTAGCTACTCTATTAGTAGCAATATTTCTATTATCAACAAGCGCTGGCGCCGGTTTTTGTTGCAAATTCTCAGCTCTTGGCGCTCCTGGCGCAGGCTGCGCCGTCATGGCCAAGGGTTGCGCGTCGGCGGCGGCGGACTTGCCCGCGTTCTGCACCACCAGGGTCGTGCCCAGCGCCACCACACTCACGCCCAGCACGCCGATAGCGACCCACAGCCACTTGAGGGAAGGGCTGGCCGCGCCGCCAAGGGCGCCAGCCTGTGCCACAGGAACGGCGGAAGTGTGGGTGGAAGGCGAAACGATAAGACTCATGATTTTTCTCCGAAAGATCCAGAAAGCTCTGGATGAATGGCCGCCAGCGTAACCAGCCAGCCCGGAAATCCGGGCGTAGCGTCTGTAAAGGACGTAAGAACCTGTTTAAGAACCAGCCTATTGCGGCACATGCAGACGCCCCCGCGCTGCAGGTAGCGCACCCAGCTCCTGGAAAGCCCGGGCGCAGCTGGCTGAAAACAACAGCACCGCCGACGAGAAATAGATCCACATCAGCAGTACCACCAGCGACCCGGCTGCGCCATAGGCCGACACCACAGCCGCCGTGGCCAGGTACCAGGCCAGCAGCTGCTTGCCCACCGTGAACAGCGTGGCGCCCACCACGGCCCCAGCCATGATGCAGCGCGGCGGCGGCTTGGCCCCGGCGCCAATGCGCATCAGGCCCACAAACAGTGCCACGGCAAAGCCAAAGGCCACCACTTCATTGACCAGCTGCATGGCCGGTGCCAGCGGCGCCAGCGCCAGGCGCGAGCCCGCCCAGCCCGCCAGCAGGTGGATCAGCGTGGACAGCGCCAGCGACACCAGCAGCAAAAAACCCAGCGCCAGCACGTAGGCCAGCCCCCGCAGGCGCAGCGACGCCATGCGCCACCAGGCGGCCCGCTGCGGCACAGGGCCTTCGCCGCGCCAAAGGTGCTCCAGCGCCGACTGCAACTCGACAAACACCCCGGTGGCGCCTGAGACCAGCACCACAAACCCCACCAGCGACGCCAGCCGCCCCTCGGCCGGGGCCTGCGCACTGGCCATCGCCTGCCGCACCACGTCGGCCACCTGCTGCCCCATCACAGCCTGCACCTGTGCGATGAGATTGCTTTCCAGATAGCTGCGGTCCATCCACCAGCCCAGCACCCCCACCAGCAACAGCAACAGGGGCGCCAGGCTGAGCATGCCGTAGAACGACATGGCGGCGCTCATGCGCAGCCCGTCGGCGTCCAGCCAGAGCGTGGTGGCGCGCCAGAAAGGCTGGAGCAGGGTCCACACGGGTTTGACAAGGCGCAGTGCGCGGCGCTTCAGGGAGGGTGCTGCCATATGCGGCTAGCCTACGGCGGCAGCCCCCGCGCGTCCACCCGCGTTTCGCTGCAACTGCGGTAGGCCCGATCCCACATCGATCCCATAGCCCCCTGCAACAGTGGCCCTGCCTGTTGCCCAGGTGACCCGCCAACCCCCACGCGCGCGGATATTCTCAGGGCCGACACCCATCCACCCGGAGACACCGCCCCATGCACCCCCACGCCTTTGCCCACCTGCGCGCCGCACTCCAGACCCACGTCGACCAGGGTCTGCTGCCCGGCGCAGTGGCCCTGGTGCACCACCAAGGGCGCACGGTGCTGCACGAAGCCGTGGGCGCCCAGCGGCCCGGGGCAGGCGCGCCCGCCATGGCGCCCGACACCGTATTCCGCATCTATTCCATGACCAAACCCATCGCCTCGCTGGCGGCGCTGATGCTCATGGAAGAAGGCCGCCTGCTGCTGTCGCACCCTGTCTCGCACTACCTGCCGGCGTTTGCGGGCCAGCGGGTGTACGACGAAGCCACCGGCACCACCGCCCCCGTGCAGCGCGAAGCCACGGTGCACGACCTGCTGCGCCACACCGCCGGGCTGAGCTATGCGTGGGAGGCCGGCACGGTGCCCGACCAATACCGGGCGGCCCGCGTCGGCTCGCGGCGCCACAGCAATGCCGAGCTGGTGGCCGCGCTCGGCCCGCTGCCGCTGGTGCACCAGCCTGGCAGCTGCTGGGAATACAGCCGCGCCACCGATGTGCTGGGTGCGGTACTGGAGGTGGTCGAAGGCGAGAGCCTGGGCACCCTTCTGAAACGCCGTATTCTGGAACCCCTGGGCATGCACGACACCGGGTTTTCGGTACTGCCCCACCGCTTGGCCGACCTGGCCGAGCCGTTCGCGCGCGACCCGCAGACCGGGGCCGAGGTGGCGTTGATCGATGTCTCGGCCCCGCCCGCGTTTGAATCCGCTGGCGGCGGGCTGGTGTCCACCGCCAGCGACTACGCACGCTTTTTGCAGCTGATGCTGGGCCGGGGCACCGTACAAGGCCCGGACGGCCACACCATTCGCCTGGCCAGCCGCGCCACCGTCGGTTTCATGACCGCCGACCACCTGGGCAGTATCCCCACAGCGGGCGACATCCTGCCCGCAGGCTACGGCTTTGGCCTGGGCGTGGCCGTGCGCAAGGCCACCGGCCTGGCATCCAGCCCCGGTTCGGCAGGCACCTACAGCTGGAGCGGACTGGGCGGCACCTTCTTTTTGGTAGACCCCGCCGAAGACCTGTTCGCCATCCTGCTCACCCAGGCGCCGGGCCAACTGCGCACCCTGTGCGAGCTGTATCCGGCGCTGGTGTACGCGGCGCTTTGATGAGCACACCTCCTTGAGGAGCTGCGTCCCAGGCCGGGGCAGCGCCAGCTGCAACCGCTGCGCATGGCAACGGAGGCCCCGGCTTACACTCAACGCCCAATCACGGCACGCGACGCAGCTCCACCCGCAGCACGCATACCCGTCTCCCAGACCTCTTTTTTGAACCTATGCAGATCCGCTGCGCACTGGTCGGCATGCCCGGCTCCGGCAAATCCACCATCGGCCGCCAGCTGGCCCACCGGGCGGGGGTGCCCTTTATCGACCTGGACCACCGGCTGGAACAGACCATCGGCACCACCATCCGCAGCTTCTTCGAGGCCGAGGGCGAAGCCCGCTTTCGCGACCTGGAGTCGCAGGCCCTGGCCGACGTGGCCGGGCAAGCTGGTGGCATGGTCCTGTCCACCGGCGGCGGCGCCGTGCTGCGCCCCGAGAACCGCGAAACCCTGCGCCAGTTTGGCAACGTGCTGTACCTGCGCGCCTCGCCCGAAGAAATCTACCGGCGCGTCAAACACGACCGGACCCGCCCCCTGCTGCAAGGCGGCAACCCCATGGACAAGCTGCGCGACCTGTACGCCCAGCGCGATGGCCTGTACCGCGAAACCGCCCACTACGTCATCGAAACCGGCCGCCCCACTGTGCACACGCTGGTCAACATGATCATGATGCAGCTGGAGATGGCGGCGGGGGCACAGGGGGAGCAAGTGCCGCACGGCGCGTCCGATGCCCCAACCTCTGCGGGCACGCCGCACGCCGACCGCCCTTGAATCAATTGCTATTAAATCAATAGCTTTTTGCGCTTTACCGGCAAGCGCTAGCCGCCATTTTCATGGCTCCTGCAGCAGCGAGCAGCCCCCCCTACCGCGCCTGCAACTGCCCCTCAAACACACAGGCAGCGCCCCGATAGGCACCGCAACCCGTCTCGGACACCCAGGCCCGGCGCCCGTCGGCATCCACCCGCACCTGGACCTCGCAAGCGGCAGCGTCGGGTTCGGGCCGGTAGGGCTTGAGCACCAAGGTGCCTCGTTGCCACTGCCCCAGGCTGTCCAGACCGCCGCTGCACTGCGGCGATCCAACCGTGAGCGCTGCCGCCACCGCGCCGCGTTCAGCATCCAACACGATGAGTCGCAACTGCAACTGCCCCACCAAGGCCGGGCCTTCCCACTGCGCCGCCAGGCGGCTGGCTGGCAAGGTCGAACTGGCGGCAAGAGCAGGCGCCTGGGCCTGGGCCCAGCAGACGGGCTGGGCCAGTGCCAGCGCGGCCCACAGCGCTTTTCGCGCTCCAGCACACGCCACGCTGCGCGCCACGGCACCAAAACGTACAAGGGAGCGAAGTCGAGCGGACAAGGAACAAGTCATGGCAGAAGTCGGGCGTTTCAACGGAAGTTGGCGGGCACTATGCGCTGCTCAATGTACTGCCACAGGTAAGCCGTGTAAGCCTTGGCTGCACTGCCGTCGTGGGCGTCGATCATCGCCTGGCGCTTGTCGGCATCAGCCACGTGGTTTTTCAGCAGGCCTTCAGCGCGCGCATCGGTCAGCGTGCCTTTGAGGATTTGCGCGGCACCATTCGCCCCCTCGTGGTGGACCAGATAGATGTACTGCGCTTTCTTGTCTGCGGACAGATCGGCAGGCACCAGAGGGGTGCCATCGTCGTTGGTGCGGGCGCTCAGTTGGGTGAAGTAACCCTTGTCCAGCTCAGCCGCAGCCACGATGGAGGTGGTGGCGTCAAAGCGCAAGTTCAGCAGCGCAGCCCGGTCCACCACCTGGTTGGCATCGTTCACCTGCCCCAGGGACTTGGCCTGTTCATTGACGTAGCTGCCCGGCTTGGTGGCCGATTCGATCCAGGTGCTTTCCAGAAATTGCGTCAAGCCCCCAGCCTTGCTGGTGGTGTTGTAGCTCTGCGGGTCCCAGGTGGCTGAGAGTTCACGGCGCAGGGCCTTCCACTCGGCGGCCCCTGCCTTGTCCAGCTTGGCTTTGGGGTCCAGCTGCGGATGCAGCTCGCCAAAAAAGCGCTGGTTGGTGGCATCGTCCAGACGCTTGCCGCGCAGCGGGCCCGCTTCTGCAGATATCACGGCCGCAATCGTGGCGCGTGGGTAGCCCGTGCGATCCGCAGCCAGGGTAATGGCGTCGCGGTAAATCTCGTTCACGCCCAGGCGCAATGGATCGGTCCGGTCGCGCTCGGCATTCCGCAACGCGGTCAAGGCATTGGGCGCAGGCACGGTGCCAGCCCCCCAGAACGGCGTGGAGTTGGCGCTTTGCGCGGTGTTGCTGCTGGCGGTGGGGTTGAGGGTATCGGCCTGCGCCAGCATCAAGCCGGATTGCAAAGACGTCGCGGTGCTTTCGTTGGCAAAGCCCATCTCCTGAGACAAACTGGGGTCCGTAGGCGCTGCAGCAGCGCCACTGCCGGACAGTGCCCAAGTACTGGTGTTGGTAGTGATTTGCATGGTGAAGAGCTGTCGGTATTGATCCATCCCTGGGCACATGGGCACTGGGCCTCAGGCCATCCCCTGGGGCATCTGCCACTTGATGCAGCCATAAGGGATGAACGTGATTGAACCGGTTTTACCTTCGTATAGCTATACAGGCGATTCCTAGCTAGGAATCTCCCTAGCTGGGAAGAACACCTACCCACAGAGAGAAGAACCTCCCGGCCACACCAAGGGCTCGGGACGGAGCCCTGCGTTCGATCTAGCGGAAAGTCTGGCCAGGAGTCTTGATCGGGCAGCCCGAGCTTTCGCCCTGCCTGTCGAGGGGCTGTTCAGCGGAGACGCCCTGGCTTGGACAGGGCCAGCCGGAACGGGCGAGGGGAAACGGGCAGGACAAAGGACGAGGGCAACGGGTGCGACATGTTGTCACAAGGTCCTCAAAATCAAGCCGAATCAGCCTCCAGCGCTTTATCTGCAAGCGTAAATTGCTACACAATTAATAGCAAAATGCATCCAACGGCATCACAGATTAGGCGCCAGCAACCGCTCCAACACCTTCTCATCCATGCCCCGGCGCTGGGCCATGTCGTGCAGCTGGTCTTCGCCGATCTTGCCGACGTTGAAGTACACGGCATCAGGGTGGCCGATGTAGAAGCCGCTCACGCTGGCGGCGGGCATCATGGCCAGGCTTTCGGTGAGCGACATGCCGATCTCGCCAGCCTGCAGCACGCGGAACAGATCGGTCTTGGCGCTGTGGTCCGGGCAGGCGGGGTAGCCGGGCGCGGGGCGGATGCCGCGGTACTTCTCGGCAATCATGTCGTCGTTGCTCAGCTGCTCACCCGCTGCATAGCCCCACAGATCGGTACGCACGCGGTGGTGCAGGGCCTCGGCGAACGCCTCGGCCAGGCGGTCGGCCAGGCTCTTGAACATGATGGCTGAGTAGTCGTCCAGCGCGTCGATGAAGGCCTTTTCCTTCTTCTCGATCCCGAGGCCCGCCGTCACGGCGAACATGCCGGCGTAGTCGGCAATGCCGCTTTCCTTGGGCGCTACAAAGTCGGCCAGGCAGCGGCTGGGGCGGGTCACGCCGTCGATGGTGTGTTTTTCGGCCTGCTGGCGCAGGCCGTACCAGGTCATGGCCACTTCGGTGCGGGTGTCGTCGGTGTAGAACTCGATGTCGTCGTCGTTCACGCTGTTGGCGGGCAGCAGGGCCATCACGCCGCTGGCCGTGAGCCACCGGCCTTCGATGATCTTCTTGAGCATGGCCTGCCCATCGGCAAACACACGCGTGGCTTCCCCGCCCACGATCTCGTCGGTGAGGATGGCGGGGTACGGGCCGGCCAGGTCCCAGGTCTGGAAGAACGGGCCCCAGTCGATGTACTTGGCCAGCTCGCCCAGGTCGAAGTTCTTGAACACGCGGCGGCCCAGCGCGCGCGGCACGGTGGGCTGGTAGGCAGACCAGTCCACCGGGGTCTTGTTGGCGCGGATCTTGGCCAGGGGCCACAGGGGCGTGGCCTTTTTGTTGGCGTGCTGGGTGCGGACCTTGTCGTAGTCCGCGTTGAGCTCGTCCACGTAGTTCTGCACGCCGTCGCCCAGCAGGCTCTGCGCCACGCTCACGCTGCGCGAGGCGTCGGGCACATAGACCACGGGACCTTCGTAGTGCGGCGCGATCTTGACGGCCGTGTGTACGCGGCTGGTGGTGGCGCCGCCGATCAGCAGCGGGATCTTCTTGATGCGGAAGTGCTCGTCCTTCTGCATCTCGCCCGCCACGTACTGCATTTCTTCGAGGCTGGGGGTGATCAGGCCCGACAGGCCCACGATGTCGGCGCCCTCCACCTTGGCGCGCGCCAAAATCTCGTGGCAGGGCACCATCACGCCCATGTTCACCACCTCGAAGTTGTTGCACTGAAGCACCACGGTGACGATGTTCTTGCCGATGTCGTGCACGTCGCCCTTCACGGTGGCGATGACGATCTTGCCCTTGCTGCGCACGTCGCGCCCGGCCAGTTCGTCCTGGCGCTTTTCTTCCTCGATGTAGGGGATGAGATGGGCCACGGCCTGCTTCATCACGCGTGCGCTTTTCACCACCTGGGGCAAAAACATCTTGCCCGCACCAAACAGATCGCCCACCACGTTCATGCCGTCCATGAGCGGGCCTTCGATCACGTGCAGCGGGCGGCCGCCCTTGGCCAGGATCTCGCGGTATGCCTCTTCGGTGTCTTCGGTGATGAAGTCGGTGATGCCATGCACCAGCGCGTGCGACAGGCGTTCGCCCACGGTCTTGGGGTGCTCGGGCGTTCCGCGCCATTCGAGCTTCTTGCTTTCGTCCTTGGCGCCGCTCTTGGCGGTTTCGGCGATCTCGACCAGGCGCTCACCAGCATCCGGGCGGCGGTTGAGCACCACGTCTTCCACGCGCTCGCGCAGCACGGGCTCCAGGTCGTCGTACACGCCCACCATGCCCGCGTTGACGATGCCCATGTCCATGCCGGCCTTGATGGCGTGGTACAGAAACACGGTGTGGATGGCTTCGCGCACCGGGTCGTTGCCGCGGAAGCTGAACGACACGTTCGATACCCCACCCGACACCTTGGCGCCGGGCAGGTTCTGCTTGATCCAGCGCGTGGCCTCGATGAAATCGACGGCGTAGTTGTTGTGCTCTTCAATGCCGGTGGCTACGGCAAAGATGTTGGGGTCGAAGATGATGTCCTCGGGCGGGAAGCCCACTTCATCGACCAGGATGCGGTAGGCGCGTTCGCAGATTTCGATCTTGCGCTCGTAGGTGTCGGCCTGGCCTTTTTCGTCAAACGCCATGACCACGGCAGCGGCGCCGTAGCGGCGCACCAGGCGCGCCTCGTGCTTGAACTTGTCCACGCCCTCCTTCATGGAGATGGAGTTGACGATGCCCTTGCCCTGCACGCAGCGCAGACCGGCCTCGATCACCTCCCACTTGGAACTGTCCACCATGATGGGCACGCGGGCGATGTCGGGCTCGGACGCGATGAGCTGCAGAAAGCGCACCATGGCGGCCTTGCTGTCGAGCATGGCCTCGTCCATGTTGATGTCGATGACCTGGGCGCCGTTCTCCACCTGCTGGCGCGCCACGGCCAGGGCCTCTTCGTACTGGCCATTCAGGATCATGCGCGCGAACGCCTTGGAGCCGGTGACGTTGGTGCGCTCGCCGATGTTGACGAACAAGGTGCCCTCGCCAATGGAGACGGGCTCCAGACCGGACAGCTTCATGGGGGGCAGGGATACAGCAGACATAGGACTCACTCACCTGTGCAGGGGCAGCAGAAAAACAGGTGAGCGTCGTTGCGGTGTACGGTGGGGTGCGCGGGGCCCAAGCCTGACGAATCGCCATGCACCAAGCCGGGCATGGCAAGTCGCTGCAACGCTCCTTGGGCCGAGGGGCGATTGTAAGTTGCCCGCCCGGGATCAGCGCACTGGGCGGCGGCCCCGGAGTGCGGCCAGCAGCATCAAGCCCGCCATCAGCCACAAAGCCCACTCGGACAACGACGGAATCGCGCTCGCGGCCACTGCCGTGATGGTGTCGGTATCGGTGGCGCTGTTGTTGCCGGGGTTAGGGTCGGTCACGCCACCCGGGGCCGCGACCGTCGCGGTGTTGACCAGCGTCCCTGTGGCCGACGCGCTCACCGTGGCGGTGACGGTGTAGGTCACCGATCCGCCCGCAGGCAGATTGACCACGTCGTTGATGCTGCCGCTGCCCGCCGCCGTGCAGGTGCCGCCGCCGGAGCCCACGCAGGTCCAGGTGCCGGTCAGCACGGCGGGCAGGGTGTCTGCCACCGTCGCGCCAGGGGCGTTGGACGGTCCGGCATTGCTGGCGGTGATGGTGTAGGTCACCGAGCCGCCAGCGTTGGCCGTGGTCACGCCATCGGTCTTGGTGATGGTCAGGTCGGCTTGCGATGCGATGGTGTCGGAATCCGTGGCGCTGTTGTTGCCCGGATTGGGGTCGGTCACCCCGCCCGGCGCTGTCACCGTCGCGGTGTTCACCAGCGTTCCGCTGGCCGCAGCACTCACTGTTGCGCTCACCGTGTAGGTCACCGATCCACCGGCGGGCAGGTTGACGCTATCGTTGATGTTGCCGCTGCCCGCTGCCGTGCAGGTGCCGCCACCCGCGCCCACGCAGGTCCAGGTGCCGGTGAGCGCTGCGGGGAAGGTATCCGCCACCGTGGCCCCCGACGCATTGGACGGCCCCGCGTTGCTGGCGGTGATGGTGTAGGTGACTGAACCGCCAGGTATGGCCGTGGTCACGCCGTCCGTTTTGGTAATGGACAGATCGGCCTGCGGCGTGATGGTGTCGGAGTCCGTGGCACTGTTGTTGCCCGGGACGGGATCGGTCACTCCGCCCGGCGCTGTCACCGTCGCGGTATTGGCCAGCGTCCCTGTGGCCGCTGCACTCACCGTGGCGCTGACGGTGTAGGTAACCGATCCTCCGGCGGGCAGATTGACGGTGTCGTTGATGTTGCCGCTGCCTGCTGCCGTGCAGGTGCCGCCACCCGCGCCCACGCAGGTCCAGGTGCCGGTGAGTGATGCGGGGAAGGTGTCCGCCACCGTGGCCCCCGGCGCATTGGATGGCCCCGCGTTGCTGGCGGTGATGGTGTAGGTGACCGATCCGCCCGGCGTGGCCGTGGTCACGCCATCGGTCTTGGTGATGGCCAGATCGGCCTGTGGCGTGAGCGTGTCGGAGTCGGTGGCACTGTTGTTGGCGGGAACCGGGTCGTTCACGGCGGACGTCACTGTCGCGGTGTTGGTCAGCGTTCCGGTCGCAGAAGCGTTGATCGTGGCGCTCACCGTGTAGGTGACCGATCCCCCCGCTGGCAGGTTGACGCTGTCGTTGATGTTGCCACTGCCTGCGGCGGTGCAGGTACCGCCGCCTGCGCCCACACAGGTCCAGGTGCCGGTGAGCACGGCGGGAAAGGTGTCCGCAATCGTGGCGCCGACGACGGGGTCCGGCCCTGCGTTGCTGGCGGTGATGGTGTAGGTCACCGACCCGCCCGGGACGGCCGTGGCCACACCATCGGTCTTCGTGATGGACAGGTCAGCGTCTTGGGCATGCGCCGCGGTCGCAGCCACCATGGCCAACAAGAGCGCTGTGAGCCACAGAAAAACACGTTGGAGCATGGCGAAGTCCCGATTCGAAGTAGAGGGGTGACCAAAGTGTAACGCCACGTTTCCGCCCGGAATCTTCGTGCATGGCGGCACGCGCTGACCGCGCGTCCCGCGCTTGAAGCGGTTGAATAGCTCTCAACGCACCGGCAGGAACTGCAGGAACGTGCCGCCCACAATGCCCTGCACATAGCTGATGGCGGCGCGGCGGTACTTTTCGGTGGTCAGGGCAGCCAGCAGGTCGAGGCGCGCGATGATCTTGCCAAACTCGCGCTCAAAGCTCAGGTTGCGGCCTTGGGGGCCGATCTCGTCCGCCAGCAGCAGCGGCTGGCCCTGGGCATTGCGGCGCTGGGCCAGCAGCCACACGGCGCTTTCCACATTGCGGGCGGCGTTGTAGAGGTGCTGTGCATCCACACCGTCGAGCAAGAAGAATTCGATCTTTCCGCCATGGGCCGTGATGATCATGTCGGCCGTGGCATGGATGAAGGCTGCCACGCGGTCCCCGGTGAACTCCGGCGCGAACGCAAAGCCCATCGCGGCAATGTCGCGCCGCCCCTGCAGTGGTGCCCAGGGCTGGCGCTGCAGGATGGCTGTGCGCACCTGCTCGGCCGCGTGCTCGCGGCTGGTGGCGCTGGTTTTGCGCCATTCGGCGGGGTTGCGGCGGTAGAGCTTGTCCATGAGGCGGAACAAGCCCTCCAGGTTCTCGTGCATGGCCAGCGTGGCCACGCGGTTCATGTCGGACTGGGCCAGCTCGGCGGGCGTTGTGGCGGCACCCTTGACCTCGCCGCGTGGCGTGGGCGCATTCGCCGCGCAGCCTGCGAGCACGGTGCACAGCAGTGCACACGATGACATCCACAGGATAGAAAGGAACGGCCCACGCATGGGGGCCGATTATCGGGCGCAGTGTGGGCGCCTCACAGCCGGTTAACACTGTTTGAAGATCTCAGGCCACGGCCCTGAATCCCATTGCCTCAGCAGCGGTCTGCGCTGTCGGGGTTGGGGATACCCTTGATCGGGCACTCCTCGGTGCCCACCATGGGCCGCGTGATGGCCTCCACGGCCTTGCGCGTACCTTCGGGGTCAGTCACCCAGCGGGTGTAAAAGTCATACGGGCAGGCGGCCACACCCTGGTCCCCACCGCCGGAGTTGATCAGCCCGGTGTAGCCCCGGTGCAGCAGCTTGAAGAGGTGGTTCTCGGACTGCCCGTTCTTGCGGAAGTCGCGGATCAGGCTCTTCGACAACGCGGCGTACTGCACGCCGTATTCCTCCTCGCCGCATTCACCGAGCGTTCGGCCATCAAAGCCAATCAGGGCGCTGTGGCCGAAGTAGCTGTATACGCCGTCAAACCCGGCGGCATTGGCCACGGCCACATACGTGTTGTTGGCAAAGGCCATGGCCTTGCTCATCAGAATCTGCTGCTCCTTGGCGGGGTACATGTAGCCCTGGCACCGCACGATCAACTCGGCACCCTTCATGGCGCAGTCGCGCCAGATCTCGGGGTAGTTGCCATCGTCGCAGATGATGAGGCTGATCTTCAGGCCCTTGGGGCCTTCGCTGACGTAGGTGGTGTCCCCGGGGTACCAGCCTTCGATGGGGGTCCAGGGCATGATCTTGCGGTACTTCTGCACGATCTCGCCCTGGTCGTTCATGAGGATCAGGGTGTTGTAGGGCACCTTGTGCGGGTGCTCTTCATGGCGCTCGCCGGTGAGCGAGAAGACGCCCCACACCTTGGCCTTTCGGCAGGCGGCGGCGAAGATTTCGGTCTCTTCACCCGGTACGGTGGCCGCCGTGTCCATCATCTCCTGGGCGTCGTACATGATGCCGTGGGTGCTGTACTCCGGAAAGATCACCAGGTCCATGCCGGGCAGGCCGGTCTTCATGCCCACCAGCATGTCTGCGATCTTGCGCGCGTTGTCCAGCACCTCGGCCTTGGTATGCAGGCGCGGCATCTTGTAGTTGACCACCGCCACGCCGACGGTGTCCTTGCTGCTTGAAATATCGCCGTGAATCATGGTGAAGCATCCCTATCAATGAGAAATCATCCAGGGCCGTTTGCTCGGAAACGCCTTGGCGCCGCTGGGCGCCGTCACCGTGGCCTTGCGGCTTTGCGATGACGAACAGCAGCCACAGCCTGCAGGGTGTTTGAGGCGGGCGTAGTCGCCCGAGCGCTGCGGCTCGTGCCGCGCTCGCTCGTTGGTGGCGATGGCGCTGCGCGCGGACGCGCTCATGAGTGCCAGGCGCGGCGCGGTGGCAAACACGCGCGGCGATGCTGCGCCGCAGTCTGGGCAGGCAGCGGGTTCGTTGCGGTCGGCCAGCAGGCGAAAGGCATCAAAGCCGCCACACTGGGCACAGGCGTAGTCGTAGGTGGGCATGGCGGGTCCTTCTGCAGCAATGGTGTTTGACTGTCAGACCAGATCGGGCGACAGCGGCATGGCCACCGAGCCATCCAGGTGCTTGATCGGCCCCGCCGCACTCGGGTTGATGTCAAAGTCAAAGATCTGCGTGGGCAGCCACAGCGTGGCGCAGGCGTTGGGCACATCCACCACGCCGCTGATGTGGCCCTGCACCGGGGCTGTGCCCAGGATGGAATACGCCTGCGCGCCCGAATAGCCAAACTTCTTGAGGTACTCGATGGCGTTCAGGCAGGCCTGGCGGTAGGCCACGTTCACGTCCAGGTAGTACTGCTTGCCACTCTCATCCACGCTGATGCCCTCGAAGATCAGGTAGTCGTTGTAGGTGGGCGTGATGGGGCTGGGCTTGAAGATGGGGTTCTTGATGCCGTACTTGGCCATCCCGCCCTTGATGAGCGTGACCTTCATGTGCACCCAGCCCGCCATCTCGATGGCGCCGCAAAAGGTGATCTCGCCGTCGCCCTGGCTGAAATGCAGGTCGCCCACCGACAGGCCGGCGCCGTCCACATACACCGGGAAGAACACCTTGGCGCCGCGCGACAAATCCTTGATGTCGCAGTTGCCACCATGCTCGCGCGGGGGCACCGTGCGGGCGCCTTCGGCAGCCGCTTGGGCCTTGGCATCGCCCGTGAGGCGGCCCATGTGGGCCGTGCCCGCCGAGGGTGGGTTGGCCAGCCCGGCCGTGGGGTCTGAGTCGATGAGCGCCTGCTCGCGCGCATTCCACTGCTCCAGCATCTTGCGGTCGGGCAGGCAGCCAATCAGGCCAGGGTGGATGAGCCCAGCGTACTTCACGCCCGGCACATGGCGCGAGCTGGTGAACATGCCATGAAAGTCCCAGATGGATTTTTGCGCCTGCGGGAAATGCTCGGTCAAAAAACCGCCGCCGTTGTTCTTGCTGAAAAAGCCGTTGAAACCCCACAGGCTGTCCTGCTTGGCACCAATGTCCAGCAGGTCCACCACCAGCAGGTCGCCGGGCTCGGCGCCCTTCACGCCCACGGGGCCGCTGAGGTAGTGCACCGTGGTCAGGTCGATGTCGCGCACGTCGTCGGCACTGTCGTTGTTCTGGATGAAACCACCCGTCCAGTCAAAGGTCTCCAGCACAAACTCATCGCCAGGGTTGACCCAGCAGGCCATGGGAATGTCTGGGTGCCAGCGGTTGTGGATGTTCTCGTTCTCGGTGGGCGACTTGCTCAGATCGACCTTGATCAGGGTTTCAGCCATGGCGTGCTCCTTGGAAGGGTTGGGTGGAAGAAGGAAAAAGCGAGAAAAAATCCCGGCCTTACATGGCGCATTGCCGCCGAGACCGCCACGGCCGAGGCCAGGGACGCCAAGCAAGGGCCGCCCCGCAGCGAGGGCGTCGTCCCCCTTGAGGGGGAAGGCGCCGAAGGCGACTCAGGGGGTGTTTCATACCGACAGATAGGCTTTGATGCGCTGCTGGTCGGTGTCGGCGCGGGCGGTCTCGTGCACCAGGCGGCCGCCTTCGATGACGAACAGTCGGTCGGCCACGTCCATGGCGAACGAGAGCACCTGCTCGCTCACCACGATGGTGATCTGGCGCAGCTTGCGAATCTCGTTGAGCGCCTTGGCGATGTCCTTGATGATGGAAGGCTGGATGCCCTCGGTGGGCTCGTCGAGCAGCAGCACCTTGGGGTCGGTGACGAGCGCTCGCGCAATGGCCAGTTGCTGCTGCTGCCCGCCCGAGAGGTTGCCTCCCTTGCGCCGACGCATGTCCCACAGCACGGGAAACAGTGCGTAGATATCTTCGGGAATCTGTCGCGTCTTGGAGTTTTCCAGCCCGGTCTCGATGTTCTCTTCGACCGTGAGGGTCGGGAAGATCATGCGGCCTTGCGGCACATAGGCGATGCCCTTGGCCACGCGGCGAAAGCTCTCGTCCTTCGTCACGTCCTGGCCTGCCACGGTGATCTGGCCGCTCTTGACGGGCATCACGCCCATGAGGCTTTTGAACAGCGTGGTTTTGCCCATGCCATTGCGGCCCATGATGGCCACGGTCTCGTTGGCACGGCCGTCAAACGAGATGCCGTGCAGCGCCTCGCTCTGGCCGTAGGCCACAAACAGATCTTTGACTTCCAGCATGCGATGCTCCTGTGAAGGAATGGGTTGCTCAGTGGCCCAGGTACACGTCGATGACCTTGGGGTCCGCCTGCACCTTCTCCATGGGGCCTTCGGCCAGGATCTTTCCCTGGTGCATCACCGTGACCTTGTGGGCAATGCGCTTGACGAAATCCATGTCGTGCTCAATGACGATCACCGCGCGGTTCTTGCAGATGCGCTGCAGCAGCTCGGCCGTCAGCTCACGCTCGCGCGCGCTCATGCCGGCAATCGGCTCGTCCAGCATCAGCAGCTCGGGCTCCTGCATCAGCAGCATGCCGATCTCCAGCCACTGTTTTTGCCCGTGGCTCAGCAAGCCGGCCTCGGTATCGAGCTTGTCGCCCAGGCCAATGTCTTCGGCCACCACCTGCACACGCGCCTTGACCTCATCGGTGCACTTGAACGCCAGCGCGCCCAGCACCGAGCGGCCTGCGGGGTAAGACACCTCCAGGTTCTGGAAGACCGACAGGTTCTCGTAGATGGAGGGCGTCTGGAACTTGCGCCCGATGCCCAGCCGCACACGCTTGTGCTCGGCCATGCGGGTGAGTTCTTCGTTCTTGAACTTGATGCTGCCGCCCGTGGCGCGGGTCTTGCCGCAGATCAGATCCAGCAGCGTGGTCTTGCCCGCGCCGTTGGGGCCGATGATCACGCGCAGCTCGTTCTTGTCGATGTACAGCGTGAGGTCGTCGATGGCCTTAAAGCCGTCGAACGAAACGGTCAGGTCTTCAATGGCCAGCGCGAAGTCGGTGTTGCTCATGAGGAGTGCTCCGGTGGGTTCAGACGCCCTGGCGGCTCACGCCGTCAGGCAGCGTGGCAGCGGGTGCTGGCGACGCTGCCGCAGCGGTGCTTGCATCCACAGGCAGACGCGCTGCGGGTGGTCGGCCTTGCTCCGATGCCTGGCGCAGCGCTTCGCGGCGGCCCTTCCACCAGGGCACCACATGGCTCTCCCACAGGCCCGCCAGGCCCATGGGGAAAGCCATGGTCACGCCGATGAAAAGCCCGGCCATGAGGAACAGCCACAGCTCGGGAAAGCTCTCCGAGAAATACGTCTTGCCCGCGTTCACCAGCAAGGTGCCATACACGGCACCCACCAGGCTCATGCGCCCGCCCACGGCGGCGTAGATCACCATCTCGATGGACGGCACGATGCCCACAAAACTGGGCGACATGAAGCCCACCTGCAGCGAGAACATGGCGCCCCCGATGCCCGACAGCGCGGCGGCCAGGCAGAAGGTGAAGACCTTGAAATTGGCCACGTCGTACCCCGAAAAGCGCACGCGGTCTTCCTTGTCGCGCATGGCCAGCAGCAGCGTGCCCACCTTGCCGGTCTGTATCCAGCGGCACAGGATGATCGAGCCTATGAGCAGCGCCACGCACACGTAATACAGGATGTACTTGGCGCTGTCGGTGCGCGTGTCCCAGCCCCACAGCGTCTTCAGATCCGTCATGCCGTTCACGCCACCGGTGTAGCCCTGCTGGCCGATGATGAGCACCGTCAGAATCAGCGCCACGGCCTGCGTGATGATGGCGAAATACACACCGCCCACGCGACGCTTGAACATCGCAAAGCTGATGATCCAGGCCAGCAGCGTGGGCACAACGATGACCGCTGCCAGCGCAAACGGCAGGCTCTTGAACGGAATCCAGAAGCTGGGCAGCTCGGTGATCTGGTTCCAGTCCATGAAGTCGGGGATGCCGGGCGTGGACTGGATCTTGGTGCTGATGGGGTCAGACGCTTCGAGCTTGAGGAACATGGCCATGGCATAGCCCCCCAGGCCAAAGAACACGCCCTGCCCAAGGCTGAGCACGCCGCCGTAGCCCCACACCATCACGAGGCCGATAGCGACGAATGCATAGGTGAGGTACTTGCCCACCAGGTTCAGTCGAAAGATGTCGAGTGCCAGCGGCAGCACCACGGCCAGCAGCACGGTGAGCAGTACCAGGCTGGCGAGCTGGTAGCGCAGGATCCAGGCTTTGAGGGCGTTCATGCGGAGACTCCGGTGGGCTCGAAGGAAATGGACAGATGAGCGAATTTCATCGACGAACTTTTGACGCAAACAGGCCCTGCGGCCGCACCATCAGGATCAGCACGATCAGCGACAGCGTGATCATCTTGGCCATGGAGCCCGCCATGAAGAACTCGGTGATGGACTGCGTCTGCGCAATGCCGAAGGCAGACACCACGGTGCCCAGAAGGCTGGCCGCGCCGCCAAAGGTCACCACCAGGAAGGCGTCCACGATGTAGAGCGATCCCGATGTGGGGCCGGTGGAGCCGATGGTGGTAAACGCCGCGCCCGCCACGCCGGCAATGCCGCAGCCAATGGCGAAGGTCAGGCGGTCGGTCTTCTGGGTGTCGATGCCAATGGCGTTGGCCATGACTCGGTTGCTCACCGTGGCGCGCACCCGCAGGCCCCAGCGGCTCTTGTGCAGGGCCAGCAGCACGCCCCCCGTGACCACCGCCGTCAACGCCAGCACAAACAGGCCATTGATCGGGATGTCCAACCCCTCGGCTGGCGCCCACGAACCCAGCAGCCAGTCGGGCAAGGTCGGGCTGACCTCCTTGGGGCCGATGAAAGTGCGAAAGCATTGCTGCAGGGCCAGGCTGATGCCCCAGGTGGCCAGCAGCGTGTCCAGCGGGCGTTTGTACAGGTGGCGGATCAGCCCCCATTCCACCAGCCAGCCCGCTACAAACGCAAACCCAAACGCCGCCACGATGGCCAGCGGAAAGTAATACGGAATCATTTGCGGCGCATGGTTGGCCGCGAGGGTGGAGCCCAGGTAGATCGTATAGGCGCCAATGGTCATGAACTCGCCATGGGCCATGTTGATCACGCCCATCTGCCCAAAGATGATGGCCAGGCCCAGCCCCATGAGCAGCAGCACGGCAAACAGACTCAGGCCCGCAAAGCCCTGCATCAGGCCGATGTTCATCATTTCGGAAAAGGTCATGTTGCAGCTCCTGCGTGGGCAGCGTTGGAAAACGAACAGCGGTGCCATGGGGCGGCCTCTTGCGAGGGACACCGAGGAAGGGCCGCCCCGCACCGAGGGTGTCGTCCCCCTCCCGCGCAGCGAGAGAGGGGGGAGGACGCGAAGCGCCTCAGGGGGTGTTTATTGATAACCTTTGGGAAATGGATCCGGCTTGATCAGCGCAGGCGACTCGGACACCACCTTGAACGAAGCATCCGGCATGCCCATGGCGATGCGCGACTTGCTCCACAGGTGGTGGTTGGCGTCCACCTTCACATAGCCCTCGGGTGCGGTGGTCAGCTCGATGCCGGGCGATGCGGCCACCACCTTGTCCACGTCAAAGCTCTTGGCTTTTTCGACCGCCGCCTTCCACAGCCAGGGGCCCAGGTAGCCCGCCTGCGTCACGTCGCCGATCACGGCGTCCTTGCCGTACTTGGCCTTGAAGGCGGCCACAAACTTCTTGTTGTTCTCGTTGTCGAGGGACTGGAAGTACTTCATCGACGAGTAGAAACCGTTGAAGTTCTCGCCACCCACGCCGGTCATCTCGTCTTCGGTGACCGACAGCGTGACCAGCAGTTGCTTGTCGCCCGTGATGCCCGCGGCCTTGAGCGCCTTGTAGAACGCTACGTTGGAGCCGCCCACCACCGCCACAAACAGGCAGTCGGGCTTTTGCACCTTGATCTTGTTCATCAGCGAGCCGAAGTTGGTGCTGCCCAGCGGGTAGTACTCCTCGCCGACGACCTTGCCCTTCTGGAAGTTCTCGATGTGCTTGCGCGCAATCTTCATCGAGGTGCGGGGCCAGATGTAGTCGGAGCCGATGAGGAAGAAGGTCTTGGCCTTCTTCTCGGTCTTGGCCCATTCCAGGCTGTACAGAATCTGCTGGGTGGCTTCCTGGCCGGTGTAGATCACGTTCTTGGATTGCTCCAGGCCTTCATAGAACGTGGGGTAGTAGAGCAGGCCGTTTTCTTTCTCGAACACCGGCAGCACTGCCTTGCGCGAGGCGCTGGTCCAGCAGCCAAACACGGCGGCACAGCGGTCGTTGATGAGCAGCTTCTTGGACTTCTCGGCAAACGTGGGCCAGTCGGAGGCTCCGTCTTCCTTGATGACCTTGATCTTGCGGCCCAGCACACCGCCCATGGCATTGATCTGGTCAATGGCCAGCTGCTCGGCCTGGATGGAGCCCGTTTCTGAAATCGCCATGGTGCCGGTGGCCGAGTGCAGCTGGCCCACGGTGACTTCGGTGTCGGTGATGGCGAGCTTGGTGGTGTTGACCTGCGCCGTGGGCTGGCCAAAAGACCAGGCAGGCAGGCCCGCCACGGATGCGGCGCCCAGCGCCTGCAGGATGCGACGGCGGCCGGGTTCGGCCTGGGCGGAGTCACTAAAGCGGGGGGCGGACGGGTGGCTCATGAAGACGCTCCTTGCAGGATCGGTGTGAATGAAGGGACGGGACCAAAGCGGGTTGTGTGCGCTGTGGAATGAAGGTTAGGGACAACCCTTGAATGCGCCCATACGTCAATTAACGTAGGGCTGCGTACGCACCCCGGTGCATGCACTGCAAATACACCTGCACATGGACCTGCCCATGGAATGCGTGCCCGTGCAACGCCCCAACGCGGTGCGCGCCTAGAACGCTTCTTGCTTTGTGCTGGGCATGGCCTCACCACAAGCACCCGATGCCCAGAGCGCAACACAGACGATTTTTCGTTTCCGGCGCGAGTACAACGCCTGGGTGGCCGACGAGACCATGGAGGACTACGCACTGCGCTACACGCCCAAGAGCTTTCGGCGCTGGAGCGAATTCCGCGTGGCCAACACGGCGTTCGGTTCGCTGTCGTTCCTGGCGCTGGAGGCCATTGGTGGCGCGATTGCGCTGAACTACGGCTTCAGCAATGCCATGTGGGCCATCCTGACCGTGGGCCTGCTGATTTTTCTGACGGGGCTGCCCATTGCCTACTACGCGGCGCGCTATGGGCTGGACATGGATTTGCTCACGCGCGGGGCGGGCTTTGGCTACCTGGGCTCCACCATCACCTCGCTGATCTATGCGGTGTTCACCTTCATCTTCTTTGCGCTGGAGGCGGCCATCATGGCGCTGGCGCTGCAGATGGTGGTGGACTGGCCGCTGGAGTGGTGCTACATCGCGTCGTCGCTGGTGATCCTGCCGCTGGCCATGCGCGGCATCACACTCATATCGCGCCTGCAGGCCTGGACGCAGCCGCTGTGGCTGTTCTTGCTGCTGCTGCCCTTTGTGTGGATTGCGCTGGCCCAGCCGCAGCTGTACCGCGACTTTGCGGGGCTGTCAGGCCTCAAGAGCGGCAGCAGCCAGTTTGACCCGCTCATGTTTGGTGCAGCCGCGGCGGTGATCTTTTCGCTGGTGGTGCAGATTGGCGAGCAAGTGGACTTTTTGCGCTTTCTGCCCGAGCGCACTGCCGCCAACCGCCTGCGCTGGTGGGGCGCCGTGCTGGTGGCCGGCCCCGGGTGGATCGTCATGGGCATGCTCAAGATGGCGGGCGGGGCCTTTCTGGCGTTTGCCGCGCTGCAGTTCGAGGTGGGCGCCCAGCGCGCGGCCGAGCCCACGCAGATGTTCCTCGCAGGCTTTCACCAGGTCATGCAGGCGCTGGGCCTGCCGGGCCTGGCGGTGGCCGTGACGGTGGTGTTTGTGGTGGTGTCGCAGATCAAGATCAACCTCACCAACGCCTACGCGGGCTCGCTGGCGTGGTCCAACTTTTTTGCGCGCGTCACCCGCAGCCACCCGGGGCGCGTGGTGTGGCTGGTGTTCAACGTGTTGATCGCAACCTTGCTGATGACGCTGGGTGTGTTTGGCGCGCTGGAGAAAGTGCTGGCCGTGTACAGCAACGTGGCCATTGCCTGGGTGGGTGCGCTGGTGGCCGACCTCGTCATCAACAAACCACTGGGCCTGTCGCCCAAAGGCATCGAGTTTCGGCGCGCGCACCTGTATGACTTCAACCCCGTGGGCCTGGGCGCCATGGTGCTGGCGGCCACGGTGGCCTGCTGTGCCTATGCAGGGCTGCTGGGCGAAGAGGCGGCCGCGTTTTCGCCCTTCATTGCGCTGGTGCTGTCGATGGCGCTGGCGCCGCTGCTGGCCTGGCTGACGCAGGGCCGCTACTACCTGGCGCGCGCGCCGGGCAACGAGTGGCGGCCCGGCGAGATCGTGCGCTGCGCCGTGTGCGAGAACCAGTTCGAGTCCGAAGACATGGCGCGCTGTCCGGCCTATGCCGCGCCCATCTGCTCGCTGTGCTGCTCGCTCGAATCGCGCTGCCACGACCGCTGCAAGACCGGCTCGCGCGCGGCCGACCAGCTGCGCAACGTGGTGGAAGCCTTGCTGCCGCAGCGCTGGGCCATCAAGGTGAACTTTCGCCTGGGGCAGTACTTGATGGTGATGGTGTCGCTGTGCGCTGTGATGGCGTTTCTGGTGGGCGTTGTGTATGTGCAGGAAAGCCTGCAGACCCCGGTGCCCGGGCAAATGCTGCAGATGCCGTTTCTCAAGGTGTTTGCGCTGCTGGCGCTGCTGGCCGCCGTGTGCGCGTGGTGGGTGGTGCTGAGCACCGACAGCCGGCGCATGGCGCAGGATGAATCGGAGCGGCAGACGCAGCTGCTGCTGCAGGAGATCGAGGCCCACAAGCGCACCGACGCCGAGCTGCAGGCGGCCAAGGACCAGGCCGAGTCCGCCAACCAGGCCAAGACGCGCTACGTGGCAGGCATGACGCACGAGCTGCGTTCGCCGCTCAACAGCATCCTGGGCTACACGCAGATCCTGCTCAAGAACCCGCACACCGAGGGCTGGATGCGCGAGACGTTGTCGACCATGCAGCACAGCGGCCAGCACATGCATGCGCTCATCGACGGCTCGCTGGAGCTGGCGCGCATCGAGGCGGGGCGCTTGCGGCTGGACATGGCCCCGCTGCCGCTGCCCGAGCTGATCGAGAACATCGAAGCCATGCTGCGCCCGCAGGCCGAGGCCAAGGGCCTGCACTTTGTGGTGGAGACACTGGGCACCATGCCAGGCTGGATACGGGCCGACGCCAAGCGGCTGCGGCAGATTCTGATCAACCTGCTGTCCAACGCCGTGCGGTTTACCGAGCGCGGCGAGGTGCGGCTGCGCATGGACTTTCGCCAACACGTCTCGCGCATCGAGGTGATCGACACCGGCATCGGCATCGAACCGCAAGACCTGGAGCGCATCTTTGTGCCGTTTGAGCGCGGCAGCGCCGGGCGCCGCGCCAGCGAGGCGGGCACGGGCCTGGGCCTGACCATCACGCACCTGCTTGCCGAACTGATGGGTGGCCAGCTCACGCTAACCAGCACCCCCGGCCAGGGCAGCACTTTTACCGTGCGGCTGTACCTGCCCAGCATTGCGGTAGACCCGGCCTGGACCACGCCCAGCCGCGCAACACTGCGCCCCGTCATCGGGTACCTGGCGCCCCGGCGCACGTTGCTGGTGGTGGACGACCAGCCCCTGCAGCGCCAGCTGCTGGCCGGCCTGCTGGTGCCCCTGGGTTTTGAGGTGCGCGAGGCCGCCAGCGGGCGCGAATGCATCGAGATCGTGCGCCAGACACCGCCCGACTTGGTGCTGCTCGATATCACCATGGATGACCTGGACGGCTGGCAGACCGCCACCCTGCTGCGCGAGTTGCGGCCTGCATCCGAGCTGCCCATCGTGTTCGTGTCGGCCAATCTGTTCGAGCACGAGGCCTCACGATTGGCGGCGCAGCAGTGCCAGGCTTTTGTGGGCAAGCCGGTGATCGAATCCGAACTGCTCCAGGCGCTGGAGCACGCGCTGCAGCTGGAATGGGTGCGCGACAACACGCCGCTTGCGCCCAGCCCCGAGCCCGCCGCGGGCCCCTCCAACCCGAACGACACCCCGGCCACGCTGCCCGACGAACTGCGCGAAGACCTGACCCGCCTGGCGCGGTCTGGCCAGGCCGCCGCGCTGCGCGAGCGGCTGCGGCGCGCACGCGGCGACCTGCCCGGCCATGCCGCCACGCTGGCGCTGCTGCAGGCCAGTGCCGACCGCTTCGACTTTGAGACCCTGGCCCACCACCTGCGCGAGCCCGAAGAGGGAACCCTATGAACGACGAATCCCATCCAGACCAGCAGGTCAGCCAGCGCGTGATTCTGGTGGTGGACGACGCACTCGACACCCTGCGCATGCTGTGCGACGCCCTGGCCGCCGAGGGCTACGCCGTGCTGGCCGCGCGCGACGCCGAAGAAGCCCTGCAGCGCTTTGACCTGACCGTGCCCGACGGCGTGCTGCTCGACGCCGTGATGCCCGGCATGGACGGCTTTGCGCTGTGCCGCCGGTTGAAAGCCACGCCGCCCTGGTCGCACGTGCCGGTGGTGTTCATGACGGGCTTGTCGGACACCGAGCAGATCCTGCGGGGCTTTGCCAGTGGCGGGGTGGACTACGTGGTCAAGCCCCTGCGCATCCCCGAGGTGCTGGCCCGGCTCGCCACCCATGTGCGCAACGCCCAGGCCACGCGGCTGGCGCGCGAGGCGGTCGACGTGGCCGGGCTGGGGGTGGTGGTGCTGGACGGCCAGGGCCGCGTGGCCTGGCGCTCACCCCAGGCATTGCGCTGGCTGGAAGCCGCCTTTGCCGCCGACCCCGCCCCCGCAGATGCCGCCGCTGCCTGGCTGGTGCGCGCGCAAGCCACCGGCGACCAGACCCTGGCGCTGGCCGACGGCCGCCAGTTGCTGGCCCGCCACCTGGGCGCGAGCGGCCTGGCGGAGTCGATGCTGCTGCTCAGCCGCACCACGCCCGAGGCCACCGCCCCGCGCCACCTGCAGCAGGTGGCCCTTACGCCGCGCGAGACCGAGGTGCTGTCCTGGCTGAGCAAGGGCAAGACCAACCGCGACATCGCCGACATCCTGGGCATGAGCCCGCGCACGGTGAACAAACACCTGGAGCACATTTTTGAAAAGCTGGGGGTGGAGACACGCACCGCCGCTGCGGCCATTGCGGGGCAGCTACTGCAGGCATGAGTTCGGATTTTCCGGATGGGCCACACCTGCCCCGTCCCTGCGAGCTGAGCCTGCCAAAGCCAGGGCCCTTCGACGGGCTCAGGGCGAACGATTCGTCCGATATTCCTGAGCCAGCGCCACATCAGGTGGTTTATGGGTCAAATTGGCATCTGGCGCTTGTCTGACGGGAATGTATAGCTATTAACTCAATAGCAAAACATCTTGCAACCTCAAACAGACACCGGCTCCATGGCCGACGCCGGCAGGCCGAACAGGTGGTCGAACACCCAGTTGAAAACAAAGGTGTAGCAAAGGAAGAACACGATCAGCCCCAGGTCCATCACAAACGCGTGCCACAGGGTGATGTCGAACCACCAGGCAAACAGCGGCACGAGGGTGAAGACCAGCCCGCCTTCAAAACCGATGGCATGCGCCACGCGCCGCGCAACGCTGCGACCGCGCACGGGCTGGCGAGCTTCCCAGCGCTCAAACGCCCAGTTGAAGACGATGTTCCAGACGATGGCAATCACCGAGGCTGCCACGGCCACCACGCTCGAATGGCCCGCACCCTGGCCCGAGAGCAAGGCCAGCCCGGCCGTGGCCGCCGCGATGGCGATCAGCTCGTACAGGCTCACATAGATCAGTCGGCGCTTGAGGCCCTGCAGGCCGAAAAGGGTGGGTTGCTTGTCCATGGCGGTGACTTTATGTGCCTGTAGCTGATATATAAAGTCAGCTTGTTTCAGTTTATTTGATAGACCACACCCATGGCCTTCTCTTCAGACAGCGTGCAGGTGTTCCTGGCAGCGCTGGACCACGGCTCTTTTTCGGCGGCGGCGCGGGCGCTGTCGCGGGTGCCGTCGGCCGTGAGCATGACCATTGCCCACCTGGAAGCCGAGCTGGATGTGCAGCTGTTTGACCGCAGCGGTCGCGAGCCCAGGCCCACCGCCGCCGCACGCGCGCTGGAACCGCAGGCCCGGTTGCTCGCCGGGCAGCTGCAGCAGCTCAACGCCCAGGCGCTGGCGCTGACGCAGGGGCTGGAAGAGCGGCTGACGCTGGCCATCGCGCCCGAGCTGCTGGCCGCCCGCTGGACAGGCCCCCTGGCCACGCTGGCATCTGAATACCCGCTGCTGCAGGTGGAGGTGCTGACCGCCCCGCAGGTGGATGCGCTGGCGCTGCTGCACAGCGGCCGCGCACAGCTGGCGCTGGTGTTCGAGCGGCCCAGCATCGACGGGCGCGAGGGTTTTCAGGAGGTGGGCACCGAAACCCTGGTGGCGGTGATGGCGCCGGACCATGCGGTATTGCAAGGCGCGCGCGCCTCGGCCCTGGCCCGGGGCGAGCCGCACGAGCGCGCCATGCTGCGCGAAGAACACCTGACCACCACGCGCCAGATCGTGGTGGCCAGCCGTGACCTGGGGCAAACCGACCCCCGTTTTGTATTTGCCCGCCACCACTGGCGCACCGACAACCACCTGGCCGCGCTGGGCATGATCGAAGCAGGCCTGGGCTGGGGCTGGCAGCCCCGGGCGCTGGTGCAGCCGCGCATCGAGGCGGGGCGGCTGGTGGAGATGCCGTTTGAGAACCTGAGCAACGGCACCGCCCTGTGGGTGGATGTGGTGTGGTCGAAGGAGCGGCCGCTGGGCCTGGGCGCGGCGCGGTTTGTGGCGCTGATGGCCACGGCGGCCAAGGCAGCACCCCGCTGAGCGCTCCTGCAAGGCAGGCGCTGCCCGCCCCCATGCGCACCCAGAAGGCAAGGGAGCGTTGCCGCAAAAGCAAATGCGAATTGTTTGCATTTGCATGGATAATGGCGGCCTTTCATTTGCACCCGCCCGTGCCCCGTTCAACGCGACGTCTCTCCCGTGCGGCGGTTTGCACGGCGCGCGGGAGCTAGCCCCGCCGTTTTCTCTCTACCGATCTGCACCATGCATCCCTCGATTCCCCGGCCCGCCCGGCCGACTGCTACGGCCCGCGCCACCCTGGCGCTGTGCGCCTTTACCGCCAGCGCCGCCATGGCCCAGACGGCACCCCCTGTTTCATCGGCTCTACCGACCGACGCCGTCCCCACCAGCCCCGCCCTGTCGGAAGTGCAGGTGCGTGACAGCAGCGCCACCACCGGCTACCAGGGCGTGCAGCGCAACACCGCAGCCACACGCACCGACACGCCGCTGATCGAAACCCCGCAGTCCGTGCGCGTGGTGCCCCAGCAGCTGATGGAAGACCTGGGCGCCACGCGCCTGGCCGACACCGTGGACTATGTGAGCGGCATCACCCGCCTGAACGACTTTGGCGGCACCTGGGACAACTATGCGATCCGTGGCTTCAGCAACACCGACGGCGGCCAGCTGCTCAACGGCTTTGCCTCCAACCGGGGCTATGGCCCGCAGCGCGACGTGAGCTCGGTCGAGCGCATTGAATTTCTCAAAGGCCCGGCGGCAGCGTTGTATGGCAGCAGCGAGCCGGGCGGCACGCTTAACATCGTCACCAAAAAGCCGCAGTTCACTCCCGCGCACAAGGCGGGTGTGCACGTGGGCGGGCATGGCTACCGCCGTGCCACGCTCGACACCACCGGCCCGCTGGGCACGGACGTTGCCTACCGCCTGAACGTGGCGGCCGAGGACGGCGCGAGCCGTACCGCGCTGGTGGACAACCGCAAGATGGTGGTGGCCCCGTCCCTCACCTGGAACCTGGGCGCCAACACGGTGCTGAACTACGAGGCGGAGTTCATCCGCATCCGCACCCCGCTGGACCGGGGCATCGTGCAGGTGCGGGGCAACGTGGGCGCGCTGCCGTCCGACCGCTACCTGGGCGACCCCAGCCGCGAGAACCTGCATGTCAACGGCGACACGCACCAGCTGACGCTGGACCACGACCTGGGCCAGGGCTGGCGCACGCGCCTGGGCGCGTCGTACCGCGAGACGGACCTGTATGGCCCAGCCATCGACCTCACGGGCGCGCTGGCTGCCGACGGCCGCACCCTGACCCGCCGCGACAGCTGGCGCAGCCTGCCAGCGCGCGATGCATCGCTGCAGGGCGAAGTCGAAGGCAAGCTGCAAGCGGGCGGCTTCAGCCACACCGTGCTGGCAGGTGTGGAGACCTGGCGGCTCACTGCGGCGCAGGACATCCGCTACTCCAGCCTGGCCAGCCAGCCGTTTGCCATCGACATCTACAACCCGGTCTACAACCAGCCCGTGGGCAACCTCACGCCGGGTTTTGACCTGGTGGACCGCACCCGCGCCACGGGCGTATTTGTGCAGGACCAGATCGACCTGACCGAAAAATGGAAGCTGCTGGCCGGTGTGCGCTTTGACCGCTTTCACCAGGACAGCGAAAACCGCTTGGCCGCCACCCGCCAGGAGCAGGCGCATTCGGCCACCACGCCGCGCATCGGGCTCACCTATCTGGTCAACCCCAACACTTCGGTGTACGCCTCGGCCGGGCGCTCGTTCCGCCCCAACGCAGGCACCGATGAAAGCGGCAAGGCGTTCGACCCGCAAAACGGCCAGGCCCTGGAACTGGGCGCCAAGTGGCAGTCGGCCGACCAGCGCCTGAACGCGAGCGTGGCGCTGTTCGATATCCGCAAGACCAATGTGCTCACGCGCAGCCCCACCAACGCCAACTTCAGCATTGCGGCGGGCGAGGTGCAAAGCCGGGGCCTGGAGCTGGATGTGGCCGGGCAGATAGACACCCACTGGCGCATGACGGCCAACATGGCCTACACCGACACCGAGGTGACCCGCGACAACAACACCGCCCTGCTGGGCAAGCGCCTGCTGAACGTGCCGCGCGTGAGCGCCGGGCTGTTTGCCATCCGCGAAGACCAGGCACCCTGGGGCGGCCGCTACGGCGTGGGCGGCGGCCTGGTGCATGTGGGCGAGCGCACGGGCACCGCCACCGACACCTACCGCCTGCCCGCCTACACCACGGCGCGCATCACCGGCTACTGGCAGATCGACAAGCGCACCCGCCTGACGCTGGATGTGCACAACCTGTTCGACAAGGCGTACTACACAGCGTCGTGGGGTGCGCTCACCGTGGTGCCGGGCTTGGTGCGGCAGGTGGTGGCGGGGGTGCAGGTGGCTTTTTGAGTCAAATAGGGCTCTAGCGCTTATCCATCAAGCGCCAGTAGCTATGTATTTAGTAGCAATCAACTGCTGCAGCACAAGCGAAGTCTCTGCTTTCACCGTCCTCCGGCACCCAGAGGCGGTCTGCCCAGCCGCCGTCCACCGCCAGCTGGCGCACCGCAGCGCGCGTGGTGGGGCAGTGGTCCAGCGCCTGCAGGTGGTTCACCACCAGCGTGCCGTGGGCCAGCTGCGCGGCTTCGGCCATGTCGGCGGCGTCCATGAGGATTTCTGCCCCCACATCAAACCGGGCGCCGCCCGCAGGCAACACCGACACCTCGGGCTGCAAGCGCGCCAGGCAGTCGCGCACCTTGGGCGTGAGCATGGTGTCGCCCGCCAGGTAAACGCTGGGCTCGCCCGGCAGCTCCAGCAGGTAGCCGTGGCCGTGCTCCATAAACCGGCCCACCCATCCGTGGCCGTGCACACACGGGATCGGCGTGACATGGCCGCCCAGCGCCAACGGCTGGCGCCCTGTTCCCGCCAGCGGCCACACCAGCAGGCCGCGCTGCGCCAGGTAGTCGGCATCGCGTGGCATGCAGATCACCGGAATCTGCCGCTCGCGCAGAAAGCGCTTGCCCGCACGGTCCAGGTGGTCGAAGTGGCCGCGTTGGCAGTGCGTGATGAGGGCGTGGGTCACACGCTGCAGCAGCGCATCGCTGCCCTCGGGCAGATCCACAATGGGATTGCGCTGGCGCCCCGTGCCCAGGTAGCGCAACGCGGGCAGGCTGCCCCGGGGGGCGAGCATGGGGTCTACCAGCAGGCCCACGGGGCGGCCCTGGGATTGGAATTCAAGAAGCAGGGTGGCGTTGCGCAATTGGGTGATCTGCATGGTGGGGCTCCAAAGCCAGTGGGGTATGCAGTGGATTGTTGAAAATCCGGTGCCTGGCGAAAATGGCCTGGTTTGACAATTTCTATCCATTTCAGGCCACAACACCTCGCCACCATGCGCCGTACCGCCACCCCACCCGCACCACCCCTGCGTCTGGCACTGCTGCTGTACCCCGGTTGCATGCCCGCAGGCCTCTTCGCCACCGCCGACCTGGCCCGCGCCGCCAACTTGCGTGCGCAGCGCCCGGTGATCACCACCTGCTGGGCCGGCGCAGACCTGCAGCCTGTGCCCACCTGGCAAGGCCCCGCCCTCACGCCCAGCGTCAGTCTGGCGCAGGCCGAGGTGGACGCGGTGCTGGTGCCAGGCCTGTGGCTGTCTTCGCCCGACGGACTGCAGGCGGCGCAGCAGCAACAGCACATCGCACCCGCCATCGCGGCACTGCGCGCCCTGCCCCGCCGCACCCAGGTGTGGAGCTATTGCGCGGGCGTAGCGCTGGCTGCGGCCAGCGGCCGGATGCGCGGGCGCGGCGCCACGGCCACCTGGTGGCTGCGGGCCCCGCTGCAACAGCAGTTTGGCGCGGTGCACTGGCGCTTTGACGAACCTTTGGTGGAAGACGGCCCCATCACCACCGCGGCAGGCGCCAACGGCTACCTGCCGCTGATGCTGCACGCGCTGGCAACGCGGCTGGACGCTGAAGCCCTGGCAGATCTGCAGTCGCTGCTGATGCTGCCCCGCCCGCGCACCACCCACCCGGCGTTTGCGGGGCACGACCTCATGGCAGTGACCGACGCCGAACTGCGGCGCGCGATGCTCTGGGTGCAGCGTTGCCCCGCCACCGCACTGCGCCTGCCCGCGCTGGCCGAGGCGCTGGGCCTGTCGCCCCGCACGCTGGCGCGGCGGGTGCAGGCGCACACGGGGCTTTCTGCCGCGCACTGGATGCGGCGCATCAAGCTGCGGCAGGTGAGCGAGGCCCTGTGCGACACACCCCTGCCGCTCAAGCGCATTGCCGAGGACCTGGGCTTTGCCAGCGAGGCGGGCCTGCACCGCGCTTTTCAGCAGGCCACGGGGCAGACGCCGCTGGCCTACCGCATGGCGCACGGGTGAAGGCGCAGGGGGGGGGCAGCCAGCGCACGGGATCGTTCACAAGGAGGATGCCGCCGAGCGCAAAGTTTGCGATCATGCCCCCGCTCCCTCTGCATCAACTCTTAGCACCACGACAGGACGAACACCCATGCCTGCTTCCACCTACACCGCTACCTGCCACTGCGGCGCCGTCGAAGTCGAGGCCACGCTGGACCTGGCCCAGCCCACCTACCGCTGCAACTGCAGCATCTGCCGCCGCACGCGCTTCTGGCCTTCCGTGGCACTGCCCGGGGGCTTTCGCATCACCCAGGGCGAAGGCGACCTCACGCGATACACCTTCGGCACCCACAAGAACCACCACTACTTCTGCCGCCACTGCGGCGTGCGCGTGTTCGGCCACGGCACCGACACACCGATGGGCGAAATGCACGGCGTGAAGGTGGGATGTATCAATGGCCTGACCGACGAAGACCTTGCGCGCCTGGCCATCGTGCGGGTGGACGGGCTGCACGACCGGTGGCAGCAGGCACCTGCGCACAGCGGATATCTTTGAGGGCCCCGCAGTGTTCCAATAGCGCCACTGCCGCTGCCCTGCCTGGAGTCTCCATGCCTTTTCCGTTTGATCCGAGCAAGTCCTCTTTGATGCAGCGCCTGCTGCCCTGGCAGCCTGCGCCTGCAAAGCCTGCGACCGAAGAACGGCGCCGCGAGCCCCCACGGCACACCGTGTCACTGGAAGACTTCGATCCCGGCGCCAAACCCTTCTCGCTGGGCGACAAGGCCCAGGACAAGGCAGCCGTCGAAGACCTGGCGGTGGAACTGGACGGACTGCAGAACCTGTTCTACGCCGACAAGCGCTACAAGCTGCTCGTGGTGCTGCAAGGTACCGACACCTCGGGCAAGGACGGTACCATCCGTGGCGTGTTTGGCCGCATGAGCGCCCTGGGCGTACACGCTGTGGGCTGGAAGGCCCCCACCGAAACCGAGCGCGCACACGACTACCTCTGGCGCATCCACCAGCAGGTGCCGCAGGCGGGCGACATCACCGTGTTCAACCGCAGCCACTACGAGGACGTGCTGGTGCCCCTGGTCAACGGTTGGATCACGCCGGAGCAGCACCAGCAGCGTCTGGCGCACATCAACGACTTTGAACGCATGCTCAGCGAGACGGGCACCATCGTGCTCAAGTTTCTGCTGCACATCGGGTTTGATGAGCAGCGCGAGCGGCTGCAAGAGCGCCTGGATGACCCGGCTAAACACTGGAAGTTCAGCATGGGCGACATTGAAGTGCGCAAGCAGTGGGCGCAGTACCAAGATGCCTATGGCACCCTGCTCGCTGCCACCCACACGCCCTGGGCGCCCTGGACCATCGTGCCCGCCAACTCCAAGACGCACCGCAACCTGATGATCGCCACGGTGCTGCGCGAGGTGCTGCAGAAGCTGGACCTGCGCTACCCAGCTGGCGACCCCGCGCTGGCCGGCTTCACGGTGAAATGACCGCTCGTGCGGCGGTGCAGCACGCTGCCTTCTCGGCGTTTTCACTGGCCACATTTTTGTTGCAGTGCCGCATTGGGCGGTGTTTTCCCGTGGTTATGCATTAATTGCATAGCACCAAAACACTACGGCCTTAGACAGCGTGCAGCGGCAGGCATAAGCTTCGCAGCCTGAACTGATCCCACAAGGAATTCACCATGTCGCAACCCGTCGGCGCCCCTGCCGCACAATCCCACCCCCTGCCCTCGTACCTGCAGGCCGACCACCTCGGCCCCTGGGGCAACTACCTGCAGCAGGTAGACCGCGTCACCCCCTACCTGGGCAGCCTGGCGCGTTGGGTGGAAACCCTCAAGCGTCCCAAGCGCATCCTGATCGTGGACGTGCCGATCGAGCTGGACAACGGCACCATCGCCCACTACGAAGGCTACCGCGTGCAGCACAACCTGAGCCGGGGCCCCGGCAAGGGCGGCGTGCGTTTTCACCAGGACGTGACGCTGTCAGAAGTGATGGCCCTGTCGGCCTGGATGTCGGTGAAGAACGCTGCGGTGAACGTGCCCTACGGCGGCGCCAAGGGCGGTATCCGCGTGGACCCCAAGAAGCTCTCGATGGGTGAGCTGGAGCGCCTGACGCGCCGCTACACCAGCGAGATCGGCCTGCTGATCGGCCCGTCCAAGGACATCCCTGCGCCTGATGTGAACACCAACGGCCAGATCATGGCCTGGATGATGGACACGTATTCGATGAACACCGGCGCCACCGCCACCGGCGTGGTGACCGGCAAGCCCGTGGACCTGGGCGGCTCGCTGGGCCGCGTCGAGGCCACCGGCCGCGGCGTGTACACAGTGGGCGTGGAAGCCGCCAAGCTGACCGGCCTGGCGCTGGAAGGTGCCCGCATCGCAGTCCAAGGCTTTGGCAACGTGGGCGGCATTGCGGCCAAGCTGTTCGCCGAAGCAGGCGCCAAGGTGGTGGCTGTGCAAGATCACACCGGCACCATCTTCAACAGCAAGGGCCTCGATGTGCCCGCGCTGCTGGCGCATGTGAAGACCCGTGGCGGCGTGGGCGGCTTTGCCGGCGCCGATGTGATGAAGGCCGAGGAGTTCTGGGGCGTGGATTGCGAGATCCTGATCCCTGCTGCGCTGGAAGGCCAGATCACCAAGGACAACGCAGGCCAGATCAAGGCCAAGCTCGTGATCGAGGGCGCCAACGGCCCCACGACCACCGAGGCCGATGACATCCTGCACGACAAGGGCGTGCTGGTGCTGCCCGACGTGATCGCCAACGCGGGCGGTGTGACGGTGAGCTACTTTGAATGGGTGCAGGATTTTTCCAGCTTCTTCTGGAGCGAGGACGAGATCAACGCCCGCCTGGTGCGCATCATGCAGGAGGCCTTTGCGGGCATCTGGCAAGTGGCGCAAGAGCACAAGGTGAGCCTGCGCACCGCCACCTTCATCGTGGCCTGCCAGCGCATTCTCCATGCGCGCGAAATGCGCGGGCTGTATCCGTAAGCCCCCCTGAGCGGCTGCGCCGCTTCCCCCGAGGGGGACGCACCCGGTGGCCTGGCGGAGCCAGTTCCACGGGTGCACTGGTGTGAGGGCTGCGCGCCCCGCAAAGGCCACGCCCATCCAGGCGGCGAGTCCCTTTCAAAACCGCCAGCACCGCGATCCGGTCCTGGCGGTTTTTGCTTTTCTCCGTGTTGGCACACATGCGCTGTGGCGCTGTGGCGCCGCAGCGACGGTGCCGGGATGCCGTGTGCCGTTAGCTGGTCCAAACCGACCGCACAGCCGCGCCAGCAACAACAAGATACGTGTACATACAAATTGTGGCGGCTTGCAACCTGCGCACATGAAAAACTGGCTGGCCATGCCTTCTGTCGGAGACTTCCGTGGCCTTTCCATCCCTGCGCAGCCTGGTGGTGCGCTTTCTGCTCAGCCGCCTGCGCACGGCGCGGTCGGTGGCGCGCCTGGCGTACCGACGCCATGCCCACAAACCCGCGCTCATCGACCGGCGTGGCACCCTCACCTACGCACAGCTGCAAGAGCGCGTGCAGCGGCTGCAGGCCTGGATGCAGGCGCAGGGCGTGAAGAAGGGCGACGTTGTGTTCACCCTGCTGCCCGAGACCGGTGAACAGTACGAAGCCCGGCTCGCCACGTTCGAGAACGGCACCATCTTCGCGAGCTTTCACAAACACCTGCCGGCCGATGCGGCGCTGGCCACCATGGTCCGCGTCCGGCCGGCGGTGCTCATCCACGACCCGCTGCTGAGCGCGCCCATCCTGCGGGCCGTGCGCGAGCAGTTGCCCGGGATACGCCTGCTGGCGCTGGGCGATGACTACGAGCAGGCACTGGCGCAGCATGCGCCTGCCCCCGGCAAGGCCACGCTGCACGAAGACGATATCTTTGCGCTGCACATGACCTCGGGCACCACGGGGCTGCCCAAGTCCATCGGCTACAGCAACCGCAAGTACCTCGACAGCGTGCGGCTGATCTCCAAGTCCATCGATTTCCGCCCCCCCGCCAGCCGCCAGGATGTGAACATGCTGGGCCTGCCCCTCACCGGCCCTGGCTCGGGCCTGGTGCTGCCCACCCTGCTGGCGGGCGCCACGCTCGTGATGCCCGAAGACTTCAGCGCCGCCACGCTGGCCGCGTTGATCCAGAAGCACCGCGTCTCGCGCGCCTTTCTGTCGCCCTCGGCTATCATCGACCTGCTCGACGAGCCCATGCTGGGCCAGTACGACCTCTCGTCCCTTACGCATGTGCCCTATGGCTCCGAGATGATGCCGGCGCCCAAGATTGCCGAGGCCATCCGCCGTTTCGGGCCGATCTTCCAGCAAGGTTATGGCTGCCTGGAGGCGCTGCCGCCCATCACCTGGCTGCTGCCTCACCAGCATGTGGACGCGCAGGGCCAGCCACTGGGCAATGACATCCTCTCCACCGTGGGCCGGGTGATGCCCGGGGTGCAGGTGGTCATCCGCGACGAACAGTTTGCGCCCCTGCCGTTGGGCCAGATGGGCCTCATCACCGTGTTGACGCCGGTGCGTTTTGACGGCTATTGGCTCGACCCCGAAAAAACCCAGGAGACGCTGCGCGACGGCTGGGTGGTGATGGGCGATGTGGGCTATTTCGATGCGGCTGGCTACCTGCATGTGCTGGGCCGCAGCGCCGACCGCGTATTGCGCCACGGGCAGTGGCTCAACCCCCGCGAGGTGGAAGAGGTGGCGCACACCCACCCCGCCGTCAAGGAGGCCTGCCTGGTACAGCACGGTGCCCGTGCTGTGCTGGTGCTGAGCCTGCGCCAGAGCTGGCGCACCGGGCATGACTGGCAAGCGCTGGAGCACGACATTGCCCAGTATCTGGCACACAAGCTGCCCGCCGACCACCAGCCGGACGATGTACGCATCGTCGAAGAGGTCCCGCGCAGCTTCCTCAACAAGATGCTGCGCCGCGAGGTGCGCCTGATGCTGGAGGCCGCCCCGCCCCGCGTGGCCCATGCTCCCACCACGGGGAGCCCGACGGCGTCTCTTTCGGCTGCGCATCCATGACGGGCCCCGCCACCCGGCTCTCGCTGGGCACCAAGCTGGGCTATGCCACCGGCAATGTCGGCCTGCAGATGCAGATTGCCGCCATGAACTTCATGCTCATGATCTTCTACACCGACGTGGCCCTGGTGGCCCCTGCCGTGGCCGGCGCGGCGCTGCTGGTGGGCAAGGTGTGGGACACCATCAACGACCCGCTGTTTGGCTGGATGACCGACCGCACCCGCTCGCGCCTTGGCCGCCACCGGGTCTATCTGATCTATGGCGCGGCTCCGCTCGCCATCGCTGCAGCAGCGGTGTGGATGGTGCCCCCGGGCCTCAGCCCGTGGGCCGCGTTCCTGTGGATCGCCCTGACCTACACCGTGTTCGACACGCTCATGACCCTGGTGCAGCTGCCCTACCAGGCCATGGCTGCCAACATGACCCGCGACTACGACGAGCGCACCAGCCTCACGGCCTATGCATCGATGGGCGCCCTGCTGGGCTTTTTTGCGGGCAGCGTTTTCATGCCCGTGCTGGTGCGCGCAGCCCCGGACGCCCGCACGGGCTATGCGCTGGCGGGCTCGTGTTTCGGGCTGGTCGCGGGCGTAGCCATCGCCGTGGTGGCCTGGCGCGTGCGCGAACCGGCAGAAAGTGTGGCGGAACAGGCGGTGCGGCCTGTGGATGCCGATACCCCCGCAATGTGGGAGTCGGTGCGCGAGACCTTGCGGACCACGCTGCACAACCGCCCCTTCCTGATGCTGATGGGCGCTGCAACGCTGGTGCGCCTGGGCCTCACGCTCGTGCAGGCCTCGCTCGCGTATTTCGTGATCTACCAGCTGCAGGGCGACAAGGGCGACCTGCCGCGCTTCATGGGCACCCTGCTGGGCGTGGTGGGCCTCTCGTTGTTCATGTGGAAGCGCGTGGTGGACCGCTGGGAAAAGAACCTGGCCTACATCCTGGGCCTGGTGTTCTGCGCGGCCGGGCTGGTGGCGCTGTACTGGGTGGGCCCGGGTGACCAGCGCTTGGTCACCGCCATTTTGGTGGTGGTCGGTATCGGCATGGGAGCCCACTGGATCGTGCCTTTTGCCATGGTGCCCGACACCATCGATCACGGCCACATGCAAACGGGCGAACGCAAGACCGGCATGTACTACGGCCTGTACGGCCTGATGGACAAGCTGGCACGCACGCTGGCCACCGTGCTGGTGGCTGGCATGCTGGACGTGACGGGCTATGTGCCCAACGTGGCGCAGTCCGCCACGGCGCTGCAGGGCATCACGCTGATGACGGGCATCCTGCCGGCGGTGTGCCTGGTGCTGGCCATTCCGCTGCTGGTGGCCTATCCGATCACCCGTTCACGCCACGCAGACATACTGGAGCGCAGTGGCAGGCACTGAGCCCCGGCAATCGCCCCGCCCTACACGGCCTGTTGCGGGCCGTGGGTCGCCAGGTCATTCCAGCCAGCGTACGTTCTGCAGAATCTCGTCGAAGAAACTGCGCAAGGTGACTGCAGACATGCTGTAGGGATCGAAATCTGCAGTCCCCGAGTATTTCAGGAACAGCTGGCGATTGGATTCGAGTGACGCAATCAGCCCCATCGACCAGCCGGTGAAGCGCCGGCAAGGAATTTCGCTCATGTCCAGGACCGCCGTGTCGCGGTGGCGGCCGTCTTTCAGCAAGCGGTGGTACAGCGCGTTGACGGCAGCCCGGTCACCTTCGAGCAGTTGCAGAAAGATGCCGTTGTTCAGGCACAGGGCGCCCGTGATCCCGGCGCGGGTGTTGTTGCGCTGCGAGGCCCCCAAAATGTCCTTCACGTCTGCAGGCCCCAGCACACGCGAAGAACGGCTCGCGTAGATCAGTTGTATCAACATGTGTGTCTCCAAAACGCCGAGTGTGTCAGCGCTGGCCTTGCCCGGTGGCCCGCACGGAAAAAACCCCTCAAAACCCATCGCCGAATCCGCCCGAAGGGACTTCAAACGGACTTCGAATACCCCGGATGGGGCATGGGTGGAGGGTCTTTGCGCGCAAGAGCACCGCAGCCAGAGGGGATCGTGTAACTTTCGGTAGCTCAACTCGGTACCCGGTACGACACCCATGACGGAATTGCCGCCTCCCCTGCCTGCCGACGACGCCCGGATACAGGCGGCGCTCACCGACACGCTGCGGTTGGCTGCGGTGCGCGAAACCGGCTTGCTCGACAGCATCGCCGAAGAGAGCTTTGACCGATTGACCCGGCTGGCCTCCACGATCACTGGCGCTCCAGTCACCTTCATCTCGTTGCTCGACGCGCACCGCGACTTCTACAAAAGCACATTTGGCATGGGCGAGCCGTTGAGCACACTGCGACAGCTCACCGGGCGGACGTTTTGCCACTACTCCATGGTGTCTGACGGGCCCCTGGTGCTGGAAGATGCCACGCAGTTGCCCGTGTTCCGCGACGTGCCCACCGTGGCATCGCTCGGGGTGCGCGCCTACGCAGGCATCCCCCTGAAAACCGAAGCGGGCGAGGTTCTGGGCAGCTTTTGTGCAGTGGATTTCAAGGCCAAGCAGTGGACGAAAAAGGACATCGAAATCCTGGTCGAACTGGCCCACTCCACGATGCGCGAGATCCGGCTGCGCCGGGCATTGCGCGACGCCGAGGTGCTCAACCAGCAGCTGGTCGAGCAAATCCAGAAGGTGGACGCACTGAACCTGGCGCTCAACGAGCTGGCCCGGACCGACCCGCTCACCGGCCTGCGCAACCGGCGCGCATTTGACGACAGCCTGGAGCTGGAACTGGCCGTGGTGGAGCGCACGCAGTCGCCCCTGAGCCTGCTCATGCTGGACGTGGACCATTTCAAGCAGATCAACGACAACTTCGGCCATGAGGCTGGCGACAAGGTGCTGCGGTCCATCGCGCAGGTGCTCAGCGGCTGCGTCAGGATCATCGACATCGTGGCCCGGGTGGGCGGCGAGGAGTTTGCCGTGATCCTGCCCCACACGGATGCACAGGGCGCCCACGAAGTCGCCCAGCGCATGCGTGTTGCGGTGGCCCAGGCCGGCTGGCTGAGCCAGCCCACCACCATCAGCATTGGTGCGGCCAGCTTGCGGGATGCAGAGAGCGCGTGCAGCCTCTTTGCACGGGCGGACGCAGCGCTGTACGCCGCCAAGAAATCTGGGCGAAACCGCGTGGTGACGGCGTGAACCGCCTGAGGGCGTTCAGCGCGATGCGCTGCCGTACGCCGAAGCGTCCACCGTGGCCACCGAACGAAAAGCCGGCTTGGCAAACAGATAGCCCTGCATCAGGTGTATCCCCACATCGAACAGAAAGTCACGCTCGGCCGGTGTCTCGATGCCTTCGGCGACGACCTTGATGTCCATTTCCTCGCACAGCCGCACCAGACTGCGCACGATGGCCTGGCGGGCGCGGTTGGCATCCACGTTGCGGATCAGGTCCATGTCGATCTTGATGATGTCGGGCTGAAAATCCGACAGCAGCTTCATGCCCGCATAGCCTGCACCGAAGTCGTCAATGGCGGTCTGGAAACCGCAGCGCTTGTACTCGCGCAGGATCTGGGCAAACCAGGGGCCGTCCTCAATGCGCTCGCCCTCGGTCACCTCAAAGATGATCTGAGAGAGCGGAAAGCCGTTCGCCCTGGCAGCCTCCAGGGTCGTGCGGATGCACACCTCAGGTTTGTAGATCGCATTGGGCAGAAAATTGATCGACACCGGCTGCGCCATCCCCAGCTCTGCTGCGCCCTTGATGGCTTTGACCCGGCAGGCCTGGTCAAAGCGGTAGCGGTTGTGGTCGTTGACCTGCGCCAACACGGTCATCGCGCCCTCGCCACCCGGCCCCCTCACCAGTGCTTCGTGCGCAAAGACCACACGGCGCTCCACGTCCACGATGGGCTGGTACGCGTAGTCAAACTGAAACCCCAGCCCCACGGCCTTGCCGCAATCCTCGCAGTCCTTCGGAGTGCCGCCCAACGGGACGAAACCGACGGGGAAAGAGGCATTGGACGGGGAGAGGGGAAGCACGCGCATGGCCAGGATTCTCCGTTCAATTCACCAAACAAGGGGGTTGGGCTGGATTTGACCTCACACAGGCCACTGCTTGCAAATGACCGGTGTGCAAAGAGCTTGATTGGCACCCGGATTGCCATCAAGCGCTGGACGCCGGGCCCACCGGTTCGGGCGGCAGCACGCCGCGCATTGCCAGGCAAAACGGCTGCACACATTCAGCCCGCGCGGCATAGGGGCAGCCCGCCGTTTCGCACAGGCCGGATGCGCCATTGCGCGCACGCTCATCCTCACGCGGCACCTGGCCGCTGGCCTGCAGCACGGCCATCTGCGTCCACGGGTCCAGACGGCCCGTGGCCTGCTGGAGCATGTCGCGGCCGTACACCGTGGCGGCCAACTGCGGCTGCAAGTCCAGCACCAGCAGCGCACTGGTGCGCGGTGCGGCGGCGTCCATGCCCTGCAACACCAAAGCCATCACGCCCGACTGCAGCGGCTGGCCGCCCCCGGCAAACGGCACCTGCAGCGCGGCGCCTGCAGCACTGGCGTTTGCGCTGGCCTGTGCTGCGGCTGCACCGGTCGCTGGCGACGCCTGCGTCGCCAGCCATGGCACCGGTGCACGCAAGGTCAGCGCCAGCCCGCGCGGCCCCTCGGGTGTCAACACCACGCCCTGACGTACCAGCCAGGTCTGCAGCGGCGGCTGGTCGGCATCCAGCGCCCCACTCTCCAGCGCCTGCGCCATGCCGATGGGCCAGGGCTGCGCGGCCACTACGCGCTGCGGCACCCCGGCCTGGGCCGTGACCTGCGCCACGAGCGCGCTCACCAAACGCAGCAGCGGCGCACCCAACCCCGTGGCAGGCCAGTCAACGCCTGACAACGATGCCGCCGAAGGGGTGGACACGGCGGATGCCGACGTTGGCGCCCCCGCGGGAAGTGGGGGCGACGCCAGCGGCGTTAACGGCCCACGCGGCGCAGGTCCCGCCTTCACCCCTGAAGCGGCAGCATGACCCGCTACTTCGCGCCGTGGGTCAAAACCCGCGCCCAGCTGCTCGCGCGCCTGGGCTGAAATGCTGGCCTTGTCGGCCGGTGCGGGCAAAGGCCCAGCGGGGGGGCTGGGCGAGGTGGTTGTGGGCGGCGGCGCGCTCGGGTCGGCCGTGGGCAGCGGTGCGGGCGCAGGCGTGGGTTTGTCCAGCCCCAGCAGTGCGCTCTGCCGCTGCAGCGCCGCCTCGGCCAGAAACTGGGCCACGGGCGGAAGCGCGTTGCGGGAGGGGTCGATGGGGAGGGACATACCGTACGTGCAAAGGGATGCCCGATTCTGTAGCGATTCCGCCAGTGTGAACAGGGCGCGCTGCCCACAGCGCGGCAGCTCACCAATGCGCTATTAAATACATAGCATAAAATACAATACAGTAAAGCGCCAGCGGCCTATTTGATTCAAAATCTTATCGCCCCGCCTGCCTGCCCGACGCCAGCACCCCGTGGTTCCAAACCCCGCCATGCCCCAGCACCCCTCCCTCCCGTTGTCCGACAACACGCCAGGCCCCAGACCAGCGCCTCACCGCTGGGTCGCACCCACCCTGCTGGGCACAGTGGCGGGATTTCTGCTGTTCAGCGCGTGGATCTTTTCACCGGGCTGGGAGCGCGCATTCCGCTCCGACAACTCGCCCGCATCGTGGCTATCGAGCGCGCTGCTGCTCACGCTGTGCGTCACCGCGCTGCGCCTCACGGCCGAACGCTGTCTGCCCTTGCGGCTGGGTGTGTGGCTGGTGCTGGCCTTCGGCGCGCTGGCGCTGGACGAACAGTTCATGCTGCACGAGCTGTGGAAGTTCCGCTGCCACGAATGGATGGATGCATGCCGCTGGAGCGCCGTGCGCGAGGTGCCGATGCTGGCGGTGCCCTTGGTGGGGTTGGTCACGCTGGCCCGGCTGCACCGGGCACTGAGCCACCGCAGCACCCGCTGCCTGCTGTGGGCAGGGTTTGCCGTGGGGCTAGTGGCCATTGCGGTGGACCAATGGCCCGAGGTGCGGCCGTATTGGCCCTGGTTACCAGAGGTTCCGGAGTTGCTGGCTACGCTGGAAGAAGCGTTGGAGGTGATGGCGGAGGCACTGGTGCTGGGAGCGTTGTTGCGGCAACCGGCGGTCACCAGGACAAGCCAAACGACGGCAGCTGTCTAACCGGAATCTGTATGCGAATTTCCACCTTCCCGTACGCGCATCGGATACTTTGCATGCGAGCGGTTCGTGCCAAGGCAAAGGTCGCTCTGCCACGTTGTCGGCCGCACATAGCTGCATTGCGTACGATTATTTTCAACACAGGAACGTCGATGGCACGTGCTCTTTTCCTATCTATCGCTGCTTTATTTCTCGTAGCAGGGTGCGAAAACGCTGATAGTTTGCGCATTGAGGAAACACGAAGCAAATTAGTCGGTACTTGGCTGAGGGACGATGGTACGGACGGGGAAAAGTCGCTCCGGTTGCTCTATCTAGGCGCCGATGGCAAATTCGTCGACAGCATTTCAATGTCAAATTCAGAGGGCCGCATAGAGCGCACTGAGCTTTCTGGCGAATGGTCTTATGACGGGAAAAGCCTCAAACGCCGATTTCTGCAGGAGAACGGACGTCAATTTTCTGGCGGACGAATGCGGTACGCCACTTTTACGCTCGTCTCTGCGGAAACATCGGAGTTCGTGGTGAACGACAACATCGTTGGCCGCGAAGTCAGATATCGCAGGACTTTCGAGGGAGCGCAAAAATGAGTCGAGGCACCCACACACCTCGCTCAGCCATCAAGTGCACTCCTCATCCACCCAGTGCCCCGCCCGGAACCACTGGCCACCGATATTGAGGTACCAGCGCCATTCAAAGATCGGCTCGAAGCTCATGCCGCCGGGCGAAGGGGTGTCGATGCGCAGGATGTCTGCGATGCCATCGCGGTCCAGGTCGATCTCGTGCACCAGCACGGCAGTGTTCTTGCGCTGGGGCTTGTCCCGGGTGGGCGGGTCGGCGGGCTGCATCCAGCTCGTGGCGTATCGCCGGGTCTTCACCTTCACCGCATCAGGCGGCAGCTTTCCGGGCAGCACCAGGCGGGTCAGCACCTCGGCACTGTCAGACAGCTTGGCATAGCCGCGCACGGGCTGGGCTTCTTCGCCAGGGTCGTTGAACCCACGGCCGGGGTAGTGGCCGCCGCAGTAATGGTCTTCGTTGCTGATGTCCCAATAGCGCTGGCGCACGGTGTGGGCCCCCACCAGGCCCTGGTGGGTGATGGCATAGAGGGTCAGCGCAGGGGCAAAGGCCTGGTCGGCAGAGCCCACGTCCCAGAAGCCGGTGATGTATTCGATTTCAGGCCCATTGTGGCGGTTGAACCGGCCCACGGGCGCCCCGGTAGGAATGACGCTGATGCGGGCGCCCGCCACGGCAGCCAGGCCGTCGGCATCGGTCTCATGCAGCAGGGCCACGCTGGTGTGGCTGCGAAAGTACGACGGGGCAATCGTCGGCAAGGTCGGCTTGGCGGCCAAAGGGGTCACGGCGGGAATGTGGTCCACGGCACGGGTGGCCAGCTTCAGGTCGTCCAGCGGGTTGACGGGGCGGTCCCGGTCGATCTCCTGCTCGGGCCGCAGCACCACGCCAGCGCGCATGAGCTTCTTGGCAGCTTCCCACTCAGCTCGGGTGGGGTACTGCACCGGCATTTCATGTGCGTGGCTCTTGACCAGCGCGGGCAGCTGCAGGGCTGGCGGACGCGGCAGAGCGTTGCCGTAAGCGCGCAGGCGGTTGGGTGACGGCGCAACCCAAAAGGCGCGGGCCGCGTCCTTGCCCGCCTGGGCCAGGGTGAGGGGCTGGTCGGCCAGCAAATTGCAGGCGATGTGAGCCTGGAGCGGCTCTGCCAGCGGGGGACCCAGGCGGGCATCGCCCGCATAGAGCACGGCGCACCAGCCATCGCGCTCGGTGAGCTGTTGCAGCACGGTGTTGGCGGGTACTTGGGCGACGATGCGGGCCTGGGATTGAGCCGACTCGCGCAGGTTGACCCACGAGCCTTGCACATAGCGCTGCTTGGCGGGTGCTACAGCCGGGGCCTGGGCCCACGCGCTGGCGCCCGTCAGCGCGGCAACCGCCGCAGCCGCCATGGCGACCGCTAACGCGGCGGGAACTCGGAAGCGTTGCTGGGCTTTCGATGTCGTGCTCATGTGTGTTGACTCCCTTCGCGATGGGCGTGAGTATCGCCCGCCCGGGAGACCCACTCCGGTCGGGCCCTTCGGCCTGTCTGAAGCACACAGCCCGCGAGCCCACACTCAAGGCAACGACTTCACACCCTCAAAAGCCGCATTCAAGGCAGCCTCAGCCGCCAGCAGCCGCTGCCGCGCTTCGCCCGACCACACGCGGTCTTTGGCCAGGGTGTCCTTGGCAACGGTCGCCATGCGCGTGACCTCCTGCGGCTGCGGCCCGCCTGTGCCGGTGCGTGTGGTCACCATGTCTGCGGGCGACAAAGCGCGGCGGAACGCGGCTTCACCCAGCGGCAGGCGCTGGTCCTTGAGGTCGTATTTCTTGCCCGCTTCGCGGTAGATGCGCACGGCTTCGGCGTACGGAAAGTCTTTCGGCCGGATGTTGCGCTCCTTGGCATACACCACCACATCCGACGCAAAGTGGTGACCCACGCGGAACGGCACGCCATGGCTGCGCTGCAGCGCCTCGGCCAATTCCATCGAGGTGGTCCATTCGGATTCGAGTTCGTCCAACGCGCGTGCGGGGTCGATGCGCAGCGAGTCCAGCACATCGGCAAACTGCTGGAGCATCTCCACGCCCTGCACAAAGGTCTTGGCGCTGGCCGGGCTCCAGGTGTTCTTGTAGTCGATCATGCCGGGCGTGACGTTATGCGCCCGCCACAACGACGCCTGCGCCGAGGCCACCACATCGCTGGCCTTGGCCCGCGTGTTCTGGATGATGCCGGGGTTGGCCTTTTGCGGCATGGCGCTGCTGGTGTAGGTCTTGCCGCTGGCCAGCAGCAGCCAGGGCCGCGTCTGGTGGTACTGGGTGTGCACATCCTGCATGAAGGCCCCCACACGGATGGCGGTGGAGCTGGCGATGGACGTGGCCTCGATGGGAATGTCGTAGGTGCTGATCTGCCCTGCATCCAGCGAATTCACGATGAGCCCATCGAACCCCAGCAACTGCGCCAGGCGCTCGCGGTTGATGCCCCAGCTGGAGTTGGACAGCACCGCCGTGCCCATGGGGCTGAGGTTGATGCGGGCATAGGCCTCGCGAATGCGCACCGAGTCGCGCGCGAACGAATCGGCCCAGGCCATGAGGTAGTGCCCGTAGCTGATGGGCATGGCCTGCACGCCATTGGTGTAGGCGGGCACATAGGTGGCGGTGTGGGCCTGCGCCGTGGTGATGAGCCGTGCGCGCACCTGGTCCAGCGCATCGGCAAAGTCCAGCATCTCCAGACGCAACTGCGCGGCATTCAAGGTGGAATGGATGTCCTGGCGGCTGCGCCCGGTGTGGATCAGCGTTGCCTCCGGGCCCACTGCATCCGTGATAATTTTTTCGACCTGCAGCACGTCGGTGGGGCGCTTGCCACCGGGTGTGGTGGCCTGGGTGATCGACAGCTCAACACCGCGCGCGATGCGACCCGCCTGGGCCTTGGGGATGATGCCCTGCTCGGCATTCACCACCGTCGATGCCATGTTGATGCGACCGAACCAGTAGAACGTGTCTTGCGACTTGGACAGCGCGCTGGTGGCGTCCCCTTTGACCACCCCCTGGATCTTGGCCACCTGCGCCTGGCACTCGGCCGTGGTCTTGCAGGCGGTGTCGAGGGTATCGGCGGCGTTGGCCTGGCCCATGGCGAAGATGGCGGCCACCGGGGCGATGAGGAAACGGGACGGGCGCGAGGTGATCTCGCCCAAGGTGGGGCGCTGCAATGACGGCATGGGTTTTGTCTCCTGAGTTCCTGCGCACTAGCTTGCGCATCTGCGGGAATAAGATTCGTTAGTTGAATGAACCCCGGGCAGGCTTGCGTCCACCCGAAGGCACGCGATCGTTGCACAGCAGTCACCACAGGGCCAATGCTTCTTTTTCAACAAGATTCAAATTTTGAATACCCCATGCCAGACCTGACGCCCTCCGTCCTGTTCAATCGCATCCTGGGCCGTGTGCGCCTTAAGCACCTGCAGTTGGCGATTGCGATTGCCGACCTGCAAAGCCTGCACCGCGCGGCCTCTGCCATTGGCCTGAGCCAGCCCGCAGCGACGCATGCGCTGGCGGAGCTGGAGAGTTCTATGGGCGGCGCCCTCTTTGAAAGGCACGCCAAGGGCATGCGCTTGACCCGCCTGGGTGAGGCGGTTCTGCCACTGCTGCGCGCTTCGCTGGTGCCCCTGCAAGCGGCTGCTGGCAACGCGGCGCTGATGCAGCAAGGGGCAGCGTCCGCGCTGATCCGCATCGGCAGCATCGCGGCGGGCATCAACGGGTTGCTGACGGCCGCCATCCCGGCCTATTGCGCCCTGCACCCCAGCGCCGCCATCGATGTGCACGAAGTCACCATCGACAACCTGCTGGAGAGCATCCAGGAAGGAAGCCTGGACCTGGCGATCTGCCGCGAACCGATCCCACTGCCGCAAGGGTTCGAGTTTCATGCCGCGCTGCCGGATGAATTCGTCATTGCCTGCCGTCCAGGCCACCCGCTGGCTCAACAGACAACCGTCACGGCCGCCGAGCTGCTGTCACAACGCTGGCTGAGCCCGCCACTCACAGGGCTGGGCCCACAACAGGTGGATAGCCTGTTCGACGATTTAGGCGGGGTGCCGGAACTGTGTCGCGTGTCGAGCCGCTCGACGGAAATCATCTACGCCATGCTGGCGGACAGCGACATGCTCGTCTGCGTGCCAGCGAGCCTTGTGCGGCCCTTGGTGCGGCGCAAAAATCTGGCCGTCTTGTCGTGGAAACCCCAGGACGTGGGCCCTCTGGGTGTGTTGGTGAAAGCGGCGGTGTGGGCGGATAGCTCACATCCCTGTCGTGCTTTCATCGAGCATGTGCTCGGTGTGCTTGACGTGTTGACCATCGGCAAAGAGCCCGAGCCTGGCGCGATGTGCCCCGGTTGAACACGGGCAGGCTATTGCACGCCAGGGCACTCACTTTTATTTTGATAGCAAAAAATCCAATATAACAAAGCGATAGAAGGCAATTCACCACCCCAGAAGCCCGACCCCACCACCGCGCCACCTTGTGGCGCCCTCACCATGCCATCGTCTACCCCGTTGAACCTACCCGCCAAGATTTCGATCGCCGCGCTCGCGGTGCTGGGTCTGCTGGGCGGATCGCTGATCGTGGCCCACGCAGGCTTTGCGACATCACCACGGCGCGGCGGGCCGTCCACCTTCGTACCGGCGCCCGAGGCCTACATCCTGTCTGCGGTGATGTATGCGATGTCATTCCTTGCGCTCTGGGTCTTGCTGCGAGACCGCCAAGCATCCAAGGCCACCACCCTGGCGGCAATGGGCGCCTACGGTGTCATGGCCTGGGCCACGGTGCATGTGATAGCCGCCTGGTAGGCCGTCCAATCTGCTCACACAACGGCAGCAGCCAACGGACAGCAAACAGGCAGCGCCCTGGCAGGCTATGCAGCCAGGGCAGGCTCGGCAGCCGCTGGTGCAAGCGGTTGCGCTTCGATCACGCGCGCCAGCAAGGCCCCGCTGTAGTGCGCAGGCAGCGCAATCCACACACGCACGGGGCTGCCCTGGGCTACGTTGACCGGCTGGCCTTCGACATTGCGCATCTCCTGCAGCCGTAAGGTGATATTCCCACTCGGGTGGACCACCTCAATCAGGTCTCCCACCGCAAAGTGGTTCTTCGTCTCCACCTGCACCCAGTCCCCTTGCAAGCCCACATCGGCCTGCCCCTCAGCACCCAACACCTCACCCACATACTGGCTGCGCTGCGTGGCCGAGTGGCCGTTGATGTAGTTCTGGTAATCGTTGCTGGGGCGGCGCTCCAGCAGGCCGCCGGTGTAGCCGCGGTTGGACAGGCCTTCCAGCTCGATCAGCAGCTCGGGGTTGAAGGGGCGGCCCGCCACGGCGTCGTCAATGGCGCGGCGGTAGACCTGGGCAGTGCGGGCCACGTAGTACAGGCTCTTGGTGCGGCCTTCGATCTTGAGCGAGTCCACGCCGATCTGCGCCAGGCGCGCCACGTGCTCCACCGCGCGCAGGTCCTTGCTGTTCATGATGTACGTGCCGTGCTCGTCTTCCATGATGGGCATCATCTGCCCGGGGCGGCCAGCCTCTTCGATCAGGTAGACCTTGTCGGCCTTGGGGTGGCGCTGGCCGTTGCCGGTGGTGGAGAACGACTGCTCGGCCTTTTGCTGCGCGGCCTCGAAGTTGAAGTCGCCTTCCATCTTCTGCGCAATGGCTTCGCCCGTGGTGGGGTCGATGTCGGCGTCGTGCGTGGCGTAGTTCCAGCGGCAGGCGTTGGTGCAGGTGCCCTGGTTGGGGTCGCGGTGGTTGAAGTAGCCGCTGAGCAGGCAGCGGCCCGAATACGCAATGCACAGCGCGCCGTGCACGAACACTTCGAGCTCCATGTCAGGGCATTCTTGGCGGATTTTTTCGATCTCGTCCAGGCTGAGTTCGCGCGACAGGATCACACGCTCTACGCCCATCTTTTGCCAGAACTTCACGGCCGCCCAGTTGGTGGTGTTGGCCTGCACCGAGAGGTGCACCACCTGCTCGGGCCACTTTTCCTTGACCATCATGATCAGGCCCGCGTCGGCCATGATGAGGGCATCGGGCTGGCAGTCGATCACGGGCTCGATGTCGCGCAGGTAGGTACGGATCTTGTCGTTGTGCGCAATCAGGTTGCTGGTCACAAAGAACTTCTTGCCGCGTGCGTGGGCCTCGTCAATGCCTTGCTTGATCTGCTCCAGGCGGAACTCGTTGTTGCGCGCGCGCAGGCTGTAGCGCGGCTGGCCTGCGTACACGGCGTCGGCGCCAAAGTCGTAGGCGGCGCGCATCTTGTCGAGTGAGCCGGCGGGCAGGAGCAGTTCGGGGGCTTTGAGGGTGGTCATGGGGTGGCCCAATCTAAAAATCGTCGGGGGTCGGGTTCAGCGGGGCATCAGGGGCAGGCCCGCGAGCATGCCCACGGCCTGCGCAGGCAGTTCTTCGGCGTCAAAGGCCTTGTCACCATCAGCGTCGGCCACGCCGTTGGGCACCAGGCCCTTGAAGTCGAACTGGCGCGGGTCCATGAAGTGCGATGGCACCAGGTTGCGAAGCGCCACGGCCATGTTCTCGATGCGGCCGGGGTAGAGCTGCTGCCAGTCGCGCAGCATCTGGCCGATCTGCTTGCGCTGCAGGTTTTCTTGGCTGCCACACAGCGTGCACGGGATGATGGGGAAGGCGCGGATGTCGGCCCAGCGGGTCAGGTCGTCTTCGGCCACATAGGCCAGGGGGCGGATGATGAGGTGGTCGCCCCGGTCGCTTTGCACCTTGGGCGGCATGCCCTTGAGCTTGCCGCCGAAGAACATGTTCAGAAAGAAGGTCTGCAGCATGTCGTCACGGTGGTGGCCCAAAGCGATTTTGGTGCAGCCCAGCTCGTCGGCCACGCGGTACAGAATGCCCCGGCGCAGGCGGCTGCACAGGCTGCACATGGTCTTGCCTTCGGGGATGTGCTCTTTGACGACGCTGTAGGTGTCCTGCGTTTCGATGTGAAAGGGCACACCCACCTGGGTCAAATACTCGGGCAGCACATGGGCCGGAAAGCCGGGTTGCTTCTGGTCGAGGTTGACGGCGATCAGCTCAAACTTGTTGCCGTTGCGCTGCTGCAGCATGCGCAGCACGTCGAGCATGCCGTAGCTGTCTTTGCCGCCCGACACGCACACCATGACCTTGTCGCCGTCTTCAATGAGGCCAAAGTCGGTGATGGCCTGGGCCACCTGGCGCACCAGACGCTTTTCGATCTTGAGCGCGGCGTGGGCGGCCGCCTTGGCGGCCACTGCGGCTGCGTCGTCGCCTTCCATGGAGGATTGAGCGGGCGGGGTGGCGGTATCAAGCATGGGGTGGGCAGACCAGAGGGCGGAACGGGGAGGCGCGATGACTGGGGATTGCAAGGGTGCCGCACCAGGCACTGCCCTGCAATGGGCTGCCGCACTGCGCTAGCGTGGCATTTACTATACTTTTTATAGCTGCTAGCGCTTATTAGAAAAGCGCCAGAGGCCAATTTGACTGATATTTCAGGCTTCGGCAGGGTAGAACATCTTGCGCGTAGGAACGCTTTCCACCGCCTTGGCGATGGCGCCGATGTGGTCCGGCGTGGTGCCGCAGCAGCCACCCAGAATGTTGACCAGCCCCTCGGCCGCGAACTCATGCACCAGGCGGCTGGTGATTTCAGGCGTTTCGTCAAAGCCGGTGTCGCTCATGGGGTTGGGCAGGCCGGCGTTGGGGTAGCAGCTGATAAAGGTGTCTTCGGCCACGCGGTTCAGCTCCTGGATGTAGGGGCGCATCAGCGTGGCGCCCAGGGCGCAGTTGAGGCCAATGGCCAGCGGGCGCGAGTGGCGCACGCTGTGCCAGAAGGCCGTGACCGTCTGGCCCGAGAGGATGCGGCCCGAGGCATCGGTGACGGTGCCGCTGATGATGAGCGGCAAGCGCTCGCCGCTGTTTTCAAAGAACTCGTCGATGGCAAACAGCGCTGCCTTGGCATTGAGCGTGTCGAAGATGGTCTCGACCAGCAGCACGTCGGAGCCGCCCTCGACCAGCGCTTCCACCTGCTCGTAGTAAGCGGCGCGCAGCTGCTCGAAGTCCACATTGCGCGCGCCGGGGTCGTTCACGTCGGGGCTGATGCTGGCCGTCTTGGGCGTGGGGCCGAGGGCGCCGGCGACAAAGCGGGGCTTGTCGGGCGTGCTGTATTTGTCACAGGCGGCGCGGGCCAGCTGGGCCGACTTGAGATTCATCTCGCGCGCCAGATCGGCCATCTTGTAGTCCTCCTGCGCCACGGTGGTGGCGCCGAAGGTGTTGGTCTCGATCAGGTCGGCGCCTGCGGCCAGGTAGCGCTCGTGGATGTCGCGGATCACATCGGGCCGGGTGATGCTGAGCAGCTCGTTGTTGCCCTTCACGTCACGCGGGAAGTCCTTGAACCGGTCACCTGCCCCATCCGGGCCGTTGTAGCCTTCGCCCCGGTACTGCGCCTCGCCCAGCTTGAAGCGCTGGATCATGGTGCCCATGGCGCCGTCCAGGATGACGATGCGTTGGGCGAGGATGTCGGGCAGTTGCGCGGCGCGCGTGTAGGCAAGCGTTTTCATCCCCCGATTGTAGAAAGCCCCCCGGGGCTGCCGGTGGCCCAGGGGCTTTCTCACCCACACACGAGCGTGTAGCGTTGCTTGGCCAGCCGCGTGGCGCCCAGGCGGTCATAGAAACGGATGGCGCCCTCGTTCCACACGGGCGTCTGCCACTGCATCGCCTCGCAGCCCAGCATTTGGGCGCGGTGCTGCACAGCGGCCATCATCTCGGCGCCCCGGCCGCAGCCACGCGCTTCAGGCTCCAGGTACAGGCAGTCCAGATGCAGGTAAGAGCGCGCGGCGAGAGTCGAATAGTCCAGCGTGGCGCTGGCATATCCCACTGCCTGCTCACCCCAATAGCCCAGCCAGGCGAACAACCGCCCCGCCTCCAGCCCCTGGGCCAGCCGGTGGGCATGGCCGTCGGCGCTGTACGGGATGCGCTCGTACGCCGCGTGGGCGGCGCACAGGTCGGCCAGCGCGGGCGCGTCAGCGGCGCCTGCGGCGCGCAGGGTCCAGCCGGTGCGATGCGGCGGATGGCTCAGCATGCGCACTCGATGGCGGGGCGGGCCGACGGCATGGCGCCGCGCTCCGGGCCGGTGGCCACAGGCTGGCCGTCGCGGATCCAGAAGTCCAGCCCGCCCAGCATCTCCTTGACCGTGAAGCCCAGCCGCGCCAGCTTGTACGCGCCCCGGGTCGAGCCATTGCAGCCGATGCCGTCGCAATACGTGACGTAGACCTTGCTGCGGTCGAGGTGCGCCGTGCTCTGCTCGTCCATGGTGCGGTGGGGAAAGCTGATGGCGCCCGGCACATGGCCCTGTTCGTAATGCGCCGTGGAGCGGGTGTCGACCACCACGATGGCGTCGATGCCGTTGCGCAGGTCTTCGGCCACGTCCCAGGCATCGGCGTGGTAGCTGAGCTTGGCGGCCATGAAGTCCCGCGACTGCTCGGGGCTGGGCGCGGGGAACGCCAGGACGGCGGAGGCGGGGGCGGAGGCGGGGGCTGCGTGGGTCATGGAAAAGTCCTCTCGTGTGGCTGTGTGGTGTTGCGATGTGAGGAAGTTTCCGACGATTTGGCCTGATTGATAATGCCAATACTTCGTCACAAATAAGACCAACTACCGATGAAACCACGGCTGTTGCTCACGCTGCTGGAGGACGCCCACGGAGGCGGCCGCCGCGAACGCCTGTGCGCGGCGCTGCGCGAGGCCGTGCGCACCGGCCAGGCCGTGCTGGGCGAACGCCTGCCCTCCACCCGCGATCTGGCGCGCGACCTGGGTCTTTCACGGGTCACGGTGGAGGCGGCCTACGCCCAGCTGGAAACCGAGGGCTACCTGCACCGGCATGTCGGCCAGGGCAGCTTCGTGGCCATCGACATGCAGCGTGCCGGGGCGGCGCGGTCCCGGGCGGGCCGGATGGCCCCGGCGGCGGCACTGCCCGCGCTGTCGCGGCGCGGGCAGCGCATGGTCGATACCGGCGGTTGCGCCGAGCCCGACCGCGCCCGCGCGTTCGTGGCGGGCAGCCCAGACCTGCGAGCGTTTCCGGTGGACCTGTGGCGCCAGCTGATGCAGCGCCGCCTGCGCCAGGACGCCGGGCCCCTGCTGTTCTACGGCGACCCCCAAGGCCTGCCCGCACTGCGCGAGGCCATTGCGCGCTACCTCGCGCAGTCGCGCGGCGTGCGTTGCCATGCGGGCCAGGTGCTGGTGCTGACCAGCTCGCAACAGGCCCTGCAGCTGCTGGCCGCGACGCTGCTGGACGAAGGCGATACCGTCTGGATGGAGGACCCGGGCTACGCAGGCGCGCGCACCGCGTTCCACGCCAGCGGGGCCCAGGTGGTGGACATGCCGCTGGACGGCGAAGGCGCCCAGCTGGTGCCCGCCCAGACGCCGCCACGCCTGATCTACCTCACGCCATCGCACCAGTTCCCCACCGGGCGCGCCATGTCCCTGCAGCGCCGCCTGGCCTTCATCGACCACGCACAGGCCACAGGGGCCTGGCTGATCGAGGACGACTACGACAGCGAATTCCTCTACGACCACCAGCCCACGCCCGCCTTGCAGGGCCTCGACGCGCACGGCCGCGTGCTCTACATCGGCACGTTCTCGAAGTCCTTGTTTCCTTCGGTGCGGCTGGCCTACATGGTGCTGCCCGAACCACTGGTAAAGCCCCTGGTGACCGCCCGCACCATCTACGACGGCCACCCCTCGCAGCCCATGCAGGCCGTGGCGGCCGACTTCATGGACCAGGGCCACTTCGCGGCCCACCTGCGGCTGATGCGCCAGCTGTACCGCAGCCGGCGCGACGCCCTGCTGCAGGCGCTGCACACCCACCTGCCCTGGGCCGCGCCCCTGGACAGCCGGGGCGGGCTGCAGATGGCCGTGCGGCTGACCGAGGGCAGCGAGCAGCAGCAAACGCGCCGCGCGCTGGCGCGCGGCATTGCAACCCCCAGCCTCAGCGAGCTCTACCATGCAGCGCCTCCCATCGCGGGATGGCGGCTGGGCTTTGCCGCCATCCCGCCTGAGGTGATCGAAAGCGCTGTCCGCGCGCTGCGCTGACCCCCAACCAGCGGCGCAGGCCCGCAGCGCACAATACGGGCCTTGCATCGCACGGTTCGTAGCACGGGCCCGTACACAAATTTTTGGCTTTATTGGCGTCCAGCGCAGGTGGGTCCAGCGTGGGGCGCTCTCATTTTCAGAGTATTCGCTTGGTGTCTCGCCCGTCTTCCGTGTTGTCCCCTGCCCAGTCTGTCTTGCAGGATGTCTTCGGCTACGAACAGTTCCGCGGCCCGCAGCAAGCCATCGTCGAGCATGTGATTGGCGGCGGCGACGCGCTGGTGCTGATGCCCACGGGCGGAGGCAAGTCGCTGTGCTACCAGGTGCCGGCCATCGTGCGCCAGCAGCAGGGGCGCGGGGTGACCATCGTGATTTCGCCGCTGATCGCGCTGATGCACGACCAGGTGGGCGCGCTGCACGAGGCGGGGGTGGATGCGGCGTTCCTGAACTCGACGCTGAGCTACGACGAGACCCAGGACGTGGAGCTGCGCCTGCAGACCGGCGACCTCACGCTGCTGTATGCCGCGCCCGAGCGGCTGAACACGCCCCGTTTCCTGGGCCTGCTCGACAGCCTGTACAGCGGCGGCCACCTGAGCCTGTTCGCCATCGACGAAGCACACTGCGTCAGCCAGTGGGGCCACGATTTCCGCCCCGAATACCGCGCGCTCACGCTGCTGCACGAGCGTTACCCGCAAGTACCGCGCATTGCGCTCACCGCCACGGCCGATGCGCTCACGCGCGAGGACATCGTCGAGCGGCTGCAGCTGGAGGATGCGCGGCTGTTCATCAGCAGCTTTGACCGGCCCAACATCCGCTACCGCATCGAAGAGAAAAAGGACGCCACCACGCAGCTGCTGCGCTTCATCGAGCGCGAGCATGCGGGCGAGGCGGGCGTGGTGTATTGCCAGTCGCGCAAGCGCGTGGAAGAGCTGGCCGCCACGCTGAGCGACGCGGGCATCACTGCCCTGCCCTACCACGCGGGTCTGGACACGAAAGTGCGTCAGAAGAACCAGGATCGCTTCCTGCGCGAGGAAGGCATCGTGATGGTGGCCACCATCGCGTTCGGCATGGGCATCGACAAGCCTGATGTGCGTTTTGTGGCCCATGTGGACATGCCCAAGAACATCGAAGGCTACTACCAGGAAACGGGCCGCGCGGGTCGCGACGGGCTGAACGCCGATGCCTGGATGGCGTATGGCCTGAACGACGTGGTCAACCAGCGCCGCATGATCGACGAAAGCCCGGCGGGCGAGGAGTTCAAGCAGGCGCTGCGTGGCAAGCTCGATGCACTGCTGGCCCTGGCCGAGGCCACCGACTGCCGCCGCGTGCGGCTGCTGGCGTACTTTGGGGAGCAGTCCACACCCTGCGGCAACTGCGACAACTGCCTGAACCCACCGGCGGTGTGGGACGCCACGGATGCGGCACGCAAGCTGCTCTCCACCATCTACCGCGTGAACCAGGCCAGCGGCATCAGCTTTGGCACGGGGCACATCATGGACATCCTGCGCGGCAAGAAGACCGAGAAGGTCGCGCAGTTCGGGCACGAAAAAATCTCTACCTTCGGCATCGGCGCGGACCTGACCGAGCCCCAGCTGCGCGGCGTGCTGCGCCAGCTGATCGCCACCGGCGCGTTAGGCCTGCAGAAGGTGATGCTGGACAGCGGCCACAGCTTTGACACGCTGTGCCTCACCGAAGGCTCGCGCGCGGTGCTCAAGGGCGAGGTGCCGGTGCAGCTGCGCGAGTCGGTGTCGTCCGCACCGGCCAAACGCACGCGCACCCGCAAGGGCACGGGCAGCGCGCCGCCCGCCGCGGCCGCCAATCTTGGCCCCGATGCGCAGGTGCGTTTCATCAACCTCAAGGCCTGGCGCGCCGAGGTGGCACGCGAGCACAACCTGCCTGCGTATGTGATCTTTCACGATGCCACTTTGGCCGCGATTGCCGAGCGCAACCCCGGCACGCTCGACGACCTGCAGGGCATCAGCGGGATGGGGGCGAAAAAGCTGGAGGCGTACGGGGCGGACGTCCTGCGCGTGGTACGCGCGGGGTAGCCCCGCTGCCGCGCTTTGCTGCCCCGCGATGCGATGTGTGCGGGCCTACGTGAACAGATCCTTCGCGCTCAGGCGGCCGACGCTGCCCGCGCCCGCAGCGCCCGGATGCCTTCCGAAAAACGCCGCAGCGTGGGCGTGCTGTCGCCCGGTGGCACCATCAGCTCGATGAGCTGAAAGCGACCGCGCTCGGCAAACGCGGCATCGAGCGCCGCCTTGAACTGCGCCCGCGTGTGCACCCGGTGGCCGCGCCCGCCCAGCGCATCGGCGGCCTGGGCCAGGTGCCAGTCGCCCAGGGCGGCGCAGCGCGATTCGGTCTGGAAGGCGCGGATCATTTCCCAGGTCTGGTTGTTGAGCACGATGGCGATGGGGTCCAGCCCCAGGCGCGGGCAGTTGCCCAGCTCCCAGCCCGTCATTTGAAAGGCGCCGTCGCCCACCAGGATCAGGCTGCGCTGGCCCGTGGCCACCTGCGCCCCGATGCCGGCCGGCACGCCGAAGCCCATGGAAGCGTAGTAGCCCGGCGCCACCAGCGGGGTGGGCAGCAGCTCCATCGCAGCAAACAGGCAGTCGCCAATGTCCGCGACGATGTTCATGGGGCCGTGCGCGCGGATGCGGTCGTTGAGCGCGCGTGAGAGGTCGGCCGCACACACGGGCGCATCGTCGGCCACCAGGCCTTCGGGCCAACCGGGCGGGGGCGGCAGGGCGCGCGGCGGCTTGGCGCCTGCGGCCGGGGCGCGGGCCAGCAGCGCTTCCACCAGCGCGGCCAGGGGGATGTTCGGGTACAGGTGGTGGCCCACGCGCGCCTCGCGGTGCGCGGCGATGAGCGCGCGGCGGAAGTCCATGCGCTGGGCGCTCACGCCAAAGTTGCTGTCCGACAGGATGGCGCCCAGCATCACGGGCAGATCGGAGTCGTCCAGCAGCGCACTGGTCTCGGGCGCGCCCGCCACGCCCAGGTAGGTGCCGTGGAAGGGCACGCCCTCATCGGCCAGCAGGCCCCGGCCCATGAAGGTGGTGAGCACGGGCAGTTGCAGACGGCGCGCCAGCTCGGCCACGCGGGCTTCCAGGCCAAAGCGGCGCACCTCCACGTCCACCACCAGCACGGGGCGCTGGGCTGCCTGGATGCGGGCCATCCATTCGTCGGCGCACTCGGCCACGGCGGCTTCATTGAAGGGGCTGGGCGGCAGCAGGGGCACCTCGGCCATGGGGTGCAGCGTCATGTCGCGCGGCACCTCGATGAGCACGGGCTGCGAGTACTCGCGGCAGCTGCGCAGGACGCGGGCCAGCTCGGCGGGCGCGGTGGCGGGGTCGGACAGGCGCACCTGGTCGCAGGTGATCTCGCGGAAGATGCGCCATTGCGAATCGACATGGCGCACCTGGTGGTGCAGCACCAGGCCCGAGTGCGCCTCGACCTCGCCGGGGCAGCCGGCCAGCACCACCAGCGGCGAGCGCTCGGCATAGGCCCCCGCCACCGCGTTGACCACGTTGAGCGCGCCCGCGCCGTAGGTGACAGCCACCACGCCCAGGCCGCAGTGCATGCGCGCGGCGGCATCGGCGGCAAAGCCCAGCGAGGGCTGGTGGCTGAGCGTGACCAGGGGCAGGATGCCGCTCTCCTCGATCTGCTTGAACAGGGGGAGGATGAAGTCGCCGGGGATGCCGAAGATTTCGCGCGCGCCGTGGTGCTTGAGCGCGTGCAGTAGTTGAAGGCCGAGGGGGGTCATGGACGTGTTCCTTGCAGGTGGTGCCGTTGTGCGGCGGTGGCGGATGATCCACGCGGGGTGTGCAAGGCGGCTCTGATGCGCATCAAACCCAGCGACTCCTAGCGCGAGTTCGCAGATTCGTTCTGTTTTCGACCTAGAAGCGCAACAAATCTGCGCGAAGCACCGACCAAACCCGGAGCCCCGCCCGCTCAGGCCCGGCGCAGCGTGAAGGAGGGGAACCACGCGGCCAGTTGCTGCTGGTGCGCCGTGGTCAGCGCCCAGGCCGGTGCGCCAGGTGCGCGGCATTCCTGCAGCGCCCAGCGGCGCACGCCGCGCGCGGCCAGGGCCTGGGCCAGGTCCAGCAACTCATCCACACCAAACAGGCCCGCGTGCCAGGTGGTGCGGCATTCGTGGTCGGTGCCATGAGCCAGAAGCACCTCCAGCCCGGCCCAGGCGCGCGCACCGCTGCCGGGCGTGTCGGTGATGGCGTTGTAGCGCTGCGGCAGGGCCTTGATGTCCAGACCCACCCAATCGAGTTGCGGCAGCAGTGCCGCCAGCCGCTCGGGGTACATGCCGCCGGTGTGCAGGGCGGTCTGCAGGCCCAGGCTGCGCACTGCGTTCAGCGCCGCGCCCAGGCCCGCCTGCAGCGTGGGCTCGCCGCCCGAGAAAACCACGCCGTCCAGCAGGCCACGTCGGCTTTCCAGAAACGCCAGCGCCTGCGCCCAGGGCAGCGCCCCCGCAGCAGTGGCGTCCAGCAGCTCGGGGTTGTGGCAATAGCCGCAGCGCCAGGGGCAGCCCTGGCAATACAAAACGGCCGCGAGGCGGCCGGGGAAATCGATGGTGGTGAGCGGTGTCATGCCGCCCAGCCGCAGCGCCGGGGCTGGCGGCGCCTCAGCAGGCGTTGCTTCCACCACGCGTCTGCTCTGAAAAGAAACGGCGCTCGGCGTGCTCGCCCTGCTTGCCCGTGTTGAAGCTGGCCACGGGGCGGTGGTAGCCCATCACGCGGGTCCAGACCTCGCAGGGCTGGCGCTCGTCGTCGGTGAGCTGCACGGCGGCGGCGCTGGAGATGGCGGTGTGTTCGGTAGCGGAGAAATGGCTCATGCCGAGGTCCTTTCGGGGGGTGGAGGAAATGGTTTGCTTCTTTTTTGATAGCTACTTGCGCTTGACTATCAAGCGCCAGGGCCACTTTTCGCTCGAAATCTAGGCGGCCAGACGCCGCCGCTTGGCGTCCAGCCGCTCTTCGTCGCAGCGCGGGCAGAACGGGTGTTCGCCCGCCAGGTAGCCGTGCGTGGGGCAGATGGAGAACGTGGGCGTGACGGTGATGTAGGGCAGGCGGAAGTTCGTCAGCGCGCGCCGCACCAGCTCGCGGCAGGCCACGCCGCTGGAAACGCGCTCGCCCATGTACAGGTGCAGCACGGTGCCGCCGGTGTATTTGCCCTGCAGTGCCTCCTGCCGCATCAGCGCCTCGAACGGGTCGTCGGTGAAGCCCACGGGCAGCTGCGACGAGTTGGTGTAGTAAGGCTGCTCGGATGTGCCCGCCTGCAGGATGGCGGGCCAGCGCTTCTTGTCTTCCTTGGCGAAGCGGTAGGTGGTGCCTTCGGCGGGCGTGGCCTCCAGGTTGTAGAGATGGCCGGTTTCTTCCTGGAAGGCGGTCATGCGCTCGCGCACGTGGTCGAGCAGGCGCACGGCAAATGCATGGCCCCATTCGCTGGTGATGTCGTGCTGGTCCGCCGTGAAGTTGCGCACCATCTCGTTGATGCCGTTCACGCCCAGCGTGGAAAAGTGGTTGCGCAAAGTGCCCAGGTAGCGCTTGGTGTAGGGGAACAGACCCTGGTCCATCAGCCGCTGAATCAGCTTGCGCTTGGTCTCCAGGCTTTGTTTGCCCAGCTCCAGGAGGCGGTCGAGCGCGGCTAGCAGGCCCGCTTCATCACCCGCATGCAGGTAGCCCAGCCGCGCGCAGTTGATCGTCACCACGCCCAGGCTGCCGGTCTGCTCGGCGCTGCCGAACAGGCCGTTGCCACGCTTGAGCAATTCACGCAAATCCAGCTGCAGGCGGCAGCACATGGAGCGCACCATGTTCGGCTCCAGCTCGGAGTTGATGAAGTTCTGGAAGTACGGCAGACCGTACTTGGCTGTCATATCGAACAGCCGCTCTGCGTTCTCGCTCTCCCAGGGGAAGTCCTTGGTGATGTTGTAGGTGGGGATGGGGAAGGTGAACACCCGGCCCTTGGCGTCGCCCGTGGTCATCACATCGATATAGGCGCGGTTGATGAGGTCCATCTCGGCCTGCAGGTCGCCGTACGCAAAGTGCATCTCTTTGCCAGCGATCACGGGCACCTGCTCGCGCAGGTCTTCGGGGCAGGTCCAGTCAAACGTTAGGTTGGTGAACGGCGTCTGCGTGCCCCAGCGCGAGGGCACGTTGAGGTTGTAGACCAGCTCCTGGATGCACTGGCGCACAGCGGCGTAATCCATGGCATCGATGCGCACGAAAGGCGCCATGTAGGTGTCGAATGACGAGAACGCCTGCGCGCCCGCCCACTCGTTCTGCAGCGTGCCCAGGAAGTTCACGATCTGCCCCACGGCCGAACTCATGTGCTTGGGCGGCCCCGCCTCCACCTTGCCCGGCACGCCGTTGAGCCCCTCGTGCAGCAGCGTGCGCAGCGACCAGCCCGCGCAGTAGCCGCTGAGCATGTCGAGGTCGTGGATGTGCAGGTCGCCGCTCCTGTGCGCCTCGCCGATCTCGGGCGTGTAGACGTGCGACAACCAGTAGTTGGCCGTGACCTTGCCCGCCACGTTCAGGATCAACCCGCCCAGCGAATAGCCCTGGTTGGCGTTGGCGTTCACGCGCCAGTCGGCGCGCGTGAGGTATTCGTTGATGGAGCTTTCCACATCCACCAGCGTCTGCCGGTCGGCGCGCAGCGTGGCGTGCTGCTCACGGTAGACGATGTAGGCACGCGCCGTGGCCAGGTGGTTGGCGGCGATCAGCGTCTGCTCGGCCACGTCCTGGATCTGCTCGATGGTGGGGGCCTCGCCCTGGAAGCGGTGGATAAGCACCTTGGTGACCTGGGCGGTGAGCAACGCTGCTTCGGCGGCGCCGTATTCACCCGAGGCCTGCCCGGCGCTGGCCAGCGCGGCGCGGATGCGTTCGGCATCAAACGGAACGCGCTGGCCGCTGCGCAAAACGACTTCGCGGGGCAAGGTGGCAAGGGTGGACGCCATGGGTTCGACCAATCTGTGGAACGGGTTAAAAACACTACCTATGGTGTCCACGATACCCATCAAACACTATAGGTAGTTTGATTCAACACAATCGGGGCTGTAAGCAGGGGTAAAAAAATGCCGGCACAGGGGCCGGCGGAAAGGAAGGTGCCGTCAGGCCCTACCGATGGATCAGAGGTGCATGCGCAGGCATGCAGTGGGGTGCAGGAGGGTGCTGCTCAATGGCAGGCGGTGGCTTCTTCCTCCTCGATGCGCGGATAGAAGTCATGGTCCTCGCGCTGCATGCGCTCGAACACACGGCGCAGCACCACGTTGGCCTCGTTGCGAAAGCCCTGGGCATCGCGGCGCACGCCCTCGGCGGTGTTCCAGCGGCGCGCAAACGCGTCGTAGGCGCTGGCAATCGATGCCATCTCGCTTTGGTACTGGCGGCCCAGGCGCGCCAGTTCGGCGTTGCCGCCGCGCTGCAGTGCGGGGTACAGCACCTGGTCTTCCACGGCCAGGTGCAGCTTGATGGTGCCGCTCATGGCCACGATGCCCTGCGCGATGGCGCTGGCATTGGCCTCCACGCCCGCCTGGGCCAGGGCGCGCAAGGTGGCGATGCTGCGCAGAATGTCAGTGTGCTGGTGTTTGAATTTGTCGAGGTTCATGGTCAGTCCTTGTGGGCAAATGGTGTGTGAGCGCGGTGGCCGCTTGTGGCAGCCGCCGCGCACAGTGCATTTCAGCGACGGGCCTGTGCCAGGTAGGGGCCCGCTTGCGCCGGGGCGCGCGAGCCGAACAGCCCGCTCACCACCTGCCAGGCCATGGCCAGCGCGCCGACAATGAAGACCACGTCGCCAAAGGTGCGCACCCAGCGCAGGGTCTGCATGAAGGGCTGCTGCATGAAGGCTTCGCCCCGGGCGTACCACAGGCCTTCGCTCACGCTGGCGTGGAACTGGAACAGTCCGATGGGCAGCAGGCTGGTGGCAATCATCAGCACCAGGCCCGCGTTGAGCCACCAGAAGCCCGTCTTCATGAGCAGCTCGCTGAACACCAATTGCGGGCGGATGTAGCGCAGCACCAGCAGCGTGAAACCCAGCGCCAGGAAGCCATACACACCGAACAGCGCAGCGTGGGCATGCACCGGCGTGGTGTTGAGTCCCTGCAGGTAATACAGCGCAATCGGCGGGTTGATCATGAAGCCGAAGACGCCCGCGCCCAGCATGTTCCAGAAGGCCACGGCCACGAAGCACATGAGGGGCCACTTGAGGTTGGCCATCCACTTCGCGCGGTGCTGCAGGCGCCAGTGTTCCCAGGCCTCATGGCCCAGCACCACCAGGGGCACCACTTCCAGCGCGCTGAACGATGCGCCCACGGCCATCACCGGCGTGGTGGTGCCGCTGAAGTACAGGTGGTGGAAAGTGCCGGGCACGCCGCCCAGCATGAAGAGCGAGGCCGAGGCCAGGCTGGCGGCCGTGGCCATGCGTGGCGACACGAGGCCGAGCGTCGAGAAGATGAAGGCCAGCGCCGTGGTGGCGAACACTTCAAAGAAGCCCTCGACCCACAGGTGCACCACCCACCAGCGCCAGTACTCCATCACCGATAGGTGGGTACGCTCGCCGTAGAAGAAGCCCGCACCGTAGAACAGGCCGATGGCCACCACCGACGCTGTCAGCAGCGCCAGCAGGTTCTTGTCGCCGCCGGGGGTGCGCAGCGCCGGCACGATGCCGCGCAGCATGAGCACCAGCCAGAAGGCGATGCCGGTGAACTTGCCGATCTGCCACAGGCGGCCCAGGTCCACGTATTCATAGCCCTGGTGGCCCAGCCAGAAGTTCCACTCGGGCGGCATGATCTGCGCGATGGCCAGGTAGTTGCCGACGAACGAGCCCACCACCACCACGACCAGCGCCCAGAACAGGATGTCCACACCGAGCTTCTGCCAGGCCGGGTCCTTGCCGCCGTTGATGAGCGGCGCGAGGAACAGGCCCGCCGCCAGGAAGCCCGTGGCGATCCAGAACAGCGCGCTCTGGATGTGCCAGGTGCGCACCAGCGAATAGGGGAACCACTGCGACACGTTGATGCCGTAGAACTGCTGGCCTTCCACCGTGTAGTGGGCCGTGAAGCCACCCAGCAGCACCTGGAAGCTGAACAGCGCCACGATGAGGAACAAATACTTGCCCAGCCCGCGCTGCGACGGCGTGAGCGGCACGCGCGAGAGTGGGTCGTGCTGGGGTGGCGTGGGTTCCACCTCGTCGTGCTTGCGCAGGAAGGACCAGCCCCACACGAGGAAGCCCACGCCCGCCATCATCACGACCACGCTCATCACCGACCAGACCATGTTCTCGGCCGTGGGCTTGTTGCCGATCAGCGGCTCGTGGGGCCAGTTGTTGGTGTACGTCGCCGTGGTGCCAGGGCGCTCGGTGGCGGCGGCCCAGGCCGTCCAGAAGAAGAAACCCGTCATCTGCGCGCGCCGCTCGGCGCTGGGCAGGGTGTTCTCCTTCATGGCGAAGTGCTCGCGGGTCTTGTGCAGCGCGGGCACGTCGCTGAAAAGCTGGTCGTAGTACAGCGCGGTCATCGCGATCGCGTCGGCCCGTACCGAGGACACCGTGGCCACGCCCGTCTCGGGGTTGTAGGTGTTGGTGCGGTACTCGGTCTTCATGCGGTCGCGCAGCACGGCCTGGGCGGCGGCGTCGAGCTCGGCAAAGGGCTTGCCATGCGCACGCTCGGCGGCGACGTCAAGCCAGTTGAGCAGCTCGCGGTGCAGCCAGTCGGCCGTCCAGTCGGGCGCCTGGTAGGCGCCGTGGCCCCAGATGGAACCCAGCTGCATGCCGCCCACCGACTGCCAGGCGGTCTGTCCGTCGAGGATGCTGTCGTGGGTGTAGAGAACTTCGCCCCCTGCAGTGGCGATCTTCGCGGGGATGGGCGGCGCGGTGCGGTAGACCTCGGCGCCGTAGTAGCCCAGCAGGCTGAAGGTGACGATGAGCACGCCGATCAGCGTGAACCAGAGCTTGCGGTAGTTACCCATGGCGGGCCTCCTGCTTCAACAGAACAACAACGAAGGGGCAGCGCCAGCGTGCGCTGGCGGCGTGGGGTCGGGGTCTTGTGGTCATGGCTTTTTGGAACGAGTGAATCGGTGTCACTGACCACATCGCAAGCGCCGGGCCAGGGCTGCAGGCCCATCAAATCAACCACTTACACCGGTCATGGTTTTTTTGACCCTTCTCAAATGGGGTTTAATTCACCCATTGAAGGTAAATATCACCATGGACCATAGCCCCCTGCTGGCCGACCTGGCCACCGACCTGCCCCAGGCTGTGCGCCTGCAGCGGCTGGTGGACCACCTGCGCACCCGCTTTCACTGCGGCGCCGTGGCCCTGCTGCAGCTGGAAGAAGACCACCTGCGCCCCGTGGCCGTGGAGGGACTGGTGCGCGAGGCGCTGGGCCGGCGCTTTGTGGTCAGCCAGCACCCCCGGCTCGCGGCCATCCTGGCGCGGCGCGAGGTGACCTGCTTCGACCACGACAGCACCCTGCCCGACCCCTACGACGGCCTGCTCGACACCCTGGTGGGCGAGCCCCTGCCCGTTCACGACTGCATGGGCGTGAGCCTGTGGGTGGACGGCAAGGCCTGGGGCGTGCTGACGCTCGACGCGCTGCAAACCGGCACCTTCGGCGAGGCCGCACGCGCCGCGCTGGCCGACTGCAAGGTGCTGGTGGAGGCGGCCTTGCGCATCTCGCGGCTGGAGCGCGAGGTGCAGGCGCTGCGCAGCGCCCCCCACACCCGCAGCGCCGACGACGAGCGCACCACCCGCGCGGGCGATGGCGACATGGAGATCGTCGGCCAGAGCGAGCCCCTGCTGCTCCTGGTGCACGAGCTGGAGGTGGTAGCGGGCTCGGACCTGCCCGTGTTGTTGCTGGGCGAAACTGGTGTGGGCAAGGAGCTGTTTGCACGCCTGCTGCACCGCCAGTCCACGCGCGCTACCCGCCCGCTGGTGCACGTGAACTGCGCGGCGCTGCCGGAGTCGCTGGCCGAGAGCGAGCTGTTTGGCCATGTGCGCGGCGCGTTCTCGGGCGCGGTGGCCGACCGGCCAGGGCGCTTCGAGGCGGCCGAGGGCGGCACGCTGTTCCTCGACGAGGTGGGCGAGCTGCCACTGGCCGTGCAGGCCAAGCTGCTGCGCACGCTGCAGAACGGCGAGATCCAGCGCCTGGGCGCCGACCGACCGCGCCGCGTGGACGTGCGCGTGATCGCCGCCACCAACCGCAACCTGCGCGAGCAGGTGCGCGATGGCGCGTTCCGCGCCGACCTGTACCACCGGCTGTCGGTGTACCCCGTGCCCATCCCGCCGCTGCGCGAACGGGGCAACGATGTGCTGCTGCTGGCAGGCCGCTTTCTGGAACTGAACCGTGCCCGCCTGGGCCTGCGCAGCCTGCGGCTGTCTGCCAGCGCGCAGGACGCACTGCGCCGCTACCCCTGGCCCGGCAACATCCGCGAGCTGGAGCATGTGGTCAGCCGCGCGGCGCTCAAGGCCCTGAGCCGGGGCGTGAGCCGCGCCGACATCGTAACGCTGGAGCCCGCGCTGCTCGACCTGGACGCCGACGCCGCCAGCGTGGCCCCCGCCCCCCTGGATGCCGGTGCCCCCGCTGTGGCCACCACGCAGCCCACCCCCACCACCGCCGAAGGCCCGCTGCGCGACGCCGTGGATACCTGCCAGCGGCTCGCCATCAAGCAGGCCCTGGCACGCCACCAGGGCAACTGGGCCCAGGCCGCGCGTGCGCTGGAGGTGGACGCGAGCAACCTGCACAAGCTGGCGCGCAGGCTGTGCATCAAATAAGAGCGATTCACAAACTCCCCTGGCGTCGTTGTTCCGTCTTGTCGAACCGCTGATGCTGCCTGCGACGGAAGGCCTGGCCAGGGCCGCTGCGCTCAGTTTTGTGAGCCGCCCCAAGCGAATTCAAAAATGATAGCGCCTAGCGCTTTCCAGATAAGCGCTAGCGGCCTATTTGATGCCAAATCACACATCATCAGGCCCCTGCGAACGCCGCTGCGCCACAATCGGCCCATGCTGACCCTTCAAGACATCCGTGATGCCGCCACCCGCCTACAAGGCCACGTGCTGGACACTCCGTGCGTTGAATCCAAAACGCTTTCGCAAATCGTGGGCGCGCAGGTGTTTCTCAAGTTCGAGAACCTGCAATTCACCGCCTCGTTCAAGGAACGCGGCGCCTGCAACCGGCTCACGCTGCTGACGGACGCTGAGCGTGCACGCGGCGTGGTGGCCATGAGCGCGGGCAACCATGCGCAGGGCGTGGCCTACCACGCGCAGCGACTGGGCCTGCGCGCCGTGATCGTGATGCCGCGTTTTACCCCCGGCGTGAAAGTGGAGCGCACGCGCGGTTTTGGCGCCGAGGTGGTGCTGCATGGCGATACCCTGGAAGAGGCACGCGCCCACGCCTACGCGCTGGCCGATGCGCAGGGCTTGACCTTTGTGCACCCGTATGACGACGAAGGCGTGGCCGCCGGCCAGGGCACGCTGGGCCTGGAGATGCTGCAGGCCGTGCCCGACCTGGACACCCTGGTGATCGCCGTGGGCGGCGGCGGGCTGATCTCGGGCGTGGCCACGGCGGCCAAGGCCCTCAAGCCCGGCATCGAGATCATCGGCGTGCAGACCATGCGGTTCCCCGCCATGGTGAACGCCGTCAAAGGAACAAGCCATCCACAGGGCACATCCACCATCGCCGAAGGCATTGCCGTGGGCACGCCAGGCAAGATCACGCAGGAGATCGTGAAGCGCCTGGTGGACGACCTGGTGCTGGTGGACGAGGGCGACATCGAGCAGGCAGTGCTGATGCTGCTGGAGATCGAAAAGACCCTGGTCGAGGGCGCTGGTGCTGCGGGCCTGGCTGCGCTGGTGCGCTACCCCGAGCGCTTCAAGGGCAAGCGCGTAGGCCTGGTGCTGTGCGGCGGCAACATCGACCCGCTGCTGCTGGCGGCGATCATCGAACGCGGCATGGTGCGCTCGGGGCGCCTGGCGCGCATCAAGGTCAGCGCGCGCGATGTGCCCGGCGTGCTGGCGCGCATCACCGCCACCGTGGCCGACGCGGGTGCCAACATCGAGGAGGTGCACCACCAGCGCGCCTTCACCATGCTGGCCGCGCAGAACGTGGAGATCGAACTGGTGCTGCAAACCCGGGGCAAGACCCATGTGGATGAGGTGCTGGGGCAGTTGCGCACGGCGGGCATGCAGGCCGATCTGATCTGAGCGACAGCAGGGTTTTGCGCCCTGAAGGGACAGTCGCAGCTAGAATTGCGCAAGTTTTAAGCATCTGGAGCCCACCATGTCCGACCACAACACCTCGCACGCCCCCGCAACACCATCGAACGACCCCGTGGAAAACGTGGTTCACCTGGTCCCCGTGGTGCTGCCTGTGGTGGGTGGCATCATGATGTTCCTGCTGGCCTTTATTGCCGTGACGATGGCCTGAACGCTTCTGCGGCCGTCACCCACAGCCCCGCAGCGCGGGGCTTTTTTTCGTCCCGCACCACCCCCTCATCCCGTCTGACCTGGAGAACCCCATGAGACCCGGACACGCACTCGTTTTATTTTCCGGCGGTCAGGACTCCACGACCTGCCTGGCCTGGGCGCTGGAAAACTTTGCCCACGTGGAAACCATCGGCTTTGACTACGGCCAGCGCCACCACATCGAGCTGCAGGCACGGCAGACGGTGCTGTCATCGTTGCGTGCGGAGTTCCCGCACTGGGCGGCCAAGCTGGGGGAAGACCACATGCTCGACCTGGCGGTGCTGGGCCACATCAGTGACACGGCGCTGACCAGCGACACCGAAATCCAGATGACCGCCGCAGGCCTACCCAACACCTTTGTGCCGGGGCGCAACCTGCTGTTCTTCCAGCTGGCGGCTGCCGTGGGCTACCGCCGGGGCCTGCACACCCTGGTGGGCGGCATGTGCGAGACCGATTTTTCGGGCTACCCCGACTGCCGTGACGACACGCTCAAGGCCCTTCAGGTGGCCGTGTCCCTGGGCATGGGCCAGCGTTTCACCTTCGACACCCCGCTGATGTGGCTGGACAAGGCCGAGACCTGGGAACTGGCCCGGTCCCTGGGCGGACAAGCGCTGGTCGATCTGATCGTGAACGACTCGCACACCTGCTACCACGGTGTGCGCGACACGCTGCATGCCTGGGGATACGGCTGTGGCACGTGCCCGGCCTGCGCGCTGCGCAGGAGTGGCTACGAACGGTGGAAGGGCGGTTCGGCCAGCGTTTGAGGCGAGGGAGCGGACATAGTCATGCATAACCTCATGTTTTTTTTGCATGGTTTTGACCCCTGTCTGACAGACAAAAGGGCGGCAGGTTCATAAAATTGACATCCCAGCCGACCCGCGGAATCCGTGGAACTAGCCTCCACCCGTGGGGCTGACACACGCTCCCGCCCGCCGACTGAGCACGAAAGCCGTTTTTTCAAAGGCAGCGCTCAGCACCGCAACTGCGCCAGGCCTCGCCGTGACCCGCCCGGTCCGCTTCCTTTGAAAAAACGTTTTTCAACTTAGGAAGCTCCCCGATGAACGCACCCACGATGCAGGGCCTGAACCTCAACGCCCCCGCTTACGTCAAAAACGCCCGGCTGCTTGCCTGGGTGGCCGACATGGCCGCCCTGTGCAAACCCGACACCATTTACTGGTGCGATGGCTCCAAGGAAGAGTACGACCGCCTGTGCCAGCAGCTGGTCGATGCCGGCACCTTCAAGAAGCTCAACCCCGCCAAGCGCCCCGGCAGCTTCTTGGCTTGGTCCGATCCATCGGACGTGGCCCGTGTGGAAGATCGCACCTACATCTGCTCGGCCGCCAAGGAAGACGCTGGCCCCACCAACAACTGGATGGCTCCCGCCGAAATGCGCGCCACGCTGCAGCCCCTGTTTGACGGCTGCATGAAGGGCCGCACCATGTACGTGGTGCCCTTCAGCATGGGTCCGCTGGGCAGCCACATCGCCCACATCGGCGTGGAGCTGACCGACAGCGCCTACGTGGCCGTGAACCAGCGCCTGATGACCCGCATGGGCAAGGCCGTGTACGACGTACTGGGCGTGGAAGGCGAATTCGTGCCCTGCATGCACACCGTGGGCGCACCCCTGGCCGAAGGCGAGAAGGACACGACGAGCTGGCCTTGCAACCCCAAGGTCAAGTACATCGTCCACTACCCCGAAACGCGCGAGATCTGGTCGTACGGCTCGGGCTACGGCGGCAACGCGCTGCTGGGCAAGAAGTGCCTGGCCCTGCGCATCGCGTCCACCATGGGCCGCGACCAGGGTTGGCTGGCCGAGCACATGCTCATCCTGGGCGTGACCAACCCCCAAGGCAAGAAGTACCACGTGGCAGCGGCCTTCCCCAGCGCCTGCGGCAAGACCAACTTCTCGATGCTGGTGCCGCCCGAGGCGGGCTTTGCCGGCTGGAAGGTCACCACCATCGGTGACGACATCGCCTGGATCAAGCCCCATGCCGACGGCAAGATGTACGCCATCAACCCAGAAGCGGGCTACTTTGGCGTGGCCCCCGGCACCAACATGCACACCAACCCCAACTGCATGCGCAGCTTGGACAAGGACGTGATCTTCACCAACGTGGCCCTGACGGACGACGGCGACGTGTGGTGGGAAGGCATGGAAAAAGACACCGGCAAGCTGCCCGACCATCTGATCGATTGGCAAGGCAAGGACTGGACGCCCCAGATCGCCAAGGAAACCGGCGCCAAGGCTGCCCACCCCAACTCGCGCTTCACGGTGGCTGCCACCAACAACCCTGCGCTCGACCCCCAGTGGGACGATGCCAATGGCGTGGCGATTGATGCCTTCATCTTCGGCGGCCGCCGCTCCACCACCGTGCCGCTGGTGACCGAAGCCCGCACCTGGACGGAAGGCGTGTACATGGCTGCCACCATGGGCTCTGAAACCACCGCTGCAGCCTTTGGCGCCCAAGGCGTGGTGCGCCGCGACCCCTTCGCCATGCTGCCGTTCTGCGGCTACAACATGAGCGACTACTTCCAGCACTGGCTGAACATGGAAGGCCAAATCGCCGCCACCGGCAAGGCGCTGCCCAAGGTGTTCTGCGTGAACTGGTTCCGCAAGGACGAAGCCGGCAAGTTCGTCTGGCCGGGTTATGGCGACAACATGCGCGTGCTCAAGTGGATGATCGACCGCATTGAAGGCCAGGCCCAAGGCCAGGAAACCATGTTTGGTGTGGCTCCGCAGTACGCCGAAATCAACTGGACGGGGCTGGATTTCAATACCCAGCAGTTTGCTGCCGTGACCAGCATCGACAAGGCAGCCTGGGCCGATGAGTTCAAGCTGCACGATGCCCACTTTGAGCAGCTGGCTTACCACCTGCCCCCGGCTTTGCTCGCCACCAAGGCTGCGCTCGAAAAGCGCCTGGCAAGCTGATTCCCGGATCTTCTCAGTCCTGACAACCGCCCCTTCTGAAAAGGAGGGGCGGTTTTTTTGCGCTTGTGGATGCGGATACTGGATCAGCGCGATCTGTCCCGCGCCCATGAAAAAAGCCGTGGCGAACACTCGCCACGGCTTCAAAAAATCCGATCACTGCACGGCGAACCGTGCATCATCTTCTCAGTAGTACTTGCGGATGTCTTCCACGGTGGCAATGCCCATGGCGTGGTTCAGTTCGGCCATGATGCGGGGGTCCTTCACAGCCACTTGCCAGGTACGCTCGTCATCCGCAGCGCGGCGGCGGGCTTCGGCCCAGCCGAGGGCGGCCGCACGCAGGGCAGCACCGGCACGGCGTGCGGGGGCGGTCAGCAAAGCCAGGGCCGCAAACGCGACCAGCCACAGCACCATCCAAGCCGCGAGCAGGTGGCCTTCGCTCCAGGTGTCGATGACCTGGTTGGCCACTACCAGCAAGGCCGATACCACGGCCGCGAGCAGAAGGGTGGCAGCGCCACGGGCGCCATCAAAGTTGGCGGCTACGCTCTTGAGGGCGGCAGCGGCGTTTTCGGCGCGGACAACGCCGGGGTGTTCGGTGGGGTACTCAACGTGTGCAAAGCTGGTCATTTCGGTTTCCCTTTTCTAACGCTTGTGGCGAGATTGCCGGGCGATGGGGTGATATTAGGGTTTACCCTTTGCATTTTCAAGTTTATATTTTGAATCATTGATATTCATATTGATGATGAATTGACCATGACGCCCTTGAACTTCCGCTCCTTGGACCTGAACCTGCTGCGTGTTTTTGACGAGGTCATGGCCGAGCGCAGCCTCACACGCGCAGCGCACAAGCTGTCCGTCACCCAGCCTGCCGTGAGCAACGCCATGCGGCGCCTGCGCGATGTGCTGGGGGATGAGTTGGTGGTGCGCAGCGGCCAGGGCGTGGAGCCCACTGCGCGTGCGCTGGCCCTGTGGCCCCCTGTGCGCGAGGCCCTGGCCCACCTGCAAGAATCCCTGGCGCCGGGACACTTTGAGCCCGCCACGGCCGAATCCACCTTTGTGCTCGCCATGGCCGATGCCACGGCCGCCACCCTGGTACCGGCCTTGGTCGAAATCATCGAGCGGGAGGCGCCCGGTATTTCGATCCGGGTATTGCCCCTGACCACGCGCGACCCCCGCCGCCTGCTGGACGAAGAGGCGGCCGACATGGCGGTGGGCTATTTCCCAGCGGTGCTGGCAGACCTGACCGCCCGCGCGCAATCCGGGGGCGCAGTGGCCTTTGAAAGCCGCCGCCTGTACGACGGCGAATACGTGTGCGTGATGCGGCAAGGCCACCCTCTGGCCGATGCGCCCCTGACGCTGGACACCTATTGCGCCGCACGCCACATGCTCGTGAGCTTCTCAGGGCGCCCCTTTGGCTTCATCGACGAGGCCCTGGCATCCCTGGGCCGCGAGCGCAAGGTGGTGATCACGGTCAACCAGTTCTTCACCGCCGGCCGGGTAGTCTCGGGCTCGGACCTGTTGACGGTGCTGCCCCGCCACTTTGTTCCCGTGACCGGCATTGCCGACGCGCTGGTGCAGCGGGCCCTGCCGCTGGACGTCCCGCCCGTGCATGTGGACGCACTCTGGCGCCGGCGTGGGCCTCAGCAGGCCGCGATGACCTGGCTGCTGCACGCCCTGGCGCGCTCGGCGCGCCGGACTTTCCCCAAGGAGTGAGGCGCCCAGCCTGAACCCGTAGACTGCGCCCAGCATGAACATCCAGCTTTTGTCCGATCTGCACCTTGAGGCGCATCCCCACTTCGTCCCCGAACCGGCTCCCGGCGCCGATGTGCTGGTGCTTGCTGGCGACGTGGGCTCCTACCAGGAAGGCTCGCAGCTGGGCGACGAAGACTTTGGCCTGGCCCGGTTTTCACCATTGCCCGGGGGCGCAGGCTGGCCCACCCCCGTGCTTTTTGTGCCCGGCAACCACGAATACGATGCACAGGATTTCGACGCTGCCCACGAGCGGCTGCGCCGCACCTGTGACCGCCTGGGAATCACCTGGCTGGAGCGCGAGACCGTCGAGCTTCAAGGTGTGCGCTTCGTGGGCACCACACTCTGGAGCGATTTCGATGCACTCGCAGACCATGAAGGCAGCACCGACCTTGGCAGGCGGCTGAAACTGCGCGACAAGGCCTTTCGCGCAGCGAACTTCTACCTGCGCAAGACGGGCGGCACCCGCCACGCAGAGCCCTTTCTGGCCGAAGCCATGCGCGACCACGCACTGGTCTGCCAGCAGTGGCTGGTGCAAGCACTTGCGGTGCCTTTTGAGGGCCCCACGGTGGCCGTAACCCACTTTGCACCCAGCCTGCGCAGTGCCGATCCACGCTACGGACTGGTGCCCGGCACTGCGGGGTTCTGCAACGCCCTGGACAGCTTGTTGCCCCACGCGCAGCTGTGGCTGCACGGCCATCTGCACGCCCCGAGCGACTACACGGTGCAAGGTTTTCACGGCGACGGCACCCCCTGGCAGTGCCGCGTGGTGGCCAACCCCCTGGGCTATGCGCGCAAAGGCGAACAGGCGGCTTTCAAGGCGCAATGCTGCATCCCCGTATGATCAAGAGACGGGGCTCTGCCGCCCCGCAGCGCAGAAGAAAAACATGACCCAGGTCAAGACAACAGAAGTCCGCGCACGGTAGTCTGACCCAACCCTATTCTGGAGAACACCATGAACATCCTGCTTGCTGTCGATGGCAGCGCCTACACCAAAAAAATGCTGGCCTACCTAGCTACCCACGAGGAGCTGCTCGGTGGCAACCACCAGTACACCGCGCTCACCGTGCAGGCCCCGCTGCCGACACGCGCGCGCGCCGCTCTGGGCAAGGAAGTGGTGGACAGCTACCACGCCGAAGAGGCAGAAAAAATCCTGTCGCCCGTTTGCAAATTCCTGGCGCGCCATGGTGTGGACGCCAAGCGTGTCGTCAAGGTGGGCGCCGTGGGTGAGAACATCGCCAAGGTGGCTGACAGCGGCAAGTTCGACCTGCTGGTGATGGGCTCCCACGGCCATGGAGCCTTGGCCACCCTGGTCATGGGCTCGGTCACCACACAGGTGTTGGCCCATTGCAAGGTGCCATTGCTGATCGTTCGCTAAGCCGCACCACAAACAGCCCGGCCCACCACCAAAGCCCTGCTCCGGCAGGGCTTTTTTTTGCCCAAATGAAACCAATCGGTTACAACATAACTTGTTGGTTTACTTAACGACCAATTGGTTATACATTCTCGCTGCGCCCATCCTGGCGTGTCATTTCCATCGAAACCGAGGAACGACCCATGAAAAAAACCCTGATCGCATTGGCCCTGACCGCAGGCGCCACCTTCACCGTGATGGCCCAGGACATTGTCGATACCGCCGTGAAGGCGGGTAATTTCAAGACCCTGGTGGCGGCCGTGCAGGCTGCGGGCCTGGTGGACACCCTCAAGGGCCCAGGCCCCTTCACGGTGTTTGCGCCCACCGACGAGGCTTTCGCCAAGATCCCCAAGGCCACCCTGGACGGCCTGCTGGCTGACAAGGCCGCACTGACCAAGGTGCTGACCTACCACGTGGTCCCCGGCAAGGTGATGGCCAAGGACGTCAAGGCCGGAAAGGTCAAGACCGTGCAGGGCCAGGAGATCACCGTGTCCACCAGCATGGGCGTGATGGTGGACCAGTCCAAGGTCATCGCGACCGATGTGGCTGCCAGCAATGGCGTGATCCACGCCATCGACACCGTTCTGATGCCCAAGTAAGCCCGCGGACTAACCGCTCGTCCCTTCCACCACCATCCACTAGCGAGGAGAAGCCCCATGAACACCGCATTCAACCGCCGTACCGTCTTGCTGGCCGCCGCCGTGGGCGCCGGCGCCACGTTGTTGCAGGCCTGTGGCGGCGGCGACGATGAGCCCCAGCGCAACATCGTCGAAGTCGCCCAGAACAATCCTGACCTCAGTATCCTCGTCGAAGCAGTGGTCGCCGCCGGTCTGGCGCCCACTCTGAGCACCGGCATGCTCACGGTTTTCGCCCCGACCAACGCCGCCTTTGCAGCGTTGCTCAGCGAGCTGGGCGTGACCAAGGAGGCCCTGCTGGCCGACAAGCCCCTGCTGACAGCGGTACTGACCTACCACGTGCTCGGCAGCAGGGTCCCGCGTGCAGACGTCCCCCTGGGCAAGGCCATCACGCCCGTGTCAGGCGGCTTCTTCAAGATCGAGTCGGCCAACGGCCTGAAGATCACCGATGGTCGCAACCGCGTTTCCACCATCACGGCCACGGACATCCAGGCCAGCAACGGCGTGGTGCATCTGGTGGACCGCGTGCTGCTGCCAGCCAACAAGGACATCGTCGCCACCGCCTCGGCGCTGCCGGACTTCAGCATCCTGGTGGAAGCCGTGGTGGCGGCCGGCTTGGCCACCACCTTGCAGGGAGCCGGCCCGTTCACGGTGTTTGCGCCGACCAACGCCGCGTTTGCAGCGCTGCTGGCCGAGCTGGGGGTGACCAAGGAAGCCCTGCTGGCGGACACTGCGCTGCTGACCACGGTGCTTACCTACCACGTAGTACCCGCGCGCGTGCTCAAGGCCGAGGTCCCTATCAATACCGCCATTGCCACCGTCCAGGGACAAACCTTCACGGTGAACGCAAGCCTCGTGATCACAGACCAGAACCTGCGCACCAGCAACATCACCATGGCCGACGTGTTCACCAGCAACGGTGTGATCCATGTCGTGGACAAGGTGATCCTGCCCAAGTAAGCCGGTGGCTGTGAGCCCCGTGAGCCCCACGCAAGAAAGCCCGGCATGCCGGGCTTTATTTTTTGGGTGCGTACGAAACGCTGGAAAGGAGACGCGACTACCGCGCTGCCAGCCCGTCGAAACAGGTGCGCACCACCAGATCCACGATTTCCGCATCAGAATACTGGCCGCCTTCCTTGAGAAAACTCACCACCGGGTCGCAGGCGCGCGCATACAACGTGTAGAGCACCACCAGCGGCGGCAAGGTGGGGCTGATCACGCCCTGTGCCTGGGCCTGGGTGATCCATTCACCAATCTGGTCGCTCACGGCCACGAGGCCGTTGAGGTAGTCCTTGTTGGCCATCAGCACCGCGCGCAGTGTGGAATTGCGGCTGGGCAGCAGCGGCATTTCGTTGCTCAGCAGCCGCTCCAGCGACCAGCGCACCAGCGCATGGAGCTTTTCAAGCGGAGGCATTTCAGTGGGCAGATCTGCCAGGTAGGCCTGCACACGGCCCAGAATCTGCACCATGGCGGCGCTGCACAACTCTTCCTTGCTGCAGAAGTGCTTGTACAGACTGGCTTTGGCAATGCCCACGGCATTGGCCACGTCGTCCATGGTCATGGCATCGAAGGCCTTTTCGCCCAGGAGCTGGCAGGTGGACTGGAGGATGGCATCCTCGCGCGCCTGGTGCATCTGCTCTTTGAACGAAACTTTGGGTTGCGGCGTTTGCATGGCTTGTATTTTATACATTGCAGTAAAAAAATAAATGACTAAGTTGCAATACAACTACGTCGTTCACGTTTTACCCTGCAGGAATCATGCCGCAGGCGCCTCCAGCGTCCGTGCTGCGGTGGCGGTCAGGGCTGCAGTCAGGGCGTCCAGCACGGCCGATTCCAGGTTCCAGCAGTGCCAGTACAGCTGGATGGGCAGGGAGCGGCCCGGTGCCAGATTCACCATGCTGCCGTCCGCCAGCGCCTCGCGCGCCATCAGCTCGGGCATCACACCCACTGCCCAGCCTGCGGCCACGGCGCGCATCTGCGCCTCGGAACCCGGCACGAACAGGTGATTGAGCGCCACGCGCTTGAGCCCGAATGCACGCGCCACAAACTCGGCAGCCATGTCGTCCTTGCGGTTGAACGACAGGAACGACACCTCGCGAAAGTTGTGCGGCGTGAGCCCCTGGGGCAGGTACTGCTCCGCATAGCTGGCCGACGCTACGGCCACATAGTGCATGGCGCCCAGCGGCACCATCTTGCACCCACGCAGTGCCTGCTTGAGCGTGGTCACGCAGCCCAGCACCTGGCCAGAGCGCAGCCATTCCTGCGTGAAATCCTGGTCGTCCACGATGATTTCCAGCGGCAGGCGCTGGCGCACCAGCTCGTGCAGCGCGCCCATCGCCCAGGTGGCGATGCTGTCGGCGTTGATGGCAATCGAGATGCGCTCATCCTCGCGCGTGCCGCCCGGGGCGCTGGGCGCCAGCTCGTGCAGGTCGCGCTCCAGGTCTGCGCGCAGCAGGCGCATCTGCTTGGTGTGCTTGAGCAGCAACTGCCCGGCCGACGTGGGCCGCAGGGGTCGGCTGCGCACGATGAGCACCGAGCCCACCTGCGCCTCCAGGGCGCGCAGGCGCTGTGAGACGGCCGACTGTGTGACGTTCAGGCGCTGCGCAGCGCGCTCGAAGCCGCCCTCTTCAACGATGGCGGCAAGGCATTCCAGGGCGGCGGGATCGTAGGTGCTCATGGTCTCGGGCTCGAACAAAAGAGGGTTGTCTCTACCGCACCGTTTATTAGGTGCGCTGATGTTTTTGGAGTAAGTTTAATTTTGCTTTTAGTTGAATGCAATGTCGCGCACACTGCGCCCCATCGTGTCCCGCACTGGGGCGGGTGGCACGCAAAGGCTCACAAGGCATTCCGCATATGAAAACCATTGTTCTCGGCGCCGGCATCATCGGCATCAGCACGGCGTGGCACCTGCTGGAACGCGGTCACGAGGTCATCGTGGTCGACCGCCAGCCCGATGCTGCGCTCGAAACCAGTTTTGCCAATGCAGCACAGATCTCGGTGAGCTACTGCGAGCCCTGGGCCAACCGCGAGGCGCCGCTCAAGGCGCTCAAGTGGATGTTCGACAAGGAAGCCCCGCTGCTGTTTCGCCCGCAGATGGACTGGCAGCAGTGGCGCTGGGGCCTGCAGTTCCTGGCGCAGTGCAACGACGCCGCGTTCGAGCGCAATGTGCAGCAGATCGTGGCGCTGGGCGCCTACAGCCATGCCGCGCTCAAGGACCTGGTCAGCACCACGGGCATCGAATACAACCGGCTCGAACGCGGCATTGCCCACTTCTACACCGACCAGAAATCCTTTGACGCCGCCGGCCACGCGGTGGAGCTCATGCGCAAGCACGGCGTGCAGCGCCGCCTGGTCAGCCGCGACGAACTGCTGCAGATCGAGCCCGCTTTCAAGGCCTACGGCGACAAGATCACCGGCGGCACCTACACGAGCACCGACGAAAGCGGCGACGCCCGCGTGTTCACCCAGGAGCTGGCCCGCCGCTGCATGGCACGCGGGGCGCAGTTCCTCTACGGGCACGATGTGCTGCGCCTGAACAAAATCGGCAATGCTATTGATTCAGTAGCTGTCATGCCAAAACAGACAAGCGCTGGCGGCAAAAAAGACTTCATATTGAAGGCCGACGCCGTCGTCGTCGCCTGCGGCTCGTACAGCGCACCGTTGCTGCGCAGCGTGGGCGTGGACCTGCCGATCTACCCTGGCAAGGGCTACAGCGCCACGTTCCCGCTGCTCAAGCCCGAGGGCGCGCCCATGGTCTCCACCATCGACGACGGCAAGAAGATCGCCATGAGCCGCCTGGGCAACTACCTGCGCGTGGCGGGCACCATCGAACTCAATGGCTGGGACCTGACGCTCGACAGCTCCCTGGCGCGCGCACGCTGCCACATGCTCTCGCGCCGCATCGAGGCCATCCTGCCCGGCGTGTGCGACACCCGCACGCCCGAACAAGGCGGCGACCCGCAGTACTGGACCGGCCTGCGCCCGGCCACCCCCACCAACATCCCGTTCATCGGGCAGACCCGCGTGGGCAAGCTCTGGGTGAACGCGGGCCACGGCACGCTGGGCTGGACACACGGTGCAGGTTCGGGCAAGGCGCTGGCCGAGCTGATCAGCGGCGAACAGCCCGCGATGAACTTCGGCTTCCTGGGCCACCAAGGATCTGCACGGCGCGCATCGGCCACGGCGCTGGCCGCCTGAGAGCACCCACACAGCCTGCCAGGGTTGGGTGGATCCATCACACCAACCCGCTCGTTGCGCGGGCACTCAGGTGGCCAGCGCGAGTCCGCCGTCCACCCGCAGGTTCTGCCCGTTGATATAGCCCGCCCCTTCCGAGGCCAGGAACGCGATGGTCGCGGCCACTTCGGCGGCCTGCCCATACCGCTGCAGGGGCACGGCGGTGCGGCGCTCTTCCCACACGGGCAAGGTGTCGATCCAGCCCGGCAGCACGTTGTTCATGCGGATGTTGTGCCGCGAATAGCTGTCGATAAAGATCCGTGTGAATGAAGCCAGCCCGGCGCGAACCAGCGCCGATGTCGGAAACAGCGCGCTCGGGTCCACCGCCCAGGCTGACGACAGATTCACGATCACGCCACCACGCTGCGCTTGCATCAAGGGGGCCACCAGCCGCGTGGGTCGGATCACGCTCTGCAGATAGGTGTCCGTCCCCTGCAGCCACCGCTCATCCGCCAGAGACAACAAAGGCGCGCGCGGCTCATGGCCGGTGCTGTTGATGAGCACATCGACTCGGCCCCAGCGGGCTTGCGCCAGATCCACCAGGCGGCCCAGATCCGCCAGGCACTGGCTGGACCCCGTGACGCCAACGCCTCCGAGTTCCTGGGCCAAGGCCTCGCCTTTGCCCGACGACGAAAGAATGCCGACCTGAAAACCATCCTCTGCCAACCGACGGGCGGTGGCAGCGGCAACGCCGGTGCCGCCCGCGGAGATGAGCGCTACTTTTTCTACTGCCATGATCGTCCTTGGATGCCGCACACCGGCATCTGGCAATTGTTCCGTATCCTTTGCGTGTTGGACGACCGGACGGAGCAGCCGCCGTGCTTCAATCCAGTAGAAAATCTACACCCATGACCTCCCCGTTGGGGCCTACGCCCTCTCTCAATGCGCTGCGAGCGTTCGAGGCCGCCAGCCGCCATCTCAACTTTCGGCTGGCCGGGCTGGAGCTCGGCGTGACCCAGGGCGCCGTGGCGCAGCAGATTCGTGCGCTGGAGGCGGAGCTGGGCCTCAAGCTGTTCGAGCGGCACCCGCGCACCCTCGTGTTGACCCACAACGGCCAGCGCTATGCCACCAGCGTGCGGCGCGCGTTCGAGATGCTCGCCGATGCCACACAGGGCCTGCGGCCCGAGCCCCTGCATGTGACGGTCAGCGTCACCCCGACCTTCGCCACCAAGTGGCTCATCCCACGGCTGGCGGACTACACGCGCCTTCACCCTGGGGTTGATCTGCGGATCCTGGCGACCGAGCACCTTTCGCACTTTCAGACCGAGGCCGTGGACCTGGCGGTGCGCTACGGCCGCCCCCCATTCGGCCCGGGGCTCACGGCCGATCTCCTGTTCGAAGAGTGCCTGGTGGCGGTGGGCAGCCCGCTGTTGCTGCGCCGCTCGGGGCCACCCGGCACCGCGGGTGACATCGGCCGCTACGTGCTGCTGCACGACTCCCAGTCTCCATGGGCCGACTACCTTGCGCAGCACACGCCGCCCGCTCCCGGGGCTTCAGATCCCACACCGCAGGCCATCTGGTTCAACCAGACGACACTCGCGATCGACGCGGCCCTGACCGGCCAGGGACTCGCGCTGGTGCAGAAAGATTTTGTGGCGCAGGACCTGTCCACCGGTCGGCTGGCCAAGGTGTTTGAGGAAGAAGCACACACGGGCGCCGGCTACTACCTGGTGGCTCCGCGCAAGCAACGCGCACCAGAGGTCGTCGCGGGCGTGAGAGCTTGGCTGCGAAGCCAGGCCGGCGCATAAACCGCAAAGACCGCACACAGCGCGGATGCTCTGGCCCCCTTCAACCCCGACCTGCGAGCCCGGCCAGGGGGGCCAGGTAACGAGCCGGAATCTCCAGCGCATGGAATCCGCCCGCCAGCAGCACCACCAAACAAACAGCCAGCATCCAGCCCGCCAGCATGGCCCCCACCAATGCTCGCGCCCGCAGAGGCTCTGGCAGGTTCCAGTACAAAGCGCAGCCCACGTGCGTGCCCAGCGCGAACACGGCGAAAAAGTAGTACGGGCCAAAGAACCACTGCCAGGGCGGTGTGTGCATGCCCGCCGCTGCAAACTGCAGGTTCGTGTCCACGCCCTGAAACCGGCCCGCCAAGACGGCCGTCACATGGATCAACAGGAACAGCGCCAGATAGCCCCCCGAGATGGCCTGCATCCACGCCACGCCCCCACGGCGCCGGCCCCGCCCGCGCCACAGCAAGGTGAGGCCGCTGCCCATCTGGAACAGCAGACAGCCAAGCAGCACGCCTTCGACCAACGGCTGGCGATAGACCAGGCGCAGGGCTTCCAGCACGGATTAGTGCGCTGCCGCTCCGGCCAGCCCCGCCAGGTGGCCCAGCAAGTGGGCCGCCAGGAACGATGCCAGCGCGACTGCACTGGCGCGGTGCACGGGCCGCAGTGCAAGGCGCTGGCGCCATGCCCAGGTGCCAGCCAGGCCGACGGCGGCGGCTCCCAGGGCGAGTTGGCTGGTTTCGTGCATGAAGGTTTTCTCCGGATGTTGCAAGGGACTGGCGGCAGAATAGGCAGCGGCGCCGTCTCCGCCTACTCGCATTGCGCTCAGGTTTTCCATGCCCCCTGCCTCCTCCGCCCCCCGCCGTTCGCCCCGCCAGGAACGCTCGCAGTTCACGGTCGATGCCATCTTCGGAGCCGTCGCACGCATCGTGGCCACCCAGGGCGAGGACGCGCTCACCACCAACCGCATCGCCGAGGTTGCGGGTGTTTCCGTGGGCTCGCTCTACCAGTACTTTCCCAGCAAGGAAGCCATCCTCCTGGCCATGCTCGACCAGCACTGCGACCGGGTGATGCTGGAGCTGGACGCCCTGCTCGCCCAGGCCCGCACCGAAGGCTGGACGCCCGAGCAGCAGGTGCGCGGGTATGTGCGCCACTACCTGCAGGCCTTTGGCGGCGGCCCCCAGGAAGGGCGCGCACTTGCCCGCCTGTCGTGGAAGCTCGACTACCGCGCGTCCGTGCTGATCTCGGTGCGCGGCGCCAGCGAGCGGCTGGCCCTGCACCTGCAGCGCATGGCGCAAGAGCAGCAGATGCCCGCACCCTCGGCAACCCAGCTGTTTGTGCTCACCCGCGCCTTCATGGGCGCGGTGCGGGCGGCATCGCTGGAACAGTCGCCCCTGCTGGACAGCCCCGAATTCGAGCAGGCGCTGGTGGAGCTGTGCATCGCAACCCTGGCACCCGGCGCGGCTCTGGGGGGCGACGCTACGATGGCACCATGACCACGCCCACCGCACCGCACTACCTCTTCCTCACCACCTCCACCCGCGAACCAGGCCACACCGGCAATACCGAATGGCTGGCGCGCCAGGCCGCCGCCGCACTCCCTGCCGGTACTGCGCAAACCTGGCACCACCTGGCCCGCATGAACCTGCCGCCCTTCGTGGACCAGCGCCACACCTCGGGTACCTATGCACCGCCCGAAGGCGACATGAAGACCTTGCTCGACGCCACGCTGGCAGCCACGCACATCGTCTTTGTGGCGCCGGTTTACTGGTACAGCATTCCCTCGCCGCTCAAGACCTACCTGGACCACTGGAGCGCGTGGATGCGCGTCCCCGGCCTGGCCTTCAAGGAGCCGATGGCCTCCAAGACGCTGGCGCTTGTCACCACCAGCGGCGACCGCACCAAGGCCCAGCCGATGATCGACTCGGTGGCGCTGTGCGCGCAGTTCCTGTCGATGACCTGGGGCGGTGCCCTGTGGGGCAAAGGCGGGCCGCCCGGAGCGGTGCAAGCCGATACCCCGGCGGTGGAGACGGCCAGCCGCTTTCTGCTGGCCCCGGCTGCAGCTTGATTCAGCGGTCCAGCGACCCGTGCTGGGCCAGGATGCCCAGCCATTCGTGCAGCGCCAGGCTGCTGTCGGCCAGCGCGGAGGCGCGCGGCAACACCCGGTACAGCTTGCGCGCCTGGCCGCCCTTGAAACCCATGGGCGCGGGCAGCACCTGCAGACCGGCGCGCTCGAAGGTCTTGGCCGCGCGCACCATGTGCCAGCCGTGGGTGACGAGCGCAATGCGCTCGATGCCAGCGGCCTTGAGCAACACGGCAGATCTTTCGGCATTGCTGCGGGTGTCAAGGGATTCCACCTCGGTCCACCGCACCCGGCCCCTGAACTCACGCTCCACCACATCTTTCATCACCAGCGCTTCGGCCCGCGTGCCGCCGGTGGAGCCCCCCGTGGCCAGGATGGGAAGCCCGGTCTGCTGCTGCAGGTACACGGCGTAGCGCACCCGCTCACGCGCGCCCCGGCTGAGCACGTCCACGCCGTATTCAGGCGCCACCGTGTCGGCGCCGCCGCCCAGCACGACGATGGCCTGCACCTTTGACGAAGGCAAGTCCTTGGGGACGACCGCCGGATAGCGCTCAAGGCTGCGCACCAGCGCGTCCGACACCGGCGGCCAGGACAGCACCAGCACCGACAGCAGTGACAGCACCACCACCGTGATGCCCGTGCGGCGGTGGTAGCGCGCGATCCACAGCCCCACCATCGCCAGCAGGATGCTGGACACCGGGGGCAGCAGCAGCGCAGACAGTATTTTTTTCAGGGCAAACCACATAAAACAAGAGGAGCAATCAGACCCGCGCGAACCCGCCCGGTGGCGCCAGGGCATGGCAGGGAAAAAGAATCGTTTGAAGGGCCGAAAAATCGGCCACGCCGGGTGGGGCAAACTCAGTGCAGCACCCGCCGCTGCGCCAGAAAGTCCAGCAGCGCGGCATCGAAACCCTCCGGGTCCTCCAGTTGCGGCCAGTGCCCGATGTGGGGCAACAACACCGTCTGCGCATCGGGCATCACCTGGGCCAGGGCCTCCATGGCAGCCGGCGGTGTGCAGCGGTCGAGCTCGCCCCCCACCAGCAGCGCGGGTATGGCCAGCTGCGCCAAGGCAGAGGCTCCGCGATCAAACGTGGACAAGGCCTCCAGCGCGCGCCGGTAGGCCCCTGGATACACCTGGCCCAGCGCGTGGCTGGCCAGCCGCACGCCTTCGGGCAACGCACCGGTGCCGATGAACTGGGGCACCAGCGTCTGCGCCAGCTGCTCCATGCTGCCACCGGCGTCCAGCGCCTTCAGGGCACCCAAGCGGGGCGCCACCCAGTCGTCCATGGCCTGCGCATCCAGCGCTGGCCCACCTGCGCAGAGCAGCAGGCGGCGCACCTGCGACGGGCTGCGCACGGCGGCCTCCAGCGCCACCATGGCGCCCATGCCATGCCCCACCAGGGTCACGGGGCCTCCCTGCAGGGCATCGATCAAGGCCAGGCAGCTCTGCGCCAGCGCCTTGAAGGTGTACGGCTCCACGGGCGCGCTGCGGCCATAGCCCGGCATGTTCCAGGCCACGGCGCGGTAACCGGCCGTGGCCAGCGTTTCCACCTGGGGGGCAAAGGTGAGGTGGTCGCCATCGGCGTCGTGCAGCAGGAGCACGGTGGGGCCGGAGCCCAGGGTGGTGAAGGTAGGTAGGACGGCCATGCGGTGGAAAAACCAGTAAACCCCGCAACAGCGCGGTGGTGGGTGGCGCCTGATAATAGTTGCTCCCCCATGCTGCCACCGCTGGCACCGCTTTTGTGAACCCTTCGCTCCCCCGCCCCACCCTCGCCCTGCCACCGAGCTTCTCCACGCGCGAGTTTCGCGATGCGCTGGGCATGTTTGCCACGGGCGTGACCATCGTCACGGCCCGCACGGCTGCGGGCGACCTGGTGGGGCTCACGGCCAGTTCCTTCAATTCGGTGTCGCTGGCACCCCCGCTGGTGCTGTGGAGCCTGTCGCACGGCGCCAGCACCTTGCCCACCTTTGCCGATGGCTCGCACTACGCCATCCACGTGCTGGCCGCAGACCAGAAGGCGCTGGCCGAGCGTTTTGCAACGCGCGGCATCGACCGCTGGGCAGGCCTGGAACACCGGCCCGGCATCAGCGGCGCCCCGCTGCTGGCCGGGGCAGCCGCCACGTTCGAGTGCTTCAACCGCAGCCAGTACAAGGAGGGCGACCACACCATCTTTGTGGGCGAGGTCGAGCGCTGCGAGCATCGCGAAGGCATCTCGCCCCTGCTGTACCACGGCGGCAAGTTCTACACCGAGCACCCGCTGTGACGACCCCCACCGTGGTCGTGCGCCACGTGAACATCGGCCTGGCCCGGCGCCTGAAGGTGGGCGAGCGCTCGGTGCTCACTGCCATCGGCAAGGCCCCCGTCACCGGCCCCGTGGCTGTGGGCCCGCTAGGGCTGGCAGGCGACGAGCAGGCCGACCCGAGCGTGCATGGCGGCCTGGGCAAGGCCGTATACGCCTACCCCGCCGCCCACTACGCGTTCTGGCAGGCCCAACGCCGCGAACGGGGCGTGAGCCTGTTCGATGAAACGCTGCCGCCGGGTTTCATGGGCGAGAACCTCACGATCGACGGGCCGCTGGAAGCGGATGTGTTTGTGGGCGATGAATGGCATTTCCCCCACTGCGTGCTGCGGGTGAGTGCACCGCGCGAGCCATGCTTCAAGTTCAACGCCGTCATGGGTTTTGCGCAGGCGGGCCGCACCATGGCCCTGGCCGGATGCTGCGGCTACTACCTTGCGGTGGACCAGCCCGGCACCATCGCCGCCGGAGAGACCGCCACGCTGGTGCCCGGGCAGCGCGGGCTGAGCATCGCCCAGGCGCTGGCGGGCAAGTGGGCAAAACACGCGCGCTAGCCAGGCCCCACTGGATTCATCAATTTTGATAGCTACTGGCGCTTACCAGATAAGCGCCAGAGCCCAATTTGGCTCGAAACCGAGCCTTCAACGCACCGTATCGGGCAGCTCGATCTTGACTTCCAGGACTTCCAGGTTGTCCTGGCGCTCCAGGTGCACCTTGAGGTCTTCGGGGTTGATCTTGACGTACTTGGAGATCACGGCCACCAGCTCGCGCTGCAGCGCAGGCAGGTAGTCGGGCTCGGCGGCGTTGCGGCCGTTGCGCTCGTGCGCCAGGATGATCTGCAGGCGCTCTTTGGCGACGCTGGCGGTTTTCTTCTTCTCGCCGAGCAGGAAGGACAGGAAAGAAGCCATGGCTTATTTGCTCCCGAACAGGCGTTTGAAGAAGCCTGGCTTTTCCGCATCGATGAAACGCAGCGGCTTGTCGGTGGCACCCAGGAAGCGGTCGATCACATCCTTGTAGGCCTCGGACACATCAGTGCCCTGGGCATGGATGGCGGGCGTGCCCTGGTTGGACGACTGCAGCACCACTTCCGACTCGGGGATCACGCCGATCAGCTTGATGCGCAGGATGTCCTGGATGTCTTCCAGGCTCAGCATCTGGCCGTCCTGCACGCGGCTGGGGTTGTAGCGCGTGATGAGCAGGTGCTCCTTGATGGGCTCACCGCCTTCAATCGCACGCTTGGTCTTGCTGCCCAGCATGCCCAGGATGCGGTCGGAGTCGCGCACCGACGAGACTTCGGGGTTGGTCACCAGCAGCGCCTCATCGGCAAAGTGCATGGCCATGAGCGCGCCGCTTTCGATGCCGGCAGGCGAATCGCAGACGATGTACTCAAAGCCCATCTCGGCCAGGTCCTTGAGCACCTTTTCCACGCCGTCTTGCGTGAGCGCATCCTTGTCGCGCGTCTGGCTGGCGGCCAGCACGAACAGGTTGTCGCACTGCTTGTCCTTGATGAGCGCCTGGTTCAGGTTGGCCTCGCCGTGGATCACGTTGATGAGGTCGTACACCACGCGGCGTTCGCAGCCCATGATGAGATCGAGGTTGCGCAGGCCGACGTCAAAGTCGATCACGGCAGTCTTGTGGCCGCGCAGGGCGAGGCCGGTGGCAAAGCTGGCACTGGTGGTGGTCTTGCCCACGCCACCCTTGCCGGAGGTCACGACGACGATTTTGGCCATGTGTTGCAGATTCTCTGTGGGGTTGGTACGAATGAAATGGGAACTCAGGCAAGCGGCTCGATGATGAGCTTCTCGCCGTCGAGCCGCACCTGGGCGGGCTTGCCACGCACATCGGCGGGCAACTCGGTCTCGGTGGTGCGGTAGATGCCCGCGATGGAGACCAGCTGCGGCTCCAGGCAGGTCGAAAAAATACGTGCTTCGGTGTTGCCCCGCGCGCCGGCAATCGCACGGCCGCGCAGCGGGGCATAGACGTGGATGTTGCCGTCGGCAATCACCTCGGCGCCAAAACTCACCACGGCCATCACCACCAGGTCGGCGCCGCGCGCATACACCTGCTGGCCGGAGCGCAGGGGCTTGTCCACCACCACGGTGCCGGGGCCTGGCATGGGCACTTCGCGAACGACCTCCACCTCGCGCACGACTTCGCGGATGACCTCGCGCACCTCGGGGGCGGGGGGCTCCGCACGGGCAGGCGGTGCATCGGGCGCTACCGCCAGCCCTGCGGCGCGCGCAGCGTCCATCTGGGCGGGGTTGCCGCCGCGCACGGCCACGGGCAGGGTGCTGCGGCTACGCAGCTCGGCCACGATGGCAGCAAAGTCGATGGGTGCCTCGGCCTCGCGCACGGCGGCCAGGTCGATCAGCACGGGGTCGTTGTCAAAAAAGCCCGGGGCGTCGGCCACGCGCTCGGCCAGGTCGGCGGCGAACTGCGCGGCGTCGGTGGTCTTGAGCACCACGGCCACCACGGGCAGCGAGGCGCTCTTGAGGTCAAAGCTGGTGCGGGACTGCGCCGCCGTCGTAAGGGCCATGAATGGGGTGTGGAAAGGAGCGCGGGAACCGTTTCAGAAGGCGCAAAGTGTACCGTGGGGCCACGTAAGCGCTTGTTCACGGCGTGTTTGCACTGTTCGCGCGCCCTCACCCACAAAAAAGCCGGGCGTACCCGGCATTCTTGCTATTGCCAGTGTTCCCCGGCTTAGTTGCGGTCAGCGCGCATGGGGCGGGTTGTCGCACCGCCGGAGCCCGACATGGTCCTGTCTGTGGTTACGGGGGCTGCAGCGGCAGGTGCTGGAGCGGCTTGCGTGGTCGCCGTCGCGGCGCCCCCACCGCCAACGCCCGTGGTGCCCATCGGCGTGCCTTGCGAGCTTTGCTGGCCGGCGCCCGTGGCAGCGTTGGGGCTTGCGGTGGTGGGTGGCGTGCCCTGCGCCATAGCGGTGCCAACAACGGCGACGGTAGCCAGGCCCGCGAGCAATGTCTTGAGCGTGTTCGATGCAGTCATGTGGAGACTCCTTGGTGTGTGGTGAATTTGGAAATCGCCAGCAACATCGCCAGCTGTACCCAGGCTAGTTGTTTGCGGCTGGCGCCACGTCAGCTGGAGACCGGAGCGCGTGTCGGACAGGGACGGGCCTGCACGGTGTGGGTCTTGCCATCGCACTCCGAAAACACCCTGTTCTACAAGCCCGCACACACCGTGGGTCAATGGGCATCACTGCGCAGGCAGGTCATAGGCGCCAAAAAGTGCGGCGGCCGGTTGTGTCTCGGGCAGCACGTACACCACAGCGCCCGTGCCACGCACCAGGGGGCTCAGCACTTTTTCGTAGAAAGAGACGGGAAGGTTGATGCAACCGAAGGAGATACGGTTGTCTGCGGCGGTGCTGGAGGCCAGCCGCTCCAACCGACGCTCGGCTTTGACGTTAGCCCGCACTCGGTGCATGGAGACCGCCGCGTCGTAGTCCACCCAAACCACGTCTTCGCCATTGGCGTTCAAACCGGTTTCGGCAACGAACCGGCCTGCGGGGGTGGTGCGTTCTTCGGGCAGTACCTGGCCGACGGGCTTGTCCCCCACGCCGGGAACGGTGTGGTCGCCGATGGCCGACCCCATCAGCGCGGGGGCCGCGCCCTGGAGGGCACCGTCGCGGTCAAACACATAGACCTTTGCGTGCATTTTGTCGACCACCACGACCGCGCGGTTCTGGTTGTCACCCGAGTGCAAGGCCCACGCCGCGATCTGGCGGGCTTCGGCCGAGGCGGGCTCCTTACCGAACTGCGCCCTGCGCGGTACCTGGGTTGGCTGCGGCGCTGGCGACGCGACCTTCGCGGGTGATGTGTCTACAGGGTTCGCCAAGTCGGCGCCCAAGAACAGCGCTCCTGTGGTCTGCGATGGCTGCTGCATCGCTGGCCACAGCCCCATAAACCCCAGCAGCAGGACGACCAAAACCAGCAGTGCAGCGCCGAACAGCAGCCGGTCCTTGCGCCGTCCATGCCTTTGCCCTTCGCTCCTTGGCGTGGCGCGGTCCGGGTCTGTGTGGGATACGTTCATGTTGGATCTTGGAAGGGCAAAGGCAAGGGCTTTCGCCGCAAGGTGGTGCAGAGTTGGTGCGTACCCGAAAGCCACACACTAACCAGATCACCCGCCTGGCAGCGTCCGCCAAACGCGCAACCGCTGTAGGACCAACTACCCACGCTTAGCGTTGCCCGTCGTCGCCGCGGCGCTGCGCAGGGCCAGAAGGTCACGGCACACAGGCGATCTGAAGCGCAAGGCTTGCCTTTCAGAATCGACCGATGTCCCTGTCTGCCCGCAAAACCCATATCGACGCCCTCGCCATCTCGCTGCTGCTCGCGTGCTGCATGTTCTGGGGCTTCCAGCAGGTGCTGGTCAAGGCCACAGTGGCCGAGGTGGCGCCCGTGTTGCAGGCCTTTGTGCGCTTTGCGCTGGCCACCGTTGCCGTGGCGGTCTGATGCCTGTGGCGCGGAGTGCGGCTGTCGGCGGCGGCCACACCATCAGCAACCCCAGCGCGGCAGTGCTCTAAAGGGCGTTGCATGGCGCCCGGACGCCGCCAGCCGCCCCACCCTGGCTGTTGTAGGACAACGATGACACATCAGATCCGCAACTGGATGGTGTAATCGCAGCGCTGTAAGAGCCTGTCGACGATCTCCAGCCCAGCCCGTCACATCGCGCGCGCCCTCGTTTGAAATGGAGAGCCGAATGTTTGATACGTCCCCAGCCTCCAGGAACTTTCCTGGACTATTCCACGCCATGAATCCTCTGCAAACCGCTTGGTTACTGGGCTGCGCCACGATGGCCCTGGTTGGCTGCGGCGGAGGCTCCGACGACACCACACCGCCCCCTCCTCCCTCCGCCCCCATGGCAGCGCCCGCGAACTTCGCGATCACGGTGGAATATGGCAGCCCCCAGTTCCGCTGGAGCCCCACGCCGGGGGCGACCCGCTACGAACTGCATGAAGACCCGGACGGACAAGGCCCCCTGCCCGAAGCGAAGGTGGACGATTACAACGAGACGTCCCGGGCCGGCTTCCGTTACCAGCAAGACACATCACAAAATTTCGTCGGTGCTCTGGCAAACACCCCCACCCCCGTATCGGCGCGCCTCAACGCCATCTACCGCCTGCGCGCGTGCAATGCAGGCGGATGCGGTGGGTTCACGGATGCCACGCCCTTTGACATCGCCAAGGGCATCAGCTACGAATTCCCCTCGGGGCGCGCACCGCTCCTCACCTCGGTCAGCGCCTACGGACGCTACGCGATGGTGTCCAGGGATGGGCTCACCCTGGCGCTGCGCGGCGCGAGTTTGGGCGCGACCACCACCACGCTTGTCTTCGCACGCAGCAGCACCAGCCAACCCTGGCAGCAGCAGGCGTCGTTGCAGTCCGGCAACTATTTCGTCGATCAGATGCTGCTGTCGGCTGACGGCGGCACTCTGGCGGTTCGGTCCATGAAGCAGGTCTGGGGCGAGCTGGGCTCCCGCGTCGTCGCCGATGCGGTCTACGTCTACCAGCGCAGCGCGGGTGCCTGGAGCCAGCAAGCCCGCCTGGACGCGGCCAGTGCGCCGGCGGGCTGCCCGCAACCCTGCCAGGCCGAAATCGCCGATCACATGGCGCTGTCGACCGATGGCAACCTGCTGGCCGTCTCGGCGGTCATCCCCGCCGCAGGCAGCGGCGGTGGTGCCTCTGCGTCCAGCGCCGTGTTCACCTACGCCCGCACCGGGACCACCTGGGCGCCACAGGCCGCCCTGAATGCGGAAGGCACCTTTATTGCGTCGCTGGCCCTGTCGGGAGACGGCAGCACCCTGGCCGTGACCGACCGCGATTTGCTGCGGACTTCCGCCACGCCCCTGGTGCTGGTGTTTTCGCAAAATGGCGGTGGCGCCTGGACCCAGCAGGGGCGCATTCCAGCCACCCTGTCCATCTACTCGCCGCCCATCTCGGGAGGACCCGAGTACGGGGCCATGGCGCTGTCCAGCGACGGCAGCACCCTCGCCGTCAACACCGCCAACGTGGCGGGGCAGGGGGTGTGCGGCGCCGCAGGGCCGGGCAGCACCGAAACCCAGCGCATTGCGCTGCTGTCGCGCGCAGGCGGCACATGGCAACTCCAAGGGCAGGCGGTCATGCCCCGCGCACTGCCCTGGACGCCCTGGGCCCTGGCCAGCGACGGCAATGCGCTTTTCTTAGGGGGCGCGATGTTCACGCGCAGCGGCGGCGCCTGGCCCTGCCCCTGACCGCGACCCCAACGACCCACCGCGCCATGGCCCTCTCTCGCAAGCCCCACCTCGACTCCCTCGCCATCTCCCTGCTGCTCGCGTGCTGCATGTTCTGGGGCTTCCAGCAGGTGCTGGTGAAAGCCACGGTGGCTGAGGTGGCGCCCGTGTTCCAGGCCTTTGTGCGCTTTGCGCTGGCCATGGTGGCGGTGGCGGCCTGGTGCCTGTGGCGCGGCGTGCGGCTGTCGGCAGCGGCCGAGCCCGCCGGGGCGGCCCGCGCCGGGCTGCTGGCGGGAGCGCTGTTTGCAGGCGAGTTCGCGTGTATCTACCTGGGCCTGCAGTACACCACCGCCTCGCGGCTCACGGTGTTTTTGTATGCCTCGCCGTTCTGGGTGGCGCTGCTGCTACCGCGCTTCATCCCCGGCGAGCGGCTGCAGGGCTGGCAGTGGCTGGGCCTGGCTGCCGCGTTTGTGGGCGTGGGGCTGGCGCTGGGGGACGGGTTGCTGGGCCCTGCCAATGCCGCCCTGCCCCAGGCATGGCTGGGCGATCTGCTCGGGCTGGCGGCCGGGCTGATGTGGGCGCTGACCACAGTGGTCATCCGCACCACGCCCCTAGCGCGCGTGGCCCCGGCCAAGCAACTGTTCTACCAGGTGAGCGTGAGCACGGCGGTGCTGCCAGTGCTGTCGCTGGGCCTGGGCGAGGCCTGGGTCTGGCAGTTCAGCGCGTTTGCCTGGGGCTCGCTGCTGGTGCAGGCGCTGGTGGGGGCGTTTGTGAGCTACCTGGCCTGGATGTGGATGCTGGCGCACTACCCGGCCACGAAGATTTCGGTGTTTGTGTTCCTCACGCCGGTGTTTGCGCTGCTGTTTGGCGCCTGGTGGCTGGGCGAGCCCATCACCCCCGGGCTGGTAGCGGCACTGGTGCTGGTGGCGGCAGGCATCGTGCTGGTGAACCGGCGGCCTGTGGGGGCGTAGTACCCCTGGCAAAAGAGTTTGCATAAAATACGGCCTAGCGCTTTACCATAAAGCGTTTATAGCTATATTGTTAATAGCAAATCTTTGCATTTAGGTGTCGTCAGCCCACCAGACTCAGGGCATACCGCGTATCCAGCAACACCTGAATGCGCGCACCCAGCGCGGCGCCTTCATCGTCCTCCAGCCGCGTGAACTGCTGGGTCCAAGCCTCAGACTGCGCAAAATTCGGGAACCGGGGTGGTTCGCCCCACAGCCAGTCCGGGTGCGTGGCCCGGGGGCTTCGTCCAAACACATGCAGGTGCATCTTGCGGTGCAGCGCGGGGGTTTTCGGCCCCTGGGGATGGGCCAGTGGGTTCAGCGCGTTGTTGCCCGCCTCCCAGTAGTTCAGGCAGCCACCGGCAAGCCGCGGCAAGGTGTCGAGCATGGCCCTGCCCGTTGCGGCCACCAGGCACGACCAATGCGCCAGCTCTTCGGGCGTCAGCTCGCTGCGTTCCCAGACGGGGCGCGGCGGGTGGACCAGCACATGCCCGCCATCGCTGCGGTGGTTCATGGGCCGCGCGGGCAGGTCGACCGTGCCACCGGCACAGCGGATCAGGGTGGTGTGAATGTTCAAGGGCAATTCTCCAAAGCAGAGGTTTGTGAAAAGGGGGCGGTGGCCGCTGCGTGCCTTATCCATCGCCGCGAGGCGCCCAGCAGGCGATGGCCGTGGCCGACAGCAGCAAGGCTGCGACGCCATACACCCAGGCGGACGGCGCAATGGGCAGGAGCACCCCCGCCAGCACCGGGCCCGCACCGGCGCCCAGGTCCCGCCAGACCGACCGCGTCGCCAGCGCCTGGATGCGCCCCGGCCCCGGTGTGCGGCGCGCGACCAGCGGCGGCAACAGCGGTAGCAGCAGGGCTCGCAAAATCACGATGGCCAGTGCGCTGGTCCACAGCCACCCCAGGCCAAAACCCACCAGGGCCAGCGACGTGAGCACCGCAAAACCCACGAGCAGCACTTCGGCGCCATAGCGCTCGGCCAGGTCGCCACCAACCACACTCAGCGCGATCTCGGCCAGATAGCGGACCGACAGCAGCATCCCCGCCACAACCACCGGATGGCCTGGCAGCACATCGCGGCCCAGGTAGGACAGGCCGATGATGAACAGGCCGTCCAGCACCAGCCCCTCGACGAAGGAAAAGCGGTCCAGGCGGCCCGGCAACCTGCCCCAGCGCTTGGGCGGTGGCGGCAGGGCATGCGGCTGGGCGGGCAAGTGCCGCGTGGCCAGCAAGGCGCACAACGCAACTGCCGCAAACGCAAAGAAGATGGCCCGGGGCTCCCACCAGAGCGCGCAGACACCGCCAGCGGGCAGGGCCAGCATGGGCCCCAGCGCTGCAAAGGCGCGCGACTGCCCGGCGCGGCGCGCTGCGCCCAGAGGCTCGGCCGTGGCCAGCGCCTGCGTGGCGAGGTTCAGCGCCGCAAACGCCAGGCCCCACAGCAGCCGCAGGCCCAACAAGGCGATGAAGCCGCTGAGGGTGGCGTACCCCAGCGCACACGCGGCGGCGGCCAGCACGGCCAGCGAGCAGGTGAGGCGCTCGCCATGGCGGGCATAGAACCGCGCCACCGCCCCGTAGCCCGCAATGCGCACGAGGCGATTTGCGGCCAGCAGAATGCCCGCTTCAAACAGGGTGACGCCAAACGCCGGGGCAAACATCGGCAGCAGCAAGTAGAGCACCGTGTCCCCGGGGAGTGACAGGCCCAGCGCCAAGGCGGCGCGGCGCGAGTGGAGGTCTGAGGCCAAGGTGTTGTCTGAAGGCTGTGGCATGGCCCGCATGGTGCGCGGCGGTGCCCGGCGCGACAAACGATATTGCTGCGCGCCATGCGTGACAAAATTGCACGCATGTCACCCCGCCTGCCCCCGCTGAATGCCGTCCGCGCCTTTGCAGCGGCGGCGCGCCACCAGAGCTTTACCCGCGCCGCGCTGGAGCTGCACGTCACCCACAGCGCCATCAGCCGCCAGATCAAGGCGCTGGAGGAGCACCTGGGTGTGGAGCTGTTCGAGCGCAAGACGCGGCAGGTGCTGCTCACGGCGGCAGGGCATCAGTTTCACGCGCAGGTCGGGCCTGCACTCGCGCAGATCGGCGCCGCCGCCCAGTCGCTGCGGGGCGATGCCGGGCTGCGCAGCGTCAAGATCAACGTGCGGCCCAGCTTTGCGGTGCGCTGGCTGATCCCCAGGCTGCCGGGTTTTGTGGCCCAGCACCCGGACATCGAGCCCCAGGTCATCACCAGCACGCTGGCACCCGACCACGCGGCCGAGGCCTTCGACCTGGCCCTGCGGCGCGGCCCGCGCGGGTGGCCGCCGGGCATGCAGGTCCACCCGTTTCTGGAAGACGAGGCGCTGGTGGTGGGGTCGCCGACGCTGTTCGCCCAGCGCCCGGTCACGCGGCCCGAGGCGTTGTCGTCCCACGTGCTGCTGCTGTCCAAGTCGCGCAGCAAGGACTGGGAAAGCTGGAAGAAGCAGGTGAACCTGCCAACACTCCAGCCCGCCAGCTGCCTGCAGTTTGACCATCTGCACTTTGTGCTGCAGGCCGCCGTGGATGGGCTGGGCTTTGCGATGGCCCCGGTGTCGCTGATTGCCCACGACCTGGCCTCGGGGCGGCTGGTGTCGCCCTTGCCGACCTTGCGGCTGCCGCTGACGCGGCACTACTTCGGCACGGCCCCAGACCCGTCGCCGGAGACGCTGTGTCTGGTGCAATGGCTTCGGCAAGAGATGGACGCGCTGCCAGGTGCGCTGCCGCCGTCAGGGCCGGGGCGCACAGCGCAACATTCAAGTCAAAACAAGCCCTAGCGCTTTACCATCAAGCGCTAAAAGCTATATTATTTGTAGCAAGAAACGTTATTCGCCGTCGCTCATCCACCGTGCCGTGCCCGACACGCGGATGGAGCTGCCCGCCACCGGCCCGATCTCGGCGCGCAGGCGCGAGCGCATGCCCATGTCCTCGCCCTGTACCACATCGATGGCGCCGCCATGCGGCCAGCCCAGGTCGCGCAGGTAGCCCGCCAGTGCGGCCGTGGCGGCGCCCGTGGCCGGGTCTTCCAGCACGCCGCCCGAGGCAAAGGCATTGCGGGTGTGCAGCAGCCGGTCCGACTCCACCCACACCAGCACGATGGTCACCAGCTTGGCGTTCACCATCAGCGTGCGGCCGGCGTCCAGCGCGTAGTGCATGGCCGCCAGCGCCGCACGGCTGCGCAGGGCCAGCACCAGGTGGTCCGCACCGCCGTGGATGAGCGCGGGCGGGATGCGCGGGTCCAGATCGGCCGCGCTGAGGCCAAAAAGGGCCAGCGCATCGGCCAGCAGCCCAGCAGGCACAGGCCCGCTGCGCGTGGGGGGCGACTGCAGCGCCGCCTGCACCAGATCGCCCTGGCGGCGGCCTTCGACCGTGATCTCGGCCTGGCTCAGCGACAGCGCAAACACGCCGTCGCCCTCGCGCTGCGCCAGCGCGGCGCCCAAGGCAATGGTGGCGTGGCCACAAAAGGGCACCTCGCTCTCGGGCGAAAAGTAGCGCACCTTCCAGTTGCCATCGCCCAGTGGGGCGGCAAACGCGGTTTCAGAAAAGCCGACCCCGGCAGCGATGCGCTGCATCTCGGCGGGGGCGGGCAACTCGTCACCGATCCACACACCGGCGGGGTTGCCGCCCACAGGGCCATCGGAGAAAGCTGCGATTTTTTGAAGTGCCATGGTGTTCAACATCCAGAACGACAGGACAGGACAGGAGATGGCAGGGCAGCCAGTGGCTCAGAGCTTGGGAATGCGAATCCGGCTGATCATCAACGAGCCCGACACCGCAAACAGCAGCACCAGCGGGTGCAGCGTAAAGCCGCCAATGAGTACCTTGCCAAACCACAGGCTCTCGCGCACAGCGCCCAGCCAGGCGGCCAGGGCCATCAACGCCACCAGCATGATCGAGGTGGGAATCGGCGTGCCTTCAAAGTATTTGACCTTGCCGTCGTCGCCCGACAGGGTTTCGGCCGTCACGTTGTAGCGCGCCAGGCGCGACACGCCACAGGCCACGAAGTAGGCCAGCACGATGCGGTCATACAGGCCCTGCATGCCGCAGCCGTAGGCAATGATGGCGGGCGCTACGCCGAAGGAGATCACGTCGGCCAACGAATCCAGCTCGCGGCCCATGGCTGAACTCTTCTGTCGCCAGCGCGCGATGCGGCCGTCCAGCACATCAAAGATCAGCGCGGCCAGCACCAGGGCGCACGCAAAGTACACATGCAGCACGTCGTTCGTTTCCAGGTACGACATGACCGAGAACAGCGCGCCCACGCCGCAGACCGCATTGCCCAGCGTGAACCAGTCGGCGAGGTGGAACTCACGGATCATCGAAAAACGTTTGGGCGGCTGCGGAGTGTTCATGGAGGGAAGGCGCGCGGCGGGGCGCGCAGTGGCAATCAACAAGGTCCATTATGGGTGTGCCGCAGCACCACCCGGCGCTGAGAGCTTGCGGACGGTCTCGCAGGGGGTCCTGAACCCTCTCTGACATCTGCGTGACTGCTTTTGCGCCGGCACACAGACAGACTGTGGCCACGCGGCGGGCGCAGGCGGGTAGGACGATGCCGCATCCGCCCCCCGCCGGTGACCGACCCGCAGCCCATAAGACCCGAGACCCGCCATGCGCCTCCCACAGATGCCCCCGCTCCACACGCCTTTCTCCCCCGGTGCCCCGGTGCGCAGCCTGCAGGATGTAGAACGGCATGAAGCCCGCCCCCTGGCCGAAGCGCTGCCAGTGCAAAGCACCTACGAAATCTTTGTGAATTCGGCGGCGGCGTTTGGCGACAAGACGGCGCTGACTTTTTTGCCCACGGCCGACCCGGCCGCCGAGCCCATCCGCTGGTCGTATGCGCAGCTGCTTGCCGGCATCCACCAGACGGCCAACCTGCTGCACCACCTGGGGGTGGGCCCCGAGGATGCCGTGGCCGTGCTGCTGCCTGGCTGCCTGGAATACCACCTGGCCCTGTGGGGCGGCGAGGCGGCGGGCATCGTGCAGCCGCTCAACCCCATGCTCACCGACGAGAAGATCGCGGCCATGATGACCTTGGCACGTGCCAAGGTGCTGATTGCCTACGGCGCCGAAGGCGATGTGGGCTACTGGAGCAAGGCCCAGCGCCTGATGGGCATGGTGCCCACGCTGACCACCGTGCTGCGCGTGGCCCCCCACACGGAAGCCCCCGGCGCGGCGGGCCCGCTGCCTGCTGGTGTGGTGGACCTGGCCGAACGCCACCAGCACCCCGGCGACCACCTGGTGAGCGGGCGCCGTATCGCAGCCAGCGACATCGCCGCCTACTTTCACACCGGTGGCACCACCGGCGCGCCCAAGCTGGCGCGCCACAGCCACGGCGCGCAGGTTTTCACCGCCTGGGGCAGCGTGCAGATGCAGGGCATACGGCCCGAGGACGTGGGCATCAACGGCTACCCACTGTTCCATGTGGCGGGGGTGTTGCCGGGCTCGCTCGCGGCGCTGTCTGCGGGGGTGGAGACCATCATCCCCACCACCGGCCTGTTCCGCAACCGCGAGGTGATCGCCAACTACTGGCGGCTGGTGGAGCGCTACCGCTGCACCTACCTGTCCGCCGTGCCCACGGTGCTGGCGGCACTGGCCAATGTGCCGCTGGGCGGCGCCGATATCTCCACGCTGCGCTACTGCCGCACGGGTGCTGCCATCCTGGCGCCCGAGCTGGCGGCGCGGTTTGAGCGCCTGTTTGGCCTGCACATCCACGAAAGTCTGGGCATGACGGAGATGGCGGGCATCTCCACCATCACCCCGCCGGGCGTGCGCGCGCCCGCAGGCTGCGTGGGCTGGCGGTTGCCCTACACGCAGCTGCGCGTGGTGGCGCTGGATGCGCAGGGCAATGCGTCGGACCAGAACCTGCCACCCGGCCAGCCGGGCATGGTGCTTTTCCAGTCGCCCAACCTGTTCTCGGGTTTTCTCGACGCGGCCGACACGGCCAAGGCGTTTACCCACGATGGCTGGCTGGCCACCGGCGACCTCGGCTTTGTGGACGACCAGGGTCGCCTGCACCTGAGCGGTCGTTCCAAGGACCTCATCATCCGCAGCGGCCACAACATCGACCCCAAGGTGATCGAAGACGCGCTGGGCGCCCACCCCGCCGTGCAGCTGTGCGCCGCCGTGGGTGCGCCCGACGCCTATGCGGGCGAGCTGCCCGTGGTCTACGCCACGTTGGTGCCCGGTGCACAGGCCGTGACCGAGGCCGAACTGCTGGCCTTCACCGCCGAACGCGTGGACGAGGCCGTAGCCCGCCCGCGCTGGGTGCAGGTGATCGAGACCATGCCCGTGACGAATGTGGGCAAGATCTACAAGCCCGAGCTGCGTCAGCGCGCCGCCTGCCACACGGTGCAGGCGCTGGTGGATGGTGTGTGCGCCGCCGAAGCGCCAGGCCAGCCCCGCCCTCAGGTGCAGCCCGAAGGCGACAACGCGGTGCGTGTGGCTGTGGCCCCCTGCGCACAGGCAGACGCACTGGCCGCCCGCCTGCGCGAGGTGCTCGCGCCCCTGCCAATCACCGTGCGCATCACCACCGCCCCCGCCGCAGGGAGCCCCCAGACCCCATAAGCCCATGGCGTGACAGCCAGGCCCCGGCCCGCCACCATGCACGCGGAGCCCGCTGAGTGAATTTTTATAACCATGACAGGAGACAAACCCATGCCCTTCCACCCCCTGATGTCCCGCCGCACCTGGCTCGGTGCCGCTGCGCTGGCCGCCGCCTGCACTGGCACGACCGCCTTCGCGCAGGCCTACCCCAACAAGCCCATCAAGATCGTGGTGCCCTTTGCCGCAGGCGGCGCCACCGACGTGCTGGCGCGTGTGCTGGCCGAAAAGATGGCCGTGGGCCTGGGCCAGCCCATGGTCATCGACAACAAACCCGGTGCGGCCGGCATCATCGGGACCGACGCGGTGGCCAAGGCGGCGCCCGATGGCTACACGCTGCTGCTGGGCCTGAGCAACTCCATGCTCACCAACCAGTTCCTCTATACCAAGCTGCCCTACAGCCCCGAAAAGGACATCGCGCCCATTTACCAGATCGCCATCGCGCCGCTGGTGCTGGTGGCGCACCCGAGCGTGACCGCATCCACGGGGCCCGAACTGCTCAAATACGTGGTGGCCAACAAGGGCAAGGTGGCCTATGGCTCGTACGGCACGGGCGCGTATCCGCACCTGGCCGGGGCCTACATGAGCCTCACGCAAAACGCCGACATGAGCCACGTGGCCTACCGGGGCGAGGCGCCCATGGTGCAGGACCTGCTCGGCGGCCAGATCCAGATCGCGTTTGCGAGCGCGCTGCAGGTCAAGCCCCACATCGAGGCGGGCAAGCTCAAAGCCATTGGCGTGAGCGGCGAGCGCCGCATGGGCACCCTGCCCAATGTGCCCAGCCTGGCCGAACAGGGCCTGAACGACGAGGCCTACCGCGTGGCGGGCTGGCTGGCGTTTGGTGCCCCCGCAGGCACGCCGCCCGCCATCTTGGAGCGCATTGCCGACGAGGTGCGCAAGGCCACGCAGCTGCCCGACGTGGCGCAGCGCATTGCGGCCATGGGCTTTGATGTGCAGAACAGCTCGCCCGCGCTGTTTTCCGCCGCGATTGCGAAGGAACGGCCGGTGTGGGAGCGCTTGATCAAGGCGTCCGGCGCGAAACTTGACTAACCCCCTGAGGCGCTGCGCGCCTTCCCCCTGAAGGGGGACGCCGCCAGCGCGGCGGGGCGGCCCTTGCGCGGCGGCACTGGCATGGCGTCACGCGCTGAGGCGAGCAGTCAGGAGAAACAGGGCGGCTGGAACCAAGGACGGCCAGGCACCCCACGGATAGGACAATTTCAAATAAAAACAGGCTCCTGCGCTTTTCCCCAAAGCGCAGGTAGCTATGTTTTTTGCATCGACTTCGCCCGCTGCGCCGCAAACGCCACATACCAGTCCAGGCACCCAGGATTCGCCATCGCATCCTTGTTCACCACCTTTTCGATCGGCTGGCCCAGCAGCAGCTTCTTGATGGGCAGCTCCTGCTTCTTGCCGCTCAGCGTGCGCGGCACCTCGGCCACGGCAAAGATGTCGTCGGGCACAAAACGCGGGCTTAAAGCGGTGCGCACGGCACCGTTGATGCGCGCGCGCAGGGCATCGTCCAGCGCGTAGCCCGGGCGCAGCACCACAAACAGCGGCATGTAGCTCTCGCGGCCTAGGTATTCCAGATCCACCACCAGGCTGTCGAGCACTTCGGGCAGCGATTCCACCGCGCTGTAGATCTCGCTCGTGCCCATGCGCAGGCCGTGGCGGTTGATGGTGGCGTCGCTGCGGCCGTAGATCACGCAGCCGCCGTTGGCGCCGATCTTGAGCCAGTCGCCATGTCGCCACACCGCGCCCATGCTCGCGAGGCCGTCGCCACCGCCGGGCCGGCGGCCGTGGCCTGCGGGGTACATGTCGAAGTAGCTCGACAGGTAACGCGAACCATCCTTGTCGCCCCACAGGTAGAGGGGCATCGACGGAATCGGCTGCGCGCAGACCAGCTCGCCCACCGCGTCCTGCACGGGACGGCCCTCGGCGTCCCACGACTCCACAGCCGCGCCCAGCATGCGGCACTGCATCTCGCCAGCGACTTGTGGCATCTCGCGGTTGCCGCCGATGAAGGCGCCACAGAAGTCGGTGCCGCCGGAGATGTTGTTCCACCAGATGTCGTGCGTGCCCAGCGCCTCGAACTGCGCCGTGCCCCACTCCTGCACCTCAGGCGACAGCGGCGAACCCGTGGTGCCCAGCGCGCGGATGCGCGTCAAGTCGCCATAGTCCGCCAGCGTGATGCCCGCCTTCATGCAGTTGGCAAAAAACGCCGCACCCGCGCCGAAAAAGGTCACGCCCGTTTCAGCCGCAAAGCGCCACAGCACGCCCCAATCGGGGTGGTCCTTGCTGCCGCCGGGGTTGCCGTCGTAGATCACGCAGGTGGTGCCCGAGAGCAGGCCGCTGAGCTGCGCGTTCCACATCACCCAGCCGGTGGAGCTGTACCAGTGGTAGCGCTCGCCCAAACTGTTGGGTTCGTAGCTGCAGCCGATGTCGTTGTGCAACACCTTGAGCTGCAGCGCCACCAGCACCGTGCCGCCATGGCCGTGCACGATGGGCTTCGGGAGCCCCGTGGTGCCGCTGGAATAGACGATCCATAGCGGGTGGTCAAACGGCAGCCACATCGGTTCAAACGCTGCGGTTTCCGCATCATTTTGTGCCGTAGCGCTTGTCCAGCTTGCGCAACCAGCTATCGAAACATAAGCATCCAGATTGCCCAGCAGCACCGCATGCTGCACGCTGGGCAGGTCGGCGCGCAGCTCAGCCAGCACGCCAGTGCGGTCGTGGTCGCGCCCGCCGTAGGTCACGCCGTCCACGGCGATCAGCACCTTGGGCTCGATCTGGCGGAAGCGGTCGAGCACTGCGTGCGTGCCCATGTCGGGCGCGCAGATGCTCCACACCCCGCCGATGCTGACCGTGGCCAGGAAGGCGACCATGGCCTCGGGCACGTTGGGCAGGTAGGCGGCCACGCGGTCGCCGGGCTGGATGCCCTGGGCCTTGAGGTGCAGCGCCAGCGACGCGACCTGGCGGCGCAGCTCGGGCCAGCTCAGCTCGCGGTGCTGGCCTTTTTCGTTGCGGCTGATGATGGCAGGCAGACCCGCTGCGTGCGCCGCATCGACATGGCGCAGCGCCTGGCGCGCGTAGTTGACCTGAGCGCCAGGAAACCACTGAGCGCCGGGCATGGTGTTTTTGCCCAGCACGGCGGTGTGGGGGGTGGGCGATTCGATCCGGAAATAGTCCCACACGCTTTGCCAGAACGCATCCAGCTCGGTGGTGGACCAGCGCCACAGCGCGTCGTAGCTGTCGAACTGCAGGCCGCGCTGGTCGCGCAGCCAGTTCTGGAACAGGCGGATCTGGGGAACGTAAGGCGGGGATTTGGTATTTGTCTCCATGGCGACGCAGCGTAGCAGCGCATCCGGGCGCGGACCAGCCATATCCGTCCCCGGCTTGACACTTGCAGTCAACGGCGCAAAGGCGTTCGATCCCAGCCCATGGCAAGCAAGCTGCGCGCTATTAATTACTTTAATGACAATATTGGACTAACCAAATTGTTCATTTTCCCGTTCTTGCCTGTGAGCGCTGGGCATAAAACCCGGCACACCGCCCATTTTTCGCAGGGCGCCCTGCCTGGCACAACGATTGCCTGGAATCGCCGATGGAACGACCAAAAGGCACGGCACTCCGCCCACCCCAATCCCCCAAAGTAATGGACCAAGAACTGAACAACGGCACGAATTTCACGGCCCGGCGCCGGGTACTCAAGGGAATGGCCGCCATGCCGCTGGCCGGCACGCTGGTGGCCTGTGGTGGCAACCCGGCCGACGCCACCAACACACCGCCCACCACCTCCGCGCCCATTGGCGGGGACACCCCGCCTCCCGCGCCAACGCCAGGTACCACGCCCCCCACAGCACCACCGGCGCCGGCAGTGCCCCCCACCGTGCCGCCTTCCCCCGCGACGCCTCCCTCCACACCGCCTGGCACCCCGCCTCCGCCTTCGGCCCCCCCACCCCCTGCAGCGCCACCGCCTCCCCCCGCAGCGCCACCACCACCACCACCACCACCACCACCACCACCACCACCACCACCACCCCCCCCTCCTCCTCCTCCTCCTCCACCACCGGCCCCCAGCGCCTTTGTGCACCCTGGCGGGCTGCACACGGACGCTGACTTTGCGCGCATGCGTACCAAGATTGCCGAGAACGCATCGCCTTGGGTGATTGGCTGGAACGCGCTTCAGTTTTCGGGACATTCCTCACTGAACAGCGATATGTGGCCCCACGCGCTCACCGTGGTGATCCGTGGCGGCGATGGGCAGAACTTCGGCACCATGATCAAGGACATGCAGCGGGCCTACCAGCTGGCGCTGCGCTGGAAGGTGTCCCAGGACAACGCCTATGCCGACCGTGCCGTGGCGTTCCTGGATGCGTGGTCGAGCACCATGACCACGCTCACCGGCAATGCGGACCGCTACCTTGCTGCTGGCATCTACGGCTACCAGTGGGCCAATACGGTGGAACTCCTGCGCAGCTACCCCGGCTGGTCGCCCGAGGGCGTGGCCCGGTTCCAGAAACTGCTGCTGGAAGTGTTTTACCCGCTGAGCCACCGCTTTCTAGAGGAACACAACGGCGCCAACATCACCAACTACTGGGCCAACTGGGACCTGTGCAACATCAACGCCATCATGGCCATCGGCATCTGCTGTGACCGGCGCGACCTGTACAACGAGGCGATCAGTTATTACAAGAACGGCCGGGGCAACGGCGCAGCCGCGCACAACGTCTACGCCATCCACCCCGGGCACCTGGGGCAATGGCAGGAGAGCGGGCGCGACCAGGGGCATGCCACGCTGGGCATGTCGCTGTGCGGCGCGCTGTGCGAAATGGCCTGGTCGCAGGGCGACGATCTGTACGGCTACTGGAACAACCGGCTTCTCTCAGCCGCCGAATACGTGGCGGCCAGCAACCTGGCCGATGCGGGTGGCGCGTATCCGGCGCTGCCGTTCTCACGCTATGCCAACCGCCAGGGCATCTTCACCGGCGTCTCTCCTGCGGGGCGGCCACACCTGCGCCAGTGCTGGGAGCTGCTGTACAACCACTACGTCAACCGCAAGGGGCTCTCTGCGCCCTACACAACGGCCATGGCGGCCAAACTGCGGCCCGAGCAGCGCGGCACCGGGGACGACCCCGGCATGGGCACCTTGACCTTCTCGCGCGAGCCGATTGCAGCCGGGGCCGCGCCCAGCGGCCTCACGGCCTACCTCGTCAACGGCCAGGTGCTGCTGTCGTGGTGGGGCAGCGCCTACGCCACGGCCTATGAGGTGCAGCGCGCACCCGCAGCGTCGGGCCCGTTCACCACACTCACCACCGTGGGCGAGGAACGCACCCATACCGACACACCCGGCACGGGCACCTGGCACTACCGCATCGTGGCAGTCACCCCAACGGGCCGGCTCACGGGCGCCGAGGTCCGCAGTGTTGCCACCACGCCGCAGCTGATGCTGCATCTGCCCTTGAACGAGGGCAGCGGAACGTCGGCCACCGACCAGAGCGGCAACGCGCTGCATGGCCGACTGGTGGGCGGCACGTCCTGGGGCGCTGGCCGCACGGCGGGCAGCAGCGCCGTAGCACTCGACGGCGCCAGCGGCCACGTGGCCCTGCCCACGGGCATCATGAAAGACTTGGCCGACTTCACGATCGCAGTCTGGGTCTACCGGCAAAGCGCCAGCGCCGGGAACGCCCGCGTGTTTGACATCGGCTCCAGCGACATCGCCTATCTGGCCCTGCTCGGCAACACCAGCACGCTGCGCTTTGCCTCCACCGGCACCACCTATTTCGGCGAGGAAAACGTCACGTCCTCGGTGGCGCTGGGCACAGGCCGGTGGGTGCACCTGGCGGTGACCCGCCGGGGCAACACCGTGACCCTGTTTGTGGACGGGCAGGCCACCGGCACCTTGGCCGACGCGCCCTTTGCGCCCCACCAGCTGGGCGCCACCACGCAGAACTGGCTGGGCCGCGCGCAGTACGGGGCCGACCCGTACTTTGCGGGCCGCATGCAGGATTTCCGCCTCTACAGTGGGGCGCTGACTTCCGTGCAGATCACGGCCCTGGCCCAGTGACGCGCTGCACAGCCCCGGCGGCACACCGGGGCTGTGCTCGATATCGGCTTTCAAAACACTGCTGGCAACACGGGTAGATTTATTTCGCACAGTTGTGCTAAATTTCGCCCCATGGATGCCAAGACCCAGAAATCAGAACTCACCCGCGCGGCCATTGTGGGCGCAGCGCTGGATCTGGCTGCGGCCGAAGGGCTGGAGTCGATCACGCTGCAGGCCGTGGCCGACCGCGTGGGTCTGTCCAAGAGCGGCGTGTTCTCGCGCGCCGGCTCGCGCGAGGCGCTGCAGAAGGCGGTGATCGAGGAGTTTGGCCGCCGGTTCCTGGCCGATGTGTTTGTGCCCGCCATGCAGCACCCCAAGGGCCTGCCGCGCCTCAACGAGATCGTGCGCCGCTGGATTGCCCGCACGCGCGATGTGGAGGCTTTCACCGGCTGCATCTACACCGCAGGGGCCTTCGAGCTGGACGACCGCGAAGGCGAGCTGCGCGACCTGCTGCATTCAGAGATCACACGCTGGCGCGCGGCACTGCGCCGCACGGTGATCCAGTCCATCGAGGCCGGGCACCTGCCCGCCGACACCCCGCCCGACCAGCTGGTGGGCGAGATCTATTCCATGATCATGGGCTTGTTGCACGACGTCCGCTTCCTGCGCGATCCGCAGGCAGTGTCACGCACCGAGGCGTCCTGGGCGCGCCTCGTCAAGAGCTACCTCCCTTCCCCCGCCTGAGACGCGGTGGTGTGCCAGGGAGACCTCTTGTTTTTTTATGCCCAAATTTCGCACAACCGTGCGAAGAAAGGAAACACCATGTTGATCATCCTGGGCATTGCCGCCATTGCGGCCGCAGTGGGCGCCATCCGGTCGCTGCGCAGCACCCTCACCAGCCTCCCGCGCAGCAACCGGGACTGGGTCTTTTTCTGAGGTGCGCGCCGCGCGCCCCACTCCATCCCTTCAGGAACCCCACCATGAACACCTCCTCTTCATCCACCGCCCTGCGGGCCACGTCCAGCTTCTACGGCGAGCACCCCGCCATGCGCCTTGTGCGCCTGACCCTGGGCGCCACCGAGCGACTGTGGCCCGCACTGGCCGTGCGCGTGGCTGCGCGCCTGTTTGGCACGCCCTTACCACTGCGCAAACCCGGCCGCCAAGCCGTGCCGCCAGGCCACTGGCGCACAGAGCGCTGGCCGTTTGAAGACGCCGAGATCACGCTGTACCTGCCCCAGGCCCAGCCGCACGGCCCCACGGTGCTCCTGCTGCACGGCTGGGGCGGGCATGCACGCCAGATGCTGCCGCTGGCCGATGCCCTGGCAGCGCGCGGCCTGCGCCCGGTGCTGGTGGACCTGCCTGCGCACGGTGGCAGCCGGGGCCGCGTGAGCAACCTGCCCCAGTTCGCCCGCGCCATCGAATACGCCACCGCCCGCCTGCACGCGCAGGACTCGGCGCCCCATGCCGTGGTGGCCCATTCGCTGGCCGCCAACGCAGCGGCGCACGCGGCCAGCCGGGGCCTGGCCACCCAGCGGCTGGTGCTGCTGGCACCGCCCGCGTCGCCGCACGAATACACGCGCCTGTTCGCCCAGGTGTTCGGCCTTTCGGAGCGCACGCGTGCCACCCTGCAGCGGCGCATCGAAGCCCGAGAAGGCATCCTGATGCGCCAGTTCGAGCCCCCGGCTGTGGGCCCACGCATCGCGCTGCCCACGCTGGTGGTGCACGACCGCGGCGACCGCATCAACCGCTTTGCCGATGGCGAGGCCTACCGCGACCACATCCCGGGCGCCACGCTGCTGGCCACCGAGGGGCTGGGGCACCGCAAGATCCTGCAGCAGGTAGAGGTGCTGCAGTCGGTGGTGGACTTCGTGGCGAGCTAGTGTCCCGAATTGGAAATTCGTTTCATAAAGACGTCGAGAATCGCCGCCATGCTGCGTTGCAAATCCTCGCGATAGCACCGGCTATCGCTGTGGTTTGCGCCTTGCCTGACGACGATTTCGACATCTTTATTTCATCAACGAACTTCCAACTCGGGACACTTGGTGCCGGTCAGCCCAGACTGCTGAGCGCCTGTGCCAGGTCCGCGCGCAGGTCGCGGGCGTCTTCCAGCCCCACATGCAGGCGGACAAGGCGACCCTCATCCGGCAGCGTTGCCAGGTGGCGCTGGTCATAGGGCACGGCGGGCAGCACCAGGCTTTCGTACCCGCCCCAGCTGGTGCCCAGGCTAAAGAGCGCAAGCGCGTCGATGAACGCCGCAAATGCGGTTTCGCTGCACGGCGCCAGCTCGAAGGTGAACGGCCCCGCAGCGCCCGAAAACTGCGCGCGCCAAAGCGCGTGGCCCGGGTCGGAGGGGAGTGCCGGGAACAGCACGCGCCGGACCTGTGGCTGCTGTTGCAGCCATTGGGCCGTCGCCAAGGCGGTCTGCTGGTGCCGTTCGAGCCGCACTGCCAGGGTGCGCAGGCCGCGCAGCGCCAGCCAGCACACATCGGGCGCCGCATGTGCGCCGCTGCGGTCGCAAAAGCGCCGGGTGCTGGCCAGGTCTGCGTGCGACCCCGTGATGAGCCCCAGCATGAGGTCGGAATGCCCGTTGATGTATTTGGTGGCCGAATGGATGGCGATGTGCACGCCCAGGGCGTGGGCATCCAGGAACACCGGCGTGCCCCAGGTGGCATCCACCGCCACCGGGATGTGGCGCTGGCGTGCCGCCGCGCACACGGCGCGCACGTCCAGCATCTCCATGGTCAGCGACGCGGGGGTCTCGATGTAGACCAGGCTGGTGTTGTCCCGCAGGTAGGGCGCGATGTCGGCGCCTTCCGGAAAGTACTCGACGGTGGTGCCCTGCGGCACCAGTTCCTGGTCGCAGAAGATGCGCGTGGGCCCGTACACACACTGGTTCAGCAGCAGGTGGCGCCCCGGGCCCGCATGGGCACTGAGCACGGCCACGATGGCCGCCAGTCCGCTGGCTGTGGCCAGGCAGGTTTCTGCGCCCGACAACGCGGCCATGCAGCGCTGCAGCTCAAACGTGGTGGAGGTGCCCGAGCGGCCGTAGCGCGGCGAGTCGAACACGGTCTGGTGGTGCGCGTGTTTGTAGGCAGCCAGGGTGTCGAACACGACGGTCGAGGCCCGCACCAGCGGCGGGTTGATGGCCTGGGCGGCGCGGGCCGTCTGGCGACCCGAATGGACAAGGAAGGTGGTGGTGTACATGGGCTGGGGGCGGGTTTCGGGGAAGGAGTGGGGGAGGAGGTGGTTTCATAATAGGACGGCATGTCAGCACCAGAACGCCAACAAACATCGCCAGGGCGCCAAGACGCCGGCCTGTGGGCCACGCTCGCAAAAACGCACGCGGCCGGCACACTTTTGCCAGCGCACCAGCACCGCAGCGGCCAGCTGGTGTTTGCCACGCGGGGCGTGATGCTGGTGGAGACACCCCACGCGCGCTGGACCGTGCCGCCGCAGCGGGCGCTGTGGGTGCCCCCGCACCACGCCCATGCGATCGAAATCCTCTCCGCCACCGACCTGCGCACGGTGTACTGCCAGCCGGCGCTGGTGGCGCAGTGCGCATCGTTTGCGCGCCGGGACGAGGTGCACGCGGTGGTCGCGTCGCCGCTGATCCAGCAGCTGGTGCTGGGGCTCTTCAACGGCGGGTTCGACCACCCCACGCGGCAGTTGATGGTGTCCCTGCTGCTGCATACGCTGCAGCACACGCCCTGCCTGCCCACCCACCTGCCGATGCCTGCCAGCGAAGGGCTGCGGCGCGCGCTCGCGCTGTTGCTGCAGGCCCACCAGTGGCAGCTCTCGCTGCACGAACTCGCGGCCGAGGCCGCGATGTCCGACCGCACCTTCACCCGGCGCTTCACGGCGGAAGCGGGTCTGAGCTTTCGCGCCTGGCGCCAGCGTGCGCGCATCATTGCCTCTCTCGATCTGCTGGCCTCGGGCCGCCCGGTCAAGGGCATCGCACACGCCCTGCAGTTCGAGAGCCCCGCCGCGTACATCGCCTCGTTCCGCACGCTGCTGGGCTGCACACCGAACACCTTCCGCCAGGGGCAGCACGGCGACACGCACGCATAGCCACCGTACGGGCAGACCCTGCCCTGGGGCCGCGCTGGGTGCCGGGAGCCTCCTCTATCATTCGCAGTCCGGAGCCCTGACGCTGCCCGACACACTCTCCGATCCGCCCCCACATTCTTCCGATGCATCTCCTCATGTCCGCCTGGCCTGCCCTGGCCCTGCTGCTGCCCGCCCTGGTGCTGGTGTCGGCCATCTACTTCCTGGCCAAGGGCGACCGCAGGGCGTTTGCGCAGCTGCTGGCCCTGCTGGCCTGCTGGGTCATCGGTGCGTTGCTGATGGAGTTCTTCATCTTCATGGCGGCACGCATGGCACGTTCGGGCAGCGCGGCCATGCCAGTGCTGGGCACGGGCACACGCCAGCTGCTGGAGACCATGGCCAGCCCGCGCTCCATCGCCGCACCACCGCTGTCGCTGGCCGCCATGGCGGCCTACAGCGTGCTGGCGGCGTACCTGTGGGTGCTGGTCACCTGGGGGCTGCACCTGCGCGGCAAGCCAGCGGGTGGCGCCCGCAAGAAGCCCGCCAAGGGCGCGCGCAAACCGGCACGCTCGTAACGCACCATAATTTTTGATGTTTTAAGGCCCTAGCGCTTATCCTGTATCATTTTTTAGCTATTTAATTTATAGCATTCAGGCACCCTGCCTTGATGCAGGGCAAACCGCCGCGCGGAGTGCCCGCCCACAATGGCAAGCCCCACCCCACGGTTGCAGGGTGGATGCCGGGCTGCTTCGCCCGGTCTTCTTGCCATGACCTCCTCCTCACACAGCGACGTTCTCATCGTCGGCGCGGGCCCTGCGGGCCTGTCGCTGGCCATTTCCCTGGCGCAGGCCGGGTTCACCACCACCGTGGTCGAACAGCAGTCTGAGGCCACGTTGGCCCACCCCGCGCCCGATGGCCGCGAGATCGCGCTCACCCACCCCAGCGTGGCCACGCTACAGCGGCTAGGCACCTGGGCCGGCCTGGCGCCCCACGAGGTGGGCACCATCCGCGAAGCGCAGGTGCACGACGGCCCGCTGGGCCTGCGCAGCGCCCTGCAGCTGGGCACCCAGGGTACGGGGCTGGAGGCTCTGGGCTTCATCGTGCCCAACCACGCACTGCGCCGCACGGCCTATGCCGTGGCGGCACGCACACCGGGTGTCCGCATCGTGACCGGCGCCCAGGTGGTGCGCGTGGCCACGCAGTCCACCCATGCCGAGCTGGAGTACCTTCCCCAGACTCCCGCCGGTGCCCCCAGCGATGGCCCCGCGCCATCGCCACAACGTCTGCAGGCCCCGCTGCTGGTGGCGGCGGACAGTCGCTTCTCGGCCACGCGGCGGCAGCTGGGCATTGGCGCACGCATGACGGACTTTGGCCGCACCGTGATCGTTTGCCGCATGCGCCATGCCCAACCCCATGGCGGCGTGGCGCACGAGTGTTTTGGCTATGAACGCACGCTGGCGGTGCTGCCCTTGCCCAATGACCCCCAAGAGGGGCATGCGCTGTGCTCGGTGGTGGTCACGGCGGGCACTGCCGACGCAGGTGCGCTGATGGCCCAGAACCCGCAGGCCTTCGCCGCTACGGTGCAGGCCCAGCTGGGCGACCGCCTGGGGCCTTTGCAGCTGGAGGGCGAACGCCACGCCTACCCGCTGGTGGCCGTGTATGCACAGCGTTTTGCAGACCACCGCTGCGCGTTGCTGGGCGATGCCGCCGTGGGCATGCACCCCGTGACGGCGCATGGCTACAACCTGGGGCTGGCCGGTGTGGAGCGCCTGACGGCCGCCGTGGTGGCAGCCCGCAGCCAGGGCCACGACATCGGCAATGGCGAAGCCCTGGCCACCTATGCGCGGGCGCACCACCGCCACGCATGGCCGATGTACGAGGGCACCAATGCCATCGTGCGGCTGTACACCGACACCCGTCCGGTGCCACGCCTGCTGCGGCAGCTGGTGCTGCAGGGCGCGCGGCGGCTGCCGCCGCTGCAGGCGGCCATCGTGGGGCAGCTCACTGGCCAGGCGCCACGATGGATGCGAGCACTGGCGCCCAGGCATTAGCACAAGCTTTGCAACCGCCACCCCCTCCGGAGGAAGACGCGAAGCGGCTCAGGGGGAGCCGTCTCCCACGCCGAGGGTCGCCATGCCATACAGCGGCGCCCCCAGCCACGGCCACCACATCGTTTCCAGCACCACACCCGGCCAGCCATAACACTCCGACACGCTCTGCTGGCGCAGCAGCGCCAGGCGCGGGTGTGCGGCAGTCAGCTCGTCCATGCTGCCCACGCCCCAGTGGAACTCCGCCCCCGTGGGTCCCACGCTGGCGTGCTGCGCCGCGCGGCCCACGGCACGGTGCGTCATGACATCAATCACCAGGCGCGAGCCTTCCGGCGCGCACTGCGCAAACTCGCGCAGCACGGCCTGCACCTGCGCGGGCTGCAGGTACATGAGCACTCCTTCGCAGACGATGAACACCGGCTGCACGCCCGCGCCATCGCCCTCCCCTTCCTCCTTTGGCAGCCCCAGCCGCTGCCACCAGCCAGGCTGCGTGATGTCCACCGTGGCATGGCGCGTGCGCGGGCAGCGCACCGGCAGCAGCTCGCGGCGCAGGTCCATGACCTCGGGCAGATCAGCATCGAGCCACTGGTTGGCGCCCGTATCGAGCCACTGAAAGTGGTGCGACAGGCCACAGCCCAGGCTCACGCCGCCAGCCTTCGGGTGCGCAAGGAAGAAACTGCGGCCCGCATCCTTGATGGCGCGCGTGCGCCACAGTACGTTGAGCACCGTGGGCAAGTCGTCCAGGCACGGTTCCACATCGGCACCCAGGCGCTCCACCAGGCTGGTGGCCACCACGTCGTTGCAGGCCAGCCAAGGAAAGTAACGGCTCCCGCGCGCGCGCGCGGCCAGCGGGATCAGGAGGGTGCTGGGCACGGCCCGCAGGTGGGCGCGCTGCAGCAGGCAGGGGGTAGCGGAGTCGGAGGCGGCGGCGCCATCCCCCGCGTTCTCAGGGTTGCGCTGCGCCGGGGCGGCGGTGGTGCGGGCACGGCGTCGGGTTGGGGGCGGATGCGGCTGCAAGGTCCTCTCCTCCTGTGGCCACCGGGTGCCACGGCTGGTTGGTTGTTTGCGACGGGGCCCACCAGAACACAGGCCTGCGCCATTGTGAACGGGTTGGAGTGTGGTGCGGGGGATGGGCTGGGTGCGTGAAGGGACACCATCACGCCCTCCATCCGGCGCTGCCGCTGTGTCAACGCTCCATGATCCGCGCAAACGCAAGTGGCCGCCAGAGCCTGCGTGGGGTGTTCTTGATGGATCGCAAGGGCGTGGCTACACTGCGGCCCTTCACCATCTGGGTACCGCTTCATCGTACTGCCCGTGTCACTCGGTACAAGTGACAAACGGGCATGTTCGGCCAAGGTGCCCCATGAATCCAAACCTATCGGCCTGGCTGCTCGTCGCAGCCAGCGTCATTGCAGAAGTTGCCGGAACCGTCGCGCTCAAGTACTCCGATGGCTTCTCCAGACTCCTCCCGTCCGGCATGGCAGCTGCGTGCTACGCACTCGCCATCTGGCTCATGGCCGTGGCCATGCGCCAGCTCGACATGGGCCTCACCTATGCAGTCTGGGCGGCCAGCGGCACGGCGGCCGCAGCCGTGGTGGGGATGGCGCTGTTTGGCGAGCCAGTGGGTGTCATCAAAGTAGTGGGTCTGGTGTGCGTGGTGGGAGGCGTTGTCATGCTCCACCTCGGAAGCTCTCAGTGATGGCTTCTGGTGTTGATCAAGGCCCACACCAATTCCACCCCGGCCGTCAGCAGATCGCCCGTGAATGAGCTGTCGCTCGCATCACTGGTGCTGGTGAACGCGCGCTTTTGCCGCTCGCGTTCGGCGCGGCTGCGGTCGCGCTCCAGGGCCACCAGGGCGTCGCCGATGTCCACCGAGGGGGTGGCGAGGGTGGTGCGCTCGGTGCTGGCCTTGGCGTAGCCCTCCATGGCGCGCACCACGGCGTCGGGGTCGATGAGGGAGAACGCGGCGCGGCAGTAGGGGCAGGCGTGGTCCTTGCGGATGTCCACGGGGGCGCCGCAGCTGGTGCAGTAGATGGCGCCCACGCGTTTGGCCAGGTCGTCGATCTCGGGGCGCGTCATGTGGCGCACAAAGCCTTTTTCGACCATGAAGGACGAGAAGGTGCTGAAGCGGCCATGCAGGCGGGCGCAGCGGTAGATCATGTAGCGGCCGCTGCGCACCACGTCAAAACCTTTGGCCAGGCTGGTGTTGCAGCGCGGGCAGGCCATGCGTTCTGCCAGGGGCTGGTGCTGGTCGGTGCGGTGTTCGTGCAGCAGGCGGAACAGCTCGACCACCGACTGGGGCGCGAGCTTGAGGTTTTCGTGCCTGTCAAACCACAGTCCCTGGCAGGCAAAACAGATGTCCAGCTCCAGCGAGTGCCCCTGGTTGCTGGTGAACCGGTGGGCCTGCATGGGCTGGCGGCAGTTGGGGCAGGACGGCTGAGAGTGCATGGCGGCGGTGCCCACAAGGGGCAGAGCGGGGTAGGCCCAAATGCTAACCCGGGGCACGGCGGACGCCCGGCGAAAGAGTCGCAGCTTCGCGGCATTGCCTCACCCATCCACTAGCATTCGCGCCTCAACAACAAGGAACCGACAAGATGGGATTCATGAACTGGCGCACAAAAAGCGCTGAGGTGCTGCAACAAGGTGGGGTGATTGGGCCCGATGAGCGGCTGCCCTGGCCGCAGACGGCGGTGATGGGGGTGCAGCACGTGATTGCGATGTTTGGGGCCACGGTGCTGGCGCCCATCCTGATGGGCTTTGACCCGAACGTGGCGATTTTGATGAGCGGCGTGGGCACGCTGATCTTCTTCCTGGTCACGGGCGGCAAAGTGCCCAGCTACCTGGGGTCGAGCTTTGCGTTCATTGGCGTGGTGATTGCGGCCACGGGCTACGCGGGCAAAGGTGCCAACGCCAACATTGCCGTGGCGCTGGGCGGCATCATTGCGTGTGGCCTGGTCTACACGCTCATCGGCGCGCTGGTGCAGGCCATTGGCACGGGCTGGATCGAGCGCTTCATGCCGCCCGTGGTGACGGGCTCGGTGGTAGCGGTGATCGGGCTGAACCTGGCCGGTATTCCCATCAAGAACATGGCGGCCAGCAACTTTGACAGCTGGATGCAGGTGGTGACCTTTGTGAGCGTGGGCCTGGTGGCCGTGCTCACGCGCGGCATGGTGCAGCGCCTGCTGATTCTGGTGGGCTTGATCGTGGCGAGCATCATCTACGCGGTGCTGACCAACGGCCTGGGGCTGGGCAAGCCCATGGACCTGTCCGCACTGGCCAACGCCGCATGGTTTGGTTTGCCCAACTTTGCTGCGCCGGTGTTCGAAGCCAATGCCATGCTGCTGATCGCGCCCGTGGCCATCATCCTGGTGGCCGAGAACCTGGGCCACATCAAGGCCGTGACAGCCATGACGGGCCAAGACCTGGACCGCTACATGGGCCGCGCGTTCATGGGCGACGGCGTGGCCACCATGGTGAGCGGCGCTGCAGGCGGCACAGGCGTGACCACCTATGCCGAAAACATCGGCGTGATGGCGGCGACCAAGATCTACTCCACCGCCGTGTTCCTGCTGGCGGGTGTGTTTGCGCTGGTGCTGGGCTTTTCCCCCAAGTTCGGCGCGCTGATCCAGACCATTCCGCTGCCGGTGATGGGCGGAGTGTCCATCGTGGTGTTTGGCCTGATTGCGGTGGCGGGCGCCAAGATCTGGGTGGACAACAAGGTGGACTTCTCGCAGAACAAGAACCTCATCGTGGCGGCCATCACCCTCATCCTGGGCACGGGCGACTTCACGCTCAAGTTCGGCCAGTTTGCGCTGGGCGGCATCGGCACCGCCACGTTCGGGGCGATCCTGCTGTACGCGCTGCTCAACCGCAAAGCGGCGTAATCTGCGGGTATGGGGACGCCGGACCGCATTTGTAAGGGTTAACCCTTAATTTGTAAGGAACGAAGGCTAGCATCCTGGGTTTTGTCCACAGGGCCATCCGCTCACCGGGCGGGTGGCCTTTTTCTTTTTGCGGAGTTTGTTCATGTCCCTGGCCGATCGGGTGCTATACCCCGACTTTCTCTCCCGCACCATGTCCGCCGATGAAGCGGCCGCCCTGATCCCTGCCGGCGCCCATGTGGGCATGAGCGGATTCACCGGCGCGGGCTACCCCAAGGCTGTGCCGGGCGCGCTGGCCCGCCGCATCGAAAGCCTGAACGCGCAGGGCCATGGCTTCAAGATCGGTCTGTGGACGGGGGCCAGCACCGCGCCTGAGCTGGACGGCGCACTGGCCCAGGTGGACGGCATCGAGATGCGCCTGCCCTACCAGTCCGACCCGACGGTGCGCCGCCAGATCAATGCGGGGCAAATGCAGTATGTGGACATCCACCTGTCGCACGTGGCGCAGTTTGTGTGGTTTGGCTTTCTGGGCAAGCTCGACGTGGCCGTGGTCGAGGTGGCGGGCGTGTTGCCCGACGGGCGGCTGATCCCCTCGTCCTCGGTGGGCAACAACAAGACCTGGCTGGACCAGGCCGACAAAATCATCCTGGAGGTGAATGCCTGGCACAACCCGCAGCTGGAGGGCATGCACGACATCTACTACGGCACCGATGTGCCGCCGCACCGCAAGCCGATCCCGATGACACGGCCTGATGAGCGCATTGGCGAGCCCTACCTGCGCTGCGACCCGAGCAAGGTCATCGCCGTGGTGATGACCAACCAGCCCGATCGCAACAGTGTGTATGCCGCGCCGGACGACACCTCCAACCGCATCGCAGGCCACATCATTGAGTTTTTGCAGCACGAGGTGAAAAAGGGCCGCCTGCCCAAAGACCTGCTGCCGCTGCAGTCGGGCGTGGGCAACATCGCCAACGCGGTGCTGGCGGGGCTGAACAACGGGCCGTTCGAGAACCTCACCGCCTACACCGAGGTGCTGCAGGACGGCATGCTGGACATGCTGCGCTCGGGCACGCTGGCCAGCGCATCGGCCACGGCGCTGTCGCTGAGCCCTGCGGCCATGCAGGACTTCAACGAGCGCATCGACTATTACAAGCAGCGCATCGTGCTGCGCCCGCAGGAGATCAGCAACCACCCCGAGCTGATCCGCCGCATGGGCCTGATTGCGATGAACGGCATGATCGAGGCCGACATCTACGGCAACGTGAACTCGACCCACATCATGGGCTCCGCCATCATGAACGGCATCGGCGGCTCGGGCGACTTTGCGCGCAATGCCTACCTGTCGATCTTCATGACGCCGTCGCTGGCCAAGAACGGCAGCATCTCCTGCATCGTGCCCATGGCCTCGCATGTGGACCACACCGAGCACGATGTGCAGATCCTTGTGACCGAGCAGGGTTTGGCCGACCTGCGTGGGCACTCGCCCTCGCAACGGGCGCAGATCATCATCGACCGCTGCGCGCACCCCGACTTCCGCCCTGCGCTGCACGACTACGTGGCCCGCGCCAAGCGGGGCGCCGTGGGCCAGCACACACCGCACCTGCTGAACGAGGCGCTGACGTGGCACCAGCGGTATGTGGAGACGGGCAGCATGCGCGCGCCAGCGGGCCCTGGCAGCACGGTGTAAAGAGGACACCCCCAGGCCTGCCAGGCCTTTGACAGCCAATTGCCAGCCTGGGCAGATAAAATCAGGGTTAACCCTAGGTCTATCGACCTCCCCCAGTCCACCCTCCACCAGCCCCTATCCGGGGCTGGTGGCTTTTTTGCCTGCGAGTTTTTTTGACCATGCAACGCCGTCAGTTCACCCAATCCCTTGTGGCCGCAAGCACCGGCCTGCTGCTTGCCACCTCTTCGCGCGCCGTGGGCGTGCAGGACCCCATGGACGCCAAGAGCGTGACCATTGGCTGCTCCATCGGCATGACCGGCGCACTGGCCAGCCTGGGCAAGGAATTGAAGCAAGGGCTGGATGCGGGCATTGCACAGGCCAACGCCAAGGGCATCCATGGCCGCGAGATCAAGCTGCTGGCACTGGACGACGGCTACGACGCCGCGCGCTCCGAAGACAACGTGCGCAAGCTGATTGCCGACGCCAACGTGGTCTCGCTGATCTCCTGCATGGGCACGGCCAACAACCAGCGCATCCTGCCGCTGGTGGACGAGGCGCAGATCCCCTATGTGGCCCCACAGAGCGGTGCCACGTCGCTGCGCAAGGCCGAGTACCGCTCGGTGTTCCACGTGCGCGCCAGCTACGCCGACGAAGCCCAGCGCCTGACGCAAAAGCTGGTGTCCATGGGCATGAACGACCTGGCCATCGTGTACCAAGACACGGCGTTTGGCCGCGAGTTTCTGGCGGACGTGAACAAGGCCATGGCAGCCGCCAAGCAGCCCGCGCCCAAGGCTTTCAAGCTGGATGCACAGGGCGCGCAGGTGCCCGATGTGGTGGGCAAGGCCGTGGCCGCCAAGGCCGCCGCTGTGCTTCTCGGAACCGCAGGTGACGTTACCGCCACACTGGTCAACGAGTTCAAGAAAGTGTCGTCCAGCACGCCGCTGGCCGCCACCAGCGTAGCGCTGTCGGGCGACAACCTGCGCCAGCTGGGCGGCAAGGCCTCGGGCATTGCACTGTCGATGGTGCTGCCCGACGCGGCCCGCACCAGCGTGGCCGTGGTGCGCGACTACCAGAAAGCCATGCGCGCGCTGGGCTACCAGGAGTTTTCGGCCCGCAGCTTTGAAGGCTATGTGAATGCCCGCGTGCTCACCGAAGGCCTGGAACGCGCCGGACGTGAGCTCACCCGCGCCAAGTTGCGCAGCGCACTGGCCGGTATCCGCAGCAGCGACCTGGGTGGCCTGTCCATCGACTACGCCGGCGGCGCGCCGTATGTGGGCTCGCGCTTTCTGGACCTGGGGGTGATGGGCGCCAACGGCAAGTTTGTGGGCTGAGGATTGATCGTCCGAACCATGCCGTGTCAGCTGTGCTAGGCGTCTGTAACGCCCTTTCCTTGGACCGACTATAGAGGGTTGTTGTCTGGCAATTGCTTCTGCATGCACAGCATCTATCCGCTGCGCATACTGCACAATGCCCCGGCCGAAGAGAGGGAGAAACTTCGGCTCCACACAAGCCTCTGTGGTGTGTCACCGCCGAGGCCACGACCATCTTCAGTGATCGATTGCATGAAAAATCTCGCATTGTTGACCTTGCCTCGGATGATTGGGGCCGCCCTGGTGGCGTGCAGCTTTCAGGCGTATGCGCAGACTCCCATTGACGTAAAAATCCTGGGCGTGACTTTTATCGAGGCCCCTCCTGGCAGAGACAAAAATCTGGTTCCGTTTGCTGCCACCGGCGACATGGAAAAGGTGGAGGTCAACGCTATTGCCACCACGCGCTCCGGTCTTTTCACCCAGTGGACGAACTCGTTCTTTGACAAAGGCGACGTGCGAGTGACGGCGGTGTTCCCCGACAAAACCACCCAGAGCCTGGGTCAGGCGGACATCGCCAGCTTTCCGAAATTTTCAACCGACGCTCGCTCACGCAGCTTCGCACTGACCCTCAACCGGCTGCCCGACAAGGCGGTGACCGGACTGATCTTCGAAGGGACGGTCCCCCTCAGCGTGGCCAAGCGGACCACAAAAACGGCCCAGGCTTTCGACCCGGACCGCCCAGGCCCCATCAAGCTGGGCGGGGTAGACATCAAGCAGTTCAAGGTGGAGGGAAAGAGCGTCCAGTTCCAGGGCAATGACACGCTGCTGCGCATCAAGACACTGTCCTTCAAGCTCTCCTCCGGCCAAGTGGTGCGAGCCGAGCGCGGCGCATGGGCGCGTATGAACAACGAACACCAGCAAACGTGGAATATCGACACAGCCTTTACCCGCGGCGAACTGCAGGCCGAGCTGTACGAAGACATGGAGACCGTGCGCCAACCCGTGCGTTTTGTCATCGGCCGCCCCTGGTAACGCCGCTTGCGTAGTGAGCGCACTGACAGAGGGCATACAGCAAAGCTGAGAGCGTACATAGGAAGCTCCACCTGCTCACCGCGGGCCATAGGCACAATCGCGGCTCGTACTGACCCGGCTCTGACGCCCGTTGAACACCATGCCCATCTGGAAAAAACCCATCGACCTGGCTCTGCTGGAGGCCGCCAACCGCAACACCGCCGTAGAGCACCTGGGCATTGAATTTGTCGAGGTGGGTGACGATTTTCTGCGTGCACGGGTGCCCGTGGACCACCGCACCGTGCAACCCTTTCGCCTGCTGCACGGCGGGGTCAGCGTGGTGCTGGCGGAGTCGCTGGGCTCCACCGGCGCCTACTACACCCTGCCCGACGGTTACCGCGCCGTGGGCCTGGACATCAACGCCAACCACCTGCGCTCTGCCACCAGCGGCTGGGTGACCGGGACGGCACGGCCCGTGCACATTGGCCGCACCACACATGTGTGGCACATCGATATGCACAACGAAGCGGGTGAGCTGACCTGCGTGTCGCGGCTGACGATGGCGATCCTGGCACCGAGATAAGGTACATCCCCCTGAGGCACTGCGTGCCTTCCCCCTTCTCTCGAATCGCAGGCGCGATTCGGGAAGGGGGACGCAGCCCTCGCTGCGGGGCGGCCCTTGCTCGGCTGCCCTGGCCTGGTGCGCGCCAGTTGCAAAAGGCAGTGAAAATATGAGGAAAATTGGCCGCTACCGCACGACCATCAAGCGCAAGCAGCTATCTATTCAGTAGCATTCTGCTGCGCCAGACGCTCGCTTTTCCAGTACACGTCATCGCCACCGTCCATGCGGTTGAGCACGCGGGCGAGCACGAACATCAGGTCGGACAGGCGGTTGAGGTACTGCCGGGGTGCGTCGTTGATGGCCTCTTCGTTGCCCAGCGCCACCACCACACGCTCTGCGCGGCGCGCCACGGTGCGGCAGACGTGGGCTTGCGCGGCGGCGCGGGTGCCTGCGGGAAGGATGAACTCCTGCAGCCGGGGCAGCGCCGCGTTGTGGTGGGCCAGCGCCTCATCGAGCGCCAGTACCGCCTCGGCCTTCAGCAGTTCGTAGCCGGGAATCGACAACTCGCCCCCTAGGTTGAACAGCTGGTGCTGCACCTCGACAAGCAGCTCGCGCACATCGGCGGGAACGCGCTCGCAAAGCAGCAGGCCGATGTGGGAGTTGAGTTCGTCCACGTCGCCCAGAGCATGGATGCGCAGGCTGTTTTTGGAAACGCGTTGGTTGTTGCCCAGTCCGGTGGTACCGGCGTCGCCGGTGCGCGTGGCGATCTGTGTGAGTCGGTTGCCCATGGGGTGCCTCGGTAAGGTGGAGCGCAGGTGGCAGGGGCGCCGCATGCGGTGGAAGAATTCGCAGATTCTCCGCCACCCAGGCCTACTGGGGTGGGAGGGGGCCTATCACCCTGCTCTCCGCACAAGAAGCCACATTGCGATATGGCTTCACCGTGCCACGCGCTGCCCAGACAGACCAACGCCCCTGCCATCACATGCAGGGGCGTTGGTTCGAACCCGTTGGCTACGCACGGCCCGATCAGTGGGTCATGGGGGTGCGGTTGAGCTTGTCAATGTCGGCGGTGGATACGCCCGTGTTCGTGGGCTGCAGGGTGTTCCAGGCGTTCGCATGGTAGGTGTCCCACTCCTTGCGCGACACCATCCCGTCGCCATTGCTGTCCATCAAGCGTGCATTGACACGCGTCTGTGCGGTGGCTGCGGCCTTGCCGCCTGCTGCACTGGGGTTGATCTCGGCCACAGGGGCGGCACGGCCGTCACCCGCGGTGGGGTTGGCGGGTGCTGCGCTGCTCTGGCTGCTGCGCATGTCCACCTTGTTCTGGGCATTGGCAGCCGCAGCGCCGCCCGATGCGGTGGGGTTGACTTCTGCAGGCGGACGCGCGGTGACATTGGCGGGGGCTTGTGCCAAGGCGGCGGTGCACGCCAGTGTGGCCAGGGCGGCGAGGATGGTTTGCTTTTGCATGAAAGGCTCCTTCGATAAAACACCAGAACAAGCGAATTGCTTGGATTCATTGTTTTGGCGCGCACGCCCGTCGCTTGTAGGACGTACACGGGCCTGCCGGTCATCCTGCGCATAAGCGCCGCCGTGGGGCATGCCGCCCCAAGCCTCTCTCTCCGATGCCAGGGCTGCAGGCAACCTGCGAGCTACTTCTGGCTACATCCATCCGCAAAAACTACATGTGCCGGTACTGCCGGGTTACACCACACTGGGAAATGTTGACCTGGGCAACAGCAGGCAAGAGTGCTGGCCTTCACCACCGTGCTGCGGTGCAATGCAACCCTGTTCAACTTCGAAGGAGCTTAGCTTCCATGAAAGCACTGCAACGACGCACCTATTCGTTCGACACGCGCAGCGTGATGCTTTTCGCCGCCATCTCCCTGGGCGGTGCAGGCGCATTGCAAGCACAGACCACTTCGGCATCGCCCCAGCCCGCCCCAGCCAGTAAAACGGCACCCCAGGCGGACTCCAAATATTCGTATGGTCCCGGCACCGGCAACCCATCGAGGGCGGCCACCACGGCATTCAACCGCGCAGACCTCGACAAGGATGGCCAGCTGACCGAGAAGGAAGCGACACAGCTGCCGGCCATCAGCCAGCGCTTCAAGGAACTGGACAAGGACCAGAGCGGCGCACTGTCACCCTCAGAATTCGAGAAGGGCCTTCTGTCCTGAGTTTTTTCGTGAGGCGCCTGGGCCTGGCATGGGTACCAGCCTCCGGGTGGCCTCTGGGATGTAGCGGGCCATTGGGGCCTGCGGGCCCGCCTGCCCTGGAACTCTCCAGACCGCAGGCGGGCTTTGTTTTGGGTCAGTCGTGCAGCGACGACAGGAACTGCTGCAGCTCCGGCGTCTGCGGGTTGCCAAACAGCTCGGCGGGCGCACCTGCTTCATGCACACGGCCCTGGTGCATGAAGATCACGCGGTCACTCACCTTGCGGGCAAACGCCATCTCGTGCGTGACCATCATCAGCGTCATGCCTTCAAGTGCCAGCGACTCCACCACGCGCAGCACCTCGCCCACGAGTTCCGGGTCCAACGCCGAGGTGATTTCGTCGCACAGCAGCACCTGCGGCTCCATGGCCAGCGCGCGCGCAATGGCCACGCGCTGCTGCTGCCCGCCCGAGAGCTGATCGGGCATGGCGTCAAACTTTTCGGCCAGACCCACACGTTCGAGCAGCTTGCGCGCCTGCGCTTCTGCCGTCTTGGCATCACGCGCCTTCACCAGCGTGGGCGCCAGCATGATGTTGCGGCCCACGCTCAGGTGTGGAAACAGGTTGAAGCTCTGAAAGATCATGCCCACCTGCTGGCGCAACTCCCGCATGGCAGCGGGGCTGTCGTGCATGAGTTTCTTGCCGTTGACGCTCAGAGCGCCTTCCTGAAAAACCTCCAGCCCGTTCACGCAGCGCAGCAGCGTGCTCTTGCCCGAGCCGCTTTTTCCGATGATGGCAATCACCTCGCCCTTTTGCACTTTGAGGTCGATGCCCTTGAGCACTTCGTTGGTGCCGTAAGACTTGCGCAGGGCCGTGATGTCCACGATGGGTGGATCGCTCACCACGATGCCATCGTGGGCGGGAGTGGGGGTAGCCGTGGTGGCTTCAGCGGCGGTTGCCATGGAGTTTCCTTTCAAGCGATTGCGCCACCAGGCTTACCGGAAAGCACAAAACAAAATACAGCAGGGCGACACAGGCGTAGACGAGGAAGGGCTGGTAGGTGGCGTTGGAGATCATGCTGCCCGCCTTGGTCAGCTCGACAAAACCAATCACCGAAGCCAGCGCCGTACCCTTGATCACCTGCACCAGAAAACCCACCGTGGGCGGCACCGCAATGCGCAGCGCCTGGGGCAGCACCACATGGCGCAGCTGCTCGCCAAAGTTGAGTGCCAGGCTCTGTGCGGCCTCCCACTGGCCCTTGGGGATGGAGGCCACACAGCCGCGCCAGATCTCGGTGAGGTACGCGCTGGTGTAGAGAGTCAGCGCCACTGCCGCGGCCGTCCATGGTGAGGTCTTGATGCCAAAAAGCGCAATACCGAAATACGCCAGGAACAGCTGCATGAGCAGCGGCGTGCCCTGGAACACCTGCACATAGGCACCGATCAAACGCTCGGTGCCACGCACCTTGGACAAGCGCAGCACCAGCAGCAGCAGGCCTACCAGGCCGCCACCGATGAAGGCGATGAGGGACAGGGATACCGTCCAGCGCGCTGCCAGCAGCAGGTTGCGCAGGATGTCCCACAAGGAAAAGTCCACCATGGCTTATCTCCCCACCAGAAAACGTGCGCCGATCCACGTCAGCAATCGGCGCGTGGCCATGGACAGCAACAGGTACACGGCAGTGGCCAGGATGAAGGCCTCGAACGCGCGGAAGGTGTTGCTGGAGATCAGGTTGGCGGCATAGCTCAGTTCGGGCGTGGAGATCTGCCCGCACACGGCCGATCCCAGCATCACGATGATGATCTGACTGACCATGGCAGGCCACACCTTTTGCAGCGCGGGCGGCAGCACCACGCGCCGGAAGGTCTGGCCCGGCGTCAGCGCCAGACTGTGCGCGGCTTCGATCTGGCCGCGTGGCGTGTCCTCGATGCCCGCGCGGATGATCTCGGCCGAGTACGCACCCAGGTTGATCACCATGGCCAGCACGGAGGCGAACTCGGGCGAGAGCTTGAGCCCCAGCGCGGGCAGCCCGAAGAACAGGAAAAACAGCTGCACGATGAAGGGCGTGTTGCGCACCAGCTCCACATAGCTGGCCACCGCCCAGCGCAGTGGCAGTGCACGCGGCCCGAGGTTGCGGGCGCGTGCCCAGGCACAGGCGGTGCCCAGCAGCAGGCCCAGCACGGTGCCCACGATGGTCAGGCCAATGGTCCAGAGCACGCCGCGCACCAGCAACGGCCACGAGGACAGCACGGCAGAAAAGTCAAGCGCAATCAGCATGGTGCGAATGCCCTGTGGCGCTTGTCACGCCACGGTCCTGTTCGGTTCTTTCAGCAGGGGCGACAACAGCGATTACAGGGGCAGATCGCCCGCAGGGCGGCCCAGCCACTTGCTGGACATCTTGTCGATGTCGCCGGATTTGCGCGCCTCGGCAATGATTTCGTTCACACGCAGGCGCAGCTTGTCCTCGCCCTTGGCCACGCCAATGAAGTTGGGGCTGTCCTTGAGCAGCAGCTTGTATTCGGTCTGCAAGTTGGGGTTCTTGACCATGATGGTCCCGGCCGTCGATGCGCTGGTGGCAATGGCCTGCGTCTGGCCCGACACGAAGGCCGAGATGCTGGCCGCGTGGTCTTCAAAACGCTTCACGTCCACACCGGGGGGCGCGACCTTGGCCAGTTCCTGGTCTTCCATGGCGCCACGCGTCACGGCCACGCTCTTGCCCGTGAGGTCGGCAAAACTCTTGATGTTCAGGCTCTTGCTGGCAAACACGGCCTGGAAGAACGGGGCATAGGCCGCAGTGAAGTCGATCACCTTTTCGCGCTCGGGGTTCTTGCCCAGCGTGGAGATGACGAGGTCGGCCTTCTGCGTCTGCAGGTAGGGGATACGGTTGGCGCTGGTCACGGGGATCAGCTCGACCTTCACGCCCAGCTTGGTGGCGATGTAATTGGCCATCTCGACATCCAGGCCCTGGGGCTTGAGGTCCGTGCCGACAAAGCCGTAGGGCGGGTAGTCGGTGGGAATGGCAATCTTGATTTCCTTGGCCTTGAGGATGTTGTCCAGCGCGTTCTGCGCGTGGGCGGCAGGCGCCATCAGGGCGGCAGACAGGCCTGCGGCGGCGAACACGCCCAGGGTCAGGCGGCGGGTGGACGAGGTGACGGTGCGGACGGTGGTCATAGCAGGGCTCCTAGGTAGGTGGATGCGTCGACAGGGGCGTCTGGGTCAGACGCTGGGGGGGTGGAACTCTTGGGGGCAGCGCGGGGCTTGCGCGCGCGGGCTGGTGGGGTGGCTTGTGCAGGGCTCTTGCGCACCGGCGCCAGTGCGTCGCGCAGCCCCGCCAGCGGGTCGCTGCTGGCCTGCAGGCGCAGGGCCGACTGCACCGTGCCGATGTGCTCGGACATCAGCGCTTCGGCGCGGGCAATGTCGCCTGCCTCCAGCGCCTCGACGATGCGCACGTGGTCGGCGCAGCTCTGCGCCGCATCGTGCGACGATTGGTAGAGCATGGCGATGAGCGTGGTGCGCGCCGTGAAGTCGCGCAGCGTGTCGGCCAGCAGGCTGTTGCCCAGGCACTCGGCCAGGCACACGTGGAAGTCGCCCAATAGAAAACTGCGCATGCCCACATCAGTGCCCGCCAGCGCGGCCTTTTCGCGCTGCAGATGGCTTTTGAGCTGGCGCAACGCGGCCTTGTCCACCACCTTGAGCTGGTGCAGCAGGCCCAGCTCGATCACGCGGCGCGCCTCGAAGGCCTCGCGCGCTTCGTCTTGCGATGGCTCGATCACATACCAGCCGCGCCGGGCGCTGACGGTGACGATGCCCCGCGTGGCCAGCCGCGTGAGCGCCTCGCGCACGATGGTGCGGCTGCAGTCGAACAGCATGGCCAGTTGCTGCTCGCCCAGGCGGGAGCCGGGCGCGAGTTTTTGCGCCATCACGGCTTCGATGATGCGGTTGCTGATCTCGGTGGCGGTGGTCATTGCCTGCGGTTACGCAGGTTCCGTGCCAACTGGTATACAAGCCGAATGCACCAGTCTGGCGCACGGAGGCTGTGCACCGGGCGGTTCCCTGGCACCACGGACACGCATGCTTTGCATGCAAGTGGTGCGCGCACATCACAAGCGGTGCACGCGCGTGCCCGAAAAGTTGGAAAGGAATAGAGAAAGAAGAACGAGAAAGAAGGCTGGGCACCCGGCTACGCGAGCCCCGCGAGGCGCAGCAGCCAGGGCAGCAGCAATCCGCCGCCCACCGCCACCAGCACTGCCGGATGGCACCACGGCCAGCGCACCGTGCGGTGGTGGCCCAGCGTGCCTTCCACCACCGCCTGGCCCGCCAGCAGCACCAGCCACACCAGCAACAGCACCGCGCCCGGGTTGGCGGCCCAGGCGGCCGCCCAATCGCCCTGCACCAGCGCCGCACACGCATGTGTGCCGCCACACAGCGGGCAGGGCATGCCCGTCAGCGCGCGAAACCCGCAGCCCAGGCCCAGCCCGCCCTGCCCCAGCCACCAGGGCGTGGCGGCCATGGCCAGCGGCCAGCCCAGGCCGAACGCCAGCCGCAGCCGCCGAGCGTTCCCGTCCAGCGGCTGCCAGGCGGGCGATCTGGTCACCGGCACCACTACAGGGCCGGGGTCAGAGAGGAGGGAGCGCCACCGGTTCATCGCCCACCAGCTGGCGCGCCATGTAGTAGGAGCCGATGGTGGACAGCGGCAGCGTCAGCAGCGCGCCCACGCCGCAGAGCAAAAAGCCCAGCGAACCCACGATGCCCAGCACCAGCGAACAGAAAAACGCCGAGCCCAGGTTCTTCGTCACGATGCTCCAGGCCTGGTTGAAGGCGGCCACACCATCGCGCTCGCCGCGCGCCACGAGGAACAGCGCCACCGGGGGCAGCGCCATGACCAGCAGGCCGGGGATGAAACACAGCATGAAGCCCAGCGACACCACCAGCGAGCTGATGAGCCCGGCCACGAACGCGGGCACAAAATCGTCAAAACCCCGGAAGATGTCGCCGATCTGCACCGCCTCACCGCGCGTCTCGCGCTCGATCATGCGCATATAGCCCACCACCATGGGCCCGGCCAGCAGGCCCGCGCTGATGCTGGCCACCACCATCACCAGCAAGGTGCACACCACATGGGTGATGGCGTTGTTCTTGAAGATGCCCCAGGCACCCGACAGGCAATCCCCCACATTGGCTGAAGCCATGGCAACCCCCTCTGTTTGAAGTCGTCAACAAGACGCCGGACCAGTGTAGCGAGCCACCGCTCCGGCATCTACCTCTGCAGCCACCTCGGCGGCTACTTTGTCAGAGAAGACCATCCCACAGCGAGAGCCGCACAGGCTCCGGGTGGGGCGCATACGCAGGCGACGCCACACCGAACCGCTGAACCAGCGGTTGCACGCCCGCGTACGGCGCCCATCCGGGGTCGCCCCTTTGTGCAAACGCCACCCAGCCCTGGTGCATGGTCGCAGCCAGCGCGGTGGGTGGCCTGGGCCCTGTCAGTTCCTGCCCCGTGGTGGTGTGGAGGTTGCCGAAAACAAACGGCAGCTCTACCCCATGCGCCGCCCCCAGGCGCCCCCGCCACTGCGGCGAAGGCCAGGCGAATTCATAGGCATGGGCACTGCGGGCCCAGCGGCTGGCCAGCGCTGCAATGCGCTGGGCGGGCACGCGGTAGTAAAAGTCGGACTGCAGGGCACACAGCAGCTCGCCGGGCGTTTGGTGTGTGGGCGGCAATGTGGCGCGCAGGGCCTGCACCGCGTCCGCGCCCAAACCCACCTCCTGCGCAAAAGCCAGCACCTGCGCCTCGGTCACGCGGTCCATCGCGCCGCCCGGCACGTGGTACAGGCGCATCTCCTCGGCATTGCAACCCACCAGCACCTGCAAGTCTGGCGGGTGCGCCGCCCACTGCTGCGCCAGCGCCTGCAGCGGCGGCGCAACAAGCACCTGCCCGTCCACCACGGGCCGCAGGGGAAAGAAGTTGCGGATGCCCAGGCCGTGTTGCTGCCGCAGGGCCGGGTCTGCCGCGAGGCGGTGCACCGCGTGCAGCACGGCAGGCCGGGCTGCCACACCCAGCGCAGCCAGGGAGGGCGCCACCCCCGCCAGCGCAGCCACGGCGCGGCGTGCAGCGGCGGCCTCTTGCAGCGTCTGGCAGGCCACGCTCGGGCTCTGCAAGATGGCGCGCTGCAACAGCCCACGCGATGCGGGCATGCCCAGCACACAGGCCAGTGCGCCCGCACCGGCCGACTGGCCGAACGCCGTGACCTGCGCTGGGTCGCCGCCCCAGGCGGAGATGTGCTCGCGCACCCATTGCTGCGCGGCCAACAAGTCCAGCAGGCCGCGATTGGCGGGCGCTGCCCCGCCCCGTGAACCAGCCTCACCCTCGTCCTCGAAATGCAGAAATCCATCGATGCCCAAACGGTACTGCAGCGACACAAACACCACGCCCTGGCGCGCAAACGACGCCCCGTCGTACAACGGCTCGCTGGCCGACCCGCGAAAGAACCCGCCGCCATGCACCCACACCATCACGGGCAGGCGGGCGCCGGGCTCGGCAGGCGGGGCCCACACGTTGACGGCCAGGCAGTCTTCGCCCCCCAGCATGGGTGCATCCGCACGCGCCGTGCGGGGCAGCTGCGGTGCCATCGGCGCAAACCCGGTGGCATCGCGCACGCCAGGCCACGGTAGCGCTGGCACCGGCGCCGCAAAGCGCAAAGTGCCGCGCGGCGCCTGGGCATACCGCACACCCCGGAACACGCGCACGCCCTGCTCCCACAGGCCGCGCAGCTGCCCGCCGTGGGGCAGCGTGACCAGCGGCGCCGCTGTGCCCGCCGTCATTCCGTGGCCAGGCCCAGCTTGTCGATCAGCGGGCGCCACACGGCCGCATCGCGGGCCGCCCAGGTGCGGGCATCGCCGGGTGTGGAAGTGGTCAGTGTGACGTTCATGGCTTCCAGGCGGGACTTGTACTGCGCATCACCACCACGGCATTTTTCGGTGACGGCATTGAGCCGGTTCAGCAGCTCGGGCGAGGTGCCTGCCTTGGCCACCACCGCAATCCACGCAGGCCGCGCCAAGTCGCTGGCGGCGGGCAGGGCCTCGGCGATGGTGGGCACATCGGGCAGCAGCGCCGAGCGCTGGGCACCGAACAGCGCCAGCGGCACCAGCTTGCCCGCCTTGACCTGCGCCGCCGCCGTGCCAATCACCAACGTCATCGCGTGGATCTGCTGGCCCATGAGCGCAGTCAGGCCCGCGCCCTCACCCACAAAGGGCACATGGGTGCCGGGCACGCCCAGCTTGTCCACCAGCGCCGAGGTGAGCAGGTGCGCAGGGCTGCCTTTGCCCGGTGAGCCAAAGTTGATCCCACCGGGCGTGGACCGCGCCAGCTTCTGCAAATCAGCCAGGCTGGCGACCCCCATGCCAGGCGGCACGGCCAACACCAGGGGCGACGTGCCCAGCACGGCCACACCGTCAAAGTCGTGTTGCGGGTCATACGGCGGCTGCTTGTAGACATAGGGCGTGATCGTCATCTGCGACATGCCGATGCTCAGCAGGCTGTAGCCGTCGGCGGGCTGGGACTTGAGGTAGTTGACGGCCAGGATGCCATTGGCCCCAGGCTTGTTCTGCACCACCACGGCCTGGCCCAACTCGCGCGCGGCGCAGTCGGCCCACACGCGCGTCATCGCGTCCGAGCCGCTGCCGGGCGGTTGCTGGGCGATGAGCTGGATGGGCTTGGCTGGGTAGCCGCCCGGCTGCTGCGCCAGGGCGCCACCGGCCAGGCAAGCGAGTGCGGCGAGCGCGAGGAGGCGCGGAGCGCGCGTGGAAGCCGAAGTCATGGTGTGTCTCCTGGTGATGTTTTAAGCGAGGGATGCCTGATCGGCGCGGCGTGCAGGCAAAGACAGGTCAGCGGCGGCGCGTGCGCACCTTCGCGGGCGTGGCCGCAGAGGCTGCCGCGGCCTCGCACCGGGTGGCGATCCAGTCGGCCAGGCAGGCCAGCTGCGCCTGATGGACGGCATCGGGCGCTGATGGCTGTGCTGGCGCAAACAGCTGCAGCATCCCCAGCCCGCGCAACGACGACAGCACCAGGCCCAGCAGGCCATCGCGGTCGGGCTCTGCCGCCAGCTCGGGGAAGGCCGTGAAGAAACCTTCGTGCATGCGCGCCTGCACACTCTGGCGCAGCTCGGCAATGTGGCCCAGCACCTCGGGCTGGTTGCGGCAGCCCAGGTAGATATTCCAGGCCACGATGAAGCGCGGCTGCGCATAGACCAGGCTCCACACCGCCTGTACAAACTTCGCGGCCCGTTCGCGCGCGGGCAGCGCGGGGCTGGGCCAGAGTTCGCCCGAGCGCACGGTGGACTCGATCAGCTCGCTCAGCACATTCATCATCAGCACCGCCTTCGACTCGAAGTGGTGCTGCACCGCGCCCGATGTCATGCCCGCCGACTTGGCCAGCTCGTGGATGGACATCTCCTCCAGGCTGCGGTGCTGGATCACGTCGATGGCCGTGGCGATCAGGTGCTGGCGGGTGGCGGCGCTGCGTTCGGCATGGGTGCGGCGCGCCCCGGCCTTGGGGGAAACACGGTGGTTCATGGCGCTTTCACAATATACATTTCGAACGTAATGTATTTATGCAAGCGCCGACCCACAAGCCCGTGAATACCCGCATCCCCGCACAGGCCCAAGTTGGATCACCCAGAACCTGGCCACGGGGCCGAACCTAGAATGCTTCTCACTGACCGCACCCACCGGAGACACACACCATGAACGCCCCCACCGCTGCCGCCCACCTGCTGCCCGAAATCAAGCTGCGCGACGTGCCCCAGGCCCTCATCGACGCACTCCAGGCCCGCTTTGGCACGCAGTGCTCGCTGGCCCAGGCCGTGCGCGAGCAGCATGGACGCGACGAAGGGTCGCTGCAGGCCCCGCCGCCCAGCGCCGTGGTATTTGCCGAAAGCACGCAAGACGTGGCCGATGCCGTGAGGCTGGCCAGCCAGTACGAAGTGCCCGTCATCCCCTACGGCGCAGGCTCGTCGCTTGAAGGCCACCTGCTGGCCGTGCAGGGCGGCATCAGCATCGACGTGAGCCGCATGAACCAGGTGCTGAGCATCAATGCCGAAGACCTCACGGTGACCGTGCAGCCCGGCATCACGCGCAAAGCGCTGAACGATGCGATCAAGGACACCGGCCTGTTTTTCCCCATCGACCCCGGCGCCGACGCCAGCATTGGCGGCATGGCCGCCACCCGCGCCAGCGGCACCAACGCCGTGCGCTACGGCACCATGCGCGAGAACGTGCTGGCGCTGGAGGTGGTGACCGCCAGCGGCGAGGTCATCCACACCGGCACCCGCGCCAAAAAGAGCAGCGCGGGCTACGACCTCACGCGCCTGCTGGTGGGCAGCGAAGGCACGCTGGGCATCATGACGCAGATCACCGTGCGCCTGTACCCCCTGCCCGAGGCCGTGAGCGCGGCCATCTGCTCGTTCCCGAGCATCGAGGCTGCCGTGCGCACCACCATCCAGACCATCCAGCTGGGTGTGCCCATCGCCCGCGTGGAACTGATCGACCACCACACGGTGCGCATGGTGAACGCGCACAGCAAGCTCAATCTGCGCGAAGAACCCATGCTGCTCATGGAGTTCCACGGCTCGCCCGCCAGCGTGAAAGAACAGGCCGAGATGGTGCAGGACATCGCCAGCGAATTCGGCGGCCAGGCCTTCGAATGGGCCAGCACGCCCGAAGAACGCACCCGCCTGTGGACCGCCCGGCACAACGCCTACTTCGCGGCCGTGCAAAGCCGCCCCGGCTGCCGCGCCATCAGCACCGACACCTGCGTGCCCATCAGCCGCCTGGCCGACTGCCTGCTCGAATCGGTGGACGAGGTCGAAGCCAGCGGCATCCCCTACTTCCTCGTCGGCCACGTGGGCGACGGCAACTTCCACTTCGGCTACCTCATCGACCCGAACTGCGCCGAAGAACGCACCAAGGCCGAAGCCATGAACCACACCCTGGTGGCCCGGGCCCTCAGCATGGGCGGCACCTGCACCGGTGAGCACGGCGTGGGCATCCACAAAATGGGCTTTTTGCTGGACGAAACCGGCACCGGCGCAGTGGACATGATGCGCGCCATCAAGCGGGCACTGGACCCGAAGAACATCCTGAATCCGGGGAAAATTTTTGCGCTGTGAGTGGGCCGCCGCGTGAACGGGCTCGCTGGTTGGCGCGGCTCAAGTTAGAGGTTTTTTAGGCACCTGGCGCTTGTCTGACAAGCGCGAAAAGCTATTATTTTTATAGCAATTGTGGGTGCGTGGCTCGCTTTCACGCCGCTCGAGCTGTCCCAGCGCTCCGCCCCGCTCCCATCGGTTGCTGGAAGCGGCACGCTGGAACCGTGCAGCGTTGGTTGGCCGCATGAAGAGCTTGCGCGCCTCTGTGCCGGTCGTGCTGGTCGGTATCGGTTTCTCGGCGGCTGTCGGCGCGTTGGCACTGGGGGGTCCTGCCGCCTGGATGGGCTTCGACCACCTACCTGTGGCCCGGCATCCAAACGGCTGCACTCCTTGTCCACATCACTCCCACTGCGGTGGTGTACTGGCTCGTGCCCGGGGGCGGGGCCTCGGCCTACCTCCTGCACGTACTGACCGGAGCTTTCGTCTCGTGGGCCGCGCTCTTTGCGCTTGCGGCGTTTGCACTTCGGCGTGACGCCAGGGCTTTCCTCATGCTCAGATCACAGGCTCCTAGAATGAGGCAATGATCAAGTACTCCTTCCCAGCTGCGCCGGTGACTTACAGGCCTCCAGCAAACACCCCCGCAGTCCTGGCCAATGAGTTGATCGACTACCAGGCATGCCCGTTGTGCGAGAGCAAAGCCTTTCGTCCGCTGCGCAGTGCGGACTGTTCCCACCACCCTCGCTACAGCCAAGAACTCTCTCGCACCATGCATTGGAGCCAATGCGCGGCGTGCCAGCATGTTTTTCGCAGCGGCTACTACACCGAAGCAGCGCTGAATATCGTTTTCCGTGGCACCAACGAATCCCAGGTGGTGGGCTATGACCTGGAGCGGCAGCGTTATGTGTCTGCGCAGATGATTGAGAAAGTGCTGCCCTACCAGACCGGCGGCACGTGGCTGGACGTGGGGTTTGGCAATGCATCGCTTCTGTTCACGGCGCACGAGTACGGCTTCGAGCCTGTGGGCCTGGATCTGCGTCCGCAATCGGTGGAAGAGTTGCGCCGATGGGGCGTGGCAGCCCATTGCGAGGATGTCAAAGGGTTCGAGCTGTCGCGCCCCGCCTGTGTGATCAGCATGGCAGATGTGCTGGAGCACATGCCGTATCCCAAGGTGGGCCTGCATGCCGCCCACCGACTGTTGCAACCGGGTGGCGTGCTGCTGATCTCCATGCCCAACTCCGGCTCCATGGTCTGGAAGGCACTGGATGCCGGCAATGCAAACCCGTACTGGGGTGAAATCGAGCACTATCACAACTTCGACCGCGACCGCCTGTATGCATTGCTGGCCGAATGTGGCTTCAAGCCCGTGCGCTATGGCATCAGCCAGCGGTACCGCGTCTGTATGGAAGTGATTGCGGTGAAAGCCTAGGCAGGCGGTACACACAACGCGCGCCCACGGTCGGCATGGCCCACGGAAGTCCTGACCAACTTACCCCTGCGCGAAGCACGCCGCAGGGCGTGTACCGACTGTGATGCGATGGCCATTGGACACGCAGGAGGGGCCAGAATGCGCGGCTCGTCCTGTTGCAGACGCTTCCTGGTGAGAAAACCATATGCAGGCCCCCCATCCCACAAAACACCGCTTTCGTATTGAGCTGGTCGCCGAACACCAGCATGCATCACTGGTCGACCTGCTGTGCGAACTGCACGCCTTCTACAACCAAGGCGCCACACCCCCTCGGCAGGTGGTGATGGAGCATCTTCGCCAGAACCTCTTGGCGCCCGGCTCCGCCCAGCGTTTGCTGGTGGCTTCGCGCAGCGATGGCGTTGTGGTGGGCCTGGCGGCCTTCTCGCTGGTGTATTCGTTGGTCGAATTTGCAGAGGACCAGCGCAGACACTGCCAGCTCAAAGAGTTGTATGTAAGTTCGGCCGCAAGAAGCCAGGGTGCGGGCCGGGCGCTCATGCACGGGCTCGCCCGATATGCCATGGAACACGGCTGCCGCCGCATCGACTGGCCTGTGAAGGCTTCAAACGCCCGGGGAATCCAGTTCTACGAAAGCCTGGGTGCCGAGCGCGTGGCCGAACGGCTGAGCTACCGGCTCACGGAGCCCGCACTGGGCCGGCTGGTACTCGAAAGTGGATGTGCCGACGTGCGGTCTGCGCAGAGCTAAGCTGCACTGAACATCGGAGATCTCCACCTTGTTTCGCTCTTTCGTACTCCTGCTGTCCCTGCTGGGCAGCGCCGCCTTCGGCGGGTTGCTGCTGGTATCGCTGCTGCAACCTACCTGGATTGAACACGGTGCGCGCGAGCTGATCCGCCAGCAGATCGAGCACAAGACGGGCGAAAGGCTCCGTGCCCTGGACGAACGCTTTCTGAGCGCCCAGGCGCGGGTCTTCTTGCGCGGCAAGGAGCAGGAGATCGACGCCGCGCGCAAGGCGCTGTCTGCGGGCCTGCCCGCCCGGGTCGCGGCCATTGCGGCCGAGATGGGGATTCCGGCGTGCGAGTGCCGCAAACGGCGGCAACAACGGCTGGAACTGCAGATTGGCACCGCACAGCAGATGCAGGCCCAGCTCGATGCGCTGATCCGCAGCGCCTACATGGACACGGCCGAAAAGCTGTTGCGCGAATTACGCATCTTCAGCGGTGCCAATGCCCTGGCATTCGCCCTGCTGGGCCTAGCCGCATGCCGGCGACCCCACGGTGCCGGTGGGGTATCGCTGGTGCCGGCCACCGCCACCCTCCTTCTGGCCACACTGGCAAGCAGCGCCATCTACCTTTGGGGCCAGAACTGGCTGCACACCGTCGTGTTCGGCAGCTACGTGGGCTGGGCGCAGCTGGCATACATCGCGCTGGTGTACGCGTGGCTGTGCGATCTGCTATTGAACCGGGCGCGGATCAGCCTGCTTCTGTGCCAGGGCAGCATGAGCGGCGCTGTGTCCCCTTGCTGAAGGCCTGCCCCTCCTGCGGATCTCTCCCGTCTCCGCATCCGCCGCCGGTGGGCGCTGACCCAGCAACACATCTGGGTGGCAGCCCCCTTTCTCCTGCGCTTGCGCAGACCACCACAGTTCGAAACGCGGCCATGACGAGGCTTGCCCGGCAGCACGGCCGTCGTAGCCGGGAGCGCAGGCTCCCGTCAGGTGTGCACTGATCGTGAATCTGCGGGAGCCTGATTGCGGTCGTGCATGCCGTAGTCGCGCACCACCGCGGCAACGCGCAGGCGGTAGTTGTCGAAGATCCGCTCGCGGCCTGCTTTCTGCGTGGCGCGGTGGGCTTCCATCTGGCGCCATTGCGCCACCGCTTCCTCGTCACGCCAGAACGAAAGCGACAGCAGTTTGCCGGGAGCACTGAGGCTCTCGAACCGTTCGATGGAGATAAACCCGTCGATCTGCTCCAGCAAAGGCCGCAACGCAGCGGCAGCGCCCAGATAAGCGTCCTGCTGGCCCGGAGCGGGCTGTACCTCGAAAATGACGGCCATCATGCACTGATCTCCAGTGGGTGTGCGGGCAGGTCCAGCGTGCCTTCCACGCCCTGCGTGAACGTGCGCTCCTCGCGCAGGATGAAGCGCTTTTCCTGCGCCATGGCGAAGTTGGCACGGCCTTCGGGGTCGGAGCGCAGGCGGGCGCGGTAGGCCTCATAGGCAGCCAGCGACTCAAAGCCGATGAGCCCCCAGGCCTCGTAGTTGCGGCCCTCGTGCGGCAGAAAATAGCCGATCAGGTGGCCCCCGCAGCGCGGGATGATCTGGCCCCAGCGGCGCGCGTATTCGGCAAACAGCTCGCGCTGGAAGGGGTCGATGTCGTAGCGGATAAAGCAGGTGATCATAGTGTTCAGAAGTCGTTGGTGGACAGGGCTTCACGATAGGCGGTTGACGTCCTTCGATGGTTCGCCCAAGATCGAACCATGAAAGATGGCCCCCACATCGCGCGCATTGCCGCGCTCATTGGCGACAGCGCGCGCGCCGAAGTCCTCACGGCCCTGATGGCCGACCGCGCACTCACGGCCACCGAACTGGCAGCCGTGGCAGGCGTGACCAAGCAGACCATCAGTGCCCACCTGGCCAAGCTGCTCGATGCGGGCCTGCTGACCGTCGAGCACCAGGGCCGCCACCGCTACTTCCGGCTGGCCGATCGCGATGTGGCGCACCTGCTGGAATCGCTCATGAACGTGGCCTTCCGCGCCGGTGCCGTGCGCCTGCGCGCAAGCCCCCGGGAGCCCGCGTTGCGCCGCGCGCGCATGTGCTACGACCACCTGGCCGGCGAAGTGGGCGTGCAGTTCTACGAAGCCCTGGTGCGCCAGGGGCTGCTGCACGCCACGCCCCAGGGTGCAGCGGTGACGCCCGCAGGCGCGCAGTGGTTTGCCCAGGTGGACATTGACACCACGGCACTGGCGCAACAGCGGCGCATGCTGTGCCGCCCTTGCCTGGACTGGAGCGAGCGCCGCCACCATCTGGGCGGCGCGCTGGGCGCTGCGTTGCTGCAACGCCTGTTCGACGGCGGATGGGCGCACCGGGCACAGGGCTCGCGCGTCGTGCACTTCACCGCCAAGGGCGAACTGGCGCTGCGCCAGTGGCTGGCAACCAGCCCAGAAGCACCACCATCCACCGCCCTTCGCGGCCCCGAACAATGATGAAGACCTTGCTGCTCTTCATCGCCACCGCCCTGGCTGAAATCGTGGGTTGCTACCTGCCCTGGCTGTGGCTCAAACAGGGCAAGCCGATGTGGCTGCTGCTCCCTGCAGCGCTGAGCCTCGCCCTGTTCGCGTGGCTGCTCACGCTGCATGACACCACAGGCGCGGGGCGCGTGTATGCGGCCTATGGCGGGGTCTATATCGGCGCAGCGCTGGCCTGGCTGTGGATAGTCGATGGCATTCGGCCCACCGTCTGGGATACGGCGGGCGTACTGGTCGCGCTGGCGGGCATGGCGATCATCATGCTGCAGCCTGCGCGCTAGGGAGCCTCTGCGTGCCCACCCCCACGGGCCGCGCGCGCCACTGCAACCCCTTGTAACAACCTGCTCATTTGCAACGTCGTGCTTTATAAGCAGGGCCTTCTTATCTTCAAAAGATTGTTCATGCGCACTTCAAATGAGACAGTTTCTTCTGCCCTTACGCGCCGCCACTTTGCTTTGTGGATGACAGTCTCAGGGCTTTCTCTTTCTGCTTGCGGAGGAGGAGATGGTTCCTCGTCACCGGCCCCTACGCCCGCACCGCCTCCGGCACCTGGGTCGGCCTCGCTGAGCCTGTCGGTCGGCGCACTGGGGGGGGCGGGTTTCCTTGCAGGCACCTCGACCGACGCCCGGCTGCCGGTGTCAATGACTGGACACGCCTTCGACAGCAAGGGAAACCTCTGGTTTGTCGGCTGGAACTCCTCCGAACAGAGGGTCGGAAGGGTTTCTGCCGACGGCACGCTGTCGTACTTCGCCCTCAGCCCACAGAAGGGCGACATATCTGGGGTGGTCGATGCACAGGACCGTTATCTGATCGCCCATACCGTGCACAACACCACAGGCGTACTGGTTTCGCTGTTCAGCAACGAAGGACTGGTCACCTTGGCAGGCCAGTCGATTGAAGGCCCGCTGCAGGACGGCAAAGGCCCTACGGCCCGGATCCGCAGCTTTGAAAGCCCGCTGCTGGCCAGCGACGGCTTGGTGTACTTTCTAGACCGCCCGTCCAATGCTTTGGGCTATACGCTACGCGCCGTGAGTCAAGATGGCACCGTGACCTCGGTGCTGCCAGTGCCCGACAACAGCCGCTTGGTGGCCTCCGCCACAGGTGCGGTGCGCCGGTTCACCGACGATGTCCAGAACAGCCGTGTGGAATGGGCTGAACTGACGCTGTCCCCCTTGGGCGGATATTCCTGGACTGTTCTGTCGCACAGTTGGCAAGGGGTGGGGCATCCCGAGCCATTCGCCCCCGTCAAAGGTGCGGTGGACACGTATTGGGCATTCGACTCCGCCTCCAACACCCTGGCCCACTACGCATTGGACGGAACGCGCTCAGACATCTGGCCAATGCCGGGATGGGTAAGTACAGCCGTCTCCAACCCCACCAATGGCAACTTGGTAGCGAGCGGCTCAGCTGAGCCAGAGGGCGCGCAAACCACCGAGAGCCCTGGCGTGCTCTTCGTGCTGGACCGCATGAAAGGGGCCAATGCGGTAGCCCGACCCTGGGTCGGCCTGTCCGAGCAACGCGGGTATGTCGATGGCACAGGGGGCGCAGCCCGCTTTGACTTTGTAAGAGGTGCGTACGCCACCTCCGATGCATCGGGCCCCATTTATGTAGCTACGCTGGCGGAAATCCCACTGCAAGGCACTCCGCCAAACCGGACCACGCCCACGCCTCTGCGGGTTATTACGCCCGCAGGCCAGGTGACGTCCCTGTCGAGCACGTTCTCGTCCGGCTACCAACACCTGGCCAGCGCGTACGGCTACCTGGTCACCCACAACCCAGCCAACAACACGCTGCTGCGCGCCTCCAAGAGCGCAGGCAACTCGGCCTGGGAAAGCTGGGTGACAAGCCCGCTTTTTGCGGGTGTCTCAGGGTTGAAGGTTCTGCGGACCGACTCCACAGGCCTGCTGTGGTTTGCCACCCGCACATTGCCTTTCGTGTTGGATTCGCGGCCCTACGGATCCGGCACCTCACTGATCGGCACTGTCAGCGCCAGCGGACAGGTGCAGGTGGTCGTTGGCGACCCGCAACTCATCCACACGGCTGCCAGCTACCCGCCGCTGGACCAGCGCCCTTGGTACATGGATGTGACAGACATCGCGTTCGAAGGGGGTAGTTCGCCCGTCTGGTGGGTGCTGTGCAACCGGCCCGTGCTGTCGGAGGAGCGCACGCGCCTCGTCGGCTCTGTGCCAGAGCTGGTACGACTCGAAGGCAACAACCGGCAGTCGTTCGCCCTCCCCTCATTCAACGTACAGAGCTTCATCTCCGGGCACTACCACCAACTGTGCACCCTGCCCAGCCGCCCTGGCGAGGTCTTCCTGTCCAGCGCATGCGGCGTCTACCGCTTTACCGTGGCCAAAGGCCTGGAATTGCTGGCAGGGCAAAACCAGCCCACGCCGGTCGGCGTGCGCCTGGGCTCCTTGCCCGCCAGCCTGAACCTGGTGAAGTTCATCAGCCCAGGCCCGGATGCCAACAGCCTGTACGTCGGCAGTGAAAACAGCGTGTTGCGGCTGAATCTGCCAGCGTAAGAGCGCCGCGAAAGGCCGTCCGTCAGCGGCCAGCCTTTCGCCCCCCTGCCCGTCAATTCACCTTGATCAGCCGCCAGTCAATCCGGTTGTCCGGCCGCTGCACCAGCTCCACGTTTTTCTTCATCGCCCAGGCCAGCATCTGGTTGTGCAGGGGGATGTGTGCCACGGTGTCGTTCTGCAGCTGCAGGCCTTCGGTGAGCAAGCGGTTTCGCACGGGCAGGTCGGTTTCGGTCTTCACACGGTCGACGATGTAGTCCATGCGTTCATTGGTGTAGCGGCCCAGGTTGTAGTTGCCGTCGCCGCCCGTGGTCTTGGTGCGGACGAGTGATTGCAGGGTGTACAGCGCATCGAAGGTGGGCACGCCCCAACTGAGCAGCGCAATGCTGGCCTCGTGCCGCTGTGCCATGGGGTAATAGGTGACCGCTGGCAGCGTGCGCAGCTTGGCCTTAACGCCGATGCGCGACCACATGGAGGTGATCGCCTGGCACAGCTCTTCGTCCTGCACGATGGCGTTGTTGCTGCAGGCAAAGTCCACCTCGAAGCCGTCTTTGTAGCCTGCCTCGGCCAGCGAGGCCTTCGCGGCATTGGCGTCAAAGGGCAGGCGCTTGTCCACGGCTTCCGTCCAGCCATTGACCAGCGGCGACACGATGGCTCCGGTGGGTTTGGACATGCCGCGCATGGTCACGCGCTGCAGCGTGGCGCTGTCGATAGCCTGGTAGAGCGCCTTGCGCACGCGCAGGTCCTTGAGCGGGTTCTTGCCCTTGATGTTGCTGCCCACCAGCTCTTCGCGGAACTGGTCCATGGCGAGGTACACGGTGCGGTTCTCCACCATCTCCATGACCTTGAGGGCGGGGTTGGCCTTGATGCGGGCCAGGTCCTGGATGCTGGTGTCGCGCACCATGTCCACTTCGCCCGACAGCAGTGCGGCGATGCGCGTGGCTTCGGACTTGATGGGGGTGTAGGTGATCTCCGTGACGTTGCCTTCGGCCTTGCCTGCATTCCACCAGTGGGGGTTGGCCGTGAACACGATCTTCTGGTCGGGCACCCATTCCTTGAGCACGAAGGGCCCTGTGCCCATGGCATTGCGGTGCGAATAGGTTTCGTCCTTGGCCTTGATGTCCTTGGGCTCGACCGAGTTGTTCTTCTCGGCCCAGGCCTTGCTCATCACGCGCAGCTCGGTGAGCTGGTTCAGGATCACCGGGTTGGGGTTCTTCAGGAAGATGTCAATGGTCTCGCCGTCTACCTTGGCGATGCGGTCCATGCCCTGGGTGTAGATGGAGTACGTGGAGGTCTTGCTCATCGCGCGCTGCAGCGAATAAACCACGTCATCGGCCGTCATGGCCGAGCCGTCGCTGAACTTCACCCCCTGTCGCAGCTTCACGCGCAGCTGCGTGGGGCTGACCTGCTGCCACGAGGTGGCCAGCAGCGGCTCGACCTTGAGCGTGCGGCTGTTGAACATCACCAGCGACTCATACACAGCCGCATGGATGCCATTGCCCAGGGCGCTGTTTTGCGAATGGATGTCCATGGTCTGGATGTCGCTGGAGCCTGCCCACTTGAACGGTTTTGCCGACGCGGTGGGAGCAACGGTTGCCAGGGCCAGGGTAGCGGCCGCAAGCAGGGAACGCTTGAATTGCATGGCGAAATTTCCTTGATGAAATAGGAGAAGGGCAATATGCAGCAGGAAACAGGCCAGCCCAAGCCCCCACGCGCCATGTGTGGCACCGGCGATGCAAGCCCCGTGTCGGGACCGATTGCGCGCCGGGTGCGGCTGGGATAAAAGGGCCGTGGCAGGCCGGTGCACCGGCTACGGCACTGACCGCACCGGGTAGCGCACGCCATCGCGCTCAACGCCCACCTGCAGCAGGTTGATCACCCCCATCACGTCGTCCACCAGCCACACGGCTTTCTCCAGCGCCTCGGCCTGCGCCTGCGACTGCACACAACCCATCAGTGTCACCAGCCGCCGCTCGCCCAGAACCCACACACTGGTGTCGTCAAAACGCCCATCCTGCTGGATGTAGCGCTGCACGCGCGGAATGATCTCGGCGTCGTACAGGTAGGAGTTGGGCAACCGGCAGCGCCCCACACGGTGGCAACTACCGCCGTGCTGCGAGCGCACATGGGCCAGCTCGCGGACCTCGGCCTCGGTGTAGAGCGGGCCTTCGGGCACGGGGCAAGCCGGGATGGCGCTGGTGACCTGCACAAAGGGGTCGTTGAAGGCATTGGTGCGCGGGGCGGGGTTGCCAGCCACCTGGGCAGTGGTCAGGAATGGGGCCATGGCGACGGCCACCAACAACGCCATGACGAACCGGCGGAACACACAAACACGGCGCATGAATCGTTCCTTCCTGAAGATGGTCACAGCGCGGCTACAGCACGATCTGGTACCGCGCAAACTCTCTGCTGCCTTTGCGCACACAGTCGTTCAGGGTAAAACCAAAGCCCTCATACAGCCTTCGCAGCGGTTGCCGGTCGGCCACGCAGTCCAGCCGCAGATAGCGCAGGCCCAGGCTGCCTGCGTGCTGGCACCCAAATGCCAGCAGTGCCGTAGATACCCCCTGCCCCGCCCAAGCACGCCGCACGGCCAGCTTGTGCAAGAACGCGGAGGTGCCCGGTTCAGCGTCCGGCCAGAAGACTGGGTCTTCGCGCTGGAAGCGCACCACACCCACTACCGCTTCGCTCGCTTTGGCGACCACATACAACCCGCCATCCACATCACGCTGCACGCTGTCATCTGTGAAATCAGACACGAGCCAGAGCGGAATTTTTTGATCGACCAACCACTGCGCGGCCTCGCGCAACACGGCAGCAATGGCAACGGCGTCTGACGGGCGGGCGATTTCGGTGCGCATACAAAAGCGGTGTTGGCCTGCAGACAGGGTGAAGCTGCACAAGATGATGGGACGAGGCGTTGACAGCGCTGACGGAATGAATCACGCCCAGCGCAATTGCTCACATATTTATAGCTGCCAGCACTCATCATATAAGCGCTAGCAGCCATTTTTATTCAAATTTTAGTCATGAAGCGTCGTCACGCAATCCCCAGCCCGCGCCCCGGCTTTGGCCCGCCGCCTACGATGTCCTGACCATGCACGCAAGCGACCTGATCGTCCACCGCTCCGAAGGCCTGTATTGCCCGCAGGGCAATTTCTACATCGACCCCTGGCGGCCGGTGGAGCGGGCCGTGATCACGCATGCCCATTCAGACCACGCACGCATGGGCTCGGCCCACTACCTGGCGCACCACGACAGCGCGGGCACGCTGCGCAACCGGCTGGGGGCAGACATCGCGCTGCAGACGCTGGCCTATGGCGAGGCCATTGACCACCAGGGTGTGAAGGTGTCGCTGCACCCGGCGGGCCACGTGCTGGGGTCGGCCCAAGTGCGCATCGAGCACGGCGGCCAGGTGTGGGTGGCCTCGGGCGACTACAAGCTCGAAGACGACGGCACCTGCACGCCGTTCGAACCCGTGCGCTGCCACACCTTCATCACCGAATCGACCTTTGGCCTGCCGATCTACCGCTGGCCCTCGCAGCCCACGCTGTTTGCCGACATCAATGCCTGGTGGGCGGCGAACGCAGCGGCGAGCAAGGCCAGCGTGCTGTATGCCTATGCCTTCGGCAAAGCGCAGCGGCTGCTGCATGGGGTGGACGCCAGCATCGGGCCCATCGTGGTGCATGGCGCGGTGGAGCCGCTCAACGCCGTGTACCGAGCGGCCGGTGTAGACCTGCCACCCACGCTGCGTGTGACGGACCCGGGCCTGACCAAGGCCGACCTGAAACGCGCGCTGGTGCTGGCGCCGCCCTCGGCCGCCGGCACCCCCTGGCTCAAGCGCTTTGGGGAGTTTTCTGACGCGTTTGCCAGCGGCTGGATGCTGGTGCGCGGCGCACGCCGACGCCGGGGCGTGGACCGGGGCTTTGTGATGAGCGACCACGCCGACTGGCCCAGCTTGCAAAAAGCCATTGGCGCCACGGGCGCGGAGCGCGTCATCGTGACGCACGGCAGCACGGCCGTGATGGTGCGCTGGCTGTGCGAGCAAGGGCTGGACGCCCAGGTGTTCGCCACCGAATACGGCGCCGATGACAACGAGGACGATGCAGGGGCGGCGCTTGAGGTGACAGGTAGCACACCCACACCTGAGGCAGCCGCATGAAGGCCTTTGCCCAGCTGTTCCAGGCGCTCGACGCCACCACCGCGCAGTCGGCCAAACTCGCGGCGCTGGTGGCTTACCTGCGCGTGGCGCCGCCCGCCGATGCGGCCTGGGCCACCTACTTTCTCGCAGGCGGCAAACCCCGCCAGATGGTGCCGACCAAGCGCCTCAAGGTGCTGGCACAAGAGGCCGCAGGCCTGCCCGAGTGGCTGTTTGAAGAAAGCTACCAGGCCGTGGGCGACCTGGCCGAAACGCTGGCGCTGCTGCTGCCGCTGCCCACCCAGCCCACCGAACTGACACTGGCCGAATGGATGGCCCAGCTGCTGCCCCTGCGCGCCCTGCCGCAGGGTGACGCCGATACCCGTCTGCGCACGCAATGGGACATGCTGGCGCCCGAGCAGCGCTTTGTGTACTTCAAGCTCATCACCGGCAACTTCCGCGTGGGCGTGTCGCGCCTGCAGGTGACGCAAGCGCTGGCCACGGTGAGCGCGCTGGACCCCAAGCGCATTGCGCACCGGCTGATGGGCTACACGCAGATCGGCCGGCAGCCCCAGGCCAGCGACTACCAGGCGCTGATCGCGCCGGTGGACGACGATGCCAATACGCAGGATGCCGCCGATGCAGGCCAGCCCTACCCCTTCTTTTTGGCCCACCCGTTCAACCAGCTCGTGGCCGACATGCCCGCACTGCTGGGCACGCCCGGCGACTGGCTGGTGGAATGGAAGTGGGACGGCATCCGTGCGCAGATCGTGCGGCGTGCGGGCGTGGTGTGGATCTGGTCGCGCGGGGAGGAGCTGGTGACCGACCGCTTCCCCGAACTGGCCGAGGCCGCGATGGCGCAGCTGCCCGATGGCACGGTGGCCGATGGCGAGATCCTGGTGTGGCTGCCCGATGAGCCCCAGCCCCGCCCCTTTGCCGACCTGCAAAAGCGCCTGGGCCGCAAGACCCTGGGCCCGAAGCTGCTGCGCGAACTGCCCGTGGTGCTGGTCACCTACGACCTGCTGGAGCACGCTGGGCAGGACCTGCGCCAAGAGCCGCAACAGGCCCGCCGCACGCTGCTGGAGGCCACGCTGCAGCCGCCCAATGACACCGCCATCGCCCCCCCGCCCCACAAGGCCCTGCGCCTGAGCGCGCTGCTGCACGGCTCCGACTGGGCCGACCTCGCGCGCCAGCGCGAGGCCGCGCGCAGCATGGGCACCGAGGGCTTCATGCTCAAGCACCGCAGCGCCCACTATGGCGTGGGCCGCACCAAGGATGTGGGCGTGTGGTGGAAGTGGAAGATCGACCCGATGAGTGTGGACGCGGTACTCATCTACGCCCAGCGCGGCCACGGCCGCCGCGCAAGCCTCTACACCGACTACACCTTTGCCGTGTGGACCGGGCCGCAGGACGACCCGGACCGGCAACTGGTGCCTTTTGCCAAGGCCTATTCGGGCCTGACGGATGCCGAGATTGCGCAGGTGGATGCCATCATCCGCAAGACCACGCGCGAGAGCTTTGGGCCCGTGCGCAGCGTGGACGCGACGCTGGTGTTTGAGCTGGGCTTCGAAGGCATTGCGCGCAGCCCGCGCCACAAGAGCGGCATTGCGGTGCGCTTTCCGCGCATGCTGCGCTGGCGGCAAGACAAACCCGTGGCCGAGGCCGATACTTTGCAAACGCTGATGGCACTGCTGCCTGGGCAGGACGCGGCCGCATGAGCACGACGCGCCGCCCGCGCAAGCCCCTGCCCCCGGTGGCACCGAGTGCCGCAGCCGCCTGGATGGCGGCGCGCGGGTGGCAGCCCTTCGGCTTCCAGCAAGACGTGTGGCGCGCGATGGGCGAGGGCCGCTCGGGCCTGCTGCACGCCACCACGGGCGCGGGCAAGACCTATGCGGTGTGGCTGGGCGCGCTGCAGCATCTGGCGCAGGCAGATGCTGCACCACCACCCGAAGAAGCCCCCAAAGTCCCCAACCCCCGCACCGCCCTGCGCACGCGCCGCGCTGCGGCACCGCCCCTCACCGTGCTGTGGATCACGCCCATGCGTGCACTCGCTGCCGATTCGCTGCGCGCGCTGCAGACACCGCTGCCCGAACTGGCCCCCACCTGGACCAGCGGCCTGCGCACCGGCGACACCGCCAGCGGCGAACGCGCCGCGCAAGTCCGCCGCCTGCCCACGCTGCTGGTGACCACACCCGAAAGCGTGTCGCTGCTGATGGCCCGCGCCGATGCGCGTGAGCGCCTGGCCAGCGTGCGCCTGGTGGTGGTGGACGAATGGCACGAACTGGTGGGCAACAAGCGCGGCGTGCAGGTGCAACTGGCGCTGGCGCGCCTGTCGGGCTGGAACCCGGCGCTGCAGGTGTGGGGTATGTCGGCCACGCTGGGCAACCTGGAGGAGGCCCTGCACACCTTGCTGCCGCAGCCCGTGCCGGACACGCCACAGCCACCGCCCGCCGTGCTGGTGCAGGGCCGTATCGACAAGCGGCTGGAGGTGCAGGTGATGCTGCCCCCGCGTGCCGACCGCTTTGCGTGGGCGGGCCACATGGGGCTGAGCCTGCTGCCGCAGGTGGTGCGGTCGATCGAAGCGGCAGCGTCCACCTTGGTGTTCACCAACACCCGGTCTCAGGCGGAGCGCTGGTACCAGGCGCTGCTGGAGGCACGGCCCGACTGGGCCGGCACCATCGCACTGCACCATGGGTCTCTGGGGCATGAGGTGCGCGACTGGGTGGAGCGAGGCCTGAAGGCCGGGCAGCTCAAGGCCGTGGTGTGCACATCGAGCCTGGACCTGGGCGTGGACTTTTTGCCGGTGGAGCAGGTGCTGCAAATCGGTTCGGCCAAGGGCGTGGCGCGGCTGGTGCAGCGTGCAGGCCGCTCGGGCCATGCGCCGGGGCGCAGCTCCAGCATCACGCTGGTGCCCACGCACAGCCTGGAGCTGGTGGAGGCAGCCGCTGCGCGCCACGCACTGGCGCAGGGCCGCATTGAAGACCGGCACACGCCGCGTGCGCCGCTTGACGTGCTGGTGCAGCACTTGGTCACCGTGGCGCTCGGCGGCGGCTTTGTGCCCGATGCGCTGCTGGCCGAAGTGCGGCGCGCACCGGCCTATGCTGCCTTGGCCGACAACGACTGGCAGTGGGCGCTGCAGTTCGTGCGCCAGGGCGGCGCATCGCTGGCCACCTACCCGGACTTTCACCGCGTGGTGCCCGACGACGAAGGTGTGTGGCGCGTGCCCGATGCCCGCCTGGCGCGCCGCCACCGCAGCAACATCGGCACCATCGTGAGTGATGCCAGCATGCAGGTGCAGTTTGTGAGCGGCGGGCGCCTGGGGTCGGTGGAAGAGAGCTTCATCGCCCGGTTGCGCAAGGGCGATGTGTTCATGTTCGCGGGCCGCCTGCTGGAGCTGGTGCGCACTCAGCAGATGACGGCCTATGTGCGCATCGCCCCCAAGGGCAGCGCTGCGCTACCGCGCTGGAGCGGAGGACGCATGCCGCTGTCGAACACGCTGGCCGATGCGATGCTGGAACAGCTGGCGCAGGCGGAGCGCGGCCAGTTCACCACGCCCGAGATGCGCTGCGCCCAGCCACTGCTGGAGCTGCAGCAGGCCTGGTCGGCCCTGCCCACACCCAGTCGCCTGGTGGCCGAGACCCTGCACACGCGCGAGGGCTGGCACCTGTACCTGTACCCACTGGCAGGCCGCCTGGTGCACCTGGGCCTGGCCGGGCTGCTGGGCTGGCGCGCGTCGCAGCAGGTGCCCAACACCTTCTCCATCGCGGTCAATGACTACGGGCTGGAGCTGCTGTCGGCCAAGCCCGTGGACTGGCCCGCGCTACTGCCGCGCCTGATCGGCGAAGGCACGCACACCACCATCGGTAGCGGGCTCGAAGATGAAGTGCTGGCCAGCCTGAACGCCACCGAAATGGCGCGCAGGCGCTTTCGCGAGATCGCGCGCATTGCGGGCCTGATCTTCCAGAGCCACCCCGGCGAGCAGCGCAGCAGCCGCCAGCTGCAGGCCTCGTCGTCGCTCTATTACGACGTGTTTGCGCAGTACGACCCCGACAACCTGCTGCTGGCCCAGGCCCGTGCCGAGCTGCTGGCAAACGAGCTGGACATGGAGCGACTGGCCCGCACGCTGCGCGGCATGCAGGCGCAAACCCTGTCCATCCATGCCCTCACGCGCCCCACCCCGTTTGCCCTGCCGCTGATGGTGGAGCGCTTTCGCGAGCGCCTGAGCACCGAGACCCTGGCCGACCGGCTGGCGCGCATGGTGCAAGCGCTGGAGCAGGCGGCCGACGCCACCACGGGCACCCACCTGGCGCAGCACCCTGTGCAATCCACGGACATGGCGTGGGACCTCCCTGAAGGCTCCGCGACCTCGGCACGGCGCACGCGCCGAGACCCGGCCGGGGACAGCCCTCGCCGCGCCCGCAGACGCCGCGGATTCTGAGCACCATGACCTCGCTGGCCACCCCCACGCCCACCATCAGTGCGCACGCCATCACCCTGCCCTGCGGCACCGCGCTGCAGCTGCTGCCCCAGCGCGCCCTGTGGTGGCCCGCTGCCCGCATGGTGCTGGTGGCGGATGTGCATTTCGGCAAGGCAGCCACCTTCCGCCGCGCGGGCCAGCCGGTACCGCATGGCACCACGGCCGACAACCTGGCGCGGCTGGATGCGGTGCTCGCTGCCACCGGCGCCGACCACCTGGTGTTTCTGGGCGACTTTCTGCACGCACGCAGTGGCGCGGCCGATTCGCTGTGGCAGCAGTTGCTGCCCTGGCGCCAGCGCCATGCCCGTGTGGCGATGACCCTGGTGCGCGGCAACCACGACCTGCATGCGGGCGACCCACCGGCCACGCTGGCTCTGGCGCTGGTCAACGAGCCCTGGTTGCCTCGCGCCGATGTGCCGGTGCTGGCCTGCCACCACCCGCAGGCGGTGGCAGGACACACGGTGATCGCCGGGCACCTGCACCCCACGCTGCGGCTGCGCGGCCCGGCGCGGGATGCGCTGCAGGCGCCCTGCTTTGGCTGGGGAGATGGGCAGTTGGTCCTGCCCGCCTTCGGGGCCTTCACCGGCACGGCGCCCGATACGCTGCCCACGCGCTGGGCGCGGTTTGCCGTCCTGCCTGGCCGCGTGGTGGCTGTTCCAGGGGGCCTTTCATAGGGTGTACAGGGGGTGGCGCGCTGCCGCGAACGCGGTCAAACTGCAGAGCGCCGCAGGGTGATTACCACCTATTTGGTGAAAAAAAGTGCCCCGGGCTTATGATAATTTTGCATTGTGAGATTCGATTGCAAAAACAGGGGTTCCAGACAGCCCCGAGCAAGGAGAATCAGAGAGCATCCGCGTTTGGCCCCGCTGTGACCCAGCCGGGGGCATTTACATACTCTGTTTCGTGAGACAAGCCATGACGACCCAGCAACCCACCATCATCTACACCCTGACCGACGAAGCCCCCCGTCTGGCCACGGCTTCCTTCCTGCCCCTGATCCGCACGTTCGCCGCGCCTGCGGGCATCAACGTGGTGGAGTCCGACATCTCGGTGGCCGCCCGTGTGCTGGGTGAGTTCCCCGAGTTCCTGAAGGAAGAGCAGCGCGCCCCCAACACCCTGGCCGAGCTGGGCAAGAAGACGCTGCAGCCCGATGCCAACATCATCAAGCTGCCCAACATCAGCGCATCTGTCTCGCAGCTCAAGGCAGCTATCGCCGAGCTGCAGTCCAAGGGCTACGCCCTGCCCGACTACCCCGACCAGCCCAAGGACGACAAGGAAAAAGAGATCAAGGCCCGCTACGGCAAGTGCATCGGCTCCGCCGTGAACCCCGTGCTGCGCGAAGGCAACTCTGACCGCCGCGCGCCCAAGGCCGTGAAGGAATACGCACGCAAGAACCCGCACAGCATGGCCGAGTGGAGCCAGGCCTCGCGTTCGCATGTCTCGCACATGCATGCTGGCGACTTCTACCACGGTGAAAAGTCCATGACGCTGGACCGCGCCCGCGACGTGAAGATGGAGCTGATCACCAAGAGCGGCAAGACCATCATCCTCAAGCCCAAGGTCAGCCTGCTTGATCGCGAAGTGATCGACAGCATGTTCATGAGCAAGAAGGCGCTGCTGGAGTTCTACGAGAAGGAAATCGAAGACGCACGCAAGACCGGCGTGATGTTCTCGCTGCACGTGAAGGCCACGATGATGAAGGTTTCGCACCCCATCGTGTTCGGCCACTGCGTGCGCATCTTCTACAAGGACGCGTTCGAGAAACACGCCAAGACCTTTGAAGAGCTGGGCGTGAACGTGAACAACGGCATGGTCGATCTGTACAGCAAGATCGAGACGCTGCCACAAAGCCAGCGCGACGAGATCAAGCGCGACCTGCACGCCTGCCACGAGCACCGCCCCGAGCTGGCCATGGTGGATTCGGCCAAGGGCATCACCAACTTCCACTCGCCCAACGACATCATCGTGGACGCCTCCATGCCCGCGATGATCCGCAACGGCGGCAAGATGTGGGACGCCAACGGCCGCCTGAAGGATGTGAAGGCCGTGATGCCTGAATCGACCTTCGCCCGCATCTACCAGGAGATCATCAACTTCTGCAAGTGGCACGGCGCGTTCGACCCCAAGACCATGGGCACGGTGCCCAACGTGGGCCTGATGGCCCAGCAGGCCGAGGAATACGGCAGCCACGACAAGACCTTCGAGATCGCTGAAGACGGCGTGGCCAACATCACCGACCTGGCCACGGGCGAAGTGCTGCTGAGCCAGAACGTGGAAGCTGGCGACATCTGGCGCATGTGCCAGGTCAAGGACGCCGCGATCCGCGACTGGGTGAAGCTGGCCGTCAACCGCGCCCGCAACTCCGGCATGCCCGTGGTGTTCTGGCTCGACTCGTACCGCCCGCACGAAAAGGAACTCATCACCAAGGTGAAGATGTACCTGCACGAGCACAACACCGTCGGCCTCGATATCCAGATCATGAGCCAGGTGCGTGCGATGCGCTACACGCTGGAGCGCGTGATCCGTGGCCTGGACACCATCAGCGCCACCGGCAACATCCTGCGCGACTACCTCACCGACCTGTTCCCCATCATGGAACTGGGCACCTCGGCCAAGATGCTGTCCATCGTGCCGCTGATGGCCGGTGGCGGCATGTACGAAACGGGCGCGGGCGGCTCTGCCCCCAAGCACGTGCAGCAGCTGGTGGAAGAAAACCACCTGCGCTGGGATTCGCTGGGTGAGTTCCTGGCGCTGGCCGTGTCGCTGGAAGACCTGGGCCTGAAGACAGGCAACGCCAAGGCCAAGATCCTGGCCCAGACGCTGGACGCCGCCACGGGCAAGCTGCTGGACAACAACAAGAACCCCAGCCCCAAGACCGGCCAGCTGGACAACCGCGGCAGCCAGTTCTACCTGGCGCTGTACTGGGCGCAGGAACTGGCCGCACAGACCGAAGACGCCGAGCTGGCCGCCAAGTTTGCGCCCCTGGCCAAGCAGTTGACCGACAACGAGCAGACCATCGTGGCCGAGCTGGCGGCCGTGCAGGGCGCACCTGCCGACATCGGCGGCTACTACCTGCCCGACGTAGCCAAGCTGGACGCCGTGATGCGCCCGAGCGCCACGCTGAACAAGGCGCTTGCCTCCGTCAAGTAAGCAGAGGCGGCGGGGCGGCCCCGGCCGGGGCTGCACCCGGTGTGAGAAGACAGGTGCTCTGACTGTGATTTTTTGGAGATATTGGCACCTGGCGCTTATCTAGCAAGCGCGATCAGCTATGAATTTTGTAGCACCTTGACACAAGGCCCCGCTGTTCCAGCGGGGCCTTTGTTTTTTGCGCTGGCGGCCGGTTTACGGCCTCTCGCGCTCAGCCACCCGGCTGGCCAGCGGCGCAGGCACATAGCCGGGCAGGAAGGCGCAGCCCTTGCCAAATGGGGGCTCCATGCCTGCGCACTGCCGCGCAATGCCCTCGGGCGTGGGCTTGTCGCCCGTGTCCACCCAGCGCAGCAGCGCCGCCAAAAGCGTGGGGTAGGTCGGGTCGCTCAGGTAGCTGTGGGTGTTGTGCTGGGTGAAGGTCTGCACCAGGCGCGCCGCGCTGCCGCCCTGCGCCATGGTGGCCTTGAAGGCTGCATCCAGCTCGACGAAGGCGGTGGGGTCGTCCACGCCTTTCACGGTGAGCACAGGCACGGGAATGCGGCCGGTCAGGTCCGTGTCCTGCGCGAAGCGGGCCACGGCCGCAGGGTCGGCGCGGTAGCGCAGCACGGCCGCGTTCAGGGCGGCATCGTCGGGCGAGCCCCGGTACAACACCCCCTGGTTGCCAAACGGACTCGCGCCGCCCGTGCGGTGCTGCACCACGTCACGGAAGTGGAACGTGGCCCAGTTCATATGGCCCTGGATGGAATTCGCAGGGATGCGTATCACATCCACGATGGTCTGCACCTTGCGCTGCTGCTCGGGCGTGCGCTCGGCAGCGGGCTTGTTCAGGGCCAGGCATTCGTTCAGGCGCGCTGACAGGTCCGCCTGCGTCATCGCAGCGTCGGCAGGCAGGCCGATATTCAGCGCGTACTGCGGTTCGGTGGGCCGGGGGTGGTTGTTGCACAGGTACTGGTAGACCACGCGCAGGTCGGTGCGGAAGTCGTAGGACCGCGTGCCGCCTGCCAGCACGCCGCTGGTGAGCAGCACGGCGTCGTAAGGGCGCTTGCCATCGGCCGTGGTCTGGAACATCTCGGCCCCCTTGGCCGCCACGCTGGCGCCCCAGGACTGGCCGTGCAGCACCGTGCGCTGCGGCTGCGCTACGTGCTGCACAAAGATCTGCCGCAGGCGCTCGGTGTCCTCGGCCGCTGCGCGCACCTCCACGCCGCCCTGGCGGAAGGTGCTGCCCGCCCAGGCGTAGCCCGCACGGACCATGATGGACCAGCGCGTGAGGTCTTCGACCGACCGCTCCATCCTGGGCGCACCCAGCGCGGGGCCCCCGTGGGCATGCAGCACGAGGTGGCCGTTCCATTGCTGCGGCATGGCGATCAGGTAATACGCACCCGCCGAATCCTGGCCCGACAGGCAGCGGGCGATGGGTGCCAAGTCCTTGGGGCAGGCCGCAGCCACGGGGGCGGCCTCGGCCTTGGCAGAGACCGCGCTGGCCGCTGGTGCACTGCTGGGTGCCATGGGCGCACAGGCGGCCACCGCAAGGCACGCCAGGCCCAGCAGGGCCAGGCGGGGCAGAGGCAAATGGGGTTGCGGGGCAGTCATGGTGGATGTGTCTCCTTGAGGATTCTTATGGGCCGTTTCAAACCGGATGCCGCTGCATCGTAGAAACCGGCTTTCAATACGTCAAATAGGCAAAAATGCCCTGGGCGATACGATTTGCATATGAACATCCTGCCATCTGCACCCGACCTCTGACATGGACATCCGCCAGTTGCGCTACTTTCTCGCCGTGGCCGAAGCCGGGCACATGACCCGCGCGGCAGGGCTGCTGGGCATGGCCCAGCCACCGCTCAGCCAGCAGATCAAGGCCCTGGAAAACACGGTGGGCATGGTGCTGTTCAAGCGCCATTCCAAGGGCGTCACGCTGACCGAGGCGGGGCAGACACTGCAGGCCGATGCCGCCCGCCTGGTGCATGACTTCGACGCACTGCAAAGCCGCATGCAGCTGCTGGCCGAGGGCAAGACCGGCCGGCTCGTGATTGCCTTCACCAGCTCGGCCGCCGCCCATGAATTCACCCCGTTTGCCTTGCGGGAGTGCCGCGCCCGCCACCCCGGTCTGGTGCTGGAGATTGGCGAGAACAACGCCGCCGAGATCACCGAGGCCGTGGCCGATGGCCGCCTGCACTGCGGCCTGCTGCGCGTACCCGTGGCGAGGCCTGCTGGCCTGGTGTTCGATACGCTGCAGCACGAGCCCGCCATGGTGGCCCTGCCCATCGACCACCCACTGGCACAACGCCAGCGGCGCGGCAAGCCGCTGCCCATCCAGATTGCCGACCTGGAGGGTGAGCCCATGATCCTGGTGCGCCGCCCGGGCGCGCCCGGCCTGTATGCCAACCTGCTGGCGCTGTGTGCCGAGCAGGGCGTGCGCCCCCGTGTGGTGGCCGAGGTGGCGCGCATGCTGACCAACCTCAACCTGGTGGCTGCGGGCACGGGCATTTCCGTGGTGCCTTCATCGATGCTGGGCGTGCACCGCCACGCCATTGCCTACCGGCCGTTGGTGGATGGCGGGCGGCTGAATGTGCCCCTGACGCTGGTCTATCGCGCCGAGGACAACGTGGGCCCGACAGCGACCTTCACCCGCTTGCTCCAGACGCTGGCGGGCGAAAAGCATCCGGCGGCCACCACGGAGCACCCCCAAAAAAAGGCTGCCCGGTAGTCCACCCGGCAGCCTTCATCAGTATCAGCGCAGCCCCTGCTCTGGAGCCGCCACCGATCACATTGCGCAGCTCAGTTGTTGCCCAGCGCAATCCCCTCCCGGCGGGGATCGGCGCCGCCGGCATAGGTGCCCGCACCTGGGTTGCGCGACAGCAGGCCCGCATTGCCGTTGGACCGCACACCGTTGAACACCGCTCCATGCAGGCCGCTGGTGAAGGAGTCGGTCTGCGCCACGGTGTGGCCGCGTGCCTTGAGTCCGTCGCGGATGGCAGCGGTGTCGATGAGCGAGCCCTTTTCGATGGACGTGGTGGCGTTGGTCTGCGCACCGAAGTTCGGCAGGTTGATGGCCTGCTGGACGTTCAGGCCCCAGTCCGTCATGCCCAGGATGGTCTTGGCGGTGTACTGGATGATGGCACTGCCTCCTGGCGAGCCGACCACACCTTCGAGGTCGCCCGTGGTGGCGTTGAAGATGATGGTGGGTGCCATGGAACTGCGGGGGCGCTTACCAGCCTGCACGCTGTTAGCAATGGGGTTGCCTGCCGCGTCGGTGGCCGTGAACGAGAAGTCGGTGAGCTGGTTGTTCAGCAAGAAGCCGCGCACCATCTGCAGGCTGCCGAAGCCGTTCTCGATGGTGGTCGTCATCGACACGGCGTTGCCTGCGTTGTCGATGATGGACATGTGCGTGGTCGATGGCAGAGCCAGTGAGCTGTCCTTGCCCGTGGCGCCCGTGACACCCGGCGGGATGCCGGCCACCGGCACGCCCATGCTCTTTTGCAGGCTGATGAGCTTGGCGCGCTCCTTGAGGTAGTCGGCATTGATCAGCCCGGCCTGGGGCACGTTGACGAAGTCAGGGTCGGCCACATACAGCGCGCGGTCGGCATAGGCCAGGCGATAGGCTTCGGACACCAGGTGCACCGAGTCCAGCGTGTTGGGCTTCATGGCCGCCAGGTCAAAGCCCTGCAGCATGCCCAGCGTCTGCAGCACCGCGATGCCGCCGGAGCTGGGCGCGGGCATGCCACACACGCGGTACTGCACACGGTAGACGCCGCACACGGGCTCACGCACCTTGTGGGTGTAATCGCTCAGGTCATCGAGCGCGAGCTTGCCGGGGTTGGTGGGATGGCTGACCACCTTGGCCACGATGTCCTTGGCGATGTCCCCCTTGTAGAACGCATCGGCACCGCCCGCTGCAATGGCCTTGAGCGTGGCTGCAAATTCAGGGTTCTTGAGCAGCGTGCCCGCCGCCTTGGCGGTGCCGTCGGCGTTGAGGAAATAGCTGGATCCGGGCTCGCCCTGGGCCTTGATGCGCGCGGCCGACCCGGCAATGGACACACTCATGCGCTGCGAGATCGCAAAGCCGTCTTCGCTGAGCTTGATGGCGGGCTCGAACAGGTCCTTCCAGGGCAGCTTGCCGTGGGCCTTGTGCGCGGCTTCGAGCATGCGCAGCACGCCCGGCGTGCCCACCGACAGGCCGCCGTCCACCGCCGCCAGAAACGCCAGCGGCTTGCCATCGGCGCCGATGAAGAGGTTGGGCGTGGCGGCCTTGGGCGCGGTCTCGCGGCCGTCGTAGGCCAGCAGCTTGTTGGCGCCCTTGTCGTAGTGCAGCATGAAGGCGCCGCCACCAATGCCCGACGACTGCGGTTCCACTAAGTTCAGCACCATCTGCACCGCAATGGCGGCATCTGTGGCCGTGCCGCCCTTGGCCAGGATGTCGACACCTGCCTTTACCGCCAGCGGGTTGGCCGCCGCCACCATGTCCTTGTTGGCATAGCTGATGGTTTTGGGCGTGTAGCCCGAGGGCGGCTCGGGCGGCACGTACTGCTCGGCGGGCTCAGGCGTGGCCACCGGGGTGGTGGGGCCGTCACTGCCGCCACAGGCGGCCAGCACGGCCAATGCGGCAATGCTCAGTCCCAGGGCGTAGGGGTTGCGTCGAAAAACAGAAAGCGACATGGATGAAATCCTTGAAAAAAGGGCGACGGGAGGGGCCAGGAACGGCGTGCCATGGGGAGACAGCGCACCACGCACCGGGTGGATGCACGGTGCGAAATTGCGGGGACTTGACGCAGATTCCGTGCCAACGATGCCTTGACAGTATGTAACGACAGCCCTGAAAAAACTTTGCTTTTATGCCCTGATTAACGCCCAATAAGGGAAACGATTTCTCACATATCCCTTGAAACAGAATCTGGATTCCATTGACCGCCAGCTGCTGGCGATGCTGCAACACAACGCCGAGACGCCGCTGGCCGAGCTGGCCGAGGCCGTGCACCTGTCCAACACGCCCTGCTGGCGGCGCATCCAGTGGCTGCGTGAGAAGGGCTACATCACCCGCCATGTCGCCCTGGTGGACCCGCGCAAGGTGAATGTGGGTGTGACGGTGTTCGTGGCCGTGAAGACCAACCAGCACCACCAGCAATGGTTTGACACCCTGCGGGATGCCGTGATGGGCATCCCCGAGATCGTCGAGTTCTACCGCATGAGCGGGGATGTGGATTACCTGTTGCGCGTGGTGGTGCCCGACATCCGCGCCTACGATTCGGTCTACAAGCGGCTCACGCAGGCCGTGGCGCTGTCAGACGTGAGTTCGAGCTTTGCGATGGAAGAAATCAAGTTCACCACGGCGCTGCCGCTGAACTATGCGCAGTAGCGGCCACCGAGGTGACCGTCTGCGCACAGGCACTGATCAGTACTTGCCCATGTAGTCGCGTTTGCCCAGCTCCACGCCGTTGTGCCGCGCAATGGCATAGGTCGCGTTCACGTGGAAGAAGAACTGCGGCAGACCGTAGTGCAGCAGGTAGTGCTCGCCGACGAACTGTTTTTCGCGCGGCGTGCCGGGCTGGATGGTGATCTGGCGCGTGGCGGCATCGGCAAACGCAGCCTCTGGCAGGCCTTCGACAAACGTGAGCACGGTGTCGATGCGTTCATTCAGATCGGCGAAACCGGGACGCTCGGCGTCGGGGAAGGACGGCACCTCCACCCCGGCCAGACGCGCCGCCACGCCCTTGGCAAAGTCGCAGGCAATCAGCACCTGGCGCGCCATGGGGAACATGTCGGGGAACAGCCGGGCCTGCAGCAGGGCATCCGGCTCGATCTTGCGCGCCGTGGCATGGGCCTCGGTCTTGGCCAGCACGTCTTTCAGGGAGCCCAGCATCTGGCGAAAGACGGGGATGCTGGCGTTGTAGATGGGGTGGGTCATGGGGTGTCCTGGAAATGGTGTGAGGCAGCAGCAGGGGCCACTTGTTGCCCCATCGCCGGGCCGCATTGCAACACACCCCACCCAGGCTTGCAGCTGAAAGGTCAAGCAGGCCGCGACTGGGCCAGTGCAATGGCCGCCTGGATCGCTGCGCGGGCCTGGGGGCTGTTCTTCCAGCAGGTGGAGCCCACCATGGCCGAGGCCGTGGAAACAATGTCCAGGGCATTGGCCTTGCCCAGATGCGCCAGCGACTCAAAGCCCATCTGTTCAAGCCGGGCGACGACGGTCGGCCCCACGCCCTTCACGTTGAGCAAGGCGCGGCGTTCTTCAAGGGGAAATGGCATGGCAGGAGTATGCGGGAGCCTAAGAGCTGTCGGACTGAGAGATCGTCGGCTGCAAATCGACCGCGACGATTTTTAACGTCCACCCCCGCCCCTGCGCCTCATCGCCAGCACTCCGAAAGCCACCGCCACACCAAAAACCACGTGCACCACCAGGCTCGGCAGCACCACGGCCAGCCCCAGGCTCCAGGGCAATCGGTCACCAAAGTAGATCGGGAGCGCCAGCGAGTTGACGGTTGCGTAATAAAGTGCACCGTAGACAGCACCCACACCCAGCGCCCCGCCTGTGGCCATACGGTGCAGTGGCAACAGCACCAGGGGAAGGGCAGACACCCAGCCTAGAACCAGGTGTTGAACGAATAGCGCGACGGGCCCGGGCTGCGCAAGGTACAGGGCCGCAAACTTGGGGCCGTAGTGCCCGACGCGCATCTCCAGCAGCCGAAAGAGCCAGCCCGCCGGCATCATGGCCAGCGCAGCGAAGGTGCCCGCCGCGATGGATTCCAAAGCAATCTTGCGCATGGGTGTGTACGAACAGGGCAATGAAGGGTTGGTGACCAAAAGCAGCAAGCTCCGTTGCGGCCAAGCCCCGGCTGGGGCTACCGGCGCGGGGCGCGCGTTCAGCCTGGCATTAGAACGCGTTCGACCTGTCTCTCGACAGCCTCGCCAGCGCGGCGGGAGTGCCCGTAGCTGCCCCAGCGTCCTTCAGACCGCCGTCGCCAGGGGCCTGACAGCCCGTGCCGCAACCCCCACCCCCACCAGCGCCGCCGACACCACACTCAGCGCCAGCGTAAAGGCCGAGCCGTAGAAGATGCCTGAGGTCATGCCGTGGTCCAGCATGGCGCCAAACACCGGGGAGGCCAGGCAAAAGCCCAGGTCCAGACCCGAATACACGGTACCGTACACACGGCCCGTGGCGCCCGGGGGCGCAGCGCGCTTGATCAGCATGTCGCGCGAAGGGCCGGCCAGGCCTGTGCCCAGCCCGGCCACCGAAGCCACCACCACCGCCGCCATACCGGGCAAAAAGCCCAGGCCCACCACCACCAGCAGCGCGGCCGAGCCGAGCAGGCACACCGAGATGATCTTCTCCAGCCGCTGCACACGCCCCACCAGGAAGCCGCCGATCAACATGCCCACCGCGCCGCACAGCATGTAGCCCGTGACCACCATGGCCGTGATGCTGAGCGGCAGGCCGTACATGGACTGCAGCGCGGGGCTGGCAAAGCTCTGGATGGCACTCAGGGCACAGGTGCTCCAGAAGAAGAACGAGAAACACAGCCACACCGAGGGCAGCTTGAGGAAGGCCATGGGGTGCTCGGGCTTCGCCGCCCCGGCCCCGCCCTTGGTCTGGTGCGCCCAGGCGCCCTGGCGGTCGTCCAGCGCATCGCGGTTCCAGACCATGATGGCCAGCACCACCAGGGCGAACAGCCCACCGCACAGGCAGGCCGTGCGCCACGAGCCCGTGGCCGTGGCAATGCCCGCCATGAACACCGGCGCCGTGGCCCAGCCCAGGTTGCCGCTGATGCCGTGCACCGAAAAGCCGTGCCCCAGACGCTGCGGCGACACGCGTTTGTTCAGGATCGTGAAGTCCACCGGGTGGAACGGCGCATTGCCCAGACCGGCCAGCGCGGCCGCCAGCAACAGGCCCCAGTAGCCCTGCGCGGTGCCCGCCGCCAGGCCCGCTGCTGCAAAACTCGACAGCGCAAAAAACATCACCGGCCGCGCGCCCACGCGGTCCACGATGAAGCCCGACAGCGCCTGGCCCACGCCCGAGATCACAAAAAACACCGACACCAGCAGGCCGAGCTCGGAATAGCTGAAGCCAAACTCGCCGATCAGCCACGGGAACAGCGGCGGCAGCAGCATGTGGAAGAAATGCGAGCTGCCATGGGCCAGGCCAACGAGGCCGATGGTGCGGGCGTCCTGCCGCAAGGGCACAGGGTTGGCGGTGGCGCCAGAGGATGAAGCGGTCATGGGCTTGATCTTAGGCACGCAGGCTTCGGCAGGTTTACGATAGGCGGCCAACTTCTATCGCAAACATGCCAAACCCCGCCGCCGCACCCGCCCCATCCCCCGAGCCGGTGGTGGAGCACTTTGCCGCCCAGGTTGTGCCCCGTCCAAAAAGCGGGAGCTCGCGCGGAGCGGGGCGCGGGATGTCGTACGTGGGCTCGCTCACGCCCGAGCTGTTTGTGCCTACCCCCGCCCGCCCGGTGCGCGCCAAGCTGCGCTGGCTGGCCGCCGACACCCAGGTGATGCCCCACAGCCACCCCTGGGCGCAGGTGGCGATCTCCACCACGGGCGTGATCCGGCTCACGGTGAACCACGGCACCTACATCGTTCCGCCGTCGCGCGCGCTCTGGATTCCACCCGGCGTGGAACATGCCGTGACCATGGTGGAAGACGCCGACCTGCGCACGCTGTACTTCCACCAGCCGCGCGGCCGGTGCGGCCCGGGCGCCCTCGGCGGCGATGGCGCCGGCCCCAGTCATCGCGGCGAAGACGATTCAGCCGCCTGGCGCCAGTGCCGCGTACTGGAGGTGTCCGACCTGCTGCGCTCGCTGGTGCGCGAGATGCCCACCACGCCCGACGGCGGCCCCGCTCTCACGCCCGCCCAGCGGCTGCGCGAGCAGCACCTGAGCGCCCTCATCCGCGATGAACTGGCCCGCGCCGCCGCCGTGAAGCTGGGCGTAGACCTGCCCCAGGACAAGCGTCTGCGCCACCTGTGCGAGGCCGTGCTGGCCGACCCCACGCGCCATGAAACCCTGGCCGACTGGGCGCAGGACACCGGCGCCAGCCCCCGCACCGTGGCGCGGCTGTTCCGTTCCGAACTGGGCAGCACCTTCACCCAGTGGCGCCAGCAGGTCATCCTGGCCAAGGCCGTGTCGCTGGCTGCCGGGCGCATGCCCATGGGCCAGATCGCCGCCGAGCTGGGCTACAGCCCCAGTGCGTTCAGCGCGATGGTGCGCAAGTCGGTGGGGCAGCCACCGGGGCGGTTTCTGGGGCAGCAACACCCGGCGCCTGTGCAATAGAGGCTGTACAAGGCTGCACCACCGGCCTACGCACGCGTGAAAGGGCTCAAAACGGCGCGCTCCTGACGCGCCAACGGCGTCTTGTCCTTCGAACTTGTCGCTGCCCGCCTACGTTTGGAAACATGTGTTGCGCCCACAGTGAGTTCATCCCTAGCACCAGGTTTGAACCCCATGACAAAACAGATTCGCCACCATGTGGCAGCCCTTTTCCTGCTTCTTCCCGTCGCCAGCGCCCTGATGGTCGTTCCAGGTACGGTCATGGCGCAGCCCGCCGCCCCTGAATTGCGATCACTGCAGGTAGCGACAGACGACGGTCTGCGGGCCGGCGCCGACCTGCAGTTCACGGTAGAAGGCACACCGCGGGGCAAGGTTCAGCTCCGTGTGGCTGGCGTGCCCCGCGCCATCGTGCTGCAGGAAACAGAACGGGGCGTGTACACGGGCAGCTACACAGTCCGCCGCCAGGACCGGCTCAATGAAGGCAGTTCCGTGCGCGCCACGCTGAAGGTGCGCAACCGCACCATCACCAGCAACTACACGCTTCCGGCCAACATTGGTGACCGCAACGTGGTGGCCGCACCGCCACCCGGACTGAAGATCGACCGTTTCTCGGTCGCCCCCATTGACAAGATGGAGCCCGGCGCGGAATTGCGCTTTACGCTGAACGGCGCGCCCGGAGGCCGGGCGGATTTCGACATTCCCGGTGTCATCGACAACGTGCCGATGCGCGAGGTATCGCCCGGCGTGTATGAGGGCGCGTACACCATCCGCCGCATGGACAACTTGGCGCCATCGCGGCCCACGGTCGCCACCTTGCGTGTCGGGGACCGCACGGTTTCGTCAACCCTGACCCAGCCTTTGATCGCCGATGCCAAGCCGCCGGTGATTCGCCACGTGTCGCCGCGCGACGGGGAAACGGTCCCGCGCAGTGCGGCCACGTCGGTGTCCGGCACGTTTGATGACGTCGGTGGTGTGGGTGTAGACCCCAAAAGCGTTCGCATCGTGATCGCGGGTCGCGATGTCACGTCCGCCTCGCAGGTCACGCCGCAGTTTTTCACCTACCGCGCTGACCTGCCCACAGGCCGGTATCCGGTCGAAGTGACCGCCCGGGACCTGGTAGGCAACGGCATGCGCCAGAACTGGACCTTCAACATCGCTTCGCAAGTGAATGCCGCGCCCACCACGGTGCAGCTGCAGGTGACCAGCCACGCCAACCATGCCACAGTGGACAGAGGCGCCGTGGTCGTGCGCGGCCGCACCGTGCCTGGCGCGGTGGTGGATGTCAAGGTGAATGCGGTCGGCACGCTCGTCGGCGCGTTTGGCCTGAACCAGGAATTGCTGTCGCAGCGTGTGCAGGCAGATGGCAACGGTGACTTCTCGTTCAGCTTCACATCGCAAATACCGCTACCCGGCACACGCTACGAAGTAACAATGAACGCCGAAAGGGGCGGCATGGCCCCGACAGAGACTCAGCTGGTGCTGTTCCAGAAATAAGGCGCTGCCGGCACCTCGGCGGTGACGCGAAATCGCCGACTACCCATGGACCCCTCGCGGGTCCATTTTTTTGGGCGGAGCCTTTGCGGCCTGCCACCCGGGCATGGGGGCGGCTGATAGCCCTGGCCTTCGGTCTTACGTGTTGATCACCGCCAAAGCCACTGCGCCAGTGGGCGCCACCCCTTTTGATAGAAATAGCCCCCTAGCGCTTGACCATAAGGCGCTTTTAGCTATTACTTCAGTAGCATCTTTGAAATCCCGGTGACTGCCTCCCGCAGAAGCCGGAGGTAATGTACGACCCGGAGACTGCGCGGTGAAAGGAACACCCGCTGCAGCGTGCACATCCCCATCCACCTCACTGCACCCCCATGACCACCGCCCCACCCCGCCGCGATGACATCCACAGCTACGAGCCCCGCCTGGGCCACGGCCTGCCGCACGACCCGTTCAACGCCATCGTGGGACCGCGCCCCATTGGCTGGATCTCCACGCAGAACGCGCAGGGCGCCACAAACCTGGCGCCCTACAGTTTTTTCAACGCCTTCAACTACGTGCCGCCCATCGTGGGCTTTGCCAGCATCGGCTTCAAAGACACGGTGCGCAACGTGCAGGAGACGGGCGAATTCGTGTGGAACCTGGCCACGCGCGATTTGGCCGACGTGATGAACCAAAGCTGCGCCGCTGTGCCGCCCGAGGTCAGCGAGTTCGCGCTGACGGGCCTCACCCCCCTGCCCTCCACTTTGGTCGCACCGCCGCGCGTGGCCGAAAGTCCGGTCACCTTTGAATGCCGCAGCACGCAGATCCTGCAGCTGCAGGGCGTGGACGGCGTCCCGGTGGACACCTGGCTGGTGCTGGGCGAGGTGGTGGCCGTGCACATCGACAAGGCGCTGCTCAAGGACGGGGTGTACGACACGGCGAACGCAGGCCACATCCTGCGCGGCGGGGGCCCGGCCGATTACTTCACCGTGGGGCCGGAGCAGTTGTTCAGGATGTTCCGGCCCCGGTAGCGGGTGCCACAGCTCAGGCTGCGGCCTTGTTCTGCACCAGGTCCATTGCAAACCGGCCATGGCCCACGGACCAGTCCGAATAGTCGTTCTCGTGCATGAAGATGAACACGTCGGCCGGGGCCACGCCCGCCGTGGCCTGCAGGTTGCGCGCGATGGCGGCATAGAGGGCACGCTTCATCGCGTCGCTGCGCCCGCGCCGCAGCGTGATCTCGACCACCACCACGCGGTCAGAGCGCGCCACGCCGTTGAAGGTGGGGCTGCAGGCAAATTCGCCGGGGGCGTAGCCAGCCACCAGGTTGAACAGCTCGTCCGGCGGCATGCCGATGGCGTCTACCAGCGCTTGGTGGATGCCTTGAACGATGGCATTGCGCATCGCGGCTGGGGTGTCCTGCGGGACGTTGGTGCGGATAAAGGGCATCGGTTTTCCTATGTTCATTCAAATCAAATAAAGACATTCAAACCAGCGCTTGCCAATTTGCAAGCAATTCAAGGGTCTAGCGCTTGAAATTTCATCCATTTTTGCTATCAATTTTTGGATTGAAAAGCGATGATTTGGCTGGATTTATGTGCTCTAAAATCACATATATGAGCCATCGCCTGCCCCCACTGAGTGCCCTGCGCGCGTTCGAGGCCGCCGCCCGCCTCGGCCGCATGACGGCGGCGGCGGACGAGTTGGCAGTCACGCCCGGCGCCATCAGCCGCCAGGTGCGCCAGCTGGAGCAGCACCTGGGCGTGGCCCTGTTTGACGGCACCAAGGCCCGCCCTACCCTCACCCCGGCAGCGCATGTGCTGCAGCCGGTGCTGACCACCGCCTTTGCCCACATCGCCGATGCGGTGCGCGAGGTCAGCGACACCCGCCGGGGGCCGCTGGACGTGGCCTGCTTCAGCACCTTCACCGTGAAGTGGCTGATCCCCCGGCTGTTCGACTTCCAGGCCCGGCACCCGGGCATCGAGGTGCGCCTGCGCACCACCGACGCTGGCACCGGCGAGGGCCGCATGCACGGCGACCTGACCATCACTGCCGAAGAGGCCACCGGGGCGTGGGATACCAGCAAGGAACAACGGTTGTTCCCCGAACACCTGGGCCCGGTGCTGAGCCCCGAACTGGCGCAGCGGGTGGCGCTGCAGCAACCCACCGACCTGGCGGACCTTGCCCTGGCGCCCCTGCGCCTGCACACCCGCACGCGGCGCAATGCCTGGGCCATGTGGGGGGCAGCGGTGGGCGCTACCGTGCCGCTGCCCACGTCTTCACAGGCGGGGCCCGAGTTCGAGCACTACTACTTCACGCTGGAGGCCGCCGTGCGCGGGCTGGGCATTGCCGTGGCCCCCTGGCATCTGGTGATGGACGACGTGTTGGCGGGGCGGCTGGTGGCCCCGCTGGGTTTTGTGGCCTCCGGCTATGACTACGTGGTGCGCCGCCGCACCAGCGGCCCCCTGCCCCGGCTGGATGTGTTCTGTGCCTGGCTGCAGGCGCAGGCCCTTGCCAATCCCGTCCCTCCCGGGCCGCAAGGGCCACCGTCGGGCTGAGGGTCCTTTTTTTACCGCATCGGCAGCAGCGGAGCTGGCTGCGGTGCGATCCTGGCTCAGGGAACGCCCACTGATGGCAACAGCATCAGGGGCCGGTCCAGCAGCGGCGCGCACAGCCCTGAGGCCGGGTTGCGCGCCCATTGCTCGATCCAGGCCCAGACCAGCTGCACGCCGTCTGTGAGCGGCCCCGCACCGCGCTGCAAGCCGTGGTTGGCGCCGTCCAGGCGGCGCGCGCAATAGGGCACGGTGCGCAAGGAGGCCAGCTCTGCAAAACGCTCATAGGCCGCAAGGGGCACCAGCGCATCGTCGCCACCCCACACCTGCAGCAACGGCCAGGGGCTTCGCACCAGCGGCAGGGTCAAGGACCAGTTCCACAGGTCGCGCCAGTAGCCCAGGCTGCGGCCCTGCGCTACGGCACTGTCGGGGCGGCGTCCAGCCACCATGCGGCCCAGTTCCTCCCAGTCGGCTTGCGCCCCCAGGCGCTGGGCTTGCAGGGCTCCCGCCTCCTGCGGATCAAGGCCACTGGACGCCAGCACCACCAGGCCCGCGAGTTGCGGAACCTCGGGTGCCAGGGCGGGCAGCAGTTCGGCGCCTTCGGAGATGCCCACCAGCAGTTGCGGCAGCGCGGGTGCGCCTTCGCGTGCGCGTTGCTGCGCATCTGCCACCAACGCCGCACGGGCGTGGGCCAGCCAGCTGGAGAGGCGGTCTTGCTGCACGAAATCGCGTGCGCAGTCTGCGGGCGCCGTGCGCGCCTGCGGGTCCACGCCGGGCTTGTGCAACACCAGCACCTGGGCATGCAGCAGGCCGGCAAAGTAGCGGTCCGCAATCGGCCCCATGCCCGCGCAGCCGGAGCCGGGTATGACGATCACGCGATAGCGCAGCGAGGCGGTGCGCTCGCTGCGCGTGAGGGCCAGGAGCGTGGCGCCATCAGCGCCTGGCAAGGGCCGCAGTGCAAAGCGCTCCGCAGGGGGTGGCGTCTGGGTGACCGCAGGAACCTCCTGTGCATTGGCCTGTGCAGGCGCCGTGGGCGTCTCTGTGGAAGCCTCTGGCCCGTACACATTCACCAGCGATTCAGACGCTGCCGCCGCATAGAACGGCGGGGGCGAGGCGCAGCCACCCAGCACCACGGCAATGGCCGTGGCGACGAAAAACGCCAGCACCGGGTTGGCCAGGGGCCGCAAAGGTGCAGTAGAAGCAGAAAGGTGTTTTACGTTGAGCACAGGCCACAGTCTGGCATGACTGCGACCACCCCGGGCGCTGCACCTGCTACGGGTGCTCCGCCCCGCGCGAGATGCCGAGCAAGGGGCTGCAGCCCCCGGCGGTCGGCACCGAGTGGCAGCGCCTCACGGGGTTGCCACCCCTGCTACTTCAAGATGATGACCTGCTCAGGCTGCTGGGGCTGCGGCATGGGCATGGGCTGGCCGCCCTGTTGGTAGACCACGGGCGGGCGCACGCCGCGCGACAGGTTGGCGTCGGTGTAGCCCAGCTGCATGGCGAGCTGCTGGTACACGTCCTGCGCCAGCGACAGCGAGGTTTCGCGCATCACCTTGGCGCGGTTGGGAGGGGCGATGTCGCCACGGATCGACAAAATCTTGGTGTCGTTGCCTTCGCCCTGGGCGGAGAACGCGGCCTTGATCTCGTAGGTCTTGGTGTTGATGAGCGAGAAGTCGGCCAGAAGCTGCAGGCCGTACTGGCGCGTGGCACTGGTGGTGCCTTGCAGGGGCGAGAGCGCGTCGGTGAAGTCGATGCTGGAGACCACGCCGAACAGCACGTAGTCGGCGCCGTTGAACTCGCCCTTCTTGATGCGGCTGATCACGTCGTTGACCTGGGGCTGAACCTGCGGCGTGGCCATCTTGCCGCCCTGCACCTGGTTGAGCACCTGCTCGGCCTTGCTCGGCTGGGGCTTGCCAGCGTCGAAGCCCTTGCCCTGGATCAGGCGGAAGTACGTGCCCTGCAGGATGGCGCCCTTGATGTCGTTGGTGTAGCCGCCCAGCTCGCGCTGCTCGATGTAGCTGTAGCGCCCGGCCACGTAGGTGCCGCTGGCCTGCTCGGACGCCTGCATCGAGTGGCTGCCCGAGTGCGAGCCGCCACCGCCATAGGGGCCGTGGCTGTAACCACCGCTGTGGCTGCCGCCTGCGCTCATCTGGCTGCTGCGCTGGTAGGTGCCGGCCACAAAGTATTCGGACACGCGCTGGGCATAGGCCAGGTCGGTCACGGCGATCTTGGGCGCTGCGCCCGGCTGCTGCGCCTGCGCGCCCGTGCCCCAGGCCAGCGTGGTGGCCGCGATCACGGCCAGGGCCGTGTGGAGAGTGGTTCTGCGTTGCATGGTGTGCTCCTTGGGGCAGATCAGCGCTTGCTGGTCTTTCTGATTTCTTTCTCGTCCTGCCACTCGATCGTGCCTTCCTGCACATCAAACAGCTTGAGCGTGAACTTGTAGTACACGTCCTTGGTCGCGTTGTTCTGCTTGACGATGCTGGTCAGCTCGCCTTCCATGCTGTACTTGGCGGCTGTCATCTGGCCGACCTTGGCGGTGGTGCCTTGCTTGTACAGGCCGCTCTGGTTCTGGCGCTGCAGCTCGTCCACACCGGCCTGCATCTCGTTGATGGAGCGCACGAAACGCACCTTGCCCGACTTGACCAGCGAGGTCTGGATCGAGTTCATCACGTTGGTGGTGTCGATGTATTCGCTGGTCTTGTTCTTCACGGTGGAGATCGTCACCGTGGGGCGGCCCTGGAAGATGCCGGTTTCGAGCAAACCGCCGGTCATCTTCTCGGCAATCATCTGCAGGTCGGTGGAGCCGAATTCGTTGGTCACCAGCTCGACGGCCTTGGCATCGCCGTAGTTGACCTGGCGGTCAAAACGCACGGTGGGCGAGGACAGGTTCTGGCAGGCCGACAGGGCCAGGGTGCTGGCCGCAAAGGCCAGGACCAGCGCGCTGCGCTGGATGCGGTTCTTGGTGTTCATGTTGGTTTACTCCTCACTCAAACAGGGATTGGCGCGGCGCGATCAGCGCGGCTCCACATTCATTTCCAGGCGCAGATCGACAGCCGCAGAGGTGGGCGCCACGCTCTTGACGGTCTGCTGGCCCAGGCCGAGCACGCTCATCTGCTTCCAGGATTCGCCATCGCCCACCTGGTTGCCCACGTTGTCCAGCCACTTGAAGCGGTAGAACACGGTGCGGTCGGTGCGGCCCATGTTGGCCATGTCGGCCTGCACGACCAGGATGTCGTTCTTGCGCACGATGCGCATCTCGCGCACGGCGATGCTGTTGGCTTCGCCACGCAGGGCGACCTTGGACGCCACGGCCAGCGGGGTGGCCGGGTCGTGCAGCTGGGCGCGGGCAGCGGTGGCCAGGGTCATCGCGAGGACCGCGCACGCAACGGCGGGTGCGGCGGCGGCAAGGGCAAAACGGGTTCTCATGCCAGAGGCTCCTTGAAAATGGGACATGTTCGGTTTCAGTTCTTGGCGGCAGGCGTGGCCGAGGTGGACTTGACCGCCGACTTGGGCACCGAGCGCGTGCGGGTGGTGGTGGTCGTCGTCGTGCGCACGGTGGTGGCAGGCTCTGCGGCGGGCTGCGGTGCCGCCGCCACGGTGGGCAGCTGGCCCAGCGTGGCCACGTCGCCGGTCAGCACGCTGTTTTCATACATGCGCAAGGGCACCAGGGCGTACTGGCCGTCGATCTTGATGGGCTGGGGCAGCTGGCGGCCATTCACGCTCACCACATGCTCGCCGGGCGGCAGGTAGCCACGGGCCACATACACGCGGCCGGGCAGCATGCGCCACATGCGGTCGTCGGCCTGCTCGGTGGCCACCGAGGCGGCCGCGCCGATGATGCCGCCGATGAGGCCGCCGCGCTTTTGCAGTTCGTTCTGCAGCACGCCCTTGGCCACGGCGCGGGTGAAGCCACGCAGCACCATGCCGGGCATTTCGTCCTTGAGCGCGCGGCGCGCCATCACGTTCACGTCCACCACTTTTTCCAGCTTGAGGTCGGTGCCAGCAGCGGAGATGGTGGTCAGCAGTGGATCGGAAGACGGCTCGATCACGGGGTAGGAGATGCTGGCCGTGACCAAACCACGGCCCGTGGGCACGGGAATGGTGAAGGCCTTGGGCTTGCGCGCCGGGGCGTCACCGGCTTCGACGATGAAGAGCACATCGGTCATGCGCTGGCGGCGCTTCCAGGTGAAGCCCGTGCGCGTGTCCAGGCCGCGCAGGCCTTCTTCGAGCACGCCGGTTTCGGGCTTGAGCTCGATGGCCTTACGGTAGCCGGGCGCGGCCAGGCCGGGCTCATTGAGCATTTCGTACAGAAAACCGGCCAGGTAGTGCGAAAGCGCGTTCTGGTAGCCGTTCTTGAGCGCCAGCACTTCGGGATCGTTCAGCGTCTCGACGGGGTAGCCGTTGAGTTCCTTGCCGCCAGAGGTGGCGCCCTTGGACTTGGCCTCTTCTTCAGCGGCCAGGGTTTCCTTGGCGCGGAACTCGGCAATGATGGCTTCGCGCTCGTGGGTGCGCTTGATGTCCACACGGGCGTTTTCAAAGTCGCCCACGGCCATGCGGTTGAGCGCCAGGCGCGTGGTCACCCACACCTTTTCATAGTCCTGGCCCTCGTAGACCTTCAGGCGTTCGCTGATCAGCGCAGCACCCACGGTGCCCATGAGTTTGCTGGGGTTGGTCTTGGCGGTTTCTTCCCATTCCTTGACCTTGTTGTCGGCCAGCAGGAAGGCGTTGGTGCTGTCGGGGTAGCGGCGGTCCATGCGCAGCAGCTCGCCGCGTTCCATGTTGTAGAGCAGCGCGGTTTTTTCTTCTTCGGTCTTGGCCGTGCTTTCGAGCTGGGCGATGGCTGCGGGAATGCCGCCGCTGCGGCCGGCGTTCTGCATGTCGGTCGCCAGCTTGTCATGGCTCTGCATGGTGGCGCAGCCCGTGAGGGCGGCGCTCAGGGCCAGCACCCACAGAAGGCGCGGGCGGAAACGGGATGGATGGGCGGTCATGAATGCTCCTTGCAGATCGGTCGGTGGTGCACCAGAAAACCCCGGCCATGTCCACGCGCAAGACGGCACCGCACTACAGGCACACCCGTCAGAGTGGTGCGCCGTAGAGGCTGGTGGGGCCTGCAGGATGGGAGGTCCGGACAAGGAAGGTGCTGGCGGCCGGTGCGCCCCCTCCCGGCGCGTTCACGTGCTGCTGGCAGCCCCCTCTGGCTGTGAGTTTCTTGGTAGTTTTGTATGGGGTTGTAGCCAGGGACGCAATGTAGCAAAAGCTTGTATCTTTTCTGTAACCGTGGCGAACGGCTCAAATCGCAATCCAACAGTGCCATTTCATGCCTCGACGCGGTTCAGGGGCATGCGGTACAGCCACACCACGCGGCCACCGGGCGCACGCAGCTGTGCACAGGGCAGAACCCCGGGTACCGCAAATTCCAGGCTCACCAGCCATGCCCCGGTTGCGAGCTCGGCCTGGGCCTTGGCGGCGGCGCGGGCCATGCTTTCGGGCCGTTGGAACAGATAGACCATGCGGTAGGGGCTCCAGTCCTCGGCCCACATGTCGGCGCGCCGCACCTGGGCCCAGGGGCACCGCAGGGCGCACAGCAGGCGCAGGGGCCAGCTCCATTCGATGCCCTCCAGCTGTGCGGCCGGGTAGGCGTGGCGCAGCGCCTTGAGGCCATCGCCCACGCCGCTGCCCGCATCCAGCACGCGGGCACCCAGCGGCAGCGGAGCCTGCGAGGCCAGCGACTGCAGCGCATGGTGGGGCGTGGGAAACAGCGGCGCATCGCGCCAGGCGTTCAGGGGGTAGACCAGCAGCAGCAGCGCCAGCGGCACCAGCCAGGCCCAGGTGGGCAGGCTGGCCGCGCCCAGCAGCGCCAGCGACAACGGAAAGCCCGCCGCAATCAGCCCGCGTCGCCACCAGCTGTCGCCCAGGACACTGGCCGCCGTCCCCAGCAGGCAGGCGACCAGCAAGGCAGCCACGGGGGGAACCGCGCGCTGGAGCGCCACAAAAATCAGCCACGCGCACGCCCACGCGACCAGCGCGGGCAGGGGCCAGGGCATGCGCAGGGCCAACATGGATTCTTAACGGCCCAAAATGCCGCGCAGCAGGTTGACGGGGTTGACCACGTTGCCCGCGTTGCCGGATTCCGCACCGCCGTCGCCAGCGGGCTGCTGGCCGGTCGGCGCACCGCCCATGCCGCTCGAATAGGCACCGCCCGAAGCGGCCGGCGGAGCAGCCCCCATGCCCCCGCGCCGCCCCTGCATCTCTTCGCCCAGCATGGCCATGGTGTGTGATTTCACACGCACGCGCACGGCCCACTCGGGCTCCCACGCGGCCTTGGGGTCCGCCGGGCGCGGGGGGTGCACGATGTGGCTTTCGCCGCCGTAGGCCATCATGCGCAGCATGGGCGTGGCGTCGCGCCCGCCGCCTGCAAAAATGCCCTGCGGAATGGCGCACTGCGTGGTCTCGGGCTGCAGCAGCACGCGCTCCTTGAGCCAGCGGTCGATGGTGGCGGGCGACAGGTAGTCGAACAGGCCCATGCCCGTGTCGGGCGTCTCGGCGCTGGACCACATGATGAGGTCGTCCCCGCTCTGCGACATGGCGTGCAGGTAGTAGGCGCGCGCATTGCGCACGGGCTGCCAGCTGGTGCCCATGCTGTCCTGCGGCTTGCCGGTGGTGCGCAGGTCGATGGCGGGCATGAGGTCTTGTGCCGCACCCAGCGTGAACTTCATGGAGGCAGGCACGCCGTCGCCGCGCACCTGGTGTTCGCCCGCCAGCGAGCTGTCCCGTGACAGGCTCACCTGGTTGCGTTCGTTGGGGTACAGCGCATAGGCCGGGCCCACGCGCGGCCCCCGGTCGGGCACGGCGCGGCCGGCAAACGCCTGTGCGTAGTCGGTCGGCTTGGCGCGCGCCAGATCGATGACGCGCGGCTGGCCCGCACGCACCGAGGCGCCGCAGCCCCAGTACAGCAGGATGCGGCCCTTGGGCTGGTGCTGCTGGTATTCCTGCGGCACCTCGCCCGGCTCGGTCTGGGTGGGCTGGGCACGGGGTGGGATCAGCGGAAGGGATTCGCCCATGCGCATGCCAGGCGGTATGGCCTGGCTGGCTTCGACGCCGGGGCGCAGGGTGTTGTGCAAGGCGATGTCGATGACACGCGGCGGCATGATGGACATGGCGCGGGCGTGGCCATAGGACGTGTTACCACCACCCGCCCTGCCCTGCGCGCCACCGCCCATCCCCCCCATCAGGCCGCCGAGCATGCCGCCGCCACCGGGCAGGCTGTCCATCTCAGGCATGCCCGCCATGGTGCCGGTGGAGACATCCATCCACAGCTGGACTTTGGGGGCTTTGGTGGTTTGGGCCTGGGCGCCCAAGCTGGCGATGCACAGGCCAATGGCCAGGCAGGCGGGGGTCAGGACGAAGCGCAAAGAGGTCATGGGGGTCTGCTCCAGGAGATACATGGATCACCCGGCAAACCATCGTGGGCCACAGGGCGGCACCTTCGCCGCCCTGTGAAGAGGCCTTGCGGTCAACCCGGGTGTGTTGAACGCAGCGCAGTGTAGGCCCCGCACAGACGCATTTTGCCTGCGCAAGTTACCTGTGGAAACCGTTTGTGTGCGCTATTTCACGCATGTTTGCGCGGCGACAGCGCCGCGCCCCGAACCAACGGTCGATCAGCCGCGCAGGCGGTCGATCAAGCCATTCAAAGCTTCGAGCGAGCCGAACTGAATCGCCAGCTCGCCCATGTCCTCCACCCGGCCGTGGCGCTTGACGCGCTTTTTCACGCGCACCTCGACCTCGGCCATGAGCAGGTCCGAGAGTTCTTCTTCCACGCGCTTCATGTCGCGCGACTTTTCCTTCTGGGGCTTTTGCGGCACCAGGCTGAACTCGGCACCGATCTTCTTGACCAGCGCTTCGGCCTCGCGCACGGACAGCTTCTTGGCCGCGATCTGGTTGCCCGCGGTGATCTGGGCCGCGCGGTCCAGCGACAGCAGCGCGCGCGCATGGCCCATGTCGATGTCGCCCGCCATCAGCATGGTCTGCACGGGCTCGGCGAGGTTGAGCAGGCGCAACAGGTTGCTGGCGGCGCTGCGCGAGCGGCCCACGGCCTGCGCGGCCAGTTCGTGGGTCAGGCCAAACTCCTTGACCAGGCGCTGCAGGCCATGGGCTTCTTCCAGCGGGTTGAGGTCTTCGCGCTGGATGTTCTCGATGAGCGCCATGGCCGCCGCCGACTCGTCGGGCACGTCGCGCACCAGTACCGGCACCTCGGCCAGGCCCGCCAGGCGCGAGGCGCGGAACCGCCGCTCGCCCGCGATGATTTCGTACTTGCCCGCGTTGTCCCCACCCGTCAAGCGCCGCACCAGGATGGGCTGCATGATGCCCTGGGCCTTGATGGACTCGGCCAGCTCGTACAGCGCACCCTCGTCCATGCGCGTGCGGGGCTGGTACACGCCGGGCACCAGTTCGGAGAGCGGCAGGCTGCTGGGCAGCCCGGCTTCGGCCGCCTGGGCCTGCTCCACTTTTTCTTCGACCTTGGGGCCCAGCAGGGCTTCCAGGCCTCGGCCGAGGCCCTTGGGTTTTTTGGTGACCATGAAATGCGTCTCGCGAAAGGGAAAAAGGAATGGGAAGAATCAGCGGTCGATGATGACCAGCGTGCCATGGCTGCCGGGCGCGACGGCGTGGGGCACACCCGCGGGCACGATGAACACCTCGCCCGCATTCACCTCGGTGACCTGCCCTTGCAGGGCGAGGCGCATGCAGCCGTCGAGCACCAGCAGCGCCTCGTCAAAGTCGTGCGACTCGTCGGGGTAGGCCGCATCGTCCATGCGCAGCACCTTGACGTTGGCGTCTGCGGCCTGGCCCACGATGGTGGAGCTCCAGGCGCGGGGCAGTTGGTCGGCGATGGCGGACAGGTTGATTTTGGTCATGGATCGGTTCACTGAGAAATTCGGTAGCTGACGGCTACACGGCGCACCACGCGCCACAAGGCCCAGCGGCTCATGCCGGGTTGGCCAGCTGCATCAGCCAGCCGTGCCCCTCGTCCCAATCGCCCAGGCCCGATTCGGCATTGATGTGGCCGCGCACGCCGTAGTCGATGAAGCGAGCGCCCCAAGCCTGCGCCAAACCCTCAGCGCGCTCCAGGCTGCAATACGGATCATTGCGGCTGCCCACCAGCAGCGCCGGGAACGGTAGCGGCTTGCGTGCAATGGGCGCCCAGCCGTGGATCTGCGCGGCCAGATCGGGCCGCTCCACATCGCCCGGTGCCACCAGCAACGCACCCAACACGCGGTGCGCGTTGGCCGAATGCGCAGCCCACCACGCGGTTAGAACGCAGCCCAGGCTGTGCGCCACCAGCACCACGGGGCCGTCGGCATCGACCACGGTCTCTTCCAGGCGCGCCGACCAGTCACCGCGCAGCGGGCGCATCCAGTCGTGCTGCTCCACGCGCTGGTAGCCGTGCACAGCCTCCCAGCGGCTTTGCCAGTGGTCGGGGCCAGAGTTCTGCCAGCCGGGCAGCAACAGGATGTTGGATGCCTTCATTACTATCAATTTAATAGCAGTTAGCGCTTGTCTATCAAGCGCCAGGTGCCATTTTTGCCATGGAAGATGCAGCAGCAGGCATGTTTTTCACGCGGTCCACCATCTCTTGCGCAAACTCGACGAAGGCCTGGCTGCCCTTGGCCGCCGGGTCAAACACCACGCCGGGCAAGCCGTAGCTGGGCGCTTCGGCCAGGCGCACGTTGCGCGGGATCACGCTGTTGAACACCTTCTCGCCAAAGTGCCCCTTGAGCTGGTCGCTGACCTGCTGCTGCAAGGTGATGCGCGGGTCGAACATCACGCGCAGCAGGCCGATGATCTGCAGGTCGGCATTGAGGTTGGCGTGCACCTGCTTAATGGTGTTGACCAGATCGGTCAGCCCTTCGAGCGCGAAGTACTCGCACTGCATGGGCACGATCACGCCATGGGCGCTGCACAGGCCGTTGAGCGTGAGCATGGAGAGCGACGGCGGGCAGTCGATGAGCACGAAATCGAAGTCAGTATCGGCCTCGGCCAGCGCGGCCTTGAGGCGCTTTTCGCGGTGCTCCAGCGCCACCAGCTCCACCTCGGCACCCGCCAGTTCGCGGTTGGCGCCCAGCACCCAGTAGCCACATTTTTCCGACAACACGGCAGCCTCTTTGACCGAGGCGGATTCGAGCAGCACGTCATACACCGTGAGGTCGAGGCTGCGCTTGTCCACGCCCGAGCCCATGGTGGCGTTGCCCTGCGGGTCCAGGTCCACCATCAACACGCGCTGGCCGATCTTGGCCAGGCCCGCAGCAAGGTTGACGGTGGTGGTGGTCTTGCCAACGCCACCCTTTTGGTTGGCAACGCAGAAAATTTTGGCCATGTGGGTGTTGCAGTCCGTGTTGTTGTTGTCGTTGTTTTATTTGGAAATGGCGAGCCTGATGCCAAAGCCGATCAGAAAGACGCCCGCCACCTTCTCCAGCACGCGGCCGATGCGCGGGTTGGCACGCATGCGCTCGGCCAGGTGGTGCGTGAGCAGCACGGCGACCAACCCGTAGATAAACGTCAGCACCGCCACCGTCGCCGCCATCACGCCAAAGGTCAGCAAGCCCTGGTGCCGGGCCGGGTCCACAAACAGAGGGAAGAACGCCATGTAAAACACGATGGCCTTGGGGTTGAGCAAGGTGATCAGGCCAGCCTGTTTGAAGTAGTGGCGCGGCTGGATGTTGAGGATGGGTTGCGCGCCGGGCTTGGCCGTCAGCATCTTGAAGCCCAGCCAAGCCAAGTAGGCCGCGCCCAACCACTGCACTGCATTGAACGCTGTGGGGTACGTGGCCAGCAGCGCCGCCACACCGGCCACCGCGGCCCACATCAACACCTGGTCACCCGCGATCACCCCCATCGTGGCCGCCAGGCCGCCCCGCACGCCGCCCTTGCTGGTGGAGGTGATGAGCGCCAGATTGCCGGGGCCCGGAATGAGCAGGAACAACACAATGGCGGCGACAAAGGCGCCGTAGTCTGCGATGCCGAACATGATCTCTCCCGGTGTGCTGGACGGGTGCGCAGATGGATGCACCCGAAGTGAGGTGCCGAGTTTACGCGACCACCCCGCCCCGGCCGCTGACAAGCTAGCGGCCGACGGTCAGACCGGCTTCATCCAGATGATGCAGCGCTCGGCGTCGAGGCCTGGGACGGTGAGCTGTTCCACGTGAAACACCGACACATCGGTGGGCAGGGCCGTAATTTCATCCTCGGGGTGCTTGCCCTTCATGGCCAGCCAGACCCCGTGCGGCGCTACCAATGCAGCCCGCGACCAGGTCACAAAATCGGGTAGCGAGGCAAAGGCGCGGCAGCTGATGATGTCAAAGGGGGTCGTCAGCGTCTCGACCCGTGCGTGCACGCCATACAGGTTGCGCAGCTTGAGGGCCACCGCCGCCTGCTGGATGAACGCAGCCTTTTTGCCCACGGTGTCTACGCAGCTCACATCCACATCCGGGCAGCAGATGGCAAACACCACACCGGGCAAACCTCCGCCCGAGCCGACGTCGAGCAAGCGCACAGCGTGGTGGCCCTCCCCTGCAAGCACAGCAACATGGCGGCGCAGCGGCGGCACAGCGGCCAAGCTGTCCAGCAGATGGTGCGTCATCATCTCCTGCGGATCGCGCACAGCGGTCAGGTTGTAGACCTTGTTCCACTTCTGCAGCAGGGCCAGAAAATCCATCAACAGGGTAATCTGGGCGTCGGTCAGACCCAGGGCCAAGGCATCGGCCCCTGCCTGCAGCTGTTGGCGCAAGCTGTCGTTTGTCACTGCCATCGTCATGCCGCCACTTCCCCTTCTGCCTTGGCAGCCGCAGCCACCGCAAACTCCTTGAACCCGCCCTTCTTGAGATGCACCATCAGCAGCGAGATCGCCGCCGGCGTGATGCCCGTGATGCGCGAGGCGTGGCCCAGGGTTTCGGGCCGGTGGCGGCTGAGCACCTGGCGGGCTTCGATGCTCAGGGCGGTGACTTGCATGTAGTCCAGCTCGGCAGGCAGGCGCAGCTTTTCAAAGTGCGCGGCGCGCCCCACCTCATCTCGCTGCCGGTCGATGTAGCCCGAATACTTGGCGGCAATCTCTACCTGCTCCACCACGGGTTCGCTCAAATCGCCCAGCGTTTCACGTGAAACATCGTTGGTCGCGTATTTGCCACCATCCATGGACATCAGGTCGGTGTAGTTCACATCTGGGCGGCGCAGCAGTTCGAACAGGTTGTATTCATGCTCAATGCTCTTGCCGAGCACCCGTTCAGACTCTGCCGCAGGCAGGCTGCGCGGGTTCACCCAGGTGGCTTTCAGGCGTTCTGTTTCACGTGAAACAGCGTCCCGCTTGCGGCTGAACGCATCCCAGCGCGCGTCGTCCACCAAGCCCATGCGGCGCCCTGCTTCCGTCAGGCGCATGTCCGCGTTGTCCTCGCGCAGCTGCAGGCGGAACTCGGCCCGGCTGGTGAACATGCGGTAGGGCTCTGTCACGCCCTTGGTGATCAGGTCGTCCACCAGCACGCCCAGGTAGGCCTCGTCGCGGCCAGGCAGCCAAGGCGCGTCGCCCCGGCACTGCAGTGCGGCGTTGATGCCTGCGAACAGGCCCTGGGCCGCCGCCTCTTCATAACCGGTGGTGCCGTTGATCTGCCCGGCAAAGAACAGGCCCTGGATCTGCCGCGTCTCGAAGCTGCTCTTGAGCGAGCGGGGGTCGAAGTAGTCGTACTCAATGGCGTAGCCGGGGCGCAGGATGTGCGCGTTCTCCAGCCCCTCCATGCTGCGCACCAGCTCGTACTGGATGTCGAATGGCAGGCTGGTGCTGATGCCGTTGGGGTAGAACTCGTGCGTGGTCAGCCCCTCGGGCTCCAGGAAGATCTGGTGGCTGTCCTTGTCGGCAAAGCGGTTGATCTTGTCTTCCACGCTCGGGCAGTAGCGCGGGCCCACGCCCTCGATCTTGCCGGTGAACATGGGGCTGCGGTCAAATCCGCTGCGGATGATCTCGTGCGTGCGTTCGTTGGTGTGCGTCACCCAGCAAGGCATCTGGCGCGGGTGCATTTCTGCGTTGCCCATGAAGCTGAACACGGGCACCGTGCCCTCGTTCACACCACCGGGCATGCCGTCGCCGGGCTGCTCGGTGCACTTCGAGAAGTCGATGCTGCGCCCATCCAGCCGGGGCGGCGTGCCGGTCTTCAGGCGACCCTGGGGCAGCTTCAGCTCCTTGAGGCGTGCCGACAGCGACACGGCAGGCGGGTCACCCGCCCTGCCCGCCGCGTAGTTGTTCAGCCCCACGTGGATCTTGCCGTCCAGGAACGTCCCGGCGGTGAGCACCACCGTGCGCGAGCGGAACCGGATACCCACCTGCGTGACGGCGCCCACCACGCGGTCGCCCTCCACCATCAAGTCGTCCACCGCCTGCTGGAACAGCCACAGGTTGGGCTGGTTCTCCAGCATGCGGCGAATGGCCGCCTTGTACAGAATGCGGTCGGCCTGCGCCCGCGTGGCCCGCACCGCTGGGCCTTTGGAGCTGTTGAGAATGCGGAACTGAATGCCACCCTCGTCCGTGGCCAAGGCCATGGCACCGCCCAGCGCATCCACCTCTTTCACCAGGTGGCCCTTGCCGATGCCGCCAATGCTGGGGTTGCAGCTCATCTGGCCCAGCGTCTCGATGTTGTGGGTCAGCAGCAGGGTTTTGCTGCCCATGCGCGCAGCGGCCAGCGCGGCCTCGGTGCCTGCATGGCCACCGCCGACAACGATCACATCAAATTCCTGGGGGTACAACATGGGAACACTCCGGGGCCTGGCGGGCCCGATAATCAAAACACCCGGTGCGCTAGGGTGCCCTGTCAAAGGCGCCGCACACCGGCCCTGCTGGTGGTGGGCGCACTTGGCGCCCCAGCAGGCAACCCGCGATTTTCCCACTTTGCGCAGGCCGTGTCTGCTTCCAGCCCCCTCACCTTCTTCCTGACCGAGTTGCTTGGCGTCCCGCCTCCGGCCGTGGAGACCTGGTGGGTACGCGCCGAACGGCGCTTGCTGGAGCGTGGCCAGCCCCTGCTGCGGGCGGGCGAACACTGGCGGCACCTGTGGTGGGTGGAGCGCGGCGCGCTGCGGCTGTACTACCTGGACCGCGACGGCGCAGAGTCCAACAAGAACTTCTTTCTGGACGGCGCCCTGTGCTGGCCCATCACTCCCACGCTGCGCCATCAGCCGGTGATGTTTCACGTGGAACCACTGGAAGACAGCGTGGTGTGGGCGCTGCCCTTGCCCATCGATCCAGGTGAGCCGCTGCCCAGCGCGGGCTGGGCACCCTGGGCCGCGCTGGAGCACCGGGTGCTCTGCGCGCTGCTCGACGGCAAGATGCAGCGCGAGCAGGAGTTCTTGCAACTCAGCGCCCGCCAGCGCTACGCCAGTTTGCTGGAGCAGCACCCGGAGTGGGCGGATCGCATCGCCCTCAAACACCTCGCGTCCTACCTGGGCGTGACCGATGTCTCTCTGTCGCGCCTGCGCAGCGAGATGGGGCTTATCAAAGGATAAGGCGCGGGGTGCGGGGCATCGGCAGACTGCGGGCATCGTTCTACATGCCCGCCATGACCACCATCCCACGCCCCCACAACCCGCCGCCTGCCCTGCTCGTCCTCATCCCGCACGCCCTCGCCGTGTTGTGGCTCGGCCTCATGGCGGGGTTCTTCGGCACCTACAGCGCCAACGTCAACCTGGCCATGTTGCAGATGGACGGCGCCACCTACGCCACCGTGCAGTCCGCCTTCAACCGCAACGTCCGGCACGCCCTGTTCTTTGCGCTGTTCTTTGGCCCCCCGCTGTGGTGCGCGCTGGCCCTGGCCACGGCCTGGCGTGAACACCGCGCGCTGTGGTGGCGCCTGCTGGCCCTGGTCGGCGTGGCCTACCTGCTGGGCATCGTGTTCTTCACCCAGCAGGTCAACCTGCCCCTGAACTACACAACAGAAGCCTGGAACCCCAAGGCCCTGCCCGCCGACTGGGCCAAAGTGCGCGACCGGTGGAATGCCGCCAACCTGTGGCGTGCGCTGCTCAGCCTGGGTTGCTTTGCCACAGCGCTGGGGACGCTGGTGGGGCGGCTTGCCGGTCGCGGCACGTAGATCGCTACATCCGCCCCGAACACCGTGCAGCCACACCACGGAATAACCCTGCCCGGCCTGCCTCGCTTGCAGGATTCCTGCCGCACGCCTGTGATTCAATCGCAGGCACCATGCCACACACCACTCCCTCCCTCCTCATCTTTGCCGGCAGCACGCGCCAGCAATCCTTCAACCGCAAACTGGCCCACGCCACCGCCGCCATCGCACGCGACGCGGGCGCCACCGTCACGCTGCTGGAGCTGTCGGATTTCGACATCCCGCTGTACAACGCCGACCTCGAAGCCCAGGGCACGCCCGCCGACGTGATCCGGCTCAAAGAAATTCTGTGGCAGCACCCCGCCTGGGTCATCTGCTCGCCCGAGTACAACGGCAGCTACACCGCCCTGCTCAAGAACACCATCGACTGGGCCTCCAGCCCCGTCAAAGGCAACCCTGACTGGCAGGACGGCGGCAAGAGCTTTCGCGGCAAGGTGGTGGGCATGCTCAGCGCGTCGCCGGGGGCACTGGGCGGCCTGCGCTCGCAAAGCCATCTGGCCCCCTTGCTCATCAACGCCGAATGCTGGCTGGCGCCCAAGGCGTTTGCACTGGGCTCGGCGGGCAGCGCGTTTGACGACAGCGGCGCCCTCATCCAGCAAGCCCACCGCGACCGCGTGCGCGCCGTGGTCGACCAGGTGCTGTGGGCATCCAGCCGCCTGCACGGCGATGCTGCCGCTGGCCAGTGAACGCCAAAATTTGAGTCAAATTGGCCTCTAGCGCTTGCCCGACAAGCGCTAGCAGCTACGCAAACAATAGCAACCACCCATGAACTGCCGCCCTGGCTGCGGCGCCTGCTGCACCGCCCCCTCCATCAGCTCGCCCATCCCGGGCATGCCGCAGGGCAAACCTGCGGGGGTGCGGTGCGTTCAACTGGGGGACGATGCGCGCTGCCGCATTTTTGGGCAGCCTGAGCGACCGGCGGTGTGCGGCGGGTTGATGCCGTCGGTGGAAATGTGCGGAACCAGCAATGGGCAGGCGCTGGCGTATCTAACGCGGCTGGAGCGCCTCACGCAGCCGGGAAGTGTTGGCGAACGGGTGGCGTAGGCGGTCCTGTTTCCATCGGGCGGGGTACCCACTACTTCATCGAGTGCAGCCCAACCTTGTTGCCCTCGGTGTCCACAAAATGGGCAAAAAAGTCAAAGTCGTTGCCAATCTCCGTCTTGGGCACCACCACCGCCCCACCCGCCTGCGCTACGCGCGCCAGCATCGGGGCCAGGTCATCACCGCCGTTCAGGTACACCATCGTCCCGTTTTGCGACGGCACGCTGCCCTCGCCCTGCACGAGGGCGCCACCGATGGCGGTAGGGTCGGTCGACAACATGCCCATTTTGGTCGTGCCCATTTCCATCGGCGCAATGGTGATGCCCAACACCGTCTCGTAGAAAGTCTTGGCGCGGGTGAAGTCGGTCACAGGGATCTCAAACCAATTCAATGCGTGGGACATGGTGCTCTCCTTGGGTGGGTGAAATTGGGAACCGCAGTCGGATATTTGCGCAGAGTGGCGCAGCACCACAAGCATATTTTTTGGGGGCATCCGCTTACCGACTGCCTCAAGGCTTCGGCAAAGCCCTATCTTGCCGACACGCCTTCAAAGGCTTTGCCGTGGCTGATGCAATGCGCAGCACCCGCCCGTCGCTGCGGTCCACCACCACCTTCATGCACGCACACCCGTAGCCATAGTGGCCATTGGTTTTCTTCCACTGCGCGTCGGTGAACACGGGCCAGTCGCCTTCGGCACTGTCTCCACCCTGGGTGGAGACCACCCACTCGCCATCACGGTCGGTCAGGGTGGCGTTGTTGGGGGTGGGGTTGTGAAACCAGCCGCAGCGGTTTTCCAGCGGCTGGGCAACACCAGCGGCGGATAGCGGTGTTTGCGTTTGGGCCTGGACTGGGGTCGCCCACGGCACCAGCGCGAACAAGAGCATTGCCACCGCCGCCTTCGCGCCGTTCCCCATCCGGCCCACGCGCGGGGTTGCTTGCGCGCGCTGGGTTGCGTACAAAGCGGCCATCTCTGCATCCTTTCCATTTCAGATCAAAAGTGCTTCTAGCGCTTATACAGCAAGCGCTGGCAGCTATCAAAACAAAAGCGACTGCGGAGACCTTGTCACAAGACAGCGACCTCCAACGTCTGTAAAAGACCCGCAGGTCTCTCACGCACACCACTATGACCACACAGCCCACATCCGCCGCCCCACCCGCCACCGACCCCTTCACCACCCTGCGCCCCCGCCTTTTCGGCATTGCCTACCGCATGCTGGGCGTGCGCGCCGATGCCGAGGATGTGCTGCAGGACGCCTGGCTGCGCTGGAGCCGCCAGGACCCCACCGCGCTGCAGTCGGCCGAGGCCTGGCTGGTGACGGTGGTCACGCGGCTGTCCATCGACCGGCTGCGGGCACTGAAGGCCGAGCGCGAGGCCTATGTGGGCTGGTGGCTGCCCGAGCCGCTGGTGGAGCTGCGCGACCACACCACCGGCGACGCGCAACACCACAACACACCGGAGGCAGCCGCCGAGCTGGCGGGCGAGCTGTCGGTGGCGTTTATGTACGTGCTGGAGCGCCTGGGGCCCGAGGAGCGCGCTGCATTCTTGCTGCGCCAGGTGTTTGACTACGACTACCCCGAGATCGCCGCACAGCTGGGGAAAACCGAGGCCAGCTGCCGCCAGATGGTGCACCGCGCCAGCGAACGTGTGCAGCAGGCGCGCACACGCTTTGAGGTGCCCCACGCCGTGCACCACCAGTTGCTGCAGCGTTTCATGCTGGCCGCCAAAAGTGGCGACCGCAACGCCATCGAGGCGCTGCTGAGCGAAGACGCGCAGCTGATTGGCGACGGCGGCGGCAAGGTACCGTCCTTCCCCAAGCCGCTGGTGGGGCCGTTTCGCATTGCCAACCTGTACTGGGCGCTGTTCCGCCGCCTGGGTGCGCAGGTGGCGTACCGCATGGCGCTCATCAATGGCGAGCCGGGGCTGCTGCGCTATGTGGATGGCCACCTTGAATCGGCGCAGGCATTTGTGACGGACGGGGAGCAGATAGTGGCCATCTACGCCGTGCGCAATCCGGACAAGCTGGCGGGCATTCCGGCCACGCTGGGGTGAAATCTCTTTGGAGATTTTTGGCGCCCCGTGTCACAGCGTCAGACCTGGCAACGTCTAACCAGTATGAAAGGCAGCAACACCACCGCCGCCTTCATGCCCAAGGTTTATCTACCCCGGACCATTGCCACCTACATCCAAGGAACCGCCATGTCATCGACCACCCAACACACCGCCCGCCTGCCCTATCACAAGCTGTCTTCCAAAGCCTTCATGGGCTTGGTGAGCCTTTCCGAAACCATCAAGAAGGGCCCGCTGGGCGCGCGCCTGGCCGAGCTGGTGTTTCTGCGCGTGTCGCAGATCAACGGCTGCGCATACTGCATGGACATGCACTGGACCTACCTGGTCAAGGACGGCATGGACCCGCGCCACCTGAACGCCGTGGCAGGGTGGCGCGAGGCGCCGTTCTTCGGCGAACGTGAACGCGCCGCGTTCCGCTGGGCCGAGATCATCACCGCCACGCCCCACAGCGATGCGAGCGACGAGGAATACGCCAAGCTGCAGACGGTGTTCAACGAAGCGGAAATCTCCGAACTGGGCTTTGCCATTGGCGTGATCAATGCGTGGAACCTGATCAACGCGGGCATGCGGGCGCCGATTCCGCAAGCGGGCTGAGCACAGGCGCAGGGCTTTTGCGCAGCGCAACCCCTGGCAATTACTCGATTGACGATCTGGCATCGCTCGGCCAGACTCGTCGCCATTGATGGGCCGCTGGTTCTGCGGGCGGCAATGCCGCGATGCAGCAATGGCCATATTGGCGCCCTGGGCAGCCCATGCCCACCTTCGAGAAAGCCCCATGAAACCCCTGCACCGAGCCACCATCGCCCTGATGGCAACCCTCGCGGCTGCCACCTGTGCGGCCCAATCCCCGGCCCAGGCCATCTCCACCACGCGCCAGGCTGACCGCATCACCTGGACGGCTGCGGCCCCCCACGGCGCTGCCAAGCTGCGGCTGGCCCGCCCGGATGGCACGGTCAGCGACCTGCCGTTTGCGCGCGGCCCCGTGGTGCTGGAGCCCCAGCGTGCAGGGCTGGCCGATGGCCGCTATTTTTATGAATTGAGCCTGGAGCCCCCTGCGGCCATGGACCCCGCCCAGGCCCAGGCCACGATGCAGCAGCGCATCACGGCGGGCTCGTTCATGGTCATTCAGGGCCAGTTGGTGGTGGATGCGGCCGAGCCAGGCGCCCCTGTGCTGCCCACCGAGACCGGCAGCACCTTCACCACCAAGGACCAGGTGGTGGCCGACGACCTGATCGTGCAGGGCAGCCTGTGCGCGGGCTTTGATTGCGTCAACAACGAATCCTTTGGCTTTGACACGCTCCGGCTCAAGGAGAACAACCTCGGCATTCATTTCGACGACACCAGCGTTGGCACCTTTCCGGCCAACGACTGGCGGATTCGGGTCAACGACACCGCCTCGGGCGGGGCATCGTATTTCACGGTCGAGGATGCCACGGCCAACCGCCAGGTCTTCACCGTCAGTGCTGGCGCCCCCAGCAACAGCCTGTACGTCAGCTCGACGGGCCGCCTGGGCCTGCGCACTGCCACGCCGGTGCTGGACGTGCACACACTGACCGGCAACACCCCCGCCATTCGGCTGGAGCAGTCGTCGGCAGGCGGCTTCACGGCGCAGACCTGGGACATAGGCGCCAACGAGGCCAACTTCTTCGTGCGCGACGTCACCAACGGCTCGCGCCTGCCCTTGCGCATTCGCCCCGGCGCGCCCACCAGCAGCCTGGACATTGCGGCCTCCGGCGCAGTGGGCATAGGCACCGCTTCGCCCGGCGCGGCGCTGCACGTCCGGCGCACCGATGGCACGGCCCAGGTGCTGGTGCAGGAAACCAGCGGCACAACGGCCCCGCGCACACTGCTGAATCTGGCCAACAACGGGCCAGCCGTGCTGCGCTTTACCACGGCACCGGCCACGGGCTGGGACATGACATCAGGCACCGCGCTCACGCTGGCGACCCAGGGCGCTGGCACCCCCCAGTTCACACTGGCGGCCAACGGCAACCTGGCAATCACCGGCACCCTGAGCACAGGCTCCAGCCGTACGCTCAAGACCGGCATCGAGCCGGTCAATGGCACCGCCCTGCTGGAGAAAGTGCTGGCCCTGCCGCTCTACCACTGGCGCTACAAATCCAGCCCCACACAAGAGCGCCACGTTGGCCCCATGGCCGAGGACTTCCGCAAGATCTTCCAGCTGGGGCAGGACGACAAAAGCCTGGCCCCCGGCGATCTGGCCGGCGTGACCCTGGGCGCCGTGCAGGCGCTGGCCCGCAAGGTGAACGAGCGCGAGGCAGACATCGCCGCGATCCGGGCCCGCATCTCCCTGCTCGAAGCGCAGATGGCCCCAACGGGCGCTCCGGGCGCTTCGGGCGTGCCCACCAAGACCGCCACGCCCGCAGCACGCTAGGGATTGCCAATATGCCAATCCACCATTGCTTGCCCCTCCTGACCAGGCTGCGGCCGCGCGCTGCCGCCCTGGTTGCCGCCACCCTGGCATCCCTGCTGAGCCCACCCCTCGTGCACGCACAAACCGGCAGCGAAGTGCAGCCCCCCGCCATTGCGGCACGGCTTCAGGCCACCCGGCTGGAGTGGACCCCCACCGCACCCCATGGCCGCGCCGTGCTGCGCATCGCCCGCGAGGGCGATGCGCCCCAGGACCTGGTGCTGTCCGGCCCGTTGGTGTTGTCGCTGCAAGACCATCCCTTGCCCGACGGACGCTACACCTACGAGTTGACGCTGGCCCCCACCACCGCTGCCGTGCGGCCCGACGATGCAACCCCCGTGGCGGCCAACCCCGTGGGTGCCTCCAGCGCTGCCGGGCCCAGGGGCGCCATGCTGGCCGGCAACGTGTCGGTGGCGGGCGGTGCGTTTGTGCTGCCACCCGCACTTTTGCCCCCGGGCGAAGGGGATACAGCCGACGGCCCCGCCGCGCAGTCCGCCCCATCTTCAAAGGCCGCCCGCACCCTCCGCCTTGCCACCAAAGACCAGTTGGTCGCCGACGACCAGATCGTGCAAGGCAGCATCTGCATGGGGTTTGACTGCGTCAACAACGAGAGCTTTGGCTTCGACACCCTGCGCCTGAAGGAAAACAACCTGCGCATCAAGTTTGAAGACACCAGTGCGGGCGCGTTTCCCGGCAACGACTGGCAGATCATCGCCAACGACAGCGCCAGCGGCGGGGCCAGCTACCTCGGCATCGACGATGTCACAGGCAGCTTGACCCCCGTGCGCTGGCTGGCCGGAGCGCCCGCCAACAGCCTGGTTGTGGACCCGCAAGGGCGCGTGGGGGTGGGCACCGGCGTACCCGTGCTTGATCTGCATGTGCTGTCCTCCAACACCCCGGCGCTGCGGCAAGAGCAGAACAACACCGGCGGCTACACAGCCCAGACCTGGGATGTGGCGGGCAACGAAGCCAATTTCTTCGTGCGCGATGTCACCGGCGGCTCCCTCCTTCCCCTGCGCATCCGGCCGGGGGCGCCACATGCCAGCGTTGATATTGCGGGCAACGGCAGCGTGGGCCTGGGCACGCCGCGCCCTGCTGCCCCGTTGCACCTGCGGCGCGCGGACGGCAGCGGAGCCCTGCTGGTGGACAACACCAGCGCCACCGCCCTGCCCCGCGTGCAGATGGAGCTGGAGAACAACGGCGCCATCGCTGCGCGGCTTGCACATGGCGCAGGCACCGCGTACTGGACGCAACACGCTACGGCTTCGGCCTTCAGCCTGGCGCCCAGCGGCAGTGGCAGCAATGCGCTGTCGATGCAGACAGGCGGCGGCCTGGTGGTGGCCGGCACGCTCAGCCAGGGCTCCAGCCGCACGCTCAAACACGACATCAGCCCGGCCCCGGTCCATGCAGTCCTTGGCGAAGTGTTGAACCTGCCGCTGTATGCCTGGCGCTACCTGAGCGATCTCAACGCCAGCCTGCACCTGGGGCCCATGGCCGAGGATGTACACCAGCGCTTTCAGGTGGGCGCCAGCCCCCGGACGCTTGCGCCCAGCGATGTCGCCGGCCTTGCGGCCGCCACGGTCCAGGCCCTCCACCAGAAGCTGGCCGCCAAGGATGCAGAACTCATGGCCCTGGCCGAACGCCTTTCGGCCCTGGAGCAGCAGCTCGCGCGCAAGAACGGGGGCGCGCGATGACGGCCCGCGCGGTGCAGGCACTGCGCACCGGCGTGCGCCGTTTCACCACATGGATCGGCGTTGCCAGCCTGGTGCTGTGGGCTGCCAGCGCCGCCGCGCAGGACATCACCGTCACCCCGTCCAGCATTCCCACACCGGCGCTGGGTGTGCCCTACAGCGTGACCTTTGTCGCCAGCGATGGTGTGGCGCCCTACCAGTTCCTCGTCAGCGCAGGGCTTCTTCCGGCGGGCCTGAGCCTGTCGGGCACGGGCGATCTCACGGGCACGCCCACCAGCTCGGCGCCCTACAGCTTCACCATCACAGTGTCCGACGCCCTGGGGCGCGAGCTGGACCTGCTGGGTGCAGGCACCGTGACAGGTGCGCTGACCATCACCCCTCCGCCCGTGCTGGTCGCGAACACCGCATACAGCGGACAGATCCAGGTCACCGGCGGCACCGGCCCCTACACCTTCACCGTGAACTCCGGCCCCCTGCCCCCGGGCATGACCTTGGGGCCCAACGGCCTGCTGAGCGGAACACCGACCACACCGGGGCTCTATGTCCTGGTCATCCAGGTCACGGACGCCAACGGCCTGTCCTCCACCATCACACTGAACCTCCAAGTGATGGCCCTCTCCACGGGGATTCCGGTGAACGATCCATGGATGCTGGTGCTGGCGGCGCTAGGACTGGGCTGGCTGGGGCGGCGCCAGATACGGCAGCAGCAAGGACGCGGGCGCTGATAGACCGGGCAGGGCCCCAGGGCACAGGAATTTGAAAAAAATTCGGCCCTGGCGCTTGATGGATGGACTTAGAAAGCTATTATTTCCATAGCATTCACAAAAAGCGCAACACCTGTAGCCTGCCTGACAGACCCGCCCGCCCTCCCGCCCTACAGTGGGGTCTCCTACCCCCACCATCGGAGACACCCCATGCTTAACATCCCTTCGCTGCAAGAAAGCGTCAGCCCCGAAGAATGGCAGCTGCGCTGCGACCTGGCCGCGTGCTACCGGCTCGTTGCGCTGTACGGCTGGAGCGACCTGGTCTTCACCCACATCAGCGCCAAACTGCCCGAATCGGTGTCGGGTCCGGGCGAGCACCAGTTCCTCATCAACCCCTACGGCCTCATGTTCGACGAGATCACGGCATCGAGCCTGATCAAGGTGGACATGCAATGCAACAAGCTGCACGACTCGCCCTTCCCCGTGAACCCGGCCGGTTTTGTGATCCACAGCGCCGTGCACGAGGTCCGGCCCGAAGCCGGCTGCGTGCTGCACACCCACACGCGTGCCGGTGTGGCCGTCAGCGCCCAGAAGGGCGGCGTGCTGCCCATCAGCCAGCAAAGTACCTTCGTGCTGGGCTCGCTGGCGTACCACGCGTACGAGGGCGTGGCCTTCCGCGACGAAGAAAAGCCACGCCTGCAGGCCGACCTGGGCGAGGCCAACTTCCTCATGCTGCGCAACCACGGCCTGCTCACCGTGGGCAAGACGATTGCCGACGCGTTCCTGTCGATGTACACCTTCGAGAACACCTGCCGCATTCAGATCGACGCGCAGGCAGGTGGCGAGTTGATCGCCGTAAACCCCCAGATCGTGAGCGGCGTGGCCCAGGCCATGCGCGTGCAGACGGGCGGCCTGGGCGGCGCCTTTGCCTGGCCTGCACTGCTGCGCAAGGTGCAGCGCGACCTGCCAGGCTGGAATACCTGAGACGTCCTACAGCCCCCGACAGCGGGCGCACCAGAAAGCCTTAACGGTGTCAACGCTGATGCCGAGGGTGACCACAAGGCCGATCTGGTTGTGCGAGTTGAGCGGGAGGGTGCCTGGAAAGATGGGCCACCCTTTGCCAGATAGGCCGTTGAGCAGGAGCGCCCGTATGATCGTCCGGGATGCGACACCTAGCTGAGAAACGCTATCTAATTGATAGCTTCTTGCGCTTGATGATTAATCGCTGTAGCCTGATTTGGCTTGAAGTGCATGAATGCCAGGGGGCAAGATGCAAGACTTGACCCCGGCGCCCGCTCTCTCTTCTGCCTGCAAGTGTTCGTATCTCGTTCCCATTTGCGTACATTACCCTCGGTGAGGGTGTTGCACTTCAGATTTGAAACCGCCCTCCAGCACTCCGCACTCATTTACAGAGAGACACCGTCCTGGACAGCTAGCTCTCCTGCTACGCGAATGTAGTCTCCAATATTCAGTTCCAAATTAGACTCAAACTGAGCTTCAATTTGATCATTTTTTTCAATTTCAATTAAATAGGTATCCGAGGATATCTTCCCGATAACTTCACCGATCACAATCGCATGAGGCGACCCATAAGCGTCTTGGCTCATCGCGTTATCAGCCCTGCCTTCAAGCACCCTATGATCGGCGATAAAAAATAATCCAACTTTCAATTGAACAGGCTCATCCATCTTTAAATAAATGGACGACTGCCCTGGCTCTAAATATTCATTTGGTTGGACAAGATTGCACCAAACCAATCGATCGTCCGTCTGAATTGATAAGAGTCGCTCATATCCGTCGACGTCAATGCTCTTAATTTTTCCACTAATTTTCATGACATCACTCCATTTTCATAAAGGTCTTTGGATCGCTTGGCATGATTGTCTGAAATTTCCCATCTTTCACGATAACAAGAACACCTTTATTTAAATTATCGACACCTTTAACGAAATAAATGGATTTCCCATTATCTAAGTGTCTTGCTTCACCATTTTTAACCACTGATTCGGCGGCATTGGTGAATGCATCAAATCCTTCTTGAGACTTACCAAAAGTCCCGGCTTCCAATCCAAGTCGGGTCTCAAGCGATGGAATACGTTCAGGAAATTTTTCCCAATAGCCAGCAAAATGCTTTACGCCCTGGTTAGTGCCATTTTCAAGAGTCCCCCATTGGTTGCTCGATGGACGTTCTAAGATCAACTCTGACAGCGACCTACTAGCTCCTCTTGCGGCAGCATCCCCTGCGCCTTCGGCCACAACACCGCCAATACCCGACCCCGCCTGAGGCCCTCCATCCGGCGTCTTGTCCACGGCCCCCAGCGCATTGTCAACTCTGTTGCCAAGCCCATTGCCGATACCTCGACCCAGCACACCACCTATCGCCACCCCCGTCTGTGCATGCAGCCCTTCTTCCGTTGCAAAGCCGGTGATGTCATTCATCACCTCTTGCCCCCACCCCCCGCCTGCAGCAGCGTCCAACGCTGCGGCTCGGGTCCACAGGCCGTTGTAGATGCTGTCCCGCCGGAAGTCCTCTCCCATGCTCGCTCGGTACTGCGCGGCGGCGTCCCGGTACTCCTGGGCACTGTAGCTGTCGACGGGGCTGTGAGACATCTCCACCAGTTCCGTGAAGCTGTACTGTGGTGGTTGTACCTCTGTGCTGTTGCGATACTCGATCTCTTGTCTGCGAAAGTCCTCTGGCAGCATCGGCTGCGCAGTCTCCCGCACCTCGGTCTCTGACAGCATGGGCTCGCCGTCGCTGCTTTGTGCCAGCGTGCTGGTGGTGCCGTTAGGCCAGATCAGTTGGGCGGGCTCTATGTAAGCGCCACTGTCATCAAAGTAACCCGCATCACCCACTGTTCCGATGGGGGCGGACGCGACCTGGATGCCTTGCGACGATGGCAATGTGGCGGGGTTGGCAAATGCCTCAACCCACTGCGCCGTCTGCGCATCCACCTCACTGGCCCCCAAGTTCTTCACCCAGTCGCTGGAGGGCTTGTCTTGCGCTTGTCCCTCATTCCCCACCTGGCTTTGACCTTGCCCCTGCACTGCTCCTTGCCCCTTTCCTTGCGCCCCCTGGAGCCCGTCGCCCAGCACTCCGCTCAGAAACTCGCCCGCAAACCCCGCCGCCGGGTCGTTGGTGCCCGCAATCTTCAATGCGCTGCTGGCAGCTTTGCTCAGGAGCTTGAGCACGCTGGCCTGCTCGGGGCTGATGTCCTTGAGCTCGCCGATCTGCTGATTCAGATGGTCTCCCACCCCTTGCGCGATGCTGGCCAGGGCGCTGTTCATGAAGCCGTCTTTGAATTTGCCGCCCGTGGCTTCTTGCAGTAGGCCTGTGAGGCCCGCCTTGCCCAGGTGTGCCAGGCTGCTCTTGGCCAGGTCGGCGCTGCCCAGCATGTCCTTCAGGCCTGTGTATTGCATGACGCTGCCTGCAATGCCTCCCGTCAGGGCCGATCGCAGCAGGTTGCCGAAGTCGATTCCGCCGGTCATCACCGTCTGGGAGATCGCGCTGCCCATGGCCCCCATGGCAGCGCCTTGAACGAAGGTGCCAGCCCCTGCCTGTGACAGCAGGGTGCCCACAGGCGGCAAGGCCACCATGCACATCAGTGCGCTGAATGCGACGGGCAGGGCTTTGTCCAGAAAGCCCGTCGGGGCCTGGATGTTGTCCGCGCTGGTGCTCCAGCCGTTGACGGGGTCAAACCACAGGTATTCCTTGTTGATAAGGTCTGCGCTGTGTTCTGGGCTGAGTTGGGTGTAGTCCCGCAGCAGGCAGGCGTCGGGCAGGCTGGGGTCGCTGCCGTAGGGCTGGCCCTGGGCGAGCCTGAAGGGGCCTAGTGTGTGGTAGCTGGGTTCGCTGTGGGCGTCACCTTCCCTGCCCTCATGGAACACCAGGGGGTCTTGGCCGTGCATGTCGGCAAAGGCGCGTTGGGCCAGGCTGTCGCCTTGGGCGTAGTGGCGCGAGAACGCTGCGGGGTCCAGTGTCCAGCGCCCAGGCTCGGCGGTCTCGCCTTGCCCGGTGCCAGGGACCCATTGACTGCCCGGGGTGTCGGGGCCGGGGCTCTGGGTGGCTTGGTCGAGTGCGTGCAGGTATTCGTTGCGCACGCCATCCTGGGCTTCTTGCAGCTGGGTCAGGCGCGCGCCCAGGTCGGGGCCAAAGCGCGCGAGGATGCCTTGGCCGACGTTGGTGTCGGTGTTCAGCGGGCGCAGGGGCGGGCCGAACTGGGCCACCATCTCCTGGTTGGCGGGCTCGGCCAGCAGCAGTTCCAGGGCAGCGATCTCGGTGGGGCTGGCGTTGGGGGCTGCTGCCTGGGCGCCGGCAGTGCCAGTGGCTGGGTTCTCGGGAGTGATCTGCAGGGGTTTGGTCTGCACCAGGTCGATACCGAGACCTGCTGCGTTCTCCGGGGTGACCGTAAGGGGCTTGGTGTGCGCAAAGTCGATGCCCAGGCCTGCTGCGTTCTCAGGGGTGACCAGCAGAGGCTTGGTCTGTGCCTGCACCATCAGGGCCAGTGTGGTGCTGGGGGTGTGGTCGGTGGGGGCGAAGAGGAAGGTGCTGGCCAGGGCGGGGTCAGCCTGGGGGTTCTGGGGATCGGGCTGGCCATAGCCGCCTGGGCCGCTGTCGGTGAAGGCGCTGGCGTTGTCCTGGGGCTGGTCCGGGAAAAGCCGTGCGCTGCCAGGAGCGGGCAGGCTGGTCAGGTCGCCAGGGGCGGGAGCGTAGGTGGAGGCTGAGGGGGCGACTTGCATGGCGCGCGACTGTGCCTACAGGCATCAGCGCGCGAAACTGGGAAGGCTCCTAGCTAGGAGTGTTCCTAGCTAGGAATGACCCCTACATGGGACAGGCCGGTGGGAGCCGTGGGGAATGAAAGAAATATGGCCGCAGGGGCCGTGGAGAGCGCGCAAGCAGCTATGGAATCAGGAGCGGTCTGCACGCGGGGAATGCAGGAGGTGGGCTGCGCGGGTTACAGACTTTTACCAGGGTGAGGGCTGCAGAGGAATGACCGAGGCCACCACGCACTGTCGGCCGACATAAAAACAGCGAAGCGCATAGCATCGACAGCTTCACCGTTTGTCACTCTTTCACGAATTCAAGGACCGATCCATGAAGCTCTACTACTCCCCCGGCGCCTGCTCCCTGTCTCCCCACATCGCCCTGCAAGAGGCCGGCCTGGCCTACACCCCCGTGCTGGCCAGCACCAAGAGCCACAAGCTGCAGGATGGTACCGACTACTACACCATCAATGCGCTGGGTTACGTGCCCGTGCTGGAGCTGGACAACGGCGAGCGCCTGCGCGAAGGCCCGGCCATCGTGCAATACATCGCCGACCAAGTGCCCGACAAGCAACTGGCCCCCGCCAACGGCACCCTGGCGCGCTACCGCCTGCAGGAGTGGCTGACCTTCATCGGCACCGAGCTGCATAAGGGCTTCAGCCCCCTGTTCAACCCCGCCACTCCCGAGGACTACAAACCCATGGTGCGCGAGCGGCTGCTGCAACGCCTGCAGTGGGTAGATGGCCAGCTGGCGGGCAAGCAATACCTGATGGGCGACCAGTTCACCGTGGCCGACGGTTACCTGTTCACCGTGACCAACTGGACCCAACCCACCAAGCTCGACATCTCCGGCCTGGCGAATCTGGCGGCCTACCGCGAGCGTGTGGGTGCACGGCCTGCGGTGCAGGCGGCCATGAAGGCAGAAGGCCTGCTGAAATAGGGATACCCCCTGAGGCGCTGCGCGCCTTCCCCCCGCTCTCGCTACGCGGGCAGCGGGACAACGCCCTCGCTGCGGGACGGCCCTTGCTCGGCGTTCCTGGCCTAGGCCCCGCCAGTATCGATTGGGAGCACGTAGCTCGACGCGCGGCCAAAACCCCAGTTGCGCTACAGCGGCTTCTGCCGCCACGCCACCAGCGCCCCCACCCACAACGCGCAGGCCGAGAAGACCAGCCCGCGCGCCAGGCCTCCAGGGCCATCGGCAATCCAGCCCACCACCGTGGGCCCCACGATCTGCCCCGCCGCAAACACGATGGTGAACGCGCTGATGCCGCTGGCCCACAGCGCCTGCGGCAGGTTGTGCCGCACCAGCGCCGTGGTCGATGCCACCACCGACAGGAACACCCCGCCAAACAGCAGCCCCGAGGCCAGCACCACCGGCCACGCGCCCGTGATGGCGGGCAGGATGGTGGCCACGCCCAGCAGCGCATTGAGCCGCGCCAGTGCCTCCCCGCCCCGGCTGCGGTCCAGCAACCCAGCCCAGATACGTGACGACAACACCACCGCCAGACCCAGCAGGGCGTAGAACAGCGTCACCTCGCCCGCACCCCGGCCCTGCTCGCGCAGCAGCGCCACCACAAACGTCATATAGCCGATGTAGCCCACGCCAAACAGGCCATAACCCAACAGCGCAGGGGCCAGCGCCCGCCAGCGCACGCGGTCGGGCACTGCAGCCTCCGGTGTGGTCCCGGGCGCGGCGGCCACGGGTGCAGCCAGCCCGTTCAACGCACGCGCAGGCCACAGCAGCACCGCCGTGGCCGCCATGCAGGCCAGCGCCAGCACCCACCACGCCCAGGTCCAGCTGTGCGGCGCAGGCGCCACGCCCAGCACCGCAGGCACCAGCAAGGCCGACAGGCTGATGCCCCAGCCCGTGCCGCCGTAGTACAGGCCCAGCAGCAAACCGCTGCGCCCCGGCACCTGGGCGCCCAGGCGTGCCGCCAGCAGGCCCCCCGCAATGAACACCAGCGCACTGGCACCACCGGCCAGCAGGCGCTGCACCAGCAGGGGCGCTGCCTGCGTGAAAAATCCGCTCAGGCCCATGAACACCGTGGCCATCACCGCACCTGCCACCAGCACCGTCCCCGGGGCCACGCGCCGCAACAGCAGCGGCGTGGCAAGAGCCCCCAGCAGATAGCCCAGCGCGTTCACCGTGTTCATGCCGCCCGCCAGCGTGTACGACCAGCCCAGGTCCTCCCGCATGGGCGGCAACAACAAGGCATAGGCAAACCGCGTGATGCCCAGCGAGATAGCGGCGCCCATCGACAAGGCCACGGCCAGCCACAGGCTGCGCAACGGGGAGACGAACAACGGTGCGGAAGGCGGTGGCAAGGGCATGGCGGTCCATTCTCGTGCAACAGCCCCCGCGCCGCTGGCACGACAGTCAGCGGACCGGGCTAACACAAAACCTGTGCCCTTGTTGACGCAAGTGTGCTGCACGTTTTGCGCTGCAGCATTAAGCTGAAAGGCTGCTTTTCTTGCACACAGCCCCTCAGGACACCCTCACCATGACCTCTTTGTTTGAACCCACCCGCGCGGGCGACCTTCAGCTGGCCAACCGCATTGCCATGGCGCCCCTGACGCGCAACCGCTCGCCCGAGGCCATCCCCACCGACCTGGTTGCCACCTACTACGCGCAGCGCGCCAGTGCCGGCCTCATCATTTCCGAGGCCACGGCCATCAGCCCGCAAGCCCAGGGCTATGCCGATGTGCCCGGTCTGTACGGCACCGAGCAGCTGGATGGCTGGAAGAAGGTGACCCGCGCCGTGCATGACGCCGGCGGCAAGATCGTTGTGCAGCTGTGGCACGTGGGCCGTGTGTCGCACACCGACCTGCAACCCGGCAACGCAGCACCCGTGGCGCCCTCGGCCGTGCAGGCCAACACCAAGACCGTGCTCATCAAGGACGGCGTGCCCACCTTCACGCCGACCTCCATGCCCCGCGCGCTCGATGCCGAAGAGATCCCCAGCATCGTGCAGGACTACCGCCACGCCGCACGCAACGCCATTGCGTCGGGCTTTGACGGTGTGGAGATCCACGCGGCCAACGGCTACCTGATCGACCAGTTCCTCAAGACCGGTGCCAACCAGCGCACCGACGACTACGGCGGCAGCATTGCCAACCGCGCCCGTCTGCTGCTGGAAGTGACCCGCGCCATCGTCGAGGAAATCGGCGGTGGCCGCACCGGCATCCGCCTGTCGCCCGTCACCCCCGCCAACGACATCGTCGACGCCGACCCCCAGCCCCTGTTCGACCACGTGGTGCGCCACCTTGGCCCACTGGGCCTGGCCTACATCCACGTCATCGAAGGCGCCACCGGCGGCCCGCGCGAGGTGGAAGGCCGCCCCTTCGACTACGCCGCCCTCAAGGCAGCCTACCGCGCAGCCGGTGGCAAGGGCGCCTGGATGGTCAACAACGCCTACACCCGCGAGCTGGCCGATACCGCCCTGGCCCACGGTGCCGACATCGTGGCCTTTGGCCGCCCCTTCATCGCCAACCCCGACCTGGTGGCGCGCCTGGAGAGCAACGCCCCGCTGAACGAAATCAACCGCGCGACGCTGTACGGAGGCGGTGCTGAGGGGTACACCGACTATCCAGCCTTGGCAGCGGGCTGAACAGCCCTGTCCACCAAGCGGCAGTCTCGCCACACAACGGTGGATACCGGCGCGCCCCAAGCCAGGGCCGCCGCGCAAGGGCCGCCCCGCCACGCTGGCGGCGTCCCCCTTGAGGGGGAAGGCGCCGCAGGCGACTCAGGGGGGGCTTCCAAGCCCTATCGGGCTGGGCGCCCGCATCACGATCCGGGTGAACAACCGGTCATACGCCGCATCGCGCGGCTTGCCCGGGGCCAGCGGGTTGGTGTTGCTGGCAAAGGCCGCATCAATGGCCACCCAATCACCGGGCTGCAGGCACTCCTGCGCCGCCGGCAGGACCACGGTTTCCTCGGTGCGCATGTGCTCCAGGTAAAAGCGCACATAGCGCTGCAGCGCGTCGGCGAAGGCCTCGCGGCGGCCATCACCCATCAGCTCCCAGCCCAGCAGCAGGTGCTGCAGCTCCCGCACCGCTGCCTCGCCACCTTCGTGGTCGCGCTCCAGCTGCGCAATGGCCTCAGCGGCCTGGGGCGCGCGCTCGGCCACTTTGGGGAAAAGCCACTGCGACTCTTTGGGGTGGTGCTGCCTTTCGGGAAACTCGTCGATGTAGAACAGCATGGCCCGCATCACGTCAAAGAACGCGGCAGGCGCATCGCCCGGGCCCTGGTCCAGCATCAGGCGCAAGGAATGGAGCACAGCCGCAAGCGACGCATGCTCTTCGCGAATGGTCCGCAGGCTGATCGACGGCATGGTGCACTCCCCAGGGTGATACGGGGTTTCAAGATTGCCACGATGCGCGCCTACACCGCCTGACGCAGATCAAGAGATACCGGGGCTGCCACGCCGGGGGCCCCAAGACGCCTCACCCATCCGAGGCCAGGATCATCCGGTCCGTCAGCTGCGGCCCTGATACCCGATCCTCAAAGGCTGTTGCGCAACTGGATGATGGCGGCACCGACCGCGCTGGAGGCCTGCGAGAACGGGGTATTGCCCGCCAATGCCTGCTCGGCGTCCGCGTAGTTGCCCCGGTTGATGGTTTGGGCAATGGCGCCTGCCACTTCATGGAAGTCGCGGTGCTTGTCCACCAATGACTGGAAGGCAGGCAAGGCGCCATAAGACCCCTGTCCTTTGCCATGCAGCCAACGACCCAGCTCGCAGCAGTCATCGCGCCTGATCGTGTCGGCATCAAGCTGCTGATGCTTCTTGGCGGCATCGCGCAACTTGGTGCGCCACTGCGCATGGGCCTTGATGGCCGAATCAAGGTCAACACCCTGGACGGATGGAGCCGCCAGCGCCATGGATGTACCGTGCTGTAGGGCGACGGTCTGCCGCACGCCGACGGAGTGCTGGTCGTCGGCCAGATGGAACTGCTGCACCACCTGCGATAGCCGCGCGGCCTGCTCGCGAAGTGATTCGGCGGCAGCAGCGGACTCTTCCACCAACGCCGCGTTCTGCTGCGTCATGCGGTCGATCTCGCCCACCGAGCCATTCACCTGGCCGATGCCGGCCGACTGCTCGGACGCCGCTGCCGTGATCTCGCCAATGATGTCGCCCACGCGCTGCACACTGCTCACGATGTCCTTCATGGCCGTGCCCGCTTCTTCCACGTGGCGCACGCCACCGTCCACGGCCGTCACGCTGTTCTGGATCAACCCCTTGATGTCGCTGGCTGCTGCGGCAGAGCGCTGCGCCAGGCTGCGCACTTCGCTGGCCACCACCGCAAAGCCCCGGCCCTGTTCCCCCGCGCGGGCGGCCTCAACGGCAGCGTTCAGCGCGAGGATGTTGGTCTGGAACGCAATCGAGTCGATCAGGCCGATGATGTCGCCGATCTTGCGGCTGGAGGTGGAGATCTCGTGCATGCTGGCAACGGCCTGCTGCACCACGCCACCGCCGTGCGTGGCCATCTGCGAGGCCGAGGCCGCCAACTGGTTCGCCATCTGCGACGACGACGCCGTCTGCTGCACCGTGGCGGTCAGCTGCGACAGCGAAGACACGGCCTCCTGGGCGTTGCTGGCCGTTTGCTCGGTGCGCTGGGACAGGTCCTGGTTGCCCGTGGCAATCTCCTGGCTGGCTGTGGCGATGTTGCCGCTGGCATCGCGCACCTGCGCCACCAGCGCGCCCAAGCCCTGCTGCATGTCGCGCAGAGCGCGCTGCAGGTCGGCCACTTCGTCCTTGCCCTCGGCCGCAATGTGCTGCGAGAGGTCGCCCCCCGCAATCGCCTGCGCCATCCTGCGGGCGTCTTCCAACGGGCGGCAGATGGAGTTCATGTTCATCAGCGTGGTGGGCACCACCACCACCACGGTGATCAGCACGGCCAGCACAAACAGCCACTTGGTCTGGTCAGACACCTCGCCCTGCTGCTCCACCGACTTGGCCACCTCGGCGCGCAGTACGGAATCAAGCTCGGCCATCAACTTGTCGGCCTCGGCAAACTCGGCCACGGCCTTGCCGCTCATGCGGTTGGCAATCGTGGCCGTGTCATAGCCGCTGGCCTCCAGCTGGCGCGCCACGTGCGCGAACAGCTCGCGGTAGCTGTCCAGGCGCTTGACAATGTTGCGCACCACGGGGTTGTCAGAGTCTTCCTCGCCTTCCAGGAACTTGTTGGCAATCTTCTTGGCCTTGTCCTGACTTTCCAGCCATTTGGCGTGCGCCGCTTTCACCGCCTCGGGCTTTTCATAGCCAATGATCATGTCCTTCTCGAACTGGCGAATGGCCCCCATCTCGCCCCGCAGCTCGGCCATGTAGCCCACCTCGGCAAACGAGTGGTCCATGAAGTCCTGACTCATGTTGTGGATGCGGAACATGCCCAGCATGCCCGCGCCCCCCAGCAGCCCCAGCAGCCCCAGCACCACGCCAATGGCCCCCAGCATGCGCAAACGTATGGTGAACTGCCGCATGAGCGAGAAGAGATTCATGATCTGTCGTCCTTCATATATTGGTATGCCTGTGCGCCCGTCGCACCTCCCCCGAGGCCACGGATTCGCAACAAATCGTTGCAGTTTGCCAGACATCGATGACCGTGTTGTACGTATTTATCACATGCGCCACCGCTTGAGTAAGAGGGCATTCGCCATCACGCTCACCGAACTCAGCGCCATCGCAGCCCCCGCCACCACCGGGCTCAGAAAGCCCAGGGCCGCCAGCGGGATGCCCGCCACGTTGTATGCAAACGCCCAGAACAGGTTCTGCCGGATCTTCATCACCGTGCGGTGCGAGATATCGAGCGCCGCTGCCACCAGCATCGGGTCGCCGCGCATCAGCGTGATGCCCGCCGCGTGCATGGCCACGTCGGTCCCATTGCCCATGGCCATGCCCACATCCGCAGCCGCGAGGGCTGGGGCATCGTTAACGCCGTCGCCCACCATCGCCACTTGATGGCGCTTGCCATCAGGCCCTTGTTGCAATGCAACCACCTTCGCGGCCTTGTCACCCGGCAGCACCTCGGCCATCACCTCGCCCGCGTCGGGGTCCAGCCCCAGGCGCCGGGCCATGGCCTCGGCCGCGCCGCGGTTGTCACCCGAAATCATCACGGTGCGGATGCCACGCGCCTTCAGTGCCGCCAGCGCCTCGCGCGCACCGGGCTTGGGTTCATCACCAAAAGCCATCAGGGCCCGAAGCGCTAACCCTTCCGTCACGCGCTGGGCCACAGCTGATACGGTGGCCCCCTCGTTCTGCAGCTGCTGTGCCCGCACCGCGAGCGCACCCAGGTCCACCCCCAGCTCCTGCATCCAGCGGAGGCTGCCCACCAGGTAGCTCTGGCCTTCCACCTCACCCTCAGTGCCGCGCCCAGGCACGGCGCGCACGTCCTGCGCGGTGGCCACGCGGATCTGCCGCTCGCCCGCAGCCGCCACCACTGCACGCGCCAGCGGGTGTTCGCTGCCGCTTTGCACCGCAGCCACCGCCGCCATCACGGCCGCATCGTCGAAGCCTGGCACCACCTCAAACGCCGTTAGCCGAGGCTGGCCCACGGTCAGCGTGCCGGTCTTGTCAAAAGCCACCACATCCACCTTGTGCGCCAGCTCCAGCGCCTGCACATCCTTGATCAAAATGCCGTGTTTGGCCGCCACGCCCGTGCCCGCCATGATGGCCGCCGGCGTGGCCAATCCCAGCGCACAGGGGCAGGCAATCACCATCACGGCCACGGCGTGGATCAGCGCGGCCTCCATGCCCACGCCCATCCACAGCCAGCCCAGCAGCGTGACCACCGCCACCACCAGCACCACGGGCACAAACACGGCCGACACCTGGTCCACCAGCCTCTGAATCGGCGCCTTGGCCGCCTGCGCGTCTTCCACCAGCCGGATGATCTGGGCCAGCACCGTCTCGGCGCCCACGGCCGTCACCGCCATCACGATGCGGCCATCGCCGTTGATCGAGCCCCCCGTCAGCGCCGCGCCCACATCACGCGCCACGGGCAAGGGCTCGCCCGTCAGCATGGATTCGTCCACCTGCGTGTGGCCCTCGTGCACCGTGCCATCCACGGGGATGCGCTCCCCCGGCCGCACCACCAGCTGGTCGCCCACCAGCACCTCGGACACTGGCACATCCACCTCGCCCTGCTGGGTCAGCAAATGCACTACATCCGGCCGCAACGCATGCAGCGCACGGATGGCCGCCGTGGTCTGGCGCTTGGCGCGCGCCTCCAGCCACTTGCCCAGCAGCACCAGCGTGACCACCACGGCCGAGGCCTCGAAGTACAGATGCGGCACATGCCCCGGGTGGTCCGTGGGGGCCGTGAGCCACAGCCACATCGACAGGCCCCAGCCCGCGCTGGTGCCCAGCGCCACCAGCAAATCCATGTTGCCGCTGAGCGCCTTGGCCGCATGCCAGCCCGCCTTGTAAAACCGCGCCCCCAGGATGAACTGCACCGGCGTGGCCAGCACAAACTGCACCCAGGCGGGCAGCATCCAGTGCTGGCCGAACAGGTCACCGATCATGGGCAGCACCAGCGGCGCCGACAGCAGCAGGCCAATGCCCACGGGTAAAAAGCCGGCCCAGGGCGACAAGTCCTCCGGAGCATCCTCCTGCCCCGCCGCACGCGGCTCGTAGCCCGCATTGCGCACCGCGCGGCGCAGGACCGCCTCCATGGCAGCGGCGTCGGCGCCCACCTGCGTGACAAAGGCAATGCGCGCAGACTCGGTCGCCAGGTTGACCGAGGCCTCCTGCACGCCCGGCACCTTGCGCAGTGCACGCTCCACACGGCCCACGCAGCTTGCGCAGGTCATGCCAGAAATGCCCAGGTCCAGCGAGTGCACAGACCCGGGCGCGGTGTTGGGGGGGGTGGTGATGGTGTTCATGGCCGGGATGCTGATCCTTGACGTGATGGCAAGGTCAAGCATTGATCTTGATCAACCCTCACACCATGAGTGTCTTGAGCGGTGTTTGACTCTGCCACGATGTCAAGCTTCAACATTCACTTGGGTCGCTTCAACGGCCCTCTTGAAAACCAACCCGAGGACACCCCATGACAACCACCACTACTTTCCAAGTTCAAGGCATGACCTGTGGCCACTGCGAACGCGCCGTCACCCAGGCCGTGCAGCAGGTAGACCCCGACGCCCAGGTCCGCATCGACCGCGCCAGCGGCAAGGTGGACGTGGACAGCAGCGCCCCACGCGAAGCCCTGGCCGCCGCCATTGCCGAAGAAGGCTACACCGTCGCGGCCTGAGCGCCGCGCCACCACGCACCCAGCGAGGGCCACACCATGACCACGCCCCATTCCCCTGATACAGCACAGGCCCCGCGCACCCGGGCCACAGCGCCCCGCCCCATCGCCTGGCCCGTGCCCATCGGCGTCGCTGCCAAGCGCGCAGGCATCTCGGCGCGCATGGTGCGGCACTACGAATCGCTGGGCCTCATCAACGGCGTCGCGCGCACCGACAGCGGCTACCGCCAGTACACCGAGGCCGACGTGCACGCCCTGCACTTCATCCGCCGCAGCCGCGACCTCGGCTTTTCGATGGAAGAAATCGCCGAGCTGCTGGGCCTGTGGCACGACCGCAGCCGCGCCAGCAGCCAGGTCAAGCGCATCGCCCAGCAACACATCGACGACCTGAGCGAACGCATCGCCCAGATGCAGGCCATGCAGCGTAGCCTGCAAACGCTGGTGTCGTGCTGCAAGGGCAACGACCGGCCGGACTGTCCAATATTGGATGACCTGGCGGCAGGGCAGGCGGAACACAACCCCCCCAGGGCACAGCGCAAAACGCTACCAAATCAATAGCATTTAGCGCTTATCCATAAAGCGCTAGAGGCCAGTTTTGCTTAAAATCCGACCCACCGAGGCACATCAGCCCCCGCTGGGCCGAACAGCGGTATTGGCTTTGCTGCTCGCCGCCCTGCGTTTGGGGGTGGGCACGGCGGCGGTGTTCAGCGCAGTGCTGTCAGCTGGCCGCCGCAACACCCCGTCACACAGCGTCGCAATGCACTGCTGTGCCACCTGCTCGGCCGTGTACTCGCCGCCGGGCTGGTACCAGCGGCCGATCCAGCTGAGCGCACCTGCAATCACAAAGGCCGTGATCTTGGGGTCGCAGGGCTGGATCGAGCCCTCGGCCACGCCCTCAGCCACTAGGCGGCGGAACTCCTGGTCGATGGCGGACTTGAGGCGGCGCAGCTCCTTGCGGCTTTCGGGGGGCACCTGCTCGTCGCCCACGCGGATCAGGCACATGCCGAAGTCCATGGTGACGATGCGCGCATACACCTGCATGCAGGTCATGAGCTGGTCGATGGCCTTGCCGCCTGCGGCGCGGGATGCGTCGATGCCTTCGAGCATCATCGCCAGCCCCTTGCCCACGCACTGCAACAGGATCTCGTCCTTGTTCTTCACGTAGTAGTACAGCGTGGGCTTGGTCACGTTCAGGCGCGCGGCGATGTCGTCGAGCGAGGTGGCGTGAAAGCCGCGTTCATTGAACAGCTGGGCCGCCGCCTGCAGCACGGCGTTGCGCTTGGCCTCACGCTGTCGTTCGCGGTGCGAGACAGGAGCCCAGGGCGAAGCGGCGTCGGGCGCGTCTTCGGGCCCGGGGGCCGGGGCTGCGGATGAGGGCTTGGGGGCCGCGCGCTGGGGGCTGCTGCCGCTGCTCGTGCTGCTTTTGCTGCTGCGTCGGGTCGATGCCGCTTTGGCCTGGGGCATGGGGGGCGATTCCTCGGGAAAGTACGGATGCTGAATGGGGTGGCGGCTTCCAGAATCTACTCACGAGTAAACAGTTTACGCACAAGTAGGAAATTTCTGCAGGGTCTGCAAGAAATTTCTGTTCAGAAGCTGCGAACAACCCGTATTAGAAAGCCAATGGAGACAACCCCTTCCGGCCCCGCTGCTGCTACGCCCCTGCTCCAGGTGCAGGGGGTGACCCTGGCGTTTGGTGGCGTGAAGGCGCTGACCGGCGTAGGGTTCGATGTGTTGCCCGGCTCCATCACCGCCGTCATCGGCCCCAACGGTGCGGGCAAAACCTCCCTGTTCAACACCATCTCGGGCTTCTACCGGCCCAGCCAGGGGTCCATCCGCTTTCAGGGGCAGGACATCACCCGCGTGCCCGCACCGCAGCGCGCCAAGCTGGGCCTGGGCCGCAGCTTTCAGAACATTGCGCTGTTTCGCGGCATGACGGTGCTCGACAACATCAAGCTGGGCCGCCACGCGCATCTCAAAACCAACGTGCTCCAAGCGCTGTTCTACCTGGGCCGCGCGCGCCGCGAAGAGGCCGAGCTGCGCCGCGACATCGAGGAGCGCATCATCGACTTCCTCGAAATCGACCACATCCGCCACGCGCCCGTGTCGGCCCTTCCCTACGGCCTGCAAAAGCGCGTGGAAATGGCACGGGCCCTCGCCATGCAGCCGCAGATCCTGATGCTGGACGAGCCCGTGGCCGGCATGAACCGCGAAGAGACCGAAGACATGGCGCGCTTCATCCTCGACGTGCGCGAAGAGTGGGGCGTGACGGTGCTGATGGTGGAGCACGACATGGGCATGGTGATGGACCTGTCCGACCACGTGGTGGTGCTCAACTTCGGCCAGGTCATCGCCCAGGGCACACCTGCCACCGTGCAGGCCAACCCTGAGGTCATCCGAGCCTACCTGGGCGCGGGCGATGTGGGCGACCTGCGCGCCAAACTGCAGGCCAGCAGCCGGTCCCCCACCCTGCAGGGAGCCACATGATGGACTGGGCCTACCTGTTTGAAATCAGCCTCACGGGCATTGCGGGCGGCGGTCTCTACGCGCTGGCCGCGCTGGCCTTCGTGATGGTTTACAAGGCCACGCGCGTAGTGAACATCGCCATTGGCGAGTTGCTCATGGTCGGCGCCTACCTGTTCTTCACCTTCGCCGCCACGTTTGCGCTGCCGCTGTGGCTTGCCATTCCGGCTGCCGTGCTGGGCACAGGCCTGCTAGGCGCGGTGATCGAGCGCACCATGATCCGCCCGCTGCTGGGCGAACCTCCCATCTCGGTGTTCATGGTCACCGTGGGCCTGGCTTCCGTGCTGGTCGGCCTGGTCGAGATGATCTGGACGGCCGACCAGCGCCGCCTGCCCGAGTTCATGCCCAGCCAGCCCATCATGGTCGGCGACGCGTTCCTCGCACCCAAGGTGTTCTGGGGCGCGGTGATTGCCATCGTGTTCATCGCGGCGGTGCTGGTGGTGTTCCGCTTCTGGCGCGGTGGCGTGGCCCTGCGCGCCACGGCGAGTGACCAGGCGGCTGCGTACTCGGTAGGTATCAATGTGCCGCGCGTGTTCTCCCTGGCCTGGGTCGCGTCGGCCATGCTCGCCGCCATCTCCGGGATCATCGTCGGCTCGATTGGTGGCATCTCGTCCAGCATGGGCGTGTTCGGCCTGTCGGTGCTGGTGGTCGTCATCGTGGGCGGGCTCGACAGCGTGCTGGGTGCGCTCATTGGTGGCGTGCTCATCGGTTTGATCGAAGCGCTGGCCGGCGCCTACCTGGGCGGCGAATACAAGCTGCTGGCCACCTTCATCGTGCTGGTCGCCGTGTTGCTGGTGCGGCCCTATGGCCTGTTCGGCACCCACGAGATAGAGAGACTCTGATGCGCATCGGGACCCTCAAGGAAACCTACATCGCCGACGCGGCGCTGTTCGACTCGCGCACGCAAAAAGTGTGGCTTGCCGTGGGCGCCGCGCTGCTGGTGCTGTTCCCGTTCATGGCCAGCGACTACTGGCTGTACCTGGCCTGCCTGGTCAGCATCAATGTGGCCAGCGCCACGGGCCTCAACATCCTCACGGGCTATACAGGGCTGGTCAGCCTGGGGCAGGCGGCCTTCATGGGCCTGGGCGCCTACACCGTGGCCGTGCTGGAAACCAAGGTGGGCACGCCGTTCATCCTGAACCTGCTGGCAGGCGGCTTTGTGGCGATGCTGGGTGGCATCGTGGTGGGCATCCCATCGCTGCGCGTCAAAGGGCTGTACCTGGCGATTGCCACCATTGCCGCATCGTTCATTGCGCACTTCATCTTTGCCAACTGGAAGTTCACTGGCGGCACAGGTGGCTTGAGCGTGCCGCCCGCCAAGCTGTTTGGCATGGCGCTCGACACCTCGTTCCGGCTGTACTGGCTCATCGTGCCGGTCACCCTCCTCATGCTGCTGGGCGCGGCCAACCTGTTTCGCACGCGCGTGGGCCGTGCGTTCATCGCGATTCGCGACCGCGACATCTCGGCCGAGGTGCTGGGCATACCGCTGCTGCGCTACAAGCTACTGTCGTTCGGGCTCTCGTCGTTCTATGCGGGCGTGGCAGGCGGGCTGTGGGCGTATTTCTTTCGCGTGGTCACGCCCGAGAGTTTTCCGCTGCTCATGTCTATCTTCTTCCTCGCGGCCATCATCGTCGGCGGCATGGGCTCCATCCTGGGCGGCATCCTGGGCGCGGTGTTCATGACCATGGTGCCCGAGCTGCTCAAGCTCGTGGTGGGCCTGCTGCCCGGCGGCAGCGAACTCACCGTGTTCCTCTCGCCCGTCCGCACGGTCATCTTTGGCCTGCTCATCATTGGTTTTCTCGTCTTCGAGCCCCATGGCCTGGCCGAAGTGTGGCGGCGCATCCGCCGTTTTTTCCATCTCTGGCCTTTCCGCAACTAAACCATTCAGGAGACAACATGGACACACCACACACTTCCCTCCAGCGCCGCCACCTGCTGCTCGGTGCCGCTGGCGCCGCCGCGCTCACCAGCCCGCTGTCGGTGCTGGCGCAGTCGAACGAAGACATCGTGATTGGCGGCTCTATCCCGCTCACGGGTGTGTTCGCGTTTGCTGGTGTGGGCATCAACGCCGGCATTGGCGACTACGTGAAGATGCTCAACGACGCGGGCGGCATCAAGGGCCGCAAGGTCAAGTATGTGCCCGAGGACACGGGCTACAAAGTCGATGTGTCAGTGGCTGCGTTCAAGAAGATCACCAGCCAGAACAAGGTCAACCTGTACTACGGCGACTCCACGGGCTTCTCCAAAACCATCAACCCCGAGCTGGACCGCAACGGCAACATCCTGATGGCCGGCGCGTCGTTTGCCACCGAACTCAACGACCCCAAGAAGTACCCCAACCAGTTCCTCGTGGGCCCCGACTACACCGAGATGTTCGGCATCCTGCTCAAGCACATCGCCAAGGAAAAGCCTGGTGCAAAGGTGGCCTTCGTGTACTCCGATTCGGAATTCGGCCGCGACCCCATCGAGTCCAGCGAAGCCATGGCTAAGCAGCTGGGCCTGTCGGTGCCCATCAAGATCATGACGCCCGCCGGCAGCGTGGATGTGTCCACCGAAGTCATCAAACTGCGCCGCGCGGCTCCCGACTACACCATCTTTCACGGCTACATCCTCGCGCCCATCCCCGAGTTCATCACCCAGGGCAAGCAGCAGGGCATGACCAGCAAGTGGATGGGCACCTTCTGGACCATGGACAGCTCCACCGTCATGAAGATGGGCGACGCCGCCGACGGCTTCATGGGTGTGATGCCCTACCGCTACTACTACGACACCGAGAAGGCGCCGATGCTGGAGAAGATCCGCGCGCTGCGGCCCGAGTACCAGAGCACGGCCTACATCCAGGGTTTTCTGGCCGCGATGCTGTTCACCGAGGCAGCAAAGCGCACGCTGGACGCTGGCAAGCCCCTCACAGGCCCCAACCTGAAGGCCGCGCTCAACTCCATCAAGGACTTCGACACCGGCGGGCTGATCGGCGTGCCGATCACCATCAGCGGCAATTCGATCCCCGTGGGCCGTGTGTACCGCGCCGATATGAAGGCGCAAAAAATGGTCGCAGCATCGGACTGGATCAAACTCTGACACTGCCTGCGCCATGACCCAGCCAACCCCGGCCCACGTCCTCGAAGTCAACAACATCGAGGTCATCTACAACAAGGTGGTGCAGGCCCTGCGCGGCCTGTCGCTGGCTGTGCCGCGCGGGCAGATCGTGGCGCTGCTGGGCAGCAACGGCGCGGGCAAAAGCACCACGCTCAAGGCCATCTCGGGCCTGCTGGCGCTGGAGGATGGTGTGGTCGAAAGCGGCAGCATCCACTTCAATGGCCAGCCCACGGCCGCCGTGGCCCCGCAGCAGCTGGTGCGCAACGGCCTGAGCCATGTGATGGAAGGCCGCCGCGTGTTTGAAGACCTCACGGTCGAAGAAAACCTGGTGGCCGCGACCTATGCGCTCACGGGGAGGAAAGGCGCAACACCGGATTTCGACCTGGTCTACAGCTACTTTCCACGTCTGCATGAGCGGCGCAAGGGCCTGGCCGGTTATCTGTCGGGTGGCGAGCAGCAGATGCTGGCCATTGGCCGCGCGCTGATTGCGCAGCCCCAGCTCATCCTGCTCGACGAGCCCTCGCTGGGCCTATCCCCGAAGCTGGTGGAGGACATCTTCACCATCATCGCGCGCATCAACGCCGAGCGGGGCACCAGCATGCTGCTGGTGGAGCAGAACGCCACCGTGGCCCTGGCCGTGGCACACCGGGGCTACATCATGGAGAACGGCAAGATCGTGATCGACGGCACGGCCGAGCGCCTGGCCAACGACCCGGACGTGCGCGAGTTCTACCTTGGCATGGGCGGTGGTGGCGAGGCGAAAAGCTTCAAGGACATCAAGCACTACAAGCGTCGCAAACGCTGGCTGTCATGAGCACACTCCCCGACCTCACTCTGCCCCAGATGCTGCGCGAGCGCGCACGCACCGACGCGCAGCGCATCGCCATCCGGCAAAAGGACTTCGGTATCTGGAAGCCCTTCACCTGGGCGCAGTACCACCAGCGTGCCAGCCACTTCGGCCTGGGGCTGCGCGCTCTTGGCCTGCCTCCGGGCGGGCATGTGGGCGTGATCTCCGAGAACCGCATCGAATGGGTGCTGGCCCAGATGGGCGCGGGCCTGGTGGGTGCCGTGACCGTGGGTGTGTACCCCACCAGCCCCACCAACGAGGTGGCCTATGTGGTGGGCCATGCCGACATCGAGATCATGGTCTGCGAAGACCAGGAGCAGACCGACAAGCTGCTGGCTGCACTGCCCGAGCTGCCGCGCCTGAAAAAGATCGTGGTCATGGAGACCAAGGGCCTGCGCAGCTTTGCGCCCGAGGTGCGGCAGTTCATCACCACGTTTGACGAGGTGGAACAGCTGGGCGCAGCGTCGGGCCAACAAGCCATCATCGACGAAGCCCTCGCACGCCAGCGGCTCGAGGATGTGGGCCTGATGATCTACACCTCGGGCTCCACCGGCAAGCCCAAGGGCGCGATGATTTCGTACCGCAACATCCGGGGCGTGGTGCCCGGCATCGTGGACCGGCTGGAGCTGTCGCGCGAGACCACCCACCTGTCGTACCTGCCGCTGTGCCATGTGGCCGAGCAGATGCTGACCAGCTTTGTGCCCGTGTACATCGGCTCGCAGGTGAACTTTGGCGAGTCCATCCGCACCGTGCAGGAAGACCTGCGCGAGGTCGCTCCCACCATGTTCCTGGGCGTGCCCCGCATCTGGGAGAAGCTGCACGCGGCCATCCACATCAAGCTGCAGGAAACGGGTGGCCTGCGCCGCGCGCTGTTCCACAAGGCCTACAACGCCTGCAAACCGCTGGCCGAGAAGCCGCGCAGTGCCTGGAGCGCTGCCGACAAGCTGACCTTTGCCGCCAGCTACTGGTTGGTGTTCCGCGCGCTGCAGAACTTCATCGGCCTGCGCAATGCCCATGTGGCGCTCACGGGCGCCGCGCCCATTCCGCCCGATGTGGTGCGTTTCTTCCGCGTGCTCGGCGTGCCGCTCATCGAGGTGTATGGCCTGACCGAATCCACCGGCATGGTCACGGGCCACCGGTTGGACCGTGTGGTGGTGGGCACCGTGGGCGTGCCCACTCTGGGTGTGGAACACCGCATTGCCGACAACGGCGAATTGCAGCTCAAAGGCGAGATGGTGTTTGCGGGCTACTACAAGAACCCCGAGGCCACGGCCAGCAGCATCATCGACGGCTGGCTGCACACCGGCGATGTGGTGCGCGAAGAGCAAGGCCAGATCAAGATCGTGGACCGCCTCAAGGACATCATGATCACGGCCGGCGGCAAGAACCTCACGCCGTCCGAGATCGAGAACACGATGAAGGGCAGCCCCTTCATCAAGGAATGCATCATCGTGGCCGAGGCGCGCAAGTTCGTCGGCGCGCTGGTGATGATCGACTACGAGACCGTGGGCAAGTGGGCCGAGGCGCGGCGCATTCCGTTCACGCACTACCGCTCGCTGGTGGAACACCCGGAGGTGCGCGGCCTCATCGATGCCGAAATCAACCGGGGCAACCAGCGCTTGGCGCAGGTCTCGCAGATCCGCAAGTTCCACCTGTTCACCAAGGAACTGGACCACGACGATGGCGAAGTGACCGCAACGATGAAGGTGCGCCGCGCAAGCATCTACAAGACCTACGCGGCCGAGATCGAGGCGCTGTACCACTAGCCCGGGGCTCACCGCTTGCTGCCTAAATTACTATCAAAACAGGAGCTTTCAGCGCTTATCCATCAAGCGCTAGAGGCCAATTTGACATGAAAACCGCCGCCGCCGACCCGACCGCCCCCCTGCTGCTGGAACGAAACGGCGCCATCGCCACGCTGCGTTTCAACCGGCCCGATGCGCTCAACGCCATCGACGTGCCCATGGCCAACGCCGTCCTCGCCGCCGTGCAGACCATTGCCGCCGACCCTGGCGTGCGCGCCGTGGTGCTGTGTGGCAACGGCCGGGGTTTCATGGCCGGTGGCGACCTGGCCACGCTGCGCGCCGACCCGGTGCAGGGTGCCATCGACATTCTCACGCCGCTCAACGCAGCACTGCTCCTGCTGGCGCAGATGAACGCGCCCGTCATTGCGCAAGTGCACGGTGTGGCCGCCGGCGCGGGCCTGAGCCTGCTGCTCATGGCCGACTACGTGATCGCCGCCGAAGGCACACGCCTGAACCTGGCCTACATCAACCTGGGCACCAGCTGCGACGTGGGCGCCTCGTGGGCGCTCCCACGCATTGTGGGCCTGCGCAAGGCGCTGGAGATCGCGCTGCTGGGCGAAGCCTTCACCGCCGACGACGCGCTGCGCCTGGGCCTCATTAACCGCATCGTGCCTGCCGCCGAACTGGACAGTGCCACCACCACCCTGGCCCAGCGCCTGGCCGCCGGACCTACCGTGGCCTACGGCGCGATGAAGCGCCTCATGCGCGCATCGATGGACCGCACTCTGCCCGAACAACTGGCGGCCGAAAAAGACGCCTTTGTGCACTGCGCGGGCACCGAGGACTTCCGTGCGGGGGTGGAGGCCTTTCACCAACGCCAAAGCGCGCAATTTGTGGGCCGCTGACGGGCCATCGCTACGGCGGCGCCCCCTTCTTTCATGGCCTCTGCCGTAACACGTCACCGCGCGCCGCCATCAACACCATGGCTGGAACACTGAGTTGTCAGTCGGCCCATTGATCCAACCGTTCTCGGACCACTACAGTAGAGCTTGCCCCACGATCTCCTGCAGTCCCAGCACATGACGCCCCCTGCCTTTGTGCACCTTCCCGAACTTCAAGGACGGCTCATCCCCGCCCACGCCTGCGGACTGCGGTTGACCGACGAGGTCCTGGCGGAATGGGACGCGCAGGCGCGCAGCCAGGGCCTGCCCATCGATTGGCGCCTGCCCGACGGCGACGTCGAACGCTCGCGCCGCCAGGTGCTGGCGGGCGTGTCCGAACGCCGGGACGACCTGTGGGTGTTTGCGTATGGATCGCTGATGTGGAACCCCGGCCTGGAGTTTGCCGAAGTCCGCAGGGCGCACCTGCCGGGATTCGCCCGGCGCTTTGCGCTGAGCACCACCATCGGCCGGGGCACACCGGATTGCCCCGGCCTTGTGCTCACGCTGCAGCGCGACGCAGCGCAGTCTTGCGACGGGCTGGTGTTCCGCATTCCGGCCTGTGCGGTTGAAGAGGAGTCGCGCCTGCTCTGGCGCCGCGAGATGATCACCGGCGCCTACTGCCCCGCCCTGCTGCCATTGCAGACGCCACAGGGTGCTGTCAACCAGGCGCTGGTGCTGACGGCCAATACAGCCCATCCACACTACCGGGGCGACCTGTCCATGCAGGCCACCGCCGCCACCATAGCCAGCGCCTGTGGCCGCATCGGCAGCAACCGCGAATACCTCGATCAGCTGGTCGCGCAATTCGGCGTGCTGGGCATCAAAGACCCGTATGTGCATGCGCTGGCGGAGATGGTGCAGACGGCCTGCTGAACGGGCTTCCGAGCGGGTGGTGGCGCAATACCTACCCGTGCCGGTGTAGCGCAGCACATGATCAAGGTACCCCTGTTGTTCATGGAACAATGGAATGGAAATCCCTCTTGTTGCCAGCGCTTTGACCGCCCAGCGAGGGGCGCATTTTGTGAATCCAGGCCGCCCAACGCCTCCTACGGAATCTTTCTTCCAGCGCTTTCATGAAAAAAATACTCCGCATTGCCGCCGTTCTTGTTTCGCTGGTTGCGCTGGCCAGCCAAGCAGCCCCACCTCCACCCGCTCCCGTCTCCAGCATCATCGTCATGCCCTGGGATCTGAATCAGAACCAGAACCTGCCCCGCGAACTCAAGGCCCAGGGCTTCAGCCACGCCACCGTCTATCTCAACTGGTCCGATATCGAAAGTCGCAAGGGCCAGTACGAATTTGCCCAGTACCACCGCCATCTGGATGCCATCGTCAACGGCGGCCTGTCGCTGCTGCTGGTCATTGACATGGGTGGACGCCCCTACAAGGACGAGACGGGCCAGCTCGTGCCCAACATGTCCACCGTGCCGCAATGGATCACCACGGCGCATCCAGACATGGCGATGCGCAATTTCTCGGGCGACCCCAGCTGGCAGCCCGACTTCACCGATGCGTCGATCAGGAAGTATGCAGACCCATTCATTGCACAGACGGTCGATCACTTCTCCAAGCGCTACCCCGGCAAGGTCCTGGGCTACGCCATTGGCCTGCAGGAAGAGCACGAAATCAAGTACGGGCAGATGGGCTACCAGTGGCGGGACTACAAGGAGTCCACCCAGGATGCGTTTGCCAAAAAGTACAACGCCAAACAGCCCATCATCAACTACAACAACCACATCGCAGCAGGTGTTCCTAAAGCAGAGCCCCTGCTGCACGCCCACAAGGAATTCCGGGAAACCCGGCTCCAGGAAGCCACCTGTGCCTACGCCAATGTGATCCGGAGCAAGGGGGCAGAGGCGATTGGCTACTTTGCAGAAACCTTTACCTCCCACGACGCCATCTACGCCACGGGTGTCGTCGAAAAGCTGGCCCCGTGCATTGACATCGCAGTCATCGACTTCAATTTCTACGATGGCTATGGGCTGGTGGCAGACCCCGATGTGTTGCCCACGCTGGCCAACTACATGGGTTCACTGGGCTACAAGAAAGTCATGGTGGGCGCATATGGTGAGCGGTGGGAAGCAGCCAAGAAGACGCCAGAGCTGATCCCCGTCATCCAGCAGGCGGTGGCCCAGTCGCTGGCCCAGCCCCATGTGATGGGCTACGAGATCGGAGGCTTCCACCACCAGGCAGGTGGGGGGCCGCTGGCTGGCCTGCAGCTGAACAAGCTTCACGCCCGCATTGCCAAGCCGGGCCCCGCCGTCACAGCGGGCACGGAACGCAGGGTCAGAATTGGCATCCTGGGCTCCACCACCAACTTCCACGTGTGGCACGGTGAGAAAAGCGCGGGCAGAAACACCCACCGCGATGCGCTGTTCGCGTCTTACAAGATCCTGAGCAGCGAGCCCGGCATGCAGGTCCACGTCATCGGCGAAAAGAACCTTCTCGCGGACGACCCCATCATCGGGCAGCTGGATGCCATCCTGGTGCCCCACCAAGTGGCCATGCCGCAAGGCATCAAGACCAAGTTGACCGCCTACTGGAAAAACGGCGGCGCGCTCATTCAAGACATGCGCCTGGGTGAATTCGACGAAAACGGCAAACCCACCTTTGACTGGATGCACGAGGTATTCGGCATAGCCAATGTCGAGTGGAAGAAGAATGGCGGCATCTTCCTGATCGACGGCAAGGTCTACCGGCTCAAGCCTTCAAAACACTTGTACGCGGGCTACGCGTCGATCACGCCCCGCACCGGGTACCAGGTGCTGGCCACAGAACTGCTTCAACGGGAACAAGGCATCTTGGTGAAAGGCGAACGCACTTTGGCATTCGGGTTCATGCCGCAACTGGTCGCCGATTCAACCCAGGATGCGTGGAAGAAACTGTTTGTGCGCGAGATTGCAAAAGTGGCCACCAAACGGCCTGCATTGCAAAACTGAAAACCCGCCAGACTAGGGCCCGGAGGCCCTGGGACCACAGGCTTCATGGCGCCAGCGCGTCTTCAATCTTCCGAGCAAGAGCGGCCGCCATGAGCTGGCTCCCAGCCGTAGTGAAATGGCCTGGGTCGATGTACATCTGTACCCCCTTGTGGTTGATATAGCAGTACTGAGCATCGCAAAGCTCATCCAGCGTGTTCAACACATGCACGCCTTGCAGCCCGCCAATCACCCGTTCCACCATGGCGTCGTATTCCCGTCTTTCCGCATCGACAGCATCCCTGGCCCGCAAACATTCAGCGGGCTCGCGGCGCAAGGCGGGCCGGACATCACCAGCGCAGCCTGTCACATTCAGCAACACCGAATGAATAGGAATGGACTTCACCAACACCACTTTCTTCTGTTTGGCCACCAGCCGCTCCAGGGTGCGCCGCAGGCCGCGCTCATACGCCTGGGTCGATGTCTCGTCGGGCCCAGCACCCCGGATACTGCGCAGGCTATTGCCCGTGAAGTAAATCAAGTACACATTGGACAGGACAACCAAGCGGACGTCTGAATCTGACTCCAGGCGGCGCAATACCTGTTCCGTCATCTCCGGGGTACCCACATGTTCTGGATGCGGCATATAGCCCGGCCGGTATCTGACACCATCAAGATAAGGCCAACCCGGCGTGGACGCGACCTCCAGCCGATTCCCATACAGCAGCGAAAGGCCGTAGAACAAGTGCCCTGCATTGCTGTCACCCACCAAGGCTATCTTCCCCTGGCTTTTTATCTCTGGCTTGTCGTAGGCAGTCAGTGCCGCATTGGGGTAGGGCACGCCTGTCAACGGAACCTTGCCTGCAAGCCCAAGCCAAGCGATCCCCCCTGCCACCACCATCAGTGCCAAGAGCAGGACCGCAAGAAGCCTCTTGTTTTTCACATGTCTGGCCAACGGTCTTTCAATGCCGTGGTAGGTAAGCACGGCCAGAAGGATCGAAGCCAGAACCGCCAGATTTCGATGGGATGACGACCAACGCCCATCCCCCAGCAGGCGTACAAAAACCAACAGCGGCCAATGCCACAGGTACAGCGGGTAGCTCAGTTTGCCCACATAGACCAATGCGGGGTGCGAAAGCACCTTGCGATTGAACCAGGCGCCAGGCCCAGCTTGCACCAGCATTGCGGTGGCCATTACCACTGCCAGGGTGTAGAAGCCTGGAAACGCGTTGGCATCCATGAATACAACCTGGGTAGTGACCAGTAAAGCAATGCCGGACCATCCTGCAACATTCAAGACATCCTGCCGCAGCTTTTCACTAGAAGCACTTGCGGACACCCTGCTTCCAGCTTGCCATTGAATACAGGCCATCACTCCGCCGCAGGCCAACTCCCAAAGACGCCCGAACGGCAGGTAGAAACCCGCAGCCTGGCTTTTGTTGGTGAGGATCAGATTCACCGCCATCGAGCCAAAAACCACGGCAAGAGAGACCGTCACCATGGAACGCTTCGTACGATGCGCCCATAACAGAATCAATGGCCACAACAGGTAAAACTGCTCTTCCACCCCAAGCGACCAAAGATGCAGCAACGGTTTTAGCTTGCTGGCCACATCCCAGTAGCCAGACTCCAGATAAAAATGAATATTGGCTGAAAACAATGCACTGAACAGCGCCGACTTGCCCATTTGGGCATATTCGCCTGGATACATCAGCGCAGGGCCCAGAAGCAGGCAGCCCAGAAGCACCAGGATCAGAGCGGGGAAGATACGGTTGATCCGGCGAACGTAAAAATCCCGAATGGAAAAATCCCCCTGAGCCAACTCTCTGCACAGAATGGATGTAATGAGGTAACCCGAAATCACAAAAAATAGGTCCACTCCAACATACCCATTGGGAAGGCTGGCAGGCGATGCGTGAACCGCAAGGACCATCAATACGGCAATGGCGCGCAATCCATCGATATCAGGACGATATTCAATTTTTTTATCTGTATTCACTGAGCCGCCAAAATTAATTATGATTTTTGTCTAGCCATGTTCATGAACGGCTTTTCAATCAGCTTATAGCTCAAATAAGAAATTGCAACCGTTGCAAAGAAAGACAAAAACATTTGATGGTACTTGTTTTGAACAACAGAAGTTGTCAAAACAATGACTGGATAGTGAATCAAATAGAATGAATAAGAAATATCCGACATCAATTTCACCGATTTCGGATTTTCATACTCAGAATTTTTCAAAATAAGAAATAATGCCGCCACTCCAAGACCTGTGAGGAATATCGGTGACGGAAATATTGGCTCCCATGATTTAAAAAGAACCACGGTCGATACAAATACGGCTAACAATGCTGCTTTGTCATACCTTGGATTTTTGACCGCAATCCACGCACCAAAAAGAAAAAATGGCATCTGGGAAATCGCATTATTTTGAATAAAGAAATACACATATATTCCTTCCATGCTTTTTACCAACGGATGCCATTTGGTACCACCAAACACCCAAACGCATGCAGCGACTACAAAAATCGCTGTAATTTTGGTTGGGCTTTTAAAAAACTTGGCGGCGATGAGAAATGCAATCACATACCATACCACTTCGATGGTCAATGTCCAGCTCACGCTCAAGGCATTATATTTTAAATAAGCTTCTGGAAAAAAATGCTGAAGAAAAAACAAATGAATCAATAGACTTCCAAAGTCCATTGATTCCAATTGAAAATGACCAAAAACCAGAGAAAATAAAACAAACCAGAACAGGTATGCCGGATATATTCTAAAAAATCGATGTTTAATATATTCAATCGCAGAGTATCTAATTGCGCTTTGAATAATCAAATATCCGCTGATAACAAAAAAAATCTGTACCCCAATCCATCCCCCTACAATTCCAAAATATGGAATAGAAACAACCTTCAAGGTATGGAGATGATTCGCAAAAACAAGGAGCACGGCCAGTGCTCTCAAGGTTTCAATGGAGTGATTTTTTGAAGAAATAATACTCATCCAAATATTTTATAGCGAGACAATTAAATATTAACTACCAGAATTGGTAGGTAGGTGTCGCATGCCGGCCAAACCACGGGCAAAACAACCGGCATCTGTTAGGCCAGACACCTCGGCATTCAGGAGAAAGCACCTTCTCAGCTCTCTCACACTCTCCGCTCAAAACGGCGCCGACTCCGGATCCGTATCCACCGGGACTTGCGCAGGGCCCGTCACCACGCCACCAGCGCCACTCTTTCGCGCAGGCGCTGAATTCGTGGGGGCGCGTGATTCCACAGAAGGAGCTGGCATGCTGGCCCCCTCTGAAGCCACCGCAGCTGCCGCACTGGCCACGCCACTCTCCGCCTCTCCGCCCAGCGCCTCGATCAAGTCCGGGATCAGCTTGACCAGCTCGCCGGTGGCAATCGCCACATCGGTATCAAAACCACCGTCATCGGCCTTGGTGCCCTCGAACACGGTGTCCAGGAACGACACTTTTTTGATCTGCAGGCCTTCGGTCAGCATGAAGCTCACGCGGTCGTCCCAGGTCAGTGCCAGCTTGGTGGGCAGCTTGCCGGCGTCGATGTGGGCCTGCACCTCCTCGATATCCAGCGGGTGGCGGGCGTAGCGCACCACGGCTTTTTCCTCGTTGGCGCTTTTGAGTTCGCACTCGCGGTCCACCGTGAAGCCCACGGGCGGCTCCTGTTCCTTGAGCCAGTGGGCCATGGCGGCCTGCGGGCTGGTCTGGGTGTTCAGCAGCGACACCGACAGGCCGGGCAGCGCCTCGACCAGCAGGGTGACCACTTCGTCCGCGCGGCCCTGGCTGGAGGTGTCCAGCACCAGCAGGCGCGAGGTGGTGTCGATCCACACCCACATCGAGCCCTGCTTGGTGAAGGCCATGGGCAGCAGGTCGAGCTTGGCCTCGTCTTTCAGCTCCTTGCTTTCCTTCTTGCCGGGCTTGCGGCCGGTTTCCTGCTCGATGCGCTCGGCCTTTTCTTTCACGCGGCGGGCCAGCACGCTGCCGGGCAGCACTTTGGATTCGACCATGAAGCGCAGGATCCACTGGCCCCCGACCGACTCGGCCAGCGGGCCGTGTGCATCACCGCGCGGGGGCACCCAGCCCAGGGACTTTTCCTGGGTGGCACCACATTCCATGAAGGGCGCCTTGGCCAGGGCTTCTTCTACTTGCGTCAATTCAACCTGCCATTGCGGGGCAATGCGGTACACGATCATGTTCTTGAACACAGATAACCTTTTGTTCGGGAGCGTTGGTGGTGAAGCGCTTTCAGCGAGAGCACTTTCTCTATCGGTGAAGCTGTTGCCAACGGATGATCGAGCGATCGAACCCGTGAGCAAAACAGCCCGCCCGACACGGAACATGCCATTGTCGGTGGTCGTCGGCACGCAGCCTTCGGCCGGAGTGCACAAGCAACGATGGTCGCCTGAATTAGCTATAAATATAATAGCTGCTAGCGCTTTATGGATAAGCGCTAGCGGCCATTTTTTATCAAAACCTTGATCGCGCAGGCCTGCAGCTTCTTGGCACAACTTTACACAGCGTCATCCAACGCGCACGGCCGCGATACATGTGGGGCGGACACTGACTCTCAATCGCCGGAACGGTCGTTCCAGCGAGCCACCCCCGTAAAAGGACCCACACCATGGCTTTCCGCTTCCAACACCGCCTTGCCGCCACCGCTGTTCTGGCCGCGCTGGCCCTGCCTGTTCTGGCCCAGCCTGCCCCGGCCACCCCACCCGCTGCTGGCGCCTCCACAACCGAAGCCGCCCCGCGCTACAAGGCCGGGGAACGGCACGAACGCCACCATGGCGACCGTGCAGAAAAACGTGCCGAACACCATGCCAAACGCCTGGCCGCCCTCAAGGGCCAACTCAAGCTGACCGCCGCGCAAGAACCCGCGTGGACAACGTTCACTGCGGCCATGCAACCGGGCGAACGCCCTGCCCGTCTGGACCGCCAGAACATGGACAAACTGACCACCCCCGAGCGCATCGACCGCATGCGGGCCATGCGCGCCCAGCACGCCGCCGAGGCCGACCGCCGTGGCGAGGCCACCAAGGCCTTCTACGTGGCACTGACGCCCGAGCAGCAAAAAACCTTTGACGCCCAGGCCCACCACGGCCACCGTATGGGAGGCATGGCAGGCATGAAGGGCGACGGCGAAGGCCGACACGGGCACCACGGCATGCGGGGTGGCGAAGGCCGCCATCAGCAACCGCAGGCAGCACCCGCGAAGTAAATCCCCCTCCTGGGACCGCCCTGACGCAGGGGGCGGCTCAGAGGTGGGCGGCGGTTCCCTCTCTTCTTGCCTGACAAAGCCCGGAGTCCTCCACGGACCCCGGGCTTTGTGCTTTGTGGGATGGAAAAGGTTGCCGACGGGCACCCGTTGTGGATAACACTGGGAACAGTTCTGGCACAACTGGACAGTTATCCACACAAAACGGCGATGGCGCGAAGTTGTTGTCTGCGAGCCCCGCTCTTTGTGCAGACCGCCACACAGACTTTGCAGCTGCGCAACCCCGCGCCAGCATTGAACAAATTGGCCTTGTCCACAGAAAGTGGCTTGCTCTACTACTACTGCTATTTATATATAGAACTATAGAAGAATAACCAGAACCCCTCGAAACACCATTCCGCAGCGCACACGCGTTCTGGTGGGCTGCCCCAGAAAGGGGGGCATGAACAAGACCTGGATGCGGACCTCTGTTTTTGGGCACCGCTTTGTTGAGGTGGAGATGGAGCGGCACTTGCTGCACGGCTCCTGCAATTCCTGTTTGCTATCAATAAAGTAGCTAATATCGCTTATGCAGTAAGCGATAGAGCCAATTTTTCGCACAAATTCATGACGAACCAGGGCCGGTGCGCAAGACTGGGGATAGTTCTGGCACAACCACGTGGTTATCCACAGAAAAAGACAGGCGCTGTGTTTTGTCCCCGTTCCCGTGACAACGGCAAGAGGGATCGGTGCACAGGGTTGGCGCACCTGCAAGTGCGCGCTGCGGTTGGGAAAAAAGCGGTTGTCCACATTCCGTGCCGCCTTCTACTACTATGACTATGTATTTATAGACAACATAAGAAGAAGACAGAGGGACAACTTGGGGCACACCCGAGGGCAGGGGTTGTCATCTGGACGGGGCGATGTTTGGGGGCGCACGGGACACAACCCCAGGGAGAAAACCGCAGCCGACCACCGTGCACGGGGCCGGTTGTGGCAAGGCGATCGGGGAAAACGCGGGGCTGTGCAGGCCGTCTACGCAGCCGCAGGGCGCAGGAAGGCCCCCAGGAGGTCCGCAGACAGGGGGCGGCTGAAGAGGTAGCCCTGGTAGAGCTGGCAGCCCGCGCGGGCCAGCAGCTCGCGTTGCTCGGGGGTTTCCACGCCTTCGGCGATGACTTCCAGGCCCAGGCTGCGCGACAGGCCAATGATGGTGTCCACAATGGCGGCGTCGTTGGGGTCGGTCAGCAGGTCGCGCACAAAGCTCTGGTCGATCTTGAGCTGATCGAGCGGCATGCGCTTCAAGTAGCTCAGCGACGAGTACCCGGTGCCGAAGTCGTCCAGCGAGAAGCCCACGCCGTGCGAACGCAGCGCGGCCATGGTGGCGATGGTGGTCTCCATGTCTTCCACCAGCAGGCTTTCGGTCAGCTCCAGCTTGAGCAGGTGGGCCGGTGCCCCGGTGATGGCCAGCACCCGGGCCACGTCGTCCACAAAACTGGCGTGGCGGAACTGGCGCGAACTCACGTTCACCGCCATGGTCAGGTGGGCCAGCTGCGGGTCGGCCTGCCAGGTGGCCAGGAGCTTGCACGCCGTGTGCAGCACCCAGCGGCCCAGTGGCAGGATGAGCCCGGTTTCCTCGGCCAGCGGTATGAATACGGCAGGGGGCACCATGCCGCGCTGCGGGTGGGCCCAGCGCACCAGGGCCTCTACGCCCACACAGCGGCCCGACTGGTGCATCTGCGGCTGGAAGTGCAGCAAAAATTCCTCCTGCGCCAGTGCGGCACGCAGGTCGGTTTCCAGCCCGGCGCGGGCCGTCACCACGGCCTGCATGTCGGGGTCGAAAAAGCGCAGGGTGTTGCGCCCTGCCGTCTTGGCCTGGTACATGGCCAGGTCGGCCTGCTTGAGCAGCTCGCCCACGCTGGTCAACTCGCCGGTGAAGGGCGCGATGCCGATGCTCGGTGTGCTGCGGTACTGGTAGCCTGCCAGCGCATAGGGCACGGCCAGCATGGCCAGGATCTTCTCGCCCACCCCCCGCGCGTGCAGGGCCAGTTCGTGGGATTTGGGGCTCAGCTCTTCCAGCATCACCACAAACTCGTCGCCGCCCAGCCGGGCCACCGTGTCCACGCTGCGCACGCAGGTGTTCAGGCGCTGCGCCACCTGCTGCAGCAGCAGGTCACCCTGGTCGTGGCCCAGGGTGTCGTTCAGGGTCTTGAAGTTGTCGAGGTCGATGAACAGCAGCGCCCCGCCCTGCTGGCGCCGCTGGGCATTGGCCAGCGCATGGGCCATGCGGTCCATGAGCAGCATGCGGTTGGGCAGGCCGGTGAGCGCGTCGTAGAACGCCAGGCGCTGGATTTCACGCTCGCTGGCCTTGCGCTGGCGGATGTCGGTGTTGATGGCGAGGATGGATTGCGGCTGGCCGTCATCACCGCGCACCAGGGTCCAGCGGCCCTCGACCTCGATGGTGCTGCCATCGCGGTGGCGCTGCACGATCTCACCAGTCCACTCGCCTTGCTCCAGCACCGACTGGGTGGCATGGCGAAAGTGGGCGGGGTCGTCGTAAAGCAGGGTCTCGATGGACTGGCCCAGCGCCTGCAGCTGCGACCAGCCGTACAGGCGCTCGGCGCTTTTGTTCCAGAAGATGATGCGGTGTTCCAGGTCGCGCACCAGGATGGCATCCTGCGCCTTGTCCAGCAGCGAGGCCTGGTGGCGGATGCGGGCGTCGGCCAGTTGTCGGTCGATCTCGGACGAAGCGCGCGCGGCAAAGATCTGCAGCGTGGAGGCGATGAAATCCGTCTCAGCAATGGCCTGGCGGAACAGCACGAACACAATGCCCACCACTTCGCCGTCGGCATTGCACAGCTGTTGTCCTGCGTAGGCCTGCGCGCCCACGTAACGGAGCACGGGCGCATCCGGGTAGCGCTGCTGCACCTTGTCGGTCACCACGTACTCGCGCTGCGTCAGCAGCATGAGGCTGGGCGTGCCCTCCAGGCTGTATTCGTCGTTGGGCAGCATCTGGCCGTCCAGCACCGCCGCCAGCGTGACCACCCGGGGTGGTTGCCCTTGCGCTTGGGGCAGCAACCGCACCACGCAGCCGCCCTGGGCCCCCAGGGCATCGGCCATGTTGCGCACCAGCTGCACAAAAAACTCGGTGCCGGTGCTGGCCGACACGGCCGCCGCCACCTTGAGCACCGAGGCCTGCAACCGCTGCTGCGCCTTGTGCGCGCGCAGGCTGGTGATGCCAAAGGCCAGGTCGTTGGAGAGTTCCTGCAGCAGGGCTGCCTCTTCAGGGCTGATCTGCAGAATGTCCGGCGCGTAGAGGTACAGCAGGCCAAAGGTACGGTCGCGGTTGCGATCACGGTCTTGCAAAGGCAGGCAGATCACACCGTGGAAGCCGTGGTCCAGCATGCGCTCGGTCCAGTCGGCAAAGTCGCCTTCGGTGCGGATGTCCTGCACGATCACGGGCTTGCCCGAACGCACCGCCATGCCCGCCGGCCCCCGGCCGTAGGGGTCATCGGCCGACCAGGAAAGCTGCAGGTTTTCGAGGTAGTTCTGGTTGTAGCCCGCGTGGGCTACAGGCTGGATGGACTTGCGTTCGTCGTCCAGCGCAAACCCCACCCAGCCCATGCGGTAACCGCCAATGTCCACGGCAATCTGGCAGATGGCCTGCAGCAGCGCGGTTTCGGAGGTGGCGCGCACCAGGGTTTCGTTGCAGGCGCTCAGAAGGCGCTGCGCACGGCCCATGCGGGCCAGTTCGCGCTCGGTGCGCAGGCGTTCGGTCACGTCGGTGGCCAGCACCTGGCGTGCCGGGCGGCCATTGAAGCTGATGCTGCCAGCCGTGATCTCCACATCCATGAAGCTGCCGTCCTTCTTGACGTGGCGGCTGATCACTGGCTTGTTGCGCTGGTCGATCGCAATCGCATGCAGGGCCTCCCGGATGGTTGCGTGCCGCTCGGCGGGCCACAGGTCGGTCATGTTCATGGCCAGCAGCTCGGCCTCGGTGTAGCCGTAGTGGGTTTCCATCGACTGGTTCACAGCCTGCAGGCGCAGCGTTTCCTTGTCGTACACCCACATGGGATGGGGATGCTCGTTGAACAGCATGCGGTACTGCTGCTCCGACGCCCGGAGCTGCCCGGCCACATGCCGCAGCTGCACCATGGCTCCCAGGGATTCGGTAAGGATCTCCAGGTGCGCCACGTCGCGCCGCGAGAACGCGTTGGGCTTGTCAGACGTCACCTTGAGCGAGCCCACCACCCCCTGCGCCGTGCGCAGCGGCACCGCCATCACGGAGCGCACGCCATGGCGGTGGGGCAGCGAAGCCATGTCCCAGCCCTCGGCCTCGGTGTCGTTGCACACCACGGTGCGCCCTTCGCGCAGTGCGGGCCAGAGCAGGCTCTGGTCCACGGCCAGCAGGTGCCCCACGGGCCGCACATGGTCGCCTGCCGAGGCCTGCGCCACCAGCTGGTGGCCCTGCAACAGCTCCACCAGCGCGCCCCGGGCCAGCGTCTGGCGCAGCACCGTGTCGGCCACCAGTTGCAGCACGTCGGGCAGGGGCATGTCCAGCGACGAGATGCGCTGCTGCACATGCAGCAGCTCGGCATGGTTCTGCGCATCACGCTGCGCGTCGAGCTCGGTCAGCTTCTGTACGCTGATGTCGGTCATGCCGCCCACCATGCGCACGGCCTTGCCGGAGGAGTCGCGGATCAGGAAGCCCCGGTCCAGCACCCAGGCATACGTGCCGTCCTTCCGAAGAAAGCGGTACTCGGCCGACCAGTGGTTGTCGGTGCCATCAATGGCTGCGTGGATGCTGTGGAGGATTTCCTGGCTGTCGTCGGGGTGCAGCCGCAGGGTCCAGGAAGTGCTGTCGGGGGGCAGCTCGTCCAGCGGTACGCCGAACAGGTTCTGCATGCCCTCGTTCCACCACATGGCATCGGTGTGCAGGTTCCAGTCCCACACAGCATCGGCCGTGGCACGCGAGACCAGGTGAAAGCGTTCTTCGCTCTCGCGGCGTGCCTGCCGCGCCTGGTGCTGGACCGAGATGTCCTGGAAGGCGCCCTGGATGCGGATGATCTGGCCATGGGCATCGCGCGCCGCCTGTCCTGCTGTGCGCACCCAGAATCGCCCGCCACCAGGCATGGCCACCTCAGCCTCGACGTCGAAGGGGGTGCCATGGTGCATGCATTCATCAAAGGCCTTTTGCAGGTGCACCCGGTAGGGCGGGGTGTACAGCTGCAGCACCTGGGCCAGGCTGCCTACGCGGTGGGTGAGCCCGTAGGCGGCAGCGATCTCCTGTGACCAAGTTAGTTGGAGGCTGGGGAGCTCTACCGTCCATCCTCCTATGCGCGCAATCTGTCCTGCCACACGCAGCGCATCGCTCTGGGCCAGCATCTCCGCATGCATCTGGTCGCGCTCTTGCACCAGCTGGGCCAGCAGGCGCTTCTGGCGGCGCAGCTCCAGCTGCACCATGGCCTGGCCTGCCAGGATCTTCAGACCGTCGAGCTGCTCGTCCCCCAGCGTGCGGGGCACGGTGTCCAGCACCGCCAGCGTTCCCAGTGCAAAGCCCTCCGGCGTAACAAGGGGCACGCAGGCGTAAAAACGAACACGGGGTTCGCCCACCACCAGCGGATTGCTCGCAAATGCGGGGTGCTGGCGGGCGTCCGGCACCACCACGGCATCGCGGTTGCCATCCAGCGCATGGACGCAAAAGGCAATGGCACGGTCGGTCTGCGCGAAAGGCACGCCCACAGCTGCCTTGAACCACTGGCGCTCGCTGTCTACAAAGTTGACCACGGCCATGGGGCAGCCGCAGACGCGCGCGGCCAGTGTGGCCAACTGGTCAAACGCGTCTTCCGGGGGGGTATCCAGGATGGCGTAGGACTGCAGTGCGTGGAGCCGCGCGGCCTCTTGGGGTGCGTGCGCAGGCGGCATGGTGGTTACGCTGGGGCCAGGCCCAGGGGCACGCATCCGACCTCCAGGCGCCTTGCTGCCTGGGGAGGGTTGTAGGAGGGCCGGAGTTGCGTCAACAAGGAAGTGGAGCGGTAAGGCGGCACATGCCGGACGGCCCAGCCGCTGCAGGAAGTCGCAAACGCCGGGGCCACAACTTGTAATAAAGCAGCAATGCTACACCGCACAGACCCATGTTGACGCACCGCAGCATGCGGGTTTGCCCCAAAGGGGAAACCGGCCCAGCGACCACGGGCAGCGCGGAAACAGTCGCCAAGGCAACCTTCGCGCAGCATCAGGCTTGCTAGCCTGTGTGCCATGCAGATCTCCGAACTTGCCCGCCAGGCCTCGGTGTCCGTCCACGCCCTGCGCCACTATGAACGGCTGGGGCTGATTCGCCCGCACCGCCGGGCCAACGGATACCGGGACTATCCCGCCAGCATCAAGCGCGAGGTGGTGTTCATCGCCATGTCCCGCCAGCTGGGCTTTGCGCTGCCGCAGATTGCCCGGCGGCTTGACGACTACCGCGCCGGTACGCTGGGTATCGACGACATGGTGCTGGCCCTGCAGGAACGCGTGGCCATGCTGGAGCAGCAGATCGGCCAGTTGCAGGCCCAAAAGCAGGTGGTGCTCGACCACCAGGCGTGGCTGCAGGCGCAACAGACACGCAAGCGAGAGACACCCCGCGCCTGGCCGCGCGTGCGGCCCAGCACATCCACCAAGTCCCCCTCCCAAACCCCAACCTCCAGGAAAACGCCATGACTTTGTCTTCGCCATCCCCTTTGCCCACGGCCTCCATCGCCGCATTGCAGGCCTTTGTGCTGGCCATGCCCATGGCCCGCACGCTCGGGCTGCGCTTCGTCCACGCCGAACCGGGCCGGGTTGAGATGGAGATTCCGGTGAGTGAGGCCTTCAGTTTTCGCCCCGGCCAGTTGCAGGCCACGGCTGTGTTTGCCGTGGCCGACTTTGCGGCGGTGGCGGCAGCAGGCAGCGTGTTGCCGCCGGGGTGGACCAATGCCACGGTGGATGCGACCGTGAAACTCGTGGCGCCTGCCCGGGGCGTTTGCCTGCGTGCGCGCGGGCGTGTGGTGGATGCGGGGCGGTTACTCACCGTCTGCGCGTCCGACGTTTTTGCGGTGGACGGGAACGGCCAGGAAACCCTGTGCGCCACGCTTCTGGCCACGGCGCGCAATATCGATCCCGCCGCTGCGCGGTAGGTGGCGGGCCGTCCCGTTCTGCGGTGGGATTACGCCCGCGAGCGCCGCGCCCGCACGGCGGCCGCCAACCCTTCAAGCACCGGCACGGTTTGCGCCAGGCTGATGCAGGCGTCAGTCACCGACACGCCGTGTTGCAGCGGCTGGCCGGGCACGATGTCCTGTCGGCCTTCGTTCAGATGGCTTTCGATCATCAGGCCGGTGATGCGCGCATCACCGGTTGCAATCTGCTCGGCCACTTCTGCCGCCACCGTGATCTGACGCTGGTGCTGCTTGCTGCTGTTGGCATGGCTCACGTCGATCATCACCTGCTCGCGCAGGCCCGCCGCCTTGAGCATGGCGCAGGCAGCATCCACATCGGCAGCGCTGTAGTTAGGCTGCTTGCCGCCGCGCAGGATCACATGGCAGTCCTGGTTGCCGCGCGTCTCAAAAATGGCGGCCTGGCCCATCTTGGTCATGCCCATGAACGCGTGCGATGCCTGCGCGGCCTGGATGGCGTCGCTGGCCACCTTCACGCCGCCATCCGTGCCGTTCTTGAAGCCCACGGGGCACGACAGGCCACTGGCCAGCTGGCGGTGGCTCTGGCTCTCGGTGGTGCGCGCGCCTATCGCGCCCCAGCTCACCAGGTCGCTGATGAACTGTGGCGAGAGCAGGTCCAGAAATTCGGTGCCCACCGGCAGGCCCGTGGCCAGCACATCGAGCAGCAACTGGCGCGCCAGCTCCAGCCCTTCGTTGATGGCAAAACTTCCATCCAGGTGCGGATCGTTGATGTAGCCCTTCCAGCCCACCGTGGTGCGCGGCTTTTCAAAGTACACGCGCATGACGACGAGCAGGTCGGCCTGCAGCGCATCCGCCTGTTGCTTGAGCTGGCGCGCGTAGTCCATGGCCTGGTCGTGGTCGTGGATGGAGCAGGGCCCCACCACCACGATGAGCCGGTCGTCCTGCCCGTGCAGGACGCGTGAGATGGCGGCGCGGCTCGATTCGACCAGCGCCTGCGCCGCATCGGGTGCGGGCAGCCACTCCTGCAGCAGCGCAGGTGTAATCAGCGGGCGCACGGCCTTGATGCGCGTGTCATCAATGCGGGTGGTGTCGTGGGTGGAAATGGGGTTGGCGGAGCGGTGTGCGTGGGTCATGGTGGCCCCGATTGTCGCGGAGCCGCCGTTGCCTGCTGGTCAAGGAGGTGGTCACACGGCTCGGAACTGGCGCGGCCCAGGCCAGTGACGCAGAGCAAGGGCCGCCCCGCAGCGAGTGCGTCGTCCCCCTGCCCGCAGCGCGCAGCGATGCGAGAGCGGGGGGAAGCGGCGAAGCCGCTCAGGGGGGTGTCCGAATTCAAGGCCTGCGGAACGCCGCATTCTGCCGCGCCCAATGGCGCGACTGCAGGTGATCCAGCCGCACCGTTCCGCCCGTGGAGGGCGCGTGCACAAAACGCCCTTCCCCCACATAGATGCCCGCATGGTTGGGCTGGCGGCCGGTGCCAAACACCACCAGGTCTCCGGCGCGCAACTCCCCACCGTCGATTCGGTATCCCCAGTTGTTGAGCTGCGCCACCGTGCGCGGCGGCGGTGTGCCGACCTGGTTGCGGTACACGTAACCAATCAGCCCGCTGCAGTCGAAACCCGAGTCGGGCGTGTTGCCGCCGTAACGGTATGGCGTGCCCACCAGGCCCAGTGCGTGGATGGCGATGTCGTGTGCCTGCTCGGCGGTCAGGGGCGGCGTGGTGCGGATCGGGGCGGACGAAGAAGAAGACGTCGAAGGCGGCCGTGAGGTGCCACAGCCGCCCAGGGCCAGCAGGGCGGCGGTGCAGGCGGCAAAGGCCAGACTGTGAAAAACGCGCATGGACCGAAGGGTAACGGATGGAGCCCGGCGCATGCGCTGACGCCGTTCCTGCCTTGGGGATATTGGTCAAAAATGCCGCCAGCGCTTGTACATCAAGCGTTGGCAGCTATCTTTTTTACAACACTTGGGAGCTCACGCCGTCGCAGTGATTTCGGCCGTCTGGCGCCGCAGCAGCAACCGGTTGGCCACGCTCACGATGGCCTGTACCGACGCCGTCACGATGTTGTGGCTAGCCCCCGCGCCAAAGGTGGAGCCCGCCACGCCGTCCATGGCTGCTTCCACAATCGCCAGCGCCTGGGCGTTGGCGCCCGTGCCGGTGGCGCGCTCTTCATAGTGGTCCACGCGCAGCGGCAGGCCGAGGGCATCCACCGTGGCGGCAATCGGCCCGTTGCCCTGGCCGCGCAAATGCTGGCGCGTGCCGTCGATGGTCACGTCCAGCTCGATGCCCTGCCCGTCTTCATCGAGCTTGTGGCTGTGGCAGGTGATGGCGGCGTGCGCAGGCGCTTTCAGGTATGTGGTCTGGAACAAGTCCCACAGCGCCTCGCCGCTCATTTCGCCCTCGCTCGCGTCCGTCTGCCGTTGCACTACCGCGCTGAATTCGACCTGCATGCGGCGCGGCATCACCACGCCGTGTTCGCGTTCGAGCAGGAAAGCAATGCCGCCCTTGCCCGATTGGCTGTTCACACGGATCACGCTGTCGTAGGTGCGGCCCAGGTCCGCCGGGTCGATGGGCAGGTACGGCACTTCCCACAAGGCGTTCGGGTCTTGCGCGGCAAAGCCTTTTTTGATCGCATCCTGGTGCGAGCCCGAGAATGCGGTGAACACCAGGTCGCCAGCATACGGGTGGCGCGGGTGCACGGGCAGCGAGGTGCATTCTTCGGCAATGCGCGCGACCGAGGTGATGTCCGAGAAGTCGAGGTTGGGGTGCACGCCCTGCGTGTACATGTTGAGCGCCAGCGTCACGATGTCCACGTTGCCACAGCGCTCGCCGTTGCCGAAGAGGCAGCCTTCCACGCGGTCGGCGCCGGCCATCATCGCGAGTTCTGCCGCCGCCACGCCCGTGCCCCGGTCGTTGTGCGGGTGCACCGAAAGCGTGATGTGCTCGCGCGGGCTGAGGTGCCGGTCCATCCACTCGATCTGGTCGGCAAACACGTTGGGCGTGGCGTTCTCCACCGTGGTGGGCAGGTTGATGATGATGGGACGGCCGGGGCCCGCGTTCCACGCGGCAATCGCGGTCTGGCAGGCCTTGAGGGAAACGCTGAGCTCGGTGGCGCTGAAGGTCTCGGGTGAATACTGCAAGGTCCACTGCGTTTCGGGCTGTGCATCGGTAAGCTGCTTGAGGTAGCCCACGTGGTGCGCGATGAGCTGCATCACCTGCGTCACGTTCATGCCGAACACGATGCGCCGCCATGCGGGGGCCGTGGCGTTGTAGAGGTGCACGATGGCGCGGGGCGCGCCTTTCACGGCCTCCACGGTGCGCGCAATGAGGTCCTCGCGCGACTGGGTCATGACCATGATGGTCACGTCATCGGGGATGAGGTTCTCGTCGATGAGGCGGCGCACAAAGTCGAAGTCCGTCTGCGATGCTGCCGGAAAACCGACCTCGATCTCCTTGAAGCCGATGCGCACCAGCTCTTCAAAGAGCTTCATCTTGCGCTCGCCGTTCATGGGCTCGAACAAGGCCTGGTTGCCGTCGCGCAAATCGGTGGACAGCCACACGGGCGCGTGGGTGATGCTGCGAGTGGGCCACTGGCGATCGGTCAACGCGACCGGGGCAATGGGCTGGTACTTGGTGGCGGGTTTGGAAATCATGACAAAGGCTCCACGAACGGTGTGTGCGGTGTGAAAGACACGGTGCACAGGTCAAACGAATCTAGAAACGAATGACATCCCCTGCAGCCCTTTGCATGTGCAAAGGCTGGTTCGCGGGCCGGGGTCAGGGGGAGATCAGGTGTTGCGCTGAGCGGATCAGGCAACGGTGGCGAACGCAGGCAGACCCCGGCCAAGCACTAGGCCTAGCGATAGGGTGGATAGGAGCATGCTGCGTTGCATAGGTGGCAAAGATAGCACAGGCTTGCTGCGGTGCGCAATAATTTTGATGAAAATTGCCGATAGCGCTTGATGGATAAGCGCTGATAGCTATCAAAATAATAGTGAATACTGCTGATAGGATGGCGCCTTTCGTTGCGTGCCCTCCCCATCTGTTTCGTCAGGAGATCTTTTCATGGCCTACATGCTGCTCATCATGGAACCCCACGGCCAACGGGCCGAGCGGGGGCTGGCGGGGGGCCAGGAGGCCTATGCGCGCATGCTGCGTTTTGGCGAAGGCCTGCAGGCCCGGGGCCTGCTGCGTGCCTCCGAATCGCTGGCCTCCACCGAGCAGGCCGTGCGCCTGCAGGTGCGCGAAGGCCAGGCCCGCATGGTCGATGGACCCTTTGCCGAGACGAAAGAAATGGTGGGTGGTTTTTACCTGCTCGACTGCGCCACGCGCGAGGAGGCTGTGGCCATTGCCCGTGAATGCCCGGCCGCCGAATGGGCCACTGTCGAGGTGCGCGAAGTGGCGCCGTGTTACCACGGGGCTTTGTGATCCGGGGCGCTGACGCTTTTCACACTCCCCGGCGCGCAGTACCTTCCTGCAGCTGTACCTGAAACTCCCCCACTGGCATGGGCCGCGCAAACAGGTAGCCCTGCAGCACATCGCAGCCCTGGCGCACCAGGTAGTCGGCCTGCTCGGGCGTTTCCACCCCTTCGGCTGTGATCTGCAGCCCCAGCCCGTGGGCCAGCGCCACGATGGCGGTGACGATGGTGCGGCTGTGTTCCTGGCCGGGCAGGTCCTTGACAAAGCTGCGGTCGATCTTGAGGCGCCGCATCGGCAACTGCCGCAGGTAGGCCAGGGAGGAGTAGCCGGTGCCAAAGTCGTCAATGGCCAGGTGGATGCCCAGCTGGCTCAGGCGGTGCAGGGTGTGCGCACCGGCCTCCATGTTGTCCATCAGCACGGTTTCGGTGAGTTCGATTTCGAGCAGGTGGGCGGGCAGGCCCTCTTCGCGCAGGATGTCCATCACGCGCTCCAGAAACTGCGGGTCGCCCAACTGCCGTGCCGAGATGTTGACCGACACCCGGAGCGGCCCGCCCGCCTGCCACCGGGCGGCATCGCGGCAGGCCGTGCGCATCACCCAGTAGCCCAGCGGCACGATGAGGCCGCAGTCCTCGGCCACCATCACGGCCTCCAGCGGCGAAACGTTGCCCAGCTCCGCATGCGACCAGCGCAGCAGCGCCTCGGCGCCCACCAGGGCGCGGTCGGTGGCGGCAAAAAGCGGCTGGTAGTGCAGCGCGAGGCCCTCGCCCTGCTGGAGCGCGGCGCGCAGTGCATGCTCGATGGCCTGGCGCCGGACCACCGCCTGGTTCATCGACGCGTCAAACCGCACACAGCGGTTCTTGCCCATTTCCTTGGCGCGGTACATGGCCGTATCGGCATTGCTGACCAGGCCGTCCATGTCGGCCGCATCACCCGGAAAGGTGGCGATGCCAGCGCTGCAGGTCATGGTCATCTGCTGGCCGACTTCGGTGAACGAATGGTGGAAGGTGCCGACAATCCGCTGGCCATAGGTGTTGAGCGCTGCGTCGTCCATGTCCAGCGGCAGGATCACGGCGAACTCGTCGCCCCCCAGGCGCGAGATCGCGTCGGTGCTGCGCACCACGGACTGCAGGCGCCGCGCCACCTGGCGCAGCAAACCATCTCCGGCCGCATGTCCGAAGGTGTCGTTGAGCGTCTTGAAATTGTCGAGATCGATGTACACCAGGGCCACGCGGGTGCCATGGTTCCGGGCGGCTTCGATCGCTGCGGCCAGGCGTTCATTGAAGGCGTGCCGGTTGCCCGTGCCCGTGACGGCATCGGTATGGGCGAGCGCGTGCAGCCGGTTCTCGGCGTTGCGCACGGCCGCCCGGCTGCGCAGCACCATGGCGGCGGCCATGGCCATCACACACCCGGCAATCAGCAACGCGCTGACAAAACGAATGGCCAGGCGCGAGTACACCGCACGCATGGACTTGCGAAAGTACAGCGTTCCCTCTGCCACGCCCGCCGTTTCAACCGGCCGGGCAATCTCCAGCACGCTCAGCCCCGCACGCTCGGTCAACCCGCCCATGCCTGTGGCCGCCAGCGTGGCGGGGAAGTTGTCGTCTGGCCCGCGTGTGTAGTGCGCCAGCAGCAGGCCCTGGGCGTCGTACACCCCGGCGCCCAGCACCATGGGCGACGACTTCAGCGCCGCGAGCATTTCGTTGGCCGTGCGCGCATCTCGGAACATGACAGCGGCCGCAATGTTGTCCGCGACGATGGCGGCCTCCACGCGGCTGTCCTGCAGCATGGACTGGCGCGTGCTCCAGTAGTCCAGCCCTGTGAGTGCCAGCACCACCGTCAAAAGCGCCAGGCCCGCCGCCAGGATGCCCGTTACCACCAGCCTGGACGACAGCAGCACGGGCGGCAGCGGTGGCGCCGGGATGGCAATCTGGGGTTCGGGGGCCTGGGTTCTCATCGGTTCACCTTGGCCAGCCGCAGCAGTCGGGAGCTGATCGTGAGACCCGCCTTGGCGGCGGCGTCGGGGCTGATGCCGAACACGATACGCCCGTCCTGCTGGGTGAGAGCGATGACGATCTCCGGGTTGACGAAGGTCAGCTCATCCGAGACCGTCAGCACGCCATGGCCCTGAGACAGGGTTCGAAGCGCTCGCAATGCCTGCTCTACGTCTGCGTTTTGCAGGATGAGCACCCTGCAGTCGCGCAGGCTGGCCATCTCCAGCAGCCTGATCCGCACGTTACGGCCTTTGGCGGCCTGTTTGCCTTCCAGGGCGGTCAGGGGGCGCTTGAGTGGACTGAAGGGCGAGACGCAGACGGTCAGTTCGCTGCCCATGGCGCTGTCGTTTTCAGGCCATTCGATGAACTGGATGAAGTTGAAGATATAGGCGGCCTTGAGGTCGGGTTCTTCCACGGGGTTGGTGGCATGCGCCAGGCCGACCAACCCGCCCAGCAAACAAAGGCCGAACCACAGTATCTTGCCCAGGTGGATGGCGTTGTACATGGCTCAGAACGCGTAGGTGAGCTTGAGCCGGTAGGTCCGTCCATCCTGCCGGATCGATTCTTCGCGGATCTCGTACGAGGCGGGATCTGCATGCCGGTGGTTGAACAGGTTGTAGACGCCCATCGACACGTCCACATCCGCGAAGCGTTGTGTGTAGACGAGGTTGGTGACGATGGTCCCCGGCAGGCGTGCGCCCGAACGGGTTGCGCGCGCGCCCACGCCAATGGCCTCCACGGCATATTGGCCCGGCCTGCCAGCGCCTGGCGTTGCCCATGCGCCCAGCGCCAGGGTGTCCGACCACTGGACCTTGAGCAAGTGCCGGGGAGAGTTCGTCAGCGGCTGGGGGGTGCTGGTGTTGCGCGCCTTTTGCCAGCCATAGGCCACACGCAGGCGCGAGCCGCCTTGCCAGCGCTGTTCCACCTCGGCTTCCAGCCCGTGAACGCGCACGCTGCCGGTGTTGCCGAAATTCAGTCTTTCCGCTGCGTTCGCATCGCCCAGCGCGATCAGGTCGGTCACCTGCGACCGGAACGCCGTCAGCAGCATGCGGGTGGCGCCGGTGGGGGCATGTTCGAGGGCCAGCTCTGTGGTGCGCACCTTTTCCGACCGAAGCCCCTCCGAGCTGACGATGCCGCCGGGCAGGTCCACGCGGTAGTCGCGTTCGTAGGCATTGGGGGGCCGGTAGGCCGTGCCGTGCAGCAGCTTGAGGGCGGTAGAGGGGGTCCACCAATACACCAGGCCCAGCCGGGGATGGAAGCGGCCCGCACTGCCGGACTGCTTGCCCCAGCGCAGCCCGGTGTGCAGCGTGAGTGTGGGCGCCAGCGCAAATTCATCCTGCATGTAGATGCCCAGCGCATCGCCCGAGCGGCGAGTGTCCAGGTACTGGGCGGGTGGGTCCAGATCGACGTTGAGCTGCTGGATGCGGGTGTCGCGCCGGTAGTCGATGCCCCAGGCGAGCTTGTGGCGTGCAAACGCCGTGCTGACCCACTGCCAGTCGGTGCCCCACCACTGCCCGGTGCCGACGTCGCGGTTGACCGTGAGGGGTGGGTAGTCGTACACATAGTCGCCCACGAAGCGGTAGCGCCCGGCGTGTACGCGGCCGGTGAGCGCCAGTGAGGGCGAAATCTGGTGCGTGGTTTCGGCCGCCAGGCGGGTGGTGGTGTCGATGTAGCGCGAGCGTGGGTCGTTGAAGGCCTGCGAGAACGAAGCCGTGGGCGTGCCCTTGGTGCGCTCGCCATGGGCCAGGGTGAGCGTGAGCCCCTCCCGCTGCATGCGGGCAAACAGCTGCGTGCTGCGGTCGAAATCCAGGCGGTGTGCCACACCATGGTGGGTCTCGGGCGCGTCGAACGCCGAAAAGTACTGGTCTGCCCCCCGGCTGCTGGAGCGCGTCACCGCGATGAGCCAGTCGCTGCCCTGGGCATCCACCGTGCCCAGCGAGAAGCGTGCCTTGGCGCTGCCTTGGCTGCCCGCCTCCACGCTGATCTGCGGCCCGGCCAGCTGGCGGCCGTTGCGCGTGATGACGTTGACCACGCCAAAGAACGCATTGGCGCCATACACCGCAGAGCCCGGCCCGGGAACGAACTCCACGCGGTCCACCAGGTCCAGGTCGAGCGGGAAATCCGTGCCGATGGTGGCCTGGTCGTAGAGGTTGTCATTAAAGCGCACGCCGTTGACCAGCAGCAGCACCCGGGTGTTGTAGTCGCCCGGTGTGGCAAAGCCGCGTGTGCCAAGGTAGTGGTAAGAGCGGTCGTACGAGACATACAGCCCGCGCATGCTGCCCAGCACTTCCGCCAGCGTGCGGTAGCCAAAAAGCCGGATGTCGTCTGCGGTCACCACGCTCACCACGGCAGGCGCTTCCAGGGCGGTTTGCGCATACCGGCTGGCCGTCCGGACCTCCATCTGCATGAGCTGTTCCAGCGGCAGCTGGGCAATGTCCGCCTGCGCGGCAGCGTGGGATGCAAAGCCACACAGCAGCGCCAGCACCAGCTGCTGTGTCCGCTGGGTTGTATTGGGTTCCGATCCTCTTTGCATGGGTGGTGCACCCGCTGTGGTGAAGGCCCGCGCATGCAGGCCAAGGCGTTCTGGAGGTTCGTGAATCAGTGGGGCGAAAGGTTTACAAAGTGTATCCATCGCCGGGACCGAACAGTCCCTCCGGGGATCGGTGATGACCCCTAGAAAACTGTAAAAAATGCAGCGGCCGGCCCGTGAACCCTTGCCGGAGCTCACTCGACGGGCGTGATGCCCTCACGTGCCGCATAGGCCAGCCCCACGCGGCGATACAGGCGGCGCCAGCCGAACACGTACACCACCACCAGGGTGGCTGCAAGCGCCAACCAGGGGCTCCAGGGGCTGGACGCTACAAAACGCCACGCCCAGTACAGCTCCGCAAATCCCATCAGTGCGAAGGTGCCCAGCCCGATCCACGGGCCCTCGGCCCGCCAGGCCGCGACCGAGACGAATGCATGGCCCACCAAGGCTGCGAGGCCCAGCAGCAGGTGGGCCACCAGCGCCAGCACTGGCCGCTGCTCGAACCACCCCGCCATCCCCCTGAGGGTGGGGGGCGTGTCTGACTTGGCGGTCAGTGCTGCCTGCATCACAAACGCTGCCAAAAACCCCTTGTGCTGGAGCCTGCGTGCCGTGGTGTCCTGGCCTCGCAGGGCCGAGCCCACCACGCGCCGGGACAACCAGTCGCCCAGGTCGCCACCCGCGCGTGGCGGGTCTTCTTCCTGTGCATCCGGGGGTAGCTGGGCTATCGCTTCGCGCGCCTGCGCACGCAGGGATTCGGGCACGTGTTCCAGCGCACTGGGGCTGCGGCGCAGCGCGTGCGCACAGACAGCGACGGTGCGCAAGGTCTCGGGCACCTGTTCCAGGCGCCAGCCACCGTCCTGCACGTGGGCGATGCAGGCGTCCTCGCTGAGCATCCCGGCCGGTATTTGCGCAAAGCTTTTCACACCCTGCCGCAGTGCGGTGGCGTAGCGTGCGGGTGTCATGAGCCGCCTGGGCACAAAGCGCACGGTGTCTTCATCGGTGGCCAGCGCGGCGTCCACCATGGCGTGGGTGATGTGTTCACGCGGCACATCGGCCAGCGTACGTGGGTGCGACTGCAGCTGTGCCATCAGCGTGGTCTCGTCGGCGGCTTGGGCCTGGGGTGCTGGCGGTGCAGAACGCGCACGTTGCGCAAGCTGCAGCGCATCCACGCTGGGCGCTGCCATCAGCCACAGCTCCCACCATGCGTCGCCATCGCCGGAATCCGCATGTTGGTACAGCGTGAGCCACTGCTCGCGCGATTCGCGCAGCACTCCGCCATCACCGGGCAGGGGTCTGGCCAGCGGCGAGGCCCAGGCCTGGGTGTGGTCGCCGCTGCGGTGCCAGGGGGTGGCGTGTTCGGGGTCCGGGTCGGCCGGGCCAAAGCGCGCTGACAGGCGCTGCACCATGGCCTCGCGGGCTTCGTTCACCGCGCGGTGGAGGTCGGCAGACAGGAATTCATACGGGCCGTTGTGCGAATCGCTCAGGTAGGCGCGCATGACCCGGCGCACGACCACGGTGCGGTCGGCCTGCACCTGGTCTGGGTCGTCCGCATCTTCCTCATCGTCGGTGCCGTCATCGTCCTTTTCCGTGCCCGCGCGGTCAGCTTGCAGCATGTCGCCCGCAGCCAGTTGGTGCAGGCGTGTCTCGGCCTGGGCCAGCAGGCGGCTGGCCAGGGGCACGATGCCGTCGAGCGTGTCCAGGCCTTCCAGGTGGTCGGTCAGGGGGGCATGGAAAAAGGGCCGGGGCGGCCAGCAGTTCTCGCGCACGCCGCTGCGCCACAGGGGCGCACCTTCGGCGCCGAGCAAGGCCACCTGCTGGCCGTCATAGTGCGCGCGCCAGACCACAACCCCTTCGCCGTCGATGTACGCCAGCTGACCATCGCGGGTGAGGAACGGCACCAGCGGGGTATCGGGCGTATTGCCCACCAGCCAGCCATCGCCGTTGGTCAGCGGCTCCAGCAGATGCGCCGGTGCCGGCACGAAACGGCCATCGGGATGCAGCAGGCCCCAGGTGGCGCAGGCCGACGGACCTTGCGCGGCGGTGCGCACCACGGCAAAGCCGCTCTCGGCAGAAAAGTCCGAGCCATAGCTCAGGCGCGGGCCGGGCAAGGGCTTGCCTTCGGCCGAGAGAAAACCCGTGCCGTCGTAGCTGTTGGCCACCACGCCGCAGACCATGCGCCGAGACAGGTGGCGGCCACCCTTGACCACCACCTTGCCCCGGGCGTCGAGATAGCCGTGGCCGTTGTCCCAGGCGTTGGGTTCGTCAAAGTAGGCCAGGCCATCGCTGTTGAAGGCGTCGATGCTGGGGTAATGCGGCTTCAACACCCAATCGCCCCGGGCATTGATCAGCCCGTAGCGTTCTCCATCGAGCGATGCGGCCGTGGTGGGGGACTCGCCAAACGGCTTGGCATCGCGAAAGCGGGGTTCAATCACCCAGCGGCCCGCGCGGTCCACAAAGCCCTGGGTGCGCTGGTTGCTATCCTTTTTCCACAGCGTGGCGCGGGCCAGGCCGTTCGCGCCGAACAGGCCCAGTTCATGAAAAACTTCGTCGCTGGTGGGCTGGCCCTCGCGGTTGATGGGGCGCCATGCATCCTGGCCCACCTGCACGGCACTCACCCCGTTGCGGAATGGGTGGGCGTTGTCGAAGGTCGGGGGGATGACCACCGCACCCGCCAGGTCCACAAAGCCCCAGCGGCCCCTGTCGCAAAAGCGCGCCAGTCCGTCTTCTGAAAAGTTGCGTGCGTTCTGCAGCGCGGGCGGCACGCGCCAGCAGCCTTCACCATCGATATAGCCCCACAGCGAGTTGTCGGCCTGGGCAGCGCTGACCCAGCCGCCGCGCCCGTCGGCGTTGAAGCGCAATACCGCCTTCAAGCCTTCTGGTGGCACCACGGCCCGCCCGGGGTGGACGATGACCAGGGCCGGGCTCTGGCAACTGGGTTCCAGCGGAATGCTGGCCAGCCAGGGAGGGGCCGGTTCGGTGGTGATGTCGCTGTCTTCGTTCATTGTGCTCGGGGGCTCTCCGCGCGGCATCCTACCGAGGGTGTCTGGCCGGGCGCGTAACCATTTGCACGCCTTGGCAAATGCCCCACACCTTGGGCTGCACCTGACACCTTGGCGACTTTTTTCTACGTAGTTACCCTGATTTTTTGAACCATCCTGTCGATCTGCCCGGCCTTCGTTCGTCGTGCAGGTGAAGGTCCACCAACGGGCCCTCAACCCATCACTTTCAGGAGAACCCCATGCGATTCATGATCATCGTCAAAGCCACCGCCGAATCCGAACAAGGCTGCATGCCCAGCGCCGCCCTGATGGCCGAGATGGCCCGCTACCACGAAGAACTGGCCCATGCGGGCGTGCTGCTGGACGGCAGCGGCCTCAAGCCCAGCGCGCAGGGCTGGCGTGTGCGCTACACCGCCAGCGGCCGCACCGTGACCGACGGGCCGTTCACCGAAACCAAGGAACTCATCGCCGGCTACACCCTGATCCAGGTGCGCAGCAAGGGCGAGGCGCTGGAATGGACGCGCCGCTTTCCCAATCCGCGGGGTGAGGGGCTCGATGCCGAGATCGAAGTGCGCCAGCTCTTTGAGATGGAGGACTTTGCCGGCGTCGAAGGCGTGGAGAAATTCCATGACCTCGAAGCGATGCGCGGCTGAAACCAACCGGGAGGACCCTCTACCATGATCAAGACCGTTGCCCTTGTGCTGCTGGCGGCGCTGGGACTTTTCCTGGCGTTTGCTGCCACCCGCCCCGACACCTTCCGCGTGGAGCGCAGCCGCGTCATCTCCGCCCCGCCCGAGCGTGTGTACGGCCTCATCCACGACCTGCGCCAGTTCAACACCTGGAACCCGTACGAACGCAAGGACCCCGCCGCCAAGGGCGAGTACAGCGCCAACACCATCGGCCCCGGCGCGCGCTATGCGTGGCAGGGCGACAAGGTGGGCACCGGCAGCATGGAGATCGTCGATGCCAAGGCCCCGGCGCGCGTGGCAATGAAGCTCGACTTTGTGGCCCCGTTCGAAGCCCACAACCAGGTCGAGTTCACGCTGCAGCCCGAAGGGGCAGGCACCACCCGCGTCACCTGGGCCATGCACGGCCCTGTGCCCTACCTGGCCAAGATTGCGCACCTGGTTTTCAACATGGACCGCATGGTGGGCCAGGACTTTGAAGACGGCCTGGTCAACCTGCAGGCTGTGGCGCAAAAGCCTGCCGGCTGAGCCCCATCCCCTGTTGCGCTTTGCAAAACCTTTCGTTTCGCTTTACCTTCCTTACTCCTCAGGAGCACCTCATGCACCAACAAATCTTCGTGAACCTGCCCATCGAGAACATGGCCCGCTCGCAGGCGTTCTTCCGCGCACTGGGCTATGACTTCAACCTCCAGTTCACCAACGACCAGGGCGCCTGCCTGGTGGTGGGCGAAAACCTCTTCGTGATGCTGCTGGTCAAGGACTTCTACCAGACCTTCACCAGCAAGACGATTGCCGATGCACGCACCACCTCCGAGGTGCTGGTGTGCTTCTCTTGCCAAAGCCGTGCAGAAGTCGATGCGCTGGTGGACAAGGCCGTGGCTGCGGGCGGCACCACCCCCCGCCCTGCGCAGGACCTGGGCTTCATGTACTCGCGCAGCTTTGACGACCTGGATGGGCACACCTGGGAGTTTGTGCACATGGTGGACGCCAGCAAGGCGCTGGGATGAGAACGTGTGAATGAATGCGCCGGATTCATTCACACCTTTTGATCGCGTGAAACCCTCTACCCTTCCCGACCGCGATGCCCTGCACCGCACCATCGACTCGGTGTGGCGTATCGAGGCCGCGCGCATCATCGCCAGCGTGGCGCGCATGACGCGGGACGTGGGCCGGGCCGAGGAGCTGGCGCAGGACGCCCTGGTGGCCGCGCTGGAGCACTGGCCTGCCACCGGCCTGCCCGCCAATCCGGCGGCGTGGCTGATGACCACGGCCAAGCGCCGCGCCATCGACCACCTTCGCCAGCAGGCGCTGCACACGCGTGAGAACGAAGCCCTGGGCCACGACCTCGAAGCGCTCGAAGCGCAGTACGCGCCCGACGTGGTGGAGACCCTGATGCACGTACAGCAGGACGACATTGGTGACGACCTGCTGCGCCTCATCTTCACCGCCTGCCACCCCGTGCTGCCCACCGAGGCGCGTGTGGCGCTCACCTTGCGGCTGTTGGGCGGGCTCACCACGGCTGAGATCGCACGCGCGTTTCTCGTGCCCGAGCCCACCGTGGCCCAGCGCATTGTTCGCGCCAAGCGAAGCCTGTCTGCGGCCCACGTTCCGTTTGAAGTGCCCGGCCCTGCGGAGCGCGCGCCGCGACTGGCCTCGGTGCTGGAGGTGATCTACCTCATCTTCAACGAAGGTTATGCCGCCACGGCGGGCGATGACTGGATGCGCCCCGCTTTGTGTGGCGAGGCGCAGCGACTGGTGCGCGTGCTGGCCAGCCTGGCGCCCGATGAGCCCGAGGTGCAGGGGCTGGTGGCACTGCTCGAAATCCAGGCCTCCCGCCTGCCCGCACGCACCAACGCACAAGGCCAGCCCGTGCTGCTGATGGACCAGGACCGTGCGCGCTGGGACCACCTGCTGGTGCGCCGGGGGCTGGCAGCCCTCGACAAGGCCGAGCAGCTGGCACGCATGGGCCATGCCTGGGGGCCCTATGCGCTACAGGGTGCGATTGCGGCCTGCCATGCGCGCGCGCACCGCGCACAAGACACCGACTGGCACCACATCGTGGCGCTGTATGACGCACTGCTGCAGGTGGCGCCCTCGCCTGTGGTCGCTCTCAATCGCGCCGTGTCGGTGGGCATGGCCCTGGGTCCGGCCGCAGCACTGGCCCTGGTGGATGAACTGGCCGCAGAACCCAGCCTGCGCCACTACCACTGGCTGCCCAGTGTGCGGGGCGACCTGCTGGCCAAGCTGGGGCGCCAGACGGAAGCTTGTGCAGAGTTTGAACGGGCCGCCAGCCTGACGCGCAATGCGCAGGAGAAGGCCTTGCTGCTGGCGCGAGCGCGAGCGTGATGGACATGCACTGCAGCCGGCGCGCTGCGTGAAGCAGGTCGGAGCAGGGCAGGATCAGCGTCGACGCTTCTGGGTGCGGCCGTGTGGCGTGGCCACCTTGGGCGCCAGACCCAGCGCGGCACGCGCCAGCGCATCGGCCGCCCCATTGCGGTGGCGGGGAACCCATTGCAGGTCCACCTGTGCAAACCGCTGCAGCACACGGCGCGCCTCGTCAAACAGCGGTGCCAGCCGCTCGATAGGCGCTACGGCCTGCTCGCCCAGTTGCTCCACCAGCACGCTGCTGTCGCTGAGCACCTGCACGGTGGTTGCAGTGGCCACCACCTGGGGTTCCAGCCACTGCAGCGCCCGCAGCAGCGCGCGCAGTTCGGCCTCGTTGTTGCAACCGGTGAAGGTCGTGGCTTCAGAAATGGTGTGTTGCGTGGCCCCACCGGGCCCCACCAGCACTGCCCCCAGCCCCATGCGCCCGGGGTTGGGCACGGCGCTGCCGTCGCAGTGCACCACCCAATGGGCGGGTTCGGTGGCCACGGCCTATTTGTAGAACGCTTCGACTTTGCCCTTGAGCTTGATCATCAATGGCTGGCCCTTGCGGTCCACCGTCTTGCCTGCGGGCACTTTCACCCAGCCCTCGCTGACGCAGTATTCCTCGACATCGCTGCGGTCCTTGCCGTTGAAGCGGATGCCGATGTCGTGCTTGAACACCTCCGCCACATGGTGCGGGCTGCGGGGGTCCACCGACAGGTGATCGGGCAAGGGGGGTGGCGTGGTGGAGGTGGTTGCGTCGGTCATGCAGAAGGCTCAGTGTGAAAAGGCAATGGGAAAGAAAACAAAAACGGAAAGCGCGGATTCTCCGGGATTTGGTCCTGCAGTGCTGCGCCAAGCCCCTGCCGCCCTACCGCGCGAGAGGCGCAACGCCGATCAGCCAGGCATGCGCCCAGAACGCAAAGCCCACCCAGGCCACAGCGCCCACCACCACGGCCACGCCCGTGCCCGCCGCAGTGCCGGGCGCGTAGCCGGTGTTCATCGCCCGGTCGCGCTGCCGTGCGGCCCGAAAGCTCAGCACGGCCCACAGCAAAAAGCTGCCAAACAGCAACACATCGGCCAGGTTGCCGTTGGACAGCAAATGTGCCAGCGCCCACACCTTCACGCCCAGCACCATGGGGTGGTGCAGCCGGGCCTTGATGGCATTGCGCGGCACGTAGGTGGCGGCCAGCAGGATGAAGGCAATGAGCGTCAGCAGCGACGCAGCGTGCCGCATGCCAATGGGCGGCACCCACAGCACCACCGGCTGCTGCCGCGCCAAGCCATAGCCCCACACGATGAGTGCCAGGCCCACGGCGGAGACCAGTGAATACAACCCCTTCCACGGCATCTCACCCATGCGTGCCAGCGTCTGCGTGCGCCAGCCATCGGCCACGATGCGCACCGAATGCACACCCAGAAACAGCACCAGTCCAAGAACCAGAATTTCCATGGCAAGACCTTTCATCGGGGGTTGTTGTGGGCGCAGCCACCTTGTGTGGGATTGTCGCGGCCTCAGTATGCAAGAAATTTGAATAAAAATGGCCTTCTGCGCTCGTCCATCATGCACTGATAGCTATCAAATTGATAGTTAATGGGTGTTGCTTGACGTGCCCTCAGCGGGCTCTCGCTAGGCCACCGCATGCTGCGCCAGCAGCGCCCCCACCTTGGGCTTGGCGCAGCGCTGCAGCGTTTGCAGCAGCGTGTAGCTGGGCTCCGCCACCCTCCAACGCGTGCGCAGGTCGTGCTGCATGCGGGCCAGCAGCGCAGCGGCCATCTCGGCATCGGCCAGCGCCCGGTGCGCCTGGCCCGTGCGCGGCAGGCCGTGGTAGTCCACCAGCGAGCCCAGCTTGTGGCTGGGCGCCTGCGGGTACAGCCGCCGCGACAGCAGCACCGTGCACGCAAACGGCTGCGGCGCGGGCAGCCCGGCCAGGGCCAGCTCGGCCTGCCAGAACTTGCTGTCAAACGAAGCGTTGTGCGCCACCATGGGCGCATCGCCCACAAAACGCGCCGCGTCCTGCATCACCCCCGCCGCATCGGGCGCGGCGTTCACCATCGCGTTGGTAATGCCGGTGAGCTGGGTGATGAACGACGGTATCCACACCCCCGTTTTCATCAGGCTTTGAAAACGGTCCACCACCTGCCCTTTTTCCAGCAGCACGATCGCCACCTCGGTCGCACGCGCGCCCTGGCCGGGCGAGATGCCGGTGGTTTCAAAGTCGATGACGGCGATGGGGGGCATGGGTGGGGCGGGTGGCGTGAGGGACATATTGTCCGTGGTGTGGGTTGGGCCGCCTCTCGTTGGCACCAGGGCACCAAGATACAGGACAGGCTCGTGGCCATTGCAGCGAGAGCCTTATGATCATCGCTCTTCAAATCGTCCGGTTCAGCTTGAGAGGTTGTCGGTAAGGCGCCGACATGATTGACCTCTCTACCTGGTTGCAGGGCTTTGTACTTGGCTTGGGCGTGTTCATTTGCCCAGGACCGAAGGATGTCCTGATCCTTCGCGAAGCACTGCGTGGACGCTCTCCGGCCCAGTTGATTGCTGTGGGCTGCGGCAGCGATGCGGTGCTGATTGCCCTGGGGCTTCTCGGGCTGTCTGCCGCGCTACAGGCGGAACCTGCATTGCGGTTGGCCGCGCAGGTGCTTGGCATTGCGCTTTTGGTCCTGCACGGCGGGTTGGCGGTGCGCAACGCCATGCGTGCCTGTCCTGCCGTGTCATTGAATGAGGTCGCCGCAGCGGCCCCCGGATCGCACGGATTGCACCAGCTCCTGTTGGTGTCGTTGCTCAATCCAGCGGCTTGGTTGGACACGGTACTGATCATCGGAGCAGTGGGCGCAGCGCTGCCGGTCGATACCCGCTGGAGCTATGCCCTGGGCGCGGTGAATGCGTCGCTGGTGTGGTTTTCGGTATGGGTTTTGGGTGCACGCAAAGCGCAGCGATTCATGGGAGCCTCCAGCGCATGCCGAGCGTTGGATGTCAGCATTGCCCTGGCGATGTGGGGGATGGCCCTTTGGATGTCCTGGGACCTGTGGTGAAACACCCGGGGATGGCCTGCATGACCCCCTGCGGTCTGTGATTGCGCGGCCTGGGGCATCTGGACGTCGGCCAGTGCCCCGCGGGCCTGGCACGCGTGCGCGTGCGCAAGCCCTGCGGGAACGCGTGCCCTACACTGCCCATCCCTTTTTCTCGACGGATCGAGCGGAGCAACGCATGAAGAAGAACGGCACCGATTCAGCCTGGCTCAAGGCGGCACTGGACTATGTGCCGCAATGGCTGGGCCTGCAGCTGGAGCGCTTCCGCCAGCCCGGGTGTTCCGTGGCCATCGCACGCGGGGGAGAGACCCTGGCAGAGCTGGCGCTGGGCGTGGCTGATATGCGGACTGGCAAACCCCTTACGCCCCGGCACCGCCTGCGCATCGCATCGCATCGCACTCCAAAAGCTTCACGGCCACTGGGGTCATGCTGCTGCGCGAGCAAGGAAAAATCGGCCTGGACGACCCCATTGGCCGCTATGTCGATGGCCTGCACAAGGACCTGGCCCGGGCGCGCATTGGCGAGCTGCTGTCGCACGCCGCAGGCGTCACGCGCGACGGCCCCGACGCGGGCCAGTTCCTGGACCGGCGGGCCTTTCTCTCCCGTGCAGAACTGCTGGCGGACCTGCGCGACAAGCCGCCGCTGGACGCGGGGGTGCAGCTCAAGTATTCGAACCACGGCTACGGCCTGCTCGGGCTGATGATGGAGCAGGTTACGGGTACGGAGTACGCAAGCTGGATGGTGCGCCATGTGATTGATGCTGCAGGCCTGCAGGAAACGGTGCCCGACATGCCGCGCCTTGCGCGGGGCGCCCCGATGGCTGTGGGCCACAGCAGTGAGTTTCCGTTCGGCCAGCGCCTGATCGTGCCTGGCGACAACGTGTGCGACGCCATGGCCCCGGCGGCCGGGTTTGTGTCTACCGCGTCGGATGTGGCCCGCTTCTTTTCGCAGCTGGCGCCAGACAGCAAGCACAGCATCCTTTCGCCCGCCAGCCGCCGCGAAATGGCGCAGCGCCGCTGGCGCGACCCCTGCAACGTGTTCGAGTCCCACTACGGGCTGGGCACCATGCTCAGCGCGCCGGGCCCGCGTGAATGGACGGGCCACACCGGCGGGCTGCAGGGGTTTCTGTCGCGCACGGCGCGCTACCCCGCGCTGGACCTGACGGTGACCGCGCTTACCAACGCGCAGGATGGCCTGTCCACCGAGTGGGTGGACGGCGTTGCCAGCATCCTGTTTGCGTTCCAGCAGCACGGCGCGCCTGCCAAAAAAGAGGCTGCCTGGGCGGGGCGCTGGTGGAGCCTGTGGGGCGCCACTGATCTGGTGCCCATGGGCAAGGTGGTGTGCCAAGTGGTGCCTGCCATGTTCGTGCCCTTCAACGCAGCAACCACCGAGCTGGCCATCACCGGGCGCGACACCGGGGTGGTCCAGAAAGCCTCGGCCTACGCCAGCCCGGGCCAGGCGGTCCGCCGCGTGCGCGATGCCCACGGCGTGCCGACCGAACTGTGGGTGGGCGGCTCCAAGCTTCTGCCCAAGGACGCGATGCTGGCAGAGGCCACCCAGCGCTATCGCAAGAGCAAGACGCGCCCCGGCCGCAGCGCCACATCGGCGTGAGCGACGTAGCCCTGCGTGTGGGGCAAAGTCTCCTGCGCATCACAGGCGCCCTCGCCGCCGTGTTTGGCCTGATTCTGGCGGCCATACTGGTGTTCACTACCATGCCGGGCAGCTCGCACCGTGGCGCGCTCCCAGCCGCCAGTGCTGCGCAGCAGGCGCTGGCGCAGCAATTGCAGCGGCATGTGGCCGTGATTGCAGCGCAGGAGCACAACGCCCAGCACCCTGCTGCGCTGGAGGCCGTGGCGACTTACCTGGAGTCAGAGCTGGTCTCGTATGGTTACAAGGTTCGGCGCGACGAGTTCAAGGCGCGGGGCGTGGCGGTGCGCAACCTGGAGGTCACGGTGCCCAGCCAGAGCGCGCCGGGGCGGCGCCTGGTGGTGATCGGCGCGCACTACGATTCGGCGCACGAAACACCCGGCGCCAACGACAACGCCACGGGCACCGCCGCCGTGCTGGCCCTGGCCAAAAGCCTCAAGCACCTGGGCGCCACCGCGCAGGCGGATGTGATGTTTGTGCTCTACACCAACGAAGAGCCGCCTTTTTTCAAGACCTCGCAGATGGGCAGCCAGGTGCACGCCCAGGCCTTGCTCGCCCGTGGGGCGCCGGTGGTGGCGATGCTGTCGCTGGAGACCATGGGGTATTTTTCGAACGCCGAAGGGTCGCAGAAGTACCCCTGGCCGCTGAACCAGTTCTACCCCACGCAGGGTGATTTCATCGCCTTCGTAGCAACCACGCCTGATCTGGGGTTCGCGCGCCGGGTGGTCCGGTCTTTCCGTTCGCATGCGGCGTTCCCGTCCGAGGGCATCGCGGCGCCGCGTTTCATTCCTGGCGTGGACTATTCGGACCACGCGGCCTACATCGACGCGGGCTACCCCGCGCTGATGGTGACCGACACCGCCCCCTACCGCTACCCGCACTACCACACCCGCGAGGACACATCCGATAAGGTGGACTATGACCGATTGGCCCGCGTGGTTCAGGGGCTCGAAGGTGTTGTACGCGATCTTGCACACCGGCCTTAGCGCATCGAAGACCGAGTGAGGGGACGCGTGTGGGGAGTCAATGCCTCGGAGCGCGCGGATGTTCCAGAAAAAACCTCAGCATCTCCTGCGTGGCAGCCACGCCGCGTGGGTCGGTATGGCTGCCGCCCGCGTGCCCACCAGCCCACGCGTGCCCTGCGCCGTGCAGCACCCATTGTTCTGCCACGACCGTGCTGTGCAGTGTGCTGGCCGACAGGGCGCTACCCGCCACGGTGTACACCTTGCGGGTATAGCTCTGGCCACCACGGGACTGGCCCTGGTGCACCGTCTCCACCGTCGTCTGGCCGCCATCTGGGGCCGTGGCCAGTGCTGACAGCGTTGCCTCGATGAGTTGCTCGCCGTTGTGGGCGTGCACGGTGGTGTCGGCGTCGCCATGGAACACGATCATCGGCGGAGGCGGCAGTGCAGGAGCCTCGGCGGTGGGGTGGGTGGCGGCGCCGGGTTTGGCGCCGTTTTTCATGGCCGACAGCGCGGCCATCACGTTGTTTGCCGCGCCCGCCTGCAGGCCGGAGTGCACGCCCACGGCGGCAAACAGCTCGGGGTATTCGCGGCCCAGCAGTGCGGCCATGGCGCCGCCAGCCGACAGGCCCGCCACGTAAACGCGTTGCGCATCCACCGGGTGGCGCGCCATCACGTCCTGCAGCATGGCGACGAGCAGCGCGGGTTCGCCGCTGCCCCGGTGCTGGTCGCCGGGGCGAAACCAGTTCCAGCAGCCGTTGGGGTTGGCGCTGTGGGGTTGCTCCGGGTACAGCACCAGGGCGTTGGCGGGGGCGGTTGCGTCGTTCATGCCCGTGCCGGTGGCAAAGTCCACGGGGTTCTGCGTGCAGCCGTGCAGCATCAGCACCAGCGGCATGGGGGTGCCAGCCGTGGCGCCCGGGGGCACGTAGAGGTGGTAGTGGTGCGGGTGGCGCCGTGCATCGGCGTGGGTGAAGACCACGCGGGTGAAGCTGCCGGGCGGCTCGGCCAGCGGGTGATTGCTGGCGGCGGGGCGTGGGGCTGTGGGGGCCTTTGGCTCGGCCTGGGGGGTGGGGGCGCTGCGGTCGATGACCACGGCGTCTTCCACGTCTTGCGCGGTGTTGGCATTGCGCCAGGGTGGGGCCTCTCCGCCTGCGGGTGACGGTGCTTGCAACGGCGTAGCCCCTGCGCTGGCAGGTGTCGGTTCGTTGCTGTGGCGCGCCACGGCTGCGCCCAGGGTCTGCTGGATGGCCCGCGTGGCGTCGGCCAGCTGACCACTGCGCACCAGCTGAGTGGCTTCGCCCATCAGGCGCTTGAGATTGAGGTTCCAGTCCATGGGGACTCCTTGGTGGTTGGTGCGTCCGGCAGCGGTGCGCTGCGGTCCGGGTCGGTGGTGTTCAATGCATGCGCCCGGCCAGGGCGGTCTTGACGGCCGCACTGGCATGGAACGCGCCCAGTACCGTCACCGAGGCAATCGTGGCCTGCGCCAGGGCGGGCGGCACGTCGTCGTCGATGCTGGCCAGGCCCAGCACGCGGATCTCCAGCGTCTCGCCCGCCGCCAACACGGCCTCCAGCTCGGCCCGGCCAAAACGCTGCAGCCCCAGCACAAGCATCTTGCGGGCCACCACCTGGCGCACGGCGTCGTTCTGGGCGGTCAGCTGGTTGCGGATGGCGGTGCGGATGAAGTCGGTGCGGTTGGCGTAAAAGCCTTCGGAGACCAGCAGATCAATGTGGCCCAGGTCCACGAAGCCCAGGTTGATCGTGACCTTCTCGGACTCGGGCACCTTGCCGCGCGACGGGGCGATGGGAACGATATTGTTCATCGGGGGAACTCCATAAAACATCCAATGGGATGGTGTATGGATGGCATGTGGATGCCTTTGCGCGCTGTTTCAAGAGCCGTGGCCCAAAGAAAAAGGAGCCCGTGGGCTCCATGGCTCGGTAGTTTTGCTATGAAATATGTAGCTATTAGCGCCTGATAGAAAAGCGCTGGAGCCCATTTTTTCTTGAATTTCTGTGCAAGACGCTGACGCTCTTCCTGGCATCGCGGCAGGGTGCGGCGTGCCTCCGGCCCCTGCCCCACCTTGGGGAAACAGCCGCCCGGGGGCCTGCCGCTCAGCTCAATACAAGGTCAGTTCCTTGTGCTCGCCCAGGCTGCGCGGTGGTTCGCCCGTGATGGCGGCCTTGGCCATCTTGAAGAGCTGCACCATCTTGCTTTCATCCACATCCCAGTATTCGGCATGGCGGATGCGCACGGCCAGCAACGCCAGGTTGGGGTCGGACACGCCACCAGGGAACCACGCCTGGGCCATGGGGGACCACAGGGCTTGTTTTTGCGCATGGTCGTCCACAGCGCGTGCCTGGCCCGACAGCGACACGTAGCTGTCGTCGTCCGGGTTGGCATACGACACGTTGACTTCGCCATCGGTCAGCAGGCGTTCGTACAGCTCGCCCGACTTGGGGATGAAGAAATACAGCTCGCCGTGTTCGTCAAACTGGCGGTTTTGCGTGGTGAGCGGGTGCGCGTGCAGCATGCCCGTGGAGGTACGGTGCGTGAGCATGCCAAACCGAATGTCCTTGATGAGCTTCCACAAGGTTTCGTGGCCGGGGGTGTCGTGGTGCATGGGGGGCTTCCGTGAAATGGAGGGGGTGCTACGACTCTAGGCCGCCTGCGCCCTGCGCCGCGTCGTCCCCCTGCCCGCCTGTGCGTGGGCGCTTGTCCGACATCCCGTCCTACCCGTCCAGACAGGATGGGTCAGGACCGGGCGTTACCTATGCTGCCCGTGCGGCTGCACCGGTAACTCCGCCTTGCGCAGCACCTGCCGCGCTGTCACGGTACAGCGTGGTGCGCCAGGTGGAGGGAAGGCGCTTCACGCCTTCTTCAAAAACTCCGACTTCAGCAGCATGCTGCCCAGGTCGGTCTTGCAGTCCACGTTGTGGCCATCGGCGCCATCCACCAGGCGGATGCTCTTGATCTTGGTGCCCTTCTTGAGGGTGGACGATGAGCCCTTGACCTTGAGGTCTTTCACGAGGATCACCGCGTCGCCATCGGCCAGCGGGTTGCCGTTGGCATCGCGCACCATGCCATCGCCTGCTTCTGCGGCATCGGACTCGGATTCGGCAGCATCGGCCACCTGCGGCCATTCAAACGCGCAGTCGGGGCACACATAGTTGCTGCCATCGGGGTAAGTGTTCTCCAGGCCGCATTGGGGGCAGGCAGGGGTGGTGTGGGGCATGGTGGGGTCCTCTCTGTCGTTGTTGTAGTGGTTGTGAAATCGGTGCGCAAAGTGTCGCCGCTTCAGAGCGGCGCGCGTTGCTCCAGCGCAAACGGTGGCAGCCCTTTGAGCAGCCGCTGGCCGTAGCTGGTGCGCGTCAGGCGCTTGTCGTAGCAGTACACATGCGCCATGTCTTCTTCGGTGCGAATCGCGCGGCCCACCCATTGCGCCAGACGGATGGCGGTGGCGGGCACCACCAGCTCGCTGAACGGGTCGCGCCCCACGGCGCGCAGCCACTCGGCGCGGGCCTCGCCCACGGGGTCGTCGGGCGGGGCGAAGGGCAGCTTGGTGATGAACACCGACTCGCACAGGCGTCCCGGCAGATCCAGCCCCTCGCCAAACGACTGCATGCCGAAGATGACCGAGGGCTCGCCGTTTTCCACGCGCTCGCGGTGGCGCTTGAGCAGCTGCGTGCGCGGCAGTGCGTTCTGCACCAGCACCACGCTGCGCATTGCGGTGGGCAATGCGTCCACCGCCTGTCGCATCTGCTCCCGCGAGGTGAACAGCACCAGCGCGCCGTATTCCACGCGGGCAATGTCGTGCAGCAGCGCGTCCACCATCTCGGTGGTGAACTGCGCGGCGTTCTTGGGATCGGCGCGGGTTTCGGCCGCAATCAACGTGCCCTGCGCGGCGTAGTTGAAGGGGCTGGGCACCTCCAGCGTGGTGGTGGCCTCGTCACCATGCAGGCCCGCCTCGCGCAAGAAGAAGTCAAAGTGCCCGCAGCTGGTGAGCGTTGCCGAGGTCAGCACCGCACCGCGCACCGCACTCCACAGGTGGTTGCGCAGTGTGGTGCCAGGCAGGATGGGGCTGGCGTGCGCCTTGACCACGATGAAGTCGCCATCCACCTCCAGCGTGAACCATTTGGCTGCCGGCACCGCGCCTTCGGGCGCATCCTGCAGCAGCAACTGGGCCGTGGCGTGCAGCTCTTCCAGGCGCGGGGCCAGCATGCCGATTTGTGCATACAGCGTGGACAGGCGCTTGGCCTCGTCGGGCTTGTCGCGCATCTCGGCGCGCAAGGCCTTGCTGATGGCGCGCAGGGCGTCGAGGAAGCCTTCGGCACTGGCGGCCAGCAGACCCAGCGGGGCAATGAGCTGTTCAGGCAGCTCGCCCCGTGGTACGCGCACACGTGCCGGACCCCAGGCGCTGGGCTGGCTCTTGAGCTGCGCGCCATACACATCCATCACGATGCGCGCCAGGTCCTGCAGCGTCTGCCGCAACTGGGCCGAATGTTTGGGGATGTCGGCAATTTCTTCGACCTCCAGCAGTGCGCCAATGCGCAGGCCCCGGCTGGCCAGCCGCTCGATCCAGGTGATGCGCGACAGGTCCATGCTGCATGCAAACTGGTCGAGCGCCGTGGCGGGCAGGTGGTGGGCTTCGTCCAGCACCAGGAGGCAGTTGTCCAGCTCGGGCAGCACGCGCGCGCCCAGCGATGACAGCAGCAAATCGTGGTTGGCAACAATCACCTGCGCGCCCACCAGCTCCTTGCGCTTGTCGTAGTAGGTGCACTGGCTGAAGGCCGGGCAGTGTTTGCCGGTGCACGACGCGCCCTCGGCTGCCACGGGGCTCCACACTTCGGGCTCGGGGGGCGTGTCCAGGCTGTCGCGGTCGCCGTCCCAGGCGCCTTTCGACAAGGTTTGCGCCATGGAGCTGTAGAACTGCATGCGCGCCTCGGTTTCGTGCCGAGGGCGCTTGGCGCGGGCTGCGGCTTCTTCCTCGGCAAACAGGTCGTCTTCGCCCTCCTCCTCGGCCTCGCCCGTGCCTGCCAGGCGGTCCAGCTTGAGCTTGCACACATAGCGCCCGCGCCCCTTGGCCAGCGCAAACTTGAAAGGTTGCGGCAGCAGCGCGGCCAGTGCAGGCAGGTCCTTGTTGACCAGTTGCTCCTGTAGCGCCACGGTGGCCGTGGAGATCAGCACCCGCGTGCCGCGCGACAGCGCCAGCGCAATGGCGGGCGCGCAGTAGGCCAGCGACTTGCCCACGCCCGTGCCCGCCTGGATGACCGCAATGGAGCGCGTGGGCGCGGCCTCGCCACTTTCTTCATCCACCTTGCCCAGCGTGGCGCTGCTGAACGTGCGCGCCACCTGCTCGGCCATCAGCCGCTGGCCGGCACGGCTGCGAAAACCCTCGGTGGCTGACACCACCGCATCGAAAGATTCAAGGGCCTGCGCGGCCCACACCTGTTGAGACATACAGTAGTGTCGCATGCCGAAGACAGGTTGACGCTGGGCAGTGCCTTGTGGCGGATGGGCGGGCTGTCCCCCCGCAGCTGCCTTGAAAGAAAATCCCCGCACAGCTACAGGAGAGCAAAGATGCAGGGGGGAAATGCGTGGGGATTTGCGCTGAACTGCGGTCCGCTGCTGCGCTGCAGGCCATGGGCAATGGCAAGCGCAAGCTGTGTTCCGGGTGGGGCGAAAGGTGTGCAAGGCACCCTGCTTCGGACGCTGGGGTTCGTGCTGCTGCTGTGCATGGTGAGTGCATCGGGCGCATGGGCACAGCAACCCGCATCGTCGGCTGCCCCGGCAGGCAGCCCTGCGCGCCAGCGGTTGCTGGCGCAGGAGCTGGTGCCGCAGCACCCTGCCCGGTACGCATGGATGCGTGCGGCAGAGGCCCAGGGGCAAGGGGCCGATGCGCTTTATCTGCGGCTTGCATTGCTCGACGAATGGCTGCTCGCCCTGGAAGGGCGGCCGGCGCAGGCCAGTCGCACCATCGAAGTTGCCATCGCTCACGGGCGCGAGGTCGATGCGGACGATCTGCAGCGCCGGGCGCGTGCGGTCTGGCCCTCTCTCCTCAGAGCCCAGCTGCGGCCGCTATGGGACATGGACGGCCCCGATGTTCCGCTGCCGTCCGAGCTGGATGCCCTGGGCGCGGACAGCATTGCCCAAGAAGGCCCTGGCCTCTGGGTGCACCGGGCCAAAGATGGCCGGCCTCGGGGCCTTTACCTTTGGCTGGGCGTGCGCAATGGGCTGGGCGAGCCCGTGCCTTTGCCGGAGTTTGCGCTGCGCCTGGGCCGCCCCGGCCAGCAGGCGGCTGCGCCGTTGATGCAATGCTATTTGCCCCGGTACAGCACGCGGCAGCTCATCCCGCCGCAAAGCACGCAGCATTACCTGTGCCGCGCGGGCGAGGGTGGCCTTGGGCTGCCGCCGCCCGGCGTGGGGTGGCTGGCGCAGATGGGTGAGTGGTTCAGCCAGGGGGCGTCCCTGCAGACCGAACTGCCCCAGCGCGACCAGGCCTTGTCGCGCACGGGCCGGATCCTGGGCCAGGTGGACAACCCGGCGGTGGACGACTTCCTGCGTGGTGCCCGTGAATCCACCGAGAAGCAGCAACAACTGCAAAAAGAACGGGCCCAGGCGGAGGCCGCAGCGGCGAAGAAGGCCCGTGAAGCCACGCCAGCGCGCCGCTCTGCTGAGCCGCTACCGCTCTGGCTCAAGCGGGTGGCGTTCTTGGGCGGGGTGGTGGGCGCATTGGTGCTCTATGGCCTGCTCGCGCACCACGTCAGCGTGGCAGTGGCGTCCGGGGTGCTGTGGTTGGGCCTGGCCATTCCGAGCGCGATCTACTTGCGTTCGATCTGGACCATGGGCGGGACCGACGGCTGGGGCAAACTCGTGGCCATCGTCCTGTCGGGTGCAGCCATCGCGGCGCCTTTTGTGGGCACGCTCGCCGCGTACACGGTCTACAAGCTGGTGGTGAGCGCGCGGGCGCGCCGCAAGGCGATCCTCTTTTTGCTCGGCGTGATCGTGGTCATCGTGCTCCATGCGCTGGAGCGGTGGTTGTTCTGGTGACAGCAGGCTCCGCACGCCCGCAGCGGCGCAGGGCCTGGGCCTACAGAGCGGGGAGGCCAGCGGCGCTAGGGTGAAGGGACTCCACGTTGCATACCAAGGCCCCGCATGAAAACGACCCCCACAGCCCCCCGCAAGGAAGAGGAGATCATCCCCTCCGCTCCTGTGCCCGCCCGCACCGAGCGGCGCGTGAACACCACCCAGCCCCAGCCGCACCCTGGCAGCGGACCCGAAGACCTGAGCGGGCCCGAACCCCGCCTGCCCCACGAGCGCGACGAGGCGGTCAACATGACCGACGGCGAACCCGACGCCAAGATGGAGCAGGCCTACCGTGATGTGAAACGTGGCCTGCAGGACACGGACCGGGGGCCACCGGCCGACAAGGCGTACCAGAAGCAGAAACGGTAATGCTGCTAATTTGATAGCTATTTGCGCTTGATGGATAAGCGCTAGAGGCCAATTCTTATCAGTTTTACGGCACCCGCGCCGCCCTGAACCAGCGCGGCAGGTGGTCATGGGCGTGCACCAGCGATTCAAGCACGCCGTGGCTGCGCTCCACCACCTCAATGCCCGGCGCTTTGAGGTCCGGCACGATCACTACCGCGACCCCTGCGGCTTGCGCTGCGCGTGCGCCGTTCTCGCTGTCTTCAAACGCCAGGCACTGTGCGGGGTCCACGCCCAGGCGCACAGCCGCCAGCTGGTACAGGGCGGGGTCGGGTTTGCCGCGCGGCACCTCGTTGCCGCCAGCCCAGGCGTGAAAGTGCTGCAGCACGCCCACCCTGCCCAGGCGGTGCTCGATCTCGTCGCGCCGCGACGATGAGGCCACCGCGCAGGGCACGCCTGCTTGCCCCAAGGCGCGCAGCAGCGAGGCGGCGCCGGGTTTGAGGGGAAACAGGGGCTCTGGCCCCGCGTCCCACAGGCGCGCAGCCACATCGGACTGCACCAGCTCAAAGACACCGGGCCCACCCAGTAATTTCGTGAGCATGGCATCAGAGTCGGCAGACGCACGCCCTACCACCTGCAGGTAGTCGACCTCTGCCAGCGCGATCCCCCGCGCCTGTGCGGCGTCAATCCAGGCGCGCTGGGTCACACGCTCGGAATCCACCAGCAGTCCGTCCATGTCGAAGATGGCGGCGGTGAAGCGAAACTGGCGGAGAGTCTTGGGCATGCAAATGCTCTGATTTTGATAGCTTCTATCGCTTGATAATTTAGCGCTTGCAGGCAATTTCATTCAGTTGTTCGCCACCGCCAACGCTTACCCCCGCTCGCGCAGCGCGCGCTCGATCCGGTCCCTTCGCACCGTCGTCTTGGGCACCTTGAACGGGAACCACGTGCGTACGTCCTCTTCGAGCCCGATGCCGTGCATGTAGTTGTAGATGGCCTTCTTGAGCGCGCCGCCCAGCGCGTCGTGGTCGACGCCCGTGGGGTCGATGAAGGCCACGTCGTTCTTGGCGAAGTCGCCCGGGGGCAGGGGCGCCAGCGTGACGCCGTATTCCTCGGGGTTTTTGCCGACGGGCGAGTGCACGGTGCAGGCAAAGCGGTGGAAGAACCCGCTCTGAATGCAGCCGTTGGCGAACAGCTGGCGCACGTATTCGAGTGCGTCCACGGTGTCCTGCACGGTCTGCGTGGGAAAGCCGTACATCAGGTACGCATGCACCAAGATGCCCGTGTCGGTGAACGCCCGCGTCACGCGCGCCACCTGGTCGACCGATACGCCTTTTTTCATGAGCTCCAGCAGCCTGTCCGATGCAACCTCCAGCCCGCCCGAGATCGCGATGCAGCCGCTGTCGGCCAGCAGCTCGGCCAGGTCGGGCGTGAAGGTTTTCTCGAACCGCACATTGCCCCACCAGCTGATGCCTGCGTTGCGCGCGATCAGCTCGGTGGCCAGTGCCTTGAGCGCCTTGGGCGGTGCGGCCTCGTCCACGAAATGAAAGCCGGTCTGCCCCGTCTCGCGCACGATCTGCTCGATGCGGTCGGCCAGCACGGCGGCGCTGGCGCCTTCGTAGCGGCTGATGTAGTCCAGGCTCACATCGCAAAAGCTGCACTTCTTCCAGTAGCAGCCGTGCGCCACGGTGAGCTTGTTCCAGCGCCCATCGCTCCACAGGCGGTGCATGGGGTTGAGCATGTCCAGGAGCGACAGATATCGGTCCAGCGGCAAGCCGTCCCACGTGGGTGTGCCCACCTCGGCAAAGGCGATGTCGGCTTCCATCATGTTGATGTACTGCACCGCGCCATCGTCACCGCGCACGAAGGTGCGCACCAAGCGCTGGCGGCCGCGCTCGCCGCGCAGGTGCTCGAGCAGCGCCAGCAATGGGCGTTCGCCCGCGTCCAGCGTCACGTAGTCAAAGAAGTCGAACACACGCGGGTCGGCCAGTTCGCGCAGCTCGGTGTTCACAAAGCCGCCGCCCAGCACGGTGGCGATGTGCGGGTGCCGCGCCTTGATGGCCTGGGCAATGCGGAACGCCGCATACACGGACCCCGGGAACGGCACGGACAGCAGCACCACGCTGGGCTGGTGCTTGGCAATCGCCTCGTGCGTGAGCTGCTCCAGCAGCGTGTCCACCAGCGTGGGTGTTGTCGCCAGCGCTTTGGCCAGCGGGTCAAACGTGGGCTGGCTGCCTGCGAGCGATTCGGCATAGCGCACAAACTCAAAGCGCTCGTCCACCGCGTCGCGCAGCACATCGGCCAGGTCGTTCAGGTACAGCGTGGCCAGGTGCTTGGCCTTGTCCGTCAGGCCGAGCGCGCCAAAAGCCCAGCCCAGCGGGTCGCCGCCTTCGTCATCCACATACACATCCAGTGTGGCAAAGCGCGGGCCCTCGGGCAGGTAGTTCCGTCCCACGATGCGGTGCGCCAGCGTGCTGTCGCGGCCTTGCAAGAAGGCAATGGCGGGGCCGATGGTGGCGAGGTAGCGGTCCTTTTGCGCCGCAAAACTTTGCACGGCGGGGCTCTGCTTTTTGGCGGGCAGCGCATCCACCTGGGTGGCCACCGCGCGCAGCCCTTCGGGCGAGAGCAGGCGCAGCACCAGCGCCAATGCCAGGTCTTCCTGGAACGCCGTCACCCCCCGCGAGCGCAGAAAGCCCGTGAGGTAGGCGGTGGAGGGGTATGGCGTGTTCAGCTGCGTCATCGGGGGGATGACGGAGAGGACGCGCTGGGCGGGTGAGGCGGGGGCGACGGCAGACATGGTGGAAACAGGCAATGGGGCGATGCGGTGCCGCCGCAGGGGTCGTGGAACCCCCGATTATCCCGGCCCGGCTTTATCCCTGGTGGGCGGGGGGCGCCGGGGGCACCGCGTGGGGTGTGCCGCAGGTCATCCCTGGTAGTTGTTCTTCACCCGCACATAGTGCTCGGCCGAATATTTCAGGTACGCAATCTCTGCATCGGTGAGCGCGCGCTGGCGCACCGCCGGGCGGCCGATGTAGAGGTACCCGCTCTCCAGCACCTTGCCGGGCGAGACCAGGCTGCCTGCGCCCAGCATCACGCGGTCTTCGATGATGGCGTCATCCATCACGATGGAGCCCATGCCGATGAGGCATTCGTTGCCGATGCGGCAGCCGTGCAGGATCACCGAGTGGCCCACCGTGACGTAGTCGCCGATGACCAGCGGCGAGCCTTCGGGCTTGCTGGCGTTGCGGTGCGACACATGGCCCATGGTCAGGTCCTGCACGTTGCTGCACACGCCCACGGTGATGCGGTTCACATCGCCGCGCAGCACGGCGTTGCACCACACCGAGCTGTCGCGGCCCAGCGTGACGTCGCCGATGACCTGGGCAGAGTCGTGGATGAAAACGCCGGTGTCCAGGACCGGGGCGGTGTCGAGGTAGGGAGCGAGGGGCATCTTGGTGTCAGGCTGCGTGGAAAGAACGGGTGAGCGTAGTGCAAATCGCTCCTCACGCCGGTTTGCTGACCAGGGTGGTGGCGTTGGTCAGCGCGCTGGGGCGCGGCGAGGGGCAGCTTTCGCAGAGGTTGCAACAGGGACTGCCGCTGCCTTGCCCGTGCTTCCAACCCGGGCTTTTTTTGCGGGGGCCTTGGCCTCCTGGGTGGGCGCGGCGTAGAACCCCAGAAACATGTCCACCGCATCCCCCACCACTTGCGCTTGCTGTGCGGCGCTCAAGGGCGGCTGCCCCATGGCCAGCTGGGGCCAGAACGCAAATGCCTTGACCATGCCCTGCAGTTGCTGCGCGGCGTAGGGCACATCCATAGTGGCGCGCAGGCGGCCATCTTGCTGGGCCGCGCGCAACCAGCGCGGCAGGCCCTCTTCCTTGGCCGAGAGCTTGGCGGTGATGCCGCGCGCGCGCTCGGGGGTGTGCATCATGTCGGCCATGGCCACGCGGCTCAGGTCGATGAAACTCGCGTCGTTGAGCAGGCGCATCTTTTGCGCCAGCAGCTCCAGCAGCTGGTCGCGCAGCGGGCGCGTGGGGGTGTAGGCCAGTTCGTCGGGTGACTGGCTGCGCTCCCACATCAGCAGCAGGATGGCTTCGAACAGTTCTTCCTTGCTTGGGAAGTGGTTGTACACCGTGCGTTTGGACACATCCGCCGCTGCGGCCACGCGGTCCATGCTGGTGCCGTTGAAGCCGTGTTCGCGGAACTCGCCGATGGCGGCCTGCACGATGGCATCGCGCTTGCGGTCGGTCAGGCGAGGGGTGGGCTGGGAGGCAGTCATGCGCAAATTTTACACCGGGTAGTTTACTTTTCTAAAAAGTGAACTACACTGTGCAGTGTAATTTCTATGTCGCAGATCCGGTGTCACTCTCCATCGCCCGCCGCCGCCGTCTGCTCCCGGCACTTTGTGTCGCCTTCGTTGTACTGATCGCCATGGCCTACAGCCTCTTTTCCCGCGCCGCCCAGCCGGTGGCCGCCTATGAACAGTCGCCGCAGTTCGCGGGTGGCAAGTTTCGCAACGTGGCACCCCGCCATGCGCTGGGCGCCCTCAAGACGCTGCAGGTGATGTGGCGCTTTGCCACCGGCAAGCCCGACGACTCGGTGCCGCGCCAGCCCGTGCCGGTGTACGCGGTGATGCGGTCAGACCTGCTGGCCGCGCCCGACCTGAGCCTGTGGCGCCTGGGGCACTCCACCCTGCTCTTTAAGATCAACGGCCAGTTCTGGCTGACCGACCCGGTGTTTTCCGAGCGCGCCTCGCCGTTCCAGTTCCTGGGCCCCAAGCGTTTTCATGCGCCGCCCATCACGATTGACGAGCTGCCGCCCATTACCGGCGTGATCCTGTCGCACGACCACTACGACCACCTGGACTACGCAGCCATCCAGAAGCTTGCGCCCAAGGTGGAGCACTTCATCACGCCGCTGGGCGTGGGCGACCGGCTCATCGGCTGGGGCGTGCCTGCGGCCAAGGTGCAGCAGTTTGACTGGTGGCAGGGCACCACCATTGGTGGGCTGCAGCTGGTGGCCACGCCTGCGCAGCATTTCTCGGGCCGGGGCCTGTCGGACGGCAACAGCACGCTGTGGGCCTCGTGGGTGCTGATCGCGGGCCAAGGCGCTGATCCGATCCGCATCTTCTTCAGTGGCGACACGGGCTACTTCGACGGCTTCAAGGCCATCGGCGAGCGGTTCGGCCCGTTCGATCTGACGCTGATCGAAACCGGCGCCTACAACGCAGACTGGCCCGACATCCACATGCACCCCGAGGAGAGCCTGCAGGCCCATCTGGACGTCAAGGGGCGCCGTCTGTTCCCCATCCACAACGGCACGTTCGACCTGTCGCTGCACCCGTGGGTGGAGCCGTTCGAGCGCATCACCGCGCTCGCAGCAGCAGCGCAGGTGCCGCTGGTGGCGCCCATCATGGGCGAGCGGCTGGACATCCGCGCGCCCGCGCTGTCCACCCACTGGTGGCGCAAGGTAGAGCCGCAGGCCGAGGCCACGGCAGTGGACCGCAGCGTGGCCCTGGCTCCGCAGCCCGGCGCGTGGTGATTTACCGCATGCGCGCCAGCCCGCCCACCGCGCGCGCGGCGGCCACGATCTCGGCTTCGCTATAGCCTGCATACCCCAACAGCCAGCCACGCCGCGTGGACTGCATCGCATAGCGCGATAGTGGCGCCAGCATCACCCCGGCGGTGAGCGCCTTGCGGCTCAGGGTCTCGTCGTCACTGCCTGGGGCGGCTTCGTACAGCAGGTGCATGCCCCGGTCGCTGGGCGCCAGCTGCAGGGCTCCGCCGCTCGCCTCGGCCAGCGCATCGATCAGCACCCGTTGGCGCGCCTGGTACAGCTCGCGCATCTGCCGCAGATGGCGCAGCAGGTGGCCTTCTGCAATGAAGCGCGCCAGCACCGCCTGGGTGTCGCCCGGTGCATGCCGGTCGGTGATGGCGCGGGCCATGGCAAAGGCCTCCACCAGTGCGGGTGGCACCACCACAAAACCCAGGCGCAGGCCGGGGTGCAGCGTCTTGCTGAAGGTGCCCACGTAGAGCACGCGTTCCGAGCCCGGCAGGCTGCACAGCGCGGGTACGCGCTGGGCAGCGCCGCCGTACTGAAACTCGCCGTCGTAGTCGTCTTCCACCACCCAGGCGTCGTGTGCGCGCGCCCATTGCAGCAGCGCCTGCCGCCGCGCCAGGCCCATGCACACGCCGGTGGGGAACTGGTGCGTGGGCGTGACCACGGCCATGCGCGCGCTGGGCCACTGGGCCGCGCCCTCGTCGATGCGCAGGCCCTGCGCATCCAGCGCTACAGGCCGCGCCAGCACACCGTGGCCCAGCAGGCTGGCGCGGATGCCCGGGTAGCCGGGGTCTTCCACCAGCACCTCGTCGCCCACGTCCAGCAGCAGCCGCGCGATCAGGTCGATGCCCTGCTGTGAGCCCGAGCACACCACCACCTGCGCCGCATCGCAGCGGATGCCGCGCGACGCCCACAGCCACAGGGCCACGGCCTGGCGCAGGTCGGGGTCGCCGGCAGGGTCTAGGTACTGCGCGCGGGCGCTGCGCTGACGGGGGCTGGCCTGGCGTGCCAGGCGGTCCCACAGGGCAAACGGAAACGTGTCCACTTCGGGCGCGCCGATGCGGAACGCGCGTGCCGCCACATGCGGCGGCCGCCAGCGGGCAGCCGTCTCGGCAATGAGCTGCCCGCGCCGCGAGAGCCCACGCGGCGGCGCCACCAGCCCTTGCGGAGGCGGTGCGCCTGCGGCCTGCGAGACATAGGTGCCGTCGCCCACACGCGCCTCCACATACCCTTCGGCCTGCAGGCGCTGCACGGCCCACAGCACGGTGTTGCGTGACACGCCCAGGCTGGCTGCGTGCTCGCGCGACGGCGGCAGGCGCGTGCCCGCCGGCAGGCGGCCCTGTTCGATGGCGCTGCGCAGCTGCTCGTACACCTGCTGGCGCAACTGGCCCAGGCGCCCGTCCCGGGGGGCTGTGGTCTTGGGATTGGCTCCGGCAACTGGCATGAATTGGCCCCTTGGTTGTGGTGATGCAACCATAAACTGAAGAGCCATTTTAGAAATCCCGGGCTTGTGTTTCCTCCAAGGCCCGGCCACCGCAAGAAAGACCTATCCATGGCCGAGCACACCGCCACTATCACCTGGTCCCGTGGCAACGATGACTTTCTGGACAAGCGCTACCACCGCACCCACACCTGGCAGTTCGATGGCGGCGCCACCGTGGCCGCGTCGTCGTCACCCCATGTCGTGCCGCTGCCGTATTCCGACGCGGCAGCGGTGGACCCGGAAGAAGCCTATGTCGCGGCCCTGTCGAGCTGCCACATGCTGTGGTTTATGGACTTCGCCAGCCGCGCGGGCTATCGGCTCAACAGCTACGCCGACGCCGCCGTGGGCACCATGGCCAAGAACGCGCAGGGGCAGCTTGTCGTCACCCACGTGCAGTTGCGCCCCGTCACGCGCTTTGATGGGGCCCACGCGCCCAGCGCTGCCCAGCTGGACGACCTGCACCACCGCGCCCACACAACGTGCTTTCTGGCCAACTCGGTCAAGACGCAGATCGACTGCGCGCCCGTGCTCGAAGTGGATGGGGCCTGACATGACCATTGCCAACCGCCAGTTTCAAGTCACCGACCCGGCCGCGCAGCAGGGACTGGTGCAGGCCCAGCCCCTGGCCACCCTGGTCGTGTCGCACGAGGGCACGCTGCACGTGAACCATGTGCCTTTGTATCTGGACCCCTCGCGCGGACCGCACGGCACGCTGGTGGGCCATGTGGGGCGCGGCAACGGCGTGTGGCCGCTGCTGCCGCAGCAGGCCGTGGCCGTGTTCCACGGCCCCCAGGCCTATGTGTCGCCCTCGTGGTATCCGTCCAAGGCCATCGACGGCAAGCAGGTGCCCACCTGGAACTACGCCACCGTGCACGCCCACGGCACGCTCAGCGCGGTGGACGATCCAGTGCAGTTGCGCGCCATCCTGCACATTCTGAGCGAGCGGCACGAGGCGCACCGCCCCGACCCTTGGCGCATTGACGATGCCCCGCCCGACTACATCGACAAGCTGCTGGGCGCCATCGTGGGCATCGAGCTGGCGGTGGAGCGTTGGGAAGGCGTCTGGAAGGTGAGCCAGAACCGCACCGACACCGACCGCGCGGGCGTGGTGCAGGGCCTGATGGCCGAGGGCACATCTGCAGCACAAGACATGGCCGCGCTGGTGCGGGTGGCTTGATGCCTTGAGTACACGCCAGCATCAAAATTGATAGCTTGTGGCGCTTGATAGATAAGCGATAGAGCCTGTTTCGACCATATTTTTTAGGTGGCTGAAATCGTTCATCACCGTTCGGGCTGAGCCTGTCGAAGCCGTGCGCGGCGCTTCGACAGCCTCAGCGTGAACGGGTTATGGACGAATCATCCCTCCAGCAGCTCCACCCGCAGCGCTGCCACTGGCCCGGCCACCGCAGGGTGGGCGGCCAGTGCGTGCACGGCCAGGTCTACCGTGGCTTGGGCCACGGCATCGGTCAGCACCAGCACTTGGGGCTCGCTGCCCGTGGGCAGCGCTTTGTCGCAGGCCAGCTCTACACGCTGCACGGGCAAGTGCTGCGCCGCCAGCCAGGCACCCACGGCTTCGATCTGCTGGGCGCTGTGCACAGGCACGCGCAGGTAGTGGCGGGTGTGCACGGCTGCGCGGGGCAGCACGGCCAGTTGCTCGTCCATCGCCTGGGGGTGAAACCCCAGGTGCGGCACGCGCTGCTGTGTACGGGTGCCATCCAGGCGCGCCACGTCCACCAGGTCGGCAATCACGGCCGATGCGGTTTGCTCGGACCCCGCACCCGCGCCGTAGAACATCGTCACGCCCGACGCATCGCCCTTGACCATCACCGCGTTCATCGAGCCGTTCACCTGCGCCAGCAAATGCGCGGCAGGCACCAGCGCAGGTTGCACGCGCAGCTCCACGCCGTCCACATCGCTCTCTTTGCGCCGCTTGGCCACGCCCAGCAGCTTGATGCGAAAGCCCAGTTGCTCGGCGCAGGCCACGTCCAGCCCCTGCAAGCGGGTGATGCCCTCCACCTGCGCATCGGCAAAGCGCACCGGCATGCCGAACGCATTGGCCGCCAGCAGCGAGATCTTGTGCGCAGCGTCGACGCCCTCGATGTCAAACGTCGGATCGGCCTCGGCATAGCCCAGCGCCTGGGCCTGCGCCAGCGCTTCGGCAAAGCCAACACCCTCATCGCGCATCTTGCTCAGGATGAAGTTGGTGGTGCCGTTGATGATGCCCGCCACCCATTCGATGCGGTTGGCCGTGAGGCCCTCGCGCAGCGCCTTCACGATGGGGATGCTCACCGCCACCGCGCCTTCATAGGCCACGGCCACGCCGTGCTGGCGGGCGGCGGCAAAGATCTCGTTGCCGTGCGTGGCCAGCAGCGCCTTGTTGGCCGTGACCACATGCTTGCCCGCGCGGATGGCGGCCAACACCCAGTCGCGCGCAGGGCCGGTGCCGCCAGCGGCTTCCACCAGCACATCCACATCGGGGTGTGTGGCCACCTGCATGGGGTCGTTGGTCAGGGCCACATCTTTGCCCACCACCCTCATGGCGCGGGCGAGGCTGCGGGCGCAGACCACCACCAGCTTGATCTCCCGCCCTGCGCGGCCTGCGATGAGCGCCTGGTTGCGTGCCAGCACGCGAAAGGTGCCCGCGCCCACGGTGCCAATGCCGATCATGCCCACGCGCAGGGGGCGCATGGCCGTGGCGTGCGGCGGCAACGATGGGGCTTCGAGGGACGGGACGGGATCGCGGTACATGGTCTTCTCCGGCTAACGAACGAACAAACAAAAAAACCCAGCTGCCAGAGCTGGGTTTCGTGCATTCGTCTTGGGGGAGAAGAGAGCGATCACCAGGTGGCTGCCGAAACGGCCACCTGCGCGTGCTCAGGTGGCCGCGGTGGTAATGGTGGTAATCATTCGTGCACCCAGTGCCCGCTGTTCACCATTGGCCCGCGTGAATGCGGGCGGCATCATGCCCATGCCTTGGAAGGCAGCGGCGCGTGCGGTGAAGGGGATGGAGGTGTACGACATGAAGGGCGCAGTGTACTGGATGCGTGCCGGGGCCTGTCAACCCGTCTGTACGCGCCTGCGTGCGCCTGTGGCGCAACGGCCTCACCGGGCCTGGGTGGCTGCCACGCGCACCATGCGGATCGCATCGAATGGGCAGCGCACCGCACACAGCGCGCACCCGGTGCAGCCCGGCGCATCGTGCAGGGTGGAACACTTGGGACCCCAGGGCCCCGTGCCTTGCACCTGCAGCGACAGCACATGCGGCGGGCACACCGCAATGCACCAGCCGCAGCCGGTGCAGCGCTGGGGGTCGATGGTGGGCAGTGCCTTGGGGGTGGTCGTGGTCATGTGGTGCGGTGGTGCTGGCAGTGTGCCCCTGGAGCGGGCTCCCCCACAAGGAGCGCGCTACAGTGCCCCTCATGAACGCAGAACCCCACTCCACCATCACCCGCCATCTGTTGATCACCGGCCATGTGCAGGGCGTGGGCTACCGCTGGTCCATGGTGCAGGCCGCCGAACGCCTGGGCGTGAAGGGCTGGGTGCGCAACCGCCAGGATGGCCGCGTGGAGGCCTGCGCATGGGGCACCGAGCAGGCCGTGCTGGCCCTCATCGACTGGGCGCAGCAGGGGCCTGTGCATGCGCGGGTGGAACGTGTGGTGGTGGGCAATGTGCCCGATGGTGGCGAGGCCCCGCAGGGGTTTGTGCAGCGAGAGACGCTGTAGCTGCGCCGCTGCTATGGGCGCAGGCCCAGTTGCCTCAGCAACTCCATCGCCCCCGCAGGCGCCCGCTCCTTCGCCCCGTTGATGAAGTACACGAACACATCGCGCGGCCGCTCGCCGCCCGTCCAGGTGCGCACGCCATCGGCCCACTGTGCAATCGCCTTGGGCGTGTAGCCGGTGGGCACATCGGCCTGGCTGCGCATCAGCCGCAGGTAGGCAAAATCGGCCTCTGCATCTGCGATGGCGGGAAACTTTTCGGAGTCCGTGTAGACAGGCACGCAGCCGTATTGGCGGGCCAGCGCCACGAACTCTGGCGTGGCAAAACTCGGGTGGCGCACATCCAGGGCGTGGCGCAGCCGCAGGCCATCCACCTGTTGTGGCAGCAGGGCCAGAAAGGCCTCAAAGTCCCGTGGCTCAAACACCTTGGTCGGCATGAACTGCCACACGATGGGCCCGAGCTTGTGCTTGAGTTCCGAGATGCCGCTCTCCACAAACCGCGTGATCGACTCGCCTGCCTGCGCCAGCACGCGCCGGTGCGTGGCAAAACGGTTGGCTTTGAGCGAGAACAGGAAACCTTCGGGCGTTTCATCCCGCCACTTGGCGAAGGTGGGCGGCTTGAAGGTGCTGTAGTACGTGCCGTTGACCTCGATGGAGGTGAGCTGGCGGCTGGCGTACTGCAGCTCCTTGCTGTGCGCGAGGCCTGCGGGGTAGAAGTTGTCGCGCCAGGGCTCGAAGGTCCAGCCGCCGATGCCGATGCGGATGTTTTGGCTTCTGCTGCTACTGCCTGCGTTGGTGCTACCAGTGCTGTCCACGGTGTTCCCCTCATGAATCCACGGAAGGGCCACTGTAGCAGCGGCCTGCTGCGCCTGGAGAGCCCACAGAGCGGTGCTATGGCTGCGGGCCGGGCAGCTCGACCCGCGCCTCCAGCCCCGCACCATCCTCACGCGGCCCCAGCACCAGCCGGCCGCCCAGCGCCTGCGCCAGCTCGTTCGCAATGGCCAGGCCTAGCCCCGTGCCGCCTGTGCCGCGGTTGCGCGAGTCTTCCAGCCGCACATAGGGTTGGAGCACGGCGGCCAGGTCAGCTTCCGGTATGCCCGGCCCCCGGTCCAGCACGCGCAGCAGCCACTGGCCGTGATCTCCAGCCTCCAGACTCACTTCAGCCGCGCCCGCGAACTTGAGCGCGTTGTCCACCAGGTTGCACACCAGCCGGCGCAGGGCCTGCGGGCGCGAGTCGCAGGTGCCAGGGTCTGCGTGCAGCAGCGTCACGGGCAGGCCCGCATCGGCGTAGTCGAACGCAATGCTCTGCAGCAGCGCGCGCAGGTCCACGCGCTGTGGGGGCTCCTGGGCCGCCTGGGACGAGCGCGCGTAGGCGATGCCCTCTTCCACCAGCGACTGCATCTCGGCCAGGTCTGCGTGCAGCTTGCCCTGCAGCGCGGTGTCGTCCAGCAGGTCGGCGCGCAGGCGCAAGCGGGTGATGGGCGTTTGCAGGTCGTGCGAGACGGCGGCCAGGATGCGCATGCGCTCCTCCAGGTGCGCCTGGATGCGCTGCTGCATGCGGTTGAAGGCCTGGGCAGCGCGCTGCACCTCGCGCGGGCCGTCCTCGGCCAGGGGCACGGCGGCGCGGTCGGCACCCAGCGCATCGGCCGCATCGGCCAGCGTGCGCAAGGGCCGCGTGGCCGCGCGCACGGCCCAGGCGCACAGGCCTACCAGCAGCGCCAGCTGTAGCGCCAGCGCGCCCAGCACCCAGGGCGAGACCTGCAGCCGGGGCTCGTCCATGTCCACGGCCAGCGGCGTGCCGTCGCTCAACTGGAGCTGCAGGCGCAGCTCGGTGCCGGGCACGTGGGGGTCGATCACCCGCACCGTCTGGCCGGGGGGCAGCGTGGCGCCCACGGCGCCTGCAATCAGGCGGGCCAGGTCGGACGGGTCTTCGGGTACGTCCAGCGGCGCGGTCAGCGCAAACCGGTAGTTGCGACGCGCCAGCCGGTCCACCCACTGCGCGCGCTCCGCGGCGGGCAGGCGGTCCAGCATGGCCACGGAGCTGGCCACATCGCTCGCCAGGTACGACACCATGGCGCGGCGCATGGTCATGCTGCGCTCGGTGATCGCCAGCACGAAGGTCAGCGCATGCGCCAGCGCCAGGCCCAGTGCCAGCACCAGCAGGATGCGACCGAACAGCGAGCGGGGCCACCAGCGCAGCGTCATGCGGCGGCTCCTCCCGGCGCGGGTGCGGTTGCCGATGCGGGCAACACGTTGGCGCAGAACACATAGCCCTCGTTGCGCACGGTCTTGATATAGCGCGAGCCGCGTACCCCGTCGCCCAGCCGCTGGCGCACGCGGCTGACCAAGAGGTCGATGGAGCGGTCGAACACATCGGCATCGCGACCCTGCGTGAGCTGCAGCAGCTGGTCGCGTGTGAGGATGCGCTGGGGGTGGTCCAGCAGCACGCGCAGCAGCCGGTATTCGGCGCCCGACAGCGCCACCACTGCGCCCGTGGCATCGAGCAGGTGCCGCGCCGTGGTGTCCAGCCGCCAGTCGCCGAACGCAAGGTGGCGCGCGGGCTCGGCCACGGCCAGGTTGGGCGGCAGCATGCGCGTGCGCCGCAGCACGGCGTGGATGCGCGCGAGCAGCTCGCGCGCGGCAAAGGGCTTGGTCAGGTAGTCGTCCGCGCCCAGCTCCAGGCCCAGGATGCGATCCGCCTCGTCGCTGCGCGCGGTGAGCATGATGATGGGCAGCGGCGGCGTGCCGGGGCTGCGCAGCTCGCGGCACAGCGCGATGCCGTCGGTGCCCGGCAGCATCAAGTCCAGTACCAAGAGGTCGATGCGTTGCGTGGCCAGCACCTCGCGCATCTGCCTGCCGTCGGCTGCCACGCTCACCTGCAGGCCCTGGCGCTGCAGGTACTCGGCCGCCAGCTCGCGGATGCCGGCGTCGTCATCGACGATCAGGATGTGGTCGGGCGGGGTCGTCGTCATGGGCGCTGATTGTCCAGGCTTTGGCGCCTAGCGGTGAGGCCGGTACGGGCCCGCATGTATCTGAACTTGTCTGCCGGTGCCGCCGACACGCGCGCATACCAAAAGGCCTGTGCAGGACAAACCGCCGATACGTACGCTGGCTTCAATGCAGTCTTCCTGAACGTCACGAGGACTTGCCATGAAACCATCCTTCGCCCTGGCCGCCGCTGCGCTGGCCCTGGGCTTGGCGCACAACGCCAGCGCGCAAGAGGCTGCCACCCAGCCCGCCACGGCGGCGCACCCCAAGGCCCCGCTGGGCCGCTGGATCACCGAAAGCGGAAACCTGGAGGTGGAGATTGCTCCCTGCCCCACTAACGCCAATGGCACTGCCAGTGCGAACACCGGTGGCAGCAGCGGCACCAACACCCTCTGCGGCAAGGTGGTGCGCGTGCTGGCCAACCGGTCGATGAGTGCACCCGGCACCGAGATGACCGCGGCCGACGCGCGGCCCGCGCTGGGCATGACGATGCTGTCCGGCCTGCGCGACAGCGGCAGCGGCGAGTACCAAGGCGAGATTTACAACCGCGAGAACGCCAAGACCTACCGCTCCACCCTCACCCCCGCTGAGCCCGACCAGCTGCTGGTGCGCGCGTATGTCGGTATCCCGCTGTTCGGCAAGACGCAGGTGTGGCGTCGCCCGGCCGCAGAGCGTGGGGGCGTGCAATGAGCATGGCCGCCACCTCCCCCTGGCTGGCTGTGGCCGCTGGCATGCTGACTGTGGGCGCGCCCTGCGTGCTGCCCATGTTGCCGGTGGTGCTGGGGGCGTCGGTGGCGGGCGGCCCAGCGCAGCGCACGCGTCCGCTGTTCATCGCGCTGGGGTTTGCGCTGTCGTTCGCAGCCGTGGCGCTGCTGTTCAGCAGCTTCACGCAGGTGCTGGGCGTGTCGCCCGAGGGCTTGCGCCGGTTCGCCGCCGTATTGCTGCTGGTGTTTGGCGTGCTCACGGTGTGGCCCAAGCCATTTCAGTGGCTGAGCCAACAGGCGGGTGGCGTGCTCAACCGCGCGGCCAGCCTGGGGATGGGCGCATCGGCGGGCAACTGGGGCGGGCTGCTGCTGGGTCTGAGCCTGGGTGCGGTGTGGACGCCCTGCGCCGGGCCGGTTCTGGCCTCCATCCTCACGCTCATCGCCACGGAGCCGCCGGGGGTCAGCACGGCGGTGCTGTTGCTGGCCTATTCCACCGGCGCCGCGCTGCCCATGCTGGCCATCGCCTACGGCGGTCAGGCCGCGGCCAGTCATGTGCGCCGCATCTCCCGCCATGCGCACCGCGTGCAGCAGGTTTTTGGGGTGGTGGTCATCGCCGTCGCGCTGGCCATGCTGCTGGAGGTGGATGGCCAGGTCACAGCGTGGCTGTCGCAGTTCTATCCCTCAAGTTTTGGAGGGCTGTAAGCGGCCCTCAGCAAGGAGTTTCACCATGACATCGCGCATTTCTTCACCCATCTCGTTTCAGCGCCGCACGTTCCTGGCGTCTGCAGCATCTGTGGCTGCCGCCGTGGCGGCACCCGCCCTCACCCACGCAGCAGGGCCCGCCGTCCAGGCGGCCACGCTGCCCGACTTTGGCGCGGCACCCGAGTTCACGGGCATCGAGCGCTGGCTCAACTCCCAGCCGCTCACTCTGGCCCAGCTGCGCGGCCGCGTGGTGCTGGTGGACTTCTGGACGTACGCCTGCATCAACTGCATCCGCACCCTGCCTCACGTGAACCGCTGGGCAGAGCAGTACACGCCCCAGGGACTCACCGTGGTCGGCGTGCACACGCCGGAGTTTCCATTCGAGCGCACCACCAGCAGCGTCGAGGTGGCCATGCGCCGCCATGGCGTGAAGCACCCCGTGGCGCAGGACAACCGCTACGGCACCTGGAAGGCCTACAGCAACCAGTACTGGCCCGCGGCCTACCTCATCGATGCGCAGGGCCGCATTCGCTACAAGCACTTTGGCGAAGGCGAATACGAGCGCACCGAGGCCGTAATCCGCGCGCTGCTCGCGGCGCGGAGCTAGGCGTTCTGGCTCCACCGTTCACTCATTTTTATCCCGTCATTTCTCTGCCCGCTCTCCACTCACCTTTGCAGGACTCTTGCACCATGCCGTACCCTCGCCTTCAATTTGCCCTGGTCACACTCGCCGCGGCCGCTGCTGCTCTCTGCATGGCCGCTACCAGCCATGCCCAGGCACCGCAACTGCCCCCGCCCGACGCCACCCACCCCGCCACGCTGCAGCTGATGCAGGGCTTTCCGCCGCCGCCCGACAAGGTCGTGCGCCTGGCCAACATCCTCAAATACCCCAACGTGCGCTGGGCCGCGCACCACCTGCGCGAGCTGGGCCCCACGGCGGCCGTGTGGCGCGGCGCCGGCGCACCCAGCGCGCTACTCGCCGCAGCCCGCGCGCTGGACGATGCACTGCCGGTGCCCGACGGCAAGGGCGGCACCACCACGCTGGCTGACTGGCAAAAGGCCACCTACACCGATGGCCTGCTGGTGCTGCACCGGGGCCGTGTCGTGTACGAGCGCCACCACATCGGCATGCAGCCGCACCAGCCCCACGTGCTGTGGTCCATGAGCAAATCGCTCACCGGCCTGCTGGCCACTGAACTCATCCAGGAAGGCGTGATCGACCCGAAAGCGCTGATTCCCCGCTACCTGCCCGAGCTGGCCACCAGCGCCTGGGCCGATGCCACCGTGCAGCAGACCCTGGACATGACGACCGGCGTGCAATACGCCGAGAACTTTGCCGACCCTGCGTCCGGCGTTTTCCAGTACCTGGCCGCCGCAGGCCTGCAGCCCGCGCCGCCCGGCAGCAACGCCGCCAAAAGCATGGCCGAGTTCCTGCCCACGTTGAAGAAAGAAGGGGAGCACGGCACCGCGTTTGCGTACAAGTCGGTGGACACGGAAGTACTGGGCTGGCTGCTTCAGCGCGTGACGGGCAAGAGCTACGCCACGCTGCTGTCCGAGCGCATCTGGTCGCGCCTGGGCGCGCAGGAGGATGCCTATGTGTTTGCCGATGCGAACGGTGGCCAGTCCACCAGCGTCGGCGTGAACGCCACGCTGCGCGACTTGGGGCGCTTTGGAGAAATGCTTCGTGCCAATGGCAGCTTCAACGGCCAGCAGATCATCTCGGCCGCCACCATTGCCGAGCTGCGCAAGGGTGCCGATCCCACGAAATTCAGCAAGGCCCCCGGCACGGCCATGCGCGCGGGCTACTCGTACCACAACCAGTGGTGGGTGCCGCACGATGCGGACGGTACGCTGGAAGCCAAGGGCCTGATGGGCCAGCACATCCACATCAACCCGGCGGCAGAACTGGTGGTGGTGAAGCTATCAACACACCCGGTGCCCAACACGGCCTTCACCCACGCGCTGGACCGGCAGGCGTTTGCTGCGCTGGCAGCGGCGGTGCGGGCTCGCTGAGGGTGAAGAAGAATCGGCCAAGGCGGCGCCCCCGGCGCTGCGCCTGTACCGTTAGCTACTTCACGAGCGTGGCGGTCAGCGTGATCTCTGGCACCGAGGCCAGCGCCTTCGACAGCGGGCAGTTGGCCTTGGCATCGGCCGCTAGCTTCTGAAAGGCCGCGTCGTCCAAGCCCGGCACCTTGGCCGTGAGCGTGAGGGCGATGCGGTCAATCACAAAACCATCGCCTTCCTTGCTGAGCCGCACGCTGGCCGTGGTGTCGACGGTCTCGGTGGCGATGCCAGCCTTCTCGGCGGCAAAAGAAAACGCCATGGTGAAGCAGGCTGCATGGGCAGCGCCCACGATCTCCTCGGGATTGGTGCCCTTGCGGTCGTCGCCGAAGCGGCTGGCAAAGCCGTAGGGGTACTTGTCCAGTGCGCCGGTCTCGGTGCTGATCTGGCCCTGGCCGGACTTGCCGGCACCTTCCCAGTGAACGCTGGCTTTCTTTTCAGACATGGTGTGCTCCTTGTGGTGAATGGGGTGAACCGCCCATGTCACCACGCCCCGCCGCTCGGGCGTGTGGGACACCGTCGCGTCGTGCTGTCCATCTTGAACGTGCATCGTGGCGGGCATGGGTGCCCGTTGCAGCGCTAGTGTGGTGTTGCATGCTTGACGGCACATTGAAAGCCGATGGATTTTTGGTCAGGGCAAGGCGCAAGCCACAGCGACACCCGTAGGTATCGCGCGGATTTGCAACGCCGCCCTGGCCGAAAAGACCCGGTTAGAAGTGCCGGATAGCGTCCAACACCACACTAAACGTCTTCAATGAGGGGCTGGGTCCGCACCATGCGGATCGCATCAAACGGACACCGCACCGCGCACAAGGCGCACCCCGTGCAGATCGCAGCAGCAGGATAGAGCCAGGCGACCACGACAGCATTGCAGCTCAGCGCACGCAGCACCGCTGGTCGAGCGCTGCCGTGGTGGGCGGGCTGTAACCACCATCGAAGGCGGGTGCGCTGGCGATACCGTGCGTGCACGCCCCTGCAGCAGCAACAGTGCCTCCAGCATCATCCGGCACCTTCACATCCATGGACACGTCCAGGGCGTCAGCTACCGCTGGTCCATGATGCTGGCTGCCCAGCAGCGCGGTGTGCAAGTGCCGTGATGGCAGAGCCTGCGGAGCCTTGGGCAGGCCTTGTACAGAGGGACACGGTGTAGGAGCAGGGAGGTTGGTCAGCTTGCACCGTGTCGGGTGCCGCGCTGCTGCACCAACCGACGGATTGGTCTTGGTGACCGTTCAGCCCTTGCGCTGCAAGTCCCGAGCCCCATAAGCACAGTACCCAGGCTTGGGGCTCTTCTTTTGTGGGTGCAGCCGGCACGTCTCGGGCCGCTTGTCATACACCGTGCACAGCCGGGTCTTCGGGTCCAGAAAATTGCAGTCCCCGCTGGCCCGCCGCGCCATCGTGAAGATCGCGTTCTTGTGATTGAAGTGGTCAATCAACCGCGCCTTGAGCAGCCGCTTGGCAATGTGCCGCAGCTCTTCATGCTCGGCCTCGAACGGGTCTACCAGCTCAAGCCGCACCAGGTCGGGCAACAGCACTTCCAGCGGCATCGTGCAGCAGTTGGCCGCGCAGGTGTCGCACAGGCCTGCGCGGTAGCGGGTCCAGGTGTCGAGCCGGTCGACGTCAACGATGGCGATGGGATATCTCAACGATCAGACGTCGATATTGCCCGCCCGCAAAGCGTTCGTTTCAATGAAATCCCGCCGGGGCTCCACCTCATCCCCCATCAGCATCGTGAACACCCGGTCCGCCTCGATCGCGTCGTCGATCTGCACGCGCAGCAGGCGGCGCACGTTGGGGTCCATCGTGGTTTCCCACAGCTGCTCGGGGTTCATCTCGCCCAGGCCCTTGTAGCGCTGGCGGGATGTGCTGCGTTCGGCTTCGCTGATCAGCCACTTCATGGCCTGGCGGAAGTCGCCGACTTTTTCTTCCTTCTGCTTTTCGCCTTCGCCGCGCAGGGCTTTGGCGCCCTCGCCCAGCAGGCCGCGGAAGGTCTCTGCAGCTTCGGCCAGGGCGGCGTAGTCGGCGCCGTGCACGAAGTCTTGCGTGATGACGCTGCTCTTGATGTTGCCGTGGTGGCGGCGGCTGATGCGCAGCAGGGGCTTGTCGGTGCGGGCGTCGAACTCGCCAGCCACTTCGGCGGGGGCGCCGGTGGTGTTCAGTTCGCGCAGCTTGGCCTGCAGGGCCACGGCGCTGGCTTCAGCGTCGGCCACGGTGTCGAGCTTCAAGCTCACGCCATCGGCAATGGCGCGCAGGGCTTCGGCGTCCATGAAGTTGCCCAGGCGCGCAATGACGCTCTCGGCGATCTGGTGCTTGCGCGCCAGTTCGGCCAGGGTGTCGCCGGTCAGCGTTTGTGGGTTGGCACCGCCGGTGGTCACGCTGGCGTGGTTGAGCGCAATGCGCAGCAGGAAGCCGTCGAGCGCGGGGGCGTCCTTCAGGTACAGCTCTTCCTTGCCAGCTTTCACCTTGTACAGCGGTGGCTGGGCAATGTAGATGTGGCCGCGCTCGACCAGCTCGGGCATCTGGCGGTAGAAGAAGGTGAGCAGCAGGGTGCGGATGTGGGCGCCGTCGACGTCGGCGTCGGTCATGATGATGATGCGGTGGTAGCGCAGCTTGGCCACGTCGAAGTCGTCGCCACCCGTGGTGCCCCCGGCCTTGCCGATGCCGGTGCCGAGGGCGGTGATCAGCGTGAGGATTTCGTTGCTGGTCAGCAGCTTTTCGTAGCGGGCTTTTTCCACGTTCAGGATCTTGCCGCGCAGCGGCAGGATGGCCTGGAACTTGCGGTCACGGCCCTGCTTGGCAGAGCCACCGGCGGAGTCGCCCTCCACGATGTAGATTTCGCACAGGGCGGGGTCTTTTTCCTGGCAGTCGGCCAGTTTGCCGGGCAGGCCCATGCCGTCGAGCACGCCCTTGCGGCGGGTCATTTCGCGGGCCTTGCGGGCGGCTTCGCGGGCGCGGGCGGCTTCCACGATCTTGCCGCAGATGATCTTGGCGTCGGCCGGGCGCTCCTGCAGGTAATCGGTCAGCAGCTTGCCCACGATGTCTTCCACGGGGGCGCGCACTTCGCTCGATACCAGCTTGTCCTTGGTCTGGCTGCTGAACTTGGGCTCGGGCACCTTTACGCTGAGCACGCAGCACAGGCCTTCGCGCATGTCGTCGCCGGTCACTTCGACCTTGGCCTTCTTGGCGAACTCGTTTTCTTCGATGTACTTGTTGATGACGCGGGTCATCGCGGCGCGCAGGCCGGTGAGGTGGGTTCCGCCGTCACGCTGGGGGATGTTGTTGGTAAAGCAGAGCACTTGCTCGCTGTACGCGCTGTTCCACTGCATCGCCACTTCCACGCCGATGTGGGTGCCAGGGATGCCGCCATACGTCTCGGCCGGGCGCTCGCCCGCTGCGTAGAACGATGTGGGGTGCAGGACGGTCTTGCCCTTGTTGATGAACTCCACAAAGCCGCGCACGCCACCAGCGCCCGAGAAGTCGTCTTCTTTGCCGCTGCGCTCGTCCTTGAGGCGAATGCGCACGCCGTTGTTCAAGAACGAGAGTTCGCGCAGGCGCTTGGCCAGGATCTCGTAGTGGAACTCGTTGTTCTCCTTGAAGATCTCGGTGTCGGGCAAGAAGTGCACTTCGGTGCCGCGCTTGTCGGTGTCGTCCAGCACCTGCATGGGCGAGACTTCCACGCCGTCCACCGTCTGCACGATGCGGTTCTGCACAAAGCCCTTGCTGAACTCCAGCGCGTGCACCTTGCCTTCGCGGCGCACGGTCAAGCGCAGCATCTTGCTGAGCGCGTTCACGCAGCTCACGCCCACGCCATGCAGGCCGCCCGAGACCTTGTAGCTGTTCTGGTTGAACTTGCCGCCCGCGTGCAGTTCGGTCAGTGCGATCTCGGCGGCCGAGCGCTTGGGCTCGTGCTTGTCGTCCATCTTCACGCCGGTCGGAATACCCCGGCCGTTGTCGGTGACGCTGATGGAGTTGTCGGAATGGATGGTGACGACGATGTCGTCGCAGTGGCCGGCCAGGGCTTCGTCGATGGAGTTGTCGACCACCTCGAACACCAGGTGGTGCAGGCCGGTGCCGTCGCTGGTATCGCCGATGTACATGCCGGGGCGCTTGCGTACGGCCTCCAGGCCTTCGAGGATGGTGATGGCGCCTTCGCCGTAGCTTTCGCTGGCCCCGGCCTGGTTGGTGTCGATCTTGGCGAGGGTGGGCTCAACATGGCCGGAGACGCCGGTGTCTTCGGGCTCGGAGGGGATGTTGTCAACGGTCATGGTGGGCCTTGGGATCCGTGGAAACCGGGGTTTCCAATGTGTCAATATGGGTCAAATTGGGCTCTGGCGCTTATCCAGTAAGCGCTAGCAGCTATCAAAACGGTAGTCGTCGTGGTCAGGCTGTGCAGCAGGGCGGGGGCCGCCTCAAATGCGCATTGGCATGACCACGTACTTGAAGCTGTCGTTCTCGGGGATGGTCAGCAGCGCAGAGCTGTTGCCGTCCGAAAGCTCCACCTTCACCATGTCCTGGCCCATGTTGGCCAGGGCGTCGATGAGGTAGGTCACGTTGAAGCCGATCTCGATGGTGTCGCCACCGTAGTCGATGTCGAGCTCGTCCACGGCCTCTTCCTGCTCGGCGTTGTTCGACGCCACGCGCAGGGTGCCGGGCTCCAGGTTCAGGCGCACCCCCTTGAACTTGTCGCTGGTCATGATGGCCGTGCGCTGCAGGCTGGCCAGCAGCGGGGCGCGGCCCAGGGTGATGCTGTTCTTGTGGTTCTTGGGGATCACGCGGTTGTAGTCGGGGAACTTGCCCTCGACCAGCTTGGTGACGAACTCCATGCCGCCAAAGGTGAACTTGGCCTGGTTGTTGGCGAACTGCATCTCGATGTGGGGCTGGTTCTCGCCGCCCGCATCGCTGAGCAAACGCTGCAACTCGATCACGGTCTTGCGCGGCAGGATGACTTCCTGCTTGGGCACTTCCACATCCAGCGTGGCGCTGGCAAAGGCCAGGCGGTGGCCGTCGGTGGCCACCAGGGACAGTTGCTTGCCCTCAGCCACGAACAGGATGCCGTTGAGGTAGTAGCGGATGTCCTGCACCGCCATGGCAAACGACACCTGACCGAGCAGGTCTTTCAGCGTCTTTTGGGGCACGGCGAACACGGGGCCGAAGGCGGCGGATTCCTGCACCAGCGGGAAGTCTTCTGCGGGCAGGCTTTGCAGCGTGAAGCGGCTCTTGCCGCCTTTCAGGATGAGCTTGGACTGGGCCGATTCGAGGCTCACGGTCTGGTCGCCGGGCATGGTGCGCAGGATGTCAATGAGCTTGCGCGCGCCCACGGTGGTGGTGAAGTCGCCGGTGTCGCCGCCCAGCTCAGCCGTGGTGCGGATCTGGATTTCGAGGTCGCTGGTCGTCAGCTGCAGGGCATTGCCCGTCTTGCGGATCAGCACATTGGCCAGGATGGGCAGCGTGTGGCGGCGCTCCACGATGCCAGCCACGGATTGCAGAACCGCGAGAACCTTGTCTTGTGTTGCCTTCAGGACGATCATGTCTTCAACCTCTTGTGGTTTTTGGGACGGTGCGTGGACAGCGGCACAGGTCGTGCCTCCCCCTGCTGTATAACCCGCCATTTTGCCCGTTTACCGGGCGGGTTCTTTTCGGGGTCTCTCCCACCGGTTGTCAGCCTTTCAGGGTCTGTTCCAGCACATGCAACTGCTGGTTCAACTCGGTCAGCTGCTGGCGCTCGCCCGAAATCTTGCGCACTGCATGCAAAACGGTGGTGTGGTCGCGCCCACCAAACAATTCTCCGATCTCGGGAAGACTCTTTTGCGTCAGTTCCTTGGCCAGGTACATCGCAATCTGGCGCGGCCGGGCAATGCTGGCCGGGCGCTTCTTGCTGTACATGTCGGCGACCTTGATCTTGTAGTAGTCAGCCACCGTTTTCTGGATGTTTTCCACAGAAATCTGCCGGTTCTGGATCGACAGCAGATCGCGCAGCGCCTCGCGGGCGAGCTGGATGGAAATCTCTTTCTGGTTGAAGCGCGAGTAAGCCAGGATCTTGCGCAGCGCGCCTTCGAGCTCGCGCACGTTGGAGCGCACGTTCTTGGCCACGAAAAAGGCCACTTCTTCGGGCATCTCGGTGCCTTCGACGCGGGCCTTGTTGATCAGGATGGCCACGCGCATTTCCAGCTCGGGTGGCTCGATGGCCACCGTCAGACCCGAGTCGAAGCGCGACACCAGCCGCTCGTGGATGTTGGCCAGGCCCTTCGGATACGTGTCCGACGTCATCACGATGTGAGACTTCTTGGCCAGCAGGGCTTCGAACGCGTTGAAGAATTCTTCCTGCGTGCGGTCCTTGTTGGCGAAGAACTGCACATCGTCGATCAGCAGCAGGTCGAGCGAGTGGTAGCGTTCCTTGAATTCATCAAAGGTGCGCCGCTGGTAGGCCTTAACCACATCCGACACAAACTGCTCGGCATGGATGTAGAGAACTTTGGCGTCGGGCTTGTCCTGCAGCAGGCGGTTGCCCACAGCGTGCACCAGGTGGGTCTTGCCCAGACCCACGCCGCCATAGATAAACAGCGGGTTGTACAGGTGGCCGGGCATGCCCGCCACGTGCATGGCGGCCGAGCGCGCCATGCGGTTGGCCGTGCCTTCCACCAGCGTCTCAAATGTGAGGCCTGCATTGAGCCGGTTGCGGAAGGCGCCCGCTGAGGCTTCATCGCTGTGGCTCGATGGCGGTTCGGACTGCGTTGCGGTGTTCGATGGTTCAGACGCTGCGGGTCGTGCGTAAGTGCGTACAACGGATTCCCGCTGAGCGAGCGCTAACTCCAGGGTGACGGGCTGGCCATACAGGCCTTCGAGCAAGGCGGCGATGCGGCCCGCATATTGCGCCCGGATCCAGTCGAGCTTGAACCGGTTGCCCACCAGCACGGTGACCTTGGAGAAGTCTTCGGCCACCTGGGCAATCAGGGGCTTGATCCAGGTGTTGAACTGCTGCTCGGGCAGGTCTTGCGCCAGTTGCTCTACGCAGGCTTGCCACAGGCCCTGGCCGGCATCTGCACCGGGTGAATGTTGGGGGCTGCGGGAGGGTTCCTCGATCATTTCAGGGGGATTCTTGTTGTGGATAGGAGGAACGGGGCTGGGCGGCGGATTGTAGCTTGTCAAATAGTTATCCACAATTTGAAAACTGCGGTGGTCAGAGGTGTTGATAGACGTTCAGGGGGCGCTGTGGTGCTGGCGTGTACCCATTGAAAACCGCAGCCGTAGTTGCCGAGAACCCGTGATAAGCCGCGATAAAACAAGCCGAAACGTGATCCGGAGATAAGCCTGCCAGCCAAAAGGCATTGCCAGCAGCTGGCTAGCCTGCGATAATCTCGGGTTTCCCTGAATGTGTTCAGGGTGATTTGACCCGGCGCGCCGTTATTTCTGCCCCGTGGATCTGCCGCCAAAGTCCTGTTGTACAGGGCGTGGCTGCGCAGATTGCAGGGGGTTCAAGAGCAGCAGTCCGGAACTGAACCTCAAGGAATAGCACCATGAAACGTACTTATCAGCCCTCCAAGACGCGCCGCGCGCGCACCCACGGTTTCCTCGTCCGCATGAAGACCCGCGGCGGCCGTGCCGTTATCAACGCACGCCGCGCCAAGGGCCGCAAGCGCCTGGCCGTCTAAGGCCGCTACGGTCTACGGCCTGCTCCCCGCCTGTTCCCGGCTTGTACCGCCAGGTTCCAAACGGGGCGCTTGCATGCACAGGCTGAAAACCCGTCCGCAGTTCCAGGCCACCATGGCGGGAGGCACTGTCTCCCGTACAGCGCATTTTGTGCTGCACCGTCTGGTGCTGGATGCCGAAGGTGCTGCGGCTGACCGCCAAGCCAGTGCTGCTTTACCCACAGGGCCCGGCTCCTTGCCGCAACAGCAAGGGCCGCAGGCCCTGTTTGCCGTGCAGGGCGTCTGGCTGGGTGCCATGGTGCCCAAGCGCTGGGCGCGCCGCGCCGTGACGCGCAACACGATCAAGCGACAGATCTACACCGTGGGCGCCACGTTTGAAGCGCGGCTCCCGCAGGCCGCCCATGTGGTGCGTCTGCGCACGGCGTTTGACCGCAAGCAGTTCGTGAGCGCTACGTCCGACCAGCTCAAGCAGGCGGTGCGGGCAGAGCTGTTGCAGCTGTTTGGCTACGCCGCACGGCGTGCAGGTGGGGCCGGTGCTGCTTCCCCCGCGCAGCAACAAGGTGGTGTTGCAGAGCCGGTGGTGCCATGCTGATGCAGCGCCTCTTGATCGGTGTCGTCAAGGGCTACCGGCTGTTCCTGAGCCCTTGGCTGGGTTCGTCGTGCCGGTTTGAACCGACCTGCTCGGTCTATTCGCTGCAGGCGCTGGAGCAGCATGGCGCTGCGGCGGGTAGCTATCTCACGGTGCGCAGGCTGGTACGCTGCCACCCCTGGTGTGACGGGGGCCATGACCCGGTCCCGCAACAATTGCCGCGCAGCATGCGGCTTTTCTCGCGGCTTCATCCTTCCAACACCCAACCATCCTCACCAAAGAAGTCTTCATGAACGACATTCGCCGCACCATCCTGTGGGTGATTTTTGGCTTTTCCATGGTTCTGCTGTGGGACAAGTGGCAGCTGCACAACGGCAACAAAGCCACCTTTTTCCCCACCACGCCCGCCGTGACGGCACCCGCCGCTGCTGGCGCTGCGTCGGGCGCGACCGGGGCTGCCAGCGTGCCTTCCACGAGTGCACCCGTGGCCGCTGCAGCGACGGGGGCCTCCGCCGTGCCGGGCCAGCCAGCGGCTGCTGCGGCAGCACCTGCCCCCCGCGAGCGCATCGAGGTCAAGACCGACCTGTATCGCCTGGTGTTTGACAGCGAAGGCGGCTCGCTCACGCATGCCGAGCTGCTCAAGCACGCCGACATGGCCGACAAGGCCCGCAATTTCCTGTTGCTGGACGAAAGCGCCCAGCGCGTTTATGTGGCGCAAACCGGCCTGATCGGTGGCACGTTCCCCACCCACAAGACTGCCATGACCGTGGTGCCCGGCCCGCGTGAACTCAAGGACGGTGAAGATGAAATCAGCGTTCGCTTCGAATCGCCTGCACAGGGCGGCGTGAAGCTGGTCAAGACCTGGACCATCAAGCGTGGCGCCTATGACATCGCTGTCAAGCACGACATCGTCAATACGGGCAGCGCGGCGGTGTCGCCCCAGCTGTACCTGCAATTGGTGCGCGATGGCAACAAGCCTCCCGGAGAGTCGTCGTTCTACTCCACCTTCACCGGCCCGGCCGTCTACACCGACGCCAAGAAGTACCAGAAGATCGAGTTCAAGGACATCGACAACGGCAAGATCGACATCCCCAAGGACTCGCCCAACGGCTACGTGGCCATGGTGCAGCATTACTTCGCCACAGCATGGCTGCTGGCCGACGGTGTGCAGCGCGAGCCCTTCACTCGCAAGGTGGACACCAACCTGTACTCCGTGGGCATGCTGACCTCGCTGGGCGCCATCGAGCCCGGTGCCACCAAGACCATCGATGCGCGCCTGTTCGCTGGCCCGCAGGTCGAAACGATGATGGAAAAGCTGTACCCCGGTCTGGAGCTGGTCAAGGACTATGGCTGGCTCACCATCCTGTCCAAGCCGCTGTACTGGCTGCTGGACCAGCTGCACAAGCTGCTGAACAACTGGGGCTGGTCCATCGTCGCCCTGGTGCTGTTGCTCAAGATCGCGTTCTACTGGCTCAACGCCAAGGCCTACGCCAGCATGGCCAAGATGAAGGCCATCAACCCCAAGATCATGGAGATGCGCGAGCGCCTGAAGGACAAGCCGCAGCAGATGCAGCAGGAGATGATGCGCATCTACCGCGAGGAGAAGGTCAACCCTATGGGCGGCTGCTTCCCTATCATGATTCAGATCCCTGTGTTCATTGCGCTGTACTGGGTGCTGCTGTCCAGCGTGGAAATGCGCAACGCGCCCTGGATCGGCTGGATCCACGACCTCTCAACGCCGGATCCGTTCTTCATCCTGCCCTTGCTGATGACGGCCAGCTCGCTGCTGCAGACAGCCCTGAACCCCGCGCCGCCAGACCCGATGCAGGCCAAGATGATGTGGTTCATGCCGCTGATCTTCAGCGTGATGTTCTTCTTCTTCCCGGCCGGCCTGGTGCTGTACTGGCTGACCAACAACATCCTGTCGATTGCGCAGCAGTGGCTCATCAACACCCGAATGGGCGTGCCACCGCAATTTAACTTGCCGAAGTTCAAGTGATGCCGCAGCGGCAACGCTGACATCAATGAACTGACTCCCGAAAGGCCGCGCAAGCGGCCTTTTTCTTGCCCATCCACCCTGTACAGTCACCACCATGCTTGCCCGCCACCAAGACCCCATCGTCGCCATCGCCACCGCCCCGGGGCGTGGGGCCGTCGGCATCGTGCGCGTGTCAGGGCGCGGGTTGGATGCGCTGGTGCAGGCGGTTTGCGGGCGCACCCTCAAGCCCCGCGAGGCCACCTACCTGCCCTTTCGCGATGCGCAGGGCCAGGCCATCGACCAGGGGCTGGCGCTGTACTTTCCCGGCCCGCACAGCTACACCGGCGAAGACGTGCTGGAGCTGCAGGCCCACGGCGGCCCGGTGGTGCTGCAACTGCTGCTGGCACGCTGCCTGGAGGCGGGTGCCGCCACCGACCCTGCTACCGGCCAGCCCAATCTGCGCGGCTTGCGCGTCGCCCAGCCGGGCGAGTTCACCGAACGAGCCTTCCTGAACGACAAGATCGACCTGGCCCAGGCCGAGGCGATTGCCGACCTGATCGACGCCAGCACCGAGGCGGCTGCCCGCAGCGCCAGCCGCTCGCTGACCGGGGCTTTTTCGGCCGAGATCCATGGCCTGCGTGATGCCCTCATCCACCTGCGCATGCTGGTGGAGGCCACGCTGGACTTCCCTGAGGAAGAAATCGACTTCCTGCGCAAGGCAGATGCGCATGGACAGCTATCGAATTTGCAGCAAACATTGGCCTCTGTGATGCAGCGGGCGCGCCAGGGCGCGCTGCTGCGCGAGGGCATCAAGGTGGTGATCGCAGGCCAGCCCAATGCCGGTAAAAGCTCGTTGCTCAACGCGCTGGCGGGGGTCGAGCTGGCCATCGTCACCCCCATTGCAGGCACCACCCGCGACAAGGTGCAGCAGACCATCCAGATCGAAGGTGTGCCCCTGCACATCATCGACACCGCCGGCCTGCGCGACAGCGAGGACGAGGTGGAGCGCATCGGCATTGCCCGCGCCTGGGACGAGATTGCCGGGGCCGACGCGGTGCTGTTCCTGCATGACCTGGAGCGTGCGGATGCTCCTGAATACATAGCTGGTGACGCCGATATAGCAAGCGCCATGGCCCAAAAAATGCCCAAGAGCATTCCCGTGATTGACGTCTGGAACAAGCTCGACCGGGCGCCAGGGGCGGCTGCGGCGGCGGGTGAAAACGCCCGGCCTGGCGTGCACCTGTCTGCCCGGACGGGCGAGGGCCTGGATGGTCTGCGGCGCCTGCTTCTGGAAGTAGCCGGCTGGCAGTCTGCGCCGGAAGGCCTCTACATTGCCCGTGCCCGGCATGTGGAGGCTTTGCAGGCCGTGGGGGCTCACTTGCAAGAGGCGGCCGACCAGCTGCAGGCCCAGGGCCCGGCGCTGGATCTGTTGGCCGAAGAGTTGCGCCTGGCTCAGAATGCCCTCAGCGCCATCACCGGCGAGTTCAGCTCGGATGACCTGCTGGGCGTCATTTTTTCCAGTTTTTGTATTGGCAAATAGGTCCGCAGAAGTGCGACTGTTCGTGCAGTTTGAACGGGCTGGCCTCCGACCAGGGCGCACAGGCCGCCGCCTGTCGCTTATGTTGTAAATGGACGTAAACAGCGCTTGTGCGCAATCTGTAACAAGGGTACTTTCGGCAAACCATGAATGTTCCCACGCCTGTTGTTTCCAAGGTAGACCTGCAAGGTCTGATCGATGCCATCGCACAGGCCAGTGCCGACGACAGCATGACCAACCCACTGACCCAGGCGCAGTGGGACATCCTCTCGTCTTACCTTCTGCCCGTGGTCATGCCCGCCGGACAGGTGTTGTTCACGCAGGGCGCTACAGACCGTACCTTGTACCTGGTGGAAAGCGGCAGCCTGAGCGTGCACTACCAGGACGAAAAAGAGCGCTTGCGTCTGGCGATCGTCGGGGCAGGCTCCGTGGTGGGCGAAGGTGCGTTTTTCTCGCACCGCTCCCGCAGCGCCACCGTGCAGGCCAGCGCGCCCTGCAAGCTGTGGAGCCTGACCGCCATCCGCTTCACCGAACTTTCCATCCGCCAGCCTGCCATTGCGCTGGGCCTGGTGATGGCCGCTGGGGCGGTACTGGCCAAGCGGCTGGGCAATCGCCGCCGCCGCGTTGCGGCCACCTGACAGACCACCGATGTGGTGGTGGCCTGCGGGCTTTTGCGGGGCAAGAATGGGTGTACAGCAAGTTACACTCAATTTGGATTTTTCTGGCGCCGTCCCGTAGAAAGCAAGCCATGTCTCTGTTCAGTTGGTTTAGCCGCAAACCTACTCCCCCCAAGCCCCGGCCCATGGCCGAACCGTCGGGCCTGTTGAATGCCGATGCCACGGTACCGCTCTCGCCAGGCCGCCAGGGCAAACCGCTGGTGGAGCCCCTGCCTCCCGAGCACGCCGCCAACCGCAAGAACGAACGCATGGAGCGCCGCGAGCTGCTCTACACGGTGGTCCGCGACGCGATGGTGCGGGCCGGTGTGCTGTCGGCCAGCTACAAGTTCAAGGTGCTGTCGCTGGACCAGCGGGGGCGCCAGTTTCTGGTCATGATGGACCTGGCGCGTGAATACGGTGGAGAAACTGTGCGCCTGTCCGAAATCGAGGCGCTGATTGCCCAGACGGCCAAAACCCGCTACGACATCCTGGTAACCGCCGTGTACTGGCGCATCAATGACCACGTGGCAGTGGGTATCCCCCAGAAGGGGGTTGCGCCCCAGGGGGCTTCCCTGCAGGCAGCGCCACCGCTGGCCCGGCGGCCGGTTCCGGTGGCTACGGCACCCGCTCCGGTGGTGGCCACCCCGGCCCGCCCGGTGGCGCCCGTGCCGACAGCCGCCGCCACGGCCCCCGCGCCACTGCGCCCTCCCCTGGCTGCTCCGGCGGTTGCGCCTGCTGCGGCGCCCACTGCGCCCGCCGCCGCACCACGCCCAGCACCACGGTACGAACCCATCGAGGCGGACGAAGTGGCGGCGTTCAAGCGCGCCCTGGCCTCGGCGGCAGGCACCACCGCCGCAGTGCCGCTGGCAGCGGCCAAGCCCGGTGTGCCTGTGCGTTCGGGGCCTTTGCTGCCGCCTTCGCAGCCCACGGGGTTTGAAGACACCGAAATGCCCGGGTCCGATGGCCCCGCGCCGGACCTGAGCAGCACCCAGTACGGCGAGCTGAACTGAACTGACCCTGCGGGCCGCAGCTCGTCGGACTCTGGGCGGCCGTGATCAGTGGCCCTCGAAGTCCACCAGCGTGTACAGCGGCAGGCCGGATTCGCGCAGCCGTTTGGAGCCTCCCAGCTCGGGCAGGTCCACGATGGCGGCGCCCTCGGTCACCGTCGCGCCCAGTTTCTCCAGCAGCTTGCGGCCCGCCATCATCGTGCCGCCCGTGGCAATGAGGTCATCGATCAGCAGCACGCGGTCGCCTGCCTTTACGGCGTCGGTGTGCAGTTCCACCGTGGCGCTGCCGTATTCAAGTTCATAGGTTTCCTCTACCGTGGTGAAGGGTAGCTTGCCCTTCTTGCGGATGGGCACAAAACCCACGTTGAGTTCATAGGCCACCACGGCACCCAGGATGAAGCCGCGTGCATCCAGCCCGGCCACCACATCCGGGCGCAGCGCCTTGTCCATGTAGCGGTGCACAAAGGCGTCGATCAGCACGCGGAACACCTTGGGGTCCTGCAGCAGCGGGGTGATGTCCCGGAACTGCACACCGGGTGCGGGCCAGTCGGGTACGGTGCGGATGTGCTGGCGGAGGTATTCGTTGACGCTGAGTGGCTGCATGGGATCGAGGGGGTAAAGAAAGGCTGCACGCGCAAACGTGCGCAGGCCAAAGGCCGTTGTGGGGCAAAGTGTATCCAGCCGGGGGTGGGTGCCCTGGGGGTGTGCCCGGAGCGCTGCAAGCCCCCATAATGTTTCCGTGCTGTTACACCCTTGGTAACGTCCCCCGTTGGACCACTCCACAACGCCGATCGGCCATGCCCATCTCCATCCTGCTGATCGAAAGCGATCATCACCACGCGCAGGCGGTGGTGGATGCGCTCGCAGACCCCTGGTCCGGCTGGCGGGTGGATGTGGCTCAGTCGCTGGCGCAGGCCCGGGACCACCTGGAGCACAGCAGGCCGGACATTGTGCTGGCGGCGCAGCGCAGCGTCGATGGCTCGGCCTTTGACCTGCTGCGGCTGCTCGATGGCGTCCCGGCCATGATCATCGTGCGCAAGGGCGCCGAGACCCATGCGGCCCAGGCCCTGCGCCACGGCTTTGATGACTATGCTGTGCAGGACCCTGCGCTGGACTACCTGCTGACCCTGCCCGCGCAGATCGATGCGGTGCTGGAGCGCAGTTCCAGCGCCCGTGCCCGGCTGGTGGCAGAGGCCATGCTGACGCGCCAGCACCGGTTGCTGCAGGCGATATCGCTCGCGCAGGCCATGTTCATCGCCAGTTCGGGCCCGCGCGCCGCGTTCGAGGCCCTGCTCAAGGAGCTGATGTCGCTCACGCAAAGTGCCTTTGGCCTGGTGGGCCAGGTACAACGTGCCGCTGATGGGCATCCCTTCCTGCGGGTGCATGCGATGACGGACATCAGTTGGGACGAGGCCTCCCATGCCCTCTATGCCCAGCACGCAGAAGAAGGCATGGTGTTCGACAACCTGCAGTCCCTGGTGGGCGCGGCGCTGGTGTCGGGCGAGCCGGTGCTCACCAACGATGCAGGCCACGACACGCGCAGCGCGGGCACGCCCCCGGGCCATCCCCCGCTGCACACCTACCTGGGGCTGCCCATCCATGCGGCGGGCGAACTGGTGGCCATGGTGGGCCTGGCCAATCGGCCCGAGGGGTATTCGGCGGCAGACGTGCAGTTTCTCCAGCCCCTGCTCAACACCGTGGGCCAGCTGGAAATGGCCCGCCGAGCCGAGCTGGCGCGCAGCGCGGTCGAGGTGGAACTCGCGCGCACCAGCGCGTTGCTGGCGGAGAAGACGCGCGCCCTCGAAGGCACGCTGGCCAGCGTGTCGCAAGGCATTACCAACGTGGATGCGGAGGGACGTATCCGCGTCTACAACCGGCGCTATCTGGAGCTGCTCGACCTGCCCGAATCCCTGCTGGCCGCCCAGCCCAAAGTCGAGGACGTGGTGCGGTTTCAGACCGAACGGGGCGATTTCGGCACCGGATTTGAGCTGATAGAACCCACGGCGCGCAACTATGTGGCGTCGGAATATGCGGCCCACGGTGGCAAGCTCACCATGCCGGACACCTATGTGCGGCGCACCCACAACGGCCGCTACATCGAAGTGCGCACTCGGGCCCTGGAGCCAGGGGGGCGCGTGCGCACCTTCACGGACGTGACCGACTACCTGAGCACCCTGGAGGCCTTGCGCCTGAGCGAATCGCGCTGGCGCAGCCTCACCCACCTGTCCTCCGACTGGTATTGGGAGCAGGATGCGCAGTTCCGCTTTGTGCGCCTGGACGGCAACCCCTACAACGATGCCGGTGTACCCGACGAGATGCACTACGGGCGCACGCGCTGGGAGCTGCCCAATACCTTTGTGAGCGAGGGCCAATGGCGGGAGCACCGCAGGCAACTGGAGGCGCACGAGGTGTTCCACGACTTTGAAATGCAACGTCTGACCGAAGACGGAAAGCCCGTGTGGGTCTCCATCAGCGGGGAGCCCATCTTTGATGGTGCCGGCCAGTTCACGGGCTACCGGGGCGTGGCGCGCGACATCACCGAACGTAAGCTGGCCGAGGCCGAGATCCAGCGCCTGGCCTTCTATGACGAACTCACCGGCCTTCCCAATCGGCGGCTGCTCATGGACCGGCTGGACCGCGCGGCCAACGCGTGTGCGCGGGAGGGATGCCACGGGGCTTTGCTGTTCCTGGACCTCGACAACTTCAAGGGCATCAACGACACCATGGGCCACGAGTGGGGAGACCGGCTGCTCGTGCAGGTGGGCGGGCGCATCGGCGCGTGCGTCCGCGCCACCGACACGGTGGCGCGTTTGGGTGGCGACGAGTTCGTGGTGGTGCTGCAGGGCCTCCACGCCGAGGTGGACGTGGCGGCCGCCGAAGCCGAGGCCGTGGCGCAAAAGGTGCTGGCGGCGCTGAACGAGCCCTACGTGGTGCAAAACAGCGAAGTGCACAGCACGCCCAGCATTGGCATTGCCCTTTTTCGCGGTGTGCAGCTGCCCGTGCAGGAGCTGCTCCAGCGCGCTGATCTGGCCATGTACCAGGCCAAGGCGCAGGGTCGCAACACGCTGTGTTTCTTTGACCCCGCCATGCAGGCGGCGGCGTCTGCGAGGTCGGCGCTGGAAGGCGACATGCGGCAGGGCATTCTGCGCAACGAGTTCCTGCTGCACTACCAGCCGGTGGTGGACGAGGCCGGCAAGGTGCTGGGGGCCGAGGCGCTGGTGCGCTGGAACCACCCGCAGCGCGGCATGGTGCCTCCCGGCGACTTCATCCCCCTGGCAGAGCAGACCGGACTGATCCTGGCGCTAGGGCGCCAGGTGCTGACCATGGCCTGCCGCCAGCTGGCGCTCTGGGCAACAGCGCCGCACACTGCGGACTGGACCGTGGCCGTGAACGTGAGCGCGCAGGAGTTTCGCCAACCCGGCTTTGCCGACGAAGTGCTCAGCGTGCTGCGCGATTGCGGGGCGGACCCGGCCCACCTCAAGCTCGAACTGACCGAAAGCCTGCTGCTGCATGACGTGGAAGACAGCATCCTCAAGATGCAGGCACTGCGCACGCTCGGCGTGGGCTTCTCGCTGGACGACTTTGGCACGGGCTATTCGAGCCTGAGCTACCTCAAGCGCCTGCCACTGGACCAGCTCAAAATCGACCAGAGCTTTGTGCGCGACGTGCTCACCGACCCCAACGACGCCACCATCGCCTGCACCATCATCACCCTGGCCCACAGCCTGGGCCTGGACGTGGTGGCCGAAGGGGTGGAAACCGAAGGGCAGCGCGCGTTCCTGTTGCGCAACGGTTGCCAGCAGTTCCAGGGCTATCTGTTCGGGCGGCCAGGGCCCGCCGAGCTTTTGTAGTTTGCTATTAAATATATAGCTATTGACGCTTGATAGATAAGCGCTAGGGCCATATTTAGTTCAAATTTTGGCGCCAGCCTCAGCCACTGGCACGCACTAGGCGAGAGATGCCAAGCAAGGGCCGCCCCGCAGCGAGGGCATCGTCCCCCTTCCCGGAGCGCGTAGCGCTTAGAGAGAAGGGGGAAGGCACGCAGTGCCTCAGGGGGATGTACCCTGCTACCCCCGCAACAACTTGTCCTCCGCCAGTGCCAGCGCCGCCGGGTGCCCTGAGAGCACCAGCGTGTCGCCTTCGGCCAGCTGTGCGTCGTCCTCCGCTGCGCTGATGTGGCCGTTGCCACGCCGCAGGTTCACCACCCGAACGCCCATGGCGGGCAGGGCCAGCTGGCCCAGGCTGCGGCCCAGGGCTGTGGAGCCGGGCGGCAGGTTGATGGTGGACAGGCGTTCTTGGTCGCGCTCGTTGGCCGTGTCGTCGTCGGCGCCGTGGAAGTAGCCGCGCAGCAGGTTGTAGCGCGCATCGCGCTGGTCCTGCACCAGGCGCAGCACGCGGCGCATGGGCACGCCCACCAGGGCCAGCGCGTGGCTGGCGAGCATGAGCGAGCCTTCGATCGCCTCGGGCACGACCTCGGTGGCGCCCGCCTCTTGCAGCTTGTCCAGGTGCAGGTCGTCCTGCGTGCGCACCACCACGGGCACCTGCGGTGCGTGCGAGCGCGCGTTGGCCAGCACCTTCAGGGCGGCCGGCACGTCGATGTAGGTGATCGCCACCGCGCTGGCACGCACCAGGCCAGCGGCCATCAGCGCCTGCAGGCGGGTGGCGTCGCCATACACCACCGAATCGCCCGCAGCGGCGGCCTGGCGCACACGGTCCGGGTCCAGGTCCAGCGCCATGTAGGGGATGCCTTCATGCTCCAGCATTCGCGCCAGGTTTTGTCCGCAGCGGCCGTAGCCGCAGATGATCACGTGTTTGCTGGTGTTGATGGATTTGCGCGCGATGGACGTCATCTGCAGCGACTGCTGCAGCCAGTCGCTGGCCACCAGCTTCATCACGATGCGGTTGCTGTACATGATGAGAAACGGCGTCGCCAGCATGGACAGCACCATGGCCGCCAGGATGGGGTTCATCAGCGCGGGCTGCACCAGCCCGTTGGCCTGCGTGAGCGACAGCAGCACAAATCCGAACTCCCCCGCCTGGGCCAGGTAGAGCCCGGTGCGCAGGGCCACGCCCGTGGTGGCCCCCATGCTGCGGGCCAGCACCAGGATGATCCCCAGCTTGACCACCAGCGGCACCGTCAGCAGGGCCAGCACCAGCGCCCAGCGGTCCACCAGGATGTGCCAGTCCAGCATCATGCCGATGGTGATGAAAAACAGCCCCAGCAGCACATCGTGAAACGGGCGGATGTCCGTGCCCACCTGGTGCTTGTACTCTGTCTCGGACACTAGCACGCCCGCGATGAAGGCGCCCAGCGCCAGGCTCAGCCCCGCCAGTTCGGTCAGCCAGGCCAGGCCCAGCGTGATCAGCAGCAGGTTGAGCATGAACAGCTCCTCGCTCTTGCGCCGCGCCACCAGCGTGAGCCACCAGCGCATGAACCGCTGCCCGCCCGTGAGCAGAATGCCCACCAGCACCGTGGCCTTGACCAGCGCCCACGCCAGCGCGGTCAGCAGCTGGTCTGACGAGGAACTCAGCGCGGGGATCAACACCAGCAGCGGCACCACGGCCAGATCCTGGAACAGCAGAATGCCCATCACGCGGCGGCCATGTTCGCTTTCGAGCTCGGCCCGCTCGGCCATGAGCTTGACCACAATGGCCGTACTGCTCATCGCCATCACGCCCGAGAGCGCCAGCGCCGTCTGCCAGCCCATATCCCACACGCCGCCCACCCAGCGGGAGAGCACCAGTGCCGCGCCGGTGACCACCACCATCGTCAGCACCACCTGCATCAGTCCCAGGCCGAACACCTGGCGCCGCATGGCGCGCAGCTTGGGCAGGCTGAACTCCAGCCCGATGGCGAACATCAGGAACACCACGCCAAACTCGCCCAGGTGCCGCACCCCTTCCGAGTTCTGCGTCAGCGCCAGCGCATGGGGGCCGATGAGCACCCCCGCAGCCAGGTAGCCGAGCATGGGTGGCAGCTTGAGGCTGCGGCAGACCACAACACCCAGCACTGCGGCCAACAGGTAAAGCAAGGTGAGGGCGAGTGAGGACATGGTTCGATGCTATCCGAGCCTTCCTGCGGCCCTCGGTGTTTTCTGTCCGAAGCAGGGTCCATGCCAGAGCCAGGGCAAAAAATCTGCCACCCGCGCAGGCATGCCCGGTCGATAGAATCCACCGGATGACCCCTGTGCCCGCCACGCTGCCCCCTTTTGACGCCGAACAGGCCCTGCGCCTGGCCCGCGAGACCTTTGACATTGAGGCGGCGGCGCTGACCGGGCTGGCGGCCCGCGTCGATGGCGTGTTTGCCGAGGCTGTGTTGATGGTGCTGCAGGCCCGTGGCCGCGTGGTGGTGATGGGCATGGGCAAAAGCGGCCACGTGGGCCGCAAGATTGCAGCCACGCTGGCATCTACGGGCACGCCAGCGTTTTTTGTGCACCCGGCCGAGGCCAGCCACGGCGATCTGGGCATGGTCACGGGCGACGACCTGGTCCTGGCGATCTCCAACAGCGGCGAAAGTGGTGAACTGACGGCCATCCTGCCCGTGCTCAAGCGCCTGGGCGCCCCGCTGATCGCGATGACCGGCGGGCTGCAGTCCACGCTCGCCCGCCATGCCGACCTGGTGCTCGACTGCAGCGTGGAGCGTGAGGCCTGCCCCCTGAACCTGGCCCCCACCGCCAGCACCACAGCCCAGCTGGCCATGGGTGACGCGCTGGCCGTGGCCCTGCTCGACGCCCGGGGCTTCCGCCCTGAAGACTTTGCCCGTTCGCACCCTGGCGGTGCGTTGGGGCGCAAGCTGCTCACCCATGTGAGCGATGTCATGCGCACCGGCAGCGAGGTGCCGCGTGTGGCGCCCGACGCCTCCTTCAGCGACCTCATGCGCGAAATGAGTGCCAAGGGCCTGGGCGCCTCGGCCGTCGTGGATGCCGCCGGCCAGGTGCTGGGCATCTTCACCGACGGCGACCTGCGCCGCCGCATCGAGGCCGGGGCCGACCTGCGCACTGCCACGGCGGGCCAGGTCATGCACCCCCACCCGCGCCGCATTGCCCCGGACGCCCTTGCGGTGGACGCCGCCGAAATGATGGAGGCGCATGCCATCACCAGCGTGCTGGTGGTGGATGCGGGAGGGGTGCTCACGGGGGTGGTGCACATCGGCGACCTGATGCGAGCCAAAGTCATATGACCTCATTGGATAGGCCCCCCCTGAGTCGCTTCGCGCCTTCCCCCCTTGAAGGGGAGACGCACCCCCTGGCCCGGCGAAGCCGGTTCCACGGGTGCACTGGCTTTGGCCGTGCTTGTTCAAACGCTGCGTGATGACTTCTGACGTGACCTTTCCGGTGCTGCAATTTCCCCCCGAGCTGCTGCTGCGCGCCCAAGGCGTGCGCATTGCCTTCTTCGATGTCGATGGCGTGCTGACCGATGGCGGCCTGTATTTCAGCGAATCGGGCGAAACGCTCAAGCGCTTCAATACGCTGGACGGGCATGGGCTCAAGCTGCTGCAAAAGGCAGGCATCACGCCTGCGGTCATCACGGGCCGCGACTCCGCACCGCTGCGCGTGCGCCTGAAGGCGCTGGGGGTCGAACACGCGGTGTTCGGCACCGAAGACAAACGCCCCGCCGCTGAGCAGATGCTGGCCACGCTGGGGCTGGACTGGTCCCAGGCTGCTGCGATGGGTGACGACTGGCCCGACCTGCCGGTGATGCGCCGCAGTGCTTTCGCGTGCGCCCCGGCCAACGCCCAGGCCGAAGTGCGCCACGCCGCCCATTTTGTGACGCAGGCCCGGGGCGGCGATGGTGCCGCGCGCGAACTGTGTGATCTGCTGCTGGTGGCCTCGGGCCGCTATGCCGCACTGCTGGCGGAGTACACAGCATGAACCGGGGTTTTCTGCGCTCTTTCCCCACCTGCCAGGTTGTCGTGCCTAGCCCGGAGGCAACACCGTGATGCGCAACTGGGTCCGCCAGGGCTGGGAACAGTTCTCGCTCTATCTGCCCGTCGTGCTCATGGGGCTGCTGGCGCTGGGCACCTGGTGGCTGGTGCGCAACGCGCCCATGCCCCTGCTGCCTGCCATCGAGCGCCAACAAGGCAACCAGCCCGACTATTTCATGAAGTCGTTCTCGGTAAAAAGCTTTGACGCGAGCGGGCGCTTGCAAAGCGAAGTGCAGGGCGAAGAAGCGCGGCACTACCCCGACTCCGACACGCTGGAGATCGACAAAGCGCGCATGCGCTCGGTGACGCCGCAGGGCCGCCTCACCGTGGCCACGGCAGACCGCGCCCTGACCAACGCCGATGGTTCGGAGGTGCAGCTGTTTGGCAATGCCATCGTCACGCGCGAGCCCCTGCCCGCCAAGCCTGGGTCACCCGCCCAGCCTCGGCTGGAGTTCCGCAGCGAATTCCTGCACGCCTACACCAACACCGAACGCGTGCGTTCCGACAAGCCCGTCACCCTCACGCGCGGCAATGATCGCTTCACGGCCGATGGCATGGACTACGACAACCTCGACCAGGTGCTGCAGCTGCGCGGACGTGTGCGTGGCGTGCTCCAGCCTGGCGCGGCCAAACCCTAGTACGCGTTGCCCACGTCCGGAACCTGCATGACCACTCCCCTTGTCTTCATCACCGGCGCGTCCAGCGGCATCGGCCAGGCCCTGGCCCTGCGCTTTCACCGGTCGGGCTACCGCCTGGCCCTGGTGGCGCGCCGCACTTCTGAGGTCAAAACATGGGCTAGCGCTCAAGGAATAAGCGCTGACAGCTACGAAATTTATAGTGCAGATGTAGCCGTGACCGACAGCATCGTTGCTGCGGGCCGCGATTGCATCGCACGCCAAGGGGTGCCTGACGTGGTCATTGCCAATGCGGGCATCAGCGTGGGCATGGACACGGCAGTGCGCGACGACATCGAGGTGATGGCACGCACCTTTGCCACCAACAACATCGGCGTGGCGGCCACCTTCCACCCCTTTGCCGACGCGATGGCGCAGCGTGGCAGCGGCACGCTGGTGGGCATCGGCAGCGTGGCAGGCATCCGTGGCCTGCCCGGGCATGGTGCGTATTGCGCCAGCAAGGCGGCCGTCATCAGCTACTGCGAGAGCCTGCGCGGGGAGATGCGCCCCCACGGAGTGCGTGTGGTCACCATTTCTCCGGGCTACATCGACACGCCGCTCACCCGTCAGAACCGCTACAGCATGCCGTTTCTGATGCAGGCCGATGATTTTGCGGACCGTGCCTTCCGGGCCATCACGGCCGCTGTCAGCTACCGGGTCATCCCCTGGCAAATGGGGGTGGTTGCCAAGTTGCTGCGCATGGTGCCGAACGTGCTGTTCGACAAGCTGCTGGCCGGGCGCCCGCGCAAGCGGCGGCAGAGCGAGCAGTAGCTCTTAGGTCCACCGGAGGTGGTTTTTGGCCGCCGGTTCGGGGCGGTCCTGGCTGCGATAGAAGCAAGCCGTGGCGGCCGGGCATGAAAAAAGCCCCCGAGGGGGCTTTCAGAGAAACGTCGCAGGTCTGCTTCAGTAGCCGTTGCCACCACCGCCACCATAGCCGCCACCACCGCCGTTGCGGCCACCGCCGCCACCGCCGCCACCGCCGTTGCGGGAGCCAGAGCCGTAGGGGCTGCGGAATCCGCCTTCGCTGCGGCCACCGCCACCACCGCCGCCGTAACCGCCGCCGCCCTCGCGGCCGCCGCCATAGCCACCACCGCCGCCGCCTTCACGGCCACCGCCGTAACCGCCGCCACCACTGCGACCACCGCCGCCGCCGTAACCGCCACCACCGCCACCACCGCCGCCACCGCCGCCAAATCCGCCACTGCGGGGTGGGCGGGGCTCCATGGGGCGTGCTTCGTTCACGACGATGCTGCGGCCACCCAGTGGCTGGCCATTCATGCCATTGATGGCGGCTTGGGCTTCCGCGTCACTGCCCATTTCCACGAAACCAAAGCCCTTGGAGCGGCCTGTGTCGCGCTCCATCATGACCTTGGCGCTGGTCACTGCGCCGAATTGGCCAAAGGCCTGTTCGAGATCGCTGTCGCGCACCGAGTACGGCAGGTTGCCGACGTACAGTTTGTTGCCCATTGAGGGACTCCTCAAAAACACATGGAAAAAGCGATGGAGTCCCGAAAACGCAGCCAGCTAATCTCAATGACGCTCTCAGCGCGAAACTGACGGATCACCGCAAACTTTAAGCGGGGGAAACCCCGCTGGCTCATTATGCGCCACACTTTTGCGGAAAAAGCAAGCGGCAATGCCGACTGTGGTGGCGATGCCGCGCAGGCATGAAAAAAGGAGCCCAGGGGCTCCTTTGTTTTGCCTTTGGCAGACCGCAAAGGTCTGCCAGCAAGGTCTTTTAGTAGCTGCTACGGCCACCGCCGTAACCACCACCACCGCCGCCACCGCTACGGCCACCGCCGTAACCGCCGCCGCCACCACCGCCGTAGCCGCCGCCACCACCGTTGCCGCCGCCGAAGCCGCCGCTACGGGGAGCGCGGGGCTCCATGGGACGGGCTTCGTTGACCACGAGGTCACGGCCGCCGAAATTGGTGCCATGCACGCCTTGGATGGCGGCTTGGGCTTCAGCATCGCTGCCCATTTCGACAAAGCCGAAACCCTTGGAGCGGCCGGTGTCGCGCTCCATCATGACCTTGGCGCTGCCGACCGAGCCGTACTGGCTGAAGGTCTGTTGCAGATCTTCGTCGCGGAAAGAGTAGGGCAGGTTGCCCACGTAAAGTTTGTTGCCCATGAAGGACTCCTGAAAAAACACAAAAACGCGATGGAGTCCGACGCAATCAACAAACCTGTGACGACTTCAAAGACGCGAAACTGACCATTCACCGCTAAGCTAACTGCTTTCCTGCAAGCAGAAAAGCGAACCCATTATTAATCACTTTATGAGGCGTGTGGGGTTTATTTCTGGATCAAGCCATCCATCCTGCACAAATTTGTGGGTATTTTGGAGCGTGCAACGGCGGTTTTCAGGGGAAACCCGCAGGGTCTGAACGGCCATCCGAACCTGGCCCGTCGCCACCTTTCGGCAACCACCCGCCTGTTTTCCCTGTCGGAAGCAGGGTAAAATCCGCGAGTCTTTGGGGAGTAGCCCGCCCGGCAGCGCAATGCGCCGGGGGCATGCGTCAACACACTTGGGTTCTTCGAAACCCATGGCGTATGCGGCTTTTGAGCTGGGCGAGACCATTGACTGCAAACCGATCCACATGGCCGGAGTCGGGGTGCAGTCAATGCGTTTTCCACCCATCCGGCCGGATAGGACCCCCTCCCCCATGGAAGCCTTCTTCATTTCTACCGCCATCGTCGCGCTCGCCGAGATGGGCGACAAGACGCAGCTGCTCGCGCTCGTGCTGGCCGCACGTTTCCGCAAACCCTGGCCGATCGTGCTTGGCATCCTGGTGGCGACCCTGGTGAATCACGGCTTGGCCGGGGCTTTGGGCGCCTGGGTGACCACGTTCCTCGGCCCCCAGGTGCTGCGCTGGATCCTGGGTGCATCGTTCATCGCCATGGCGGTGTGGATGCTGATCCCCGACAAGCTTGACGAAGGTGAGGCCGATGGCTCGCCGCGCTGGGGTGTGTTCGGCACCACGGTGGTGGCGTTTTTCCTGGCCGAGATGGGCGACAAGACGCAGATCGCCACCGTCATGCTGGCCGCGCAGTACAACGCCTACCTGTGGGTGGTGGCGGGCACCACGCTCGGGATGATGATCGCCAACGCGCCGGTGGTATGGCTGGGCGAGCGCATCACTCGCCGCGTGCCCATTCGCGCCGTCCATGTGGTCTCGGCGGTGATTTTTCTGGTGCTGGGGTTGGTGGCGATCTTCACGCCCGCCGGGTGAGCAGCAGCGGCCGTTTTGGTATATTTGCCAGACGCGCCGATTTGCCACAGCTTGCGGGCGCTTTATAAATCCTGCTAAAGACCCGTCCGACACATCCGCCCGGCCTCGTTTTTAGCGACGCCGGGTTTTTTTATGTCGTTTTTTGCCACGCCCCAGTCCATGCATTTTCCGGAGGTGCTCCCGCTGCAAAGCGGTGCGTCCATCCGCGACTACCACCTGGCCTACGAGACCTACGGCACGCTCAATGCCGACCGCTCGAACGCCGTGCTCGTGTGCCACGCCCTCAATGCCTCGCACCACGTCGCGGGCGTCTACGCCGGGCAGGACAAGAGCGAGGGCTGGTGGGACAACATGATCGGCCCCGGCAAGCCCGTGGACACCGACCGCTTCTTCGTGATCGGCGTGAACAACCTGGGCTCCTGCTTTGGCTCCACCGGCCCCATGCACAACCATCCCGATACGGGCGAGGTCTATGGCGCGGACTTCCCGGTGGTCACGGTGGAAGACTGGGTCAACGCCCAGGCCCGCCTGCTCGACCGTCTGGGCATCCAGCAACTGGCCGCCGTGCTGGGCGGCAGCCTGGGCGGCATGCAGGCATTGAGCTGGACGCTGCAGTACCCCGAGCGCATGCGCCACGCGGTGGTGGTGGCCAGTGCGCCCAACCTCACGGCCGAGAACATCGCCTTCAACGAAGTGGCCCGCCGCGCCATCGTGACCGACCCGGACTTCCACGGCGGCCACTTTTACCGCCACGGCGTGATCCCCAAGCGTGGCCTGCGCATCGCCCGCATGATCGGCCACATCACGTACTTGAGCGACGATGTGATGAACGAGAAGTTCGGCCGACAGCTGCGCGAAGGCCTGGAACTGAAATACAGCACCCAGGACATCGAGTTTCAGATCGAAAGCTACCTGCGCTACCAGGGCGACAAGTTCAGCGACTACTTCGACGCCAATACTTACCTGCTCATCACCCGCGCGCTCGACTACTTCGACCCCGCGCGCACCCATGCCGGCAACCTCACGCGGGCCCTGGCCCGGGCGCAGGCCAGGTTCCTGCTGGTGAGCTTCACCACCGACTGGCGCTTTTCGCCCAAGCGCAGCCGCGAGATCGTGAAGGCCTTGCTCGACAACCGCCGCAGCGTGAGCTACGCCGAGATCGACGCGCCCCACGGGCACGATGCCTTTTTGCTCGATGACGCCCGGTACATGGGCGTCATGCGCTCTTACTTCGATAGCATTGCCAAGGAGTTGCAACCATGACCGAAAAAGCGGCGATGCAAGCCCTGGCGCGCCTGGTGCCCCCCGGCTCGCGCGTGCTCGACCTCGGTTGCGGCAACGGCGCCATGCTCGACTACCTGCAGCGCGAGCGCGGCTGCAGTGGCTATGGCGTGGAGATCGACGACGCCAACGTGCTGGCCTGCGTGCAGCGCGGGGTGGATGTGATCCAGCTCAACCTCGACGAGGGGCTGGCCATGTTCGACGACAACAGCTTTGACGTGGTGCTGCAGATCGACACGCTGCAGCACCTGCGCAATGCCGAGACCATGCTGCGCGAGACAGCGCGCGTGGGCCGCACGGGTGTGGTGGCCTTCCCTAACTTTGCGCACTGGCCCAACCGCCTGTCCATCCTGCGCGGGCGCATGCCGGTGACGCGGCGCCTGCCCTACCAGTGGTACGACACGCCCAACATCCGTGTGGGCACCTACAAAGACTTCGAAGTGCTGGCCACCAAGAACAGCCTGCGCATCCTCGACTCCTTCGGGCTGCAGGACGGGCAAGAGGTGCGTTGGCTGCCCAATGCACGCGCGGGCACGGCCGTTTTTCACTTCGAACACGCGTAGGCATCCTCGCGACACGACGCTGTCAAACGCATCGGCTAAGGTGCGGGCTCTGCTTGTAGGAGACCCGCATGAAACGCACTGCACTGCGCGCCGTGACTGCCGCCGCGCTGCTCACCACCTGGGCGCTGGGCGCCGTGGCCCAGGCCTGGCCACCCACCCCCACCGTCATTGCCCACCGGGGCGCCTCGGCGCTGCGGCCAGAGCACACGCTGGCCGCCTACCAGCAGGCCATTGACGACGGCGCCGACATCATCGAGCCCGACCTGGTGATCACCAAGGACGGCGTGCTGGTGGCGCGGCACGAGAACGCCATCGCCATCCTGGGCGCCGATGGCTCTGTGAAGGAAGCCACCACCGACGTGGTGGACCGCCCCGAGTTTGCGGGCCGCAAAACCACCAAGACCATTGACGGCCAGGCCATCACCGGCTGGTTCACCGAAGACTTCACCCTGGCCGAACTCAAGACCCTGCGCGCCCGCGAGCGCATCCCCGCGCAGCGCCCGGCCAACGTGGCCTACAACGGTCGGTTCGAGGTGCCCACGTTGCAGGAGGTGATCGACCTGGCCAAGGCGGCCACAGCCAAGACGGGCAGGACCATCGGCATCTACCCCGAGACCAAACACCCCACCTACTTCCAGTCCATCGGCCTGCCGCTGGAGGCGCCGCTGCTGGCCGTGCTGGAGAAAAACGGCTGGAACCACAAGGACGCGCCCGTGTTCGTGCAGTCCTTCGAGGTCAGCAACTTGCAGGCGATCCGCAAACTCAGCAGCGTGCGCCTGGTGCAGCTGGTCGCGCCTTCGGGCCGGCCGTATGACTTTGTGGCGCAGGGCGCGGCCAACACGCGCGCTTATGCCGACCTGATCACGCCCGAAGGCCTGAAGCAGGTGGCCACCTATGCCAATGCCATCGGCCCGTTCAAGACGCTGGTGGTGCCGGTCAAGGATGGCGTGCCGGGCGAACCCACCCCGCTGGTGGCGCGCGCCCGCGCCGAAGGCCTGGGCGTACACATCTGGACGCTGCGGCCCGAAAACGCCTTTCTGCCCGCCGGGCTGAAAAAGGCGCCCGCCACCGATGGCACCGTGCGCGGCGACAGCGTGGGTGAGATCACGGCCTATCTGCGCGCAGGCATCGACGGCTTCTTCACCGACGACCCGGCCGTGGGCCGAGCTGCCGTTCAAGCATTCATGGCGACGAAGTGACGGGTGCCGGGCGCGGCTTGCCCGGCGCGGAGCGTGCCCCCTGGCGCTGCCCCAGTTGCCTCGCCTTTTCCACCCACTGCGCCAGCCGCTCGGTGCTGGCGCTGCGCACCGGGCCAAAGCTGTGCACCTGCACGGGGCTGATGCCGCAGAACTCCAGGATGGCCTTCTTCATCTGGTGGTGCCCTGGCATGCGTGTGACCCAGCGGAAGTACCAGGGCGGCGAGTCCATGGTCACCAGCAGCTCGGCCGATCGGCCGGCCAGCAGCTTGTCCCACAGTGATGAGCCTTTGCGGTACTTGAAGGCATAGCCGGGCAGCAGCACGCGGTCGATAAAACCCTTGAGCAGCGCGGGCATGGCGCCCCACCAGATCGGATAGACCCACACCAGATGGTGCGCCCAGGTGATGTCTGCCTGCGCGGCCAGCAAATCGGGTTCCAGCGGCTGGGCAGCGCCATAGCCCTGGAACAGGGGGTTGAAGGTCAGCTGACCCACGTCCAGAAACCGCACCTGCGCCCCTGCGCGCCTGGCGCCCTCGGCATAGGCACGTGCCATGCCTGCGCACAGGCTCTCGGCGGTGGGGTGGCCCAGGATGACCAGAATGTTTTGTTGCTCTGCCACAGACGCTCCATCACGGTGTTGTTGATGGCGCCATGGTCACCCTGCCCCACGGGGCAGAGTCAAGCGGTCAGGTCAAGTCGCGGTGAATCTCGCAGCGCCCGCCGTGGTCGCTGCACCAAATTGCGCGGGGTTGTGCGCTGGAGGTGCCACCGCCAGTGTGGAGGGCGCGGCGCAGGCTTCGGGTGCCATGGGCACGGCCAGCGTGTCGCAGGTGTGCAGCTCGGCTTCCAACAGCGCCAGCTGCGCGTCCAGCGCTGACAGGCGCGCCAGCTCCTGCGCCACGGCGGCCCGCCGCCCGGCCACCAGCTGGGCCATGCGTTCCCAGCCTGCAGCGGTGTCGATGTGGGGCAGGCCATCCAGCTCCGACAGCCGAAAACCCAGCGCCTGGGCCTGGCGGATCAGCAACACGCGGGCCACATCGGCCTCGCCATAGTGGCGGTAGCTGCCTGCGCGCGCCACCGTGCCCAGCAGGCCCCGGGCCTCGTACAGCCGGATGGCCTTGGGCGTGGTGCCGGTGCGTTGGGCGAGTTCTCCGATGCGCATTGGGTGTCCTGGTAGGAGAGCAAAATACTATTAAATTAATAGCTACTGGCGCTTATCCATTAAGCGCTAGGTGCCAATTTTGCTCATATTTTTCATGGGTGGAGCCTGGTTGAGGCTTGTCAAGGGCTGCTGGCCCCGATGCTGCACGATAAGCTGCTGCGCTCTGATTCCACCTTCCGCCCGCGCCCGCCATGCCCCAGTTTGCCGCCAACCTGAGCCTGATGTACACCGAGCTGCCGTTTCTGGACCGTTTTGCCGCTGCGGCGCGCGACCGGTTCACGGCGGTGGAGTTCTTGTTTCCCTATGCCTTCGAGCCCGTCGAGGTGGCGGCCCGGCTTGCGGACAACGGCTTGCAGCTGGTGCTGTTCAATGCCCCGCCTGGCGGCACCGACCGCAGCCGCATGGCGGCGGCGTGGGACCAGAACGCGCGCGGCACCGCAGCGCTGCCTGGGCATGAGGCCGAGTTCCGCGCGGGCGTGCAAGAAGCCCTGCGCTATGCCGAGGTGCTGGGCTGCCCGCGCATCCACGTGCTCTCGGGCATCGTGCCGCCCGGCGTGGAGCGCGAATCCCTCAAGGACCTGTGCGTTGGCAATCTGCGCTGGGCGGCGGCCGAGGCTGCGCGTGCGGGGTGCGACATCCTCATCGAGCCCATCAACCTGCGCGACATGCCGCGCTACTTTCTGAACCGGCAGGATCACGCGCACGAGCTGCTTGATGCGGCGCAGGCCCCCAACCTCAAGGTGCTGATGGACCTCTACCACTGCCAGATCGTGGAGGGTGACGTGGCCACCAAGCTGCACCAGTACCTGCCCACGGGCCGGGTGGCGCATGTTCAGATTGCCGGTGTGCCCGGGCGCCACGAGCCGGACCGGGGGGAGCTGAACTACCCCTTTCTCTTCGACACCATCGACGCGTTGGGCTACGGCGGCTGGGTCGGCTGCGAATACCGGCCCGCAGCGGGCACCTCGCAAGGCCTGGGCTGGATGACTGGGAAGATCCGCTGAGTCGCTTTGCGCCTTCCCCCTACGCCTTCGTTGTGGGGCGGTACTTGCTCGGCGTCCTCGGCTTGGGCAGTGCCAGTTTCGCAGGCCATGACTCACACATCGGCGGCGTTGAGGTACGCAGCTTTGCGTAAGGGAATGCGTGAATAAATGTAACAAGCCTCTGGACGTAGAGTGACCGCAGACCGGCGACAGCCGGCTTTGGGCTTTCAATCTCCAGGAGACACACTGCATGGCTGCTTCCGTTGCCAACAACCGTTCCGTCGCGCGCCAGGTCACGCTGACCGCCATTGCGCTGGTGGCCCTGGTGCTGGTGCTGGTGGGGCTGGCCATTGCCGTGCTCACCGAGCGCAGCACCCGCGCCCTGGTCGCCTCCAGTGTGGGCGACACCGCGCAGAGCGTGGCGCAGTCGCTGGACGCCGCCGACAACACCAACCGCGAGCTGGTGCAGCTGACCATGAAGGGCTTTCAGCGCTACTTCGAGGCCACCATGCAGCTCGACGAAGCCTCGGGCGAGCTGCGCAGCTACGGCGCGCTGGTGAACGAGGACTACGGCTCGGTCGACAAGTTCGCCAGCGAGACCGGCGGTATCGCCACCGTGTTCGCCAAGAAGGGCGATGACTTCGTGCGCATCACCACCTCGGTCAAGAACGAACAGGGCGCGCGCCAGCAGGGCACGCCGCTGGGCAAGGACGACCCGGCCTATGCCACCGTGTCCAAGGGCGAGCCCTACACCGGCGTCACCGTGGTGGGCGGCAAGCCCTTCATGGGCCACTACCTGCCCGCCAAAGACGCTTCGGGCAAGGTGATTGCGCTGCTGTTCATCGGCAACGACATCAGCGTGTTCCACGCCATGCTGCAAAAGCAGGTCACGCAGACAAAATTCTTCGAGCATGGCGGCACGTACGTGATCAACCCCGGCACCTCGCTCGACAAGGCGGTGTTCGTGTACCACCCCACGGCACGCGGCAAGCGTGTGCTGGAAGCCTACCCCCAGGCCCGCCCGTTTTTTGAAGCCCTGGCCGCATCGCCCGACGGCTTTGTGCGCGAGGCCGCGCCCGTGCTGGGCACCGGTGCCGAAGACCCCTGGGCCCTGGTGCGCAAAACCGGCGGCGGCTGGTGGGTGGTGGCGGAGGTGGCCGACGGCGAGGCCATGGCCAGCCAGCGCCGCGTCACGCTCGCCGTGTGGGGCTTGATGGCCGTGGCCGTGGTGCTGCTGGCCATTGGCCTGTTCCTCATGCTGCGCCGGGGCGTAAGCCGCCCGCTGCAGGATCTGACCCAGGCCATCACCCTGGTAGCGCAGGGCGACCTGACCGAAGAATTCCGCACCACGCGGCGCGACGAAATCGGCGCGCTGGTGCAGGAGGTGGAAGGCATGCGCCAGCGCTACACGCAGATGCTGCAGCAGGTGCGCACGGCGGTGGACAGCATCACCACCGCGAGCGCCGAGATCGCCAGCGGCAACCAGGACCTGTCGGCCCGCACCGAGGCCACGGCCAGCAGCCTCGCGCAGACCGCGCAGAGCATGGAGCACCTCACCTCCACCGTGCGCCAGTCGGCCGACGCCGCGCGCCAGGCCAACCAGCTGGCCAGCACCGCCGCCGCCGTGGCCGCACGCGGTGGCCAGGTGGTGGGCGAGGTGGTCACCACCATGGGCGACATCAACCAAAGCTCGCGCAAGATCGCCGACATCATCGGCGTCATCGATTCGATTGCCTTCCAGACCAACATCCTCGCGCTGAATGCGGCAGTGGAAGCTGCCCGTGCTGGCGAACAGGGCCGGGGCTTTGCCGTGGTGGCCAGCGAGGTCCGCAGTCTGGCAGGGCGCAGTGCCGAGGCCGCGCGCGAGATCAAGGCGCTCATCGGCGCCTCGGTGGAGCGGGTGGAATCGGGCGCACGCCTGGTGCAGAACGCGGGCACCACCATGGACGAGATCGTGGGCTCGGTCAAACGCGTGGGCGACATCATTGGTGAGATCACAGCGGCATCGAGCGAGCAGTCCGACGGCATCGGCCAGGTCAACACTGCCGTCAACCAATTGGACCAGATGACACAGCAGAACGCTGCCCTGGTGGAGGAATCCGCCGCCGCAGCCCAAAGCCTGCGGGAGCAGGCCTCCCGTCTTGCGGGGGCGGTGCAGGTGTTCAAGCTCTCGCGGGCCGAGGGCGCTGCCGGTGGCGGTATCGGCTACACCCAGCGCGCGGCCCTGGCCGCGCCCATGGCACAAACGGGCGAGGGCGAGGCGGTGCACGCCCCCGGCAGTGGCGCGCGCGCACCCGCCCAGTTGCAATAGCCCACTGCATCCGACCAATCGACTGTGCGGCGGGGACGCGTGGTCATCTGGCGGTTTGCGGTCTGCAGACCTTCGTTTATGCTGATCTGAAACCCCCCCACCACACCGCCCACCCCCATCCATGGCCGCCCACGTTCCCACCATGCTGGTCATGATCATCGTGAGTTCGCTCATGATGGCCGCCTCCATGGCTGTGGTGGGCTGGGGGCGTCGGCGCGATGGCCTGGGACGGTGGGCGGCCGCCCTGATGGTCAATGCCGTCGGGCATTTGCTGATCATGCTGCGGGGCCTGGTGCCGGATGTGGTGTCCATCGTGCTGGGCAACCTGCTGCTGTCCTGCGTGTTTGTGGGGATGATCGCCGCGATCTACCAGTTCCAGGGGCGCCCGCCACGGTGGCTGCTGCTGCTCACACCGTCGGCGCTGGTCACGTGTTTTGTCATCGTGTTTATCGACAACTTTCCGGCGCGCGCGAGTTTTGTGGGCCTGGTCATCGGGCTGCAGGCCGTGTGGGCTCTGGTAGCGGCCCTGGAGCGCCGCCATGCCACCGTGGGGCGCGGGCAGTGGCTGCTGGTGGCCGGGCTGGGCCTGGAGGCGCTGGTGCTGGGCGGCCGCGCGTTGCTGGCATTGGGCGAAAGCCAGACGGCCACCAGCATCCTCCAGGGCAGCCTGCTGCAGACGCTGACCTTCATGGCCACGTTTTCGGTGGTGCTCATCAGCTCCATGGGATTTGTGTTCATGTCACGCGACCGTGCCGACGAGAACAACCGCATCATGGCGGCGCTGGATCCGCTTACCGGCGTGGCCAACCGCCGCTCGCTGATCGCGGCGCTGGACCGCGACGTCTCGCGCGCCGTGCGCTCGCGCGAATCCATCGCGCTCATGATGGTGGACATCGACCACTTCAAGCGGGTCAACGACCGCTACGGGCACCCCGCCGGTGACCAGGTGCTGTGCAGCGTGGTCAATGTGCTGAGCGAGCGCGTGCGGGCGCAGGACCTGGTGGGCCGCTACGGGGGTGAGGAATTCATGGTGGTGCTGCCCGACACCACGTTGCTGGGGGCCGAGCAGCTGGCGCGAGAACTGTGCAAGGCGGTGGAGGAATCGCGCTGCCGCATCCGCGCAGTGGGCGGAGCCGCGCCAGATGCAACCACCGACGCGGCCCTGGGCATTGCCGTCACGGTCAGCATTGGCGTCTTTGGCGGCCGGCTGGAGCCCGGCGACAGCTGGGACATGCTGATCGCCGCAGCCGACCGTGCGCTCTACCAGGCCAAGGAAAACGGCCGCAACCGGGTGGAGGTGTCCACCAGCCTGCGGCGCCCCGCCTCCCTGGCGGCGGCACAGGCCAATCCCGACACGCATCCTGTTTCTCGGTATTGACCCCAAGAGGGACGCGGGACGGGCCACGCTGGGCGCACCACCCGAAGAAGAGCTGCGCCCCCTGCCACAGCGCTGCCAGACTATGTCGCGGGTGTATGGATACCTGCCATGGCGCCCGCACAGGCGTTGTGTTGGAATGCTGGTTTCGGTCCACAAGATCCGCCGTATTCAGGAGAGCTGCCCATGAACGCCCGAGTCCCCCCCCACGCCCTGCAACCCGCCCTGGCCCTCGAACGGGTCAGCCAAGCCTGGGACAACGACATTGTTCGCCAGCTCACCGACTACATCGCCATCCCCGCCAAGTCGCCCATGTTCTCGCCCGATTGGGCCGAGCAGGGCCTGCTCGACACCGTGGTGCGCAACGCCGCCGCGTGGGTCGAGTCGCAGAAGGTTGAAGGCCTCACGCTCGAAATCGTGCGCCTCCCAGGCCGCACCCCCGTGCTGTTCTTTGAAATCGACGCCACCCAGGCCGGCGCCACCGATACCGTGCTCATGTACGGCCACCTCGACAAGCAACCCGAGTTCAGCGGCTGGCGCAACGACCTCGGCCCTTGGACGCCCAAATACGAAGACGGCAAGCTCTATGGCCGCGGCGGCGCCGATGACGGCTACGCGGTCTATGCCAGCATCGCGGCCGTGCAGGAGCTCAAGCGCCAGAACGTGCCCCACCCGCGCATCGTGGGCCTGATCGAGACCTGCGAGGAAAGCGGCTCGCGCGACCTGCTGCCCTACATCGACGCCCTCAAGCCCCGTATGGGCAACGTGGCACTGGTGGTGTGCCTGGACTCGGGCGCCGGCAACTACGACCAGCTGTGGCTCACCACCAGCCTGCGCGGCATGGCCACCGGCACGCTCAAGGTCGAGATCCTCACCGAAGGCATCCACTCCGGTGACGCCTCGGGCCTGGTGCCTTCGTCGTTCCGCATCATGCGGCAGGTGCTCGACCGGCTCGAAGACAGTGCCACCGGCCGTCTCCTGCCCCAGAGCTTTCATTGCGAAGTGCCTGCCGACCGCCTGGCCCAGGCCCGCGCCACGGCGGGCATCCTGGGCGAAGAGGTGTACAAGCGCTTCCCCTGGGCGCACTACGACTGCGGCGGCTCCACCACCTTTGCATTGCCCACCACCACCGACCCGCTGCAGGCCCTGCTCAAGCGCACCTGGGAGCCCACGCTGAGCGTGACCGGCGCCGAAGGCTTCCCGGCCCTGCAGGACGCAGGCAATGTGCTGCGCCCCTACACCGCCTTCAAGCTCAGCCTGCGCCTGCCGCCCCTGGTAGATGCCGCCCAGGCTGTGCAGGAACTCAAGGCCTTGCTGGAAGACAACGCGCCCTACCAGGCCAAGGTCACCTTCCAGAGCATGAGCGGCGCCACAGGCTGGAATGCCCCCGCCACCACGCCCTGGTTCGAGCAGGCGCTCAACGCCGCCTCGCAGGCCCACTTTGGTGCGCCCTGCGGCTACATCGGCCAGGGCGGCACCATCCCGCTCATGAACATGCTCAGCGAAGGCTTCCCCACCGCGCAAATGATGGTGTGTGGTGTGCTCGGCCCCAAGAGCAACGCCCACGGCCCCAACGAGTTCCTGCATGTGCCCTACGCCAAAAAGCTCACCGCCGCCGTGGCGCAGGTGATTGCAGGCATGGCACAGCAGGCGGTCGCACCTGCCGCAGCGGGCTGATAGGCGCGATCTTTTCAGCTTTCACCGTTCTTTCACACCCACGACTGACGCAAAAATGGGCATGGGCATGGGCATGGGCATGGGCAGCCGGCACGCTCCAAGCGATGCGGCCGCTGCGTTCCGGTTTGCGCAAGTCCTCACACCCTTCTGGCAGGCACAGATCACCATGGACAAACGCGCTTTTCTCCACGCCTGTACGGCCACCACACTGGCCGCTGCGGTACACCCTCTCGTCCACGCCCAGGCGCCTGCGGCAACGGCGGGGGTTGCCGCTCCTGGCCCGCGCCACACGCTGTTGGGCACCAACAGCGAAGGCAAGCCTGTCGCACTGACCGACTTTGCGGGCAAGGTGTGCCTGGTGAGCTTTTTCACCGCTGGCTGCGCCCTGTGCACCAACGAGCTGCGGCTGATGCGCGAGTTCTATACGAACAACCGCCAGCGCGACTATGTGCTGCTGGGCGTGAACATGGACGACAAAAACGCGGACTTCATGCAGTACATCGAGCTGCTCAAAGTGTCCGTGCCTGCCGAGCAGCGCTTTCCGATTGCCTGGCGCAACGCTGTGGGGCACCAGGACAGCTTTGGCACCATCACCCGCCGCCCCACGCACTATGTGCTCAACCGCCAGCACCAGCAGGTGTTGCGCCGCGAAGGCAATTTTCTGCCCACGGATTGGGACGACCTCTGGGCCTCCATCGCCTGATGTGGGTTGCGCCACGCGTGATTCGTTCGGCCACCGCCGGGCCATGCCGTACCGCCTTTTTATGGGATTGCCTTCCTGTTCTTTCCTGGTTGAGCGATTGCCCGCTCAACAGCACCGCCCGCCATGATCTCTGACGACCCCATTCCCTCCACCCTCACCACCTTCACCGCCAGCGACGGCGAAAACCTGGCTGTGCAGGACTGGCCCCTGCCCGAGGGCGAGCCCTGCCGGGGCACCGTGCTGCTGGTGCACGGCCTGGGCGAACATGTGGGCCGCTACGACGCGGTGGCCCGCCGCCTCAACGACTGGGGTTTTGCCGTGCGGGGTTACGACCAGTATGGTCACGGCGAATCCGGAGGGCCGCGTGGCGGCCTCACTTCGGACTTGCGCCTGCTGGATGACCTGGCCGACCTGGTGGACGCCACGCGCGCCCGCATGCCCGCAGGCCAGCCCCTGGTGCTGCTGGGCCACAGCATGGGCGGGCTTGTGGCTTCGCGTTTTGTGTCGTTGAAGATACGGCCTGTGGACGCCCTGGTGTTGTCATCCCCCGCGCTGGATGCGGGCCTGGGCGCCGTGCAAAAGCTGCTGCTGGCCACGCTGCCGCGCATCGCACCCAACCTGCGCGTGGGCAATGGGCTCGATGCGCAGTACCTCTCGCACGACCCGGCCGTGGTCGCGGCCTACCTGGCCGACCCGCTGTGCCACGACCGCATCAGCGCTCGCCTGGCCCGCTTCATCGCCAACGGCGGCCCCGCCACCGTGGCCCGCGCCACGCACTGGAGCGTGCCCACGTTGCTGATGTGGGCGGGCAGCGACAAGCTGGTCCACCCTGCGGGCAGCCGTGCCTTTGCGGCCGCAGCCCCCAAGGCCGTCGTGCATGCACACTGCTTTGAACCCCTGTTCCACGAGCTGTTCAATGAAAGCCCGGAACTGGCCGAGCCGGTGTTCGACCTGCTGCAGCAGTGGCTGGTGCGGCGCTGTCCGGCAGTGAGGTAGCCGGGTCGTCGCGGTTACCCAAAATTTCAAGCCAAAATGGCCGCCAGCGCTTATCTATCAAGCGCTAGCAGCTATCATTTTTGTAACAATCCGCCCAGCATTCCGAACAGGTCGTTCGAGGTGCCAAACCCGCCCTGCGGCGCCTCGCCGCGCGGGCTGAGCTGGTCGATCAGGCCCGGCAGTACCTGGGCCAGCTGGCCTGCTGCAGCGCCAGGGCCCACGCCCAGTTGCGATGCGATCTGCGACAGCGGGCCGGCGCCCAGCACGTTGGACAACTGCTCACCTGAGATCGCCTGGTTCGGCCCCGCGCTCAGCCAGGACGCAATCACATTGCCCAGCCCCGCCTGCTGAAACTTGGCCATCAGCCCCGGCAGACCACCCACCGGGCCGTCGTTGCTGATCAGGGACATCACGGCCTGCACCAGCTGCGGGTTCTGCGCAGCCAGGCTGATCAAGCCGCCCAGGCCACTCCCGGCCCCACCGGCTGCAGCGGCGCCATTGCCGCCTTGCGATGCATTGTTGATAACGGCACCCAGAACGGAATCGAGCAAACCCATGGTGTTCTCCTGCAGAGGGATAAAAGACGGCGGTGCGCCGCCCCGGACGGAACCACCCATGGTACGCACCTTGGCGTCTCCTTCATGTCAACAATCGTGAATTGTGGTGCTGCGGGCCCTGCCCGGCAGGGCACGCGGCAACACGCCATCCACGGCCCGCTCCACTCCCGCGCTGGTGTGTGTCGCTGAGAGGGCGCCCCGCTGCCGCGCAACTACTTGGTGCGGGGTGGGCGCTTGTCCAGCAGCGGTGCGCTCACACCCTGCACCCCCACCAGCCCCAGCACCGTGACCAGCGAGGTCTGAGCACCCTTCCAGGCGTCCGTCAGGTCAATCCACTCGGACAGTGCGTGGAACCCGCCCGTCTTGCCGCCGCCCCCGATCACGATGGCGGGGATGCCCAGCGACATCGGCACGTTGGCGTCGGTGCTGGCGCCGCCCAGCATGGTCTTGCGGCCAAACGCCGTGTTGGCGCGCACGGCCGCTTCCACAATGACCGAATCCGCCGCCGTGCGGCCACCGGGCCGGTCGCCGATGAGTTTGGTCGATGCGCTCAGGGTGTTCACGCCCCAGCGTGCGTTCTCTTCGGTCACGGCGCTGTCCACGGCGGCCAGCACCTGCTTTTCGGTGGCCAGCATCGGGGCTGTTTCGTCGGAGCGGATGTCCACCGCCATGCGCGCATCCGGCGCGATGGTGTTGACGGATGTGCCGCCGCCCACAGTGCCCACAGTGAACGTGGTCTTGGGGCTCTTGGGCGTGCGGATGTCGGCGATCTTGGCAATGGCGCGGCCCATGCCGTGGATGGCGCTGGGCACCTCGCCGAACGCGGCGTAGCTGTGGCCGCCCGGGCCCTTGAAGGTCACCTCGTGGCGGTGGCTGCCCGTGCCCAGCACCAGCACCGTGCCATCGGGCGCGGGCTCCAGCGCCACCATGCCGTCGATGTCCAGGTGTTCCTTGAAAAGGTGCTTCATGCCGCGCAGGTTGCCCAGCTCTTCCTCGCCCACATTGCCCACGAACACCAGGTCGCCCACGGTGGCGATCTTCTGGTCGTTCAGCACCTTGAGCCACGACAGCAGCACGGCCAGGCCGCGCGTGTTGTCGGAAATGCCGGGCGCTTAGAGCTTGCCGTCGCGCTCCTTCACCTTCACGTCGGTGCCGGATGGGAACACCGTGTCCAGGTGGGCCGAGATGACCAGCTTGGGGCCGTTGCCCGTGCCCTTGCGCACGCCCACCACATTGCCTTCGGCATCGATAGCGGCGTTGGTCAGGCCCAGGGCCTGGAGCCGGGCAAGAAAGGCTTCGGCACGCTTTTGTTCCTTGAACGGCGGCGCCTCGATCTCGGTGAGCATGCGCAGGTCTTCGGTGGCGCGGTCGTGGTCGGCCTTCACGGCGTCAAGCAGCTGCAGGATCTGGGGCGCAGCCATGAGCTGGCCGTAGGCCTTGTCCACGGCGGGACGCAGCGTGGTGGGCGTGGGCGCCACGGCGCCGAACTGCGCATGGGCGGCACCGGGCAGCAAGGCGGCGCAGGCGAGGGCCATGGCACCCGCAAGGGCTGTGGCACGGAAGGTATGGAGAGGGAGAGTCATGGTGATCCAGCGAAACACGAACACAAACGGAAGGGGTGACCGGCCTGTCCAGCCATCGTGGATGGAGCCGTGGGCCGGCATGCAGGGCCACGCAATTGTTGGACCGAACCCCGCCCCTGGGCTCTGCTTTAATCTGCCCAGCCGACAGTTTTTCTTACATGCGCAAACACATCCCCAGCACCCGCGCCCTGCTTGTTTTCGATGCCGTGGCACGCCACCACGGCGTGAGCAAAGCCGCCGAAGAACTCTGCCTCACCCACAGCGCCGTGAGCCAGCAGCTGCGCCTGCTGGAGGGCCAGCTGGGCCTGCAGCTGGTGCAGCGCGGCGCACGCGGCTCCACGCTCACCGACGTAGGCCGCCGCTACCACGCGCAGGTGGTGGGCGACTTGCTGCGGCTGCAGAACCACACCCTCGAAGCCATGGCCCAGCGGCCCGATGGCGCGCGCCTGCTGGTGGGTTGCGTGCCGGTGTTTGCCGAGCGCTGGCTGCTGCCCCGGCTGCCTGCCTTCCTTGCGCAGCACAAAGGCTGCAGCCTGCACCTGCAGGTGTACCCCACGCAGATCTACATGGCGGAGATACCGTTCGACGTGGCCGTGCAGTACGACGACGCGGCCTGGCCCGGTGTGGTGCCAGCGCCCCTGATGCCCGAGGTTTGCGTGGCCGTGTGTGCACCGCAGTCGCGCCACCGGCGTGCGACGGAGCGCGGCGATTTTCGGGCCGTGCCGCTGCTGCAGCTCAGCTCGCGCCTGGGCGCCTGGGACGACTGGCTGGCCCGTGCGGGCATCACGCGCATCCCCGGCCACACGTTGGGAGGCCACCGCTTTGATCTGTTCTCGATGCTGGTGGAGGCCGTGCGCGCCGACTTGGGGCTAGGCCTGGTGCCCCGGTATTTTGTGGAGCGCGAACTGCAATCGGGCGAGCTGGTGCTGGCCCACCCGCACCACGACAGCGGTGCGCGGGGCTACAGCCTCTTCGTGGCGCCGGGGCGCCTGGAAGACCGGGCGGTGGCGGCGTTTGCACAGTGGCTGCGCACCACGGTGGCCGCAGAAGGCGCTGTGGCTGAGGTGCCTTCAGACGCCGCGTGAAACGCGCTTGCGCTGCACACCCAGCCAGGCCAGTGCCAGCCCCGTCACCACAATCGGCACCAGCGAACCGGCGTTCAGCAGCGTCCATCCCTGCGTCGTGACCAGCACGCCCGACGAGAACGCACTCAGCGCCAGCGTGGCGTACACGCAGAAGTTGATGGCCGCCTGGGCGCGGTCCTTCTCCTCGGGGCGGTAGGCCGTCATGGCCAGCGTGGTGGAGCCGGTGAACAGGAAGTTCCAGCCCACCCCCAGGAAGAACAGCGCAATGCCGAAGTGGTGCAGCTCCACGCCCATCAGCGCCACGGCTACGCAGGCGAAGTTGAGCAACACCCCCGTGCCCATGATGGGCAGCACGCCAAACCGCTTGATGAGGTGGCCGGTGACAAAGCCGGGAGCGAACATGCCAATCACATGCCACTCCAGCACCAGCGCCGAGGCGTCAAAGTCAAAGCCACACACCTGCATGGCCAGAGGCGTGGCCGCCATCAGCAGGTTCATCACCCCATAGCCCAGCGCAGCGCCCACAATGGCCACGATGAAGGCAGGCTGGCGCATCAGTACAGAGAGGGGGCGCCCCTGCTCGCGTTGGCCCGCAGCGTTGAGCACCACGGGTTGCGCTTCGAACCGGATGGCTGCCATGCACAGCATGGACAACAGCGCCACGCCGATGAGCGCGATGTACGCGCCCGCAAACGGCACCGGGAACAAGGTGCGCGTGGCGCTGGCCAGGTTGGGGCCTGCCACGGCGCCCAGCAGGCCACCGGCCAGCACCAACGACACGGCCTTCTCGCGGTAGTCCGGGGCCGCCAGCTCGGCGGCCGCAAAGCGGTACAGGCCACCGTTGGCGCTGTAGTAGCCCGCCACCAGCGTAGCGGTGCACAGCAGCCAGAAGCTGCCGCTGAACGCCGCCCAGGCACACAGCGCGGCCGATGCCACGGCCACGGCCAGCCCGATCTGGAACGACACCTTGCGCCCCCAGCGCGACTGCGTGCGCGCCACCAGCGGGGTGGACAGCGCCCCGCCCACCACGTAGCCCATCACCGGCAGCGTGGCCATCCAGCCAAAGGGCGCCAGCTGCAGGCCCACCAGGCCATTGATGGCAATGAAGACAACGTTGTTGGTGAGGAAAAGGCCTTGGCACAGCGCCAGCAGCCACAGGTTCTTGTTCATGACAGGGCAGCGCCCGGGTTGGGCAAAAGGAAGGAACGAAAAGTGGGACAGCGTAGACGCAAGTCAAGGCCTGGCGGCTATGGGGTGCGCTGCGGAGGCGGGCCACATCAAAACCCGACTGGTTTGCTCCGGAATTGTGCACCGCCGTTGATGAAGATCAGCGGATGCGTGGGGTGTCCTCATTATGGTGGCGCCCAGTGCTGTGGCCCGGCCCGGGGCCCGCGTTTGAATGTTTGTGATGGAACCCCTGAAATCGATGGAGGCGGTGCTGCCTGAAGCTGCAACCCCCGGACTGGAACTCGTCTGCCCCGCCGGCAGCCTGCCCGCCCTGAAGGCCGCTGTGGACCACGGCGCCAACTGCGTCTACCTGGGCCTGCGCGACGCCACCAATGCGCGCAATTTTGCGGGCCTCAACTTTGACGAGGCCGCCATCGCCAACGGCATTGCCTATGCGCATGGTCGCGGCTGCAAGGTCTTCATGGCGCTCAACACCTACCCGCAGGCGGCCAACCCGGGGCCGTGGCGCAGCGCACTGGACAAGGCGGTGGACCTGGGCGTGAACGCGGTCATCCTGGCCGACCCCGGCCTCATGCACTACGCGGTGCAGCACCATCCCCGGCTGCGCCTGCACCTGTCGGTGCAGGGCTCGGCCACCAACTACGAGGCCATCAACTTCTACCGCGAGCAGTTCGGCATCGTGCGCGCCGTGCTGCCGCGCGTGCTCTCGATGGAGCAGGTGCGCCAGGTCATCGATCGCACGCCGGTCGAGATCGAAGTCTTCGGCTTCGGCAGCCTGTGTGTGATGGTCGAGGGGCGCTGTGCGCTGTCGTCGTACGCGACGGGCGAATCGCCCAACACGCATGGCGTGTGTTCACCCCCGAAGGCCGTGCGCTGGGTGGAGACCCCGCAGGGCCGCGAGTCGCGCCTGAACGGTGTGCTCATCGACCGCTATGCACCCGGCGAGAACGCGGGCTACCCCACACTGTGCAAGGGCCGCTTCGACGTGGGGGATGACGAGAACTACTACGCCATCGAAGAGCCCACCAGCCTCAACACGCTGGAGCTGCTGCCCCAGCTGCTCAAGATGGGTGTGCGCGCCATCAAGATCGAAGGCCGCCAGCGCAGCCCCGCGTATGTGGCGCAGGTCACCCAGGTCTGGCGCGAGGCCATGGACCAGTGCCTGTCCTACCCGCACCGCTATGCGCCCAAGACGCGCTGGATGGCCAGCCTGGACCAGGTGGCAGAAGGCCAGCAGCACACGCTGGGCGCCTACCACCGCCCCTGGAAATGAAATGATCAGGCGACAACCCCCTGAGCCGCTGCGCGGCTTCCCCCTTCTCTCTACGCGCTTCGCGCTAGGGGAAGGGGGACAACGCCAGCGCACGACAGCGAAGCGCCGCATACGCGGCTTGGCGGCCCTTGCGCGGCGTCCCCTGGCCTGGATCGCGCCAGATCGAAGGTCGGTGCGCCGCTTTGAATCCGAAATATCACGATGAAACCCCGGAGATCGCCCCATGAAACTCTCTCTCGGCCCGCTGCTGTACTACTGGCCCCGCGACACCGTGTTCGCGTTCTACGAGGCCATGGCCGCCACGCCCGTGGATGTGGTGTACCTGGGCGAGACGGTGTGCTCACGCCGCCATGAGTTGCGCCTGGCCGACTGGCTGGCGCTGGCGCGCATGCTGCGGGACGCGGGCAAGGAGGCGGTGCTGTCCAGCCAGGTGCTCATCGAGTCCAGCGCCGACGTGGGCGTGATGCACAAGATCACAGGCAACGGCGAGTTTCTGGTCGAGGCCAATGACATGGGTGCGGTGAGCTGCCTTGCGCGTGCACCCGCCGGGCCGCAGGCCTTTGTGGCCGGGCCGCACCTGAACCTGTACAACGCGCCCTCGTTGCAATGGATGGCGCAACGGGGCGCCACGCGCTGGGTGATGCCGCTGGAGATGTCGCAGGATGCGCTCGCTGCTGTGCTGGCGCAGCGGCCCGCAGGCATCGAGACCGAGGTGTTTGCCTACGGCCGCATGCCCCTGGCCTATTCGGCGCGCTGCTTCACCGCCCGCCACCGCAACCTGCCCAAGGACGACTGCCAGTTCAGCTGCCTCGACCATCCTGACGGCCTGCCGCTGCGCACGCGCGAGAGCGAGGGCTTTCTCGTGCTTAACGGCACGCAGACCCAGTCGGCCCGCGTCTACAACCTGGCCAACGAGCTGGCGGCGATGCGCACCCAAGGCGTGGACGTGGTGCGCCTGAGCCCGCAGGCCCAGCACATGCCGCAGGTGATCGCGGCGTTTGACGAAGCCCGCCGCGCCGTGGCTGCGGAGGATGCTGGCGAAAAGGCACCTGACTATGTGGAGCGCATGCAGCCCTTCATGCCCGATCTGCCCTGCAACGGCTACTGGTTCGGGCGACCGGGCCTGGAGCAGGGGCTGCATGGCGCTGTAGGTGGTGGTGCCGCGCGGCCTGCCATGCATCCATAACGCGAAGCGAATCACCGCATGTACCCCGGCGAACGTTTCAACAGCATCAGCCACCTGGTCGGCGCCCTGCTCGCCACGGCGGGCGCGACTGTGCTCATCACCCTTGCTGCGCGCCTGGGCGATCCGTGGAAGGTGGTGGCGTTCAGCATCTACGGCGCCATGCTGGTGGCGCTGTACGCCGCCTCCGCCGCGTACCACAGCGTGCGCCGACGCACCATCAAGGCCGTGCTGCAAAAGCTGGACCACTGCAGCATCTACCTGCTGATTGCGGGCAGCTACACGCCGTTTGCGCTGGTGTCGCTGCGCGGGCCCTGGGGCTGGTCGCTGCTGGGCGTGGTGTGGGGCCTGGCCCTGCTGGGCATTGCGCAGGAGATCTGGTGGGCGCGGGGTGCACGCGTGCTGTCGCTGGTCATCTATGTGCTCATGGGCTGGCTGGCGCTGGTGGCCGTGGTGCCGTTGTGGCATGCGCTCACGCCTGCCGGGTTTGCCTGGCTGCTGGCGGGCGGCGCCTGCTACACGCTGGGCATCGTCTTTTATGCACTGGACCACCGCGTGCGCCACGGCCACGGGCTGTGGCACCTGTTTGTGCTGGCCGGCAGCGTCTGCCATTTTTTCACCGTGTTTTTTTACGTGGCCTGAGGGCCCGTCTTCTACCAATGGCTGCTTTCCCTTCTTCGCCCACGCCTGCCGCGAACCAACGACAAGTGCCGCCGCCCGTGGGGGCTTTGCTGGCACGCCTGCCCGCCTACCCCGGCTCGATGCTGCTGGTGACGGCGCTCAACCTGGCGCTCGCGCGGCACCTGCCCGATGACGTGGGCCGCTTGTTGCTCCACAAGAAGATGCGCGTGCAGGTGCGCGATGCGCGCCTGGCCTTTGACTTCGCCTGGACAGGCCAGCGCTTCGCCCCCCACGCACCGCTGGTGCTGCCGCAGGTGGCCGACGTGACGCTGAGCGCCACAGCCCATGATTTTTTGCTGCTGGCCCAGCGCCAGCAAGACCCGGACACGCTGTTCTTCAGCCGCCGCCTGTCGATGGAGGGCGACACCGAGCTGGGCCTGGTGGTGAAGAACGCGCTCGATGCCATCGAGTTGCCGGTGCTGGACCCGCGCCAGTGGGCGCAGAGGCTGGCGCCGCGCGAGGTGCTGGGCCTCCTGCGTCGCCGCCTGGACCCCACACCACGCAACGGAGGATAAGCATGGCCACCGACACCGATCCCCAGAACCACCCCTTGGTCTATTCCTGCTCGGGCTGCTCCAGCGCCGCCCAGCTGGCCAACCACGTGGCGCTGCAGCTCGACCGGCGCGGCGTGGCCGAGATGTCGTGCATCGCCGGGGTGGGTGGCGATGTGCCGCACCTCATGAAAACCGTGCGCTCGGGCCGGCCCATCATCGCGCTCGACGGCTGCCCGCTGGTCTGCGTCAAAAGCACGCTCGCGCGCCACGGCATCGCGGCCGGCCGGCATTACCAGCTGCAGCAATACGGTGTGAAAAAACGCGCGCACGAAGACTTTGACCCCGTGCAGGCCGCGCTGGTGCTGGAGCAGGTGGAGGCCGATCAGCAGGCGCAGCCCTTGGTTCGTTCTGCCGCCGTGGAGCCCTCGCATGGCTGATGCTGCCCACACCCGTCGCATCATCGTCGCGATCTCGGGCGCCAGCGGCGCCGTGTACGGCGCGCGCCTGCTGCAGGTGCTGCAGAGCCAAAGCGGCATCGAGACCCACCTAGTCGTCTCCGACGCCGGCTGGCGCAACCTGCAGCACGAGCTGGACATGGACCGCCCCGCCGTCGAGGCCCTGGCCCAATGCGTGCACGACGTGGCCAACGTGGGCGCGGCCATCGCCAGCGGCTCGTTCCAGTGCCATGCCATGGTGGTCGCGCCCTGCTCCATGCGCACGCTGGCTGCCATAGCGCATGGGCTGGCCGACAACCTGCTCACGCGCGCGGCCGACGTAGCGCTCAAGGAGCGCCGCCGCCTGGTACTGATGGTGCGCGAGTCGCCGCTGCACCTCACGCACCTGCGCAACATGGTGGCCGTGACCGAGATGGGCGGCATCATCTGTCCGCCGCTGCCCGCCTTCTACCTGCGCCCGCAGACCGTGGGCGAGGTGGTGGACACCAGCGTGGCGCGCGCGCTCGACCTTATCGATGTGCCGCACGACCTGGCGCCTCGGTGGCAGGGTCTGGAGCTGAACGCTTCCTAATTGATAGCTGTTTACGCTCATTGGACAAGCGCTAGCGGCCAATTTCATTCAAATTCTGGACCCGATATGGCCTACCGCGACCTGCGCGACTTCATGGCCCAGCTTGAAGCCACGGGCGACCTGCGTCGCGTGCACGAACCCGTCTCGCCCCACCTGGAGATGACCGCGCTCAGCGACCGCGTGCTGCGCGCAGGCGGCCCGGCGCTGCTCTTCACCCAGCCCACGGGCCACCGCATGCCGGTGCTCACCAACCTGTTTGGCACCACAGACCACGTGGCCCGCGCCATGGGCGTGGCCGACCTGCGCGGCGTGCGCGCCCTGGGCGAACTGCTGGCCACCCTCAAGGAGCCCGAGGCGCCGAAAGGCTTCAAGGACATGCTGGGCATGGGCCAGCTGCTCAAGACCCTGTGGAACATGGCGCCGCACACCGTGGCGCGCGGCGCACCCTGCCAGCAGGAGGTGTGGGAGGGGCCGGACGTGGATCTGGCCCGCCTGCCCGTGCAGCACTGCTGGCCCGGCGACGTGGCCCCGCTCATCACCTGGGGCCTGACCATCACGCGTGGCCCGCGCAAGGCGCGGCAGAACCTGGGCATCTACCGCCAGCAGGTGCTCTCGCGCAACCAGGTCATCGTGCGCTGGCTGGCCCACCGGGGCGGGGCGCTGGACTTTGCCGACCACTGCGCCGCCCACCCCGGCCAGCCTTACCCCGTGGCCGTGGCGCTGGGGGCCGACCCGGCCACGCTGCTGGGCGCCGTCACGCCCGTGCCCGACAGCTTGAGTGAGTACCAGTTCGCCGGCCTGCTGCGCGGCGCCCGCACCGAGGTCACGCCTGCGCTGGGCGTGCCCCTGCAGGTGCCCGCCACCTCCGAGATCGTGCTCGAAGGCCGTATACAGCCCGACGCGAGCCACCCGAGCGGCTGGCAGCACGCGCTGGAAGGCCCTTACGGCGACCACACCGGCTACTACAACGAATGCGCCGAGTTCCCCGTGCTCACGGTGGACCGCATCACCCTGCGCAAGGACGCGATCTACCACAGCACCTACACCGGCAAACCGCCCGACGAGCCCGCCGTGCTGGGCCTGGCGATGAACGAGCTGTTTATCCCGCTCTTGCAAAAGCAGTTCCCCGAGATCGTGGACTTCTACCTGCCGCCCGAAGGCTGCAGTTACCGCATGGCGGTGGTCAGCATCCGCAAGGCCTACGCCGGCCACGCGCGCCGCGTGATGATGGGCGTGTGGAGCCACCTGCGCCAGTTCATGTACACCAAGTTCATCGTGGTGGTCGATGCCGATGTGAACGTGCGGGATTGGAAGGACGTGATCTGGGCCATCACCACCCGCATGGACCCTGCCCGCGACACCCTGCTGGTGGAGCACACGCCGATTGACTACCTGGACTTCGCCTCGCCTGTGAGCGGGCTGGGCAGCAAGATGGGGATGGATGCCACGAATAAGTGGCCGGGGGAGACGCTGCGCGAGTGGGGCCGTCCTATGGCGATGGATGTGGAGGTGGAAAACCGCATGGGCGGCGTTTTTGAGTCACTGGGGCTCTAGGCAAGCACCGCCCGGCTCGGCACCCCTGGTGAATGGATGGAGGTCGCATCCGTACTTGCTCCGGCAATCTCAGGGTTTGATCTCGCTCCTCACTTGGTTTCGCAAGGGCTCGATCATTTTGTCTGCCATTTTGGCCAGCGCGTAGGACACCACGATGATCGGAACAATGGAAGCTGCAAGCAGAATCATTCCCCTGCGCTGCCCATCCAGAAAATATTGGCCTACCAGATAGGAAATGACCCAGTGCGTGAGAAATATGGGGTATGCCAAGTCCCCGATCTGCTTGTCCCATTTCAATTTTGGAACGCTTTTGGGCGAATTGACCATCATGTACAAGAAAATCGATAGGGCTGCAAGGTTCACGTAGAACAGCAGGCTGAATAATCGACCACCGATTCCACCTAGAAAATCACACAGTGCCAGATTGATCAGCCATGTGGCAAATGAAAAATTTGCAAGTAATACCTGGATTCTTGGTGATCCGGTGTTGATAGAATTCCGAAAGAAATAGACCATTGCACCCAGCGAAAATGGCAGCAGCGCAGCATAGAAGGGATAATACCGCTTTCCCCAATCGGCACCACTCCACAGGCTTGCAATGTGGTATGCGCAAGCAACCAGGAATACCAGGACTGCCAGTGATCGGCTTCTCGCGACAATGAGCCAAAGTATGAGGTAATTAACCAACTCCACTGCGATTGACCATGCTGGAGGCACTAAGCGGAAAGATGAATCATAAAATTCAAATGGTATTATGAGAGCATTTCCAAGAATATCGATCCAGCTGGTTTGAGTGGCCCATGCAGGGTGAAAGCCAGATGCATTGTCCGACAGAATGATGACCGGTATCGTGGCGACACCCACCACGTAGTAAATGGGAAAAAGGCGCAAAAATCTATTAACTACGAAGGCTGAAAAACGGAAATGATACGTTTCATTTAGAATCGTGGTGATAAGGTAGCCTGATATAAGGTAGAAACCAAATACGGCGAAAAGCCCCCAATGAGCAAAGAACTGCACGCCTTCGGCCAAATGGGCAATGATCACAGACAATGCAAGAAAAAATCGCAGCAATCCGAGCATTTGTGTTATTGAATTGATTGATCTTGCGGATTTTGCGTGCCTTGGCAGATCATAGATAGGCTGGCTAGGTATCGCATTGCAGGCTGGTGGATCGATCTGACGGCAGTTTTGCAAGATGCGCCAAGTTCATCAGGGTCTGAGGAATTCGAGTGGACTCCTCTGCAAGAAATCACGGGTCGTTTTTAACGGGCCCCAGGCGGCCTCATCTGGATGGCGGTTTTATGCGCGTCTTGCAAGCGCATTGTCTTGACAGCGGGATATGGACGACAGCTGTCCAAGCGGTGTTTTGCCTGAGCCCGCGCCTGCGCGGTACCAGATTGAGACATTTCCTGCCAGAAATCCGATGAGTCTTGGATCAAGGGTACCGCACCCGGGAGGGCAGATGAGGAGACCCTTGAGGACATCTATACCCTGTCAGAAATGCGGAATGCTCCCGGTGGCCGTGCCATTGACCGTGTTGCCGCTCACCATGTTGTCGCCAAAGGACAGCAGGCTCCCACCCAGGTTGCTGTAGCCCGTATCGTTCGCCACGATGGTGGATCCCCTCAGATAGGTAACACCGCCGCGGGTGGTGATGCCATTGGTATATCCCCGGACGGAGACGTTGCTGATGGTCGAAATGGAACCAGCAGGCCCAATGTGTATGCCAAAAGTATTGGGGGTCGAGGTGGCGTTGGTCATCTGCACATTGCGGATATCCATCCGCCCGTTCACGACGGTGGTCAGCATATTGATCCCATTGGCGTAGCCCTCGATCGTGCTGTCTTCCACCACCACATAGCGCGCTGCCAGGTACCTCACGGCGTTCAGGGCGCCGGACAGACCCGTGAAGGTGAGTCCGCGCAAGACAACAACATCGGTGGTAGCTGCATTGATGGTGACGCCATTCTGGCCGGCACCGGAGACCAGGATGCCTGCGATATGGCCCCCGCCGTTGATGGTGATTGACTTGGTGATGGTGACGGCTCCGTAGCCCGCGTCGTCCATGGCGTTGATCTCGCCACCTGCCGCCGTTTTGCTGATCGCACCCGCGAATGTCTTGCAGGGGGCGGTTCGGCTACAGGGATTGGCGTCATCGCCTACGCCGGACACCCAGGTGCGTGTCGCCTGCGCATGGGCAGAGGAACCCAGTCCCAGCAGGAGCGTGGCCAACAGCAGTACTCCCCAGTTTGAGAAAGAATTTTTCATGTTGATCTTTCGTTCAGCTTGACCATGAACCAACCATTGTTAGAGCGTGTTGACTAGCCCGCACCACGTTCTTGCGTGGGGGTTGGCAAGCCCGCGCAAGAGAAGTGTATTGATTTGTTCATCCGGTGTACAACCTTGTAGGACCGCTCTCTGGCGGGTGGCGTGCTGAGAAAGAGAGGGGCCGCGAGGCGCACCCGCGGCGCCCTCCCGAGTGCCAGCTCTGGCCGAACCCCGGGGCGGGTTTTCCCCAGGTGCAGGCGATTGGACTCGGCCTGTTTTCCGGCCTGATTGTGTCCGTTGAAGGGGGCATGGAGTGGGGGCGTGGCAGGGTGCTTCCTGCTGCTTACCGCCTCGGACTGTTCGGCGGCTCCGCACGCCCCCACCGTTCGGGCTGAGCTTGTCGATGCCTCGCGCTCCGCTTCGACAAGCTCAGCGTGAACGGGGGCTTGTGGTGTGGGAGGGTTTGTGGGTCAGCCGCTGGCTGGGACCCTCGGCGCGAAAAGGCTGAACGCAGTTGGCCACCGAGCGACGATCTACCTCCCGCCCCCCCGCCCCCCGCCTCCACCCCAATCCACCGTTCGGGTGTGCTGAAGAGCTGGCAGGCAGGCCTTATCCCAGCCAGCCCTTGGGCACCTTGTCCGTCTTTTTTTCCACCGGGTTGGCCGTGAGCCACTGGGCCGCGTACTGGCGCATGAACTCCTTGGCCTTCTCTGGCCGGGCCGTGAGCCACGCGTCGTAGGCGCCTTCGTTCAGGATGGCAGGCATGCTTTTTTCGCTGCCGGGCTGGCCGTAGCGGTGCAGCAATGCGTGGTTGTTGGCGTTCACCGTGAGCAGGCAGTAGCTGATGATCACCTCGCCATCGGCCCCCTGCCAGCGCGCCCACAGGCCCGCCACGCCCATGGGTTTGCCGTCCACGCGCGCCACGCGGGTGGGCACGGCCTTGCCGCTGCGCAGGTCGTCTTCGTAAAACGCCACCATGGGCACGATGCAGCGTTGGCCGTTCAGCCACGCGTCGCGGAACGCGGTGCCGGTGGAGGCGGTGTCGGACTTGGCATTGACCAGCTTGGGCGCGCGCAGCTTGGCATCGGATGCCGACTTGACCCAGTGCGGCACCAGGCCCCATTGCGCGGGCACGAGCACGCGTTCCGTGCTGGCGGCGGGTGCGTCTGTGGGCGTGTCTGCCGGGGGGCTGGGTTCGGCGTCGGCCGCCGCTTTGGCCACCACTGGCTGGGCGATGGCGGCTGCCGTGGCCGCATGCACGATGAAGAAGCCGGGCTTGCGTGGCCACAGGTGGCGTTCACCCAGGGCCTGCGGTGGCTCGACCGCAAAGGCCTCGCGGTAGGTGTCGGCGTGGGTCAGGGTTTCGTAATGGGTGCTCATGGGGCGATGGTAGCGTGTGGCGTTGAGGTTTCTTGCATGAAATAGGGCTCTAGCGCTTGTTTGATAAGCGTTAACAGCTATAAAAACAGAAGCATTTTCGAGCCCGCTGTGTCACCCATCCGGCCCGGTCCTGACTTGTATCAAGCCCGTTGTCGCCTGCGTTGTGACGCGCGCTGGCGCTGTTTTCACAATGCCCTCATGGACTTCGCACCTTCCCCTCTGGCCCTTCAATGCCGTGATCGCCTGCTGGCGTTCATGGACCGGTATCTGCTGCCCTACAACCCTGCCTGGCATGCGGCCGTGCTGGCGGGCGACTACCCGCCGCCTTTTGTGGAGGACCTGAAGGCGCTGGCGCGCGAAGAAGGCCTGTGGAACCTGTTCCTGCCCACGCTTGAGGACGACGAGCCCGGCACGCGGCTGTCCAACCTCGACTACGCGCCGCTGGCCGAGGCCATGGGCCGCCTGCCGTGGGCGGCCGAGGTGTTCAACTGCCACGCGCCGGACACCGGCAACATCGAGCTGTTGCACCGCTTTGCCACACCCGCCCAGCGCGCCCGCTGGCTGGTGCCGTTGCTGCACGGCCATATGCGTTCGGCCTTTGCGATGAGCGAGCCCGACGTGGCCTCGTCCGACCCTACCAACCTGCAGACCACGGTGCGGTGCGAGGGTGACCACCTGGTGCTCAGCGGTCGCAAGTGGTTCATCACCGGCGCGGCGCACCCGCATTGCCAGCTGCTCATCGTGCTGTGCCGCAATGCAGGTGATGACCAGACTGACAGCCACCATCGCCACAGCATGGTGCTGGTGCCCGTGGACACGCCGGGTGTGCAGATCGTGCGCAACATCAGTGTGCTGCACCACCATGCGCCCGAGGGGCATTGCGAGATCCTGCTGCAGGGTGTGCGTGTGCCTGCGGACCACCTGCTGGGCGATTGGGGCGCCGGCTTTGCGATGGCGCAGGCGCGCCTGGGCCCCGGCCGTGTGCACCACTGCATGCGCACCATCGGCCAGTGCGAGCTGGCGCTCTCCCTGGCCACCGAGCGGGCGCTGGAGCGCACGGCGTTTGGCAAGCCGCTGGCCGAGCAGGCCAATGTGCAGGAATGGCTGGCCGAGTCGCGCATCGAGATCGACCAGGCGCGCCTGCTGGTGCTGCATGCGGCCTGGCTGCTGGACCAGGGCGACGCTTCGGATGCGCGCACTGTGCGTGCCCAGGTTGCCGCCATCAAGGTGGTGGCCGCGCGCCTGCAGCAGCGCGTGGTGGACCGCGCCATGCAGATCTTTGGCGCCATGGGCCTGTCGCCCGACACGCCGCTGGCGGCGTTCTGGACCTGGGGCCGCGCGCTGCGGCTGATGGATGGGCCCGACGAGGTGCACCTGCGCACTGTGGCGCGGCACGAACTGCGTCAGGCGCGCGAGCAGCTCGGCACCTTAGCAGCCTACTTCACCACCCCGGAGCAGATGCGCGCGCCGCCACGGCTGAGTGCCTGAGCACCTGCACCGGACAGTGCGGCGGGAGTCAGGAGGACGCGGCCGAGGCCCGCGCGGCGCGCGGGCCGGAGGGCGCCACCACAACGCGGTTGCGCCCCAGCGACTTGGCGGTGTACAGCGCCTGGTCGGCGCGCTCCAGCGTCTGCTCCACCATGTCGCCGGGCAGGTGCAGTGCCAGGCCAGCCGATACCGTCATGCGCAGCACGCCGGCAGCGTGCGGAATCTCCATCGCGGCCACGGCCTGGCGCACGCGCTCCAGCAGGTCGCGGGCATCGTCCATCTGGGTGTCGGACAGCAGCAGCACAAACTCTTCGCCACCCCAGCGGGCCAGCACATCGGTGTCGCGCACGCTGGCCCGCACGATGCCCGCAAAGGCCTGCAGCGCCCGGTCGCCCGTGGCGTGGCCATGGGTGTCGTTGACGCGCTTGAAGTGGTCAATGTCCAGCTGGGCCAGCAGCAGGGGGCGGCCGTTGCGCAGGTTGCGGCGGCGTTCCAGCTCCATCAGGTCCTGCATGGCGCGGCGGTTGGGCAGGGCGGTCAGCTCGTCGCGGGTGGCCAGATCGCGGTTGACGGCGAGCGCCTGGGCCAGCGCCTCGCGCTGCTCCTGCAGCCGCGCGCGGATGCGCTGTATGCGCAGGTTCAGCGCAATGCTGCCCCCCAGCACGATCAGCACCATGAGCGCATAGGCGGTATCCAGGTAGCCAAACGGGCTGGCGTTAAAACGCGTGGTGGCCGCCACCGCACAGCCGAAGGCCAGCAGTGCATACACGCCGATGCCGATCACCTCGGCCACGGTCAGGCCAAAGGTGCCAAAGAACAGGATCATGGCCAGCACGGCGGGCACCACGCCCCGCGCGTCGCCCGCCAGCACATAAGCCACGGCGCCGCTGGTGATGGTCCAGACCATCTGGGGCACGGTGAGTGAGGGGTCGCTGAGCCGCGCGGTCTCGCCCGAACGGATGAACGCGGTCATCACCACCATCCCGCCGACCGAGATGGCGGCCCACCATTGCACGGCAACGGCGTTCACTGCGCTGCTCGCCGTTGCCACCATCAGCATGACGCCCGCACTGCTGGTCATGAGCACCAGCGCGAGCAACGCCATGGCCACCAGCGTGCGCCGCCGACGGTCGGTGGAGAGAACCACGTCCCGAATGCGGTGCCAGCGGGAAGGTGTGCGCAAGGTGGGTGCTCCTGCCAGGGCGGTCGGGTGGCGTGTGGATGGGTGGGGCTGCGCTGCGGCGTGCAACGGGGCCTGGCCGTGCGCTTTTCATTCTAGGAGGGTCATCGCCCGGCGTACAGCCCTGCCCAGGCGCGGCCTGGGGTTTCGCCGAAGGACCCTGACCCCGTTAAGGATGTCCTGCATAACCCTCGAGAGTCGGTGGTAGTGCGGACCGGGATGGGGCGCAAGGCGTCTTTTGGCAGCCAATAGCCGGGCTATTGGCAAGAAAAGCAACGCAGCGAACCGCCCGAGGCCGCGCTATCACAGACCGCAGGGAGTTATGCCGGTCATCCTTAAAGAAGCGTGAGTGCCGCCAAGGCGGCCAGCGGCGCCGTCTCGGCGCGCAGCACACGGGGGCCCAGCGTGACCGGGGCAAAGCTGTGTTGCAGTGCCAGGTCTTCCTCGGTGCTGGAGAGCCCGCCTTCGGGGCCGGAGAGAAACACCACGGGCCCGGCCGGGCCCGCCGCCGTGTGCAGCGGCGCCGTGCCCGCGCGCAGCGACAGCAGCAGGCGCTGCACGGTGGTGGCCTGGGCCTGGGCGCGTACCCAGCCGGCCAGGTCCACGGCGTTGTGCACCACGGGCACGCGGTTGCGGCCGCACTGCTCGCAGGCGGCCACGGCCACGGCCTGCCAGTGGGCGATTTTTTTCTCGGCCCGCTCGCCTTTGAGCTTGAGCACGCTGCGCTCGGCCACCAGGGGCGTGATGCTCGCCACGCCCAGCTCGGTGGCTTTCTCCACCAGCCAGTCCATGCGTTCGTTGGCGGTGATACCGGCCAGCAGGTGCACGGCACGCGGGGCTTCACGTTCGGTGGCATGGTGGGCGCCCACCACCACACGCACGTCACTGCGGCCCATCTTCAGTACGGTGGCGTCGAATTCGCCGCCCGGGTCGCTCTCGGCTTGCCCGCCGTGGAACAGCGTGATGGTGTCGCCCGGCTGCAGGCGCAGCACCTGCACGTGGCGCGCAGCGCCGGGGGGCAGGTCTAGCTCGGCGCCGGTGGCCAGAAGGGCAGGGCAATGGAAACGGGGCATTTGCTACTTAATTTATAGCTACTTGCGCTTGATAGACAAGCGCTAGAGCCTAGTTTTATTCTGTTTTACTGTGTGCGCCCAGTCGCGCCGCTACATCCGGCCGTAGGCAAAGCCCACCACCGGCTCGGTACCTTCGATCTGGTCGAGCATCTTGAGCAGCGGCCCCAGCTGCCGGTAGCGGTTGGCCGTGGCGCGGATGTAGGCCATGAAACGCGGCGCATCGGCCAGGTACTTGGGCTTGCCGTCGCGCAGGGTCAGGCGCGCAAAGATGCCGGCGACCTTGAGGTGGCGCTGCAGGCCCATCCATTCCACCGCACGGTAGAACTCGCCGAAGTCATCGCCCCAGCCGCTGGCGCTGCGGGCCCCCAGCAGTCCGGCCTTGCGCGCCTTCTCCCAGTAACGCACCGTAATGTCGATGACAAATTCCTCTTCCCAGCTGATGAACGCATCGCGCAGCAGGCTGGCAATGTCGTAGGTGATAGGGCCGTAGACGGCGTCCTGGAAGTCCAGCACCCCCAGGCGCGCGCCCTGTTCGGTGGGGGCCATCAGGTTCCGGGTCATGAAATCGCGGTGCACATAGACCTGGGGGGCTGCCAGGTTGTGGGCCACGATGGCATCAAAGGCGCTGGCCAGCGTGGCCTGCTGCTTGTCGTCCAGCGTGACGCTGCGGTGCCTGGCCAGGTACCAGTCGGGGAACAGCGCCAGTTCGCGGCGCAGCAGCGCCTCGTCATAGGCCGGCAGCACGCCCGGCTGGGAGGCTTTTTGCCAGTCCAGCAGCACATCGGTGGCCTGCTGGTACCAGGCGTAGGCGTCCTGGGGCTTTTCGGGGTTCAGCAGCTCGATCAGCGTCTGGTGGCCCAGGTCGGACAGCAGCATGAAGCCGGTCGGTTCATCGTACGCAAGGATATCGGGCACGTTCAAACCGGCGGCGGCCATCAGGCCCTGCACCTGCACGAAGGGCTTGCAGTTTTCCTTGTCCGGCGGCGCATCCATCACGATGCGGCTGCAGCCCATGGCGCTGTCGATGCGCAGGTAGCGCCGAAAGCTCGCGTCCGCCGAGGCGGGGCGCAGCGTGGCGGGCAGTAGCTGGTGCGGGCCCACCAGGGGCGCCAGCCAGGCCTCGAAGGCTGTCTGGCGGGCCGCATCGGGCCAGGCCACGGTGGAAGTTGCGGGGGTTGCCACGGCCGTGCCCGGGGGCGGGCAGGCGGGAGAAGGGGAAGATGGGTGGCTCATGGATAATCTGATTTTACAAACCCGCTCCCCCCAGGCTCTGAGGTGGGCGGGTTCCTCCTTCTTTGATCCGCCCCTGCCCACCGCCCCACGTGCCACGCTGCAAGCCCCCCACCGTGCAGACATCCTCCCTCCGGCCCCGGCCCGCCAAGGCGAAGCCCGAGCGGCTGCGCGCTCCCGTACCCCGGGCCCTGGCTTATGGCGTGGCGCTGGCCTGGTGCGGTCTGCCGCTCTCTGTGCTGGCGCAGGCGCCTGACGCTGCCCCGCCTGACAGCGCCTGGGATGCACCCCCTGCGCTGCGCACCTCGCCCCTGCTTCAGGAAAAGATTCCCGAGGCGGTCCGGCCCCAGCTCCCCGTTTTTGTGACGGGGGACCGGATCAGCGGCCAGACCGACCTGAACGCCGTCATCGAAGGCAATGCCGAATTGCGCCGGGGCGACACCGTGATCCGTGCCGACCGCCTGGACTACAACGTGCCCGAAGACCTGGCCAAGGCCAACGGCAAGGTGCGCATCAACCGCGCGGGCAACGTGTACGAAGGCACGGCGCTGGAGCTGCGGGTGGATGCCTTTGAGGGATTCTTCAGCGACGCCCGCTACCAATTTTTGGCCACCCAGGCGCACGGCGACGCCACGCGCGTGGATTTCATCGACCGCGACCGTGCCGTGGTGCACAACGCCACCTACACCACCTGCGAGCGCGGCAATGAGGAAAGCTGGCAGCCCGACTGGGTGCTGCGCGCCGCCACCATTCGCATCGACAACGAGGAAGAGGTCGGCACCGCCGAAGACGCGGTGCTGGAGTTCAAGGGCGTCTCTGTGCTGCCCATTCCGTACATCACCTTCCCGCTGTCGGACAAGCGCAAGTCCGGCCTGCTGCCGCCCACCATCGGGCTGGACAGCCGCGACGGGGTGGCGTACATCCAGCCCTACTACTGGAACATCGCACCCAACCGCGACGCCACGCTGCGCGCGGCACTCATGACCAAGCGCGGCGCCAACCTGGGCGGCGAATTCCGCTACCTGGAGCCCACTTACACCGGCCAGATCAGTGCCGATGTGATGCCCACCGACCGCCTGCGCGACCGCATGCGCTGGAGCTTTTCGGGCCAGCACCAAGGCGCCTTTGACACGCCGATGGGCGGGCTGGGGCTCAATCTGAACGTCAACCGCGTGAGCGACGACAACTACTGGCGCGACTTTGGCCGGGCGTCCGACCTGCTGCGCCAGCGCCTGCTGCCGGGCGACGCCACGCTGTCGTGGGCGCGCAATGACATGTCCGCCAGCGTGCGCACCCTCAAGTGGCAGACCTTGCAGGACGTGACCTCGCCCATCGTGCCGCCGTATGACCGGCTGCCCCAGTTGCAGTGGCGCTATGCACCGTCGCAGCTGGGTGGCGGGCTCGATGCCAGCGTGGAGCTGGACACCACCCGCTTCCAGGCCGCCCGCGAGCTGACAGGCCAGCCCAATGCCAACCGCAGCTATGCGATGGCGCAGATCAGCCGGCCGTTTCTGGCGCCCGGTGGCTTCGTGACCCCACGCCTGCAATTGCACGCCACGCAGTACCAGTTTGAGTCGGCGCTGTCCAACGGGCAGCGTTCAGCCAACCGCACCCTGCCCACCTTCAGCCTGGACAGCGGGCTGGTGTTCGAACGCGATGCCGCCTACTTTGGCCGCGCCTTTTTGCAGACGCTGGAGCCGCGCGCGTTCTACACCTACACGCCTTACCGTGACCAGAGCATGCTGCCCGTGTACGACACGGCGGCCAATGATTTCAACTTCGCCACCATCTACACCGAGAACGCTTTCGGCGGTAACGACCGGCTGGCTGACAACAACCTGCTCACACTGGGTGTGACCACGCGGCTGCTGGACCCGAACACGGGCGCCGAGGCCGCACGCTTTGGCATTGCCCAGCGGCTGCGGTTCTCGGACCAGAAGGTCACCTTGCCCGGCGGTACCCCCGTGAGCGAGCGCCTGTCGGACCTGCTGCTGGGCGCGGGCATCAGCTGGACGCCCCAGTGGGGCTTTGACTCCACCGTGCAGTACAACCCCAAGACGGGCCGCTCCATCCGCTCGACCATCGGCGCGCGCTACAGCCCCGGCAATTACCGCACCGTGAGCGCGGCCTACCGACTGCAGCGTGGCACCAGCGAGCAGATCGACATCGGCTGGCAGTGGCCACTCAACGACCTGTGGGGCGACAAGGGCAAAGACCTGGGCGCAGGCCGTGGCCAGGGCGGCGGGCGCTGGTACAGCGTAGGCCGCCTGAACTACAGCCTGCAGGACCGCAAGCTGGTGGACACTGTGGTCGGCCTGGAGTACGACAGCTGCTGCTGGATTGGCCGTGTGGTGCTGGAGCGCCTGCAAAGCAGCGTGACCACCTCCAACACCCGCCTGCTGTTCCAGATCGAGTTCGTCGGCTTCTCGCGCCTGAGCCTGGGCTCCAGCCCCCTGGACACCTTCAAGCAGAATGTGCCGCGTTACCAGAACCTGCGCGAGCAGGTCACAACGCCCAGCCGTTTCAGCAACTACGACTAACGCCCAACGCTCCTACGCTTAACGCCATGAATCACCGTGTCATTGCACTGGCCATTGCCACCCTGGCTTCCCTGCTCTCCCAGGGCGCCCTGGCCCAAGGGCTGCGCCCTTCCGGCGCACCGTCGGGCAAAGGGCTGACGGCGCGCCCGGCGGCCGCACCATCGATCACGCTGCCTGCAGAAACGGCGAGTGGTGGCAGCAGCTCGGCACCCCGGCAGGCGGATTTCATTGTCGCCGTGGTCAATTCCGAGCCCGTGACCAACAACGAGGTCCGCGCGCGCCTGGCCCGCGCCGAAGCCCAGCTGGCCCAGCAAGGGGGTGCCATGCCGCCCCGGGAGCTGCTGGCGCGCGAGGTGCTGGAGCGCATCATCCTGGAGCGCGCACAGCTGCAGCAAGCCAAGGAATCGGGCCTCAAGGTGGATGACTACGCCGTGTCGCAGGCCGAACAGGGCGTGGCCCGCCAGAACAACATGTCGGTCGATGACCTCTACCGCCGCCTGGCGCGGGACGGCATGGGCAAGGAGCGCTTCCGCGAGGAATTGCGCAACCAGTTGCTGCTGCAGCGCCTGCGCGAGCGCGAGGTGGAGGCGCGCGTGAAAGTCACCGACCTGGACATCGACCAGTACCTGCGCGAGCAGCAAAAGGGCAACGACGTCGCTTCGATGGAGATCAACCTGGGCCATGTGCTGGTGCTGGTGCCCGAGAACGCGAGCCCCGTGCAGGTGGCCGAGCGCCAGGCACGCGCCCAGCGCGCGGCCGACAAGGTGCGCGCGGGGGAAGACTTTGCGGCCGTGGCCCGCGAGTTTTCGGATGCGCCCGAGGGACAGCGCGCGGGCGGCCAACTGGGCATGCGCCCGGCCGACCGGTATCCCGAGCTGTTTGTGAACTCCACGCTGGGCCTGCCTGTGGGCAGCATCGTCGGGCCCGTGCGCTCGCCAGCGGGCTTCCACGTGCTCAAGGTGATCGAGCGAGTCACGGCTGGCGTGCCCACCACGGTGGTGCAAAACCATGCCCGCCACATCCTGCTGCGCACGGGGCCGCAACTTTCCGAAAGCGCCGCCGCCGCTCGCCTGGCCGACTACCGCCGCCGTGTGCAGATGGGGCAGGCCGATTTTGCGACGCTGGCCCGTGAGCACTCGCAGGACGGTAGCTCCAAGGAAGGTGGCGACTTGGGCTGGGCCACCCCCGGCCGCTATGTGCCTGAGTTCGAGCAGGCCCTGAACGCCCTCAAGCCCGGCGACATCAGCGAACCCGTGGTTTCGCGTTTCGGCGTGCACCTGATCCAGCTGCTGGAGCGCCGCGAGGCCAAGCTCACCCAGCGCGAGCAGCGCGACATGGCGCGCGACACCGTGCGCGAGAAGAAACTGGACGAGGCCTACGCCACCTGGGCGCAGGAGCTGCGCGGACGCGCGTATGTCGAATACCGCGACCCACCGCAGTGACCGATCGATGATCAGACAGGTAAGCACGCGTTGAAACACATCCCCCGCAAGCGCTTCGGGCAGCATTTTCTGTCCGACAAGGGCATCATCGAAGATATCGTGCAGGCCATTGCACCCCAGCCGGGCCAGCCCATGGTTGAGATCGGGCCGGGCCTCGCGGCGCTGACCCAGCCCCTGGTCGAGCGCCTGGGGCGCCTCACGGTCATCGAGCTGGACCGCGATCTGGCCTTGCGCCTGCGGCTGCACGGCCAGCTGGAAGTGATCGAGTCCGACGTGCTCAAGGTGGACTTCACCGCGCTGGCACTGGCCATGCGCGAGAAAGCCGCGTTGCCCGGCCTTAAGCTGCGCGTGGTGGGCAACCTGCCCTACAACATCTCCACGCCCATCCTGTTCCACTTGCTGGACCATGTGCAGGTGATTGAAGACCAGCACTTCATGCTGCAAAAGGAAGTGATCGATCGCATGGTGGCCGAGCCCGCCACCAGCGACTATGGGCGCCTGTCAGTCATGCTGCAGTGGCGCTACGCCATGGAAAACGTGCTGTTCGTGCCGCCTGAGAGCTTTGACCCACCCCCACGCGTGGACAGCGCCGTGGTCCGCATGGTGCCGCACGCAGAGCCTGCGCCTTTGTCGGTGCCCCTGCTGGAAGAACTGGTGCAGGTCGCCTTCAGCCAGCGCCGCAAGCTGCTGCGCCACACCTTGGGCCGCTGGCTCGAAGCGCGCCAGTTCGCCGGCACCTTCGACACCCAGCGCCGCGCCGAGGAAGTGCCGGTGAGCGAGTTTGTCGCTCTGGCGCAGGAATGCTCATAAATCAATAGCTGCTAGCGCTTGATGCATAAGCGCTAGTGCCTGATTTGGCTGCAAAGCGTCAACAACTGGCGCGCCCCAGGCGAGAGATGCCAAGCAAGGGCCGCCCCGCAGCGAGGGCATCGTCCACCTTCCCGAATTGCGCAGCAATTCGAGAGAAGGGGGAAGGCGCAAAGCGCCTCAGGGGGATGTCTCTGTTACGCCGCGCTCAGCCAGTAACCCGCGTTGAAAGGGCTGCTCATGCGCAGCGCCATCGGGGAGACATCGACAAGCTTGTCGGTCGGCATTTTTTCGGCGGAATCCGTGCCGATTTCTATGCCCTCGACACCTTGTTGGGTGCCGGTAGCCTCGTTCGCCCGTTCTGCTTGGCTGGTGGATGCAGAACGGGCTACAGAAAAGAATAGAAACACCGGAACGGTATCTTGCGGTCGCCCCAGTAGTCGGCGGCGTCGCGGAAGATATCGAGCAGTTGTTCACGCGCTTCCTTGTCGAACTTGCCCGTGGCGGGGATCTGCTCCAGCACCACGATGAAACCAGGCTGCGGGCCCGATTTATGCAAGGGATCCGTCATGCAGTCGTACAACGCATCAAAGTTCTTGCCGAAGTGCGACGGGAAGGTGAATTGCCCGGCAATCAGGTCCAGCACATCCTGCTTGGACTGTGCGTGGGCCAGGTTGGCGTACAAGAAATGGTGACCCATGGAGGTGGCCGCATCCTGCAGGTCCTGCACGCGGAAAGCGCGAATGGACTGCACGATGTTGGTGCGCACGCCACGCAGTGGCGTTTCCAGGTCTTTACGAAGTGGCGTCTGCATCTCCGCTACTCTTTCTTTTTAAAGTCCACAAACTTCTGGCATTTCGCAGGGCTGCGGGATGCAGCCTGCGGGTGGGGGATTCAAGGGGGCGCGCTTACCGCTGCCAGCGTATCTCTGGCCTGCGTGCAGCGCAACGGGGGTCACTCGACGATCTCGCGAAAACTGGCGTAGTGATCGCTGGTGTAGTAGCAGGCGTCCGGAACCCGGGGCTTGCCGCCACACACAATGCGCCGGGCTCCCCGGTTGCGCGATCCTGGTGTTCTGACGGTGTACTCACGGTAGTAGCCCCGCTTGTGGGCGGGCAACAGCCGCTCGCGATTGCCAAAAACTGTTCCGTCCTTGTCATACGGAAAGGGCCCTCCTTCACGGATCAGCGCATACGTCGCCCGCCCTTGGGGCGGCAACTCGGCCAATGCGATAGGGGGGATGGAGCCGTCGGTGGACGGGGAGTTCCGGGCATGCCCCGCTACCGGGGACAACACGAACGCAACACCCAAAACACACAAAAACCCTGCTTTGCGCGCCCGGGTGGCTACAGCCTTCAGCATCAACGAACCTTTCAGAAACTACGGGTTAACCCGAAATTTCGAGCCGCTAGTGTCGCTCAACGGCCCCCAAAAAGCAAGCGTCTGCACAAAGATTGGGCAGACGCTGAAGGGAAAAACAAGCTCTTTAAGTTAGCGCTTGCTATCAATTTTTGGCTTATCTTGACACGTTGGCATCGGCCACGGTAAGTGCTGTCATGTTCACAATGCGGCGCACGGTGGCGCTGGGCGTCAGGATGTGGACCGGCTTGGCCGCGCCCAGCAGCACGGGGCCGATGGCGATGCCGCCGCCTGCGGCGGTCTTGAGCAGGTTGTAGGCGATGTTGGCTGCGTCGATGTTGGGGAACACCAGCAGGTTGGCGTCACCCGTCAGTTCGCTGCTGGGCATGAGGGCCGCACGGGCCTTGCCGTCCAGCGCCACGTCGCCATGCATTTCACCGTCCACTTCCAGCCAGGGGGCTTGCTGGCGCAGCAGTTCGAGCGTCTGGCGCATTTTGACGGCGCTGGGGTGGTTGCTGGTGCCGAAGTTGGAGTGCGACAGCAGCGCGGCCTTGGGCTTGACGCCAAAGCGCATCATTTCCTCGGCAGCCAGGGCGGTGATCTCGGCCAGCTCCTGGGGTGTCGGGTCGTAGTTGACGTGGGTGTCCACCAGGAACACCTGGCGCCCGGGCAGCATGAGGCCGTTCATGCAGGCGTATACCGGCACATCCTGCGCCGTGCTGTCGGCGCCGCCCGCGTGTTTGCCGATCACCTGGTCGATGTAGAGCAGGTGGTTGGCCGTGGTGCCCCAGGTGCCGCAGATCAGGCCGTCCACCTCGCCCTTGTGCAGCATCATGGCGCCGATGAGCGTGAGGCGCCGGCGCATTTCGATCTTGGCGACCTGCTGGGTGATGCCCTTGCGCTCGGTCATGCGGTGGTAGGTCTGCCAAAAGTCGCGGTAGCGGTGGTCGAAGTCGGTGTTGACCACGTCGTAGTCCACGCCTTCCTTCAGGCGCAGGCCAAACTTTTCGATGCGCTGGGCAATGATGGCGGGGCGACCGATCAGCGTCGGGCGGGCCACCTTTTCGTCCACCACGATCTGCGCGGCGCGCAACACGCGTTCTTCCTCACCCTCGGCGTAGGCCACGCGCTTCTTGGCGGCAGTGCGGGCGGCGTCGAAGATGGGTTTCATCGTCGTGCCGGAGGCGTAGACAAAGGTCTGCAGCCGGTCGCGGTACGCGTCCATGTCGGCGATGGGGCGCTGGGCTACGCCGCTGTCCATGGCGGCCTGGGCCACGGCCGGCGCAATCTTCATCATCAGGCGCGGGTCGAACGGCTTGGGAATCAGGTATTCCGGGCCGAACGACAGCTTCTCGCCCACATAGGCGGCGGCCACCACTTCGCTCTGCTCGGCCTGGGCCAGCTCGGCAATCGCGTGGACGGCGGCAATTTCCATCTCATCGGTGATGGTGGTGGCGCCGCAGTCCAGCGCGCCACGGAAGATGTACGGGAAGCACAGGACGTTGTTGACCTGGTTCGGGTAGTCCGAACGCCCCGTGGCCATGATGATGTCGCTGCGCACGCTGTGCGCCAGCTCGGGCGTGATTTCGGGATTGGGGTTGGCCAGCGCAAAGATCACCGGACGCTCGGCCATGGTGGCCACCATCTCGGGCTTGAGCACATTGCCCGCCGACAGGCCCAGGAACACGTCCGCGCCCACCATCACCTCGGCCAGCTTGCGCGCGTCGGTCTTTTGCATGAACTGGCGCTTGTCGTCGTCCATCAGCTCTTCGCGGCCCTCGTAGACCACGCCAGCCAAGTCGGTGACAAACACATTCTTGCGCTGCACACCCACCTTGAGCAACAGGTTCAGGCAGGCCAGCGCCGCTGCACCCGCGCCGCTGGTGACCAGCTTCACCTCCTCGATCTTCTTGCCCGCCACCTTCAGCGCATTCACGATGGCCGCCGCCACCGTGATGGCCGTGCCGTGCTGGTCGTCGTGGAAGACCGGGATCTTCATGCGCTTGCGCAGCTCGCGCTCCACGTAGAAGCAATCGGGCGCCTTGATGTCTTCGAGGTTGATGGCGCCGAAGGTCGGCTCCAGCGCGGCGATCACTTCCACCAGCTTCTGGGGGTCTTTTTCGTCGATCTCGATGTCGAACACATCCACGCCGGCGAATTTCTTGAACAGAACGCCCTTGCCTTCCATCACCGGCTTGGAGGCCAGCGCGCCGATGTCGCCCAAGCCCAGCACGGCGGTGCCGTTGGTGATGACGGCCACCAGATTGCCGCGCGAGGTGTAGCGGAAGGCATTGGCCGGGTCCTTGACGATTTCTTCGCAAGGTGCAGCCACACCGGGCGAGTAGGCCAGCGCCAGGTCATGCTGGTTGACCATCTGCTTGGTGGCGGCAATGGCGATCTTGCCGGGCTTGGGAAACTCGTGGTACTCGAGAGCGGCACGGCGCAACTGGGCGCGCTTGTCGGAATCGTTGTTGTTCTGGGCCGTGGTGTTTTCGGGCATTCAATTGTCTCCAGCTTGGGGTGTCAATGCCACGCCGGTTCAAGCAGGTCCGGCGCAGGTTGTCAGCTTTCGTAAGGGTGGGCGATTGTAGGCCGCGTTCGGTAAAAACCCTAGTAAGCGAATCTGCTTACATGGGAAATTCAGCTTTGCCGTCTGGGTTGGAATGCGGCGGACCGCTTCTGCGCGAGGTGCAACCTTTACGCAACCGCTGCCGAAGTGGTCTGGAGCTCCGCTTCGAGCCCGTCCAGCCTGGGCTTCAAGCTGCTAAACCGTGGGCTTCACCACAATCGTTCCTAGCCAGGGTTGTTTTACGGTCAGCGCAGTCCATGGCCGAGATACGGAAAAAAGACCGCAGAAATGGACTGCAGCGGTCCTTCTGTCATCGACGGTTTTCCGTTCGTTTCCAGCTCCAGCGGGCAACAGATCGAAGCGGGCGCTATCGTTAGCGGTGCTTCCCATGGGGGCAAGCTGTTAGCCAAACAGCGCCTCATAGCGGGCGATGTTCGGCGAGCGCGTATCCGGCATGCTGGGCACCAGCATCCACTGCACACTTCCCAATTGCGGGTGGCTCAGGGTGTACGTTGCCTGAGAAAGCCTTGGAACATCTGGTCCATGAAATAGCAGTGTGAACGGTGTCCGAAATTGCTCTGGCAAATGGCCGCGCGCCCGTTCGGTAGCTTCTACCAAAACCAGCTCCACAGGGCCATGCTGTGTCAGTGCGACGAAGGGACTGCCCACCAGGGTGTTGACGGATTCAAAAGTGGTGCTCATCGATGGCGTGTGTTGAGGGATCACAAAAGGGTTGGATACAGGCCATTGAGTCGCCAGAATGGGCTGGTATCCACGACCCACTCAACATCCTACAGCCGAGAATCCACTGTGTATTTGCTATCTGAACCATTCGCCCTGCGTGAGAGGGCCGACGACGATCAGCCTTTTCTGCTGGAACTCTATCTGTCTACCCGCGATGACCTCCAGCAGGCCATCCCCGACCTCGCGCTGCTCCAGCAGTTGATAGCCATGCAGTTCAATGCACAGGAGACCGGCTACCGCCACCAGTTCCCCTTGGCCCGCCAGTTGGTACTGCTGCGTTCCGGCCACCCAATAGGGCGCATGGTGGTAGACGCCTCACCCGAACAATTGCGTCTGGTGGATATCGCCATTGCGCCGCCAGCTCGCCGCAGCGGCGCCGCAATGGCTGCGTTGGCTGCGCTGCAGCGCCATGCAGCAGCGCAGGGCCTGCCACTGTGTCTGGCGGTAGGGCGATACAACGGTCCAGCGCAGTGCCTGTATCAAAAATGCGGATTCACTTCCGTGACCGAAGACGATCTGTTCGTACAGATGATCTGGAGAAGCACTTCGCAGTGAGACCTGCCAGCGCAATCGCCCCGTTGTTGAAGCCATCTTCGACGGGGGAAATGAAATGTGCCTGACCGCGTAGCGCTTGCAGGCAACGCCATCGGTGGGGCGGTTCCTGCATCGCCAACGGGGACACACTGCAAGTAGATCACGGTGCCGGGGGCCGCAGAACAAGCTGCGGCGCTTGCTGGCCACCTGGCTGCAGACAATCCATGCCCCAGACCAGGTGCCCCAGTGCAGCTATGCGACAGCCGCACAGGTGCCCACGCCGCACGCAGCGACCGCAGCGCTGCTTGCGCGAGACCGTCCAACGATCTCAGTTGCGCGACGGGAAGATGCCTTCCATGCAAATGATGTAGTTGAGGCCCAGATACGGCTGCATGTTGGACACCGTGGCTGTGGTCGTCACGGGGGCGGCCAACGGCTGGCCGCCGGTATTGGCGCCCACCGTCACCGCACCTGTACCACCAATGGCGGTGCTGACGCCGCCCAGGTTGACAGGACCCGTTGCGGTCGGTGAGTAGATGGATGCGCTGCTCGGGCCACTCGGCGATGCGCTGAGGAAAGAGCCATTGGCGGGAGTCGTGCTGGTGCCCGTGGTGCCCGTGGACGCCTGCAAATGCGTTGTGCCCGTGAGCCCTGCGGGGTCGAAGGTGGCCGGGTGCGTGTGCGGTGGCAGATTCGAGGCATTGAGTGTCACCGTGGCCGAGCCCGTGCCAATCACAGTGTTGGTGTTGGTACCCGCCTTCTCGCCTTGTGCAATGGGGGTCAATCCTGGTCCAGCGGCTTGTGATCCGACGGGGACCCTGCCTCGCAAATCCGGCAGGCCGAAGGTGTTCACGCCATCCCCCCCGTACGTGGTTCCCAGCAAGGCGAACATGGCTGAGTTTTGCTGAATAGGAACCGTCTGTCCGTTGCAGAACGCCCAGCCGCGCGGCGCGTAGTTGAAACCGACCGGCATGATCATCCCCATAAATGCTTCCATGAGTTCTCCTCCATTAGTGAGTGATAGGCTCAGGAATACTATGACGGCAACACGGGAGCGGTCAACGAATATGCTGCAAGAGGCATTTCACACACGCGAACGCACTCCCCGGCCTGTCTGTCACCCCCTCGGGGGGACTTTGAACGGGCCCTGGGCGCGCGCTGCGCTCTATCGGCTGCTCGGAAAGCTGAACACCGCGCCCTCGCGCACACCGGCGCTGGGCCAGCGCTGGGTGATGGTCTTGCGCTTGGTGTAGAAGCGCGCGGCGTCGGGGCCGTAGGCGTGCAGGTCGCCAAACAACGAACGCTTCCAGCCGCCGAACGAGTGGTAAGCCACCGGCACGGGCAGGGGCACGTTCACGCCCACCATGCCCACCTGGATGTGGTCGGTGAAGTAGCGGGCGGCCTCGCCGTCGCGCGTGAAGATGCAGGTGCCGTTGCCGTATTCGTGGTCGTTGATGAGCTGCATGGCTTCCTGCAGCGTCTTCACGCGCACCACACCGAGCACGGGGCCGAAGATCTCTTCCTGGTAGATCTTCATGCCGGGCTTGACGTTGTCGAACAGGCACGCGCCCAAAAAGTAGCCTTCCTCATGGCCCGCAACCTTCACGCCGCGGCCATCGACCACCAGCGTGGCGCCCTCTGCCACGCCCTGGTCGACATAGCCCTTCACCTTCTCGAAGTGCGGCTTCGTGACCAGCGGGCCCATGTCGTTGCTGTTGTCGGTGCCTGGGCCGACCTTCATCTTGGCGATCTCGGTCTTCAGGCCCGCGATCACGGCGTCGCCCACTTCGTCGCCCACGGCCACCAGCAGCGGGATGGCCATGCAGCGCTCGCCGCACGATCCGTAGGCCGCGCCCATCAAGGCGCTCACGGCGTTGTCCACGTCCGCGTCGGGCATGAGCACGGCGTGGTTCTTGGCGCCGCCCAGGGCCTGCACGCGCTTGCCGTGTTTGCAGCCTTCGCTGTATATGTATTCGGCAATCGGCGTGGAGCCCACAAAGCTCACGGCCTTCACGCGCGGGTCCTGCAGCAGGGTGTCCACGGCCAGCTTGTCGCCGTTGACGACGTTCAGCACGCCGGGCGGCAGGCCCGCTTCCAGCGCAAGCTGGGCGATGAACAGCGTGGAGGAGGGATCGCGCTCCGAAGGCTTGAGCACAAAGGTGTTGCCGCAGGCCACGGCCATGGGCCACATCCACAGCGGCACCATGGCCGGGAAGTTGAAGGGTGTGATGCCTGCGGTGACGCCCAGCGCCTGGAACTCACTCCATGAGTCGATGCTGGGGCCCACGTTGCGGCTGTGCTCGCCCTTGAGCAGCTCGGGCGCGTAGCTCGCGTATTCGACGTTTTCAATGCCACGCTGCAGCTCACCGTGTGCATCGGCCAGCACCTTGCCGTGTTCGGCGGTGATCAGGGCGGCGATCTTGTCGGCGTTTTCTTCGAGCAGGACTTTCAGCTTGCTCATCACGCGGGCGCGTTTCAGGGGCGGCGTGTTGCGCCAGGCCGGGAAGGCGGCTTCGGCCGAAGCAATGGCGGCCTCCACAGTAGCCTTGCTGGCCAGCGCCACGCTGGTGGTCGACTGGCCCGTGGCGGGGTTGAACACCGGCTGCGTGCGCGCCGTGTCCGCAACGATCTTGCCGTCGATCAGGTGGCCGACGGTGGTGGTGACGTTCTTGTCGTGGTTCATGGCAAAAATATGGGTAAAAAGTGCTGCTAGCGCTTATCTAGAAAGCGCTAGCAGCTATTGAATCAGGAGTATTCCCGCTGGCGGATGAAACGGCGCGCGCCAGGCCAGCGGCCGCCGTGCACGGGCCGGGGTGTGTCATCACGCCGTTTCAGCCAGGGCATCGCCCAGTGCGTTGATCAGGCGGTCGATTTCGGCCTTCTCGCTGATGAAGGGCGGCGCCAGCTGGATGGTGTCGCCACCGTAGCGCACGTAAAAGCCCTTCTTCCAGCAGTTCATCGCAATTTCATAGGGGCGGCGGGCCGGCTCGCCCGGCAGCGCGGCAATGGTGAAGCCAGCAGCCAGCCCAAAGTTGCGGATGTCAGCCACATGCTTGGCGCCCTTCAAGCTGTGCACGGCTTGCTCGAAGTACGGCGCCAGCGCATTCACGCGGCCGATCATGTCTTCCTTCTGCAGGATGTCGAGCGCCGCAATGCCCGCCGCGCAGGCCACAGGGTGGGCCGAGTACGTGTAGCCGTGCGCGAACTCCAGCATGTACTCCGGGCCGCCCGCCGCCATGAAGGTGTCGTAGATCTCCTTGGTGGCCACCACGCCGCCCAGCGGTTGCGCGCCGTTGGTCACCTGCTTGGCAAAGTTCAGGATGTCGGGCGTCACGCCAAAGGCTTCTGCCCCGGTCCAGGCGCCGCTGCGGCCAAAGCCGCTGATCACTTCGTCAAAAATCAGCAGGATGTTGTTCTGCGTGCAGATCTCGCGCAGGCGCTGCAGGTAGCCCACGGGCGGGATCACCACACCGGCCGAGCCCGAGAAAGGTTCCACGATCACGGCGGCAATGTTCGATGCGTCGTGCAGCGCAATCACGTCCAGCAGGCGGTCGGCCAGCTCTTTGCCCGTGGGCGGCATGCCTTTGTGGAACGAGCCAGCGGGTGGCTGGGTGTGGGGCAGGTGGTCGGCTTCAATGCCCTGGCCGAACATCTTGCGGTTGGCAACAATGCCGCCCACCGAGATGCCGCCGAAGTTCACGCCGTGGTAGCCCTTTTCGCGGCCGATCAGGCGGGTTTTGCTCGCCTGGCCCTTGTTGCGCCAGTAAGCGCGCGCCATCTTCAGCGAGGTGTCGGCCGACTCGGAGCCCGAGCCGGTGAAGAACACATAGTCCAGGCCCGCAGGCGTCAGTTCCTTGACCCGGTTGGCCAGCTCGAACGACAGCGGGTGGCCGAACTGGAAGGCGGGCGCGTAGTCCAGCTTCATCGCCTGCTTGCCAATGGCCTCGGCGATCTCGCGGCGGCCATGGCCCAGGCCCGCACACCACAGGCCCGAGAGGCCATCAAAAATCTTGCGACCGTCCGCGTCGGTGTAGTAGGCGCCGCTGCCCTCCACGATCATGCGCGGGTTGGCCTTGAACTGGCGATTGGCCGTGTAGGGCATCCAGTGCGCGTCCAGCCACTCGGCGTCCATGCGGGGGCCTTCGGCACCTGCGGCGGGTTTTTCGATGTTGACGAAGCTCATGGGGTTCTCCAGTGCAAAGGCGGCGACAAAAGGCGGGCAACCCCAGCGGTCTGGGGCTTGACGTAGGGCATTGTTGCGCTGCCTGTTAATCTCTCCAATACTCCAATATCAATGTTTACTTGACGGTTTATGCAAGTAAAAACACCTCCACCCCACCCTTCCCCCAAACACCGCGCCGTACTGGGCCAGCTCAGCGACATGGACCTGCGCCTCTTGCAGGTCTTCAAGAGCGTGGTCGAGTGCGGCGGCATGTCGGCCGCCGAACTGGAGCTGAACATTGGCACCAGCACCGTCAGCCGCCACATGAAGGACCTGGAGACCCGCCTGGGCCTCACCTTGTGCCGCCGGGGCCGGGCCGGTTTTGCCCTCACGGCCGAGGGGCAGCGCGTGTACGACGAGACCCTGCGCCTGCTGTCGGCCGTGGACGCCTTTCGCAGCAGCATCGATGACATCCACCGCCGCATGGGCGGGCGGCTGGAGGTGGCGGTGTTCGACAAGACCGCCAGCAACCCGGCCGCGCACATCGGCGATGCGATTGCGCTCTTTGCCAGCCAAGCGCCGGAAGTCAGCCTGCAGATGCACGTGGCGTCCATCCCGGCCATCGAGCGCGGGCTGATCGACGGCAGCTTCCACGTGGGCATCATCCCGGCGCACCGCACGTCGCAAAGCCTGGTCTATGCCGACCTGTTTGCCGAAACCATGCTGCTGTACTGCGGTGCGCGCCACCCGCTGTACGGCACCGACCATGCTGCGCTCACCTGGGAATCCCTGCGCGTCTACCAGTTTGCGGGCCTGGGCTACCACTCGCCCAACATGGAGCTGAGCCACAGCACCCGCCTGCCGCGCAAGGCCACCGGGTTCGACCAGGAGTCGATTGCCACGCTGATCCTCTCAGGCTGCTACCTGGGTTTTCTGCCCGACCACTACGCCGAAGGCTTCGAGCGCCAGGGGCTCATGCAGGCCGTTCTGCCCGCGCAGTTCCACTACCGCTGCCAGTTTGTAAGCGTGCTGCGCAAGTCGCCGCAACCGCCGAGGGCGGCGCAGGCGTTTGCACAATGCCTACTGGAGGCCCATGGTTGATGACTTGCCCGCAGCGCGGCGCAGGCAGACAATGCCAGCTCTTTGGCGCTTTTGAGCGGGGCACACCATGGCAACCATTTCTTCGATTGGCAGTTCCGGCCTGCAGGCCGCGCAGTTGCGGCTGGATGCCTCGGCCAACAACGTGGCCAACATGAACACCCCCAACTACCGCCGCCAGGTGGTGGCGCAGGAAGAGGCCGCCGACAGCGCTGGCGTGCGCGCCACCGTGCAGCGCCAGCAAGAGGCCGAGGGCGTGGCGCTGGAGAAGGAGGCGGTCGAGCAGATGTCGGCCACCTACGCCTTCAAAGCCAATCTGCAGACCATCAAGGCACAAGACGAAATGATGGGTTCGCTGCTGGACGTAAAGGCCTGAGTCGTTTCTCCCGCGCTCCCCACAATGCCCCGCCAGCCGGGGCATTGTTGTTTTCAGCGCCAGCGCTGGAGTGGCCTCGGGCGACCTCAGCTGGCTACAGCCAGCCCGGCCAGCCGGTGAACGAGCCAGCGTTGAAAGGCCAAGCCGGTAGCGGTGCGGCTGCGCAAGGGAATGCTGTACATGGGGGCTCCTTCGTACGGGTGGTTCAGACGTTGGTTCAAACGGCCTGCAAGGCGGCTGGGCTGGGTGCCTGTGTGGCGTCGTCAGCGCCGCGCCGCGCAGCCCGGTCCCACGCCTTTTCATGGAAGAAGAAGGCCACCGCCTGCACCGTGGGCTCCAGCAGGCTCAGCGTGAGCGAGGCCCACAGGTTGCCCGTGACGGCATAGGCCACCAGGGCGGCCACGCAAATGTGGATCACGTAGTAGCTGCCCGTTTTCATCAGCATGGTTTTGTTCTGGCGGGCAGCGCGGCGGATGTGGGACATGGCGGACTCCTTTTCACTTCTTCATCAGGGCCTGCGGTGGTGTGCAGGGATGTTGAAATGGTAGTAATTCTCAATAGCGTTGGCTAATTGATCATGACTAAGCCGGAGATAGCCACTATCAAGCGGCCATCCATCCCGGTCGGGCGGCGCCATGCCAACCAAACTGGTTCAGCGCGTGAACCAGTTCATCGATGGGGCTCAAAAAAAGCCGCTCCGCGCCATGCCCCCGTTGCTATGATGGCCGCTCTTTTCAACCCCCTCTTTTGCTTTGGGAGCACACATGGCCCTCATGGACTTCATCAAGAAACAGTTCATTGACATCATTCAATGGACCGAAGAGGGGGACGGCACGCTGGCTTGGCGCTTCCCCATGGCGGGCATGGAAATCCAGAACGGCGGCACGCTGGTGGTGCGCGAGTCGCAGATGGCCATCTTCGTCAACGAAGGCCAGGTGGCCGATGTGTTTGGCCCCGGCACCTACAAGCTCACCACGCAGACGCTGCCGGTGCTGACCTACCTGAAGAACTGGGACAAGCTCTTTGAGTCCCCCTTCAAGAGCGATGTGTACTTCTTCAGCACACGCCAGCAGATCGACCAGAAGTGGGGCACACCCCAGCCCATCACGATCCGCGACAAGGACTTTGGCGCCGTGCGCCTGCGCGCGTTCGGCAACTACGCCTTCCGCATTGCCGACCCCAAGGCTTTCCACACCGAAATCTCGGGCACGCGCGAGTCCTACCCCGTGGCCGACCTGGAAGGCCAGCTGCGCGGCCTGGTGCTGCAGAACATCAGCAACGCCATTGCGGGCAGCGGCCTGCCGTTCCTCGACCTGGCGGCCAACCAGGTGATGTTTGCGGAGGCGATGGTCAAGGAACTGGCGCCCATCTTTGCCAAGCTGGGCATCTTGATCGAATCTCTCACGGTGCAGAACGTCTCGCTGCCCGAAGAGCTGCAAAAGATCCTCGACCAGAAGATCGGCATGGGCATGGTGGGTAACGACATGGCCAAATTCATGCAGTACCAGACGGCGCAGGCCATCCCCAAGTTCGCCGAAGCCAGTGGCGGTGGTGGCGGCATTGCGGGCGATGCGATGGGCCTCGGCGCGGGCGTGGCGCTGGGCCAGGTGCTGGCGCAAAACCTGCAGCAGGGCCTGCAGACCCCGGTGGCTCCCGCTGCTGCTGCGGCAGCGCAGGCCGCAGCGACCCCGGTGGGTGTCAAGCCCGAAGAGGTCATGGCAACGCTGGAAAAGCTGGGCGAACTCAAGTCCAAGGGCATCCTCACGCAGGAAGAGTTCGACGCCAAGAAGGCTGAGCTGCTCAAGAAGCTGGTCTGAACCCGGTTGCTATCATAAATATAGCTGTTTGCGCTGGAGGGATAAGCGCTAGAGGCCAAAAAGGCCTCAAAGCCGTGTAGCGCGGCGCAGGCAGCAGCCCCACGATGGCCACCGACCCCACACAGCGTTACTACCGCGCGCCCTGCCCGGGCTGCGGCGCGCCGGTTGAATTCCGCAGCGCGCAGTCCACGCACGCCGTCTGCGGCTACTGCCAGAGCACCGTTGTGCGCAGCGGCGACGTGCTCACGCGCCTGGGCAAGATGGCCGAGCTGTTCGACGACCACAGCCCCCTGCAGCTCATGGCCAGCGGGCGCATCCAGCTCGACGGCAAGGATGTGCCCTTCACCCTGGTGGGTCGCCTGCAATACAAAGGCGATGCAGGGGTCTGGACCGAATGGGCCGCCTTCCTGAACGACGGCACCCTGGCCACGCTGGGCGAGGACAACGGTGCCTATGTCTTCACGCGCCCCATCGACCCCGGCCGCGAAATGCCTGCGCCCGAGCGCTTTCGCATCGGCACCACCACCGCCATCAACGGCAAGCCCTACAGCGTGGCCTACACCGGCCAGGCATCGCTGATCTCTGCCCAGGGCGAGCTGCCCAAGCTGCCGCCGCTGGGCCAGCCCTTTGGCATGGTCGAGCTGCGCAGCGCCGACGGTGAAGTGGTCAGCATCGACTACGGCCACACCCCGCCCAACGTGGAGCGCGGCAAGTCGGTACTGCTGGAAGACCTGCAGCTCCAGGGCCTCAAGGACGAATCCGCCAAGGACGAAAAAGGCCGCCAGTTCAACTGCCCGCACTGCGGCGCGCCCGTGCAGGTGAAGCTGGCGGGCACCAAAAGCATCACCTGCGGTTCCTGCGCCAGCATCATCAGCCTCGATAGCGGCGTGGGCGGCGAACTGCGCTCGGCCGAGCAGGACGAGCCCGTGCAGCCCCTCATTCCGCTGGGCAGCAAGGGCCAGCTGCAGGGTGTGCACTGGCAGGTGGTGGGTTTTCAGCACCGCATGGGCGTGGAGCCGGGCGACGACGAGCACTTTGGCTGGAGCGAATACCTGCTCTACAACCAGAAGCGCGGGTTTGCCTTCCTGGTCGATTCCGAAGAAGGCTGGAGCATGGTGCGCCCCACCACCGGCGCGCCGCAGCTCTCCTCCAACGGTCGCACCGCCACCTACATGGGCACCAAATACGAGCTCAAGTACACCTACGAGGCTGAAACCACCTACGTGCTGGGCGAGTTCTACTGGCAGGTCACGCGGGGCCAGAAAACCAGCAACCGCGACTTTGCGAGCGCCAAGGGCCTGCTGTCGCTGGAGCAGACGCCGAACGAAGTCACCTGGTCCGCCGGTGACAAGCTGGCCAGCGACACCGTGGCCAAGGCCTTCAAGCTCGAAGACAAGGCCGATGTACTGCAGCGCGACGACCCCGGCCCCTTCACCGCCAAGTCGGGCCTGGGCTGCGGCACCATCATCCTGATTGCGATCATCATCATCATCCTGCTGATCATCCTGAGCAATTGTTCGGGGTCATCGGGCAGCGGCTACCGCAGCTCGGGCGGCTCGTTCGGCGGATACTCGTCCGGCGGAAGCCACAAGTAGGCGGGCGCTCCAAGGCGCCTGCCTGCAGACAGATCCATGAGCCCCGTCTTCACCACCCCACCACCACCTACACACCACCGTTTCAAGGAGTTCACACCATGATGGGAATCGAATGGCTCCGGCCCGCAGCCTTCCTCGGGTCCATGCTGTACGCGCTGATTGGCGTGGTCATTTTCTGGCTGTGTTTTGTCATCGTGGACAAGATCACGCCCTACGACCTGTGGCGCGAGATCGTCGAGAAACAAAACAAGGCCCTGGCCATGGTGGTGGCGGCGATGTGCCTGGGGATCAGCATCATCGTGGCGGCGGCCATTCACTGACGCACCTTGCCTGAAACGGCGCGCGCCCCTGCGGCGCGCCGGTACCTGCCTTGCAATCCGACCTGACTTCTCCTGCCTCGCCGTCCGAGGCCCCGGGCGCCACCGCCGGCCCCCGCCCCATCGAAATCGCCCTGCTCATCAGCGTGTTCGTGGTGGCCGCCTGCGGCCTGCTGTACGAGCTGGCGGCGGGCGCGCTGGCGTCGTATGTGCTGGGCGATTCGGTGCTGCAGTTCTCCACCATCATCGGCACCTACCTGTTTGCCATGGGCGTGGGCTCGTGGCTGTCGCGGTACTTCGAGCGGCAACTGCCCGCGCACTTCTTGCGCATCGAATTGCTGGTGGCGCTGATTGGCGGAGCCTTGCCAGCCACGCTGTTCCTGGCCAATGCGTACACGCCTGGCGCTTTCCGGTTTCTGCTGTACGGCATGGTGTTGATGGTGGGCACGCTGGTGGGGCTGGAGATCCCCCTGGTGATGCGCATCTTGAAGCGCAACGTGGCGCTCAAGGACCTGGTCTCGCAGGTGCTCACGTTTGACTACCTGGGCGCGCTGGCGGTGTCGATGGCGTTTCCGCTGCTCTTGGTGCCGCACCTGGGGCTCATCCGCACGGGGCTGCTGTTTGGCGTGATGAATGCGGCCGTGGCATTGTGGGCGGTGTGGCTGTTTCGGCACGAATTGCGGCGCCTGAAGGCGCACCTGGCGGCCTGCGTGATGGTGCTGGGCATCTTGCTGGCCGCGCTGGCGGGGGCCGAGCAGATCACCAGTGTGGCCGAAGACAAGTTCTACCAGGACCGCATCGTCTTCAGCACTGCGTCGCCCTACCAGCGCATCGTGGTCACACAGGGCCGCCTGGGGCACCGGCTGTACCTCAACGGCAACCTGCAGTTTGCGCAGGCCGACGAATACCGTTACCACGAGGCGCTGGTGCATCCAGCGATGGCGGCCCACGGTGCACCGAAGAAGGTGGCGGTGCTGGGCGGCGGCGACGGCATGGCCGTGCGCGAGATCCTCAAGTACCCCTCGGTCGAGTCCGTGACGCTGGTGGAGCTGGACCCGGCCATGACGAAGATCTTCAGCGAGAACCCGCGCCTTGCGCAGCTCAACGGCCACGCGCTGCAGAACCCCAAGGTGAAGATCGTCAACACCGATGCATTTGGCTGGCTGCAGGAAGGATCGGACGCGTTTGATGTCATCGTGGTGGACTTTCCCGACCCTACCAATTTCTCCATCGGAAAGCTCTACACCAACAGCTTTTACGCGCTGCTGGACAAGCGCCTGGCCGCCAGCGGCTACGCGGTGGTGCAGACCACCTCCCCGCTGGTGGCCCGCAAAAGCTACTGGACGGTGGCGCAGACCATCGAATCCATCGGCCTGCAGACGGCGCCCTACCACGCGCATGTGCCCAGCTTTGGCGAATGGGGTTTCATCATCGCCAGCCGCAGGCCCTGGCGCCTGCCGGAGGCACTGCCAGCCGATTTGCGGTTCTTGGGTGCCGACACGCTGCCGCTGTTGTTCGACTTTCCGCTCGACATGGCGCGCGTGCCTGCCGAGGTGAACCGGCTGTCGAACCAGGCGCTGGTGCACACGTACGAACGCGAGTGGGGAAAACATTGAGAAGCCCCCCTGAGCCGCTTCGCGCCATCCCCCCGCTCTCGCAGCGCTGCGCGCAGCGGGCAGGGGGACGCCCCCAGCGCGGCGGGGCGGCCCTTGCGCGGGGGCCGCTGGTCTGGGCCGCGCCGGTCGCAAGCGGCGCAGGCGTTGCGTACACCCGGAGACACTGACGCCATGCAACGTCGCCATTTCCTAGCCACCGCCGCCGCTTCGACTGCCGCCGCGGTGCTCCTGCCGGGTTGCGACAAGGCCCCTCGCGTCTTGGAAGGCGGCTTCACCGGCATCGATATGGCGCGGGGCCACCAGCTGCGCGACCTGCTCAAGACCGGCACCTTGCCCGCTCCCAGCGTAGTCCGCCGCGCGCAGGTCATCATCGCGGGCGGTGGCGTGGCGGGGCTCGCTGCGGCGCGGTCGTTGCGGCTGGCGGGGGTGGAGGACTTTGCGCTGCTGGAGCTGGAAGACGGTGCAGGCGGCAACAGCCGGGGCGGGGTCGTGAGCGGCATTGCCTGCCCGCTGGGCGCGCACTACCTGCCCGTGCCCGGTGATGATGCGCGCGAGGTGCAGGATCTGCTGGAAGAGCTGGGCCTGCGCCGCCGCGTGGCTGGCCGCTGGCAGTACGACGAGCGCCATCTGTGCCACAGCCCGCAGGAGCGCCTGTTTTTTGACGGCGAGTGGCAAGAAGGCCTGCTGCCCGTGCACGGTGTGGGCGAAGCCACGCTGGCCCAATACCGCCGCTTTGCACAGGCGGTGGAGCGAGAGGCGAAGGCCGCGCGGTTTGCCATGCCTGCGCTCAAGCTGTTGGGGCCAAAAAAGCCTCTAGCGCCCGCCCATCAAGCGCTGGATGCCATGACTTTCAGTGCTTGGCTGGCGCAAGAGGGCCTGGATGACGAGCACCTGCTCTGGTACCTGAACTACTGCTGCCGCGACGACTACGGCGCGGGCGTGGCGCGCGTGTCGGCCTGGGCGGGCATCCACTACTTTGCCAGCCGCCACGGTTTTCACGCGCCGGGCGAGGCGGTGGATGAGGCGCGCGAAAGCGTGCTCACCTGGCCTGAAGGCAACGGCTGGATCACCCAGCGTCTGGCCGAGCCGCTTGCCAACACTGTGAATGGGGGCGGCCAGCTGCGCACTGCCACCAGCGTGCTGCGCATTACCGAAACCCGCCACGGCGTGGAGGTGGACGCCTTCAACCATGCCACCGACAGCGTGGAGCGGTGGCAGGCGCCGCGCTGCGTCGTGGCGCTGCCCGTGTTCGTGGCGGCGCGGGTGGTGCACAATCCTCCCGCTTTTTTGACCGGCGCTGCGCAGCGCCTGCAGTCGGCCCCCTGGCTGGTGGCCAACATCCACATCGACAGCCCGCTCACCGACCGCCCCGGCGCTGCCCCCGCGTGGGACAACGTGCTCTACGCCGACCCCACCGCCGGCGGCCTGGGCTACGTGAACGCCGGGCACCAGCGGCTGGACACAGGGGCCGCGCTGGCCGGGCCCACCGTGCTCACCTACTACCAGGCGCTGGGCGATGTGCAGGGCGCCCGCCAGCAGCTGGCCACCCAGCCCTGGCAACCATGGGCCGAGGCCGCGCTGGCCACCCTGGCCGTGCCCCACCCCGACCTGCGCCAGCGCGCCACACGCGTGGACATCACCCGCTACGGCCACGCCATGGCCATCCCGGTACCTGGCATGCAGGGCTTTTTAAGCCAAATTGGCCTCCAGCGCTTATCAGGTAAGCGCAAACAGCTATCAAATGGTGAGCAATCGCCCTGGATTCCCACCCCCACCACGGCGCGGCTCGCGTTTGCGCACAGCGACTGGTCGGGCTATTCGGTGTTTGAAGAGGCCTTCACGCGCGGTCACGGTGCCGGGCTGGTGGCGGCGGGGTGAATGCCGATGGCGGGCCCCGAAGTGCACATCGACGTGGCGCGGCAGCAGCTCCACCTGATGGTGGACGGGGCCACTCTGCGCACCTACCCGGTATCCACCGCCCTGAATGGCGTGGGCGAACACAACGGCAGCGGCTGCACTCCCCGCGGTCTGCACCGCGTGCGCGCCAAGGTGGGCGCGGGCTGTGCGCCGGGCACGGTGTTTGTGGGGCGCCGTGCCACAGGCGAGATCTATTCGCCCGCGCTGGCCGCTGAGCACCCGGGGCGCGACTGGATCCTGAGCCGCATCCTGTGGCTGACGGGCTGCGAGCCTGGCTTCAACCGGGGCGGCGCGGTGGACACGCTGCGCCGCTACATCTACATCCACGGCTGCCCGGACGACTGCCCCATGGGCGTGCCGCGGTCGCACGGCTGCGTGCGCATGACCAACGCCGATGTGATCGACCTGTTTGACCGGGTGGCCGTGGGCACGCGGGTGTGCATCCACAGCACCCAGACCCCCGGGCTCATGGAGGGCGCAGCACCATGACGGACAAGGCCCACCCCGGTAGCCCGCCGCCTTCGCTCGACCGGCGCTTTCTCGTGTTCCTGGGCCCCTTGGTGCTCACCAACATCCTGCAGGCGCTCACCGGCACGCTGAACCACATCTACGTGGGACGGCTGCTGGGTGCGGGCTCGCTGGCGGCCGTGGCCTCGTTCATGCCGCTGTTCCTGCTGCTCAGTGCCTTCATCTTCGGGCTGGGCAATGGGTCGTCCATCCTGGTGGGCCAGGCCTTTGGCGCGCGCAACCACGCGCGGCTGCATGCCGTGGCGGGCACCACGCTGTGCGCCGGGGTGCTGCTGGGCCTGGTGCTGGCCGCCCTGGGGCTGTTGGCCGTGCGGCCTCTGATGCTGCTGCTGGGCACGCCGGCCGACGTGCTGCCCCAGGCGGTGGCCTATGCGCGGGGGATGATGGTGCTGTTCCCCGTGCTGTTCACCTCCATGCTCACGGCGGCGCTGCTGCGTGGCACGGGCGACACCGTCACGCCGCTGCGCGCGCTGGTGGTGTCGCTGTCGGTCACGCTGGTGTGCGCGCCGCTGTTCATCCGGGGCGTGCCTGCCCTCGGGCTGCCTGCGCTGGGCATCCTGGGTGGCGTGGCCGCGCTGTTGCTGGCCACGCTGTGCTCGCTGGGCTACACGGCCTGGCACCTGCGGCGCCGCGCGCATGTGCTGGCCCCCACGCGGGCGCTGGCCGCGCATCTGCGGCTGGACGCTGCCTTGCTGCGCACCCTGGTGCGGCTGGGCGTGCCCACGGGCCTGTTCTTCATCACCGGCTCGCTGGCCGACCTGGGCCTGCTCAGCCTGGTCAACGCGCACGGCTCGGCAGCCACGGCGGCGTGGGGGGCCGCCAGCCAGGTGATGTCGTATGTGCTGTTCCCGGCGATGGCCGTGGCCATTGCGTCGTCGGTGTTTGCGGCGCAGGCCATTGGTGCGGGCCACGGGCAGCAGCTGGCGGCCGTCACGCGCACCGGCATGCGCATGAACCTGCTCCTCACCGGCGGCCTGGCCCTGCTGATGTTTGGCGCTGCGCCCTGGGTGGTGGGCCTGTTTGTGGCCGACGCCCGCGTGATCGACATCGCCGCACGCGTGCTGCCCATCACGGTGTGGGGCGCGGTGTTTTTTGGATGGGCCAGCGTGTATTCCGGCGTGATGCGTGCCAGTGGCACGGTGCTGGCACCCACGCTCATTTCACTGGGGTGCCTGGCCTGCCTCATCGTGCCGCTGGGCTGGCTGCTGGGGCGCCAGTTTGGGCTGGTGGCCACCTGGGTGGCCTACCCCGCCACGTACCTGTGCGCCCTGGTGCTGCAGGGGTTGTACTTCCACGGGGTATGGCGGCGCCAGGCATTGCAGCGGCTGGTGTGATGCGCCAGAAATTTTCACTAAAAATGGCCCTGTCGCTTATCCATCAAGCGCAATAAGCTATGAAAATCATAGCGTTTGCGCGCAGCCCTGGCCTGCGTTTCAGCCGCGCCGCATGTCCAGCCACAGACCCGCACACAGCGCCACGCCCACCGCAAACAGCATCCAGGTCCGCGAAACCGCGTAGGGGTAGAACATGAGCGCCACGCCCCACCAGCGGGTGCGTGGCAGCTGCGCTCTTTTGCCGTGCCAGTAAGCCGCCATGCCGATCAGGCCAAACACGATGGCGCCCGCGATGTAGGCGGGGCTGGGCAGTTCCAGTCCGAGGGATTGCAATGCAGAAAGGGTGTCCATAGGGAATAGGTGCTGTCCAGCGTTGTGGGTGGGGAATGGTGGGGGAGCGCAAGGCGGGTGTGACTCTCGACCCTGGCAAAAGGTCCGTGTCCATTGGCTGCATGCCGGGGCATATCCTGGTGCCTGCCTTTCATGGTGGCGTCACAAGGGCGCGGCATCGTGCGGGTTTTGGCTTTATTCCCCATGAACATGTCCCGTCTTTCCTTCATCGCCGCCAGTGCAGCCCTGCTGTGCGCCGCCTCTTCTGCAGCCCTGGCCCAGCAGGCCTACCCCGCCACGCTGACCGGCCACGCGGTGCTGCCCGCCCTGACGATGATTGCCGCGCCCAAGGATGCGCCACACGACCTGCAGGTGGCGGGCAAGTTCACCACACCCCGCCGGGTGGACGCCGTGGGCAGCGTGATGGGCCAGTCGGGCGGCCGCGACACCGGCGTGTCGCTGCCGTTCCAGGGCCAGCCCATCCAGGGCCACTCGGGCATCAAGCGCATGGCCGATGGTTCGTTCTGGATCCTGACTGACAACGGTGCCGGCTCCAAGGCCAACTCGCCCGACTTCATGCTGCACCTGAGCCACTACACCGTGGACTTCAAAAGCGGCCAGTTCAATCGCCTCAAGACCATCTTCCTGCACGACCCGGACAAGAAGATCCCGTTTCGCATCACGCACGAAGGCACCAGCAGCCGCTACCTGACCGGCGCCGACTTCGACCCCGAAAGCTTCCAGTTCGCCGGTGGCGCGCTGTGGATTGGCGATGAGTTCGGCCCTTTCCTCATCAAGGCCGACCTGAATGGCAAGGTGCTCGGCGTTTTCGATACCCAGGTGGACGGCAAGACCGTGCGCTCGCCCGATGCGCCCGGCGTGCTGATGCCCGGCGCCCCCGACGCCAAGCCCACTGCGTTTGTGGTCAAGCGCTCCAAGGGCTACGAAGGCATGGCCGCCAGCAAGGACGGCAGCAAGCTCTACGCGCTGCTGGAAGGCGCGCTGTGGAACGACGATGCCAAGGCGTATGAAAACGTGGGCGGCAAGCAGTACCTGCGCGTGCTGGAGTTCGACGTGAAGACCGAGCAATGGACCGGCCGCCACTGGAAGTACGTGCTGGAGGCCAACCACCACGCGATTGGCGACTTCAACATGATCGACGCCAGCATGGGCCTCATCATCGAGCGCGACAACGGCGAAGGCACGGCCGACAAGGCCTGCCCAGAGGGCCAGAAGCGCGCGGACTGCTTCCACGACCTCGCCAAGTTCAAGCGCGTGTACAAGGTCGAGATGAGCGACGCCAATGTGGGCGGCGAGATCCGCAAGATTGGCTACATCGACCTCATGAACATCCAGGACCCCAAGCGCCTGGCCAAGAAGCCGCTGAACAACGGCGTGTTGACCTTCCCGTTCTTCACCATCGAGAACGTGGACATCGTGGACAGCACGCACATCGTGGTGGGCAACGACAACAACCTGCCCTTCAGCAGCAGCCGCGACCCGAACAAGGCGGATGACAACGAGCTGGTGCTGCTCGAAGTGGGCGAGTTGCTCCGGGCCAAGTAACCCGGCGCCAGCGCGCGGTGGGGGCCGGGTGGCAAAATTCCCGGTTCCCGTTCCAACGTACCCGGAAGCCGCGCCACCATGTTCACAGGCATCGTCCAAGCCACGGCAGGCATTGCCGCCATCCACGACCGCGCAGGGCTGCGCACGTTCACGCTCGATTTCCCCGAGGGCTTCTGCCAGGACCTGGCCATCGGCGCCAGTGTGGCCACCGATGGCGTGTGCCTCACGGTCACCGAGATCCTGTCGCCCACGCAGGCCAACTTCGACGTGATGCTGCAGAGCCTGAACATCACCACGCTGGGCAGCTACGGCCAGGGCGACCGCGTGAACGTGGAGCGCGCGGCCAAGGACGGTGCCGAGATTGGCGGCCATCCGCTGTCGGGCCATGTGGACTTCACCGGCACGCTGATTGAGCGGCGCGAGTTTGACAACAACCTGGTGTGGCGCGTGGCTGTGCCCGAGGCGTTTCGCCGCTACATCTTCGCCAAGGGCTACATCGCCATCCACGGGGCCAGCCTGACGGTGGCCGAGGTGAACCGTCAGGAGGGCTGGTTCGAGATCTGGATGATTCCAGAAACACGCCGTGCCACGGTGTTTGAAGCCAAGAAGGTGGGTGACCGCCTGAACATCGAGATCGAGCGCAGCACCCAGGTGGTGGTGGACACCGTCCGCGAGGCCGTGCAGGAAAGCCTGGGCCGCCTGCAGCCGGTGCTGGAGGCGCTGTTGAAAGAAAAGGGTCTGTCGCTGGACGACTTTGTGCAGGCGCCCGTGCTGCCGCACTGACCTAGCGAGTTTTCCATGTCCGTGGTGGTGCGCCCCCTGGCGCTGAGCGACCTGGCCGACTTGCTGGCCGTGCAACTGGCCTGCTATGGCGAGGGGTTTGTGGAAAGTGGCGAGGTGTTTGCCCGCCGTCTCGCCAGCCCCGCCAATTGCTCGGTGGTGCTGGAGCGCGGCGGCACGGTGTGCGCCTACCTGGCGGCCTACCGCAGCGTGCGCGGCAAGGTCACCCCGCTGCACGGCGACTTTGAAGCCGCTGCCCCCGCCGATACGCTGTATCTGCACGACATGGCCGTGCTCCCTGCCCATGCGGGGCAAGGCCTGGCCCACGCGTTGCTGCAGCCCCTGTGGGCGCAGGCCCGTGCAGAAGGGCTGCGGCACAGCGCGCTGGTCTCGGTGCAGGGCTCGCAGGCCTACTGGCAGCGGCAGGGCTATGCGCTGCACCCCTTGCCGGACGCCGCCCAGCAGGCCCGCCTGGCCAGCTACGGCGAAGGCGCCGTGTACATGGCGCGCACGCTGTAGGCTTGGCGTCAACGCCCCTCGTCATAATGCGCGCCATGCCCCACCGCTGGAAACCCAACGTCACCGTGGCCGCCCTCATCGAGCGCGACGGCCGCTTTCTGCTGGTCGAGGAAGAAACCACCGACGGCCTCAAGCTCAACAACCCTGCCGGCCACTTGGACCCGGGCGAGTCGCCCATCCAGGCCTGCGCGCGCGAGGTGCTGGAAGAAACCGCGCACGACTTCGAGCCCACGGCGCTGATCGGCGTGTACCTCAACCGCTTCACCAAGACGCGCACGGGCGACGACATCACCTACATGCGCTTTGCGTTTGCGGGCTCGCTGGGCACGCACCACGACTGGCGCACGCTCGACACCGGCATCGTGCGCACGCTGTGGCTCACGGCCGATGAGATCCGCGCCTGCCCCGAGCGCCATCGCAGCCCCCTGCTGCTGCGCTGCCTGGAGGACTACCTGGCGGGCCAGCGGTTTCCGCTGACGCTGGTGCACACCGACATTTCGGTGACCGAACCTTCTGCGCAATAGCGCCGAGGCACCACGCAAAAAAGTTTTTTTGGACTGCATGTAACCCGCAGCGTGCGGGGGACGAATTACCAGGCAGAGAGCGCGGCACGGTGCAGCGCGATCTAACCACCTGATTACTCATCCCTTAACGCCTACGGAGTTACCCGCCATGCTGTCCACGAACACCAAGACCACTGCATCTTTCGCCCTGCCTGCCGCGCTGCTGGCACTGGCATCCACCAGCTTTGCAGCCGACGCGCCCAAGGGCTCCAAAGGCGCCGCCATCGGCGCCAACGACAAGGTGCACTGCTACAACGTGCACGACTGCAAGGGCAATAGCGACTGCTCCACGGCCGAGCACAGCTGCAAGGGCCAGAACGCTTGCAAGGGCCACGGCTTCAAGGCCAAGACCGCGGCCCAGTGCCTGATGGAGAAGGGCACCATCGGCGACATCAAGGGATAAGGCAACAAGCCCCCTGAGGCGCTGCGCGCCATCCCCCCATGGGAACACCGCCAGCGCGGCGGTGCTGGCATCAGGGCGTGCCAGTCTCGGCGATCATGCCCAGTGCCCGCACTTTGATACCTTGATTTCGCCATGGCACATGACCTCATCGCTACGCGCGGCACCGGCTTTGGCCTGGGGCTGCGCACGCAGCACTACGCCGATTTCCTGGTGCGTAAGCAGCCACTGGACTGGCTGGAAATCATCACCGACAACTACCTCATCGACGGTGGAAAACCTCTGGCGGTGATCGATGCCATCCGGCGCGACTACCCCGTGGCCATGCATGGCGTGGCCATGTCCATCGGTGCGTCGCAGGGCGTGGATGTGCCGTATCTGCAGCGCGTGAAGGCGCTGGCTGACCGTATCGAGCCGCTGTGGGTGTCAGACCACCTGTGCTGGACGGGCCCTGGCCCCGAGCAGTTGCACGACCTGTACCCGCTGCCCTACACCGACGAATCTGCACGCCATGTGATCGCACAGATCCGTCGCGCACAGGATGTGCTGGGACGCAGGCTGGTGCTGGAGAACGTGTCGAGCTATATCCGCTACCGGCATGACAGCGCGAGCGAGTGGCAGTTTCTGGCCCACATCGCGCAAGAGGCCGACTGCCTGTTGCTGGTGGATGTGAACAACATCTACGTGAGCAGCGTGAACCATGGATTCGACCCACTGACCTATCTGTATGCCCTGCCCGCGCACCGGGTGCAGCAAATTCACCTGGCTGGACACAGCGACAACGGCGACCACATCATCGACACGCACGACCACCCGGTGGCGCAGCCGGTGTGGGACCTGTACGCACAGGCCTGCCAGCGTTTTGGCGCTGTGGCCGCGATGATCGAGCGCGACGACCACATCCCGCCGCTGGCCGAGCTGCTGGATGAAATGGCCATCGCCCGGCGCGTTGCCGCGGAGCATGTGGCCCCACCCGAGCCTGTCGCGATCACCTCCATCACCCTGGCCCCCACGGCAGACCCGACGGGGTTGGCTGCGGTGCAGCGCCACTTTGCCGACCGTGTGCTGGCGAATGCGCTGCCGCCCGAAATGCCCGAAGACCTCATCACAGGTCGCCTGCCCATCTACCACCATGCCTACCGCGCCCGGCTGGCCGAGGTGCTGGCCGACACCTATGCCAAGACTTGCCTCTACATGGGGTCAGACACCTTCGAGGCCCATGCGCGCGACTACGCCGAGGCCCATCCGCCGCGCACGCGCAGCCTGAACCGCTATGGCGAAGGCCTGGTGGGCACGCTGCGCGCGGCGTACCCCGACAACCCCGAGCTGCATGAACTGGCCCAGCTCGACTGGGATCTTCGCACCCGCTTTGACAGTGCCGATGTGCCGACCTTGGAGACTGCGGCTGCTCAGGCGTCGGACACCTGGACCACCCGCCCTGGTGTACTGCACCCCAGCGCCTTGCTGCGCGCGATCACGACGAACGTTGTGGGGGTGTGGAACGCCATCCATACCGACGACGACGTGCCCGAGGCCGTGGCCCTGCCTGCACCGGCCACGCTGCTGGTCTGGCGCAAAGGCCACCAGCCGCACTTTCGCACGCTCGACGCGGCCGAGGCCGCCTGGGTGCAAGCGCTGTACGCCGGTGCCTCGGTGCACGACGCCTGCGCGGCGCTGCTGGGCAGCGGCCTGTGGCAAGGCGACCCCACTGTGCTCGGCGGCTGGCTTGCGCAGTTGCTGGATGATGGGCTGGTGCGAGCGGATGGGCCAGTTGAAGGCGATGTTCCAACGTGCTGATGGCTTGCCCACATGCGCACGAGGTCGGGGATATGTTTCGTCCATTCCGCACGGATGGGGAGTGGGCACTATTGATCCACGGAGATCTTGTGGGTCTTCACGATGTTCTTGTAAAAACCGATGCGCTGCTGAATCTCCTTGCGAAACTCTGCGGGCTTCACGGTATCAGGCAGCATAGCGCCGCGGTCATTCCATGCCCTTTGTGTTTGCGGATCACGCAACACGGTACGCATCGCTTCGTAGAGCTGCGCAACGATGGATTCCGGCGTTTTTGCAGGTGCGGCAAGACCTGTCCAGGAAGTCAGGTTCAGCTCCGGCAACTTCAGCTCGTCGAAGGTCGGGACATCCGGCAGCTGGGGAGCGCGGATTGGCGATGCCACCGCCAGAGCGCGCAGGCGACCGTTCTGAGCCATGCTGAGGTTGGAGGACAGGTTGTTCCAGGTCATGTGCACCTGGCCCGCCTGCAGGTCGGTCAGCGCGGGGCCAGCGCCCCTGTATGGGATGTGGGTGATGGACAGCCCCAGCTTGGCCTTGAGCAGCTCCATGCTCAGGTACGCCAGCGAGCCATTGCCCGAGGAGGCGTAGTTCAGCTTGCCCGGGTTCTCCTTCACGTATTTCACGAACTCGGCGAAGTTCTTCACGGGCAGGCCGGGGGTGATCAAGAGCACATTGGCCAGGCGATCAATCAGCGTGATGGGGGCGAAGTCATTGACCGCGTCGTAGGGCAGACTGGCCGACAGGGCGGGGTTGATCACATGCGTGGTCTGCGAGGTGACGATCAGCGTGTAGCCATCGGGCTGGGCCTTGGCCACCTGCGTGGTGCCGATGGTGCCGCCAGCGCCCCCTTTGTTTTCCACAATCACGGGCTGCCCCAGCACTCGGCCCAGCCTGTCGGCTATCGCCCGGCCGGAGTTGTCTACGGCGCCTCCGGGCGGAAACGGCACCACCAGCGTGATCGGACGTGTGGGATAGCGGTCGGGCGCCTGGGCCAGTGCCGGCAGGGCAATGGCGCTCGTCACGGCGCTGGTCGATGCGATAAAACGGCGGCGGTTCATGGGGGTGGGCATGGTGGGTCCTCTTGGTTGAAATCAGGCGTTGTCCAGGCAAGCGCTGCGGATATGGGCGGCCATCTCGTGCAGCAGGTCGGTGATGTCCGCGCGCACGCGGTTGGCGTGTGGCAGCGGCTCCCGCGTCTGCTCGTTCAGGTAGATGGCCCGGTTGATCTCGATCTGCAGGCTTTCATGACCCCGCGAAGGCGCCCCGAACCGGCGCAGCAGCTCCTGGCCTGCATAGGGGTCGTTGATGGCCACGCAGTAGCCGCGGCGGCGGAAAGCTTCGGCCACGCGCTGGGTGAATGCGCTGCTGCAGCTGCGACCGTTCAGGTCGCCCAGCACCACGTCGGCCAGCGGGCCGGGCGCCACGCGGCCCAGCCGCTCGTAGGCGTTGCTGGGCATGGAATGCAAGTTCAGGTGCCAACGCGGGCCACGCTGGGCGGCGGCCTCCAGTGCCTGCGCCAGCGCATGTTGGTATGGGCGCCAGTAGTGGGTGATGCGGTGCGCAACCTCCTGGGCCGACAGGCGGCGCGCGTAGATGCGCTGGTGCGTGGGGGTGTGGCTGGGAACCAGCCCCATGCCCAGCTCCAGGGTGCGGGCGGTAGGGGCGGTATTGCCGGGCCAGGCATCGGCCAGCATGGTGGGGTCGATGTCGTGCTCATGGCGGTTCGGGTCGATGTAGCTGCGCGCAAAGGTGGCGTGCACCAGCGTGCCGCCCACACGCGGCACGGCGTCCCACAGCCAGTGCACATGGGTGTCTTCGCACTTGCGCAGATCGGCGGTGGAGACGGCATAGCCAAAGTCGGGCGGATAGTCGGTGCCGCTGTGCGGAGAGTCGCAGACCAAGGGGATGGCGGCATCGGTGGCGGGCAGGAGCACCTGGACGGGCGCGGCGGGGAGAAGGGCTTCGGGCAGCTGCATGGTTCTCGGGAATCAAGGTGGGGCAGATGGGCGAAGCGTAGGGAGCCAGGTGCCTGCGGGCAAACGACAATTTGATCTGCGCTGATAACCGGATGTAATCACCACCATGCAGTTCAAGTCCCCCTCGCTGCCCGAGTTGCACGCCTTTCTTGCGGTCTGCCAGCTTGGCAGTTTTCGACAGGCGGCGGGTGTGCTGTACGTGACCCAGGCGGCTGTCAGCCGGGCAGTGCAGCGGCTGGAGCAGCGGCTGGAATGCACGCTGCTGGACCGCTCCGGCCCCCGGGTGCTACCCACGGCGCGGGGCCGCGAGTTCCAGCAATTGGTGGAGGCCCATGTGGCAGGCCTGGAGACCGCCGTGAGCCGGTTCGGGGTGCGCGCTTCAAAGCGTCGGCTGCGGGTCAGCGTAGTACCCACCCTGGCCACCCGCTGGCTGGTCCCACGGCTGGGCCAGTTCCACACGCTGCACCCTGACATCGAGATCGAGCTGCGGCCGTTCCACCACGATGAGAGCTTCACGCGCGACGACGTGGACCTGTGGGTCAATGTGAAGCGCCCCGGGCGCACTTGGCCGCGCGGCATCCGTGCACGCTACTTGGCGGGGCGGGAGATCGTGCCCGCTTGCACCCCGGCGCTGGCGGCCAAGCTGCGCCAACCGCGTGATCTGCTCAAGGCAACGCTGCTGCAGCACATCAACTTTCCCGGCAATTGGGCGCTGTGGCTGCAAAAGGCCGCAGGGATAGACGTAGCCCCCGTACTGGGCCCGGGGTTTGATCTGGGCAACAACCTGATCGTTGCAGCCTGTGCGGGCATGGGGGTCACGGTGATCCAGCCCATGCTGATCGAAGCCGAACTGGCGTTGGGCCAGCTGGTGTTGCCCTTCAGCCCGGCCGTGAACACGGACCGGGGCTATTACCTGTGCAGCCGTGCAGCACTGGCCGAGAACGAATCGGTCGCGCAGTTCACACGCTGGCTGCTGGGTGAGGCCCAGGCCAGCGGCGGACGGGCCGGCTTTTCAGCACGCGGCAGCGCGGCGCGCAAGAAGATGGCCTGACCTGCATGGGGCGGCGGGGGCACCGCTTTGCCGCAGAGGCCAGCTCAGTCCGCCGTGAGCTTGCGCTCCTTGATGATGGCAGCCCACTGGGTCGACTCCTTCTTCATGAAGGCGGTGAGTTCGGCGCGTGAGGTGGGCTGGGGCGTCAGGCCGTGCTTGTTCAGTGCGTCCTTCACGGCCGGGTCGTTGAGCACCTTGACGATCTCCTGGTTCCAGCGCTCCAGCAGCGGCACCGGCGTTTTGCCCGGCGCCACAAACGCATACCAGTTGAGCGCCTCAAAGCCCGGAAAGCCCGATTCCGCCACGGTGGGGATGTTGGGCAGATAAGCCGGCCGCGTGAGACCCGTGGTGGCCAGCGGGATCAGCCTGCCCGTTTCGATGTGCGGCAGGGCCGTGGGTGGGGCTGCAAAGTAGGAGGTGATGCGCTCGCCCAGCAAATCCTGCAAGGCGGGTGCCCCACCTTTGTAGGGCACGTGGGTCATGTCGATGCCCGCCCGCTGGTTGAACAGCTCGCCCGCCAGGTGCGATGCTGAGCCCGCGCCCGTGGAGGCAAAGTCAACGCTGCCAGGCTTCTTCTTGGACAGCTGCACAAACTCTGCCAGCGTCTTTGCGCCTGCAGCCTTGTGCACGACCAGCACGTTGGGGAAGTTCACGCCGCCTGAGATCGCCGCCAGGTCCTTGAACGGGTCATAGGTGAGTTTCATCAAGTGCGGCGCAATGGTGAGCGGGCCCACCGAGCCGAACAGCAGCACCGTGCCGTCGGGTGCCGCATTGGCCACGAACTGGTGCGCGATATTGCCGCCTGCGCCGCCTTTGTTGTCCACCACCACCGACTGGCCGATGTTCTCACCCAGCTTCTTGGCAATGAGTCGCGCCGCCGCGTCGGCTGCACCGCCTGCGGCAAAGCCCACGACGAGCGTGACGGGCTTCTTGGGCGGAAAGTCTTGCGCGGCAGCGCCGAACGCCAGGGGGGCGGTTGCCAGTGCCAGGGCACAGTGCAGCAGGGTGCGTTTTTTCATGGGTGTCTCCTTCATCGTGGGTGGTGTATGGATCGTTGGCTCAGTCGGCGCTCAAACCGATGGGGTGGGGCTGGCGCCTTTCCACCGCGTGGCGCAGCAGCGATGCGGTGCGGAAGATGCCGTGCGCAAACTTGCCGTAGGGCATGGTGGCGAACAGCGCCATCACCGCGCCCAAGTGCAGGCACAGCAGCAGCGGCAGGGCAGCGCTTCCGCGTGCCCCCCACAGCGCCAGGCCGCTGGTGGCGGTGAGGAACAGCAGGGCGATGAAGGCGCGGTCCATGGGCTTTTGCGCGGCATCGCCGTGTTGCGGGTGGCGGCGTTGGTTCAGCCGCCACAGGCCGGCCGTGCCAATCGCCAGGCTGATGCCACCCAGCCCGCCCAGCAGCTTGGGCAGGCTGGGCAGGTCGTACGGTGCGGGCGCGCCCAGCAGGTAGTGGTACAGCGTGGCCACGCTGGTGGCTGCAAAACACAGCATGAAGCCGTAGAAGGTGAGGTGGTGGAAACGCCTGCGCGATAGGGTGTAGGCATCGTCCTCGTTGTGGCAGCCGTCGCCGTGGCCGCCGTCCAGGTACTTCAGGCGCAGCACCGCATCGGTGGCCTCGGCCGTGGCGGGCGCGCTCAGCGGTGCGCCGCTGGTGGCGGGTGTGATATCGCGCCAGAAACGGCGCACGCCCAGGCCCAGCGCCAGCACGGCGAACAGAAAGACGGGCGCGAACAGTCCCACCAGCAGGTTGTGCGGGAAGATGCCGTAGAAGCCGCCCACGGGCGCGTGCCACAGCGCCGCCAGCCCTTGCCCGTGCAGCACCACGGCCAGCAGCAGGAACAGCGTGAGCCCGCCCACCAGCGCCAGCGCAAGGGTCAAGCCGTTGCGCTGGTAGAGCTGGCCCAGTGCGGGCGGCCAGGCGTAGTCGGCATAGGTCTGGCCGCGCACCTGGGCCATGGCCTGAGGAATGTTCACCGCAAATTCGTGCGGCGGTGCGTACTGGCAGGCGTGCAAGCAGGCGCCGCAGTTGTGGCACAGGTTGGCAATGAAATGGATATCGGCCTTGCCAAATTCCAGCCGCCTTGTCATGGCCGGGAACACGGCGCAAAAGCCTTCGCAGTAGCGGCAGGCATTGCAGATCTGCAGCTGGCGCGCCACTTCGGTTTCGGGTGCAGACAGCACGATCTCGCCGTTCGCCAGCGCCCGGGCGTCGCGCGTCAGGGCTTCAAGCGCTTGCATGGTTAACTCCTGTTTTTATAGCTGCTGGCGCTTGATGGGAAAGCGATGGAGCCTGTTTTGATGCCAGCGCGGCCTGCGTGCCGGCAATGCGGCCAAACGCAGTGCCAATGCTCATGCCCACCCCGGCGGTGTAGCCCTTGCCCAGCACGTTGCCGGCCATCATTTCGCCCGCCACAAACAGGTTGGGGCTGGGCTGGTTGTGAAAGCGCACCGCAGTCGTGTCATCGGTGTGCAGGCCGAGGTAGGTGAAGGTGACGCCAGGCTTGAGCGCATAGCCGTAGAACGGCCCGGTGTCGATGGGCCGCGCCCAGTGCGTCTTGGCGGGCGCAACGCCTTCGGTGTGGCAGTCGTCCAGCGTGGTGTGGTCAAACGTTCCCACGCGGCAGGCGGCGTTGTAGGCATCGAGCGTGCGTGTGAAGGTGTCCACGGGCAGGCCCAGCTTTTGCGCCAGCTCGGGCAGGGTGTCGGCCTTCACGCCCGGGAACACGGGCGGCATGAAGCGGCCAATGGCCTTGCTGTCGATGATGGAGTAGCCGATCTGCCCCGGCTGCTGCGCCACCAGGCGGCCCCAGATGGCGTAGCGCTTGGGCCAGAAATCCTCGCCCTCGTCGTAGAAGCGCTCGCCATTGCGGTTGACCACCACGCCCAGCGACACGCAGTCGATGCGGGTGCAGATGCCGCCGTCGTACAGCGGCGCGCGGGCGTCGATGGCCACCATGTGCGCCTGCGTGGGGTCGCCGATGCGGTCCGCGCCATGGTCTTCAAGCAGGTGCTTGAGCAGCACCCCCTTGTTGTAGGCCGTGCCGCGGATCAGGAAGTTGTCGGCTGGCCACTCGCCGCGCTCGTTCTGGCCCCAGGCCTCGCGCAGCCACTCGCGGTTCGATTCAAAGCCGCCCGCGGCCAGCACGCAGCTTTTGGCGGCGATACGCTCGCCATTCGCCAGGTGGGCAGCGATGAAGCGGCTGCCGTCCATCTCGATGCGCTCCACGGGCGCTTCGTAGCGGATCTGCACGCCCAGCTGCTCCGCGCTGCGGTAGTAGGCATTGACCAGCGCCTTGCCGCCACCCATGAAGAACGCGTTGGTGCGCGCCACATGGAGCGTGCCCGCCAGCGCGGGCTGAAAGTGCACGCCGTGGCGGCGCATCCAGGGCCGGCAGGTGCTCGACTCGCGGATCACCAGGCGCGCCAGGTGTTCGTTGGTGAGGCCGCCCGTTACCTTGAGCAGGTCTTGCCAGAACTCTTCCTCGGGGTAGGCATCCACCAGCACATCCTGCGGCGCATCGTGCATGCAGCGCAGGTTGCGGGTGTGGGCGGAATTGCCGCCGCGCCAGGCGCGCGGGGCGGATTCGAGCAGCAGCACGCTGGCGCCCGCCTCGCGTGCCATCAGGGCGGCGCACAGGGCGGCATTGCCGCCACCGATGACCAGCACATCGGCCACAGCATCGCCGCTCATGGCTGGTGGCGCCCGGCGGTGTACTGCGCGCGGGGGAATGAAGAGGGGGGTGTGGGACCCATGGGGTGTCTCCTGGCGTGGTTGCCGTGTCGTTCATCGGGGTGATGGCGACTGTAGGGAGACACAGGCCCGCCGTGCAGCGGGTTCAGGTCATGGGGGTATCACGGATCGTGATGGCTGCGGCGTGGCCACTCAGGCGCTGGCGTCCTGCCCACCGATCCATGCCGTGCCAAACCACTGACCCGTAGTGACCAATTCGCGCACGCAGTCCGTCAGCACCACGCGCGCGGCCAGCGCGGCGGGCGAGAGTTCTTCGTCGGGCAGGCTGCACAGCAGGTTGACGCGGCGCGCGGGCGCGTCGGTGAGGCGCGCGCACTGAAAGCGCTCGGCCGCATCGGGGTAGCGGCCCATGGCAGCCCAGGGCTGCACGGTGGAGCCCAGGCCCGCGTCCACGGCGGCCATCACCATGGCGAGCGAGTCCACCTCCAGCACCACGTGCGGCGCCACGCGGTCGCGGGCAAAGGCGGTGTCCAGCGTGCTGCGCAGGCCGTGTGGGCCAGTGGGCAGGATCAGCGGCTCTTGCACCAGCTCGGCGACGGTGATGGTTTCCGGCAGCTGCCGGCCACGGGGGTTGCAGGGGCCCTCCCGTCGGTCACGGGCGCAGATGAGGAACAGGTCTTCCTCCAGCAGCGGCGCCATGTCCCAGCGGCGCGCGCCGGTAGCCTGCTGCGCCTGGTGCAGGCGCGTGTCGAACAGCACGGCCAGGTCCAGCTCGCGCGCATGCAGCATGGCCGTGAGGTGGCCCGACATGCTCTCCACCATGTGCAGCCGCACGTCGGGGTAGCGTGTGCGCATGGCCTGCATCAGTGGCAGGCCGAGTACGCCCGAAGTGGTGGGCGCCAGCCCCACGGTGACGGTGCCCGACAGCCGCGCCTGCTGCGCCGCGCGCACGGCCTGGTCGGCATGGCGCAGGGTGAGCTGCGCCTCGCGAAAGAACGCCAGCCCTGCCTCTGTGGGCGTGACGCCGCGCGGCGTGCGCTGCAGCAGGCGGGTGGCCAGCTCGCTCTCCAGCCGGGTGATTTGCTGGCTCAGCGCGGACTGCACCACGTCCAGGTCCAGCGCAGCGCGGCTCATGGAGCCTTGCTCCACCACACGCACGAAATAGCGCAGTTGTCTCAGTTCCATGGGCGTGCCTCAGGGTGCGTGGCGTGACTCGGATGCAGGGCGGTCAACAGGGTGGAGGAAATGCAGGGGAAGCATTGGTTTGAAGCCAAATTGCCATCTGGCGCTGGTCCATTCATCGCTGAGAGCTATCATTTTTATAGTAATTGCTTCGGTGGCGTTCGCGGCGTCGGCTGGCTGGCATCGTCCGTCTGCGGCTTGCCAGAGTGTGCCGCAGACCCGCTCAGATGCCATTGGGCAGGTGCGCCGCCAGCGCCTCGCGCATCCAGCGCGCGATGAGCTGCTGGCGGTCGCGCGGCATGCGGTCCACGGTCGATGCCACGCTGATCGCCGCCACGGGTTCGCCCGCCGCGTTGCGCACGGCCATGCCAGCCGCCAGCACGCCCTGCGTGGCGTGGTTGCCCACCACCGACCAGCCGCGCTCGCGCGTGGCGCGCACCAGGATCTGCAGGCGCTCGGGCGTCATGCCGCCGTAGCGCGGCAGATCTTGCGCGTTGGCGTCGATGCAGGCCTGCATCTCGGCATCGGGCAGTGCCGCCAGCAACGCCAGGCCCGCGGCGCCCACGCCCAGCGGCTGGCGCGTGCCCACCTGGATCACCAGGATCTGCACCGGGTGCGTGCCCACATGGCGTGCAATGCAGTGCGAGGTGGGGCCTTCGCGCACGATGGCAAAGGCTGCGTCACCACAGGCGCGGCTTACTCGCTCCAGCACAGGCGCCAGGCGCACGGCCAGGTTGGGCTGGCCCGGGGGCTCGGCCAGGGCGGCCAGGCGCGGGCCCGCCACGTAGCGAAAGCGCCCGCGCTGCGCCACGTAGCCGCTCTCCATCAGCGTGGCGAGCAGCCGGTACACGGGGGCCCGCTCCAGCGCGGCGGCGCGGCACAGGTCCACCACGCGCGCGCCGTCGCGGCCATGGGCCAGAACGGCGTCCAGCACCTGCAGGCCGCGCCGCAGCGTGCGGCTGCCGTGGTCGTCGGCCGGTTCGTCTGCCGTGTGCGCACTCACACGTTCGTCCGGCAGCCGGACGTTTGAATTCGCAGGTCGGGAGGGCATGGGAAAGAATTTGTTCGTCAACGCAACCAGTGCGCAGTGTGCCGCAGAGCACGCAGCAGGGTGCCACGACGGCATTTTTCCAAGAACCACCGGAGACAGACACCATGAGCCCACACACCCCCGCCGCGCTGGGTCAGCGCAAAGCTTCGCCATCCCTGCCGCGCCGCGCCCTGCTGGCGCTGGTCGCCACCCTGGCCTGCGGCGCCGCCATGCCATTGCAGGCCCAGCCCAATGCCTCGGGCTGGCCCACCAAACCGGTCAAGCTGGTGGTGGGTTATGCGGCGGGCGGCGCCACGGACGTGATTGCGCGCATGGTGGCCGTCAAGCTCGGCGACCAGCTGGGCCAACCCGTGGTGGTGGACAACCGCGCAGGCGCCAACAGCAACGTGGGCGCAGAGGCCGTGGCGCGCGCGCCGGCCGATGGCTACACGCTCTACGTCTACACCATCGCCAACACCATCAACGCCACGCTGTACCCCAAGCTGGGCTACGACCCGGTCAAGGACTTCGAGCCCATCGGCATGATCGCCAAGATTCCGAACATCCTGGTGGTCAACCCCAAGCTGCCCATCAAGAACCTTGCCGACTACGTGCGCTACGCCAAGGAGTCCAAGGACGGCATCACGTTTGCGTCCTCGGGCAGCGGCTCGTCCATCCACCTCTCTGGCGAGATGTTCAAGATGCAGTCCAAGCTCAAGATGCTGCATGTGCCCTACCGGGGCAGCGCACCCGCCGTCACCGACCTGCTGGGCGGCCAGGTGGATTCGATGTTCGACAACACGCCGTCGGCCCTGCCGCATGTGCAGGCCGGCAAGCTGCGCGCCATTGCCATCACCAGTGCCCAGCGCTCGCCCCTGCTGCCGGACGTGCCCACGCTGGCCGAGTCGGGCTATGCGGGGTTTGACGTGCAGTCGTGGTTTGGCCTGGCCGCACCGGCGGGCACGCCGCGCGCCGTGATCGAGCAGGTCAACGCGGCCCTGAACAAGGTGCTGGCCCAGCCCGAGGTGCGCACGCGCCTGCAGGAGCTGGCCGCCACGCCCGACGGTGGCACCCCCGACAAGATGCGCCAGTTTGCCGCCACCGAGATCAAGCGCTGGCGTGAAGTGGTGAAGGAATCGGGCGCATCGGCCGAGTAAACGGCGGGAAAAGCCCTCCCGGCGTCGTTGTTCCGTCTTGTCGTACTGACCGTACTGCCTGCGACGGAACGCCTAGCCAGGACCGCTTCGCTGGGCTTTGCCCACCGTTTGCACTCCTTTTGAAGGCAACCCAGGAAACCCTGTCCTCACCATGTTCCCCATCGACTTCTTCTGGCGGGCCGCCCAGCGCTGGCCCGACCGCATCGCCATCGACGCGCCCGAGGGCTCCATCCGCTACGACGCGCTGGCCGCCCGCGTGGCAGCGCTCGCGGCGGGCTTCACAGCCATCGACCCCACACCCCAAAGCCGCGTGGGCATCTGCGCGGGCAACAGCGCCGACCACATCGCCGCGCTGCTGGCCGTGCTGGCCTGCGGCAAGGTGTGGGTACCGCTCAACCCCAAGAGCACGCGGCCCGAGATCCGCCGCATCATCGACGCCACCGAGCCCACCCTGCTGGTGCTAGACGCCGCGTGCGCCGACCTGCTCGAAGGCGCGCCCGGCGCCCGCGTGCTGACTGGGGCGCCGGCCACCGAGGACGCCTCCACGCTGGCCAGCCTGGCCGCTGCGCACGCTGGCGCACCCCGCCCGCAGCTGGACCTGCCGGACGACGCCACCCAGGCCCTCAAGTTCACTGGCGGCACCACGGGCGCACCCAAGGGCGTGATGCAGCCCTACCGCGCGTGGATGGCCAACATAACCAACCAGATCCACGCCTGGGGCTTTGACGAGCACGAGCGCTACATCGTGGCCGCACCCATCACACACGGCACCTCCACGTACATCCTGCCTATCCTGGCGCAGGGTGGCTGCCACGTGGTGCTGGCCGGCGCGGGCGCCGAGGCGGTGCGCACGGCCTTCCGCGAGCGCGGCGGCACCGTGTGCTTCATGCCGCCCACGCTGGTCTACATGCTGATGGCGCTGCCTGGCGCCTCCCGCGCGGACTTTCCGCGCCTGCGCCGGCTCATCTACGGCGGCGCGCCCATGCCGCCCGACAAGATCCGCCAGGTGCGCGAGTTCTTTGGCCCGGTGCTGGGCACCACCTACGGCCAGACCGAGGCGCCGCAGATCCTCACCGTGCTGTGCCCCGAAGATTTCGAGGACGAGCGCAACCTGGCCTCGGTGGGCCGCACTACCTGGTTCAGCGACGTGGCCATCATGGCGCCCGATGGCCGCCTGCTGCCCCCGGGCGAGGTGGGCGAGGTGGTGGCGCGGGGCGACCTGCTGATGACCGGCTACTGGCGCCTGCCCGAGAAGACCGCCGAGACCCTGGTGGACGGCTGGCTGCACACGGGCGACCGGGGCCTGATCGATGAGCGGGGGTTTCTCTACCTCAAGGACCGGCTCAAAGACATGGTGATCACTGGCGGTTTCAACGTCTACCCCGTGGACGTGGAGAACGCGCTGGGCCAGCACCCTGCGGTGCACGAATGCACCGTGTTCGGACTGCCCGACGACAAATGGGGCGAGACCGTGCAGGCCGCCGTGCAACTGCGCACCGGCGAGCACGCGAGTGAGGCCGAGCTGATCGCCTTTGTGCGCGAACGCCTGGGCCCGGTGCAGACCCCCAAGCGCATCCACTTTCACGAGAGCCTGCCGCGCTCGCCCGTGGGCAAGGTGCTCAAGTCTGCCGTGCGCGATGCGGCCCTGGCTGCCCTGGCTGGTACGGCCACTGCCTGAACGAAGGAACCCATCTCATGACCCAAACTGCTTCCAAGAACCCCGTCACCCGCCTGTGCACCCACACCCTCACCAGCCTGCATTACCGCGATGCGAATCTGGTGGAGGACCTGATGGGGAAGAAGACCTTCACCGAGGTGATGCTCATGCAGATCCTGGGCCGCACGCCGCGCGGCGTGGACCTGCGCATCACCGACGTGGTGCTCATCGTGCTGATGGAGCACGGCCTCACGCCCAGCGCCATTGCCACGCGGCTCATCTACATGAGCGCGCCCGAGAACCTGCAGGGCGCCGTAAGCGCGGGCCTGCTGGCCGTGGGCAGCTCCTTCGTGGGCACCATGGAGAACTGCTCGGGCCTGCTCGACCGCATCGCGGCGGCCCAGGACCCCGAGGCTGAAGCGCTGGCCATTGCACGCCACTGCAAAGGGCTCAAATCGCCCGTGCCGGGCTTCGGCCACCACCTGCACAAGCCCGTGGACCCGCGCGCCTACAAGCTGCTGGAAATGGGCCGTGCCGAACCCGATTTGCGGGGCGACAAGATCCGCGCGCTGGAGATGCTGTCCAAAGCCGTGGACGCGGTTGCAGGCCGCTCCATCACCATCAACGCCACAGGCGCGGTGGCCGCGCTGCTGGGCGAGATCGGCGTGCCCACGGCCGTGATGCGCGGCTTTGCCGTGATCTCGCGCGCGGCCGGGCTGGTGGCGCACATCGTGGAAGAGCAGCAGAGCCCCTCGGGCCGCTTCATCTGGGACACGGTGGAGCACGCCATTCCCTTCGTCGGCGGCAGTGCCGGCCAGGGCACGGACGCATGAGCGCGCAGCCAGGCCATCATCCCGCCCTGCCGCTCGACCTGTCGGGCCGCGTGGTCTTCGTGGCAGGCGGCGGGTCCGCCGGCCCCGGGTGGAGTATTGGCCGCGCCGCCTGCGTGACCTACGCGCGCCTGGGCGCCAGCGTGTGCGTGGTAGACCGCGACGCGGCCTCGGCTGAGGAGACCACGGCGCTCATCCACGCCGAGGGCGGCACGGCCGCCACCCTGGTGGGCGACGTGGCGGACGCGGCCGATGTGCAGCGCCTGTTTGCCGAGGGGCGCGAGCGCTTCGGCGGCGCCATCGACGTGCTGCACCACAACGTGGGCATCGGCAAGACCGGCGGCCCGCTGGAGACGAGCGTTGGAGACTTCGACCGCATCCATTCCGTCAATGTGAACAGCCTGCTGCTGGCCTGCCAGCAGGTGCTGCCCGCCATGGTGGAGCGCGGGCGGGGTTCCATCATTGCGATCTCGTCCATCGCGGGCATGCGCTACCTCGGCTACCCACACCTGGCCTATGGCGTGACCAAGGCGGCCGTCACGCATTTCACGCGCATGGTGGCGCAGCAGTACGCGGGCCAGGGCGTACGCGCCAACACGGTGGTGCCCGGGCTCATCGACACGCCGCGCATTGCCACCACGGTGGCGAAGATGTTCTCGGACACCAGCCTCGACGAGGCCCGCGCCGCGCGCGCCCGCCAGGTGCCCATGGGCCGCATGGGCACGGCCTGGGACGTGGCCCATGCCTGCGCCTTCCTCGCCAGCGATGCAGCTGCCTACGTGACCGGCACCGAACTGGTGGTGGACGGGGGCATCACCGGCAAGTTTGTTTGAGAACCTGTTCAAGGTCTTTTCGGGGATCGCATTGGAGTGCAATCGGGATGAGTGGATGCTTCGGATGCGCCGCATGGGCTCATGCCCATGCAAGCGGCCAGGGCGTTCAATCGCCCGATTTCACTCCAACCCTTCGGGCAAGTGCCTTGCCGGGCGGTCTGCGGCGTTGCGGCGCTTGTGGATAGCCGAGCTATCCACCGCACCCCGCGCCTTGCATCCCATCCCGGCAAGGGACTTGTGCGACCCCGAAAAGATCTTGAACAGGTTCTAAGTTCTGCTCAGAACGTGTGCACCACACCGGCGGAGATGCCGGTGGCAGTGGCCTTGTTCGCCGCACCCTGGAAGCCGTTGCGCCAGCGGGTGTTGTCCAGCTCGGCATACACCTTCGTGCGGCGCGAGAGCTTGTATTCGGCAAACGCCACCAGGCGGCCGTAGCCGTCGTCGGCGGCGCCCGTGCGGGTGCGGTCCACCTTGTAGTAGGCAGCCGTCAGATCGAACAGGGGCGTGACGGACCAGGTCGCGCCTGCCGAGAACACGCGCTGCACCGTGTGCTTGCCGACCGCTGTCTCGGCATCGCTGCGTGCCGCGTTGGCCGCCAGGCGCACGGTGTTCCATTGGTAGGCCGCGCCCAGGGTGGCTCCGTCCAGGGTGCGCTGGTTCGTGTCCTTGAAGGTCTGGAATGCGCCCGACAGTGTGACGCCGCTGGCCGCATAGGCCATGCCGACCCCGCGCGACGACAGGGCCGATGTCTTTCCAACCACTTCACCCGTGCCCAACATCGCCCGTGCGGTGAGGCCGCCAAATCGCGCTGTGTACTTGATCGCGTTGTCCAGCCGGTACGAGCCTGACGTGGACCCCGCACTGCCGAACTCGATGCCCAGGCCATGCTGGCTGAGCGCGGCCACGCCGATGCTGGGGTTGAAGCTGGCAAAGCGCATGCCCAGCGGGTCCACGGGCGAGATGGCATCCGCCAGTGTGGTGGTCTGGCGGCCCAGGGCCAGCGTGCCCCATCCGCCCTCCAGACCGACCCAGGATGCGCGATCAAAGGTCTTGCTGGCGTTGGCAGAAGCGCCGGTGTCGGCGTTCAGCCCGCTCTCGAACTGGAACAGCGCCTTGGCACCGCCCCCCAGGTCTTCGCTGCCGCGAAGCCCCCAGCGGCTGGTGGTGTGTATGCCGCTGCCCAGGCTATGCGACGAGCCGGGGGCTGCCGCATTGGCCGCCGTGAGGCCGCTGCCGTGGCGCAGCCCCAGGTCCACGGTTCCATACAGCGTGACGCCGCTGGTTTGTGCCGCGATGCAGCTGCTGGCCAGTGCGGCACAAAGCGCACCGATGTTGCCTATTCTTTTTCTCATAGATGTCTCCTGCCTGATTGAAATCTGAAACGGGTGCGAGGGTATTTTTGGGGCCTCAATCGGGGGTGAGCTGGGCTTTGTGCACGACGCCCTTCCACTTGGCGATCTCCTGGCGTACGGTCAGGGCCAATTGCTCGGGCGTGCTGGGGTCCACCACGGCGCCTTGTTCTTCAATGCGCCGTGCCACGTCCTTGTCCGCCAGGGCGGTGTTGAGCGCTTTGTTGAGCTGATCGACGACGGGCTTGGGCGTTTTGCCGGGCGCAAACAGGGCGTACCACTGCGTGATCTCGACGCCTTTCACGCCCGCCTCTTCCAGCGTGGGCACATCGGGCAACAGCGATGAACGCTTGGGGCCTGCCAGCGCCAGGGCGCGCAGCTTGCCGTTCTTGACGTGAGGGTAGGCTGAGAACAGGCTGGGGAACATGACCTGGGTCTGCCCGGCCATGGTGTCATTCATCGCGGGCGCGGCACCCCGGTAGGGCACGTGGGCCATTTGCGCACCGCTTTCCAACTTGAAAATTTCGGCGGAGAAGTGCGGAGCTGTGCCGTTGCCGGCCGAGGCGTAGTTGAAGTCCTGGGGCTTGGCTTTGGTCAACGCCACCAGCTCGCTCACCGACTTGGCTGGCACCTTGGGGTGAACCACCATGAGCGTGGGCGAGTAGCTCACCATGCCAATGGGCTCGAACTGCGTGATGGGGTCGTAGCGCAGCTTTTGCAGCGCAGGGCTCATCCCGTGGGTGCCGATGTAGCCAAAAAGAATCGTGTGACCATCGGGCGCCGCGCGGGCCACAAACTCCGCCGCAATGGCACCGTTGGCGCCCGCCTTGTTCTCCACGATGACCTGTTGCCCCAGCAGGGTGGACAGCTTGAGCGCCACCACGCGCGCCATGCCGTCGTTGCCACCGCCAGCGGCGGTCGGCACCACGAGCGTGATGGGCTTGTCGGGATAGGCCGCATGTGCCAGGGTGGGGATCATTTGCACAGCGGTGGCGAGGGCCGCCGCGGTGAGCAGGGTGCGGCGTGTGCGCGATGGCGCAAAGTGTTGGCGAATCATTTTTTGTCTCCTGTCATCCAAAGGGTTGGGGTGTGAAATCAGTGGGTGAATGCGTTTTCTGAAACGAACAGCGTGCCCTCCAGAATTTTTCGCGCCGTGCGAACCAGCGCGGCCTGCACCAGCTTGAATTGGCCGTCCACTTCGGTGAGTTCCACGTCCACATGAATGCGGCCGGCGGGGTGCAGCACTTCCACACGGCGTGTGCCTGCAATGGCGTGCTGCAGGGAGTCGGTGATCACCGTGCCTGGCAGCACGTGGGCAGCAGCCACGCCAATCGCACCGGTCACGGCGTGTGAGCGGTGGCAGCGGTGGGGTGTGAAATAGCGCGAGACGACGCTGCCCGGTTGATCGCCCGCAGACACGATCACGGGCTTGGGCAGCACGCTGTTCGATACGTCGCCCATGCCCATGCGCAGACCGGCTTCGCACCGCAACGCTTCCAGCCTGGAAAGCAGCTCGGCATTGGCATCCAGCTCCGCAGGGCTCTCGTTGCCACGCAGGTCCAGGTCGGCTGCGCGCACCAGCACCATGACCTGTGCTGCATCGATACAGGTGACCTGCAGGCCGTGGATGGTGTCGATGCGCTGGCCGGTCGGGAAAATCTGGCCCGTGACGGCGCCCCAGGCGTCCAGGAAGTTCATCAGCACCGGTGCCGCAGTGCCCTGCACGCCGTCAATATGCACATCGCCGTCGTAGTGCACCCGTCCGCCAGCGGTACACACCTGCACATCAATGCGTGAACGGGTGTTGACGTTGTAGACCCGTACCGTGGTGGTGTTTCCATGGCCGGAAGCGGGCACCAGCCCCTGCTCGATGGCAAAGGGCCCCACGCCCGCCAGCATGTTGCCGCAGTTGGGCCGCGTGTCCACGCGGGCCTCTTCCACACTGACTTGGGCGAAGAGGTAGTCCACATCGCAGTCGGCATGTACCGACCTGGAAACGATCGCCACCTTGCTGGTCAGCGAGTTTCCTCCGCCCAGGCCGTCAATCTGCAATTCATGCGGCGAGCCCAGCGCGGCGATCAGGGTGCGGTCGCGCGCCGCAGGGTCTTGCGGCAGCCAGTCGGCCAGGAAGAACGGCCCCCGGGAAGTGCCGCCACGCATCAGAACGCAAGGAAGGTTGTAGCTCATGGGTCGGCATGGTGCGACGCTTCATCTGTTCTGTGAATTGCATTGTTGACAATGATTGATGCATGCAGCGCAATAGGCTATGAGCCCTTGTACATGGTGAAATCACGTTCGTGAATTGCAATGTTCTGATCGTTTGATGCGTGCTGCGCAACAGCGAAGCGTTTTGAAAGCCCATGCCCATGAACAACAAATTCGATCTTGCTGACATCCAGGCCTTTGCCGCGGTGGCTGAGCTGCAGAGCTTTCGTGCTGCGGCCGAGGCGATCCACTTGTCGCAGCCTGCCTTCAGCCGTCGCATCGACAAGCTCGAAGAAGCCCTGGGCGTGCGCCTGCTTGACCGCACCACGCGCCGCGTCACGCTCACGGCCGTGGGCCGTGACTTCGCGCGCAAGACCCGCGTGTGGCTGGACGACCTGGACGGCATGCTCATGGGCCTGGGCGATGTGGCCGCGCGGCGAATGGGCGAGGTGACGATTGCCTGCGTGCCCTCGGCCGTGTATTACTTCCTGCCGCAGGTGGTCAAGCGCTACCACGAGCGGTTTCCGAAAATCCGCGTCAAGGTGCACGACGCCAGCGCCAACGAGGTGCTGGTGGCCGTGGCGCAGGGCGATGCCGACTTTGGCCTCAATTTCATCGGCAGCCAGGAGGCCGAGATCGAGTTCAAGCCCGTGCTGGCCGAGCGCTTCGTAGCCGCCTGCCGGCGCGACCATGTGCTGGCGCGGCGCAAGAAGGTCACCTGGGCAGAGCTGGGCCAGCACGACTTCATGTCGGTGGGCAAGACCTCGGGAAACCGTCTGTTGATGGACCTGGCGCTGGCCAACGTGCCCGACCGCCCCCAGTGCCTGTACGAGGCCAAGCACGTGACCACGCTGCTCGGCCTGGTGGAGGCGGGCCTGGGCGTGGCTGCCGTGCCCAGCCTGGCCATGCCGGGTAAGGACCATCCCACGCTGGTGAGCATTCCGCTGATCGAGCCCGTGGTGACGCGCCAGATGGGGCTGATCAAACGCAGGGGCAAATCGCTGTCGCCCGCTGCGCAGCAGCTCTATGACCTGCTGGTGGCTACGCGTTCTGTGCGCCCACGCAGTGCTGCCACGGCGCAAAAAATACAATCGGGGCAATGACTGCCAATACCAAACCGCCCAAACAACGTGTTGTCGTGGGCCTTTCGGGCGGAGTGGACTCTGCCGTGACCGCCCACCTGCTCAAGCAACAGGGCCACGAAGTCGTCGGCATCTTCATGAAGAACTGGGAAGATGACGACGACAGCGAATACTGCTCGTCCAACATCGACTTCGTGGACGCCGCCGCCGTGGCCGACGTGATCGGCATCGAGATCGAACACGTCAACTTCGCAGCCGACTACAAGGACCGCGTGTTTGCCGAGTTCCTGCGTGAGTACCAAGCGGGCCGCACGCCCAACCCAGACGTGTTGTGCAACGCCGAGATCAAGTTCAAGGCTTTTCTGGACCATGCCATGCGCCTGGGCGCGGAGAAGATCGCCACGGGGCACTACGCCCGCGTGCGTCAGAACCCATCCTCCGGCCTGTTCGAGCTGCTCAAGGGGCTGGATCCCTCCAAGGACCAGAGCTACTTTCTGCACCGCCTGAACCAGGCGCAGCTGTCCAAGACGCTGTTCCCGGTGGGCGAGTTGCACAAGACCGAGGTGCGCCGGATCGCCGAGGAGATTGGCCTGCCCAATGCCAAGAAGAAGGATTCCACGGGCATCTGCTTCATTGGCGAGCGGCCGTTCCGCGAGTTCCTGAACCGTTACATCAGCCATGAGCCCGGCCCCATCCTGGACGACCGGGGCCGCAAGCTGGGCCAGCATGTGGGCTTGTCGTTCTACACCTTGGGCCAGCGCCAGGGCCTGGGCATCGGCGGAATCAAGGAGAAGGGCGCACAACGTGGCGGCGGCGAGCATGCGCCCTGGTTTGTGGCCCGCAAGGACCTGGCCAGGAACACGCTGCGCGTGGTGCAGGGGCACGACCACCCCTGGCTGCTGTCCTCCGCCCTGGAGGCGCAAGATGCCAGCTGGACGTCCGGCCACCCCCCTGTGCCGGGGAACTATGCCGCCAAGACCCGCTACCGGCAGCAGGACGCCGCGTGCACCGTCGTCAGCGCGGACGGCGCGGGTTTTCAGCTGCGTTTCCCACAGGCGCAGTGGGCGGTGACGCCGGGACAGAGTGCGGTCTTGTACGACGGGGAGGTCTGCCTCGGGGGCGGGGTCATTTTTGGTGCGACAGACTGAAACATCTGGGGCACATTAGCCCTCTAGCCGATTGTGGTGCACCCCCACAAATGGGGTTTTCTAATTAATTAAGACTATGGATTGAATAATCCAAATAGTAAATAATTAATTCTTGTGGCGTGACACCCACAAACTTCTACGTAGTTACCGCCAGTTGAACTAAGTTGACCTTTGGTTCGTCGCCACAAGCGTCATTTGTCACGGCGTGGCTTCTAGAATTCCCGAAAACGCTGTTTGAAACCACATGTATCAAAAAATGCACGTGGTAAACCCTTAGTTCATCTTGCTGACGGCCGTCAAAAACGGGCCCGAAGCTTGCTCGTGCTTGCACCATGTCTCAAATTGTTTCCATGCCTTCGAGCCCCGACATCGCCGCGCACCTGGTCCGGCAGCAGTGTTCGGTGCAATGGCGAGGGTTTTTCCAGGCTCTTGCAGCGGAATTTGTCGCGGCCCTGCCACCGGAAGACCTTCGCGCGCTGATGTTCCGGGTGGGCGTGCGGTTTGCGGCAGACCATCCTTTGCCAGCGTGTGCCACTGTGGAAGACCTGCAGCGCAGCATGACGGCGGTCTGGACGAGCATCGACTGGGGCTGGGTCGATTTGACGCAGGAAGTTGCGCAGTTGAACATCCACCACAGCCTCTCGCCCGTATCTGCTGCATTCGGGCCGGACCACGTGCATTGGTCCGGTGGTTTCCTCGAAGGGGTCTACCAAAGCTGGTTCGACCAAGCGGGTGCCGGGCAACTCAAGGTGGTGCAATGCGCACCTGCCGATACCTGGGGGTGTGTACACCTTCAGCTGTCGCGCTGAGCACCGGGTTTCGGATCTATATGTTGCGGCATTGGCGGTGACCCATGAAACACTCAGACGACATCGTGAACCTCTTTCAGCAGTTTGGGGCCAAGGCAGACCCCTACCATGAGCTGGCCCGCAAGCAGGAGCACCAACTCTCCAACGAGCGCTGGCCCCTTGTCTCCGCCGTTCGTAATGCCGTGGCCGATGACGTGCCCTCGGTAGACCGAAGCGCCGGTACCGCTGCGGCGCCTCTTCCCCAGCAGGCTCAGGCCTCCGTTTCGGCGCGACCAGAGCCCGTTGTGGCAGTGCAGCGCACTGCACCCGTCGCCGCCGAGTCGCCCCGCCCGGTGGCCGCGCCCGCAGCAGTAGCGGCAGACCGTCTGCCGCCAGCGGCTGCGCTGGCCTCGCGTTCCCCCCTGGCGGGTCTTGCGGGCCTGCGTGGACAGGCTGCGCCGACTGTTGCTGAAGAGCAGGCCGTGCACCAGGAGTCCTTGCCGGTGGACCTCCCATCGGTTTTTGCGCGTCTGGCGGGTGCTCCCGTGGCCGCCGGCGCTGCGCCAGCGCCCGCCTGGCAGCCTCGCAAGGGCCACCTATGAAAGTGATTGCCATCGTTTCTGCCAAAGGTGGCGTGGGCAAGACGACCCTGACGGCCAACCTGGCTACCGCACTGCAGCGCGAAGGTGTTGCGACGTTGCTGGTGGTGGACATGGACCCCCAGAATGCGCTGGGCTTGCATTTCGGCGCCGATCCCCGTTCTCTGGCCGGTGTATCCCGTGCCAGCCTGGCAGGCGAAGACTGGGGCTCGGTCTGCGTGCAAAGCCCATCGGGCGTGCATGTGCTGCCCTATGGCGTGGTGAACGAGTCTGACCGCGTGGCTTTCGAGCGGCACCTGGACGCACACCCGAACTGGCTGGTGCAGCAATTGCAGGGCCTGGAACTTCCGGAGGATGCCGTGGTGCTGGTCGACACGCCGCCCGGTCCTTCTGTTTATATGCAGCAGGCGCTGTCGGCGGCCCAGGTGGTGGTGGTGGTCAGCCTGCCGGATGCGGCGTCTTATGCGGCGCTGGCCCTGATGCAGCGGCTGGTGCACACCTACTGCACACCGCGCCCTGATTTTTCCGAAACGCTGTACGTGCTCAATCAGGTGGACGGCGCGCGCCAGTTGTCCAAAGACATCACGCGTGTGATGCAGGACAACCTGGGTGAGCGCCTGGTGGGCGTGGTCCACGAAGACCAGGCGGTGCGCGAGGCGCTCGCCTACGACCAGAGCGTGCTGGAGTATGACCCCCAAGGCCAGGCGGCCGATGATCTGTGCAAGTGCGCGCGCGTCCTTGCGCAGCGCCTGCGACTGCCACTGGCTGGAGCCGCGCAATGAGTATCGACCAACGCCCGCAGGCCGACGAGGTAGCTGACGCCGATTCCCACAGTCCCCAGGCACACTGGCGCACCGTGGTGCATGCCATCACCGGGTGGGATCTGTGGCAGCACCCCGTAGCGCGTGTCGCGGCTGTGGTGTTCAGTGCCTTGCTGATGGGGTTGGTCATCAGCGTACCGCTGGATCTCCAGGGGCAGATTCTCTTTTCGGTGGGTTCTTTTGGTGCGGCCTTGCTGCTGAGCAGGACCCCCGGCCGCCTGTCCACGCTGGCAATGATCGTGCTGTCGATCTCGGCCTCGTCGCGTTACATCTACTGGCGTTTTACCGACACCATCGGCTTTACCAACTGGCTGGATGCGGCATTCGGCTATGGCCTGGTGCTGGCAGAGCTGTATGCCTTTGCGGTGCTGCTCATTGGCTACTTCCAGACGGCGTGGCCCCTGCAGCGCCGCCCGGTTCCCATGCCCCAGGACATCAGCACCTGGCCCAGCGTGGATGTGTTCATTCCGACCTACAACGAGCCGCTTGAAGTGGTGCGCCAGACGGTGTTCTCGGCCATGAGCCTGGACTGGCCCGCCGATCGCCTGCACGTGTATGTGCTCGACGACGGCCGCCGTCCCGAGTTCCGTGAGTTCTGCGAAGAGCTGGGCGTCGGCTACCTGATCCGCGACAACAACCACCACGCCAAGGCGGGCAACATCAACGCGGCGCTCAAAGTCACGAGTTCCGAATACATCGCCATCTTTGACTGCGACCACATCCCCACGCGTTCCTTCCTGCAGGTCTGCATGGGCTGGTTCTTCAAGGACACCAACCTGGTCATGCTGCAGACGCCGCACGTGTTCTTCTCACCCGATCCGTTTGAGCGCAACCTGGACACGTTCCACCGGATGCCCAACGAGGGCGAGTTGTTCTACGGCATCGTCCAGGACGGCAACGACCTCTGGAACGCGTCGTTCTTCTGCGGTTCTTGCGCCATCATCCGCCGCAAGGAGTTGCTGGAAGTGGGTGGCATTGCGGTAGAAACCGTGACCGAGGACGCCCACACGGCGCTCAAGCTCAGCCGCCTGGGCTACAACACGGCTTACCTCGAAGTGCCTCAGGCTGCGGGCCTGGCCACCGAGAGCCTTTCCGGCCACGTAGGCCAGCGCATTCGCTGGGCGCGGGGCATGGCGCAGATCGCGCGCACCGACAACCCGCTCTTTGGCAAGGGTCTCAAGTTCGGCCAGCGGCTGTGCTACCTGAATGCGATGCTGCATTTCTTCTACGGACTGCCGCGCCTGGTGTTTCTGACTGCACCGCTGGCCTACCTGTTCTTCGGGGCCCACGTGTTCCAGGCCACGGCGCTGATGATCACCGCCTATGCGCTGCCCCACCTGGCCCACGCCAGCGTGACCAACTCCCGCATCCAGGGGCGCTTTCGCCACTCGTTCTGGAACGAGGTGTACGAGTCAGTGCTGGCCTGGTACATCATGCGCCCGGTGATCGTTGCCTTCATCAACCCCAAGCTGGGCAAGTTCAACGTGACGGCCAAGGGGGGCGTGATCGAGAAAGCCTATTTCGACTGGACCATTGCACGGCCTTACGTGGTGCTGTTGGTGATCAATCTGGTGGGTTTTGCGGTGGGGATCTGGAAGCTGTTCTCCTCCGCCGGCGACGAAACCACCACGCTGGTCATCAACATGGTCTGGACCACCTACAACGTCATCCTGCTGGGCGCCAGTGTGGCGGTGGCCAGCGAGACGCGCCAGATCCGTGGCACACCGCGCGTGGCGGCTGCCCTGCCCGCTGTCATCCGCTTTGATAACGGCCGCACGCTGGTTTGCAAGACCGAAGATTTCTCGCAGCACGGGCTGGGCCTGTCCGTTCCGGCGGACAGCGACATTCCCATGGGCAGCCGCCTTTCCGTGTCGCTGTTCCGGTCCGACGAAGAAGGTGTTTTTCCGGCCGTTGTCACGTTCAGTGGCAAGGGGCGTCTGGGCGTGAAGTTCGACAACCTCAGTCTGCGCCAGCAGGCCGAACTGGCATCGCTGACCTTTGCACGGGCGGATGCCTGGATTGCCACTTGGGGCACGGGCCAGCGCGACAAGCCGCTGCGCTCGCTCTGGAGCGTGATTGCGATTGGAGTGCGCGGCATGGGACAACTGACCGTCTCCGCCGTCAAGTCCCTCAAGCCCCGTTAAGCCTTTCCCTGTTTCCAAAGACTCGACACCATGATTCCCAAAAGACATCCGACAGCGCGGCTGCCGCGCAAGCGCATGCTGCCTGCCATGCTGGCCTTGGTACTGACAGGGACGGCCGTGCCCGTATCCCAACTTGCTGCGGCCCCTGCACCAGCGGGCTTGGCTGGGGCGGAAATGCTGGCTGCGGCGCAACCGACCGAGAGTGGAGTGCGTGTACACCGCACCAGTTTCAAGGATCTGGGGGCCCTGTTTCCGCTGCAATTGCGGGGTGTGGACGGCACCAGCGGTGTGGCGTTCAGCGTGCGCAACGACGAAGTGGTCACAGGCGCGCGACTGAAGCTGAACTACTCCTACTCGCCCGCCCTGCTCCCCAACCTGTCCCATATCAAGGTGCTGGTGAACGAGCAGGTGGCCGCCACCATTCCGGTGACCACGCAGCAGGCGGGCGAAAACCTGCAGCGCGAGATCGTCATCCCGCCGCGCCTCATCACCGAGTTCAACCGGCTCAACCTGCAGCTGATCGGCCACTACACGATGGAGTGCGAAGACCCGCTGCACTCCAGCCTGTGGGCCAACGTCGGCAACGACAGCGTGCTGGAACTGACGGTGGCGCCCGTGGCCCAGACGAACGATCTGGCGCTGCTGCCGCAGCCTTTCTTTGATCGCCGGGATGTGCGCCCGCTGGAGCTGCCGATGGTGTTCGGCGCAGTGCCCAACACGGGCACCTTGCAGGCCGCAGGCACGATGTCATCCTGGTTTGGCGCGCTGGCGGGTTTCCGGGGAGCGAGGTTCCCGTCACTGGTGGGCGAACTCCCCGCGCGCGGCAACGCGGTGGTGATGATCGCGGGCAAGGCGCAAGCGCCCGCCGGGCTGACCCTGCCAGACATCCAGGGCCCCACCGTGGCCGTGGTGAGCCACCCGGCAGACCGCCATGGCAAGCTGCTGCTGGTCATGGGGCGGGACGAGGCCGAGCTTGGCGTTGCCGCCAAGGCACTGGCCATCGGTTCCTCGGCCCTGTCCGGCCCGCTGGCACGGATCACCGAGGTCACGGAACTCAAGCCCCGCAAGCCGTACGACGCGCCCAACTGGCTTTCCAATGACCGGCCCGTGAAATTTGGTGAACTGGTCGAGGCCGATGCGCTCAACGTGTCCGGCTACTCGCCAGATCTGATCCGCCTGAACTTCTTCCTGCCGCCCGACCTGTTCGCATGGCGCCAGAAGGGCATCCCGGTGGACCTGCGGTATCGCTATACCCCGCGCCCGAACCCGGACAAGTCCACCCTCAACATCAATGTGAACCAGCAGTTCCTGCGTTCGTTGCCCCTGCACGCAGTGAACCATGAAGAACCCGGCGCTCTGGACCGCCTGCTGACCAAGGTGGTCCCCAAGGGCGAGATGGCGCCGGAGCGCGAGACTTTCCACATCCCGCTGTTCAAGCTGCCGGCCCAGTCGCAGCTGCAGATGCATTACTACTATGACGTGGTCAAGCAGGGCGCCTGCAAGGACGTGCCACTCGACAACGTCCGGGGCTCTGTCGAGGCCGACTCGACCATCGACATCTCCGGTTTTCCGCATTTCATCGCCATGCCGGATCTGGCGGCCTTTGGCAATGCAGGGTTCCCGTTCACACGCATGGCAGACCTTTCTGAATCTGCGGTGGTGATGCCGGACAAGCCGGGTGCGCAGGAGTACGCGGCCTATCTGGGCCTGATGGGTGTCATGGGGCGCGTCACGGGATACCCTGCCCTGGGCGTGACCGTGGCGCAGGCCCAGCAGGTGGAGCGGCTTGCCGACAAGGACCTGCTGGTCATTGCCTCCGGCGGCAACCAGCCCCTGCTCAAGCAATGGGCCAGTTCCATTCCGGCCCTCCTGCAGGGCGAAACCAAGAGTTTCCAGATGTCGGATTTCGCCAACCGCCTGCTGCGCTGGTGGGGCTTTGGCGAGGACTCCAGCGTGCACGCACGGCGCAGCCAGGTTGCGTTTTCCAGCGACAGCACCGATGCTCTGGTGGCAGGTTTTGAATCGCCTTTGCGCGGTGGCCGCAGTGTGGTGCTGGTTGCCAGCAACCAGCCTGCAGGTCTGTCGCAAGTGATGGATGCACTGCTGGATGCCGAAATGCTCAAACACGTGCAGGGCAGCACCACGGTCATCCGGGGCAAGCAGGTGGACAGCCTGGTGGCCGAGAAAAACTACCATGTGGGTCAGTTGGGCCCCTTGCTGTATACCCAGTGGTTTCTTTCGCGCAATCCGCTGTTGCTGATTGTCCTGGGCGTGTCGGCGGCGGTGCTGATAGCGATCATCATGTACCTGTCGCTGAGAGCGCGCGCACGGGCCCGGCTGAAGCAAAAAGGCTGAGGCGGTGCAAAGCACGCCCGGCTGTTTCTGAATCACGCAACACATTCCCGGCACCTCGGTGGCCGGGAGCCTCGCAGGGAGAAGGAAGGCATGTCCTCCAAACGTCGTCGTCATCAAACACTTGCCATGGGGCTGCTGGCCTCGCTGATGGCCCCCGTTGCCTGGGCGCAGACCGGGGCCGAGCAGACCCTGCTGGACCAGGGGCAGTACTGGCAGGAGCGCGGCGACACGGAACGCGCGGGTGAGGCGTGGCAGAAGCTGTTGCGCATCAACCCCCAGAACGCCCAGGCCCTCTATGGGATGGCGTTGGTGGAGCTCAACGCCCGCCGCCCCGAGGGCGCCCAGCGCTACCTGAACCAGTTGCAGGCAGCCCATCCGCGCAGCCCGCTGGTCAGCCGGTTGCAGGAATCCATCCGCACGGGCCGCAGCGCACCCCAGATCGAAACTGCGCGCCAGCAGGCCCGCAGCGGGCAGGCCAGCCAGGCCTTGAGCACCTACCAGGCGGCACTGGGAGACCGCGCTCCCACCGGCCCCCTGGCGCTGGAGTACTACCAGACGCTGGGCGCCACAGCAGGCGGCTGGGACGAGGCCCGCCGGGGGTTGAACCGCCTGGCGCAGGAATCGCCCGAAGACCCGCAGATTGCGCTGGCCCTGGCGCAACACCTGACCTACCGCGAATCCACGCGCCGCGAAGGCATCGCCCAGCTGTCGCGGCTGGCCGGGCGCGCCGATGTGGGCAAGGCGGCGACGGAAAGCTGGCGCAAGGCGCTGGCCTGGACGGGCAATCGCTCGGCCGACATCCCGCTGTACCAGGAATTCCTGCGCGCCAATCCCGGAGACACTGCGGTGCAGACGCGCCTGGTGCAGGCCCAGAACCTGCAAAAACAGTCTCAGGCAGCTTCCGTCCGGACGGCCGACCCGCTGCGCCAGCGGACGACAGCAGGGTTCCAGGCCCTGGACGATGGCGAGCTGGATGCTGCAGAGGCCGCATTTCTGAACGTGCTCGAATCCCGTCCCACCGACGGCGATGCGCTGGGTGGCCTGGGCATTCTGCGTTTGCGCCAGGAACGGTTTGCCGACGCGCGCGGGCTGCTGGAGCGGGCCTCGCGTGCGGGCTCGGCCAGCCGCTGGAAACAGGCGCTCGACAGTGCCACCTACTGGAGCCTGGTCGAGCAGGCCACCTCCGAACGCGAACGCGGTGAGACAGCGGCAGCGCGGCGTTCGCTGGAGCAGGCTGTGCGGCTGAATCCGGCCGAAGTCACGGCCGAAACCGACCTGGCAGACCTGTTGGTCGAAGATGGCCAGTACGACGCCGCCGAGGCGGCCTACCGCCGTGTGCTCGCGCGCCAGGCCGACAACCCCGACGCGGTGCGGGGCCTCGTGGGCGTGCTGGCGCAGAACAACAAGGCGGCCGAAGCCCTGGCGCTGGTGGAGAAGCTGTCACCCTCGCAGCAAGAAAAGGTGGGAGCCCTGGGGCGCCTGCGTGCTGCGCAGGCATTGGGCCAGGCCCGCGCAGCGACGGAGCGTGGCGATACCGCCGCCGCCCGCGCAGCGCTGGAAGATGCCCTGCTGAACGATCCGGCCAGCCCCTGGGTGCGGCTGGACCTGGCCCGCCTGTACCTGCGCATGGGCGCGGTGGCCGAGGCGCGGGGCGTGATGGACGGGTTGTTGCTGTCCAACCCCAATATGCCCGAGGCCCTGTATGCCAGCGCCCTGCTGGCCTCGGAGGCTGGTGACTGGCCCAGCGCCTTGGCGCTGCTGGACCGCGTTCCAGAAAAGCACCGCACCCGTGACATCGCCGCGCTGCAAAAGCGGGTGTGGGTGCATGTGCAGGCATCGGCTGCGTCGGCGTTGGCGGCCGAAGGTCGCCAGACGGAAGCCCTGGCCACCCTGGCCCAGGCCGAGTCCTTTGCCACCCAAGACCCCGAATTGCTGGGCGCCATGGCCTTGGCCTACGCGGACGCTGGCGATCCGCAGCGCGCGCTCGGCATGGTGCGCCAGGTGCTGGCGCGCACCCCCCGGCCCGATGTCGGCCTGCGCCTGCAGTACGCAGCCACCTTGCTCAAGACCCAGCAGGATGTGGAACTGGCGGGCATCCTGCGGCAGCTGCAGACGGCCCCGATGAATGACCGCGAGCGCAAGAGTTTCAGCGACATCCGCCGCGCCTACATCGTGCGCCAGGCCGATGGCCTGCGCGAGGCGGGCGACCTGGTCGCGGCCTACGACACGCTCGTTCCCTTGCTGGCCGAGCAGCCCGACGAGCCCCTGGCCATGGCGGCACTGGCCCGCATGTACGCGGCCAACAACGACTATGCCCAGGCGCAGGCGCTGTATGCGCGGCTGCTGGAAAAGTCTCCCAATGACGTGCCCCTCATCCTGCAGACCGCAGCCATGGCCACGGGCGCCAAGGACTATGGCTATGCGGAGTCGCTGCTGTCCGTGGCGCTGGCGCGCGCGCCGCGTGATCCCGAAGTGCTGACGGCCGCTGGTCGGTTGTACCGGGCGCAGGGCAAGAATTCCAAGGCCACCGAGTTCTTCACGGCTGCCGTTGCTGCCGAAAACGCGCAGCGCGATGCCGTGCTGGCCGCCAGTGGCGTGGCGGCGGGGCCTGCACGTTCGGGCAATCCATTTGCCCAGCGCGCGGCATTGCAGCAGCGTGCCGGGGGCGGGCTGTCAGTGCCTGGTGCCGCAGCCGTCGCACGGTCGCCGGTGGGCTACACCCCCCAGCAGTACGCGGCCCAGCCAGTAGCGCGCAGCAACAACGCACCTGCAGGCCTCTACATTCCCGACCCGGCCGGTGCAAGCCGCTTTGGCACGGCACCGCAGGCCTATGCGCAGGCCGCTCCCATGACGCCCGCCAGTTACTACCCCGAGGCGTCCAGCCCGGTGGCGGCGGCTGACACGGCGGCTTCGACGAGCGCTGCGCGGCGCAACGCTGCGGCACTGCCTTCTTCGACCCCACGGTCGGTGGGTGCCTCTGCGGCGGCGCCGGCCATGGCACCTGTGTACGTGCCGCCAGCACAACCCATGCAGCCGATGGGCGCTACGGCCCCGGCTGCGGCGGGCTACTACACGCCTGCACAGGCCTACGGTGGTGGGTATGCGGGCGGCGCCCAGTCCTTGCCTGCGCAACGCGCAATGCCTGCTCCTGCAGCACCTTCTGCCTGGTCCACGGCGGGCCTGGGCAACGTGCCCGACCCCACGCGGCCCCGCACGGCCCGCGATGAGCTGCGCGAAGTGCAGCAAAGCCAGATTTCTTCGTTCTCCGTGGGCGCAGTTGCGCGCGCACGGCAGGGCGAGGCAGGCATGAGCCAGCTTTCCGAGATCGAAGCGCCCGTGCAGCTCAAGATGAGCGTGGGTGACGGTCACCTGCTGCTGGGCGTAACGCCCACGGGCGCCAGCGCAGGTTCGCCCGGCTCTCCCTACGGCACCATCAGCCGCTTTGGTGGTGGCCCGGTCACGGCCCTGGCCATGCCCGAACGCGGTGCTGGCTCGCAAAGCGACAGCGGCGTCGGCCTGAGCGTAGGCTATGAAAGCGGAGGCTTCCGGGCAGACATCGGCAGCACGCCGCTGGGCTTCGGCCAGTCCGATGTGACGGCAGGCGCGAGATACCGCACAGCCATCACCGACGACCTGACCGTGGCCGTGGACCTCTCGCGCCGCCCGGTGACCGACAGCCTGCTGTCGTTTGCCGGTGTCCGTGATGCCCGGACCGGCGACCGCTGGGGCGGCGTGTCCGCTTCGGGGGGCCGCGTTGATCTGACCTGGGACGACGGTGAACTGGGGATCTATGGGTACGGTTCGCTGCATGGCCTGACCGGTACCCGCGTGCGCAGCAATGCGCGGGCCGAGCTGGGTGGCGGGATGTACTGGCATGTGCACCGCACATCGAACGCCGACCTCACGGCGGGCCTGAGCTTCACGGGGCTGTCGTACCAGCGCAACCTGCGCTACTTCACGGTGGGCCACGGTGGCTATTTCAGTCCCCAGCAGTTCGTGTCCTTTGGCATTCCCGTCGAATGGGCGCAGCGCAATGGCCGCCTGTCCTACCAGCTCAAGGGCTCGGTGGGCGTGCAGTATTTCAAGGAGGATGCGGCGCCGTACTTCCCCAACAGCCCATCGCGGCAGGTGTCTGCCGTCCAGGCAGCGGCCGACGCGCTGGCCTTTGGCGAAACGGGCGCCACGGCCATCTACCCCGGCCAGTCCCGCACGGGCCTGGGCTACAACCTGGGTGCGGCCATGGAATACCAGATGCATCCGCAGGTGTTCGTGGGTGGGCACCTGTCGCTCAATAACGCACGCAACTACCGCGAGTTCGCGGGTGGCCTGTATGTGCGCTATGCCTTCCAGCCCTACAACGGCCTGCAGGCGTTCCCGGTGAACCCCTTGCGGTCACCGTATAGCTACTGAACTTTTCCAGGGCGCTCACCCGCTCTCTGCAAGCCACAAAAAGGCCCGTCGCACTTCACGTGCGACGGGCCTTTTTTATGGGCAACCCGCTTGTGGCGGGAGCACTGTCTGCGTGCCACATGGCGCTTGCGCGGGGTGAAGGCGCTGTAAGCCAAGGCCCATGGGCCGACCACAGGGGTACCGCAGTGATTGCCCGGTTGCAGCACCCCCCGCCTAGCGCGAGGGGTGCTCCCTGCCGTTACGGCGTGGTCTGCTTGGCGCCCACAAACACGGTGTGGGCACGTGTGCCAGCCACGGACAACCCGGCAGTCAGAATGCGCAGGCCAATGACCTTGCCATTCGCATCGAACTGTGCCGATGCCGAGCCGGACTGCGGCGGGCCTGAGGACAGGCCGCAGGTGATGGGTGCGTTGGGGCTGTTGAGGTAGCCGAATGCCTCGACGCGGTACAGGTTCAGACCACTGCCCAGTTCGCCCAGGAGCTTGCCCGCCACTTCACAGCCGCTGGTGGTCAGGCCCGTGATGGCGCCATCGGCAAACACCGTCAGCGTTGTGGTGTCGCCACCAAAACCCGTGCCAGCCATCTTGTAGGTACCAACGATCAGAGCCGCGTTGGGCACCTTGCCGGAGGGCAGCGCGTACAGCGGGTCGGGCGTCACGCTGAAGCGGGTGGGGAAACCGCCTGGCTGCGTTGGGTAGCTGAAGCTGCCGCTGAACAGGCCGGCGGTGCTGGTGCCATCGCCACTTTGGAGCGTGCCGTCGATCAGCACGGACTCGTTGTAGGCGCCCGTGTTGGCCAGCAGGCGGTTGAAGAACACGCCATCGTTGGCCGTCACAAAACGGTTGTTCGTGACGTTGTTCTCGTAGCGGATAAGGCGGCCATACAGCGCGTTGTGGTCCAGGCTGCTGTTGGTGTAGAAGAACAGGCCGCCGTCCGGCAGCACGCTGCCCCAGACGGTCGTATCGCCAATCACGCCTGCAGGCAGCGTGAAGGAGCCCTGCCAGTTGCCTGCCACCGACAACGGCGTGGTGGAAGGCGGCACGGTGGTGCGGGGGTCGGCAATGCCGTTGAGGGTGAAGGTGTTGTTCGGGCCCGTCGCATTGCGCGTGAACACCCAGATGCCGTTGGGCACCCCTGCCGCATCAAACCGCAGCACGGCGATGCCGGATTGCTGCGTGCCGCTGGCCTCGCAGGAGGTGGTGTCGCCCGACAGATTGAGCGTCATCGAATACAGCGGGGAGTCTGCGGCGCGTGGCGTGGCCGTGCCCGTGACCAGGCAGCCGCCGATGCGGCCCGAGAGCTGGCCCTGTGGGGTGACGGTGAGTACCCATCCACCGCCAAACAGGCCGGTACCCCGGTAGGTGCCCTCGACCAGGCTCGCGCGTGCGGGGTGGAAGTTCAGGCTGCTGTACGAGAGCTTGATCGGCACCACCGCGCCAGACGCAGCCGCCGTCTGCACCGGGTCGGAGTAATTGCCGCTGATGCCGTCGGTGCGGCCGATCTTGCCGCTGTTCGATGCCGTGCCACGCAGCGTCAGGCCCGTGGCAAATTTGCCGTCCTGGACCGAGTAGTACGTGACGCCAGTGGCCAGCACTGCCGTGACGTTGACATTCAGGCGCCCGTAAAACGCATCAAAGCCCGCTGCGCCCGGGGCCTCGCGTGCCATGTAGAACTCGCCCCCGGTGCCCAGCGGGCCGGGATCGATGTAGCCCACCACCTGCCGCTGCGCAGCGCCGGTACCCACCGTGCCCTCCCACACGCCGCCGGGGTATTGCTGTACGCCAGGGGCGGGGCCCACGTCTTCGCCGTCGGACGAGCCGCCGCCGCAACTGGCGAGCAAGGCCGCACAGGTCAAGGATAGCCAGAAGTATTTGCGCATGATGGACAGAAAGAGGATCAGTAGGTAATGGGGAGTCGTCGAGATGCCGCCGTGGCGCGCGAGGCGTTATCGACGGGCCAGCGAGCGCGCACAGGTGCATGCTGGCTGTCTTGCTGTTTCTAATTGTGCCAGCAGCGGGCGCAAGGGACGACAGGAAAATGGCATGCCAGAGTTGGGCGGCAGGCTGTGGGGCTGCGGTGCGCCCACGGGGAATGCGACCTCGGACGACGGCTGGGCCACGCCTGTCAGGTGCACCTGAATGCATCTACGATCATTTGCTATCAATAATATAGCTATTACCGCTTATTCATCAAGCGCTAGAGCCTGTTTTTTCTTGGATTTAGCCTGCTTCAAAGAAAAGGGCCGACCCCTTTGCAGGAGCCGGCCCTTGCCACCGCGCGGGGCTTCAAGGATGGTGGCTCAGTCGTCGTTGGTCGCCAGGCTGATCAGGATGCGCAGCACGTACCAGAGCATCAGCGCGATCGATGCAAACAGGTGCAGCGCAGCTCCCGCAGGGCGGTCGGCGGGGTAGTCGTGGATGATGCGCGAGGTGTCGTACAGCACGCAGGCGCCGGCAAACAGCACCATGATCCCCGAGAACCAGATGCCCAGCTTGAAGCCAAAGATGGCGCCGGCAATGATGGTGCCCAGGGCCACCAGGCCGCCCACCTTCAGGATGCCGCCCAGGAACGAGAAGTTGGTCTTGGTGGTGAACGCCGTCCAGGTGAGCGCGCCCACCAGCAGCAGCGTGATGAAGGCCGCAGCGCCAATGGCACCGGGGGCCACGATCTGGGCGATGCCGAACATCGGCGCGAAGATCAGGCCTTCGGCCAGCACATACAGGCCCAGGCCCATCAGCTGTGTTTGCGGGCTCTCTGCGTTGTCGGCCATGTACGAGGCCAGCCAGCCCACCAGCATGAACGCGCCCATGACGCCCAGCCACAGGAACTTGTTGCCGCTGGCCAGCAGCATCTTGGCCGCTGTGCCGGAAAATCCGGTCGCCATCAGGACGGCGGAAAGCACCACGAAGGCCAGCATGGCCACACCGAGGTGCTTGTAGGTAGCAACGATGAAATCGCGCCGTTCAAACGGTGCGCCTTCCGGCGTCGAAGGGGTCAGGACATTGGGATTCATGGCGCATTCCTCGCTCTGTGTGTTGGTTGTGAAATCACGGGAGGGGCGCACCAGGCGCCTCCTCCCTCCCTCTCTGTGAAAATTTCTCAGGCCGCGCTGAGCTGCTGGCTGGAGTCCGCTGCACGCAGCCTGCGGTTGGACCACACACCGGCGGCGCCGATCAGCGTCAGCAGGATCGCGAAGATCCAGGTGCCAGCGCCGCTGAAGGACCGGGCGGAGGACGCTGCCTCGGCCTGCAGGCGCTGCCTGGTGGTCTCATAGCTGATCACGGGCTTGCCATCGACCGCCACTTCGTACACCAGGTCGTTGTCGCTCTTGTCCACCAAAGCGGTGATTTTTTCGTCGATCAGGTTGCCCACCAGTTCCTGGGGTGTGCTGTAGTCGATGCGCAGCTTGCGGGCCTCGGCGCCTGCTCCTTCGGGCTGGACGCTGATTTCGTAGAACTGCTTGGTAGCGCGGCGCTTGCGCTTGACGGTGACCTCCGAAGCCTGCGTCACCGTGCCTGCCACGGTCTGCAGGCTTTCCCGCGCTGCGTAGGCGTGGTCGCCATCGGCCTTCCAGCCGCTGTACAGCGACAGGCCGATCAGGCCGGGCCCGGCCAGTAGCAGCAGCCACGCGTAACCGGTGATGAAAATCAAAATCTTGCGAACAAAGCCTGGCATGGCTATCCCTCTCTTGTGCTGTTGAATGTTGTTGTGACTAACCAGAATTTGCTGGCGGCACCGCAGGCCAGCCGCCAACAAGCGCCCGATGATCTTCGAGTTGGGCGCAACCGGTGTAAGAAAGTGTTGGCGCCGTTGTCCCCGTGCCGCACTGGACAAACTGAGGGGGTGGGGAGGACGCTGGCCGTTGTAGAAGAAGCGCCGCGTGCCGCTGCCTCAGCCTCTCAGCGCTTCTTGACCATCATGCGGGCGCAAAAAAAGGCCCGCAGCGTGTGTGCTGCGGGCCTTTTTACAAAACTGGAAAGCGCGGCTTCTAGAACGGGATGTCGTCATCCATGTCGTCAAACCCCGAGGCTGCGCGGGGTGGCTGTGCCACGGGCGCAGGCGCAGGGCGCTGGGCAGGGGCCGCCATGGGGCGTGGTGGGGGCGCGGCGCGGCGGGGGGCCTGGTCGTAGCCGCCGCCCTGGTCGCCACCGCCGTAGCCGCCATCGTCGTATCCGCCGCCTTGCTGGCCACCACCCTGGCCGCCGCCCATGCCCTGGCGGCTGCCCAGCATCTGCATCTGGTCAGCACGGATTTCGGTGCTGTACTTTTCCACGCCGCTCTGGTCGGTCCACTTGCGGGTGCGCAGGCTGCCTTCCACGTACACCTGCGAGCCCTTGCGCAGGTACTGGCCAGCGATTTCGGCGAGGCGGCCGTTGAAGACCACGCGGTGCCACTCGGTGGCTTCCTTCATTTCGCCAGACTGCTTGTCCTTCCACTTGTCGGTGGTGGCAATCGTCACGTTGGCCACCTGGTCGCCACTGGGGAAAGTGCGCATTTCAGGGTCGCGGCCCAGGTTGCCGACGATGATGACTTTGTTTACGGATGCCATGGTGCTGTTTTTGCCTTAAAGGGATGAAAGAAGCGCCGGATTTGGAGAAGGATTCCGGGCGCCAAACGCGCCATTGTGCCGCAACCGGCTCGCAATGGAAGCTCTGGCGGCATGGCGCGATCCACCACTCAGTGGCCGCCGCGCCCCACGGGCCGCAGGGGCCAGGTCAGTACCAGCCACAGCGCCGTGAGCACGGTGGTGGCGGCAAACAGGCCCGGCGCGCCGGCCCATTTCACCAGGGCGCCGCCCAGCGCGCCGCCCGCAAACAGGCCCAGCGATTGCAGCGTGTTGTAGCTGCCCAGCGCCGCGCCGCGCAGCTGCGGCGGCGCCATGCGCGATACCAGGCTGGGCTGGCTGGCCTCCAACGCATTGAATCCGCAGAAAAACACAAACAGCAACGGCCCCAGCACCCACAGTGTGGGTGTGCTGCCGCTGCCCGCCAGCAGGCCCAGGCCTGCCTGCACCAGCAGCACCAGTGCGATGGCACCCAGCAGGGCGGCGCGCAGGCGGCCCGCGCGCTCCAGCGCAAACAGCCCGCCCATGGCCGCAAACGAGAGCACCACCGCAGGCAGGTAGACCTGCCAGTGGTGGTCTTTGGTAAGGCCCGCCTGTACCAGCATGGCCGGCACGGCCACCCACATGGACAACTGCACGGTGTGCAGAACGAAAACCCCCAGGTTCAGGCGCAGCAGGTCGGGGTGGGCCCACACATCGGCCAGGCGGCCCCGGGGCGCATTCTGGTGCTGCGCGGTTTCTGCAGGCACCCACCAAATCACCACCGCCACGCCTGCCAGCGCCAGGGCGCAGGTCAGCCCGAACAAGCCCGCCAGCCCGATGTGGGCCGCCAGCACCGGTGCGGCCACCAGCGCGACGGCAAACATCAGCCCGATGCTGCCACCCACCAGGGCCATGGCCTTGGTGCGCACGGCATCACGCGTCTGGTCAGCCAGCAGGGCGGTGACGGCGGCCGACACGGCACCGGCGCCCTGCATCGCGCGGCCCACCAGCAGCCCCGTGAGCGAATCGGCGAGTGCGGCCAGCATGCTACCCGCTGCAAACACCAAAAGACCCAGCACGATCACGCGCTTGCGCCCAAACCGGTCGGAGGCCATGCCCAGCGGCAACTGCAGTACCGCCTGTGTCAGGCCGTAGATGCCCATGGCAAGACCGACCAGGGCGGGGTCATCCCCACCGGGGTACTTGCGGGCCTCCAGCGCAAACACAGGCAGGACCAGGAACAGTCCGAGCATGCGCAGCGCAAAGATCAGCGCCAGGCTGAGGCTGGAGCGGCGCTCCTGCGGGGTCATGGCGTTGCCGGAAGGCGATGGCGACAGGGGCGGTGGGGCAGCGCCCGCAAGTGAAGAAGGAGAATCCGGCACGGTGGTGCCCTATGGGGCAGGTAAAGCAGGGATTTTCGCCCATTGGGCAGGAGTTGTGATTCGCGTGGGCATGTGCGGGGCGTGGCACGGCTCCCAAGGCATGGCTGACCGGCCCAAAGGCTCACAGCAAAGCGCAGATCCGCTGCACGCATTCCTGGGGCGTGAGCTGGGCTGTGGGCAGCACCAGCTCGGCGGCCAGCGGTGGCTCGTAGGGCGAATCAATACCGGTGAACTGGCGCAACTCGCCCGTGCGGGCCTTGCGGTACAGGCCTTTGGGGTCGCGCTCTTCGGCGAGTGCCAGCGGCACATCGACAAACACTTCCAGGAAGTCGCCCGGGGCAAACAGTTCCCGGGCCGCCTGGCGTTCTGCACGAAAGGGCGAAATGAAAGCCACCACCACGATCACGCCCGCGTCCACAAACAGGCGGGCCACTTGTGCGACACGCCGGATGTTCTCTGCCCGGTCCGCGTCCGAAAACCCCAGATCACGGTTCAGCCCCTGGCGGATGTTGTCGCCGTCCAGGATGTAGGTGCGTTTACCCTGGCGATTCAGTTCCCGCTCCAGCGCATTGGCAATGGTCGATTTGCCCGCACCCGACAGGCCGGTGAGCCAGACCACCCGGCCGGGGTGGCCTCCCAGCTGCTCGCGCTCCGCACGGGTCACGGTCAGCGCCTGGGCATGGACATGGGGGACGTGGGGTGGTGTGGGATCGGTCACTTTGGCGTAGGCAAATGAATATGGCGTGCAATGGTACTGGCATGGCAGCAGCTGCAACACAGGGCATGGGGCTTGACCTATCATGGTCGGTTTCCCTGCTGTTTCCCCACTCCGTGACCGACTCCCATTCCCCCACCGATGCCCAAGCTGCCGACAGCAGCGGCCTTTACCTCGCCCGCGCCCTGCGTGAGCAGCGCATCAGCATCCGGGGGGCGCGCACGCACAACCTCAAGAACATCGACCTCGACATCCCGCGCAACCAGCTGGTGGTGATCACCGGGCTGTCGGGCTCGGGCAAGTCCAGCCTGGCGTTCGACACGCTGTATGCCGAGGGCCAGCGGCGCTATGTGGAGAGCCTGTCGGCCTATGCGCGGCAGTTTCTGGGGCGGCTGGACAAGCCCGATGTCGACCTGATCGAAGGCCTTTCGCCCGCGATTTCCATCGAGCAGAAGGCCACCAGCCACAACCCGCGCTCCACCGTGGGCACGGTGACCGAGATCCACGACTACCTGCGTCTGCTGTACGCCCGCGCTGGCACGCCGTATTGCCCCGACCACAACCTGCCGCTGGCCGCGCAAACGGTGAGCCAGATGGTGGATGCCGTGCTGGCCCTGCCCGAAGACACCAAGCTCATGCTGCTGGCGCCCGTAGCGCGCGAGAAGAAGGGCGAGTTCACCGAACTGTTTGCGCAGATGCAGGCGCTGGGCTACGTCCGCTTTCGGGTGGATGGCCAGATCTACGAGCACGAGAACCTGCCCGCGCTCAAGAAGACCGAGAAGCACAACATCGACGTGGTGATCGACCGCATCAAGGTGCGCGCCGACCTGCAGCAGCGCCTGGCCGAGAGCATCGAGGCGGTGCTGCGAGTGGGCGGACACGAGGGCAATGGCCGCGTGCTGGCGCTGGAGATGGACACGGGGCAAGAGCACCTGTTCAGCAGCAAGTTTGCTTGCCCGGTGTGCAGCTATTCGCTGCCCGAGCTGGAGCCGCGCCTGTTCTCGTTCAACTCGCCCATGGGCGCATGCCCCGCATGTGACGGCATTGGCCAGCGCGACGTGTTTGACCCGGCGCGTGTGGTGGCCTTTCCCACGCTGAGCCTGGCCAGCGGCGCCATCAAGGGCTGGGACCGGCGCAACGGCTACTACTTTGCGATGCTCGAGAGCCTGGCCAAGCACTATGCGTTCAACATCGAGGCGCCGTTCGAGTCGCTGCCGGCACCGGTGCAGCACGCCATCCTGCACGGCTCGGGCGAGGAAGAAATCGCCTTCAGCTACATCATGGACAGCGGTGCCTCCAAGGGCAAGGTGTATGCCAAGAAGCACCCGTTCGAGGGCATCATCCCCAACATGTCGCGGCGCTACCGCGAGACCGATTCGGTGGTGGTGCGCGAGGACCTCGCGCGCTTTCGCAGCACCCAGCCCTGCCCCGAATGCCACGGCACTCGCCTGCGCCGCGAAGCCCGCCACGTGCGGCTGGGCGAGGGCGAGCAGGCCCGCGCCATCTTTGAAGTGAGCCACGCCACACTGAACACCGCCCACACCTGGTTCAACGACCTGAAGCTCACGGGCGCCAAGGCCGAGATCGCCGACAAGGTCGTGCGCGAGATCGCCACGCGCCTGCAGTTCCTGAACGACGTGGGCCTGAGCTACCTGAGCCTGGACCGCAGCGCCGAGACCCTCTCCGGGGGCGAGGCGCAGCGCATCCGCCTGGCCTCGCAAATTGGATCGGGCCTGACGGGCGTGATGTACGTGCTGGACGAGCCCAGCATCGGCCTGCACCAGCGCGACAACGACCGCCTGATCGCCACGCTCAAACACCTGCGCGACATCGGCAACAGCGTGATCGTGGTCGAGCACGACGAAGACATGATGCGCGCCGCCGACCATGTGATCGACATGGGCCCCGGTGCGGGCGTGCACGGCGGGCGCGTGATGGCGCAGGGCACGTACGACGAAGTGCGTGGCAACACACAGTCGCTCACGGGCCAGTACCTGTCGGGCGTGCGCTCGATTGCCGTGCCCCCGCGCCGCACGCCCTGGCTGCCGGTGCTCGAGCAGGCTGCACCCGTGGTGGAGGCCAAGGCCAAGTCGCGCTTTCCGCAGACCGAAGCCAGCAAACGCCGCGCCGAACGCATGGCCGAGCACCACGCACGCCAGGGCGCCCTGCAGGCGCTGCGGGTGGCAGGCGCCACGGGCAACAACCTGAAGGGTGTGACGGTGGACTTCCCCGTGGGCCTGCTCACCTGCGTGACGGGCGTGTCGGGCTCGGGCAAGAGCACGCTGGTCAACGACACGCTGTACGCCGCCGTGGCCCGCCAGCTGTACCGCGCGCACGAAGAGCCTGCCGCGCACGACGAGATCGTGGGCATCGAGTACTTCGACAAGGTCATCAACGTCGACCAGAGCCCCATTGGCCGCACGCCGCGCAGCAACCCCGCCACCTACACCGGCCTGTTCACCCCCATCCGCGAGCTGATGGCCGAGGTGAACACCGCCAAGGAGCGCGGCTACGGCCCCGGGCGCTTCAGCTTCAACGTGGCCGGGGGCCGCTGCGAGGCCTGCCAGGGCGACGGTGTGGTGAAGGTGGAGATGCACTTCCTGCCCGACGTGTACGTGCCCTGCGACATCTGCCACGGCCAGCGCTACAACCGCGAGACGCTGGAAGTGCTGTGGAAGGGCAAGAACATTGCCCAAATTTTGGAGCTGACGGTGGAAGACGCCGCCGCCTTCTTCAAGGACGTTCCAACAATAGCGCGCAAGCTGCAGACGCTGCTGGACGTGGGCCTGTCGTACATCCGCCTGGGCCAGGCAGCCACCACGCTCTCGGGCGGCGAGGCGCAGCGCGTGAAGCTGGCGCAGGAGCTTTCCAAGCGCGACACGGGCCGCACGCTCTACATCCTGGACGAGCCCACCACGGGCCTGCACTTTGCCGACATTGACCTGCTGCTCAAGGTGCTGCACCAGCTGCGCGACGCGGGCAACACCATCGTCATCATCGAGCACAACCTCGACGTGATCAAAACCGCCGATTGGCTCATCGACATGGGGCCGGAGGGTGGTGCAGGCGGTGGCACCGTGGTGGGCGTGGGCACGCCCGAGGAGCTGGCGGCCAACCCGGCCAGCCATACGGGGCGGTATCTGGCGCCCTACCTGCAGGCGAAATTTGAATGAAAATGGCTGCTAGCGCTTATCTATAAAGCGCTAGCAGCTATTGATTCAGGAGCAAATTGCCGCTGCATCACTGCAGCCGCCGGGCCACCTCAGCGTCCAGCGATCCCATGAAGGCCTCCACCGCCCGGGTGTAGTCGCTCTCCAGGCCCAGTTGGGCGTTGATTTCGCCATGGTCCAGGTCCTGCGGCAACACCTCGGCGCGGCCGCCCTGGTTGCGCACGTGGCGGGCCATGGCATCGGATTGCTGGCAGGGGTCGTCCGCCCGCTGGGTGGAGCACACCATCTGCATCGGCGGAGCGCCCGCCGTCCACTGGTGGAAGGGCGACATCGCCACCCAATAAGCAGGGTCAGTGCCAAAGGCGTCGTCGTACAGCGGAAGGTGCGGGGCGCGCATGCGGGCGGGCACGTTCATCATGGCGCTGTCCAGCGAGACCGTGCCCAGCCACGGCCAGGCGCCTTCGCGCAGTGCCTGCGGGGCGCGGGCATTGAGCAGGGCCACCAGGTGGGCACCGGCCGAGTGCCCCATGAGGATGAAGCGGTTCGGGTCTCCCCCCCAGGTGCCCGCGTGCTGCTGCGCGGCCATGAGGGCGGCCTGCACATCGCGCTCCTGCACGGCCACGGGCGCGTCGGGCAGCATGCGGTAATTGATGGAGATGAGGATGAAGCCCTTGGGCACCCAGCGGTTCACCTTCTCCTGCACCACGCGGCCCATGGCCTTGTCGCCATGCCGCCAGCCGCCGCCATGCACCATGAAGATGACCGGCGCGCGCACCGCGCTGGCCACCAGGCTGTTGGTGCCCGTGGTGGGGCTGGTGGGTACATACACATCCATGCGCTGTGCCGGGTCGGTGCCGTAGGGCACATCGGCGATGCGCTGCACGCCTGCAGACAGGGCTGCCGGTGCGGCGGCTGCCTGCTTTTGTGCGATGAGAGCGCGCAGGCGGCCGCCGTTGTGCGCGGTGGTCTGGGCCTGCACGCTGGCGGTGGCCAGCGTGAGCGCGGCGAGGGTGGTCAAGGTGAGGGTGCGGCGCAGGGACATGGCAAGGCTCCTGAGGTCAGAGGGTGGCAATCGATGGCTGGGTCCAGACGGTGTTAAGGCCGCGTCGGACAAGCCATGGCCGTGCCGCTCGCGTCGTAGCAGGTGGCACTGCGGCTCAAGCCGCTGTCCTTGCTGTAGCTGCTCTGCGTCTGCACGCTGTTGCCGGTGGCCGCACTGGTGGCGGTGGTGCTGCGGGCCTGCTCCACGCTGCCGTCGGCATTGCGGCTCGCCCCGCCGCTGCTGTGCAGGCTGCCCTGGGCATTCTGGGCGGACACCGTGCCGCTGTGGCTGGCGCTGCCGTCAACACTGCGGGTGGTGCTGCCCTGGCGTGCGGCCACCCCGCCCTGCGCGCCCACGGCGGCGCCACGGCGGGTCACGCTGCCGTTGCCCTGCCCATCGGTGGTGGCGGTGCGGCCGCGCAGCATCGCGCCGTTCGGGCCGCTGCGGGCCACGCCGGTGTGGGTGGTGGTACTGCCATCGGCGTTGTGTTCCACGCTCCGGCGGGTGCGGGCCTGCGCTTCGGTGGGGGCGGTCAGCGCCAGCACGGCGCTCAGCCCCAGGGTGGCGAGGGCGGGTAGTACGAGCACACCCGCTGCCAGCGCGGTGCGGTGCAGCAGGTCGTTGTCAAAGGCTTGGGGCAGCAAAGGCATGGTGGTCAACTCCTTGGGGTTTGCCTTGGGGTGCGGCATGGTTGTACTGTGGGTCCCGGGTGTGAGCCATTGATGGCAGAAATCCACCGATGTATGACAAACCATGACAAACGCCTGCGGCTCCGTCATGCCTTGTCATGGCTGGGGGTGCATGGCCCGCCGTACCGTCCAAGTAGCGCCTACCATTGCCACCACGCCGCCTTCACTTGCCACGTTGCTCCCTGCCCATGACCGACCCCCTGGCCAAAATCCTGGTCGCTGATGACGAGCCCGACCTGCGTGCCCTGCTGCAGCGCTACCTCAGCGACCAGGGCTACACCGTGCGCACGGTCGATGGCGCGAGCCCGCTCGACGTGCTGCTGCAGCGCGAGCGCTTCGATGTGCTGGTGCTCGACGTGATGATGCCGGGCGAGGACGGCCTGGCCATCTGCCGCCGCCTGCGTGCGCAGGGCGAGACCATTCCCATCCTGATGCTCACCGCACGCGGCGACCCGGTGGACCGTATCGTGGGCCTGGAGATGGGCGCCGACGACTACCTGCCCAAGCCCTTCAACCCGCGCGAGCTGCTGGCCCGTATCCAGGCCATGGTGCGGCGCCAGCGTGTGCTGGGTGCCCACACCGGGCCGCGCCAGGCGGGCGGGCGCATTGTGTTTGGCGCCTTCACGCTGTGGCTGGACGAGCGCCGGCTGGAGCGCAACGATGGTCGCGACGACAACCACAGTCAGGGTGCGCAGGACGTGCCCCTGACCACCGGCGAATTCGCGCTGCTGCAGGCGCTGGCCCAGCAGCCACACCGACCGCTCGGGCGCGACCGGCTTATCGCGCTGGCCTATGGGCCCGACCACACCGCCACCGACCGCAGCATCGACGTGCAGGTGATGCGCCTGCGCAAGCTCATCGAGGCAGACCCGGCCCAGCCGCGCCACATCCGCACGGTGTGGGGCGTGGGCTATGTGTTTGTGCCCGATGGCGCTGCGCCGGGCGGGGGGCGCCAGCCATGATGGCCTTTGCAACCACCCGCCGCTGGGGGCTCTGGCCACGCAGCCTGCTCGGGCGCAACCTGCTGCTGATGGCCGCGCTCATCGTGCTGGGGCAGCTGGTGGCGGCGGTGCTGGTGCGGCAGATGATCTTCAAGCCCCGTGTGGCGCAGGTGGCCGATGGCGTGGCGCGCAATGTGGCCGCGCTGCGTGCGGGGCTGCAGGCACTGTCCCCGGCGCAGCGTGTGGCATTTGTCGAGGCGTTCAACCGGCAGGCCGTGTTGTCCGCACCGCCCGCTGCGCCGGAGAGCGCTGCGCGGCGTGCGCTGCTGTCGCCCCTGGAGCGGCAGTTTGTGCAGGCCGTGTCGCGCCGTCTGGGTGCGGACGATGCTGCGACACAGACACCGCAACCGACGCAACCGCTGTGGCGCCGCGACAGCACCGGCGTGCTGTCCCTGCGTGTGGTGCACGAGGGCGCGGAGGGGGCCGAGAGCTATTGGCTCAACCTGCCCAGCGTGTTCCCCAGCCGTGAGTTCACCGGCGCCTGGCTGGCCGCCACGCTGGCCAGCATGCTGCTGGCGCTGCTGGGCGCGTGGTGGCTGCAGCGCCACATCAACCGCCCGCTGGTGCAGGTGGTGGGCGCGGCACAGCAACTGGCGCAAGGCCAGTCGCCCGCAACCCTGCCGGATGATGGGCCCGAAGAAATCGCCACCGTGGCGCGCAGCTTCAACCAGATGGCACAGAGTCTGGCCACCGCCGACCACGAGCGCGCCCTGATGCTGGCCGGTGTGTCGCACGACCTGCGCACGCCGCTGACCAAGCTGCGCCTGGGGGTGGAGATTGCGGGTCCGCAGGTCGATGCGCCGCTGGCGGCCAGCATGGCGCGCAGCATCGACGAGATGGACGGCATCGTGGGCCAGTTCCTGCAGTTCGCACGCAGCGGTGAGGCCGAGGCGCCCACCACCGCATCGCTCAACGACCTGGCCCAGGCCGTGGCCGAGGCGCACGCCGACCATGGCCGCGCGCTGGTGCTGGAACTGGGGGCCCTGCCCGACGTGCCCGTGCGCCCCCAGGCCCTGCGCCGCGCGCTGGACAACCTGGTGGAAAACGCCTGGCGCCACGGTGCGCCGCCGGTGGTGCTGCGCACGGGGGCAGACGCCACCCAGGTATGGCTGGAGGTGCAGGACCAAGGCCCCGGCATCACCGCCGAAGAGATCGACCGCATGCGCCAGCCTTTTGCACGTGGCGGCGGCACGGCGCGTGCGGGCGCACCGGGGGCCGGGCTCGGGCTGGCGATTGCCGAGCGCGTGGCGCGCGCCCAGGGGGGTGCGCTGGAGTTGCACAGCGCCCCCGGCCAGGGGCTGCGCGCGCGGCTGGTGCTGCCGGTGGCGGGGCCGGGTGGTGAGCCTGCGACGGCGTGAACGGATGCGCAACGGAGGAGCGAGCGGGCTGCCCGGTCCATCCGCCGCTCCGCGCAGCGCCGCGGAGCCACGAGGCGCGCAGAGTTTGAATAGAAATGGCCGCTAGCGCTTGATGGGTAAGCACCAATAGCTATTGAATTCGTAGCGAATTTGTGGGACGTGGTGCCCTGTGCTGGCCCTGGCCTTCGTCCCCCAGACGGAACACCGACACCACCTGCACCAGGTCTTCGGCCTGGTTCTGCAGGCTGCTGGCGGCGGCGGCCATTTCCTCGACCAGGGCGGCGTTTTGCTGCGTGACCTGGTCCATCTGCGTCACGGCCTCGCCCACCTGGGCCACGCCCAGCGATTGTTCGTGGCTGGCCGCGCTGATCTCGCCCACGATGTCGGTCACGCGGCGGATGGACGCCACCACCTCGGTCATGGTGCTGCCCGCCCGGTCCACCAGGGCCGTACCTTGCTCCACGCGCTCCACGCTGGCGCTGATGAGGGCCTTGATCTCGCGCGCGGCCTCGGCACTGCGTCCGGCCAGGCTGCGCACTTCGCTGGCCACCACCGCAAAGCCCCGGCCCTGCTCGCCCGCGCGGGCGGCTTCCACGGCCGCGTTGAGCGCGAGGATGTTGGTCTGGAAGGCGATGGAGTCGATCACGCCGATGATGTCCGAGATCTTCTGCGACGCGGCGTTGATGCCCTGCATGGTGTTGACCACCTGGGCCACGACCTCGCCGCCCTGGGTGGCCACGGTGCTCGCGCTCGCGGCCAGCTGGCTGGCCTGCTGGGCGCTGTCGGCGTTCTGGCGCACGGTGGCGTTGAGCTGCTCCATCGAGGCGGCGGTTTCTTCGAGCGCACTGGCCTGGCTTTCGGTGCGGGCCGAGAGGTCGGTATTGCCCTGGGCAATCTGCACGCTGGCCGTGGCCACGTTTTCAGAACCGTTGCGCACCTGGCGCACCACCTGCGTGAGCTGGCTGCGCATCTGCTGCAGCGCTTGCAGCAGCTGGCCGACTTCGTTGGTGCCGTGGGCCAGCGGGGCGCCGCTCAGGTCACCCTGCGCCACGGCGCGTGACAGCGCCACGGCCTGCGACAGCGGCACCGTCATCGAGCGCACAAACACCAGCGCCATGCCGCTGGTGGCCGAGAGCGTGACGACCAGCGCCAGAGCCACCCACAGCAGCCCCCGCTGCAGGTCGGACACCCGGGCCTGCAGCGCCTGGTCCAGGCTGGCCATGGACAGGTTGTTGAGCGCGTTCAGCGCTTCGATGGTGCGGGTGAAGGCGTCGAAATAGTCCTTGGAGGGCAGCTGGAGTTCGCTGGCGTTGATCACATCGCGCTCGGCCATCTGCAGCGATTGCTGGATCTGGCCCTGCACGGCCTGCGCGCTGCTGCCCAGGGCGCGTTGGAGATCGGGATTGCCTTGCAGGGCGCGGTCCAGTCCCCGGAAGGTGTCGGCCTGCAGCTCGGCCACACGCTGCTGCAGCACCAGCAACTGGCCCTTGCCCTGGGGCGTCAGCTCGCGTTTGCCCAGGGCGCTGGCGCCTTGCGCGCGCAGCATGCCCAGCTTTTCGCCCAGCATGGGCGCCTGCACCAGCGAGGCCTGGATCAGTGCGTGCGTGTCGGCGTCGGGGTCGATCTGCAGGCCATAGGCATGCAGCAAGGATTCGTTGAGCTGCAGCAGCGACGCGATGAGCTGCGTGTGCTGCGCCGTGCTCTGGGCCTGCTCGATGCTGCGTGCGGCCACGGCCTGCTCCAGCGTGCGCCAGGTCTGCTGGGCCTGGGTCCAGGCGGCCATCTGGGTGGCGGGCACCTTGGCGGCCGCAAAGCGGGTGGTGGCATCGTCCAGCGCCGCGTTGACGGCATCGCGCGCAGCGGGGCGGCGTGCTGCCAGGGTTTCGTCGCCGCCCAGCATGCCCACCGACAGGCCCCGGTGCACCTGCATCTGCTGCACGAGGCGGGTGAGTGCCTGCGCAGGGACCATGCCCTGCGCCTCGTGGCGCGCATGGCCAATGGCGTGCAGCGCATCGCGCACCGTCAGGTAGGTGGGCAGCGCACTCATCATGAGCCCGAGTGTCCCCAGGATGAGGAATTTTTCGAGCAGGTTCAAGCGGTGAAGAAGGGACATGGCAGTAGGCGCACGGTGGGTGTGTGCGCAAAAGGGTAGACCTCAGGGGGCGGGGTGTCGGCACCCGCCGACTGGGATGCGGCCCTCCATCAGGCCGCGCGGGATGTAACGCAATGTAGGGGGCTGTTTTGAGTAGGGTTTTGACTCAGGTCAATTTTCGCCGACCTGCGGGGCGTCTTTGGAGGCATGCAGGCGGGGCGGCGGCAGAGGGCGCGCTGGAGAATAATGGCCCCAACACCCGCCCCTTGGAGCACCTGGCATGCAATCGATCACCCTGCGTTTCCTGGCGTCGCAAAGCACCCTGCCCCAGGCCGGCCGTGTGCCCGGTGGCACTGTGCTGCGCTGGGTGGACGAGGCCGGCTTTGCCTGCGCCAGCGCCTGGGCCAAGGGGCCGTGCATCACCGAGTTTGTGGGCGGCGCGCATTTTGTGCACCCCATTCGCCCGGGGGATCTGGTGGAGGTGCATGCGCGCCTGGCGTCAACCACCGACACCGCCATGCACCTGGCCGTGGAGGTGCGCAGCGGTGGCATCCATGGCGAGCCGCTGCAAGAGGTGCTGCACTGTGTGGCGGTCTACACCGCCGTGGATGCCGACGAGCAGCCCCGTGCCATCGACAAATGGAGCCCGGAAACCCCCGGCGACATGGCCCTGGCCCAGCGGGTGAAGGCACACATCGACGCTGCGCGGGCTGCGCAATGACGGCGCCTGTATCCGGCCCTCCAGGCCCGGTAGGTGGCCCGCTGCGTGCGCGCGACCTGCTGGCCGCCCTGGTGGTGGTGGTCCTGTGGGGCGTCAACTTCGTTGCGATGAAATGGGGGCTGCGCAGCTTCAGCCCCTTCCAGCTGGGCGCCGCGCGCTACCTGTGTGCCGCCTTGCCGCTGGTGCTGCTAGTGCGCCCGCCGCGCATGCACTGGCGCTGGGTGCTGTTGTTCGGGCTGTTCCAGGGCGTGGGGCAGTTCGGTTTTCTGTTTGTAGGGCTCAAGGTGGGCATGACGGCCGGGCTGGCCAGTGTGCTGCTGCAGACGCAGGTGTTCTTCACCGCGCTGTTCGGCTTTGCACTGCTGCGCGAGCGGCCGGGGTTGCCCTTGCGGTGGGGCATGGTGCTGGCCGCGCTGGGGCTGGTGTGTTTTGCGATGAACTACGTGGGCCCAGGCTCTGGCGTGGGTGTAGCGGCGGCCACCACGCTGGCCGGTTTGCTGCTGACGCTGTGCGGCGCTGCCATGTGGGCCTCGTCTAACATCGTGGCGCGCCTCGCGCAGCAGCAAAGCCCGGGGTTTGATCCGCTGGCGTTTGTGATCTGGAGCAGCCTGGTGCCGGTGCTGCCTTTTGTGGCGCTGTCTGCCGTGTTCGACCCTGACGCCGCACGCTGGCTGCAGTGGCAAACGCTGGCGGATGTGCCCTTGCTGTCGTGGGCGGCTGTGGCCTACCTGGGCTGGGCGGCCACCATTGTTGGCTATGCGCTGTGGACCAACCTGCTGCAGCGCTACCCTGCCAACCGCGTGGCCCCTTTCAGCCTGGCGGTGCCGGTGGTGGGGCTCACCGCAGGCTGGCTGCTGCTGGACGAGGGCGTGGCGCCCTGGCAGTGGGCGGGGATTGTGCTGGTGGTGGCAGCTCTGGCCTGTGTGGTGCTGGGGCCAAAAATACAAGCAAAAATGGCCTCTAGCGCTTGATGGATAAGCGCTAGCAGCTATTGAATTTATAGTATTTGAATAGAAGGAGGCGGGGGCTCCTGCCACCCACCGCCTCTGCAGTGCGCCTGTTGCGCCGCTACTGAGCTGTTACTGCGCGCTTACAGCGCCCTGCGCCGCGCGAACCGCACCACCGTCACGCCCGCGCGCGCCTGGCGCACCGACGGCATCACCAGCACGCAGTTGTCATACGGCGTGGTCACCGGCACACCGTCGTTGTCGCCGATCACGGTGCCAGCCTTTTCAAACAGCTCCAGCCCCGTGTAGGGCGCCACAAAGCGGAAGGCGCTGCTGGTGGCCACCACGGGGCCGGTCACCTCCAGCGCCCATTGGCGGGGCGCATCGGGCAGGCGCCAGCCGGGCAGTTGCTGCGCCAGGGCGTCGGCGCTCAGGGCGCCGGACTGTTCGATGAAGCGCACGCACTGGTCCTGCGCCACGGCGCGGCTGGCCGGGTCGCCATGGAAGCCACATTCAATGAGCAGCGAACGGGTGCTGTTGCCGTGGTCGTCTTCCAGCGCGCCAAACCGGCCGTAGTCGCGCATGCGCACGCCGTCCTTGTGGCCCGCGTCCACCACGATGTGCTCGGGCGAGCGCATGGCGCGCGCCAGTTCCAGGTTGCGCGGCTGGATGCCGGTGAGCAGCAGTGGGGCCGAGGGCTCGTGCATCGAGTGGATGTCGAGCAGCCAGTCCGCCTGCGCCACAAACGGGCGCAGCGCGGCGGCGCGGCGGCGCTCCTTGGTATCGGCTGCGTTGATGCGCTCGTCCAGCCATTGGCGGTTGAGGTCTTCGTCGGTGAAGCGCGAGGCGTCGTGGTTGCTCGCGTCAAACCGGTCGAACGCATCGAGGTTGCAGAACGCCAGCGTGAGCGTGCCCTGCTGCGGCCGCACGCCCGCTTCGAGCAGGCCCTTCAAGGCCCAGGCGCCGCACAGCTCGTTGCCATGCACCAGCGCGCTGACCATCACGTGGCGGCCGGGTTCGCCCGAGTCGAAATGCCAGACGCCTTCGGTGCCTGTGTTGCCAACGCGCCAGGCGGTGATGTCGGGCGCGGGCAGCTCGAAGGCCAGCGGTGGAACGGCCGTGTTTTGGGGGGCGGTGCTGCTGCTCATTCTTCGATCTTGGCGAATTCCACAATCTTCTTGTACTTGGCGACTTCGGCCGCCAGGAATTGGTCGATGTTGACCGTGGTCGCAGCCACGGTGGAGCCGCTGGCTTCCATCTTCTTCTTGAAATCGGGCGACTGCAGGGTGTCGTTCAGCGCCTTCTTCACCTTGTCGAACACCGGCTTGGGCAGGTTGGCCGGGCCCATCAGCGCAAACCACACGCCAATGTCCACGTTCTTGTACTGCGGGGTTTCGGCCAGGGCCGGGATGTCCGGTGTGGCGGCGGAGCGTTTGGCTTCGGTGGTGCCCAGGGCGATCACCTTTCCGCTCTTGATGTGTGGCAGGCCGCTGGAGAGCACGAACACGCCATATTCCAGGTTGTTGCCCATGAGGTCGTTGGTGAGCGGCGCGACGCCCCGGTAAGGGATGTGCGTCATGAAGAGCTTGCCCTGCTCCTTGACCATCTCGCCCGCCAGGTGCAGCGAGGTGCCCACGCCCGAACTGCCGTAGCTGAACTTGCCCGGGTTCTTGGACACCTTCTGCGTGAATTCGGCCAGGTTCTTCACGCCCGCGCCGGTGGATGCCACCAGCACCAGCGGTTGCGAGGCGATGAGGCCGATGGCGGTGAAGTCCTTCACGTCGTACTTCACCTTCTTGGTCACCAGCTTGTTGATGGCAATCTCGTTGCTGGCGCCCACCAGAAAGGTGTAGCCGTCGGGTGCGCTGCTCGCCACCTTCTGTGCACCAATCGCGCCGCCTGCGCCCCCAATGTTTTCAATCACCACCGGCACGCCCAGCTTGGCGCTCAATTCCGTGGCCACGGTGCGGCCGGTCAGGTCGGTGCTGCCCCCGGGTGGGTAGCCCACCACAATGGTGATGGGTTTGGAGGGATACACATCCTGTGCGAACGCTGGGGCCGCCAGGAGGGCCATGCCACACAGCAAGGCGGTGCGGCGCAGGGAGGGAGTGTTTTGCATGCGGGGCTCCAGTGAAGTTCTTGTGGGTGGAGCCATTGTGAAAAGGCGGGCACACGTCTGTGGTGCTGAAATGGCACCGAGGTGTGCCAAATAGGTTCTGCCCCCTCGGGCAAACCCTGGGATGTCAACGCTGTGCCAGGGCTTTCCAGAGCGCTTCGGCCACGGGGCCGAGTCGGCGTTTGGGTCGGTACAGGCGCACGTCGAAACGCACTTCCATGCGCGCATCGCCCGCAGGCGCAAGCCGTTTGGCCTGGCAATCGGCGTGCACCATGGACCAGGGCAGCCACGCCACGCCCAGGCCTTTTTGCACGTATTCGTAGTGCGCGTCGGCCGAGTCGCATTCCACCACCCGCTGCAGCCGGGGCGCATGCGGGTTCTGGGACAGATGGTCTTCCACCAGCCGGCCCAGCGCGAGCTGGGGGGCATAGGCCAGGTAGGGCACGGGCAGGTGGTCCTGCCCGAAGCGGTGCAGCGCCTGCCCTTGTGCCGTCGCCCGCGAAATGGGCACCAGCCGGTCGGACGCCACCGTGACATGCATGAACTGGCGCGCATCCAGCCGTATCGCCAGCGCCGGGTGGTGGTACACGAGCGAGAAGTCGGCTTCACCCCTTTCCAGCAGCGCCACGGTGTCTGCCAGAGCGCGGGTGCGTATGCACAGCTCGGCGTTCTGCAAAATGGGCTGCAGCCGCACCAGCCAGTCGGCCACCACCGTGCGTGCCAGGGTGCGGCCGGTGGCGAGCGTCACGGTGCGGGCCTGCCGCCCGGCCAGGCTCTGCAGCTCCTCGTGCGACTGCGCCAGGCTGCGCGCCATGTGGCCGGCGGTTTCCAGAAAGCTCTGCCCGGCAGGCGTCAGGGTGACGGGGCCGCCACCGCGCTCCACCAGCGGCGTACCCGCCCAGGCCTCCAGCGCGCGGATGCGGCGGCCAAAGGCGGGGTGCGTGACATGCCGCAGCTCGGCTGCCCGCGTGTAGCTGCGCTCCTGCGCCAGCACGATGAAGTCTTCGAGCCACTTGAGCTGCATGGGTGTGATCCGGGTGCAGCTGCGGCGCGAAGGTTGTAGGAGCTGAAAGTGGGGTGTCAGCGCGCGCGGGCCGCTTCGAGCACTGCGCGGGTGCGCTGGGCCTCGGTGCGCGCCGCCGCTGCAAAGTCGTCGCCCTTGGACGCGTACAGGATGGACCGCGACGAGTTCACGATGATCGGCCCGCCATCGCGCAGCCCGGCGCGCACGGTGGCAGCGGCGTCGCCACCCTGGGCGCCCACGCCCGGGATCAGCAGCGGCAGTGTGGGCGCAATGGCACGCACGCGCTCGATCTCCTGTGGGTAGGTGGCACCCACCACCAAGCCCAGCTGGCCGTTCTTGTTCCAGGGGCCTTGCGCCAGCCGTGCCACATGCTCATACATGAGCGGCTGGCCCTCGACGCTGGCCAGGCGCTGGGTCTGCAGGTCGTCGCCGCCCGGGTTGGAGGTGCGGCACAGCAAAAAGGCGCCCTTGCCGTGGTAGGCCAGGTAGGGCTCGATGGAGTCGAAGCCCATGAAGGGCGACAGCGTGACCGCATCGGCACCGTAGCGCTCGAAGGCCTCCTTGGCGTACTGCTCGGCCGTGGAGCCAATGTCGCCGCGCTTGGCATCCAGGATCACCGGCACATGCGGCGCGTTGGCGCGCATGTGCTGCATCAGACGTTCGAGCTGGTCTTCGGCGCTGTGGGCGGCAAAGTAGGCGATCTGTGGCTTGAAGGCACACACCAGATCGGCCGTGGCGTCCACGATGGCGGCGCAGAAGTCATAGATCTTGTGCGCATCGCCCAGCATTCCCGCAGGAAACCGCGTGGGCTCCGGGTCCAGGCCCACGCACAGCAGGGAGTTGTTTTGCGCCGTGGCGTCGCGCAGCATGTCGGTGAAGGTCATGGGGCGTGATTTTAGGTGGGGTGACAAGCACCGCCGCACGGTTTTCTGCCCACCGCTGCGGCGCAGAGGACTCCGGGGTGTGGTCACGAGCCCGCAGTGGGCAACAAAAAAGGCCGTCGAGACGGCCTTTTTGGGGGTGGTTCGGGAGTCCCCGTACGCAGCGGGAGCACCCCTACCGAATTCGCATTCCCTCAGCGCGGTACCGCCAGCAGGCGCTGCACATCCCGGTCGTTGGGCAGTGCGTAGTCGTGGCCGCGGATGATGCGGCTGTCTTCCGTGCGCACGAGCTTGAGGCTCACGTAGGTGAAATTCGCAGCGGCCGAGTAGGTACCCACCAGCACCAGCGAGGCATTGTGGCTGCGGGCGATATCCTTGATTTCGCGGGACAGCAGCAACTCGCCAGCACCTTCGCGCACGAACACGTCGCCGCGCAGCTTGATTTCCTTCACGTTGAAACCGCTGGCCGCCATGTGCGAGGCGTATTGCTCGGACAGCGTGCGGCCCAGAGGGGCCGAGCGGCTCAGGTCGTTCACGTTGACCACGGTGGCCACCAGGACGGGGCCGCTGCCTGCAGCGCTCAGGTCGAAACCGGCGGTCAGCTTGGCCACGGCATCGCGGCTGCTGGTCAGGAACTGGTTGTTGGCGGCTTCCTGGTAGGTCGGATCGGTGCGCGTGGGCGCGCCATTGTTGGCACAGCCGGCCAGCAAAGCTGCTGCGGCCAGCGCGGTCAGAAGTGCTGCGGTTTTCATTGCGAAACTACCTTCATATTGACGTTCTTGTAGTACGACGGACGCATGAACAGCGGCGTGTCCGCGTTCTCGAGGTAGTACACATCGGTCTTGCGGGCCACATACTGGCCGCCGCGTGTGACCGTGGTGGTCAGGATCAGCTCGGTGTTGGTGGGGCCGCCCGAGTTGATGCTGGCGCCGTAGTCAGCCAGCGAGGTGGCACCCAGCGCGGCCAGCAGTTGCAGATCCAGGTGCTCGTGACGCAGCCCGTAGGCTGCCATCAGGCCCGCAGCGATCATCGTGAACTGGCCAGGAATGAAGTGGGGGCGGGGGCTGTTGTGACGAACCACCTGCGTGTTGTACGTCACGTTGAGTGCCTGGCCAGGATCCTGCAAAACAGGCGCACCGCTTTGCACGAGCTTGGTGATCAGGAAATCACGGAATGCCAGATCGAATGCGCTCGGGTTGGGGGGCAGCGCGACATGCAATTGCGTGCCAGGGGCCATGCCGGTCTTGTCGAGCGTGCTGAGGGTTTGCGCCACCACATCGTTCGAGACCAGTTCCCAGTGGCCCGCCGAGCGGACCTTGGGTTGTACCGTCAGCTCAAAGTTCTCCGCCAGGGGAATGGGCGAACGATAAGCACATCCCGCCAAAGTAGCCACAGCGCCGGCCAATACCGCCAAGCTGACTGCCTTTGAAAATTTCATGATTCCCTCCTACGGACTTTGAGAGGCGGGGACATGAACAGATACATCCCACGCGATTGAAAAATAATTCTGGGCGCGATACTCAACAAAAACAAGAAAAAATTGAGGTAACTGCGCCCAGACACACGCAATTCGTTGTTTTTGGTCACAGATTGGCGTGCTTGCTTACGCGTGGCTGCATTTGCTTGTACCGGTGTGTGTAACAAATTTCAAACGATGGTAACGAAGCGTTTTTCGAGGATTTCGAACGCGGGCAGCGTCTTGCCTTCCAGCACTTCCAGAAAGGCGCCGCCGCCAGTGGAGATATAACCCACCTGTTTTTCAATGCCGTATTTGGCGATGGCCGCCAGGGTGTCGCCACCGCCAGCAATGCTGAACGCGGGCGATTCGGCAATGGCCTTGGCAATCTCGCGGGTGCCGTTTTCAAAGGCCGCGAATTCAAACACGCCCACCGGGCCGTTCCAGACGATGGTGCCTGCGGACTTGAGCTGGGTGGCCAGGCGGGCGGCGGTTTCGGGGCCGATGTCCAGGATCAGATCGTCCTCGGCCACGTCCTTGGCTGCCTTGACGGTCGCTGGGGCATCGGCGGCAAAGGCCTTGGCGGTAACCACATCGGTGGGGATCGGCACTTCGGCGCCGCGCGCTTTCATGGCGGCGATCACGGCGCGCGCTTCGTCCAGCAGGTCGGGTTCGGCCAGGCTTTTGCCGATGGGCAGGCCCGCCGCCAGCATGAAGGTGTTGGCAATGCCGCCGCCCACGATGAGCTGGTCCACCTTGTCGGCCAGGCTCTTCAAGATGGTGAGCTTGGTCGAGACCTTGGAGCCCGCCACGATGGCGGCCAGCGGGCGCTGGGGATGGGCCAGGGCCTTGGTCAGGGCGTCGATCTCGGCCGACAGCAGCGGGCCGGCGCAGGCAATGGGGGCGAATTGTGCGATGCCGTAGGTCGTGCCTTCGGCGCGGTGGGCGGTGCCAAAGGCATCGTTCACGAAGATGTCGCACAGCGCAGCCATCTTGCGGGCCAGGTCTTCCTTGTTCTTTTTCTCGCCCACGTTCAGGCGGCAATTTTCCAGCAGCACGACCTGGCCTGGGGCAACGGTGACGCCGTCCACCCAGTTCGAGACCAGCGGAACATCGCGGCCCAGCAGCTCGGACAGGCGTGCGGCCACGGGGGCCAGCGAGTCCTCGGGCTTGAACTCACCCTCGGTCGGGCGGCCCAGGTGGCTGGTCACCATGACGGCCGCCCCGGCGTCCAGCGCCATGCGGATGCAGGGGATCGATGCGCGGATGCGGGTGTCTTCGGTGATGCGGCCAGCATCGTCCTGGGGAACGTTCAGGTCGGCACGGATGAAAACGCGCTGGCCTTGGGCCTTGCCTTGGGCGCACAGATCGGAAAAGCGGAGGATGTTCATGGCGGGAGGGGTGGATTGAATCGGGCTCTTGAGGGCTGCCATTTTAGTGAGCGAAGCCCATGCGGCTCCCGCGCCCGTGCCATTGCACCCGTGGGACTGGCTCTGCCAGGCCCCTGGCGTCGTCCCCCTGGGGGCTGAGGGGCAGCGGCTCCAAGCCTGCCTGCGCAGGCTTGGACTGCACCGAAGAGCCACCGCCTCTGGCGGCGGCACTGACGCACACGGCTCAGGAGGTGCTTCTCTACCAATTCCAGCCGATGTGCAGTGGCAGGTACACAACCATGCCAACCACGATGGTGCCCAGGATGCCGCGCCGCCAGAAGTAGTAGGCAGTGGCGCACAGGACGGCAGGGATGCGCGCGTCCATGAACGTGCCGATGAGTTCGCCCTGGGTCATCAGGATCTCGGGCGCGATCACGGCGGTGAGGGCGGCCAGCGGTGCGTACTTGAGCCCGCGCTTGAGCCAGTCGGGCAGCGGCAGCTCGCGCTCGGGGATCATGAAGAACGAGCGCGACACCACCGTGATCACGGCCAGGCCGAAGATGGCGATGGCGGGTTCGATCCAGGACCAGTCGTTCATCATGGATGGCGCTCCTCGCGCAGTGGCACCACGTCGCCGGCTTCGACCTGCTCGCGTTCTTCAGGGGGCAGCACGCTGTCGGCGGGCAACAGGACCAGTTCGGGCTTGTGGCGGCGGCGGTCCACTGCTTCCATCAAGAGGCCCGCAGCCACCGCTGCCGCAATGGCCACTAGGATGTTGAGCTTGAGCGGCAGTGCAAACGCGGCAATTGCAGCCGTGGCGGCGACCCCGGTGGCCAGCCAGGTGGCCCGGTCGAACAGCAGCGACAGCAGCACGCCCAGCAGCGCCAGCACGCCCGCAAACCCCAGGCCCCAGGACAGCGGCACGGCATTGGCCAGCAGGATGCCGGCGATGGACGGCACCTGCCAGGCCAGCCAGTTGGTGCTGGCAGCACCCCAGAAATACGGCACCTGCTCGGGTTGGGGGCGCGGCTCCGGAAAACGCTTCATGAAGGCCACGTAGATCACATCGCCGCTGAAATAGCCCACCGCCAGGCGCTGGCGCAGCGGCAGGTGCGCGAAGTAGCTGCGCCACATGCTGCTGAAGATCACAAAACGCAGGTTCACACAGCTCGCCGTGAGCCAGACCACCCACAGCGGTGCGCCCACCGCCATCAAAGGGATGACCGCCAGCTGCGCGCTGCCGGCATACACCACCAGCGACATGAAGATGGCCATCCCCACGGACAGCCCACTCTTGACCATGACCACTCCGGTGACCAGGCCCCAGGCCCCGATGCCCACGGCCGTGCCCGCCATGTCGACGGCGGCCACGCGAAAGGAGGGGTGGCGCAGTGTGTTGCCGATGGCGGCCCGGCGGCTCATGCTGGTGTCGCGGCGGTGGTGGGCGCAGCGCCCAGCACCATGCCGGGCTGCAGGTCAAAGCCCCGCAAGAAATCGGCCGCTGCGAGCCGCTTGCCCCCCGCCCGCTGCAAGGTGGTCAGGCGCAGCGTGCCTTCGCCGCAGGCGACCGTCACTCCGTCGCCATTTACCGACAAAATTTGGCCCTGAGGCTTATCCGTATTCGTTTTATTGCTATCAATTTCATAACTCCACACTTTGATCGTTTCCCCGGCGCATTCGGTGCTGGCTCCGGGGAACGGGTCAAACGCCCGAATACGCTGGCCGATCACCGTGGCGGGCAGCGACCAGTCGATGGTGCTCTCGGCCTTCTCGATCTTGTGGGCGTAGGTGATGCCCTCGGCGGGCTGGGGCACAGCCTTCAGCCCTCCACAGGCGGCCAGTTCCAGAGCCTCCACGATCATGCGGCCCCCGAGGGCGGCCAGCCGGTCGTGCAGGGTGGCAGTCGTGTCCATGGGGGCGATGGCCAGCCGTTCCATCAGCAGCATGTCGCCGGTGTCCAGGCCAGCATCCATCTGCATGATGGTGACGCCGGTTTCTGCATCCCCGGCCTCGATGGCGCGATGGATGGGCGCGGCGCCCCGCCAGCGGGGCAGCAGGCTGGCGTGGATGTTCAGGCACCCTTGGGCCGGGAGATCCAATACCCACTGTGGCAGGATGAGTCCATAGGCGGCCACCACCATCACATCGGCCTGCGCAGCCACCAGCGCATCTCGCGCGGCGGCTGCATCGTCGGGGTATTTGCCGTCAAGGCGCAGGCTGCGGGGCTGCGCCACCGGGATGCCGTGTTCCAGCGCGCATTGCTTGACGGGGGAGGCCTGCAGCTTCATGCCGCGCCCCGCGGGGCGGTCGGGCTGGGTCAGGACCAGGGGCACCGTGAACCCTGCGGCCAGCAGCCGCTCCAGCGCCACGCGGGCAAATTCGGGCGTGCCGGCAAAAATGACTCTCATGGGAAACCGTTGTCAGGAGGTAAGTACGCACTCAGTCGCGCGCGTTGTCAAAATGGGGAAGCTCGTCCGTGAATAGCACCTGCCGTACCACGCCCTGGCGGTCCAGGTGGACGTGGGCAAGGCGCGGGTCGGAGTTCTGGCGGAAGCGGTAGGTCCAGATGTCGCCCTCGAACCGCGCCACACGCTCCACGCGCAAAGGCGCGCCAAAGGTGCGCTGCACATCGGCGGTGGTCCATATGCCCACCGGAAGGTTCTCAAAGCGCGCCTGCGTCAGCACCTGCTCGTTGCGCACCAGCCTGCCGCTGGCGTCGAAATCCAGGTTGTAGGCCGCAAACCCTGCGGGCAGTTCGGAGTACAGCAGCCGCTCGCCGCTTGGCAAAGGGAAGGAGGCGGTGGGCGGCCCCAGACGGGCAACCACCTCGGCGCGCAGCGCGCCGGCTTTTTCGCGGGCTGGCAGCGCACAGCCCGAAATTTGCACCGCCAGCACAAGAAGCGTCAGGCGCGCCAGCACTCCGCCACCCCTGCGGGTGCAGAGCGCCGGACCGGTCACTCGCGCGCCCCCCGCTGCTGCTTGACCATCTTGGTCTTGATGCGGTTGCGCTTGAGTGGGGAGAGGTATTCCACAAACACCTTGCCCATGAGATGGTCCATCTCGTGCTGGATGCACACCGCCAGAAGGCCATCGGCCTCAATGACGCGGGACTGGCCCTGGGCGTCCAGTGCCCGCACATGCACGGCATCGAAGCGTTCAACGCCGTCGTAGATGCCGGGTACCGAGAGGCAACCTTCTTCGTTGAGGTGCTTTTCGGCACTGGTCCAGACCAGTTCGGGGTTGATGAGCACCAGCGGCTGGTTGCGTTCCTCAGAAACGTCGATGACCACCAGGCGCTCGTGCACGTCCACCTGGGTGGCGGCCAGGCCAATGCCATGGGCGTCGTACATGGTGGCCAGCATGTCGGAGACCAGCGTCCGGATGCGGTCGTCCACCGCCGCAATGGGGCGTGCAACCTTGTGAAGCCGGGGGTCCGGGTAACAGAGAATGGGAAGGATTGCCATGAAAGCTGCCAAGAGATGTCGCTATTTTCGCCACTTTTAAGGCCTGCTGCAGCGCCGCCAGCCAATAATCGTTGCCGAATCAAGGGCTTGAGCAGAGAATCTAAGAAGCTTTGTAACGTATTTGCCCGGCTGCGCGGTTGCTCCGTGCGTCGAGGTGCCAGCGAGGGGGCGTTTCCCAATGCATGAGAAAAGGAACAACATGACAGCATTCACCAGCGTGCGGCGGACCGCCCTGGGCGCGCTCACCATCATCGCTGGCGCTTTGCTGGTCGCACCGGCTCAGGCCCAGACCCCTCCCATCTCCAGCGGTCAGCGCGCCACGGCACAGCAAGTGTCGGAGCGTGGCATCCCCTTGTCCGAGCTAGCGCCTAACGCCCCGGACACCTACACGGTGCAGCGCGGCGACACGTTGTGGGGTATTTCGGGTCTGTACCTCAAGCGGCCCTGGCGCTGGCCCGAACTGTGGGGCATGAACCTCAAGGCCATTGCAAACCCGCACCTGATTTATCCGGGCCAGACGCTTTACCTGGACAAGGATGGCAGCTACGCCCGCCTGCGGACGACACCCCCTGGCGTGTCGGATTCAGAGCCTCAGACGGTGCGCGTGTCGCCCCGCACCCGCAGCGACAGTCTGGCCAGCACGGCGCTCCCCACACTCAAGTCTCACCTGATTGAGCCCTTCCTCGTGGAGCCTCTGGTGGTGGATGCCGACGTGTTGCAACGGGCTCCCCGCATTGTGGCCACCACCGAAGATCGCGTGCTCATGGCCAGTGGCGACCGCGCCTATGTGCGCGGCGATGCATCCGCCCCCGTTCGTGCAGAACCTGGCGAGCCCCGTTTTTTCCGTGTTTTCCGCGATGCCGTGGCCATGAAGGATCCGGTGACGGGTGAAATCCTGGGGTACGAAGCACAGTACCTGGGCAAGGCCGAGCTGGTGCGTGGCGAGTCTTTTGAAGAGATTCCCAACGGCAAGGGCGGCTATGTCTCTGAATATGTGCCTGCCACTGTGGATCTGTCCGGCACCAAGGAAGAGATACGCGCAGGGGACCGCATCCTGCCAGCGCCTGCCCGGGTCTTCACCAGCTACACCCCACGAGCGCCCCACATCGATGTGGACGCGCGCATCGTCTCCATCTACGGCAGCTTCTCGGCAGCCTATGCCGCCCAGAACCAGGTGGTTGCGATCAACATGGGTTCGCAAGACGGCATTGAGCCAGGTCATGTCCTGTCGCTGCTGACCCAGGGCGACCGCATCAAGGATGTGACTGGCGAGGGGAAGACCATGATCAAGCTACCCAGCGAGAGCAACGGGACGGCCATGGTGTTCCGGACCTTCGATCGCGTCTCGTACGCGCTGCTGCTTGAAATCCGCAGCGGCGTGCGCGTGGGCGACCGCCTGATCAATCCTCAGGAATAACGGCGGACTGGCTGAAGCCGCACGGCTGCCTGTGGGTGGCGCGGTGGCGGGCCGGCGTTGCCGTGGTTCTTCTATCAACTGCCTCCATGGACCGCGACGAGCTGGGCGCTTGGTTGCGCCTCACGCTTTCCCAGGGCGTGGGCAATAGCGCCGCGCGGCGCCTGCTGGCCCGTTTTGGGCTGCCGCAGGACATCTTCCGCCAACCCGAAACTGCCTTGCAGGACTGTGTGACCTTGGCCCAGGCCAAGGCGCTGTGTACCGTACCCAGCGGATGGGAGGCGTTGCTGGAGACCACCTGGCATTGGCTGGAGGGAGCAGACCGACAAGGACCTGCCCGTGCGGTGATCACATTGGGGGATGCCCGGTATCCCCAGTCGTTGCTGGACACCGAAGATCCCCCGCTGCTCATGTACCTGATGGGGGCGGCCCGGCTGGTGGCGCAAAACCCGTTTCCGACCGCCCGGTGCCTGGCCGTGGTCGGAAGCCGCAACCCCACGGCACAGGGCGCGGACAACGCGCGGCTTTTTTCGCGCGCACTGCGGGGGGCGGGCTTCACCATCGTCTCGGGGCTCGCGCTGGGTGTGGATGCGGCAGCCCATGAAGGTGCGCTGGATGTGTCCTCCGACCCCTTTGCGGAGGCAACACCCGCCACCATTGCGGTCGTGGGCACCGGGTTGGATCGCGTCTACCCCCGCAAGAACCTTGACCTGGCCCACCGCATTGCAGCCCACGGGGTGTTGGTCAGCGAATACCCCCTGGGCACGCCACCGCTGGCCGCCAATTTCCCCAAGCGCAACCGCATCATCTCCGGCCTCTCTCAAGGCACTCTCGTGGTCGAGGCGGCGTTGGCGTCTGGTTCGCTGATCACCGCCCGAATGGCGGCGGAACAGGGCCGCGAGGTCTTTGCCATTCCTGGCTCCATTCACGCACCGCAATCGCGGGGTTGCCATGCGCTCATACGCCAGGGCGCCAAGCTGGTGGAGTCCGCGCAGGATGTGCTGGAAGAACTGCGCATGCCCCCTGCGGCAGGCAAGCAGAGCGCCTCTTCTGGCGCTGCCGTGCTTGACGAAGAAGGCAGCACGGATATCGACACTCGCCAGACTGAAAGCCCCTTGTTGCAGGCGCTGGGTTTTGACCCCATGGGGGTGGATGCCCTGGTGGCCCGCACGGGCATGGATGCGGCGTCGCTGCAGGTGGAATTGCTGGAGCTGGAGTTGGATGGCCAGGTGGCGCGTCTGCCCGGCGGCCTGTACCAGCGGCTGGGCAGCGCCTGACGCTGGCGGTGACCTCTCGTTGCCCGGTGGCACAGGCATCGTCTTGATGCCCCTGAAACCGCGTCAGTCCAGCAGCCGCTCGGGGTTTGCGTCCAGCTTGGCCAGTGCATCGCGCGTGGCGCGCAAGGTCAGGCCTTCTTCGTCCTGGGCCACGAGCAAGCCCGCTTGCAAGTACGCAGCCAGCCTGCGCAGCTGGATCAGGTAGCTGCTGCCATCCACGGCTGCGAACAGGTGCAGCTGCTTGCGCTGGCTTTGCCACGCGTACTGCACCTGGGCCGATGCGCCGTTGTGGTCCAGTGTGTACCAGGTGCCAGGCTGCAGTTCCTGGGCCCAGGCCACCATGGCGTCTTCCACCGGGGCGCCGTTGTCGGCGACCACGTGAATGGACGAAGCGTCGATACCCAGCATCATTTCGATGTTGTCGGCATTGAGCGGCATGTCGCCCAGCGTGGCGTCGCTAATAAAGTCCTCCAGATTGGCCAGGCGCTTGGCCATGGCGTCAATGTGGGCCTGCGGGATGGAGGCCGTCTTGGACAGGAAGGCATCGGCCAGGGTGTCGGTGAGGATCTTGATCTGGGCGTCCTGCGGCGCGCCGTTCACGCCCATGAGGGCCAGCCCCTGGCGCAGTCGCTGCAGCAGGCCAGGAAGATTCTGGATGACCTGCGCGCGGTCGCTGCGGTTGGGCTTGGCACTGGCGGCCCAGACGAGGTCGGCGGCTGTGCGCTTGAGCGAGATGGTGTCTGCGTGCTGGGGGCCGTCGCGCACGGCCGAGAGGGCCAGGACTTCGGCCCAGGTCTTGAACAGAAACTCGCGGATCTCGTCGCGCACCGGCATGTCGCGCAGCATGGTGCGCAGCTCGATGGTGTACTGGATCGCCAGCGTCTCCCTTTGCTCCACCTGTTGAGCCACCGTAACCAGGCGCGACGTAGCCTGTTTTTCGGTGAGGAACTTGGACAGGAATTTCTCGAACTCGTCGTAGACGAGCTGGAACACCCGGCGGCCGGTTTCAGGGTACTGCTCAATCACCTGTACCACGCGGCGGATTTCCGCCTCCAGTGCGCTGCCATTGATGCTGGTCGCATCAAAGCCCATCACGCAGGCGCCCATGCGGTCGATCAGCTGGCGCGCTGGGTGGTTGAGGTTGCTGAAAAACTCTGGCTCGGCCAGTGCCACGCGCAGCACAGGCACCTGAAGCCGCGCAAACCACACGCGCACGGCTGGCGGGATGCGGTCCTCGGCCAGGATGCTCTGGAACATCAGGGCCACCACTTCAATGATGGCTTTTTCACCGGCCGTCGAGGCTTTTTTCTTGAGTTCGGTCGAGCGTTCGCGCACGGCACCTGCCAACTGGACCACGGCCGCAGGGCTGTAGTCTTCCATCAGGGTGGCGACACCGCTGTAGTACGTGTCGGCGTGCACACGGTGGGCGGTCAGTGCATGGGCCAGCGCCGCAGACGCTGGTGGGGCATTGACCATGTCGAAGCCGGTGGCAGGCTGTGTGAGCAGCCTGCGCAGTTGCCCCATCACACCGTGGGCGCGCTGGCGGGCGCGTGCCAGCGGAGTCATGCCGGTGGCAAACGCAGTTGGCATTCCGTGCTGCGGGTAGCCCGGTGGGGGCATGCGGGACGGATGCTGGGGCATGGGCCGACCGCCTTGGGGGGGCATCATGCCCCCGCGCGCTGCCGCCATGGCATCCCGGGTCTGGGCCAGTGCCTGGGAGGCCAGGCCTCCGGCCCCGGAGTCGTTGCTCCCACCGCTGCCGGTGATCGCCCCCCCTGCCGTGCGCCGCACGCGGGACTTCAGGTCCGCCTGTGGCGTCACACCCTGTTCCACATAGAACACGTTGACGGCCTGGTACTGTTTCTGGAGCAAGTTGGCCAGTTCCCGCTGCAGCGGGTCCACCACGGTCTGCAGGTCGGTGCGGGGCAGTCCGGCCTCCACCCACTGCTCGACCAGCAGCAGGCACACGGCTTCCGGACGAAGGATGTCGCTGCTGTCGAGTTCCTGGCCTTCCAGCGACTGGGTGCGCTGGCGCAGTGTGTCGAACTGCTGGCTCACCTGTTCGCTGACCGTCAGGGCCATGCGTGAAGCCAGGATCTTGTTTTCCACCACGTCGTCGCTCAACAGTTCGAACTGGGGGTTTGCGCCATTGGCTGCCAGGGCACCCCGGGTGGTGCTGCTGTGGGGGGACAACGCATCGCGCCAGGCCTTGCCGGTGCGATCTGTCCAGGCTGCGTGGTGCTGTTGGTACCGCATCCAGGCATCGCGGTGCGACTGCATTTCGCGCGCCGTGCCCGTCTGGGTCATCAGCGTTGTCAGGAGGTCCAGGACCGTCTTGTCCAGATCCGGGAGCCCTGCACAGATGCCCTCTACGAACCGCTGGCGCGCCTGGCGGGCCAGGCGGCGCTGCGGAACGGAAGAGGGCGTGGGCTGCATGGGCAGATATTAGCGGGTCAGACGGTGGCTCCGGCATGGGGATCATTCGGATCCCCATCTTTTCTGACGGGCTTGACAAGGTCCTCGCGTTTTACGCCCAGCCACATGGCGATGGCGGCTGCCACGAACACGGACGAGTAGATGCCGAACAGGATGCCGATCGTCAGCGCCAGCGCAAAGTAGTGCAGGCTGGGGCCGCCAAAGAAGAACATCGACAGCACCATGGCCTCGGTCGAAGCGTGGGTGATGATGGTGCGGCTCATCGTGCTCGTGATGGCGTGGTCGATCACCTCGTGCGTGCTCATCTTGCGGTACTTGCGGAAGGCCTCGCGGATCCGGTCGAAGATCACGACCGACTCGTTGACCGAGTATCCCAGCACGGCCAGCACAGCAGCCAGCACCGACAGCGAGAACTCCCACTGAAAGAACGCGAAGAAGCCCAGGATGATCACCACGTCATGCAGGTTGGCGATGATGGCTGCGACCCCGAACTTCCACTCGAAGCGGAAGGCCAGGTAGATCACGATGCCCACGACCACCATGGCCAGCGCCATGAGGCCGCCATGCACCAGTTCCTCACCCACCTGCGGGCCGACGAACTCGGTGCGGCGCAGCGTGACCTCGGGGTCAGCGGCCTTGAGCGCGCCCAGCACCTGCTCGCTTTGCTGCGCGGATGTGACGCCCTTTTGCACGGGCAGCCGGATCATCACGTCGCGGGCGGTGCCGAAGTTCTGCACCTGCACGTCCGGATAGCCCAGGCCGGAAACCGTCTCGCGGACCTTGGCCAGTTCGGCGGGCTGGCTGTAGGCCACTTCCATGACCGTACCGCCGGTGAACTCCACCGACAGGTGCAGGCCACGGGTCAGCAGGAAGAACACTGCGAGGGCAAAGGTGATGAAGGAGATCGCGTTGAAGATCAACGCGTGCTTCATGAAGGGGATATCTTTTTTGATGCGGAAGAATTCCATGGCCGTTGTCCTTTAGTTCGTCTTGGCCACGGCGGTGTCGGTATCTGGCTTCCAGACCGTACCGATCGACACGCTCTTGAGCTTCTTCTGGCGGCCGTACCACAGGTTCACCAGGCCCCGCGAGAAGAACACGGCCGAGAACATGCTGGTCAGGATGCCGATGCAATGCACCACGGCAAACCCGCGCACCGGGCCGGAGCCAAAGGCCAGCAGGGCCAGGCCTGCAATCAGCGTCGTCACGTTGGAGTCGAGAATCGTCGCCCAGGCACGCTCGTAGCCCGTATGGATGGCCGCCTGTGGCGATACACCCGAGCGCAGCTCCTCGCGGATGCGTTCATTGATCAGCACGTTCGAGTCAATGGCCACCCCAATCGCGAGGGCCATGGCGGCAATGCCCGGCAATGTGAGTGTGGCTTGCAGCATCGACAGAACCGCCACCAGCAGCAGCACGTTCACGCCCAGCGCAATGCTGGAGAACACGCCAAACAGCATGTAGTAGGCGCACATGAAGATGGCAATCGCGATCAGACCCCAGACCACGCTGTTGATGCCGCGCTCGATGTTGTCGGCGCCCAGGCTGGGGCCGATGGTGAATTCTTCGATGATTTCCATGGGCGCCGCCAGCGAACCGGCGCGCAGCAGCAGCGCGGTGTCGTTGGCTTCGGCCGTGGTCATGCGGCCCGAAATCTGCACGCGCCCGCCGCCGATCTCGGTGCGGATCACCGGCGCGGTCACCACTTCGCCCTTGCCCTTTTCAAACAGCACGATGGCCATGCGCTTGCCTACGTTCTCGCGCGTGATGTCCTTGAAGATGCGTGCACCCTTGGCGTCCAGCGTGAGGTTCACAGTGGGTTCCTGCGTCTGGCCGTCAAAGCCCGGCTGGGCATCGGTCAGGTTCTCGCCGGTCAAGATCACCTGCTTCTTGACGATGACCGGCTGGCCGCTGCGTTCCAGATAGCGTTCTGAGCCGAACGGCACGGGGCCACGGCCAGTCTCGGCGGCGCGGGCTTCGGTGCCCTCGTCCACCAGGCGAACTTCCAGCGTGGCGGTGCGGCCCAGGATGTCCTTGGCCTTGGCCGTGTCCTGCACACCGGGCAGCTGCACCACGATGCGGTCCAGGCCCTGCTGCTGGATCACGGGTTCGGCCACGCCCAGTTCGTTGATCCGGTTGTGCAGCGTGACCATGTTCTGCTTGAGCGCCTGCTCCTGCACCTTGCGCGTGGCTTCGGGCTTGATGGCAACGCGCAGCTTGAATTCAGTGCCCTCGGGCGTGCTGGCGACCTGGAGGTCGGGGAACTGGTCCGCAATCAGGTTGCGGGCTGCAGTCATCGTGGCTTCGTCGCGCACCTTGATGTCGATGTTCTGCCCTTCGCGGCTGATGCCGCCGTGGCGGATGCTCTTGTCGCGCAGTGCGGTGCGGATGTCGCCTGCGTACGACTCGGCTTTTTTGGTCAAGGCCGCCTGCATGTCCACCTGCAGCATGAAGTGCACGCCGCCGCGCAGGTCCAGGCCCAGGTACATGGGGTTGGCGTGCAGGGATTTGAGCCAGACGGGCGAGCGGGACACAAGGTTCAGCGCCACGATGTACGAGGGATCGCTGGCGTCGGGTACCAGGGCCTTCTGGATCGCGTCCTTGGCCTTGAGCTGCGTGTCGGGCGCATCGAAACGCGCGCGCACCGAGTTGCCTTCCAGTTCCACGAAGTCTGGCGTGACGCCAGCCGCCTTGAGCGCCTCTTCCACCCGCTGCTGCACGGCAGTATCCACCTTGACGGTGGCTTTGGCCGACGAAACCTGCACGGCAGGTGCCTCGCCGAAGAAATTGGGCAGGGTGTACAACACCCCCACCAGCAGCACGATCACCAGGATCGCGTACTTCCAGACCGGATAACGGTTCATGATCGCGCTCTTATCTCAGTATTTCAGGCGCTGTGTGCGCCGATCCCCTCATGCCAGCGGACACCGTGGAACTGGCGTTGCCAAGCCACGGGCGTCGTCCCCCGTCCCGCGCGCAGCGCGAGAGAAGGGGGAGGCGGCGCAGCCGCTCAGGGGGTTGATCCTCACTTCACCGAACCCTTGGGAAGCACCTGAACCACGGCGCTGCGCTGCAGCTGCACTTCCACGCCGCTGGCGATCTCGATGTGCAGGAAACCTTCGGACAGGCGCGTGACCTTGCCGACGATGCCGCCAGCGGTGGCCACTTCATCGCCCTTGGCAATGGCTTCGATCATGGCGCGGTGTTCCTTCTGGCGCTTCATCTGGGGGCGGATCATGACGAAGTACAGCACCACAAACATCAGCACCAGGGGCAGCATGCCCGTGAGCGTGGACATCATGTCGCCGCCGCCAGCGGCTGCTGCGGGTGCGGTTTGGGCAAAAGCGGAAGAAATAAACACGGACTGGACTCCACAACGGATGTTCAAAATTCACACAACCCGCCAGAGGCAAGCGCCAAAGCGCCTGTCAGGGCAGAACAGGGCATTGTATGCGGCGCCCCGCCTGTGTCCCCAGGAGGAAGACCCAAGGCGGCAGCGGGTGTTTGCCGCGCCAGGCGGCGCAAGGGATGGATTGACAGCTATTTGGGTAAAAATGGCTGCTGGCGCTTGATGGTTATGTATTTATAGCTCATCAATTAATAGCAAAAAGCCCGCGCCAGGCGCGGGCTCTCCGCCCCAAACGGCCGCTGCGGGCCGTGTGTCAGGCCGCTTGGCGCCGGGGCTCGGTCGCCTTGCCGCTGCGCCACTGGGCCATCAGGCCGTCCCATTTGGGGCGTGCCGCTTTCAGGTGGCGCTCCTTCACGTGGCCATAGCCCCGGATCTCTTCGGGGATGCGGGCGATCTCCACGGCCAGGGCCAGGTTGTCCGCATTCAGCGTGGCCAGCAGTTCGTCGATGCAGGCGCGGTATTCCACGATCAGCGCGCGCTCCATGCGGCGCTCCTCGGTCTTGCCGAACACGTCCAGCGCCGTGCCGCGCAGACCCTTCATCTTGGCCAGCAGGCCAAAAGCGCTGCGCATCCAGGGGCCGAAGGGCTGCTTGACGAGTTCGCCCTTGTCGTTCTTCTTGGCCGTCATGGGTGGTGCCAGGTGGTGCACCAGCTTGTAGTCGCCTTCGAACATGTTGGCGATCTTGTCCGTGAAAGCCTGGTCGGTGTGCAGGCGCGCCACTTCGTACTCGTCCTTGTACGCCATGAGCTTGAACAGGTAGCGGGCCACGGCTTCGCTCAGGCGGGTGCCGACGTCCAGCCGCGATTCGGTCGCCTTCACCTTCTCGACAAACGCGTGGTACTCGGCCGCGTAGGCCGCGTTCTGGTAGCCAGTGAGGAATTCGACACGCTTGGCGATCATCTCGGTCAGCGAGGGCTTCTTCACAAACTGGATCACCTGCGCAGCCTGGAACAGCGCCTGCACCGACGCCAGATCGTGCGCGCAGCGGCGGCCCCATTCAAACGCGGCCTTGTTGTTGTCCACCTGCACGCCGTTGAGTTCCATGGCGCGCATCAGCGAGGCGAAAGTCAGTGGCACGCGGCCCTTTTGCCAGGCATAGCCCAGCATCAGCGGGTTGGTGTAGATGCTGTCGCCCAGCAGCTGGGTGGCCACCTGCTCAGCGTCAAAGCTGCCCACACCGCCTGCGCCGACCGCCGCGGCAATCGCGCTGTCGCAATTGGCGCCGGGGAACTGCCAGTCCGGGTTGGTCACAAACGCCGCCGTGGGCGTGCCGTGCGTGTTGAGCGCCACAAAGGTGCGGCCGGGCTGCATCACTGCCAGCGTGTACTTGTGGGCCGCCACGATGGAATCGCAGCCAATCACCAGGTCCGCCTTGGCCGTATCGACCTTGGTTGTGTAGATGGCCTCGGGCCGGTTGGCGATCTGGATGTGGCTCCAGGTGGCGCCGCCCTTTTGGGCCAGGCCGCCGGCGTCCTGCGTGATGACGCCCTTGCCGTCCAGGTGCGCCGCCATGCCCAGCAGCGAGCCGATGGTGATCACGCCCGTGCCGCCCACGCCGCCGACCACGATGCCCCAGGCCGCTTCGGCCACCGGCAGCACGGGTTCAGGAATGGAGGGCAGCGCCGACAGGTCGCCCTTCTTTTCCTTCTTGGGCTTCTTGAGCTTGCCGCCCTCCACCGTGACGAAGCTCGGGCAGAAGCCGTTCACGCACGAGTAGTCCTTATTGCAGGTGCTCTGGTTGATGCGGCGCTTGCGGCCAAATTCGGTCTCCACGGGCTCGACGGAGAGGCAGTTGGACTTGGTCGAGCAGTCGCCGCAGCCCTCGCACACCAGCTCGTTGATGACCACGGTCTTGTCGGGCGTGGCCAGGGTGCCGCGCTTGCGGCGGCGGCGCTTTTCGGTCGCGCAGGTCTGGTCGTAGATGATGACCGTGCAGCCCTTGATCTCGCGGAACTGGCGCTGCAGCGTGTCGAGCTCGTCGCGGTGGTGCACCGTCACGCCCTCGGCCAGCGGTACTCCGTCGTACTTCTGCGGCTCGTCGGTCACGATGATGAGCTTGGCCACGCCCTCGGACTTGAGGCTGTTCATGATCTGCAGCACCGAGTGGCCCTCGGGCCGCTCGCCCACCTGCTGGCCGCCGGTCATGGCCACGGCGTCGTTGTAGAGCACCTTGTAGGTGATGCTGGTGCCGGCCGCAATGCTCTGGCGGATGGCCAGCAGCCCGCTGTGAAAGTACGTGCCGTCGCCCAGGTTGGCAAACACATGCTGGTCGGTGGTGAACGGTGCCTGGCCCACCCAGGTCACGCCCTCGCCGCCCATCTGCGTGAAGGTGGACGTGTTGCGGTCGGGCATCCAGTTGGCCATGTAGTGGCAGCCAATGCCGGCCACGGCGCGAGAGCCTTCGGGCACGCGGGTGCTGGTGTTGTGCGGGCAGCCGCTGCAGAACCAGGGCGCACGCTCGCCCGTGTCCACCTTCAGTTCGGCCATGCCACGCTCGCTGGCTTCGATGACGCTGATGCGTGCATCCATGCGCGCGATGATGTCGCCGGGCACGCCCAGTTTCTTCAGGCGTTTGGCAATCGCCTTGGCGATGATGGCGGGCGTCAGGTCGGCCTTGGCGCGCAGCAGCCAGTTCTGGCTGGGGTTGGGCATGCTCCATTCGCCGCCCGTGGCATCGCCCTCGGGCTCGTCGAACTTGCCCAGCACATTGGGGCGCACGTCGGCGCGCCAGTTGTACAGCTCTTCTTTCAGCTGGTATTCGATGACCTGGCGTTTTTCTTCCACCACCAGGATCTCTTGCAGGCCTTGTGCAAAGTCGCGGGTGATGGTCGCTTCGAGCGGCCACACCACGTTGACCTTGTGCACGCGGATGCCCAACTGGCGGCAGGTGTCGTCATCGAGGCCCAGGTCCACCAGCGCCTGGCGTGTGTCGTTGTAGGCCTTGCCGCTGGCAATGATGCCGAAGCGGTCGTTCTTGCCTTCGATGACGTTGTAGTTGAGCTTGTTGGCGCGGATGTACGCCAGGGCCGCGTACCACTTGTAGTCCATGAGACGCGCTTCCTGCTCCAGCGGCGCATCGGGCCAGCGGATGTGCAGGCCGCCGGGTGGCATCACGAAGTCCTCGGGCATCACGATCTTCACGCGGTCCGGGTCGATGTTGATGCTGCTGGAAGACTCCACCACCTCCTGGATGGTCTTCATGCCCGACCACACGCCCGAGAAACGGCTCATGGCAAAGGCGTGCAGGCCCATGTCCAGGATCTCTTGCACGCTGCTCGGGAAGAACACCGGCGTGCCGCAGGCCTTGAAGATGTGGTCGCTCTGGTGCGCGGCCGTGCTGCTCTTGCTGATGTGGTCGTCGCCCGCAATGGCGATCACGCCGCCATGCTTGGCGGTACCCGCCATGTTGGCGTGCTTGAACACGTCCGAGCAGCGGTCCACGCCCGGGCCCTTGCCGTACCAGATGCCGAAGACGCCGTCGAACTTCTTGCTCTGCGGGTACAGGTCCAGCTGCTGCGTGCCCCAGACGGCCGTGGCGCCCAGCTCTTCATTCACGCCGGGCTGGAAGACGATGTTGTTGGCCGCCAGGTGCTTCTTGGCTGCCCACAGCGCCTGGTCATACGTGCCCAGCGGGGAGCCCCGGTAGCCGCTGATGAAACCGGCGGTGTTCAGCCCGGCCACCGCATCGCGCTGGCGCTGCAGCATGGGCAGGCGCACCAGGGCCTGCACCCCGCTCATGAAGGCCCGGCCGTGGTCCAGGGAATACTTGTCGTCAAGCGTGACGGTTTCCAGCGCCTTGCGGACGGATTCTGGGAGTGGGGCATTCATGGCTATGTCTCCAATGGCTTTTTTGTGGGGGCCGCGCCTTGTGGGCCGGTGGGGGGAAGAGTCCATCCGCCCGTTTAGGGCCGCGACTCCAGTGTGGAGAGAAGTGTATGTCTGCGCCGCTGATATGTCTTTGCGTTCTGTGCCGTGTTTAGGCTATTCTGAGAAAGGATCTTTCTCATCGCAGCCATTTTGTGAACACTCTCGACAAATTCGATATCGCCATCCTCAACGAACTGCAGGCTGACGCGCGCCTGACGAACGCCGAGCTGGCCCAGCGCGTGGGCCTGTCGGCCGCGCCCTGCTGGCGCCGCGTGCGGGCGCTGGAAGAGCAAGGCTTCATCAAGGGCTACCGCGCCGAGATCGACCGGCACAAGATTGGCCTGGGGGTGCTGGCCTTTGTGCGGCTGGACGCCGACCGCAGCACGGGCAACCTCACGCGCAAGATGGAAGAGGCCATCCGCCAGATCCCCGAGGTCGTGTCGTGTCACTACATCAGCGGCACCGGCACCTTCGAGCTGCAGGTGGTGGCGCGCGACCTGGACAGCTTTTCGCAGTTTGCGCGCGATGTGCTGCTGAACTTGCCTAATGTGAAAGACATGCACACCAGCTTCTCGCTGGGCGAGGTGAAGGCCAGCGGGGCGCTGCCGCTCACGCACCTGGCGCGGGTCAAAGGATAATTGCTACTATATTGATAGCTGCTATGGATTGATGGACGGGCGCAGAGGCCTGTTTTTGCCTCAAATCCGGGCAGCACAACCCCCCGCCCCGGGGCGAGGGGCTTGATGTGGCTGGGCGCCCTGCGAGGTAACAAGGCGTTAGGGAATGGTTCCTGCGCAGGGTGTGCTGTATAAGCCTGCGGAACCACAGCGGGGCTGCCAAGCTGCCGCACGCACCCTCTCCGCCACGCGCCTGCAAGGCCCTGCACCTCGTGTCCCTGACCGGGGTGTTGGTTCGCAAGGTGGCTGCGCGAGCGGTTGCCGGTGGGTCTACCAATACGATGGCTCCTCTCGCGCACAGCCCCAGGGCCTGCCGACCGGAGCCCAAAAAAGAGGGCGAGGGCGGCATGATCATCTGGGGCATTTTCTGGGGCGCGGTGCTGGGCTCGTGGTTCGGCGGTTACGGCGACTTCGGGCCGTTTGTGGGCGGCATTCTGGGCTTTTTCGCAGGGCTGTCGCTGCGCTGGGCGATCCGCTCTGCCATCCGCACCGAGCTGCAGGCGCACGCCACCAAGGCCACCGCCCAGCCCACGCGGGCACCGCAGGCAGCGCCGGTTGCCGAAGACCGGCCTGTGGCGGCAGCGCAAGTGGCGCAACGGCCTGCGCCACACGCACCCCCTCCACCGCCCACCCCCAGCGACGATCCTCGGGATGCGGACGACGCTTTTTGGGCCGGCGAACTCACGCCCCAAGGCCTGCCGCGCGTCCCCGCGTTGGCTCCGGCGTCGGCCCCGGTGGCCGCCCGCACAGATGCGCCTGTCGCCCCCTCCGAGCCCCGCAAGACAGCCCCGCCCGCGCAGCCCAACCCCATCGAGCTCGCCGTGCTCGCGGCCAAGAACTGGTTCCTGGGCGGCAACACCATCGTGCGTGTGGGCCTGGTGATCCTGTTCATCGGCCTGTCCTTCCTTGCGCGCTACGCGGCGTCGGCCGGGCTGCTGCCGGTCGAGTTCCGCCTGGCGGCGGTTGCAGCGGTGGGCATTGCGCTGCTGGGGGTGGGTTTCCGCAAGCGCACCGACAAACCCGGCTTTGCGCTGGCCCTGCAGGGCGGCGGCGTGGCGGTGATCTACCTCACCGTGTTTGCGGCTTTCCGGCTCTATGGGCTGCTGCCGCCGCTCTGGGCCTTCGGGCTGATGATCGCGGTCTGCGCGGCGAGCTGTGCGCTGGCGCTGCTGCAGGATTCGCGCGCGCTGGCGGTGGCGGCGTTCGCCGGGGGCTTTGCGGCGCCCATCCTGCTCTCCACCGGCCAGGGCAGCCATGTCGGCCTGTTCAGCTACTACACCCTGCTCAACCTGGCGATTCTCTTCATCGCCCACAAGCGCTCCTGGCGCGTGCTCAACGTGGTGGGTTTTGTCGCTACCTTCGGCGTGGCCACGGCCTGGGGGGCGCTCAAATATGTGCCCGATCACTACGCCAGCACGCAGCCCTTCCTCGTGGGCTTTGTGCTGATCTACCTGTTCACCGCCATCTTCTATGCGCGCAACACGCCGACGAAGCTGGGCAAGACGGTGGACAGCATGCTGGTCTTCGGCACGCCGCTGGTGGGTTTTGGGCTGCAGGCCGGGCTGGTGCAGCCGTTTGAGCTGGGCGCGGCCTTCTCGGCGCTGGCCTTTGCGGCGGTCTACCTGCTGACCGCGACCGTGCTGGTGCGCCGCGCGCAAGCCAGTTGGCGCCTGCTCACCGAATGTTTCATCGCCATCGGCGTGGGCTTTGCCACGCTGGCCGTGCCGCTCGCGCTGGATGCGCAGTGGACCTCGGCGGTGTGGGCGCTCGAAGGCGCGGGCGCCTTCTGGGTCGGCATGCGCCAGGCCCGCTGGATGCCGCGTGCCTTTGGCCTGGTGCTGCAGGTCGTGGCCATGCTGGCGTTCATGGGCGGCGTGGACGGTGGTGGCCTGCAGGTCTCGCCCCTGCCGCTGGCCAACCCGGCCTTCCTGGGCGCGATGCTGATTGCTTTGCCCGCGCTGCTGCTGGCCTGGTGGCTGCGCCAGCCGCTGCCCCACAGCGGTTCGGCCTGGGCCCAGGGCTATGCCAGGGTGGAGGTGCTGTTGCCCAACCCAGCCTACCTCTACGGCTTTGTCTTCTGGTGCCTGGCCTGGTGGCTGGAGATCACGCGCAGCGTGCCCGCCACCGAGGCGAATCAGTGGCCCGTCCCGGTGTTCTCGGGCCGCGTTGCCGAACTGCTGGGCATGCTGGCTGTGGTGTTGAGCGCCGCGCTGTCGATGGTGCTCGGCCTGCGCACGCGCTGGGCCGTGGCCACCTGGCCCGCGCGCGCCACCATCGGCGTGCTGGCGCTGGGGTTCGTGGCGCAGGTGGTGGATGGCCATCGCGTGCTGACCACCCCCGCCTGGGCCGTGTGGCCCATCGTGCTGACGCTGCATGGGTGGATGCTGTGGCAGACCGATCGCTGGCAGGCGGCGGACGCTGAGGGCCCGTCCGCCCAAAGCGCGCCGCGCTTCGGCTGGTTCCACGCCGCCACGGCCTGGCTGGTGACCTTGCTGCTGGCCGACTGCCTCTGGTCCGGCATCGGCAAGGCCGAGCTGTGGCGTACCTCGTGGGCCGGTGTGGTCCTGCTGGTCAGCGCGATTGCGGTGCTGATGCTGCTCGCGCTCTGGGCGGGCCGTGGCAACCAGCCTGCGGCACGCGCGGCGCTGCCCTGGCCGCTGAACCCGCATGCCGAGGCCTACTACTGGCTGGCCGCCCTGCCCTTGGCGGTGCTGGTGTTCGGGGGCGCGCTGCTGGCCGCCGTGCATTCGTCCGGACACACGGCGCCGCTGCCTTACATCCCGCTGCTCAACCCCACCGACCTGACCTTGGCGCTTGCGCTGGGCGGCCTGGTGTTCTGGCGGCGGGTGCTGCTCGCAGCGCTGCCGCCCCCGGGCCGCTCGGGTTGGCTCACCGGGCGCCATGCGCTGGTGGCCCTGGCGCTGCTCGCGTTCATAGTGATCAACACCGTGTGGCTGCGGGTGGCCCACCACTTCTTTGGCGTACGCTGGGATGCCTCGGCGCTGTTCAACAGCTTTGTGGTGCAGACCGGCTACGCCATCCTGTGGACGCTGCTGGCGCTCAGCATGATGGTGCTGGCACACCGCCGCGTGCAGCGGCCGCTGTGGCTGGTGGGCGCGGGCTTGCTGGGCGTGGTGGTGGTCAAGCTGCTGCTGATCGATCTGTCCAACGCGGGGGGTGCCGAACGCATCATTGCCTTCATCGCCGTGGGTGTGCTGATGCTGGTGGTGGGCTACTTTGCGCCTCTACCTCCGAAGTCGCCATCCAAGGCGGCAGCCCCAGCGGAGCCTGCTGCGCCACCGCCAGCGCCATCGCAACCAGAAACACTGCTATGAACAAGCCTGTCGCCCTGAACCTGCCCCTGGTGCTGGCCGCTGCCGCCCTGTCCCTGTGCACCGGCGTGGCCCAGGCGGCGGCCGATGCCAACAGCCCTGCGGCCCACGCCATCCGCATTCCTGTCACGCTCGCGGCCGATGCGCCGCTGCAGCGCGTGGTGCTGCCCGCCGAGGTGCTGGTGCGCCTGCAAAGCCCGGGCTATGCCGATGTGCGCCTCTTCAACGGCGCGGGCCAGCCTGTGCCCATGGCGCTGGCCGGCGTGGCCGCCGCCAGCGCGCCGGAGGAATCGGTGGTGTTGCCGGCCTATCCCATCCTGGGCGGGCACGGCACGCCAGGGCAGGCCGGGTTGGAAGGCCTGTCGCTGCGCATCGAGGAGCGCCAGGGCCAGCGTGTGGTGCAGATCGACACGGCCGCCACGACCACCACGGCAGGCCCTGCCACCCCACAGGCCGTGCGCGGCGCGCTGCTCGACGCGCGCAATGTGCAGCTGCCCGTGGCCCGCATGGCCCTGGACGTGGATCTGCCTGCGGGCCAGCCCGTGACGTTCCGGGTGCAGGCCAGCAAGGACCTCAAACATTGGCAGCCACTGGCCGAGACCGTGCTTTACCGTGCCGACGCTGCGGCGGCGCCCACGGCACCGGGCCGCCTGGGCAACGAGCAGGTCGACCTGCAGCGCGCCGACCTGAAGGGCCACTACCTGCGCGTGACCTGGGGCGACGCTGCCGTGACCCTGCGCGGCGCCACGCTGGCTACCTCGTCCAAAACGGGCCCGCGCGAGCGCGTCAGCGCCAGCATGGCCACGCCCGCCCTGGCCAACCCGCGCGAGCTGGTGTTTGCGCTGCCGTTTGCCACACCGGTCGCCGCGCTCGCCATCACGCCGCCCGGCAGCAATGTGCTGATTCCCGTGCGCGTGCTGGGCCGCAACCACCGCGAGCAGCCTTGGTCGCCATTGGCCAGTGCCGTGGTCTACAAGATGGCAACCGGCGGCAAGGAACAGGCCAGCGGGCCCGTGGAGCTGGGCGGTGCCTCGGTGCGCGAGATCAAGATCGAAGCCGACCCCAAGACCCCCGGTTTTGCTGCCGCGCCCGCTTTGGCGCTGCAGTTCGAGCCCGCGCAGCTGGTGTTCCTGGCCAGCGGGCAGGGGCCCTTCACGCTGGCGGCGGGGCTGCCCGGGGCCACGGCGGCGGCCAGCGCCTTCCTGCCCCTGGCCAGCCTGGTGCCGGGCTACCAGCCCGCGCAAGAGAACCAGCTGCCCGTGGCGCTGGCCGATGTGGCCCGTGCCGATATCACCGGCGGCCAGCCCGCAGACGGCGCGCAGGTGCCCGCTGCGGCGGCCAGCGGCGGCATCTCCACGCGCAGCGCCGTGTTGTGGGGCGTGCTGCTGGCGGGCGTGGCGGCACTCTGGCTCATGGCCTGGCTGCTGCTGCGGCAAACCAAACAGGCGGGCACCCAGGTCCCGGCTGCGCCGACCGATGCCCCATGACGAAGCGCGGCGCCGGTGATGGCCCGTTTGGCGCAGGCCCGCAGTGGGCTATTTGGCGCTGAGCCACCACAGCCGCGCCAACCGTCGCACAATGCGCAGACATGCCGCCATTGCCGTCCCACGAAAGCACGCGCAGCGTTGCGCCCCCGCCCTCCCCTGATGCCCCGGACCTGAGCCCGGGCGCCCCGCCGCAAAGCGATGCGGCTGCAGACCGTGCCGCGCGTGCGGATCTGGCGCATGGCACCGAAGAGTCCGTTGCCGCCCAGTTGGGGGACAGCGCGGCGCTGAACCAGGCGGCTTCGCTCTCACCGTTTGCGCCCTTGTCGGTGCCCGTGTTCCGCATGCTCTGGCTCACCTGGGTGGCGGCCAACACCTGCATGTGGATGAACGACGTGGCGGCCGCCTGGCTCATGACCACGCTCACCACCTCGCCCGTGCTGGTGGCGCTGGTGCAGACCGCTTCCACGCTGCCCGTGTTCCTGCTGGGCCTGCCCAGCGGTGCGCTGGCCGACATCCTGGACCGGCGCCGTTACTTCATCGCCACGCAGTTCTGGGTCGCGGCCGTGGCGCTGGTGCTGTGTGTGGCCATCCTGGCCGGAGGCATGACGGCGCCGCTGCTGCTGGCGCTCACCTTTGCCAACGGCATTGGCCTGGCCATGCGCTGGCCGGTGTTTGCGGCCATCGTGCCGGAGCTGGTCAGCCGTCCGCAGCTGCCCGCCGCACTCGCGCTCAACGGCGTGGCCATGAACGCCTCGCGCATCATCGGCCCGCTGCTGGCGGGCGCCATCATCGCCAGCGCGGGCAGCGCCTCGGTGTTTGTGCTCAACGCCGTGCTGTCCATCGTCTCGGGCCTGGTCATCATGCGCTGGAAGCGGGTGCACACACCCAGCCCGCTGGGCCGCGAGCGTCTGACCAGCGCCATGCGCGTGGGCCTGCAGTTCGTGCGCCAGTCGCCGCGCATGCGGGCCGTGCTGTGGCGCATCTCCATCTTCTTTCTGCACGCCACCGCACTGCTGGCCCTGCTGCCGCTGCTGGCCAAAGGGCTCGAAGGCGGCGGCGCGGGCACCTTCACGCTGCTGCTGGCCAGCATGGGCGCGGGCGCCATCACGGCGGCCATGTTCTTGCCGCGCCTGCGCCAGGCCATGGCGCGCGATGTGCTGGTGATACGCGGCACAGCGCTGCAGGCCGCCGCCACGGGCGTGATGGCCGTGGCGCCCAATGTGTACGTGGCCGTGCCCGCGATGTTCGTGGCGGGCATGGCGTGGATCACCACGGCCAACTCGCTGTCGGTGTCTGCCCAGCTCGCGCTGCCCAACTGGGTGCGCGCGCGTGGCATGTCCATCTACCAGATGGCCATCATGGGCTCCACCGCGCTGGGCGCCGCCGTGTGGGGCCAGGTGGCCACGGTCACCGATGTGCATGTGAGCCTGGGCATTGCCGCCGCCACCGGCGTGGTGGCCATGCTGCTGGTGCAGCGCCTGGTGGCGGACCGCAGCATGGAGGAGGACCTGAGCCCCTCGCGCGCCTTCAAGGCGCCCGTGGCCGACACACCGCCGGGATCAGGGCACCTGGTGGTCACCATCGAATACTTCATCGACCCCGCCCGCGCCGCTGAATTTCGCGCCGTGATGCAGGAAAGCCGCCGCAGCCGTTTGCGCCAGGGCGCCCTGGGCTGGCAGTTGCTGCACGACATCAGCCAGCCCGCGCGGTACGTGGAGCGCATCGAGGACGAGTCGTGGACGGAGCACCTGCGCCGTTTTGACCGCGTGACGGCCTCGGACGTGGCGCTGCGCGACCGCAAGCTGGCGTTTCATGTGGGCGATGCGCCGCCCCGGGTGACGCGCTGGGCGGTGGAGCAATGAGGGGCCTCCCCGGGTAGCTATAAATCATCCGCGCATGCCGCTGGTGCAGACAATGCGGTAGCCCGAAAAAAAGGGAACACACGATGGTGTTCCCTTTCAATAGGAGCGTGCAACGCCCCGAAGCCAATGAGCGGCTGTTGGATCAGTCGGGCGAACCGGCCCAGATATCGGAACGCAAGCCCGCATCTGCACCCACGGCAGCAGACTTCGCGCTCGCCGCCTTTGCCGTGACGTCGGTCACGGAGATCGCCACCGGACGAAGCGCATCGCCGCCGGAAACTTCACGCGAAGTCACACAAAACCATTCGCCTGGAATCGCCGCGACCACTGTGCCAGCATCACTTTCGCGCCCTGGGTTGCGGCCCAGCCATCCTGCAGTATTCGTCCGGATGGGCTTGCCGCTAGCGTCGATAGATGTGGAATTCCAGTCGTCGTTACTCCCGGTGGAGTTGTCGCTGAATCGGATCACCAGCGTGGGGTTGGAATCGGCAGCCATGCCTTCTGCCAGGACGACGAACACTTTGCTGCCGTCCGGCAACGTCTTCCCACCTGCGCCCACAATCGTGCAAGCCGCTGTCGGCGTGTTCTGCGATTGCACCGCGTTTGTGCTGATGTTGAGCAGCTCGGCATGCACACCCGTGGTCATCGCCAGGCCCAAGCTCATTCCCAAAACACTCTTCAAAATACCTTGTCGCATGCTGCGATCCTCTCATTGTTAATAACAAACACGATCTGTGCTGGGGCACAGACCTCCTCCCTGTCTTCGGCGCTGGAACAGAACAACTGCCATCGCCATGACGCCACCATGGCACCGCAATGAAGCCCATGCCGACGCAGGCCTGGCAGGTTCGGCGCCCCTGCACTCCGCTGTCAAAAGCGGCGGCTTTGTGCCATCCGTGTGCTTCTCGCGGTTCTTGGCCGGCGGAAGTGTTACGGCGGCGATAGGCCCTTGTTCGCCCAGTGAGCCACTACCTGCCGAAGACGAGCGCAGATTCTCAAGGGCCAATCTGGTAGTGGTGCCGTTGACTTTGTAGTCTTCTGTAAATGCACCCTGCCCGCAGGAATGGCTGTTTACAGATGGTCTTGCAACGTCTGCACGTGGGGCGATGCGGCGGCGGCGTTGCTTCGTTCCGCGAGTGCCTCTTACAACGCGTCACAAAAACTCCATCGGTTTCACCATCCTGCTCCGGGGCATGTGGGGCTGGCCATTGCTGCATGGCATCAGCCAGTCCCCTCGGTTTTGTGGAACCCATCCGCGAGGAAGCCCGGACGGAATACCTGCTGTGCTTTATCGGGTGATGGCTGTATGACGTGGCGCAGCGGGGCCACACGCTGGGGCTTTATGGGGGATGCGCCGCCGAGGGGGACAAGGTGGGCGTTGGCGGCCGTGGGCTGGGTTTTGTGCGATTTGAGATGTTTTTGGTCGCTAGCGCTTGTGGGGTAAGCGCTATAAGCTATAAATTTTGTAGCATTGTGGCTCGCCTCACTCCGCCCTTCGGGCTGAACGCCCCCGGCCAGTGCGACTCGGTTGAAAATCCCGGCCCATGACCTTCATTTTTCAGATGCTCTACCAAGTGCATCCGCTGCTTCCACTCGCGTATTTGATCGTGCTGGGGAACGGGGTTCTCGCCCCCGCTATCTATTGCGCCGCGCGCGGTATCCCGTATGACATCACGACGATCTGGTCGTTGGCCAAGCACGGCCAGATCGGCGCGAGATATACCGTGATCTCGTGGGCCGCATTTGCCGCAGCGTCGGTCTTGGTTCTTGTTCTGTATGGGGTGAGATGAACCTATGAATCTCCTCGCGCGCTCCCGCCTGCTGCTTTCTTTCCTGTGTATCGTCCCCTGCGTCCACGCCGCCTCCGATCCAGCCCTGCTCGGCTGCTGGCGCGCCGCCAAAATCGTGCTGACCACCCCCGATGGCGAAAAGGCCGAAGACACCTCCGGCCGCTGCACCCTGCAGTTCAAGGAAGATCAGTTCGAATCGACCTGCAAGACCGCCAGCGGGACGGCCATTACCACGTACCGTTACCAGGTCGTCCGCCCCCAGGTGTATGCGGCCACCATGGCGGGCAGCACTTTCAGGACGGAGATGGTGGGCTCGACGCGCGAGTACGAGTACCGCGTCACGGGCGATCAACTGCGCACCGTGACCGTGCCCCCGGCCATGGCGTTCGCGGCGGCGGCTGCGGCCCAGCGGGTGGAGACCGAAGCGGCGAGGGTGCCGTGCCCGTGAATGGGGCTGCCAACCGCTGGGCGCTGGTTCGCAGAGGTGACTGAGAGTTTGCTATTATTTCAATAGCTGTCAGCGCTTATTCAATAAGCGCTGACAGCCAAAATCATTCAAAAATCAACGGGGCCACAACGCCCACAGACGCAGGTTCTGCTTCAGGCGCCCGGCGATGTCGCCCGCTTCCGGGCCCCAGCCAGTGAAGAAGTCTGCACGCACCGCCCCCAGGATGGCGCTGCCCGTGTCCTGCGCCATCACCATGCGGTTGAGCTGCACCTGCGGGCCGCTGGAGGCCAGCCAGACGGGTGTGCCGTACGGGATGCTCTGGCGGTCCACGGCGATGGAGCGGCCGGGGGTGAGCGGTACGCCCTGGGCGCCGCGCGGGCCGAAGCCTGCGTCCAGCGGGTTCAGAGGCTCCTCGCGAAAGAACACGTAGCGAGGGTTGGTCCACATCAGCTCGTTGGTGCGCTGGGGGTTGGCGGCCAGCCAGGCGCGGATGCCGGGCCAGGTGGCGTCGCGGGTGTAGCCCTGGTCCAGCAGCCAGCGGCCGATGCTTTGGTAGGGCTGGTCGTTGGTCCCCGCGTAAGCCACGCGCACCAGCGACACCGTGCCGTCTGCCTCGGCGATGCGCAGGCGGCCCGAGCCCTGGATGTGCAGCACCATCGATTCCACAGGGTCGCGCAGCCAGGCGATGGCGCGGCCCGCGAGCGCGGCCTGCGCTTCCGGCAGGGTCTCGATCTGCTGGCGCGTGTACCAGGGCTTGCGGGCCCCAAGGCTGGTCGGTACGCGGTAGATGGGCACGGTAAACCCATTGCCTGGCTGGCGGGTGGCCTCCATCATCGGCTCGTAGTACGCGGTGAGCAGGCCTTCGGGGTTGCCGTCGGTTGCTTCAACGCGGTAGGGCTGCAGGCGGGCGATGAGCCACGCGCGTTGCTCGTCGGCGGTGGCAATGCTGAGCTGGCGCACTTCGCTGCACAGCGCAGTGAAGGGGGGCTGGGGGCGTTCGCAGCTCTTGATCCAGGCGTTCCAGGCCTCGTGCAACGCATCGTCGGCAAAGCCCGGCAGCTCGGCCCAGCGCACGGGAATCCAGCGGCTTTTGGGCTGTGACATCGGTGGCGGCAGCGGGCCGGTGTCGCCGGGCAGCACCACGGTGCTGGGCGGTGGTGGCGCGGGGATGGCCCCGGGGCGGGAGGGGCTTGGGGCAGGGGGCGTGGAGCAGGCGGCCAGCGTTCCTACAATCAGCGCCGTCAAAGCAACGCGCAGGAGTGTCAATTTCATGGGGCTGATTTTGCTTGAAGCGCTGCTGGCGCTGGTGTTGCTGGTGGCCATCGTCTGGTGGACGATGTTCTCGGGCCGCAAGGGTGGCGAGCTGCAGCCGCCGCCGCAGGAGCCTTTGCCTCCACCGCCAGCGGAATCCCCCCAGGCAGCTCCCCCACCACCTCCGGCGCAATGACCTTGCCTGCGCGCGTGCAGCGGGCCCAGGCGGCTTCGTCCTACAGCCAGGGTGCCGCTGTGCCGATGGTGCCCCGGCCCGGCTGCAGCCACGATGGCGATGAGCTGGGCGCACCCGAGGCCTAGGCCCACCACAGGCCATGCGGCACGCGATCGGAAGTCCCGAAGCGCCCAGCTCCGTTGAATCTTTCAAGGAGCACCACCATGCGCAAACACATTCTTCTCGGCGCCACCGCCGTCATCGTTCTGGCCACTGGCTGCGCCAGCATGGACGACACCCAGCGCCGTACCGCTACCGGGGCCGGCGTGGGCGCGCTGGCAGGCGCCGTCATCGGCTCGGCCACCGGTGGCAGCGCTGGTACCGGGGCAGTGGTAGGTGCCGGTGTGGGGGCCCTGGGCACCTACATCTGGTCGCAGAACATGGAGCGCCAGAAGCGCGAGATGGAGCAGGCCACGCGAGGCACCGGCATCGGCGTGACGCAGACCGCCGACAACCAGCTCATGCTCAACATCCCCAGCGACATTTCGTTTGCCGTGGGCCGTTCGGACATCCAGCCCAATTTCGCGCCCGTGCTCGACCAGTTCGCTGCCGGGCTGCGCAACAACCCCAACACCGATGTCCGCATCGTGGGCCACACCGACAACACCGGCAGCGACGCCATCAACAACCCGCTCTCGATGGACCGCGCTGCCAGCACGCGCAGCTATCTCACGGGGCGGGGCGTGGACGGGCGCCGCATCGCCATCGACGGAATGGGGGAGCGGTATCCCATCGCCACGAACGAGTCGGCCGACGGCCGGGCGCGCAATCGGCGCGTGGAGATCTTTGTGGGCGAGCGGCCACGCGGGTAAGCAACCACACCCGAGAGGGCGTGGGGCGGGCGCGCAGAGCCCTACTTCTCTGTGCGCAGCAGATTGGCCAGCTCCACGGCCGACTTGACCTGCATCTTGTCGAACACGCGTGAGCGGTGCACCTCCACCGTGCGCACGCTGATATCGAGCTGGTCAGCGATCAGCTTGTTGGGCAGGCCCGCTACCACGAGGTCCATCACATCGCGCTCGCGGTCCGTCAGATCGCGCAGGCGCACCTGAAGGTCGCTGCGCTCACGCAGTTGCGCCAGGCGCTCGGCCGACTTGGCCAGCGCCTGCTCGACACGGTCTACTAGCGCGTTGTCGGAAAACGGTTTTTCGCAGAAATCAAACGCACCCCTCTTGACGGTGTCCACGGCAGTGGGCACGTCCGCGTGGCCGGTCAGGAAGATCACCGGCATGGTGGCCAGGTCACCACGCACCGCCAGCAGGTCGAACAGCGCCAGGCCGCTCATGCCGGGCATGCGCACGTCCAGCAGCAGGCAGCAGGGCTGGCGCTGCGCGGGCCGGCTTGAGAGCATGGCGTCAAAGGCCTCGGCGCTCTCAAAGGACTCGCTGAATAGCCTGCGCGAACGCAATAGCCACGCCAGCGCTTCGCGCACGCTGGCGTCGTCGTCCACGATGTACACGGTGGCGTTGGTGGTGGGCTCCATGGTTTAACTCGGTTAACTAGTGCATTGTCGGTTACGCGCGGTCGACGCAACCGGCGCGACCTGGGCGGGGGCCGCCCCGCCGCGCTAGCGGCGTACCCCTTCCCGCGCGCAGCGCGAGAGAAGGGGGAAGTGACGCAGTCGCTCAGGGGGTTGCCGCTGGCAACGTGAAGGTAAACACCGTACCACGCGGTTCATGGGGCGCAAATCCGAGAAAACCGCCATGCTGCTCGATCACCGTGCGGCACATGCTCAGCCCCAGACCCATGCCCTCGGGGCGGGTGGTGAAAAACGGGGTGAAAAGCCTTTCGGCTACGTCCGGGGGAATGCCCGATCCCAGGTCGGTCACCGCAAACTCGATCCAGCCGCTGTGCTGGTTCGACGCCGCACGCCGCACCCGAATGTCCAGAATGCGCGTGGGTAGGGCGGGGTCGTCCATGGCCTGCATGGCATTGCGCGCCAGATTGAGCAGCACCTGCTCGACCATGGTGCGGTCGCACAACACGGGGGGCAGGTGGGGCTCCAGTGAGGTGTTCACGCGCACCCCCAGCTTGCGTGCCTGCAGGCTCACCAGCGGCAGGATGGCATCGAGCAACTGCTGCGCGTACACCGCTTCGCGCGCCTGGTCGCGGCGGCGCACAAAGTCGTGGACGCTCTTGATCACTTTGCCTGCGCGTTCGGCTTGCCGCGCAATATGTTGCATGGCCATGCGCACATCCTGCAGCTGCTCGGCATGGGCAGCTGCGCCTGCGCCCTGCTCTGCCGGTGTGGGCGCCTCCAGCAGGTTGATGGAGCCGGTGGCATAGCTGGAAATGGCGGCCAGGGGCTGATTGAGTTCGTGGCTCAGCAGCGAGGCCATTTCGCCGACGGTGGCCAAGCGGGCGGTGGCCTGCAGCCGCTCTTGTGACGCCCGCGACAGCTCTTCCACCCGCCGCTGCTCGCTGATGTCGAGGAACGCGCTCATCCAGCCCGTGTGCAGGCCCTGGGCGTTGATGAGCGGGGCCTCGATGATCAGCACAGGGAAGCGGGTGCCGTCCTTGCGCATGAATTCTGACTCGAAACCCTCGCGCGGCGGCATGGTGCCCGCAAAGCGGATGGCCTGGCGCTGGCGATACTCCTCCACCCGCTCGGGGGGCCAGTAGGGCGCGGTCACGCTTTGGCCCAGCAGCTCCGGCGCGCTGAACCCCACCATGGCGCAGAAGGCCGGGTTGACATAGGTGATGCGGCCTTCCAGATCGCGGGCGCGCAGGCCTGTGACCAGCGAGTCCTCCATGGCCTTGCGAAACGCCAGCGCGTCGGCCAGGTCGCGCTCGGCGCGCAGGCGCCTGCGGTTGTCGCGCACCAGCACCACCATCACGGTGACCAGCGCAATCGACATGGCGGTGACCAGCGCGGTCAGCACGTTGGGGAACAGGCTGGGCGCGCTGTGCCAGGTGTCCATGCGCAGCACCAGGGTGCTGCCAGGTAGATCGAGCAGGTGCGTGGCCGTGAACATGCGCGAGCCGCGGCGCGCGGCGCCCAGCACGGCCAGCCGGGTGCCGTCGGCCTCCGTGAACGAGGCCTCCTGGCTGCGGGTGAGGTTGTGCGCCACCAGGTTGATCAGCACGTCCTGCAGCGAATACGTGACCACCAGGAAACCCGTGCTGCGCCCGCCCGAGGTGAGCGGCAGGCACAGCTCCATCATCTCCGAGCCCAGCCCGTCGCCGTGGGGCTGAAAGTAGCTGCTTGAATAGGCTGGGCTGCTCAGGCGGCGTGCGTTGGCACAGGCAATGGCGGCGTCGGACTGGTTACCCTCGCGCAGCCGGGCGTCCCAGGCCACGGGGCGGTAGGGCGACTGGGCATGGGTGCGTACCCGCAGGTCGGCATCGCGCCACTCGATGCGCACCAGCTCCCGCCGGTTGCGCAGCAGCTCGGCTGCATCGACCTCCCAGGCCAGCTGGCCCGGGTCGCCCGCGTGCAGGGCCTGCAGGCTTTGCAGGTTGCGCGTAAGCGCCACGCGGATGTCGGACACCGCGTCGGCCGTGTCACGCTCCAGGCGCGACTGCACCTGACTGGCCTCGTAGCGCCCCGCAAGCCACACCATGGTGGCGAGCATGGAGATCACCAGGGCTACCAGCAGGGTCCACAGCGACCAGCGCCGCCATGCGCCGCGCCAGCGTCTGAAGAGTGTGCGCTGCTGCGGGATCTTCACAGGACGCGGTGCGACAAGGCGGGCAACTGCAGGCGAATGTCGCGCAGGCGCTGCGGGTCCACCACACCCGACACCACGCCCGCCAGTTGGTCCTGCTGGGCGAGCACGGTGCCCCAGGGGTCCACCAGCATGCTGCGGCCCCAGGTGTGCCGCCCGTTTTCGTGCACACCGCCCTGTGCGGGCGCCAGCACATACGCCAGGTTTTCCACGGCGCGGGCGCGCAGCAACAGCTCCCAGTGCGCCTGGCCGGTGGTGTGGGTGAACGCGCTGGGCACGAGCAGCAGGTCTGCACCCGCGCTGGCGTGGGCGCGGTACAGCTCGGGAAAGCGCAGGTCGTAGCACACCGAGAGGCCCACGCGCCAGCAGTGGCCGTCGCGCGATGGCAGCTCGAACTGCACGGGGGTGTTGCCCGCTTCGATGACCCGGCCTTCGTGGAACTGCTCGCGCCCGTTGTCAAAGTAGAAAAGGTGAATCTTGTCGTAGCGTGCCACGCAGTCGCCAGCGGGGTTGAACACCAAGGTGGTGTTGCGCACCCGGTCGGGTGTGGTGGCCACCAGCGGCAAGGTGCCCCCCACAATCCACATCTGCAGCTCGCGTGCCGCGCTGGCCAGAAAGTGCTGGATACGGCCCTCGCCCGGTGCTTCGCGCAGGGCGATCTTGTCGGTGTCCTTGTGGCCCATCACGCAAAAGTATTCGGGCAGCACGGCCAGCTCGGCACCTGCGCTGGCGGCCTGCTCCAGCAGGGCGCGCGCAGCGCGCAGGTTGTCGTCGAGCCGGGTGCAGGACACCATCTGGATCGCAGCAACTTTCATCATGACGGTTCTCCGGTGCGGGGTGCGCTGGGGCGTGTGGGCGTGCCGGTTGCAGGGCCTGCCTCGCGGTTGCGGCGGGCCACGCGCACCACGCGGGGGTCCGTCCAGGTGCCATCGATGCGGAACTCCTGCGTGGCCGCCTCGATCAGCGGGCCGCGCAGAAATACCTGGGCCAGGAAGCTGCCCAGCCCAATGACCGGGTTGATGGCTGTGGCCACCAGGGACGCGGTCATGGCGTTGATCTCGGGCACCACCACCACGCGCAGGTCCTGGGTTTCCTGATCGATGTTGGCGCTGCCCTCCATCAGCACGGCGGCGTTGACGCCCTTCATCTGCAGATTGTTCGTGGTGGCCACGCCCTGCTCGATGCGCACATCGCCCCGGACAAAGTCGAACGCAAAACCCTCGCTGAACACGTCGCGGAAGTCGAGCGTCAGGCGGCGTGGCAGCGATTGCAGGCTCAGCACGCCCAGCAGCTTGGCCAGGCCTGGGTCGGCTTTGAGGAACTGGCCGGACTCCACGTTCAGGTTGATCTGCCCGGTCATGCTGCGGTAGTCAGGGCTGAACGGCGCGCCGATCCAGGCCACCTGCCCTTCCATGCGGCCCTTGCCGCGCCGGACCACATTGGCCATGCCCATGCGGCCCAGCAGGTCGCCCGAGTCGCGGATGTCCAGCTTGAAGTTGAGCACCGTGCGCCGCTCCGGCGTGCGGGGCCCCACACCTGCGGTGTTCAGCACCGCCCAGTTGCCGTTGGCTGTGAAGTTCGCCTCGGGCGCGAGGATATTGAATTTGGAGAGGCGCCATTCGCGCTGCGTGCCATCTCCGCCCCGGTTCTGCGCTTCTATCTCCACACGCCCGAGGCGTTTGCCACGCAGTTCAAAGTCATCCACCACGATGTCCAGCGCGGGCAGGGCGCCGGGCTGCTCGTCCAGCAGGGCCTCGACCTGGGTGACGTCGCTCTGGGGCATGTTCACGCGCGAGAGCCGCGCAAACAGGCGCCCATTGGGGTGTTCGGCGCCGCCTGGCTGGCGGTATTCCAGATAGCCGTTGAGTTCTGTGGCGTCGAGGTTGGCACGCCAGGTGGTGCCGTCCCGTAGCGCGCCGGCCACGATGTTGTGCAGGGTGCGACCCTGCAACGTGAGTTCGCGGGCGCGCAAGGCCAGTGTGGTGGGCAGGTAGTCCTGCGCCGTGCTGGGCGTTCCCGTTGAGCCTGGCGATCCGGGTGCGGTCGTGGGGCGTGCAGCGGGTTCGCTGCCGGTTGCCTGGGTCAGCACGTCTTCCCAGGCATCCACATCGAGCTTGCCCTGGCTGATGTTGGCCGCCACACCCTGCGCGGGCACCGGGGCGGATTCCCCGCCCGACAGGCCGATGCCGATGGCACCGCGCAGCACCCGGGCCTGGGGCCCGCCCAGATCCCGAATGTAAGTGGCCGAGCCCAGTGCGCCCAGGTCCAGCGTGATCTGATCGCGCAAAGGCGGGGCTTCGGTGCCATTTCCAGCCTGCGTAAGGCCCACCAGCGATTCGCGGGCCACCTGGGTTTCAAACCGCATTGGCAGGCTGCCTTCGGCCGTCTTGCCCAGCGGGGCGGGCAGCGCCAGCGCCAGCCCCTGTAGGCTGGTGGTCACCTGCACCTCCGGCACGCCACGGCGAAACGCGAGCGCCATGGAATACGCGGTGCTGCCCGTGGCGCGGCGCGCCAGCTGCGAGAGCATGCCCAGTTGTGATGCCTGCTGCAGCCCTTCGGCCGTGGCGGTGCCCTGTGCGCGAAGCTGCACGGCCGATTCGGTAGCCGGGGCATTGGAGGGCAGAGCGCGCATGCCGCCCTCCAGCCGCACAGGCCCTCCCAGTGCCTGGGCCTGCACGGTATTGAGCGAAAAACCGCCTTCGGTGAACTGCACCACGCCCCGCACTCGGCTCAGCGTCGGGGTGTCGGGGGTAATGCGCAGTTCGTTGCCCGCCAGCGTGACGCTGCCCTGGACCTTGGATTTTTCGATGTCGCTGATCGGCAAGGTCAGGCGCAACTTGAAATCTGCGTTGCCGGTGCCGCTGGCCTGCTCCAGTGCATTGCCGGTCATCCGGCCCAAAGGCGACGTGTTCATGAGCGTGAGCAGCTCGGTCAGCGGCCCCCGGGCATCGGCACTGACACCCACCACGGTATGGGAGAGGTCTGGAATCTTGGCGTCCACCTTCGACAGGCGCAGGCCCGGACGTCCCGCAAAACTGCCACTGGCGCCGCGCACCTGCATGGAGGAGCGTTCAAAGACCAGTTCCCCCGCCAGCTCCGTCAATGCAGGCCACGGCAACGTATTGGCCGGTTGCAGCTGCGTAGGGACGTAGGCGTAGGTGACATCCTTCACGCGGGCTGCGATGCGAAATTCGCCTTGTTTGGGGTCGTCGAAAGGCAGGTGGTGCAGATCCCCTTTGACGCGGAACTGCACGTTGCTCGCGCTGCCCGCCACCACGGCGTCGCGCACATAGTGGCGCGACTCCTGGGGGATGGACAGCGGCAGGTAGCGGTGCACACGGGTCCCGTCCGCCCGGTTCAGGGTGCCTGTGAGGTCCAGCACCCCCGGAAAGCGAGAGCGGTGTGCCACCTTGCCCGCATCGCTGGTATGCCAGGTGGCCCGGGCCTCGCCTTGGGCGTCGGCATTGGCAAACTGCACGTCGGTGGCCTGCACGGCGATGCGGTCGCCATCGAGTTGCCAGCGCACATCGGCGCTGAGCCTGTCCAGCGGCAGCACTGGGTCTTCGAACACGCCGGGCAGCACCAGCGCGCCGGAGGCAATGGTCAGCGCTGCCTTGCCGCCCGCCTGGGTCATGTCGATGTCCACCGTGGCACCCCGCAGGCCCAGTTGGGTGGAAGCGCTGGCGGGGGTGTCGCCTGCCAGCGCCAATCCGCGAATGCGCCCGCGTACTTGATACTGCTGCAGGTTTTCGAGAGGGCCTTTCCAGGTGGCCTGGATCTCGTCCACGAGCCCGTGGGGTGAATAGGTGCGCACGGCCTCATGTGCCGTGGCGCCCAGGGGCAGGCGGCTGGCGACCTGCGCCAGGGCAGCCAGGTCCAGGCGGTCGGCGCGGAACTCGCCTTGCGCGGGAGCCTTGCCGGCCGCTGCCGTGTGCACAAGCCGGACGTTGCCTCCGGGCCAGGTGAGACCATCGTCCGTCTTGAATTGCAGCGCCTGGGTCGAGAATTCGAACCCCCCGTTCAGTCGGCGCCCACCCAGCCGCCCCTGAATGGACGGCAGCACCAGCGCCTGCAAGTCTGCACCCAGTGTGGCATTGACATCGGCCAGCGCCAGGTCGGCTGTGCCGCCCACAATCTGCCCGCGCTGCACATCGGCCCAGGCTCGCAGCGCGCCCCGGCCCTGTGCGATATCCACGCCCACATCGGCATGGTGGCGCAGCCGCGAGACGTCCACCCGGGAAAAGTCGGCGAAGACCTGCCCATTCCAGTGTTTCCAGTTGCCGTCGCGCGCGCGCAGCAAGGGGGCGCGGAACAGCCCCGTCACCGTGAAGCGGTCTCCCCAGGCTTCGGGCGGCGTGGCATCCAGCCGCATGTGATGGTGCCAGTTGCCGTTGCGCAAGAGCAGGTCCACCTTCTCCAGCGCAAGCTCCGGGGCGCCGCGCTGCTCATCGGTCCAGCGCACCGTGCCACCTCGGATGAACACCTCGCCCTGTGAAAACAGCCAGTCGGCGGCGGCGTTGTCCTCGCCCTGCTGCTGGGAGAAATCCAGGCCCGCCACCTGGATGCGGCCGTCCGCAGTGCGGCGCACATCCAGCTCGGGCTCTTCGATGTACAGCTGCTCGAACCCGCCCTTGAGCAGGGAGCGCGGCGACAGCGCCACCACCACCCGTGGAAGGCGCAGGGCAGAGCGGCCGGCTGCGTCCAGCAGGGTGACATCCGAGAGTTCAATGGAAGGGATCAGGCCTTCGGTGTGCGCCGCGATGGCACCGATCTGGACAGGAACCCCCAGCGCCCGTGCGGCATGCGCCTCCAGCTGTGGGCGGAAATCACCGATTCGCGGCACAATCCAGCCATGAAGGGCCCCCCACGCGATGGTCAGCAGCAGCCAGAAGGCCAGCAGCAAGCCCAGTGACCACCGCGCGAGACCTGCCACAATTTTCAGCAGGCGGGTGGGGTGCGTGGTGGGATCGATCATGGTGGGATTGAATGTGGCAGGAATTATGACCCGCAGGCTTAGCGCGGGTTCACTACAAACCAGTGTTCTTATGTACGCAGCGTTGCGCTGCGGCTGCCATGTCGATCCCGTATCCTGAATCCCCCTGCAATCCCTCCGCGACCTTTGTTCACGGGGCCGCGCACTCGCGTTTCTATCAGCGCCTGCATCGCCGCTACGAGGCTGACCTGCTGCTCCTGCCGCCCGGTGTTCCCCGGTGGCCCAGCATGGAGCAGGCCTACGACGCGCTGCGCGCACGCGGTTGTGACACGGGCACCGCGCTCCGGGTGCTGCGCCAGCTGGTCATGGAGCGGCTGATCCAGATGGACTGCGAGACGCAGGCTCCGCTGGCGGACATTACCAGCGCGGTCACCGAGCTGGCCGAGCTGGCGCTGGACAGGGCCAGCCAACACGCCCGCCAGGAGCTGGACGAGCGCCACGGCGCGCCGCGCGGGCCGGACGGCCAGCCCGTGCAGCTGTGGATCATCGGCATGGGCAAGCTCGGTGCCCGGGAACTGAACGTCTCCAGCGACATCGACCTGATCTACGTGTACGAGCACGATGGCGAAACGGCGGGCACGGCTGATGGCCGGGGGCGCATCTCGAACCACGAATACTTTGCACGTGCGGTCAAGGCCATCTACAGCCTGGTGGGCGACACCACCGAACACGGATTTGTGTTCCGCGTGGACCTGGCGCTGCGCCCCAATGGCAACTCTGGCCCGCCTTCGGTCTCGTTGTCGGCGCTGGAGGAATACCTGCAGCTGCATGGGCGCGAGTGGGAGCGTTTTGCCTGGCTCAAGAGCCGCGTGGTGGCACCGCGTGATTGCATTGCCAGCCCTGAGGTTCAGGCGCTGCGCGGTGTGGTGCTGCCCTTTGTGTTCCGCCGCTACCTGGACTACAGCGTGTTCGATGCGCTGCGGGTGCTGCACCGCCAGATCCGGGACCATGCCGCCAAGCGCAGCGCGGGCCACCCGGAGCGCGCCAACGACGTCAAGCTCTCGCGCGGCGGCATTCGTGAGATCGAGTTCACGGTTCAGCTGCTGCAGGTGGTGCGGGGCGGCCAGTTCCCCGAGTTGCGCCGCCGCCCTACGCTTGATGCGCTCACCCGCCTGTCCCAGGCGGGGCTGATGCCGCAGGAAACGGCCGATGCGCTCGCGCGGGCCTACGTCTTCTTGCGCCGTGTGGAGCACCGCATCCAGTACCTGGATGACCAGCAGACCCATGTGCTGCCCACGCGCGATGACGATCTGGCGTGGATCGCGCACACCCTGGGGTATCCCGATTGCTGCGCCTTCCTGCACGAGCTGGACGCACACCGTGAACTGGTGGCCCAGGAATTCGACACCCTGCTGGGCGGGGCGGGCAAGAAGCAGTGCAATGGCGGAGGCTGTGGCGGCCCCCGCGCTGCGGCAGCAGCCCCCCCCGAATTCGACACGCTGCTGGAGCAGTTACCGCCCGGATTTCGCGAGCGCGTTGCCGAATGGCGCAACCACCCGCGCGTGGCGGGGCTGCGCGACGAAGCCCGTGCCCGCCTGTTCCGGCTGGTGCAACGCACCGCACAGTGGCTCAAGGAAGGCCGCGTCACCGAAGAGGCCGCCCTGCGCCTTGCCAACTGGCTGGAGCCGCTGCTGCGCCGCGAGAGCTATCTGGCGCTGCTGCTGGAGCGCCCCTCTGTGCACGAGCAATTGCTGCACCTCCTGGGTGCGGCCAAATGGCCCGCCCGCTACCTGCTGCAGCACCCCGGCGTCATCGATGAACTGGTGGGGGATTCGCTGCTCGCCGAACGTTTTGTGGTGGCCGACTTCGAGCGCGAACTGGCCGTGCGGCTCGCGTCGCTGCAGTCCACGGGCGAGGACGATGACGAAACCTTGCTCAACCTGCTGCGCCGTGCCCAGCACGCGGAAACCTTCCGCACCCTCGCGCGCGACGTGGAGCGGCGCATCACCGTCGAGCAGGTGGCGGATGACCTGTCCGCCCTGGCTGACAGCGTGCTGCGCATCACGGCCCAGTGGTGCTGGAGCCGGCTCAAGACGCGCCACCGCGAGAGCCCGCAATTCGCCATCATTGGCTACGGCAAGCTGGGCGGCAAGGAACTGGGCTACGGCAGTGACCTAGACATCGTCTTTGTGTTCGATGACGACGACGAACGCGCCCCCGAGGTCTACGCGGCCTTTGTGCGCAAGCTCATCAACTGGCTCACCGTGAAGACGGGCGAGGGCGATCTGTACGAGATCGACACTGCGTTGCGGCCCAATGGCAGCTCAGGTCTGCTGGTCACGAGCTTCGAGGCCTACGCCAACTACCAGCAGCGCCGGGGCAGCAACACCGCGTGGACCTGGGAGCACCAGGCCATGACACGCGCGCGTTTTGTGATGGGCAGCGAGGCCTTGCAGGCGCGCTTCGATGCCGTGCGCGAGGCTGTCATCACCTCCGAACGCGACGCTGCCGCCCTGCGTGAGGAGATCGTGGCCATGCGCGAGCGTGTGCGCGCAGCGCACCCCACGCGCGACGGGCAGTTCGATGTGAAACACAGTCCGGGCGGCATGGTGGATGCGGAGTTTGCCGTTCAATACCTGGTGCTCTCGCAGTCTGCAAACCACCCGGAGCTGGTGGGCAATGTGGGCAACATCGCGCTGCTGCAGCGCGCCGAGCAGGTGCGGCTGTTGCCCCCTGGCGTGGGTGTGGCGGCTGCGGATGCGTACCGCGAACTGCGGCGCGTGCAACACGTGGCGCGCCTGGACGAGGCGCCCACCCAGGTTGCCCCCCCCGCACTGCAGGCCGAGCGCGATGCGGTGCTGGCCCTGTGGAGGTCCGTGTTCGGTTGAGTCGCACCAAGGTGTGACGTTTTGTTGCATTTTTGCGGGCTGAATTTTCCGCGTGGCATCGCTAATTCAAACGGTTGTTTGAATTCTGGTGTGTAATCCGGTGCCATGAGTTTCGGCGCCCATTTCATTCCCGCAGCCCAGCGCACCGCCCGCAGTGATGGAGAAGACACGCGCGTGCGCCTGCTGCGCGCCGCGCTGCAGCTGTTTTCCGAGCGGGGCTTTGCACAGACCTCGGTGCGTGCCATTGCCGAAGCCGCCGGCACCAACGTGGCAGCGATCGCCTACCATTTTGGCGACAAGGCGCGCCTCTACACAGCCACGTTCTACGAGCCCTTCGGCAGCGGCAGCGACCTCATCCCGGTGTTTGCCGACCCTGCGCTGACCTTGCAGCAGGCGCTGGCCGCCTACTTCGGTGGCTTTCTGGAGCCGCTCAAGCACGATGACCTTGTGACCCAGTCGCTGCGCTTGCACGTGCGCGAGCTGCTGGACCCTACCCATGTGTGGCCCGAGCTCATCGAGCGCGAGTGCCGGGCACCCCATCTGGCGCTGGTCCAAGTGCTGTGCCGCCACATGGGCGTGGCCGCAGCGGACGACGACATGCACCGCCTCGCCTTCTCGCTGGCCGGGCTGGTTATGCAGATGTGGACCCAGCGCGACCCGCTGCAGGCTATTGCACCGCAGCTGGCGGGGTCTGGGGCTGTGGACGAATGGGTGGACCGGCTGACCGGTTACGCCCTGAGCATGGTGCAGGGCGAGATCGCCAGGCGGCAGGCCGTACAACAGCCCGCGCGCCGCAGTACTTCACGGAATTCGCACAAGGAATCCAACGCATGACTTTGAGCAAGACCCGATTCTTCTGGGCCACCTGCCTGCCCCTGGCCCTGGGCGCCTGTGCCATCACAGCGCCCCCCGCCCAAGTGCCCACCACTCCGCCTGTGGCGTGGCAGGCGCCCTTGCCGCACCAGGGCTCGCTGGGGGATCTGACCCGATGGTGGACGCAGCTGGGCGACCCGCTGCTCGTGGAGTTGATCGACGCGGCCCAGGCCGTCAGCCCCGGTGTGGCGCAGGCCCAATCCCGCATTGCGCAGGCCCGGGCCACGCAGGTGGCCAGCCGCGCCGCCCTGCTGCCGTCGCTCGATGCGCAGGCCAGCGCCAGCCGGGGTTTCAACGAACAGCTTGCAGGCATCGCGACCACGGCGCAGGCCGGGCTGCAGGCGAGCTGGGAGATTGACCTTTTTGGTGCGAACCGCGCGACCAAGACCGCTGCCGATGAGCGGCTGGCGGGCGCACAGGCGCTGTGGCACGAGGCGCGCGTGAGCGTGGCCGCCGAGGTGGCGCAGCAGACGAGCAGCCTGCGCACCTGCCTGGAGCAGCTGCGCGTGGCCGAGCGCGATGCGCAGTCGCGTGGCGAAACCTCGCGCCTGTCAGGTCTTAGCGAACGCGCCGGCTTCACGGCGCCCGCCACGGCTGCCCTGGCCCGTGCCAGTGCCGCCGAAGCGCAGGCGCGTGCATCGCAGCAGCGCATGCAGTGCGATGTGGAGGTCAAGACCCTGGTGGCACTGACCGGGTGGGAGGAGCCGGCGCTGCGTTCGCGCCTGTCCACGCCTGCCGCCACAGCCCCCGACACCCTGTTCGCCGTCGCCACGCTACCCGCCCAGGTGCTGGCCCAGCGCCCTGATGTGTACAACGCCGAGCGCGAAGTCGCCGCTGCCAGTGCCGAAGTGGGCAGCGCCCAGGCCCAGCGTTACCCGCGCCTGTCTCTCAGCGGCTCGGTGGGCACGGCGTGGGTGCGCAGCGGTGGCGTGACCACCGACCTGAACACCTGGACCATCGGCCCGCTGGCGCTCAGCGTGCCGCTGTTCGATGGTGGCCGGCGCGGCGCGCAGGTGGACGCGGCGCAGGCGCGCTATGACGAAGCCGCCGCGCTCTACCGCGCCAAGGTGCGCCAGGCCGTGAGCGAGGTCGAACAGGCGCTGGTGCGGCTGCAGAGCACGGCCGAGCGCAGCACCAGCGCGCGAACTGCGGCTGCGGGCTATCGCACATCTTTTGATGCCACCGAAGCGCGCTGGCGCGGCGGCCTGGCGAGTCTGGTGGAGCTGGAAGACGCGCGGCGCACGTCCTTGGCGGCCGAGAACGCGCTGATCGCGCTGCAGCATGAACGCCAGGCCGCCTGGGTTGCGCTGTACCGCGCCGCTGGCGGTGGATGGAAGCTATGAGACACCCCCCTGAGGCGCTTTGCGCCTTCCCCCCGCTCTCGCATTGCTGCGCAACGCGGGCAGGGGGACGCAGCCCTCGCTGCGGGGCGGCCCTTGCTTGGCTGCCCTCGTCTGCGCATCGCCAGTTTCGAGCGCACTGGGCCACGCCCAACACCATGCACAGCTGATATGAATTCTCCAGGACAGATGCACATGCAACACTCCTCTTTCTTCTTCAAGTTTTCCCCCACCGCCTTCGCCGTGATCACTGCCTGCGTGCTGGCCACGGGCGGTGCGCTGGTTTTCTCTGGCGCATCGCGCGCCGCCGATGAGCCCAAGGCCAGCCAGCCCCGCCCCGCGCTTACCGTGAGCACGGCCCAACCCCAGCGCACCTCGGTGCCCCTGCGCCTGGCGGCCAACGGCAATGTGGCCGCCTGGCAAGAGGCCAGCATTGGCGCCGAGAGCAACGGTCTGCGCCTGACCGACGTGCGTGTGAATGTGGGCGACGTGGTCAAGGCCGGCCAGGTGCTGGCAACTTTCTCTGCCGAAACCGTACAGGCCGATGTGGCCCAGGTCCGCGCCAGCCTGCTCGAAGCCCAGGCCAATGCGGCCGAAGCCGCTGCCAATGCCGACCGGGCCCGCTCGCTGCAGGCCACGGGCGCCTTGAGCCAGCAGCAGATCCAGCAGTACACCACGGCCGAGAAGACCGCGCAGGCTCGCGTGGAGGCGGCCAAGGCCACGCTGAACGCACAGCAGTTGCGTCTGAAGTACACCCAGGTGGTGGCGCCCGACAGCGGCGTGATCTCGGCCCGCACCGCCACCGTGGGCGCGGTGGTGGGCGCGGGCACCGAGCTGTTCCGCATGGTGCGCAAGGGGCGCCTCGAATGGCGCGCCGAAGTCACGTCCACCGAGCTGCGCCGCATTGCGCCCGGTGCCAAGGTCAGCGTGACGGCGGCCAGCGGCGCGACGGCGGAGGGTACGGTGCGCATGATTGCGCCGACGGTGGACCCGCAGACGCGTAATGCGCTGGTGTACGTTGATCTACCCCTGAACACAGACTTCCGTGCGGGCATGTTCGCGCGCGGCGAGTTCGCGCTGGGCGCCAGCGATGCACTCACCGTGCCACAAGAGGCGCTGGTGGTGCGCGACGGCTTCTCGTACGTGTTTGTGGTGGGTGCCGAGCAGCGTGTGCAAATGCGCAAGGTGCAGACGGGCCGCCGCGTGGCTGACCGGGTCGAGGTGCTCTCGGGTCTGGACGCGAATGCCTCGGTAGCGGTGCGTGGCGCTGGCTTCCTGAACGACGGTGACCTGGTGCGGGTGGTGAGCACGCCGCCCGCCAGCAGCACCTCACAAGCTCCGGATTTCAATAAAAAAATGGCTCTAGCGCTTACCAATAAAGCGCAAGCAGCTATCAATTGAGGAGCATTCGACATGAATGTATCCACCTGGTCGATCAAGAACCCCATACCGGCGCTGATGCTGTTTGTGCTGCTGACCTTCGGCGGCCTGCTGTCGTTCAACGCCATGAAGGTACAGAACTTTCCGGACATTGACCTGCCCACGATCTCCGTGACCGTGGCGCTGCCCGGCGCCTCGCCCGCGCAGCTCGAAAACGATGTGGCGCGCAAGATTGAAAACAGCATCGCCACGCTGCAAGACCTGAAGCACATCTACACCAAGGTGCAGGACGGTGGCGCCACCATCACGGCCGAGTTCCGCCTGGAAAAGCCCACGCAGGAAGCGCTGGACGACGTGCGCTCTGCCGTGGCCCGCGTGCGCGGTGACCTGCCTGGCGACGTGCGCGACCCCATCGTGACCAAGATGGACCTGGCCGCGCAGCCGGTGCTGGCGTTCACCATCGCCTCCACCCGTATGGACGACGAGGCGCTGTCCTGGTTTGTGGACGATGCCGTGGCCAAGAAGCTGCTCACGGTGCGGGGTGTGGGCGCGGTCAATCGCGTGGGCGGTGTGCAGCGTGAGGTGCATGTGTTGCTGGACCCGGTCAAGCTGCAGGCGTTGAACGCCACGGCGGCCGATGTCTCGCGCCAGCTGCGGCTGGTGCAGACCGAAAGTGCCGGTGGCCGCACCGACCTGGGCGGCAGCGAACAGCCTGTACGCACCCTGGCCACGGTGCAGTCGGCGCAGGAGCTCGCAGGGCTCACGCTGGCACTGTCAGACGGCCGCCATGTGCGGCTCGATCAGGTGGCCACGGTGACAGACACGATTGCAGAGCCGCGCGCCCTGGCCCTGCTCAACGGCAAGCCCGTGGTGGGCTTCGAGGTTGCGCGCAGCAAGGGCGCGAGCGAGGTGGAAGTCGGCTCTGCGGTGCAGGCGGCCCTCAAGGAAATTCGCGCTCAGCACCCCGATCTGGAGATCACCGAAGCTTTCAACTTTGTGCAGCCTGTGCAGGAGGAGTACGACGGCTCCATGCACCTGCTGTACGAAGGCGCGTTGCTGGCCGTGCTGGTGGTGTGGCTCTTTTTGCGCGACTGGCGCGCCACGTTCGTGTCGGCTGTGGCACTGCCGCTGTCGGTGATCCCGGCGTTCATCGGCATGCACTGGCTGGGCTTCTCGATCAACGTGATCACGCTGCTGGCGCTGTCGCTGGTGGTGGGCATTTTGGTGGATGACGCCATCGTGGAAGTGGAGAACATCGTGCGCCACCTGCGCATGGGCAAGACGCCCTACCAGGCGGCCATGGAGGCGGCCGACGAAATTGGCCTGGCCGTGGTGGCCACCACGTTCACACTGATTGCGGTGTTTTTGCCCACCGCGTTCATGAGCGGCATTGCGGGCAAGTTCTTCAAGCAGTTCGGCTGGACGGCGTCGCTGGCGGTCTTTGCCAGCCTGGTGGTGGCGCGGGTGCTGACACCCATGATGGCGGCCTACATCCTCAAACCCATCGTGGACACGCACAAGGACCCGCGCTGGATGACGGTGTACCTGCGCTGGGCGGCTTGGTGCATCAAACACCGCTGGATGACCTTCATTGCCACGGCAGCGTTTTTCATCGGTTCTCTGGCGCTGATCCCGCTGCTGCCCACGGGCTTCATTCCGGCCGATGACAACTCGCAGACCCAGGTCTACCTGGAGCTGCCACCTGGCGCCACGCTGGCCCAGACCCGCGCCGTGGCCGAGGATGCGCGCCAGCGCATCGCCAAGGTGGACCATGTGCAAAGCGTGTACACCACCATCGGTGGGGGCTCGGCCGGTGGCGATCCGTTCATGGGCAGCGCCAATGCCGAAACGCGCAAGGCCACGCTCACCATCTTGCTGGCCGAGCGCGGCGACCGGCCGCGCAAGCAGGGCATCGAGAACCAGATCCGTGCAGCGCTGGAGACGCTGCCGGGCGTGCGCAGCAAGGTGGGCCTGGGGGGCTCTGGCGAGAAGTACGTGCTGGTGCTCTCGGGCGACGACCCGCAGGCGCTGACCTCGGCCGCGCTGGCGGTCGAGAAGGACCTGCGCACCATCCCGGGCCTGGGCAGCATCTCTTCCACCGCCAGCCTGGTGCGCTCCGAGATCGCGGTGCGCCCGGACTTTGCGCGCGCCGCCGACCTGGGGGTGACCAGCAGCGCCATTGCCGAAACGCTGCGCATTGCGACCGTGGGCGACTACGACGTGTCGCTGCCCAAGCTCAACCTGGCCTCGCGCCAGGTGCCGATCGTGGTCAAGCTGCAGGATGACGCGCGCAAGGACCTGTCGCTGCTGGAGCGCCTGTCGGTGCCGGGCAGCAAAGGCCCGGTGATGCTGGGCCAGGTGGCCACGCTGGAGTTCAGCGGCGGACCGGCCGTGGTGGACCGGTATGACCGCGCGCGCAATGTCAACTTTGAGATCGAGTTGTCAGGCCAGCCGCTGGGCGACGTGACGAAGGCGGTCGAAGCGCTGCCCTCCATCCAGAACTTGCCGCCGGGCGTGCGCCAGATCACCATTGGCGATGCCGAGATGATGGGCGAGCTGTTCGCGAGCTTCGGCCTGGCCATGCTGACCGGGGTGTTGTGCATCTACATCGTGCTGGTGCTGCTGTTCAAGGACTTCCTCCACCCGGTGACCATCCTGGCGGCGCTGCCGCTGTCGCTGGGCGGGGCGTTCGTGGGCCTGCTGATCGCGCAGAAGAGCTTCTCGATGCCCTCGCTCATCGGGCTGATCATGCTCATGGGCATTGCCACCAAGAACTCCATCCTGCTGGTGGAATACGCCATCCTGGCGCGGCGCGAGCATGGCATGACGCGCTTTGAGGCACTGATCGACGCTTGCCACAAGCGCGCACGGCCCATCATCATGACCACGCTGGCCATGGGTGCGGGGATGATGCCGATTGCGCTGGGCATTGGTGCGGCGGATGCCAGCTTCCGCTCGCCCATGGCGGTGGCGGTGATTGGCGGGCTGATCACATCCACGCTGCTGAGCCTGCTGGTCATCCCCGCCGTGTTCACGGGGGTGGATGATCTGGGGCAGTGGTTTGGTCGCATGCTGCGGCGCTTGCGGGGTGCCCACCCGGTGCCCGCCCCAGAGGCGCCCGCTACACCCCCAGCGGGATGATGGAGACCGGTGGTTGCTTGAAAAAGCAGGCAATCCCCGGGGTTGCCCCGGCTTAGCCGGGCGTGTGGCCGTTAGATAATGTAACGACCACCATGAACCTCGTCAGCCTGAACATCGAATCCATCCAGCTGGGCCACCCTTTGCCGTTTGTGCTGCGGGGTGCTGATGGCGTGTTGCTGGCGCAAAAAGGCTATGTCATCCGTACTCGGGAAGAGCTGGCCAAGATGGTGGGCCGGGGGCGGCAGCTGTGTGTGGATACCGATGAGTCCGGTGACAGCCACCGGGCCTACCTCGCGCAATTGCAGCGCATGCTGATCGCCGACACCAACCTGGGCGAAATTGCCGCGATGAAGATGACGGCGGCCGACGACGCAGGAGGGCGGGGCCGCGCTGGCAAGACGCTGCCTGACTGGCCCGAACTGCAGTTGCGTGCCACACAGTTGCTGCGTGCACCTTCGCCCGCTGATTTTGGCGGGCGCTTCCAGACGCTGCACGACGAGCTGGCCCGCCACTGCGAGCAGACGCCCGACGCGACGCTGCTGGGCCTGATTTACCTGTCTGCGCAGGAAACGCGCATGTACAGCGCCACGCATTCGATGCTGGTGTGCTGTGTGTGCATGGTGGTGGCGCGCGAGATGCTGCGCTGGCCCGCCTCCCGCGTGCAGCAGCTGGGCCACGCCGCGCTCTCCATGAACATAGCCATGTCCGAGCTGCAGGACCAGCTGGCCCAGCAGACCCATCCGCTCACCGCCCAGCAGATTGCGGCGGTCGAGAGCCACGCGGAGCGTTCTGAGGCGCTGCTGCGCACGCTCGGCGTGGCCGACCCGGTGTGGCTGGAGGCGGTGCGCTGCCACCACCACCGCACCCCCGGCCCGCTGGCCAAGAAGACGGAACCCCAGCAAATGGCCCGCCTGCTGCAGCGTGCCGACATTTTTGGCGCCCGCATGGCACCTCGCGCGGCCCGGTTGCCCATGCCCGTCACGGCGGCCATGCAGGCCAGCTACTACGACGAAGAGCACCAGGTGGACGAGGCTGGTGCCGCGCTCGTCAAGACCCTGGGTGTATACCCGCCCGGGGCCTTCGTGCGGCTGGCCAGCCAGGAGGTGGGCGTGGTCGTTCGCCGGGGCACCACGGCCACCACGCCCAAGGTGGCGGTGGTGACCAACCGTGACGGCATGCCCACGGGCGAGCCCATTCCGCGTGACACCGGCATGCCCCCCTGGAAGGTCACGGGCGTGGTGGCTTTCAAGGACGTGAGAGTCAAGCTCTCGCTGGACCGCCTGCTCAACCTGGTCTGACCCCGCGCCGGGCGCATCCCCCCCCTGCAGCGGGTGGGCTGGCACAGGCCCACGCCACCCAACGGCGCCCAGCGCCACTGGCGGGCAGCTTGTGTCCGGAATTTTCCCTCTCTTGCCACCACGACGGCAAACCTTCAGCCGTGCGACACCTGTCGCCCCGTTCCCGAGCGCGCCCGCAATACCCATTTCTTTTTGCAGGACTTTGAATCCGAGCGGTTCGCATCCTCGTAAACCAATCAGTCCAAATAAAAACTCATGTGGACAAAAAATGATGGAATGGTTAAATTGCCCATACCCACTGCGATCCCAAGTCCTATGAACACCTCTAACAGACGCTTTCTTTCGGCCGCCAGCCTTCTGCTGCTGGTCGCGGTGGCGGTCGGCTATGCCCCCCCGGTCCGCGCGGCGGGTTCCGAAAGCTGCCCGGCCACGCTGCAGCACACGTTTGCGAGGTTGCAGGACGAAAAGCCTCAGTCGCTGTGCCAGTACAGCGGCAAAGTGGTGCTGGTGGTGAACACGGCCAGCTTCTGTGGCTTTACGGGCCAGTACAAGGGGTTGGAGGAGCTGTACGCCCGCTACAAAGACAAGGGCCTGGTGGTGCTGGGCTTCCCGTCCAACGACTTTGCCCAGGAAAAAGGCAGCAACAAGGAGATTGCTGACTTCTGCGAAAACACCTTTGGCGTGAAATTTCCGATGTTTGCCAAGAGCAGCGTGAAGGGCCCCGAGGCTTCGCCGCTGTTCCAGCAACTGGCGCAGCTGTCGGGCACAGCGCCGCGCTGGAACTTCCACAAATACCTGCTGGGCCGCGACGGCAAGCTGGTGGACAGCTACTCCAGCCTGACCGCCCCAGACAACAAAGGCCTGGTGCGGGCCATCGAACAACAGCTGAACCAGCCTGTGCCCCGGTGACCGCCATGACTTCTTTACATTTCTTGAAAAAAAATACAGTGAGCCTCTGGAACTTCGCCAGCGTGACCCCACTCTATCCATTGCGCAAGACGATTGCGCAGCGTACAGTTTTAACGTTGCGAAGCCTTTCGGGCCCCCGGGTTCCGACTGACCTCCTGGAGCGCTTCTCCTCCCTCCCTCTCTTATTCGTTTCGGGACGCTTCGCAACCTTTTTATTCCGTGCACCGGCCAGAGGGAGCCGGTCATGAAAATCGCCATCATCGGCTCCGGCATCTCGGGGCTCTCGGTCGCGCACCAGCTGCGCGGCCAGGCGGACATCACACTGTTTGAGGCAGGCGACTACTTCGGCGGGCACACCCACACGGTCGATGTCACGCTACCCGATGCCTCGGGCACCCCCGTCGCCCACGGTGTGGACACCGGCTTTCTGGTGTTCAACGAGCGCACCTACCCCCACCTGATCCGCCTGCTGGCCGAGCTGGGCGTGGAGACCGCCAAGTCGGACATGTCGTTCTCGGTGCAGGTGCCGGGCGCCCTGAGCGGCCCTGGTGGTGGCCGCGCGCTGGAATGGAGCGGCACCAACCTCAGCACCGTGTTTGCCCAGCGCTCCAACCTGGTCAACCCGCGCTTTCTGGGCATGCTGCGCGACCTGCTGCGCTTCAACAAGCTGTGCACGCGCATTGCCGAAAAGCAGGCCGAGGCCGCGCTGATGCAGCCCCTGGGAGACTTCTTGCGCGAGCACCGCTTTGGCGACGCGTTCCGCGACTGGTACTTCTTGCCCATGCTGGGTTGCATCTGGAGCTGTCCCACCGACCAGATGCTGAAATTCCCGGTGGCCACCATGATCCGGTTCTGCCACAACCACGGCCTCATCCAGGTCAGCAACCGCCCGCAGTGGTGGACGGTGTCCGGTGGCGCACGCCACTACGTGGACAAGATCGTGGCGGGCATTGCCGACAAGCGCCTGAACACCCCCGTGCGCCGCATCGAACGCGACGCCGCCGGTGTGCGCGTGGTGACGGTAGGCCACACCGAACACTTTGACAAGGTGGTGCTGGCCACCCATTCGGACCAGTCGCTCGCCCTGCTGGCACAGCCCACGCCGCACGAGCGCGCGGTGCTGGGTTCCATTCGCTACCAGGCCAACCGCGCCGTGCTGCACACCGATACGTCCGTACTGCCCGAGCGCCGCGCCGCCTGGGCCGCGTGGAACTACGAACGTGCGCCGCAACGCAGCCGCGAGTCGGCCCGCGTGTGCCTGCACTACCTCATCAACCAGCTGCAGCCCGTGCCCTTTGCGCAGCCCGTGGTGGTGTCGCTGAACCCGGTGCGCGACATAGCGCCCGAACATGTGATCGGCAGCTACGAATACGCGCACCCGGTGTTCGACATGGCCGCCATCCGCGCGCAGCAGCAGGTGGGCAAGCTGCAAGGGCAGCAGCACACCTGGTTCTGCGGCGCCTGGACGGGCTACGGCTTCCACGAAGACGGTCTCAAATCGGGCCTGGCCGTGGCCGAGCAATTGCTGGCCGCCCTGCCAGCCCCCTTGGCGGAGGCTGCGTGAGCCACGCCCCGGCCCCACCCGCAGCGCCCCTCATCGGCTTCGGCCAGGTGCGCCACACGCGGCTGCGGCCCCGGCGGCACGCGTTTGCATACCCCACGTTTTTTCTGATGCTGCCCATGCGCAGCCTGCCCGGCCTGCACGGCGCGTTGGCCGTGAACCGGCGTGGCGCCATCAGCTTTCACGACGTGGACCACGGCGACGGCCGCAGTGCTGCGCAGGGCGGTGCGCTGGCCTGGCTCGATGAGCTGCTGCGCACCGAAGGCGTCACCGACGCCACGGGCGAGGTCTGGCTGCACTGCTATCCGCGCGTGCTGGGCTACACCTTCAAGCCCGTGAGCTTCTGGTACTGCCACCGCGCCGACGGCCACCTGCGTGCCATCGTGGTGGAGGTCAACAACACCTTTGGCGAGCGCCACTGCTACCTGCTGGATGCGCCGCAGTACGGCGTGGAGCAGCAGGCGCGCAAGGTGTTCCACGTCTCGCCGTTCTGTGAGGTGAACGGGGGCTACCGCTTTCGCTTCATGCGTACCGAGGCGGGGGCACAGGACGCGGGCCGCACTGTGGTGCGCATCGACCACGACGACGACACCGGCCCACTCATCCAGACCAGCGTGAGTGGCACCTTGCAGGCCATCACCCCGCAGACCCTGCGCCAGGCGCTTTGGGGCTACCCCGCCATGACGTTGGCCATCATTGCCCGCATTCACTGGCACGCGCTGCAGCTGTGGCTCAAGCGCGTGCGTTTCCACCGCAAGCCCGAGGCGCCTGCATCCATCGTGACCCGCTGAATTCCATGACGAACGAGAACGCCGCCATGAACTCCACCACCGCCCCCCGCACCGCCCTGGCCCTGCCCGCTGGCACCCCGGCTGCCGCCCGCACGGCGCTCAAGCTGCTGCAGCGCCTGCAGCATGGCCACCTCACGGTGCAGCTGCCCGACGGCACGCTGCAGCACTTCGGCCACGGTGATGGCCCCTCGGCGGCCATCACGCTCAAGAACTGGAACGTGTGCAGTGCCGCACTCCGGTCGGGCGACATCGGCTTTGCCGAGAGCTACATCGCAGGCGACTGGACCACGCCGCACCTCACCGACCTGCTCAAGCTCTTCATCGCCAACCGCCAGCAGGTGGAAGGCGTGATCTACGGCACCTGGGCCGGGCGTCTGCTGTACCGCATCAAGCATTTGCTCAACCGCAACACCCGCGCCAACAGCCAGAAGAACATCCACGCCCACTACGACCTGGGCAACGCGTTCTACGAACTCTGGCTGGACGACACGATGAACTACTCGTCCGCCTGGTTCGAGGGTGATGCAGGCGGCGACATGCGCATTGCCCAGCACGCCAAGGTGCGCCGCGCGCTGCGCATGGCGGGGGTGGAGCCAGGTGCCCGGGTGCTGGAGATTGGCTGCGGCTGGGGTGCGCTGGCCGAGATGGCGACCGTGGAATTCGGCGCCCACCTGACGGGAGTGACACTCTCCACCGAGCAGCTCGCATTCGCACAAAAGCGCATGGCACAGCAGGGGGTGGCCGAGCACGCCGACCTGCGCCTGCAGGACTACCGTGACATCCAGGACGGTCCGTACGACGCCATCTGCTCCATCGAGATGGTCGAGGCCGTGGGCCGCGAATACTGGCCCACCTATTTCCAGTCGGTGAACCGCCTGCTCAAGCCAGGTGGCAAGGCCTGCATCCAGAGCATCGTGATCGACGACAGCCTGTTCGAGCGCTACATCAGTTCCACGGATTTCATCCAGCAGTACATCTTCCCCGGAGGCTGCCTGCCGTGTCCGCGCGAGTTCCGCCGAGAGGCCGAGGCGGCAGGCCTGCGCGTGGTCGACGAGTTTGCGTTTGGCCAGGACTACGCCGAAACCCTCAAGCGCTGGCGCGAGCGCTTTCTGGCGCAGCGCACGCAAATCCTGCAGCTGGGGTTTGACCAGCGCTTCCTGCACATCTGGGAGTTCTACCTGGCGTACTGCGAAGCGGCATTTGCGATGAGCAACATCGACCTGGTGCAGTACACGCTGGTGAAGGATTGAATGCTATGAAAAACATAGCTATTACCGCTTTATGGATAAGCGCTGGAGCATTTTTTTATTCAAATTCCGCTATCGCGCAGGCCGTGCCAATGGCCCAGGCGGCAGAGTCGGCCACCGCCACGCCCCTGTCAGGCGTGCGCCTGGCGGGCCAGGGCGTGCTCCGGTTTCTGGGCTTCGAGATCTACCGCGCCCGCCTGTGGGTGCAGCCCGGCTTTGACGCAGACAACTACGGCGCCCAGCCGTTGGCGCTGGAGCTGACCTACCACCGCGACTTCACGGCCGAGGCCATCGCCAAACGCTCACTGGAAGAGATGCGCCGCGTGGGCAGCTTCACGCCCCAACAGGCCACGCGCTGGCAGCAGGCGCTGCAGGCCGCGTTGCCGGATGTGAAGTCGGGCGACCGCCTGCTGGGCATTCACCAGCCGGGCGTGGGTGCGGTGTTCAAGATGGCGGGGCGTGTCGTCGGTGAGGTGCCGGACGCCGAGTTCTCGCGCCTGTTCTTTGGCATCTGGCTGTCTCCGCAGACCTCCGAACCAGGGCTGCGCCAGGAATTGCTGGCCGCCACCCGCACTGCAGGCCAACCATGACCTCCACGCAGCCCATCCGCGCCAGCGCAGGCCTGGCCTATGGGCTGCTGGGCCTGCCGCTGGCGTTTGTGGCGCTGCCGCTGTATGTGCTGCTGCCCAACCACTATGCGCGCGAATTTGGCATGCCCCTGGCCACGCTGGGCTCGGTGCTGCTGGCAGCGCGGCTGTTTGATGCGTTCACCGACCCGCTGCTGGGCCGCCTGTCTGACTACCTCTTCGGCCGCTCGGTGCGCGCCGTGCTGGCGGTGGGCGCGGTGTCGGCGGTGGTGCTGGCACTGGGGCTGAGCAGCCTGTTCTTTCCGCTGGTGCGGGGGGCCGATGCGCTCATTGCCTGGGCACTGGTGGCATTGCTCATCACTTACACCGCCTACAGCCAGCTCAGCATTGCACACCAGTCCTGGGGCGCGCGCCTGGGCGGCGACGAGCTGCAGCGTGGCCGCATCGTGGCCTGGCGCGAGGGTGCTGCGCTGGTCGGCGTGGTGCTGGCATCGGTGCTGCCCGCGCTGCTGGGCCTGCCGGTGATGCTCAGTGTGTTTGCCATCACCCTGCTGCTAGGCTGGTGGGCCTGGACCAGAGCCCCTCGCCCCGCAGCGCATGCGGGTGTCGCCGTGGCCGGTGTGTACCGCCCCCCGCAGCGCGCCAGCCTGTGGCGGCCCTGGGGCCGCCCTGCCTTCCGCCGCCTGCTGGCGGTGTTCATGCTCAACGGCATTGCCAGCGCCATACCGGCCACGCTGGTGCTGTTTTTTATTCAGGACCGGCTGCAGGCCCCAACCGCGCAGGAGCCCATGTTCCTCGCGGCCTATTTCGTGTGCGCTGCGCTGTCCATCCCGCTGTGGCTGCGTGCCGTGGCGCGCTGGGGCCTGGCGCGCACCTGGTTGGCGGGCATGCTGCTGGCGATTGCCGTGTTTGTGTGGACTGCGTTTCTGGGCGCGGGTGATGTGGTGCCGTTCCTCGTCGTCTGTGCGCTGTCCGGCGTGGCCCTGGGCACCGATCTGGCCCTGCCCAGCGCCTTGCTGGCTGGCGTGATTGCCGCCGAGGGCGACAGCGGCCAGCACGAGGGCGCGTACTTTGGCTGGTGGAACTTTGCCACCAAGCTCAACCTGGCACTGGCGGCAGGCCTGGCGCTGCCCCTGCTGGGATGGCTGGGCTACAGCCCCGGAACGCGCAGCGATGACGGTTTGCAGACCCTCGGCCTGGCCTATGCAGTGCTGCCCTGCGTGCTCAAGTTCACCGCTGCGGCCGCGCTCTATCTCCTCATCCTGCGCCGCCCGCGTGGCGCGGCGACTGTCTGAATTCGAACCGACCAAGGCCCACCACCATGATGCAAAGACGTCTCCTCCTTTCGGCCGCTGTGGCCGCACCCATGGTGCTGTCTGGCTGCGCCAGCCAGAACCTCGATGGCTACGCCAGCGAAAAACCGGTGCTGGACCTGGCCCAGTATTTCAACGGCAAGATCGACGCCTACGGCATCTTCCAGGACCGCAGCGGCCAGATCGTCAAGCGCTTCACCGTGGTCATGGACTGCAGCTGGAAAGGCAACGAGGGCGTGCTCGACGAAGCCTTCACCTACTCCGACGGCACCACGCAGCGCCGCATCTGGCGGCTGACGAAGCATGCCGACGGCCGCTACACCGGCACCGCCGACGATGTGGTGGGCACGGCCAACGGCCAGACGCGTGGCAACGCCTTCCGCTGGAACTACACGCTGGCGCTGCCCGTGGATGGCAAGGTCTACAACGTGGACCTGGACGACTGGATGTACCTCATTGACGACCGCGTGATGCTCAACCGCGCCACCATGAGCAAGTTCGGCGTGCGCCTGGGCGAGATCACCCTGTCCTTCACCAAACGCGCACCATGAGCCTCAACCCACCCCTGCGCGACTGGCATGGCCGCCGGGCCTGGCTCATCGGGGCCAGCAGCGGCATTGGCCGGGCCACAGCGGCTGCGCTGCATGCGCGCGGCGCGCAGGTCATCGTGTCGGCGCGCAGTGGTGATGCGCTGAACGCCTTTGCCCGGCAGCACCCCGGCAGCACGGCGCTGGCTTTTGACACCGCCGAACCGGCACAGGTGCAGGCCGCCGCCGCGCAGGTGCTGGCGGGTGGTGTTCCCGACATGGTGTGCTATTGCGCGGGCTACTACCGCGACATGCGCGCCACCGACTTCGACCTGGACGTGATGCTGCGCCACGAGCAGATCAACTACAACGGCGTGCTGCATGTGCTGGCTGGCGTGTTGCCCGCCATGCTGACCGCAGCGCAGGCCGGGCGCCCGGGCCATGTGAGCCTGATCAGCAGCGTGGCGGGCTTTCGGGGGCTGCCCAAGAGCCTGGCCTATGGGCCGACCAAGGCGGCGCTCATCAACCTGGCCGAGGCGCTCTACCTGGACCTGCATGACCTGGGCATGGGCGTGAGCGTGATCAACCCGGGCTTTGTGGCCACGCCGCTCACGGCGGGCAACGACTTCACCATGCCGGCCCTCATCTCACCCGAAGCTGCGGCGGCTGCCATCGTGCAGGGCTGGGAGCGGGGGCATTTCGACATCCACTTTCCCAAGCGCTTCACGCGGGTGATGAAACTGCTGCGTGTGCTGCCGTATCGGTGGTACTTTCCGGCGGTTCGCAAATTCACAGGTCTTTGAACGGTATGCACCCACCGGAAACCACGATCGCTACGGAAGAAGCCGTTACGCGCGTCATTGCGTTTTTTGAAAACCTGTCGCCCGCCGATGTGGCGACCATCGGCCAGTTCTATGGGCCTCAGGCGCGCTTCAAGGATCCGTTCAACGAGGTGGTGGGCGTGCCTGCCATCCAGGGCATCTTTGCCCACATGTTCGAGGCACTGGAGCAGCCGCGTTTTGTGGTCACCGGCCGCGTGGTGCAGGGGCAGCAATGTTTTCTGACCTGGGACTTCCTGTTCGCCTTCAAGGACTTCCACAAGGGCGTGACGCAGACGGTGCGCGGTGCCTCGCACCTGGTGCTGGACGAACAAGGCCTGGTGAGCTTGCACCGCGACTATTGGGACGCTGCCGAAGAGCTGTACGAAAAGCTGCCCGTGGTGGGCGCACTGATGCGCTGGCTCAAGAAGCGCGCCAACAGCTGATCGTTGGCCGCTGCCGCTTTGACGCGTTGGTCACGCCAGGGTCTTGATGCGCGGGTGCCCGGGCAGCGGCACGGCGCGCTGCAGCACCCCCTCCGCCAGCCACAGCGCACTGTTCCACGCGCGTTGCGCCACATAAGGCAGCGGCAGCTGCTGGTAGTCGTCGTTGAAAACCTCGAAGCTGTAGTCGCCCTGGTAGCCCATGCCATCGAGCGTGCGCACCAGCTCGGCGAGGGCCTGGCTGTGCACGCCCTCGCCAGGGAACACGCGAAAGTGCCGCGCGGTCTCGATGCGCTCCTGCACCGTGCGGGTCTCCTGCCACATGAAGTCTGACAGCTGCACCAGATAGATCTTCTCGGGGTCCACATCTTCCAAGGCCGAGAGCGGCGTGCTGGTGGCGAACTGGTGGTACGAGTCGATCGCCAGACCGAGGTTGGGGCAATCGGCCTGCTCCACTGCGGCCCAGGCCTGGTGCACTTCGTTGATGTGGCGGCCCCACGAGAGGCCTTCAAACGCCACACGGATGCCATGGGGCAGCGCCAGCAGCGCAAGCTTGCGCAGGTCGCGTGCAATGGCCTCGGCATCCGCCGTGGCGTGCGATGACGTGGAGCTGCAGGCCAGCAGCACGGGCGCGCCCAGGTCGCGCGCCATCAGGATCATCTGCTTGGCAATGTCCACCTTGTAGCTGTGCAGGTGGCCCGACAGGCCCTCGAAGTCGCGCAGCACCTGGAAACCCGTCACGCGCAGGCCGCTGTTGCGCACCGCGTGCACAGCGGCTTCGATGCCCTCGGGGTGGCCCACGATGTCGCGCGCGGCCAGCATGATTTGGCCAAAGCCGGCGGCTTTCACGGCGGCCAGCTTGGCCTCCAGTGAGCCCGCCAGGCTGATGGTGTCCATGCCGAAATCGGCGACGTTGCGTTGCATGGTGGATTGGCGCATGGGCGGTCTCCAGGCTCAGCGGGCGTCGAGCACCAGCTCGAAGCTGGGCGATGCGGTGTCGGCGCGCGTGAGGGCACCGCGCGTGCCGGTGTGCACGCCCGTGGGCGACTCGACAAACTCCACGCCGCGCGCACGCAGCGCTTGCACCGTGGCCAGCACGTCGGGTGTGCCAAAGGCCACGCGCTGCAGCAGCTCCTCGGGGTCGGCATCCAGCGCATCGACGAGCGGTTCAATCAGCTGCCAGTGCAGCGTGCCGCAGGGGCTGGCCAGGATGCGGCCATGGGTGAGCACGCCAAACGACTGGTCGGGTGCCAGCTCGGCAAAACCGAACAGCTCGCTGTAGAAATGGATCCAGTCAGCGGCGCGGCCCAGGCCGATGTACTGCACCACGCCAAACAGGTGCAGGCCCTGCAGCGCAGGCGGGCGCGGGTTGACGGTGGGGATGGGCACAAAGTCCACGTCGTAGATCGAGAACTCCTTCCAGCGGTCCACAAAGTAGATGCGGCTCGCGCCCACGCCGTGGATGGCGGGGATGTTCAGCTCCATCACCTCGACCTCGGTGTGCACGGCCCACGCGCCCAGTTCCAGCACGCGGCGAAATGCTGCGGCTGCATTGCCCACGCGGAAGGCGATGGCGGCCAGCACCGGTGTTTCCGTGAGTGCGGGCGGCGCATGCACACCGGTGCGTTCGGTGTCCTGGTGCGCGTTGACGATGATGTTCATGTCACCCTGGCGGTACAGCAGCACTTCGCGCGAGCGGTGGCGCGCCACGGGCTGAAAACCCATGCGCTCCAGCGCCTGGCCCAGCGCCTGCGGTCGGCTGGTGGCGTATTCGATGAACTCGATGCCCTGCAGGCCCAGGGGGTTGGGCATGTCGCCCAGCGCTTCGCGGGTGGCCACCATCGGGGTGCTCATGGGTTCAGCTCCTTGTGTTGTCGTGCGCGGAAGGGGTCAGCGGGCGCTGCTGACCAGTCGGCGGAAATGTGCGTCCATGCGGGCGGCGTCAGGGGCCTCGCCGGTGAACAGCTCAAACGCTCCCACGGCCTGGCCCACGGCCATGCCGCCGCCGTCCGATACCCGGCAGCCCAGCGCGCGTGCAGCCTGCACCAGGGCGGTGTCGAGCGGGAAATACACGACTTCGGACACCCACATGGCGGGGCGCAGCAGGCCCACGTCCAGCGGCAGGCCCGGCAGCTTGTCCATGCCCGTGGGCGTGGCGTGGATCAGCCCGGTGGCGTGGGCCATGGCCGAGCGGATCTCACCGGCCTCGGCGCGCGCGCCGTAGAGCGCATTCACGTCGGCGGCCAGTTGTGCGGCGCGTTCAGGTTGTGCATCGACGATGCTCAGATGCTGTGCACCCAGGCGCAGCACTGCGTGTGCAATCGCAGCGCCCGCGCCACCCGCACCCAGCAGCACCACGCGGCGCAGGTCAGCGCCGGGCAGTGCGCGGGTAAAGCCCCAGGCCCAGCCCGATCCATCGGTGTTGTGCCCTACCAGTTGTCCGTCGCGGATGACCACCGTGTTCACTGCGCCCATGGCGCGCGCTTCCTCGGACAGGCTGTCGAGGTGAGGGATCACGGCCTGCTTGCAGGGGTAGGTCACGTTGCAGCCCGCATAGCCCATGATGCGCGCCGCAGACAACAGCGTGGGCAGATGCTCCGCCGACGAAGCAGAGCGGTCCAGGTCGATGAGCTGGTAGTGCAGACGCATGCCGTGGTGGCGCGCCTCTTCCTCGTGCAGGGCCGGCGACAGCGACTTCTGGATGCCGGCGCCGATCAGCCCGATCAGCACCTTGCGGGGGCTAGTGGAAGACATGGTGGACGTGGTGGGGATGACCGGGGGATCGAGGAGCTGGAGGCTCATGGGGCGGGCGGAATGCGGGGTGAGCGCGCTGCCGGGTTGGTGGTGTGTTCACCGCACGGCAGCGCAGGGGTTGCAGCGGTTGCTTACTTGCCGCCGCGCAGTTTGGCCAGCGTGGAATAGACCTCTTGCACGGTCTCGGCACCCACCTTCTCGCTGTGTTTTTCAACGACGGGTTTCACCTTGGCGCGCAGCTTGTCCAGCTCGGCAGGCGAGAACTCGGACACCTGCATGCCCGCCTTCTTGAGGTCTTCGAGCGCCACGTTGGCCTGCACGCGCGACACGCCGCGCTGGAAAGTCGTGGCCTCGGCCATCGCGTCGTTCAGCGCCTTCTGGTCAGCGGGGTTCAGGCTGTCCCAGAACTTCTTGCTCACGATCACGGCCTGGGGGTTGTACATGTGGCGCGTGACGGTGAGGTACTTCTGCACCTCGGCAAACTTGGACGACAGGATGGTGGAGAACGGGTTCTCCTGGCCGTCCACGGCCTTCTGTTCCATGGCGGTGTACAGCTCGGGGAAAGGCATGGGCACGGCATTGGCGCCCAGCGCGTTGAAGAGGTCGATGTAGATCGGCGACTGGATCACGCGAATCTTGAGACCCGCGATGTCCTCGGCCTTGGTGATGGGTTTCTTGCTGTTGGTGAGGTTGCGGAAACCCAGCTCCCAATAGCCCAGACCGACCAGGTTTTTGGCTTGCAGCTTGTCGAGCAGTTTCTTGCCGAAGGGGCCGTCGGTCACGGCGTCGGCCTCTTGGGGCGTGGCGAACAGGAACGGGAAGTCGTAGATGCCGAATTCCTTGGCCTGGGCCGACAAGATGCCCGCGTTGAGTACGGTCATCTCCACCGTGCCGCCCTGCAGGGCCGACACGGTCTGCAGGTCACCGCCCAGCGTGCCGCCGGGGAAGAGCTTGACGGCAATGCGGCCGCCGGTCTTGGCCGCCACGAGGTCGGCAAACTTTTGCGCGCCCTGGGCCTGGGGGTGGTCCTTCTGGTTCTGGAAGGCGAACTTGATGGTGCGCTCCTGGGCGTGTGCAGCGGGCAGCAGCGACGCGGCAACGAGGGCGGTGGTGAGCAGGGTTTTGAGCAGCTTCATGGAAATGTCTCCTTGAGTTTTAGGCGGGGCAGAAACGGAGCGGAAAGAAAAGGGCCGGGGCGCAGATGGGGGTCAACCACCCAACCAGCGCAGCGGCACCATGACGATGGAGGGGAACAGCACCAGCAGGAACATCACGGCCAACTGGGCCAGCATGAAGGGCGTGACGCCGCGTGTGACCTGCGACATGGACATGCGCCCCACCCCGGCCACCACGTTGAGCACCGTGCCCACGGGTGGGGTGATGAGCCCGATGGCGTTGTTGATGATGAAGAGCACGCCGAAGTACACCGGGTCGATGCCTGCAGCCTTGACCACCGGCATCAGCACGGGCGTAAGGATGAGGATGGTGGGCGTCATGTCCATGGCCGTGCCCACCACCATGACCAGCAGCATGATGGCGATCAGCAGCAGCGTTGGGTTGCCCATGAAGGGCTCCAGCATGCCGATGACCTTGGAGGGCAGGTCGGCCACGGTGATCAGCCAGGCAGACACCATGGCGGCAGCCACCAGGAACATCACCACCGCGCTGGTGCGGGCCGAGGCGCGGAAGATATCGGCCAGCTGGTGCCAGCTCAGCTCGCGGTAGACCACCATGGACACGAACAGCGCATACACGGCGGCCACCACGGCGGCTTCGGTGGGAGTGAAGACGCCCATGCGCAGCCCCACCAGGATGATGATGGGCAGGCCCAGCGCCCACACGGCTTCGCGCAGGGCCACGGCCAGTTCAGCACGGGTGGCCCGCTTGGGGGGCGCCACATCTTCGCGCCGCACCAGCCACCACCACGTAAGGGCCAGCGCCAGCCCCAGCAGGATGCCGGGCACGATACCTGCGAGAAACAGCTTGCTGATGGACACGTTGGCCGCCACACCAAAGATCACGAAACCGATGGACGGCGGGATCACGGGGGCGATGATGCCGGCCGACGCTATGAGCCCGGCCGAGCGTTCCTTGTTGTGGCCCGCAGCCACCATCATGGGCAGCAGCAGGGAGGCCAGCGCTGCAGCATCGGCCACGGCCGAGCCCGACACGGCGGCCAGGATCACCGCCGCCATGATGGCCACATAGCCCAGGCCGCCGGGTACATGGCCCACGAGCGTGAGCGCGAGTTTCACGATGCGCTTGGACAGGCCGCCCACATTCATGATCTCGCCCGCCAGCATGAAGAAGGGCACGGCCAGCAGCGGAAAGCTGTCGGCGCCGTTGATCACGTTCTGCGCCAGGATCTGCGCGTCGAACAGGTCCAGATGCCACATCAGCGCCACGCCGCTGATGAGCAGCGCAAAGGCGATGGGAATGCCGATCGCCATGGCGAGCAGCAGGGAGCCGAGGAAGATGGTGACGGTCATGGTGGAGAGCCTGTGCGGAGGGTTCAGGGGCGGTGGCTGCCGGGCGCTTCGTGGGATGCATCGGCGCCCGCAGGGCGGTGCGCGAGGGCCGCCAGTTCTTCGCTCTCCTGCACCATGACCAGCTCATGCTCCGCCAGCGGAACGAACAGGGTGCGCAGCAGGTCGTGCAGCAAGATGGCAATCCCCGACCCGCCCATCAGCACGCCACTGGCGTAGAAGATGCCCACCGAGGCGCCGGTCACGGGTGCTTCGGTGTCCCAATTAATCAGCATCTGGGCCCAGCTGCCACTGAGCAGCAGCCACGACACGTACAGCATGGCGATCTGTGCCAGCACCAGGCAGGCCTTCTTGCCCACAGCGGGCAGGCGCGACACCAGCGCATCCGTGCCCAGGTGGCCATGTTCGCGCAGCGCGACCACGGCGCCCATGAAGGTCAGCCACACAAACAGCCAGCGCGAGAGTTCTTCCGACACGGTGATGCCGGAGTTCATGGTGTAGCGCAGCACCACATTGCCAAACACCAGCACCACCATCACCGCCAGGCACAGGCCAGCCAGTGCATCCAGCACGCGGGTGTATCCCCGCAGCACGCGGTCGGCCAGTGCAAACATGGTGTCTCCAGTCGTTGTATTGAAACGTTGGAATAATTTTGTACGAACTGGTTAGTATTTGATCTAGGTGCAAACCCTGCATGGTTTGTCATGGCAGCACGCAGCCATGCACGGCGCGCGCGCAGGGTGCTGATGAGGAGCTTTTTGACGCGGGCCGGTGTGCGCGCCAGGGCCGGGAAGGTCAGGGCCGCAGAAAGCGCACGATCATCTCGATGATCGATTCACGGCGTTGCGCCGTGGCGGCGGGGGTGTCGAGGGAGCGCTTGAAAATTGCGCCAAAGGTGTGGCGGTTGGCCTCGTTGAAGAAGCACAGGGCCGAGATGGACATGTGCAGGTCCACCGGGTCCACGTCGGGGCGGAACACACCCGCCGCCACGCCACGCTGGTACACATCGCGCACGGCATGGATGACGGGGATGTTCAGTTCCTGGATCGTGGCCGACTTGGTGATGTACTCGCCCCGGTGCATGTTCTCGTTCATCACCAGGCGGATGAAGTCGGGGTTGGCGAGCTGGTAGTCCACCGTGAAGCCCACCAGCGTGCGCAGGGCCTGCTCGGGCGCCAGGTCTTCCAGGTGCAGCTCCGATTCGATGCGCCGGATGCGGCGGTAGGCCTCCTCCAGCACCGCGACATACAGACCTTCCTTGCTACCGAAGTAGTAGTAGATCATGCGCTTGCTGGTGCTGGTCAGTGCCGCGATCTCGTCGATGCGTGCCCCGGCCAGGCCCTTGTCCGCAAACTCTGCCGTGGCTACCTGCAGGATGTTGGCCATCGTGCGGTCGGGGTCGTTGACGCGCACCCTGTCCGCCCCGGGCGTGGTGGCGGCCTCGCGCGCTGCGCGCTGGCGGGTGGCCCGTACATCACCGGGTTTCGGAGGGTTTTGAACCATTTCGTTCATAAGCGCCCAAGCATACGGCAAGCCAGGCGCAGGGGGTTCAAAAAACCAATGCCCGCTCTCGCTGGCCGCTCAGGACGGTTTGGTATCGGCGAAGCTAGGGCGCAGCATCAGCTTGTCGAGCAGCTTGCCCAGGTTGGGGTACTCGCTGCGCCAGGCGATGTCGGGGAATCGGAATTCCAGCCAGCCTAGGGCGCAGCCCACGGCGATGTCGGACAGACTGAGGTGGATGCCGCTGCAATACGGCTTGTCGCCCAGGCCCTGGCTCATGGACTTGAGGCCGTCGTTCACCTTGATCAGCTGGCGGTCGATCCAGGCCTGGCTGCGCTCGCTGTCCTTGCGGTGGGCCCAGGTGGCTTCCAGGCGGGCCAGGATGGCGGCATCCATCACACCATCTGCCAGTGCCTCCCAGGTCTTGACCTCGGCGCGTTCGCGGCCTTGCGACGGGATCAGCTTGCCCACGGGCGACAGGGTGTCGAGGTATTCGACGATCACGCGGGAGTCAAAAACGGCCTCGCCGCCTTCCATTACCAGGCAGGGCACTTTGCCCAAGGGGTTGGAGGTGGAAATATGGGTGTCGTCTGCCCAGACGTTTTCTTGCACGAACTGGTAGTCGAGCTTTTTCTCGGCCATCACGATACGTACCTTGCGTACGTAGGGGCTGGCGGTGGCTCCGATCAATTTCATGGTGTGTCTTCCAGGGCGCGGGGTAGGCTGAACGATTCGAGATTGATTCTATCGGCAGCTGCCCGCCCGCAAGCTGACGGCTGCGTGGCGCTTACACACCACGCCTACAATGGCGCGCCATGAGCCTGTCCACCATTACCGCCCTGTCGCCGCTTGACGGCCGTTACGCCAGCAAACTTGCCGCCCTGCGCCCCATCATGAGCGAACACGGCTACATGCACCGCCGTGTGCAGGTGGAAGTGGCCTGGTTCATTGCCCTGTCGGATGCCGGTTTCGCCGAGTTCAAGCCCCTGACCACGGGCGCCCGCGCCTATCTGCTCGGCCTGATCAAGAACTTCTCCGAAGCTGACGCCGCCGCCATCAAAGAGATCGAAAAAACAACAAACCACGACGTCAAGGCCGTCGAATACTGGATCAAGAGCAAGTTCGAGGCGCGCCCCGAGCTGGAAAAGGCCTCCGAATTTGTGCACTTTGCCTGCACCAGCGAAGACATCAACAACACGAGCCACGCGCTGCAGCTGCGTTCAGGTCGCGACCAGGTCATCCTGCCGGGCCTGGACCGCATCGTGCTCAAGCTGCGCGAAATGTCGCACGCCTTTGCCGATGTGCCCATGCTCAGCCGCACCCACGGCCAGACCGCCAGCCCCACCACCGTGGGCAAGGAAATGGCCAACGTGGTGATGCGCCTGCAAACGGCCTGCGAGAAGATCGCCGCCGTCAAGATCATGGGCAAGATGAACGGCGCCGTGGGCAACTACAACGCCCACCTGTCCGCCTGGCCTGAGTTTGACTGGGAAGCCTTCAGCAAGAAGGTCATCGAAACGCCCGAACCGCTGGGCCTGGGCCTGACCTTCCAGCCGTACTCGATCCAGATCGAGCCGCACGACTACATGGCCGAGCTGTTCGATGCCGTGGCCCGCGCCAACACCATCCTGATCGACCTCTCGCGCGACATCTGGGGCTATGTGAGCCTGGGCTACTTCAAGCAGCGCCTGAAGGCGGGCGAGATTGGTTCCAGCACCATGCCGCACAAGGTCAACCCGATTGACTTTGAAAACGCCGAAGGCAACCTGGGCCTGGCCAACGCGCTGCTCAAGCACCTGTCTGAAAAGCTGCCCATCAGCCGCTGGCAGCGGGATCTGACCGACAGCACCGTGCTGCGCAACATGGGCGTGGCCCTGGGCTACGCGGCGCTGGCCTATGCCTCGCTGTTGACCGGCCTGAACAAGCTGGAGCTGAATGAAGAAGCGCTGGCCGAAGACCTGGATGCTTCGTGGGAAGTGCTGGCCGAGCCCATCCAGACGGTGATGCGCCGCTTTGGTGTGCAGGGCGCTTACGAAAAGCTCAAGGAAGTGACCCGTGGCAAGACCGTGACCGCCGAGGCGCTGCACGGCCTGATCGCCTCGCTGGAAATCCCCCAGGCCGAAAAAGACCGCCTTCTGGCCATGACGCCCGGCAGCTATGTGGGCAAAGCCGCCGAACTCGCACGGCGCGTCTAGCCTGCAGATTTATAGCCTTTCTGGCCTCCAGCGCTTGTAGATAAAGCGCTGGCAGCTATCTATTTAGTAGTGAGGCTGCATGGCCATCAAATCCACCATCTTCAAGGCGAACCTCCAGATCGCCGACATCGACCACGGCTACTACGCTGACCACGCCCTCACGCTGGCGCGCCACCCCAGCGAGACCGACGAGCGCATGATGGTCCGGCTGGCTGCTTTGGCCATCCAGGCGCACCAGCTCAACGACCTCTGCAACGGCGACGCCACGCTGGCATTTGGTGCGGGTCTGTCGGACCCGGATGACCCGGATGCCTCGCTCACCGACTTTACCGGCCGCAAGCGCGTGTGGATTGAGGTGGGCCAGCCCGAAGACAAGCCGCTCACCAAGGCCTGCAGCAAGGCCGATTCTGTGATCGTCTACTGCTTCAACCACGCCGCAGAGATCTGGTGGAAAGGCATCGAGACCAAACTGTCACGCCTGGAAAAGCTGCAGGTCTGGCGCATCCCCACGGAGGCATCCCAGGCACTGGCGCAGCTGGCCGAGCGCAGCATGCAACTGCAGGCTACGGTGCAGGAAGGCGCGATCACCCTGAGCAGCACGCAGGGCAGTGTGCATGTGGAGCCCGTCCGATGGAAGTGACTGGAATACTGGTCAAAATGGCCTATGGCGCTTGATGGATAAGCGCTAACAGCTATCAATTTGGTAGTTTCTGACTCAGTTCCGTGGCATGAGCGCGCCACACTGCCAGCACTGCTCGAATCCGCCTTCGACCGTCTCGCCGCACTGGCATGCCCAGCGGCGCTGTGGCAAATCCTGAAGCTCCTGCAGCAGCGCGCGTGCGCGGGTGGCGTGTTCGTCGTAGTCCAGCCAGATTTCGGGCAGGCACTGGTCCGGCGGCAGGTGCCCCGCCGCGGCACCCAGATACTGGCGCTGCACGGAGGCCGTCATGCCCGCTTCGCACAACAAGTCCGCCCACAACGTGGCGATGGCGATGTTCGGGGCTTGGGTGAGGCGCAGCATGGGCCCACCATAGCCGTTTGACCGCCGGGCGTACAGCCCCCGTATGTTTGCAGCTTGCGAGGCGGGGCGACGTGTTGAAAAGAAAAGGAGCGGGTTACGCCGCGCCCGCTGGCGCCGGCGCTTTGGAAACCCCTTCGGCCGCCCGTTCTGCATAGCGGTTGAACCGCCACGCAGAGTGCTCCAGCGTGATGCGTCGCCACACCGCGCGTTTTTCGGCAGGGCCCATCGCGGGCCAGAACTGCACTTCGTCAAACGTGCGCCCGCACCCTTTGCACAGGTCGTCGCCCTGGCTGGTGGAGCAGATGGCGATACAGGGCGTGTCAGGCGTGGTGCCGTACCAGGCATGCCAGGCGTCCAGGGCATCCGGGGGCAGGCGGTCTTCTTCCACCACGTCCTCGCGCCGGAACACCATCTGCGCATAGACCTCTGCCAGCGCGCGGATCTCCGGGGCCAGGGAGACTCCGTCGGGCGAAGGCACCCGGCTGCGCCAGTGGTTGATGGCGGCTTCGATGTCGGTGATGTGGATGGCGGCCATGGAGGTTTGAGCGAAGGGGCTGGATCATAGCCGCGCGGACAAGGCAACCCTGGCAAAGGTGTTTTGCAGGGAGCTTCGGCCCCTTTGGGGCAGCCTTTGAGGGGGTGTGTACGCAATAACCACAATCGCGCTGCCCTTGCGCGACCGTGCGGGCGATGTTCCAATCGACGCTTCGAAGGGGAGTAGCTCCCGACTTGCATTCCGGCATTGCCAAATTTTGGTGCGTGGGGGCGCGAGGCATCGGAACCGTCGTCAGTACGAAGCGAAACATCGCTTCCGGCGGTCCGGGTTCAGCGCATACCGCAAGGGCGCCGGGCTGAGCAAGACCTTTGATGGGCCCGCTGGGGCTGATCAAGGCCGTCCTTTCGTTGCTTGCCCTGTCAGGGCAGTCCTTGATCCCCCGACCGCAGGCCCTTTATCCCTTGGGTGGACTCGGCGCTACAGTGGCGGCGAACTCCCCCTTCGCGTGTATTGATACTGAGGAATTTATGGACTTTTTGGCTTCGCCCGAATTCTGGCTCGCACTCGGCCAGATCATCATCATCGACATCTTGCTGGGCGGCGACAACGCGGTGGTCATCGCGCTGGCCTGCCGCAAGCTGCCTCCGGCCCAGCGTACCAAGGGCATCATCTGGGGCACTGCCGGGGCTATTGTTCTGCGTGTGATCCTGATCGCCTTTGCGATGACCCTGCTGGCGCTGCCGTTCCTCAAGTTCGTGGGCGCGCTGTTGCTGGTGTGGATTGGCGTCAAACTGCTGGCTCCCGATGAAGAGGGCCACGGTGACGTGCAAGGCAGCGACAAGCTGCTGGCCGCCATCAAGACCATCATCGTGGCCGACCTGGTGATGAGCGTGGACAACGTGATCGCCATTGCGGGCGCTGCGCAGAATGCGGGCGAGCACCAGTTCCTGCTGGTCGTGCTGGGCCTTCTGATCTCTATCCCGATCATCGTCTGGGGTAGCCAGCTGGTCATCAAGCTCATGGAGCGTTTCCCGATGATCATCACGGCGGGCGGCATGCTGCTGGGCTGGATCGCTGGCGGCATGCTGGTGACGGACCCTGCTTTCTCGAACCCCGACAAGTGGCAGTGGATGCTGAAACTGCCACAGACAGACATGATCAAGTACGGTGCCAGCGTGGCGGGTGCGCTGCTGGTTCTGCTGGCTGGCAAGATCATCGTTGCGCGCCGCGCGGCGGCGGCACCTGCCGAGCAGCAGGGCTAAAGGCAGACATACGGAACCGACCATTGCAAAAGGGGGCTTTATGCCCCCTTTTGTCCTTGGTCCTCAATGGGAGTCGGTATGGACAGAGTCATCGTGTATGTGGACGACGCGGTTTATGCGCAGCAGGTGCTGGCACCTTTGTTCGCGCGCGACGCGGCTGCCAGAACACAATGGGTGCTGGTGGCCTGTGCGCCACGGATGACCCATCGCATCAGCAAGTGGGTAAGCCACAGCGCCCGTGAAAACTGGCGAGCCAAGTGGGCTGACAAGCTGTTTGCCCAGATCCTTCCCGTGCTGCGGGTGCCCACGGACAGAGTGACCACCGTACTGGCCAAGGGGCCGCTGGCGGAGCTGACCGATCAGTTGCAGGCTGCAGGCGCCTCCGTGGCCCAGGTGGTAGATGCGCGCCGGCCCAAGACGGATTTGGCACAGGAGCCTGCGCCTGTGCGCCCGGACAAAGGCTGGTCGCCAATGCCAGGAACGCTGGGCAGCCTGCTCACGGGTTGCGGAGCGTTGTGGATGCTGGCTTTCGAATAGGCAGTCAGCGCGCGGGCTGACTGCCAGGGGCTTGGCTCCCGTTTTGCGCATTTCTTGGTTCCCTCGGCCGGTGCTATTCTCCGGCCATGAAACTCCTCCTGAAATGGCTTCTCAGCGCTGCATCGCTGCTGTTTGTGGCCTATGTCTACAGCGGTGTGGAAGTGCAGAGCTTCACCTCCGCGCTGATCGCGGCCTTTGTCGTTGGCCTGTTCAACGTGGTGTTGCGGCCCGTGCTGGTGGTGCTGACGCTGCCGGTCACCATCGTCACCGTCGGCCTTTTTCTCTTCGTCATCAACGCGCTCATGTTCTGGGCCGCCGCCAGCGTACTGGACGGGTTCCACGTCAATGGCTTCGGCGCGGCGCTGCTCGGGTCGCTGATCTATTCGCTGCTGGGTGTGCTGATTGAATCAGCGCTCGGCGGCCTGTTCGCGAAGAAGTGACTCCACCGCGCGCAGCCGGGTGTCGATGATGGACGCCTCAATGTGGTCCACCTGCGGTCCACCCCGCCGCGCCAGATCCTGGCCCGCCTTGAAGCGGTCTACCGCAGCTGCATAGTCATAGCGTGCGGCGTGGGCTTCTGCCTCGGCGCGCACTGCGCGCAGTGCCTGGCCTTGAGCCTGCCAGGTGGACGCCAAAAGCTGCCACGCCGTCGCATCCCGGGGGTGTGTGGCCACCCAGGTTTGCAGGGCGCTGGTTCCTTCGGCAGCGCGCCCAGCGCGCAGCAAGGCCTGTGAGCGCAAAACCAGTTCAGGGCGCCGGTTGCTGCTGCTGGTGGTGTTGGTCGCATCGGCAGCCAGTGCGTTGACTGCGGCGGCAGCGTCGCCAGCGGCCAGTTCGATTTCGGCGGCGAGCAGCTTTGCAAGTCGGTGGGCAGCGGCATCATTGCGCACCAGGTCCTCCAGCTTCTTTGCGGCAGTGCGGGCACCTGCAGCGTCCCGAAGCTGGTTGCTGCCCAGCGCAGCCGCGTACAGCGCGCCCACACGCCGGGAGGCGGGCAGGGCTGCAAAACCGGAACCTTGCGGCTCGGCAATCCACTGGCGCAAGGTGTCCACGCCGGGGTTGGCCAATACCCGGGCACGCGCTGCAACCATGGCGTGTTCCAGGGTCGATGGCACTGTGGCCGCTGCGGAAGCCTCTCCGGGCGGAAGGCGCGAATGCATGTCTGCCATGCGCTCGGTGGTCAGCGGGTGGCTGCGCAGATATGGCCACGAACCGTTGTCGTTGAGCCGGTTGGCCTGCTGGAGCTTGTCGAACATGCTGACAAAGCCCTGCGGTGCAAACCCGGCGGGGGCCATCAGGCCATAGCCAATGCGGTCCGCCTCGCGCTCCATGTCGCGCGAAAAGTTCAGCTGGTTCTGCATGGCCAGCGCCTGCCCCCCCACCACCAGCGCCTGCGTGGCGCCCGGATTCTTGCTGGCCGCCAGCGCGCCCAGAATCATCGCCCCCAGCAGCAGGGGCGTCTGCTTGCTTTGCTGGGTGATGAGGCGCGAGATGTGGCGCTGGGTGACGTGGCTGAGCTCGTGGGCCAGCACCGAGGCCAGCTCGTCGCGGGTGGTAACGACCCCGATCAGGCCAAGGTGCACGCCCAGATAGCCGCCCGGCAACGCAAACGCGTTCACCGTGCGGTCGCGCCCCAGCAGGATCTCCCACGCGAAGCGCTCATCCAGCTCTGGCGAGAGCTCCCCACGCGCCTTGGCGGCAGCCATCAAAGGGCGCCAGATACCTTGCACATAGTCGGCAATGACGGGGTCGTCGATGTAGTCGGGGTCTCTGTAGAGTTCGCGGATGATGCGGTCACCCAGGCGGCGCTCGGCGCTGGTGGTGAGGTCGCTGGGGTCGCCGAGGGTGGGCAAGGCCGTCTGGGCACTCGCCACTGGTGCGTACAAAATGCTGTTTGCTATAAAAATAATAGCTATTAGCGCTTTCTGAACAAGCGCTACAAGCCATTTTTGTTGAAATTTTTGCACGAAGGTCCTTTGTCCACCCTCAGGGCCATGCACATGCGTTGCCCTGTACGACTAACGCCTTATGATGCCTTCGCCCCAAAAACGTTTCGCTCCATTGTCCATGTCTACCCCCCCCTCACCCCTCACCCACTTCGATGCCCAAGGCCAAGCCCACATGGTGGATGTTGGCGCCAAGCCCGCCACCCACCGCGTGGCCGTCGCCACTGGCCGCATCGAGATGCAGCCGGAAACCTTGGCCTTGATCGAATCTGGGATTGCCAAAAAAGGCGACGTGCTGGGAATTGCACGCATTGCAGGGATCATGGCTGCCAAAAAGACGAGTGATTTGATCCCGCTGTGTCATCCGCTGGCGCTGACGCGGGTAGCGCTGGAATTCACAAGGTCCAGCACGCCGAGCCAAAAGGTGACCGGGATTGAGTGCGTGGCTACCGTGGAAACGGTTGGGCAAACAGGGGTAGAGATGGAGGCACTGACGGCAGTGCAGGTCTCCCTGCTCACAATTTACGACATGTGTAAGGCGGTGGACCGGGGGATGGTGATGCAGGACGTTCGAGTCGTTGAAAAAAAGGGAGGTAAGTCTGGGTACTACACGGATAAGGTGTAGTGTCAAATACTCTCAGCGGCACTCCGAAGGTGCATATTTAGCGGGCAAAGTACCCAAGGTTCTATTGGTCATACCCCGGGCTGTTGCTACCTCAGCCGAAGCACTCGCACAGGCCCAATCCATTGCGCCTGTAGAGGTGGCTACTGGCACCGATCCTTCAATATTGGGAGAAAACACCACAGTCCGTCCATGCAGTCCAACAGGGAAGCCATTGTTTGGTGAAGCTGACAAGCTCACAATGACAGCCCAAGGGGCACCGCTGGCTGTAATTGCTACACCACCTACATATTTGCTGGACTTATTTCCGACGGGGATTGCATTGTAGAGAGCTGCCGCAGTGTTCATTCCGGCAATCCCGCCCGTCTGGAAGCCCTCCGCCAAACGCTCTTTGGCTGGGTTCGCAGCCGTCACTGCCTCAACTACCCGCGCTCGTATTGCAAACTCCTGATAGGCGGGCAACGCTACAGCAGCTAGCACGCCGACTATGGCCACCACGATCATCAGTTCAATCAATGTAAATCCGCTGGTCGATTTCCGGTTCATATAGGCATTCGTGCAAACAGGTCGGAGTGCCAAATGTGCAAGTTCCGTTCCTACCAGCCTAGATCCAAATGACATTTTTGTTGTTTTGATCGAATTCCTCAAGTCTCCGGGTCACAAGCCAACGCGCGTCGCGGGAGTTTGGTAAATTTTCGTCCAAATTTGTGGCGATGGACTTGCGGCACCGTTCTTGCTGCTTGGGCTAGCTTAACTATGGATTTGAATTGGAGCATTGATTGATGACCCCCTCGCATCGTGGCCCTCGACACTGGCTGCTGGCCATTTTTATCTTATCGGGTTTTGCAGGGCTGATATATCAGTCCATATGGTCTCATTACTTAGGGCTATTTTTAGGCCATGCAGCCTATGCTCAAGCCCTTGTTCTCGCCATCTTCATGGGTGGGATGGCTACTGGTGCTGCGTGGATTGCGCGCGCCGGACAACGCTGGCGAAATCTAATCCGTGGATATGCAGTGATTGAAGCAGTTATTGGTGTGCTAGGACTGCTTTTTCACTGGATTTTTACAGGTGTGGCGAATTTCAGCTACGACTGGTTAATCCCATCATTGGGTGCCCCTTTAGCGATCAATATTTCCCGATGGGTTATTGCTGCGTTGTTGATTCTGCCGCAGACAATTTTGCTGGGAATGACATTTCCGCTCATGAGCGGAGGTCTGATCCGTCGCTTTCCAGGAAGCGACGGCAATCTGCTCGGGGGACTTTACTTTACTAACAGTATCGGTGCTGCGTTCGGGGCTTTAATGGCAGTGTTCGTTCTGCTCCCATGGGTGGGACTCCCAGGGGCCATGACTGTGGCGGGCATTTTGAACTTCGTGGTGGCAGCCTTAGCTTGGTGGTTGGCGCGTGATCCTGAGCCGGCAGCCCTAGCCCGGACATCGGGTCAAGCGGAGCCTGAACAGCGTCTCTTCCATAACCCATTGCTGCGCACAGTGTTGTTTGGCACAGCACTGTCTGGAGCAGCGTCGTTCGCCTACGAAATTATCTGGATACGCATGCTAAGCATGGCTGTAGGCAGCACCATGCATGCTTTCGAACTCATGCTGGCATCGTTTATAGCGGGCATCGCTCTAGGGGGGCTGTGGGTGCGAAAGCACGCTGACCAAGCTGAATCTCCTTTGCGGTTAGTTGGATGGATGCAGGTCTTAATGGGTATAGCCGCTTTGGCATCCTTGGCCGTCTATGCAAACGCATTTGCCTGGGTCGGCTGGCTAATGTCGGCGCTTGGGAAAACTGATGGGGGATATTCATTATTCAATCTGGGTACTGCGGCAACAGCAATTGCTATCATGTTACCGGCGGCCTTTTTTGCGGGAACGACACTTCCTTTGTTCACCGTTGTACTACTACGCTCGGGTCAGGGTGAGCGAGCAATTGGCCGAGTCTATGCATGGAATACGGTAGGCGCTATCGCAGGTGTTTTCACAGCAATTCATTTTTTGATACCCAGTTTTGGCTTGAAACTAGCGCTGTGTATTGCTGCCCTGGTGGATATCGGTATCGGCTTGGTGCTGCTACGCCAGCAAGTGGATAGCAAAAAACGTTTGCTACGATTTGGCGTTGCTGTTGGATTATCAGCTATTGCCCTTATTATCGCAGTTCGTATTCCTTTTGATTTGATGGTGGCAACTTCTGGAGTTTATCGACATGGGCGTGCGAGTCTAAAAGCAGACGACGAAATAATCTACTACAAAGATGGAAAAACAGCTACTATTGCAGCGGCGGCTTCAAAAAATGGAAGTATTCATATTTCAACCAACGGAAAAACTGATGCCTCCATACAAATGCACGATCACCTTCCCGCCACTCCAGATGAGCCAACAATGGTACTTGCAGCGGCGCTACCACTCGGGATGGTAAGAACTCCGGAGAGGATTGGTGTAATTGGGTTTGGGTCGGGTTTGACCACCCACGCATTCCTGGGAGATGATCGCGTTAAGCATGTTGATACCATTGATATCGAGTCAGCTATGGTTGAGGGGGCCAAAGCATTCGGAACTCGGTCAGAGCGGGCATATAATGATCCTCGTTCTCATGTCATTATTGATGATGCCAAAAGCTATTTTTCTGGGCAAAATCAAAAATATGACATTATAGTTTCAGAGCCATCTAACCCTTGGATTAGCGGTGTGGGATCGCTTTTTAGTCAGGAGTTTTATAAATTCATTCCACGGCATCTGAACGAGGGGGGGCTGTTCATGCAATGGGTGCAAATATATGAAATAGACGATGCTTTGCTTGGCACTATCCTCAAGTCACTAACACCAGCCTTTGATGACTATGCAGCTTGGCTGAGCAATGGTTCCGATTTGTTGATAGTGGCAAGCCCGAAGGGGATGCTGCCCAAAATGGACTTTCCAGCACTAGCCTCTAGTCCGAAAGTTTTGGCGGACTTGACGCGAATCGGTATCGAGAATGGCCAGCAGCTTGGTTTTCGGAAAGTAGCGGATGCTCATATGCTACGAGCGCTAAGCAAGATTACCAAGGAGCCTGGGCCCAACTCAGATTATTTTCCAATTCTTGGTCTGCATGCGCCCAAAGCACGCTTCAAAGGTAGTGCTGCTGAAACAACCATGACTTTGCCAAGGTTTAATAGGCCGTTACTTGAAGCGATGGGTATTTCGTCAGCATTGCCCGACAATATAGAGCCGTCATCATTAGGGCACTTTTCTGGCGATCTACTTGTAGCCGAAGCTCGTCAACTTGTGCGCGAAATTCGTGGAAATACAGCTATCCTGTCTCCCGCAGTCGCATTCTTGCGGGCCACCACGGCAAATTGCTCTGCCGATTTAAATGCTGAGCAAATGCGTGCTTTGTCTAGCGCTATTAGCAGCTTAGCGGCTCGGACCATCAGGCATTTGCCAGCCTCTATGCTGCAAGGGGTATGGGTCAATCCTGTATGGCAGAAATGTGGAAATCTGTCCGTGGATTTGGTTAGAGCGATGGAAATGTTGAGTGCCCACTCACAGAGAGATTATGCCAAAATGGAGGCATTGGGGATCGATTGGATCAATAATCGACCGCTCAACCCGAATTCGCGCGTTGATTTCGATGGGGTGGCATGGTCGGGAATCGTTCTTTCCCGTATTCACTCGCAGCGATGGAGTGATTTGCCAAATGCGATCGATCTCTTGGATAGAGATATCTCGGTTGTCAATGATTACGCTTATCTCGCAAAGTTAGCAGTCGCTATGGCAGAAAAAGGCTCATTATCTCAGAGGTAGTAAGATGTTCTACAGAGCCTGCAATTTCACTGTGCAATAAATTCGAATCCCGGGCGTATCAGTTAATTGGAGCTTGGCGCACGTATTGATACCCCCGGGTAAACGGCGCGGATCGCATGCACAGGTCATTGTGGAGCCATCTGCTTGCAAGATCAGCCGGTATATCGAAATTGCTGACGTAGTGCAATCGCACAAGGGTATTGTCCGGAAGGGCAGTTGGGACTTAAATTCCCCTCAGATCCTGCGGGTCCAAAAGGGTGTGGCTATGCCCAGCAAGAAGATTACTGAATTGGTGAGCGCGCAGGATATTTCCCAGTGAGACCGCAACTGAGTGCTCTTTTCAAGTTCAGGTGAGTGTGTGGTAAAGCGGAATTCACTTGCCCTAATTTGGATTCAAAATGCCAGTCGCACTCTGACGCGTTGCGAGCTTTGCGCTTTTAAAAATATCTGCTGTTGAATGGCCTAATGAAAATTCTAAAGAATGGATTTTCAATTGCCAAACAGGATTGATATTTTGCTTAGAATATTAATGATGTGGCAGAGTCGAAACATCAAAAACCGTCGAGTGGGATATATCCACGAATTCGTCCGGATTTAGGATCCAGCAAAACAACCCATTCCAGGCTATTGCGGGACACCAAAGGTATCCATGCCAACGAGTTCCCATCGCTGACTTCACCCGCATCTATATCTCTGAGTGCGGTATCAATAGCCTTGTTTATTAAGGGATCATGTTGCGGGTATTTTTCTCGAAGTACTGTTATTGGCTTTGCTCGTGTGAGCACTTTTGAGATGCTCGCGCTATAGTCTCCCCAATGCTTAGGTCGCTGACCTGCTTCGATGCCGTGCAAGGAGTCATTGATAATGGTTAGACGCTCGTCAGAAGATTGTGCTGGACTCAGCCCGAGGGTGCGCGCCCTATTTAAGCTCCACGGGGCAAACCAATAAGGAAGGTGTTTTCTATCATCCTCCTGGATGTCTGCATAAGTGACCATGCGAAATCGGTCAACTTCGAAAACGAATGCCAAAGGGCGAGCCTGCGCTAAAGTGTGTAAACCGTAACCCAGGGCAGCTAGTTGGATCGCTGCAATCATCCCCAGGTCGATAATCAATGCTAGGCGACTTTTTGCGGGGCGATACAAGAGCAGTGTTAATAGCGGTCCGCACACCACATCAACGCCAACTAAAATCCATAGTATTTTTTGTCCTCCGGCAAAATCTACCAAGGGTCCAGGAAACCAAATAAAAAATACTAGCGCTGCGACCACTAACGCCACAATGATCGAAATTATCAGATGGCGAAAAGGAACAGAAAATGTGCTTTTTCCTCGAATGCTCATGCCTAACTTTTAGGAATATCTTGCTAGAAAAAGTCAAAAAGTATAAGCAAATAAAAATGCCCGCGAGCGGGCATTTTTACGATCTGAACAGAGCTTATATCAGCGGCATTCGCTCGGTGCAAATTTTGCGGGCAGAGTCCCAGCGGTAATTCGTGGCAAATTACGTCCGCCAGACACGGCATTGTCTACCGAGGAGCAACCCCAATCAACCGTACCGGTTTCCACACCATTGAGCGCTGCTTTCAATTGAACAGGGCCGCCGGTCAATTGCATGTAAGGCGTATAAACCAGTGTAGCATTCGCCGGAATAGGGCCAATATTGGCCTTGTTAAAAGTCACGATAACTTCACCGGTTTCCTCGTTGATGTTGGTTTTCGTCACATACTTACTAATAGCACCGTTACCGCCAACCTGTGCATTGAAAGTGGCAGCCACCGCCTTCAGCTCCAAAGCTGTATTTGCATCTGTTTCCACAAGCTTCTTGCCGCCAGCAGCCAGCGCAATACCTTCCGTTACGCGTGCGCGCACCGTGTAGTCTTGATACGCAGGCAACGCCACAGCGGCCAGAATACCAATGATGGCCACCACGATCATCAATTCGATCAGGGTGAAACCCTTTTGAATGAAACGCTTCATATAAACTCCTCGGAGGTCGATTGCAAACAAACAACCTGCAGAAGGATTCTCCAGGTCTGTGCTGATGCAGCATTTATCGTGCCAGCCCTTGGGGGCCTTCTGCAACAGCGCTGCTGGCGAGCAAGCATACGAGGGATGGGGGCGAGCCTGATAGAGGTTCACACCTGTAGGCTCGGTTGACATTTTTGTCCGCGCAAGAGTGTCACCAAGTGCTTCTTTTGTATGCATGTCACGCGGATCTCGCGGCAGTCCGGAAGCGTGCAACAGGATGAGGCGCTCTCCGTGCTGGGCAATATCCGGAAAATTTGTTTTTCGTTTGAAACACAGCACTTTGGCGCCAGTGGCAATGATGTGGAATCCAGATCTGCGCACTGAGCACATCACACGGTCAGTGCTATATCGCAAACTCCTGACCAGCCTGCAGCCAGCCAATATTGACGGATGCCTCGCTACTGGAGCCAGTACTCAAAAGATTGGTTGCCAGCAGACTGCGAATTTCCCGCAAGATGACTTCTGTTTCCGCTGGTTTGGTATGGGTTATGTACACCTGACAGTCTTGCTGCTCGCAAGACTGTAGTTCCATCAGCAGGGTGTGTGGCGACAGGTGCAGACTTCGGCGGGCCAGGGCACTTTCACGGTTGCTGAATGCGGTTTCGATGACCAACATAACCACTGGCAACTGGTTGACGCGATTCCAGAAGGCGGGGTTGCGTTCGGTGTCTCCGCTAAAAACCCACCAGCCTGAGCTTCCCTGTATTGCATAGCCCACCGCAGGCACCGTATGGACGGCGGGCAGTGCTTCGATCAAAACTCCGGCGACGGTGCGCTGTTCGCTGGTTTGCAATGGGCAAAAGCGAACAAAAGGTTTGTCTGCTGAGGGGATAGACCCGAAGTCCGGCCAAACAACGTTGTTGAAGATGTGCGTGCGAAGGGCGTCAATGGTGGCGGGCAGGGCGTGAATCTGCACGGGTGAGTTGCGCAAGGAGGAGACCGCATCCAACATCAGCGGCAGCGCAGCAATATGGTCCAGGTGTGAATGCGTAAGAAACACATGGTCGATCTTTCGCATTTCGTCCAGTGTCAGGTCGCCCACTCCTGTACCCGCATCGACGAGAATGTTGTCGTCGATGAGGAAGGACGTAGTCCGGCAATCTTTAGCGATGGCTCCGGAGCAGCCCAGCACACGAACTTTCATGGGCCAACCTGTCTATTTGGTGTCGAAATTGGTGGCGCCGTCCCATTCTGGATCGACGGCCTGCCCCTGGAGGGTTTGTACTCGGGCAGCATACAGTTCGTAGAGGGCGGAGGGCGCGGCAGTTTGCTGTAAGTTCACCAGCAGTTTGCCGCATTGTGCCCAGTCCTGGGCGCGATACGCATCCAGGAAGTGTTTCCATATGGACAATTCCTCCACTTTGTACGGCATACCGGTCTGTAGAACGGCAACCGGCGAATATATTGCCACAGCCTGGGCTTTGCCCTTCACGCGCACCAGGTCCAGCTCTTGCCAGATGAAATCCGGTGCCTGGGTATGGGTGGATTCACTCACCACGGTACGCACGCCATAGTGCTTGGACAGGCCTTCCAGGCGAGACCCCAAGTTCACCGCGTCGCCGATGACCGTGTAGCTGCGGCGGATGTCCGAACCCATGTCGCCCACGCACATGGTGCCGGTGTTAAGCCCTATGCCAATACCGATTTCCGGAAGCCCGCGCTCCCGGTGCAACAAGTTGATCTGCTCAACCGCACGCTCCATGTCCAGCGCTGCCTGCACTGCCAGTTGCGCGTGTTCTGCGGTGGGCACCGGCGCTCCCCAAAACGCCATGACGCAGTCCCCCATGTACTTGTCGATGGTGCCCCGGTGGCTGCGAATGATGTGGGTCAACTGGCTGAACACGTCGTTGAGCAGGGCTTGCAGCTGCAGGGGCTCCATCTGCTCCGACATGGCGGTGAACCCTCGCATGTCGCAGAACATGACGGTCAGTTCGCGGCTGGTGGCCTGCATGCTGTAGTTTTCGGGCTGCTTGACCATCTCGTCCACCAACTCGGGTGGCACGTAAGTGCCAAACAGCGCAGCCAGTTCCCGCTTGGATCGGCTTTCCACAAAGTAGCCGTAGACCATGTTGAGCGCGAATGCCAGTACCGCCATCACGATTACCGTCGCCAGTGGCATTGCCAAGCCTTGGGCGAGATAAAGCCACAGGTTGAGGCCTGCCAGCGCTGCAACCACCCCCAGGCTGAGAAGCACCGCGGAGGTGGCTGACAGCGCGGGCAGGGCGACGGCCAGCAAAACACCTGCACAGAGCAGCTGTGCAGCGTCAAAGCCCACCGCGTAGTCGGGTCGCACGATGCTTTTGCCATCGAGAAAGGCGGACAGCATATTGGCGTGGGTTTCCACGCCGGGATAGGTTCGGCCTACGGGGGTTACGCGCAGGTCGAGCAGACCGGGGGTTGTTGAGCCCACCAGAATCAGTTGGCCTTGCAGGTTGTTGGCAGGCAGTTTGCCCTCCAGTACATCCGACGCGGAAACATAGCGGAATGACCCTCCGCTCACGTCGCCGGGGCCGCGAAAGGGTATGAGTGTTGCTAGCCGGTCGTCTACAGGCAGCGCAAGTTCGCGGCCATGCTGGCGCAGCACGATGCTGTGCAAGGTGTCGTGGGTGCCTTGGGGGACGGCGCTGACATAGTTGGGATGTACTTCCGGCAAGCCAAGCAGCGTGCGAAACATCGCAAGCGCCAAGGATTCGTAGTACTTTCCCTGGTGCTCCGCAAGGAGAGGAAGGGAACGGACTACGCCATCGTCATCGGTAACCGAGTTGAAAAAACCCGCAGCAGGCACAGCATTGGCCAGTTTTTCAATGTTGCTGCCGTATCCACCCCAGGAGGTGGCCCGCAATGGGAGACCACGAAGTCTCTCGGTGGGCAAGGCAGGAGGGGGTAGAACACCTTTTGTTCTCCCGTCCCGGTCACTGGTGAAGTAGTAGCCCAGAACCGCAGGTCGGCCTTGCAGAGCGCGGGCAAAGAGTGCGTCGTAGTCAAGAGCGGGAGCCAGGCGCGCCAGTTGTTCCTTGAAGCCTGTCTGCGCCCGCAAAGGCCCTTTGGCCAAACGCTCCAGGTTTGCGAGACCCGAGCTTCCGTCTGCTTCCGCGAAGAGGACGTCAAACCCCACCAGCGCGACCTGTTGCCGTTCAAACAGCTCCTGCGTCAAAGCAGCAAGCTTGTCCCGTCCCCAAGGCCAATGCCCCACCCTATCAAGGCTTTTTTCGTCAATATCAACGATGACGATACGCTCATCCAGCGTACGCGGCATGGTCGCACGCAGCCGGGTGTCGTAGATGATGTTTTCGAGCCGCTCCAGCACCTGGAGATGAAGGGCGCCTGAAATGTGCAGCAGTGCAAACGCTAACGGAATCAGGGTGACTGCCGTGCGGCGAGCGTGCCGTCGGAACAGATGCAAAAGTCTGGATTGCATGGGTTCCGGCGACAAGGTCGGCAGATGAATTGCCAGATGGGGCGCGAGGCCCGGGTGCGGCCGTCAGCTTTGTTCGAACTGCATTTCCGTACCTGCCAACTCCAGCCGATCACCGTGTTTGAGAGGTACAGGAGATGTGCCGATGGAAGCACCATTGAGCAGAGGCATGTCGGGGCCCTCGACATGGGCCAGCACGAAGCCCTGATGCCGCTTAGTAATGGAGGCCACGGCAACGCCAGGTTTGCCGATGGTGGTAACCACTTTTTGCAGCGACACTTCCCGTCCCGCAGCGGCACCAGACATCACACGGATGACCCCGGAGATGGGCGGGGCAGTGGCAGCACCCAGCGGGGCAGGCCGGGATGCCGTGCCCAACGGAGGCACCATTCCCGGTTTGAAGATCATGGTCTTCTCGAAGTTTTGCCCTTCAGCCTCGTGCATGAAACGGATCTTGTACTTGCCCACCTCAACGGTGTCGCCATTGCGCAGTTCCTGGCGCTTGACAGCCTTGGCGTTGACGTAGGTGCCGTTGGTGCTCCCCAGGTCTTCAATTTCCACATCCTGGCCTGCCATGTGAATGACGGCATGTTCGCCGCTCACGGCGAGGTTATCGATCACGATGTCGTTGTAAGGGCGGCGGCCGAGCGTAGTGCGCTCTTTGGTCAGTTGCACTTCCTTGATGACAACCCCGTCGATTGAAACGATCATTCTGGGCATGATCCACTCCTGATGTGATGAGTAATTGTTGTAGTCGGCGCCACTTACGCGGCCCCTAGCAATCGGGACATAAGGCCGCGTTTCTTGCCCCCCGCAGCCGCTTGCACCAGCAGTACGCTGACGTTATCACGCCCACCGTTCGCATTGGCAGTGTCGATGAGCAATGTGGCTTTTTCCTCCAAAGGCAGTGGTGTTCGCACCAGCTCCGCCAAGTCTGAGTCAGCGACCATGTCCGTGAGGCCGTCTGAACACATTAGGAACAAGTCATTGGGGGCCACCTGAAACTCGTTGACTTCCATCATGACATTGGGCTCTACGCCCAGCGCACGAGTAACGAGATTGCGATTGGACGACAGCGCGGCTTGCTGCGCTGTAAGCAGGCCGGCATCAACCTGTTCCTGGAGCCAGGAGTGGTCGCGTGTGATCTGTTGCAGGGTGCCATCGCGCAGGCGATAGCAGCGGGAGTCGCCAATATGTCCGAGGATGAGGCGGCTGCCGTGGAAAACCCCGACCACCAGCGTGGTGCCCATTCCCGCATATTGGGGGTTGGAAAGCGAGGCACCCAGAATGGCATGGTTGGCGTTCTCGACGCAGATCTCCAGGGCTCGCCGCACGTCGGTCGATTGGGGAGTGCTGCCGGCCTGCCCCAACCAGCGGGCCATCTCGGTGCGGATGAACGTGGTGGCCATGCCGCTTGCCACTTCACCAGCGTTGTATCCGCCCATGCCATCGGCGAGGATGGCGACCTGAGCATCCCGGTCGACCGCCACCGCATCTTCGTTGTTGGTGCGCACGCGGCCTTTGTCGGTGCGTGCGAAAAATTCGTAGGTCATGGATGTTGGGGCGAGCGTCATCGGGCGCCTGAAATCGGCGGGGATGCCGCGCCCCGCCCAGCGGGTTGCTCCATCACGGTTCTCTGAAAATCCGCCATTTCATGCCCTGTTGCATCGCGGTCCGCATCATAGACGACTGCTCCCGGCTCCGGCGATCCCGCCTGTCCGGCTGCCACGCCCGCCTGCCGCAGGTCGGCGGCAAATTGCCGGCCCGTCTGGTACCGGGCCTCCGGGCGTTTCTGAAGGGCCTGGGCCACCACGCGCGCCACGGCGGGGGAAAGCTCGGGACGCAGCTGCCGAATGTCGGGCGCCTCCGTGTTGGCGATTTTGTGCATCAGCTCCGTCATTGACTCCCCGCGCAGCGGCAGCGAGCCCGTCAGCAGCTGAAACAACGTGACACCCAATGAGTAGAGGTCTGACCGGCCATCTACCTTCTTGCCTGCGAGTTGTTCCGGTGACATGAAACTCGGGGTTCCCAGAACCAGTCCTGTGCGTGTCTTGCTGGAATCCGTGATGCGTGCAATGCCAAAATCCGTCACCTTCACGGCATCCGTGGCGGCGTCGAACATGATGTTGGCAGGCTTGATGTCGCGGTGCACCACGTTGTGTGCGTGGGCGTAGTCCAGCGCCTCGGCAACGCGTGCTCCGATGGAAAGCACCGTGGCCACCGGTAGAAGATGCCCAGCATGGCAGGCCCGCGCCAGGTCTGCGCCCTTGAGGAACTCCATGGCGATGTAGGCCAGATCGTGTTCCTCGCCAGCATCAAAGATCGTCACGATGCAGGGGTGCTGCAGGCGCCCCGCTGTTTCTGCCTCGCGAAAGAACCGGGCTCTGGCGTCGATGAGTGCGTCGCCCTCGAACTCTTCGCCGAGCGCCAGGGTCTTGATGGCAACCACGCGTCCAATCTTTGGGTCTCTTCCCAGGTAGACCACGCCCATCGCCCCTTTGCCAATCTCCCTGTCTATCTGATAGCGGCCCAGCATCGGTATGCCGGTTGCGGCATCACCTGGCAGGCGCGGCGCTGGGGTGGGGGGAATCGATGCGGGTGTGCTGGACGGGGCGCCAGTTTCCTTCTGCAAGTGCGCCCGCACACGCTTGTACCGTGCATGGGCATCCTTGTATCCCTTGTTGTGCTGCAGGATGTGTTTGTAGACGGACTTGGCCTTGGCAAAGTTGCGCTTGCGCTCAAAGTCCTGAGCCAGGTGGTACAGGTTGTCCATCAGGGCATCGCTGGGCGGCACTCGGCGCAAGCGCTCGAAGGCCATGTCCAATTGGCCCTGCCCTTGCAGCGCAAGCCCCATCATGCGATCGGTTTCGGCGGTTTCCGCTGATGGGGGCGTACCTCTTGCGCTGAGCTTGCCCAGCACGGCAAAGGCTGTGATGCCTCCCAACAAAGCCAGCACGCCGGGCGCCAAAGGAATCCAGAGCCCTGCGTAACGCAGCAGGCCCCACTCAGTGGCGGCGAGCAGGAGCAGGAGCCCTGCGCCCAGCACTCCACCGGCTGGACGAGAGAGTCTCGGAAGGGCCAGCGCAACAAAGAGCAATGCTCCCAGTGCGCTGCCCCAGGACGCCGTCCATGCCCACTCAGGCCGTTGCACCCCGAGGCCCAGCCTTATGGCGGACAGCGTTTGCGCCAGTACCTCCACGGGATACATCGTGCGCGTGCTGGACTGGACCCACGGGGTGACCAGCGCGTTGCTTGTCTCACCCAGCAGTACCACTTTGTCCTTGAAGTCCTGTGGCGGAATCTTGCCGCTGGATACCTGGACAAAAGACACCACAGGGAATGCGGAGGCACCGTCCGGCGCCGCGTGAAATCGCGGGTGCATCACCGCCGAACCGTCGGTCACAACGTGCAGCCCACCCATGCGAATGCCCTGAGGCTCCGTCTGAACCCGCAGTTCGTTTTGGCCCAGGTGCAGACTGTGCCTGGCCGCGAGCAAGGCCAAGGAGGGCACGCCGACGTCGTCGTACCGCAGCAGAAGGGGAATGCCGCGAAGGTGTCCATCTTCGTCCAGGGCGACCGAAAGATGACCGACGCCTGCCGCCACCGAACCGATCCCGGCTACCGGGTTTTGCGCCGATGTGGCGGGGATCGCAAAGCTTGCCGGGTTCGGCAAAACGCTGCGGTGCACATAGGCGGGCAGCGGTGTGCGGGCACCGCCCGCCAGGGTGTAGCGCGAGGCCAGGAAAACGTTGCCGGCCCGTTGGATGCTGGCGGCCAGGCGCGCGTCAGAATCCAGAGCCTTCTCCGCCTCGTCTACGGTGCGGCTCAACTCCGTCGCCAGCGGGGATGTGTCCCCCGCCCGCGCCATCGTGTCCCGCATTTTGCGAAGGTAGGCAAGGCCACGGTCGGACTGGGGTTCGGCAAAAGACGGGGTCAGGACAATGGTCTTGGCGCCAGCCGCCGAAAGCTGGTCGATCAACTTGGCGTAGACATCCCGAGACCAGGGGCCGTTGCCCAAGCTTTCAAGGGTGGCATCGTCGATGCCGATGATGGCAATTTCAGGGAGCGGGGCTGGCGTGTGGATGCTGGTCGCAGCGTCATACACGCGGTACTCCAGCCACTGGAACAGACCCGTGGCTGCGCACAGTGCAACCAGCACCGCCGCAGCCAATGCGCCCCGCAAACCATCGGTACGCCACATGCCAAGCCACCGCCCCGAGGTTGTTCGTCCCACTGCTGATATTCCACTCTCTGTATTGAGAGCTGTTCAAAGCAATATTTAAGCCGGGGCGCCAGGGGGGCTTGGTGTGACCCCCAACCGCGTGCGACGGGTGGTTCATCGAGGATTCGATGGCGGTTCTTGTCGGGGCAGGCAGGATGCGTGAATCGGGTGTGCCATTTTTGTCACCCTAACGCGACGAGCCACCCAGGCACACTTTGGTCTTCCCATGCAAAAAGCGCCCGGAACGTTGGTTCTGGGCGCTTTTTTTGGAATTCGCCTTCCTCTGCGAGCCCTCAAGCCCGAGGTGTCCGCGGTGACGCGGACGGGCGCAGCGAGATTTACTTCAGCTGGGCCTTGAGCAGCTTGCCCAGTTCCGAAGGATTGCGGGTGATGATGAAGCCCGACTCTTCCATGATGGCCAGCTTGGCGTCGGCCGTGTCGGCACCGCCAGAGATCAGCGCGCCAGCGTGGCCCATGCGCTTGCCGGGAGGGGCCGTCACGCCAGCGATGAAGCCCACGATAGGCTTCTTCATGTTGGCCTTGCACCACTGGGCGGCTTCGGCTTCGTCAGGACCGCCGATTTCGCCAATCATGATCACGGCGTCGGTGTCTGGATCGTCGTTGAAAGCCTTCATCACGTCGATGTGCTTGAGACCGTTGATGGGGTCGCCACCAATGCCCACAGCGCTCGACTGGCCCAGGCCAACTTCGGTCAGCATCGCCACGGCTTCGTACGTCAGCGTGCCCGAGCGGCTTACCACGCCGATACGGCCCTTGCGGTGGATGTGACCGGGCATGATGCCGATCTTGATTTCGTCAGGCGTGATCAGACCAGGGCAGTTGGGGCCCAGCAGCAGCGTCTTCTTGCCGCCAGCGGCTTCCTTGGCCTTCATCTTGTTGCGCACCATCAGCATGTCCTTGACCGGAATGCCTTCGGTAATGCAGATGGCCATGTCCAGGTCGGCTTCGACGGCTTCCCAGATGGCATCCGCAGCGCCTGCTGGAGGCACATAGATCACCGACACGGTGGCACCGGTCTGCTGAGCGGCTTCCTTGACGGAGGCGTAGATCGGGATGTTGAAGATCGACTCGCCCGCCTTCTTGGGGTTCACGCCCGCCACGAAGCAGTTCTTGCCGTTCGCGTATTCCTGGCACTTTTCGGTGTGGAACTGGCCAGTCTTGCCCGTGATGCCCTGGGTGATGACCTTGGTGTCTTTGTTGATGTAGATCGACATGTGTGTTCTCCGGGCTTACTTGACGGCAGCAACGATCTTGGTCGCAGCTTCGGCCATGGTGTCTGCAGCGATGATGGGCAGGCCGGACTCGGCCAGCATCTTCTTGCCCAGCTCTTCGTTCGTGCCCTTCATGCGCACGACCAGCGGCACGTTCAGGTTCACGGCCTTGCAAGCAGTGATCACGCCGGTGGCGATGGTGTCGCACTTCATGATGCCGCCGAAGATGTTGACCAGAATGCCTTCGACCTTGGGGTTCTTCAGCATGATCTTGAAGGCTTCAGTCACCTTCTCGGGGGTGGCACCGCCGCCCACGTCCAGGAAGTTGGCTGGCTCGCCGCCGAACAGCTTGATGGTGTCCATGGTGGCCATGGCCAGGCCGGCGCCGTTCACCAGGCAGCCGATGTTGCCATCGAGGCTGATGTAGGCCAGGTCGAACTTGGAGGCTTCGACTTCGGCCGGATCTTCTTCGTCCAGATCGCGGAAGGCCACGATTTCGGGGTGGCGGAACAGGGCGTTGGCGTCAAAGTTGAACTTCGCGTCCAGGGCCATCAGGTTGCCCTTGGAGTCGCAGTTCAGCGGGTTGATTTCCACCAGCGACGCGTCCGTGTCCATGTAGCACTTGTAGATCTTGGCGAAGATGTCCACGGCCTGGTCGATCGAGGCACCGGTCAGGCCGATGGCTGCTGCCACTTTGCGGCTCTGCGCTTCGGTGATGCCGGTCAGCGGATCGATCATCTCGGTGATGATCTTCTCGGGCGTGGAGTGGGCCACTTCCTCGATGTCCATGCCGCCTTCGCTCGAAGCGATCAGGGCGACCTTTTGCGTGGCGCGGTCGGTGACCAGCGACACATACAGTTCGTTCTTGATGTCGGCGCCGTCTTCGATGTACAGGCGGCGAACCTTCTGGCCCTCAGCGCCCGTCTGGTGCGTGACCAGCTGCATGCCCAGGATGTCGCTGGCGCGTGCCTTCACATCGTCAATGGTCTTGGCAACCTTCACGCCGCCGCCCTTGCCACGGCCACCGGCGTGGATCTGGGCCTTGACCACCCACACGGGGCCGCCGAGCTTCTGGGCTGCTTCAACGGCTTCTTGCACCGTGAATGCGGGAATGCCACGCGGAACGGGCACACCAAAATTGCGCAAGATTTCCTTGCCTTGGTATTCGTGAATCTTCATGAGGTCTCTCTCAGGGAAGGGTGGTAGTTACCCGTTTACCATGAACAGATGTCTGGCCGCGGGCTTGGGACATGGCAACCCGCGACTGTATCATGTTGCAACGCACCATCCTTGTGCCTAACTTACACCCTGGGCTGGGCTGGTAGCCTTCCCATCCCCCCTTTTTCTCTTTTCTATTCCGGCAGCCGCTGCCGCCTTTTTGCAGGAGCACCTCCATGTCCAAAGTCTTTATCGATGGCGAAGCCGGTACCACGGGCCTGCAGATCCGCGAGCGCCTGCAGGCCACGCCGCAGATCGAGCTGGTCAGCATTGCGCCCGAGTTGCGCAAAGACCCAGCCGCCAAGCGCGACCTGATCGCGGGGGTCGACCTGGTGGTGCTGTGCCTGCACGACGATGCGGCGCGCGACACCGTGGCCATGGTGGACGAGATCGAGCGCAGCTCGGGCCGCAAGGTCAAGGTGATCGACGCCAGCACGGCCCACCGCACGGCCGATGGCTGGGTGTACGGGTTTCCAGAACTCGCTGCATCGCAGGCGCAGGCGGTGCGCGACGCCACCCGTGTCTCTAACCCCGGCTGCTACGCCACGGGCGCGATTGCCATGCTGCGCCCGCTGGTGGACGCCGGCCTGATCCCTGCGGACTACCCTTTGAGCTTGCCTTCGGTGTCGGGCTACTCCGGCGGCGGCCGCACCATGATCGAAGCGTACGAGGCAGGCACTGCAGCGCCGTATGAGGCCTACGCCCTGGGCCTGACGCACAAGCACATCCCCGAGATCCTGCGCTACACCGGCCTCACACGCCGCCCGGTGTTCATCCCCGCTGTGGGCAACTTCCGCCAGGGCATGTTGGTGCAGTTGCCGCTGCACCTGGACCTGCTGCCCGGAGCCCCCAAGGCCAGCGACCTGCACGACGCGCTGGCCGGTCACTACCGCCGCACCAACACGCCCGAGCAGTGGGTCAGCGTACTGCCGCCCACCGATGATTTGAAGCTCGCCGCCGACACGCTGACCGACACCAACAAGCTGGAGCTGCGCGTGTTTGCCAACGAGCAATACCGGCAGGCCGTGGTCATTGCGCGCCTGGACAACCTGGGCAAAGGTGCCAGCGGCGCCGCAGTGCAGAACCTGCAGCTGATGCTCGGTCTCTGAACCGCTACGGGTTTCCCCACCCTCCTGTCTGCCCGGCAGGTTTTCGACGCGCCAGACCTGGCGCGTTTTTTCTATGGGCGTCCCTGGCGGAATCGTTTAAGCTGATTCCAGACCGCTGACCACGCCAGGCCCACTGGCGCACGCCGTATGTTTGGGGGGGCTGATGGGTTTTCCACTGTCTTATGACATCGTGGCGCCGCAGATGCGGTCGCTGCAGAAGCTCGAAGCTGCGTTGCAGCGCCTGGATCTTCGCTGGGAGGTCATCGACACCACTGCACGCATCGTGTGCCCGGGCGAGGCGGCGGGTTTCCTGCATACCCTGGACCAGACGCGTACCGCGTTCGCCACGCTGGCCCAGGAGATGGTGGAGCACATTGCCACCACCCACCTGAGCAACCGCATGGGCGACCTGGCGTCCCGCGCCCAGGTGGCCATCGATATTCTGGTGCGCAACCTTTTCGAGCGCACGGCCGATGTCGGCTTCATCGCCACCGATGGACCGCTGGTGGCTTTTGTGGAGGCTGCGGCAGTCCAAGGCGACCCCGATGCCGCCACGCTGCTGCGCCAGCGGTTGCAAGAGTACCGCGCCAAATACACCGTCTATGACGACATCCTGCTGCTGGATGCCTGTGCCCATCCGTTGCTGGGCCTGCAAGACCGGCAGGTGACTGAGGCCTTGGTTGTGCAGGAGCCCTCCTGGTGGCGGGGTGCGATGGACAGGCCCGGTTATGGCGAGCACTACGGTGCCTCGGGCTGGTATCCCGGCGAAGGCGATCTGCTGCTGTATGTGCACCGCGTTGTATCGGCGCAGGGGCGCGCCTGCGGGGCCGTGGTGCTGCGCTTTGGACTCCATTCCGAGCTGGAGTCGATCTTTGCCGACCTGCGCGACCCCGAGGACCGCGTGGCGCTGCTGCTCGTGGATGGCAGTGATCGTGTCATTGCGTCCAGCAAGCCCGCTGAATTCTCGGTGGGCGAGGTCCTGGCCACTGGCTCTCTGCAGTCGCTTGACGCCCGCCCTTGCACCCACCGGGGCCACGACTACCTGGCGCAGGCGCGCACCACCCGGGGCTACCAGGGCTACCAAGGCCTGCCCTGGCGGGCGGTGGCGCTGGTGCGGCTGGATGCGGCGTTCAAGGGCGAGCAAGGTATGCAGGAGTCTGCAGGGGGCGGTGGCGCGCCGGCGACGGCTGAGGCGGCGCGCATGGAGGTGGATGATCCCATGCTGCGCGCCATTGTGGAACGCGCCCGCGCCATCGAAGAAGGGCTTACCCGCGTGATCTGGAATGGCAAGGTGGCCGAATCGGCGGTGAGCGCAGGCTCGTCGATCCATGCCGTGTTTGACCAGATCGGGCGTACGGGCAAGGACACCATTGCCGTCTTCGACGGTGCCATCCAGGAACTGCGCGGACTGCTACTGGCAGGGCGCCGCGCCGAGATGAAGGCCCATGCCGGCCTGGCGGTCCGCATCATGGACCGCAATCTCTACGAACGTGCCAACGACTGCCGCTGGTGGGCGCTGTCCGAAGAACTGGCCCATGCGCTGGGTGACATCCAGGCGCGGGGCGTGCCCGGGCAATCAGCCGCTGCAGCACAGCGCGCGGCACAGATCCTCGCGCACCTCAACAGCCTCTACACGGTGTACCGGCGCGTGGCGCTGTTTGACCGCCAGGGGCTCGTGGTGGCCGTGTCCTGCGATGCCAACACGCTGCCCGCCGACCTGAAACTGGATGCCGACCTGGTCCGGCGCACCCTGGCCTTGCAAGGTTCGCAGGCCTATGCCGTGTCGCCCATGCAGCCGCAGGCGCTGGCCGATGGCTTGCCCGCCTATGTGTACTGCGCCGCGCTGCGCGCTGCGCCGGGCGGCCCGGTGGTGGGCGGCATCGCGCTGGCTTTCAACTGCGCCACCGAGCTGAAGGCCATGCTGCGCGACGCACTGCCGCAGGGCCAGGGCATGCGAGGCTTCTTCACCGATGCGCAGGGGCGCGTGCTGGCCAGCGCCGACGAGGATGGCCCGGATGCCGCTCTGGGCGGTGCGCAACCTGTGTTGCCTTTTGTGGCAGATATCGCACGGGCCGCAGTGCCACCCGCTGCCGCAGGGCGGCAGCCCGGGCAGGGCGCAAGAACTTCCTCTGCGGCGACTGCGTCTGTCCTGCCCGCCACCGCGCAGCGCGTGCACTGGCAAGGGCAGGACTATCTGGCGGGTGTGGCGGTCAGCACCGGATACCGGGAATTCAAGCGCGACGATGGATACCGGGAACCCGTGTACTCCGTATTGCTGATGCCCGTGCAGCCCGCCGTGGTCAGCGGCGGTGCCCTGGCCTTGCCGCAGTCATCTGTGCAGGGGGCGGGCGGCAATGTGCGCCGCTATGGTGTGGTGGCCTGTGGCGCCCTGCTGCTGGCCATTGACAGCATGCACGTGCAGCAGGCCATGTCGGCCGCGCGCCTGGTGCAGGTGCCGGGCCCGGCGCAGCTGGCCGGCATGCTGGAGATTGTCCACGAAGGCGGCACCCGCATGGCGCCCGCCTATGACGCCTGCCGCATTGCGGGCCTGTCTGCATTGGCCGACCCTCGGCGGGCCGTGGCGGTCGTGGTCAAGAGCCAGGGCCGCCCGGTGGTGCTGTTGGTGGAGCGTCTGGTGGGCGTGGTGTCGCAGGACAGCGTGCACCCTGTACCGGGCAGCGTGTCCGCACATGCCCCATGGATCACGGGCATCCTGAGCGACCGAGGCTCGGGCCAGGCCATTGTGTATGTGGTGGACCCCAATGGCCTGGATGCCCGGTGGGTACCCTTGCCACCCGAGGTGCTTGCGGCACCCTCAGCCAGCAGTACTGTTGCAGAGTTGACAACGCAGCGCTGACCGGGCCTGGCCTGGCCTAGCTTGCGGACGCTGCCTGGTTGGGTCAGGTGGCGCCAGGGTCTTCGTCATTCGTGTCGCCGTCCGTATCGCCCCCAATGGCTTTCTGGATGGCATGCATCGTGAAACCGCGTGCCATCAGGAAGCGGACCTGGCGCGAGCGTTCTTTCATGTCCAGTGGCACCTGGCCAAACTTGCGCTGCCATACCTCCCGGGCACGCTGCACCTCGGTGGCCAGCAGCGGGGCCGTGGCCTCGCGCACCAGCTCATCGGCCACTCCCCGGTTGCGCAGTTCCCGAACGAGGCGGGCTGCACCCAGGCGGGGGCCACGGCGGTGCACCAGGGATTGGGCCGCGCGCTGGTCGCTCAGCCAGTCCTGCTCCACCAGCAGGTCCAGCAGGGCGGCCAGCTCCTCGGGGCTCTCTGCATGGGGCGCCAGCTTGGCGGCCAGTTCGCTGCGGGAATGCTCCCGCTGGCTTAGCAGGCGCAGGGCCCGGCCCTTGAGCGAGAGCGTGGTGAACCCCATGAATTTATTAGCTTCAAATTTGATAGCTACTAGCGCTTGCCAATCAAGCGCTAGTAGCCAATTTTTCTTGAAACTTCGGAGTTCACTCGTCCGCAGTGGCGGCAGGGGCCTGCAGTGCGCCAGGCAGCAGCGCAATGCCCAGGCCTTCGCGCACCTTGTTCTCGATCTCGCGGGCGAGGTCGGGGTTCTCGCGCAGGAACTCACGCGCGTTGTCGCGGCCCTGGCCGATTTTTTCGCCGTTGTAGGCGTACCAGGCACCGCTCTTTTCCACGATCTTGGCGGTCACGCCCATGTCGATGATTTCGCCCTCGCGGCTGATGCCCTCGCCGAACAGGATGTCGAACTCGGCCGTCTTGAAGGGTGGGCTCACCTTGTTCTTGACCACCTTGACCTTGGTTTCGTTGCCGATGGCTTCGTCGCCCTTCTTGATGGTGCCGGTGCGGCGGATATCCAGGCGCACGGACGCATAGAACTTGAGCGCGTTACCGCCGGTGGTGGTTTCGGGCGAGCCGAACATCACGCCGATCTTCATGCGGATCTGGTTGATGAAGATGACCATGCAATTGGTCTTCTTGATCGTGGCGGTCAGCTTGCGCAGCGCCTGGCTCATCAGGCGGGCCTGCAGGCCGGGCAGCGCGTCGCCCATCTCGCCTTCGATTTCGGCCTTGGGCGTGAGCGCGGCGACCGAGTCCACCACGATCAGGTCCACGGCGCCGGAGCGCACCAGGCTGTCCACAATTTCCAGCGCCTGCTCGCCGGTGTCGGGCTGGCTGATCAGCAAGTCGGACAGTTGCACCCCCAGTTTCTGGGCGTACTGCACATCCAGCGCGTGTTCGGCATCCACAAACGCGCAGGTACCGCCCAGCTTCTGCATCTCGGCAATCACCTGCAGCGTGAGCGTGGTCTTGCCCGACGATTCCGGGCCATAGATCTCGACCACACGGCCACGGGGCAGGCCGCCCACGCCCAGCGCGATATCGAGGCCCAGCGAGCCGGTAGAGACAACCTGGATGTCCTCGATCACCTCACCTTCACCCAGGCGCATGATCGTGCCCTTGCCAAACTGCTTCTCGATCTGGGCGAGCGCAGCGGCCAGGGCCTTGGCCTTTTCGGTGTTCACGGGCAATGCGGGGTTGGTGCCTTTGACTGCGACGTCCATGAGAAACTCCTTGAAAAACAACAGGTTGGATGCTTGCATCGCTCTGCGGTTAATCACAGGCTGGATGCTTGAACAGTAGTTTATGCGAGCTGTTGCAAGGTCTTCAAGGATAATTTGGTCAGTTTGCCTGACAATTCGGTGATGCCTGATTCGCCCCTTCCATCCCCTGTCGAAGACGGCTGGCGCCAGACCCACCTGGGTCGCCTCTTTGGCCACGCCATGCGGCGTTTTGACGCGCGCGTGCTGCAGCTCATGGCGCACAACGTGGAGGTGCCGCTGGCGCTGTCCAACCTGGCGGCGCGCGACCAGGTGACGGCCGCGCATGTGCACATCACCCGGCACCTGGCCTTGCAGGGCGACCGACTGACCGACCTGGCCCAGCGCGCGGGCATGACCAAGCAGGCCATGGCCAACCTGGTGGACCAGTGCGAGGCCTGGGGCCTGGTCACGCGCGAGGCCGACCCGCTGGACGCGCGCGCCCGCCGCGTGTGTTTTACGTCCACGGGGTTGGCCTGGCTGCAGGCGTTTCGCGATGCTGTGGCGCAGGCGGAGGCCGAGTTCCGGGCCGAAGTGGGCCATGACGTGGCCACTGTGGTAGCGATTGGGTTGGAAGCCTATGCGGGCGGCGATGGGGCGGGCATGTTGATGCGCTGAACCCGGCTAGTCGGCTGTACCCGTTGCGGTTGCTGTTGCCGTTGACACCTGGGCCTGCGCCACTGCCACCAGCTGGTCAGCGTCAATGCCCATGGCACGCAGCGTGCGTGCCGCCACGCCGTGCGGCATGGTGGCCACCGCTGCCACCACGTGGGCGCCCAGAAGGGGGCCGCCCTGGCTCTTGCGGGAGCGCGCCAGCGTCTGCATGACCTCCTGGCCCGATGGCTGTGCCCGGTAGAGGCCCGGGGCCGCTGGCGCGAGGGCTGGCGCCTGCGGCAGGGTTGCATCCAGCCCCACGCTGCGTAGCGCATCGCGGTACTGCTGCTCGATCGCATCCCGCACGGCGGCGGGTGCGACGCCCATGCTCTCCAGCGCACGCCGGGCCGACCCATCGGGAAGGTCGATGGCGGCCAGAAAAAAATGCTCTGCCCCCGGTGCGGCTTGGCCGCTTGCGCGGGCATGTGCCTCGGCGCCGGTGCACAGGCGGCTCAGGGTGCGCATGCTCTGGAAGCGGTGCTGCAATTGGCGAAACATGGTGATAACTCCTTCTCAAGAACGGGGGCGCTGTGGGGCCTGGGGCATGTGGGGTGACAGGCGCTTGTGCGCTGCCTGCTTGCTCACGCCCAGGGCCTGGGCAATCTGTGCCCACGACCACCCTTGCTCCAGCGCCGCAGCCACGGCGGCAGCTTCCAGCCGGTCGGCCATCAGCCGCAAGGCGACTACGGCAGCCAGCGCGGCCTCGGGGTTGTCGGGTGAGGGGAGTGCGGGTGGCGCTTGCATTCGTCAACTATAGTTGACAAATAGCTCTATCGTCAACCCATGTTGACGGCGGCCTGTTCACAGCAAGGCGTCACCGCGGAACGAGCGCGATCGGCCCTGCACCCGGTGTGGGTGGCGAAAGCACTGTCTCACCCCCGGGCGATTCACACGCCAGCAACCACTGTCGAAAGCACTGCAGCGCCTGCAGCTGCGTGCGGCCCTCGGGGTAACAAAACCAGTAGCCCATGTCGCTGCGGAAGCCGCCGCGCAGCGGATGGTCGGCAAGGGGCTCGCGCACCAGGCCCGCCGTGATTTCATCCTGCACCAAGCAGCGCGGTACCAGCGCCAGGCCCATGCCGGCCATCACCGCGCGGATCATGGTTTGGAACTGGTCGAACTGCGGCCCGGCCAGCGGGTCGATGAGGGCCTCCACCCCGTGTGTCTCGCTCCAGCGCAGCCAGGCCTCGGGCACCGTCACGTGGCGCATCAGTGTGTGGTGGGCCACATCGCCTGGCGTGTCGATGGTCCAGTCGGCCACGCGGGTGCGCGGGGCGATCAAGGCCACCTCGTTGCCCGTGATGTAGTGCGCGTGTGCGCCGGGCCAGTGGCCTTCACCGAACAGGATGGAGCAGTCCAGCTCGGGCCGCTCGAAGTCGTAGCTGTGCACGTAGGGCACGAAGTGCAGAGTGACCTGCGGGTGCAGCTGCTGGAACTGCGGCAGGCGCGGGATGAGCCACTTGGCCGCAAACGTGGGCAGACTGGACAGGTGCAGCGCCCCGCCACCGTCGTCGCTGGTGATCAGCTCCAGGGTGGCGGCCTCCAGCTGCGCCAGCACCGCGCGCACGGCTTTCTCGTAGCGTTCGCCCGCGGGCGTCAGCGCCAAGCGCTTGCGGCTGCGCTCAAACAATGCCACGCCCACCCAGCCCTCCAGCTCCTTGACCTGCTTGCTGACCGCGCTTTGCGTGAGGTGCAAGGCCTCGGCAGCGCGCGAGACGCTGCCAAACCGCGTGACCATGGAAAACGCGCGCAATAGGTGCAAAGGGGGCGACAGCCGACGAAGGGAGGACATGGTTGTTGGATTTAATCATTCCAGAATGGAATGTTATCAGGCGTATCCATTGCTTGGCGGCTGTGTATGCCTCACTTAACCTTGTGGCTCCTTATAGGAGAAGAACCCATGCAACGCCGTCACATGCTTTCAGCGCTGGCCGCTGTATCTTTCGTTCCTGGAATGTCCTTGGCGCAAGAGGCCAGGCCTCTGCGTATCATCGTGCCCTTTCCCCCCGGCGGGGCTACCGACATCACCGCCCGCAGCTTGCAGGAGTCACTGGCCCGCATCCTCAAGCAGCCCGTGGTGCTGGAAAACCGGGGCGGCGCAGGCGGCTCCATCGGCATGGCTGAAGTGGCGCGGGCCTCTGCGGACGGTTTGACCCTGGGCGTGGCCACGCTGTCCACCCACGGCGTGAACCCCGCCGTGTACAGCAAGCTGCCTTACGATCCGATCAAGGACTTTGTGGGCGTGACCGAGATCGTGAAAGCGCCCGGCGTGGTGGTGGTCAACCCGGCCGTCCTGCCCGTCAAGGACCTCGCCGAGCTGGTGAGCTATCTCAAGGCCAACCCCGGCAAAGTGGCTTATGCCACTCCGGGCAACGGCACCATCGGACACATGTGGGGCGAGCTGTTCAAGCGCAGCGCAGGTGTCTCCATGGTTCACATCCCTTACCGCGGTGCGGGTCCGGCCATCAACGACGTGCTGGCTGGCCAGGTGGGGGTGTACTTTGACCAGGTGGCTTCCTCGCTGCCCCACATCAAGGCTGGAAAGCTCAGGGCGCTGGCCGTGTCGTGGCCGGTGCGGCTGGAAGTCCTGCCCGATGTGCCCACCTATGCTGCGGTGGGCTACAAACAGGCCAACGAGCCCTCCTGGTTTGGCATGGTGGCCCCGGCGGGGACGCCCGCCGCGGCCATAGACCGCATCCAGCAGGCCGTGGCCCAGGCCCTCAAGGAACCTGCCGTGCGCGAGCGCCTGGCGGGTCAGGGCCTGTACCCCTCCGGTACAACCTCCAAGGAATTCACCGCACAGATCGCCCGTGAGATCGAGAAAATGAAGGGTGTTGCCGCCTACGCCAAGGTGGTGCTCGATTGAACCCACACCGGGCCCGCGGGCCCGGCGGCCATAGCCGAGGAAGACCGTCACAGGGATAACCATGGTCTTCGCCCGGTCTGGACGGCTAGGCCAGCCGCCCCATTTTGCGCACACTCTGCCTATGCATTCAGCCTTGAAACTGATCCACCACCGCTTTCAGCACGCCCAACCGGGAGCCACCGGTTCACCCGGGCAGGCCACGCAACCATCTGCCACCGTCACTGCGGTGTCCGGCAGTACACCGCTGGTGCTTGACTCTCCCCACAGCGGCACTCAGTACCCCGCCGACTTTGGCTCCGCCCTCGCCTTGGCCACCCTGCGCCGTGCGGAAGACACCCATGTCGAAAAAATCTACGCCTTTGCCCCGGCGCTGGGCGTGGCCTGGGTCGAGGCCCACTTCCCCCGCATCTACCTGGATGCCAACCGCGACACCACCGAGCTGGATACCAGCCTGATCGACGGCGAATGGACCGACCCCATCTCCACCGACCCCAAGGTGCTCAGCAAGGTGCGCCTGGGCAAGGGCCTGATCTGGAAGTTCACCGACGAGGGTGAGCCCATCTACCACCGCCAGCTCACCGTGTCCGAAGTGCGTGCGCGCATCGACCAATGCTGGCGCCCCTACCACGCGGCAGTGGCCCAGGCCATCGATGCCGCCCATACGCGCCACGGCTACAGCATCCACCTCAACTGCCACTCCATGCCCGCCGTGGCCGGGCGCTTTGCCACCGAGTTTCCGGGCCTCGAACACGCCGATTTCGTGGTGGGCGACCGCGACGGCACCACGGCCAGCCCCGCGCTGTCCGCACTGATCTGCGATCACCTGCGCGCGTGTGGCTACAGCGTGGAATACAACCACCCCTACAAAGGCGTGGAGCTGGTGCGCCGCTATGGCAACCCTGCGCAGCACCGCCACAGCATCCAGGTCGAGATCAACCGCAAGCTCTATATGGACGAGCGCACGCTGGCGCAGGTGCCCGAGGGCATGGCACGGCTGCAGGCCGACCTGCAGGCGCTGGTGCGCAGGCTGCTCGCGCACGATCCGCGCTGACGGGGGCGAGCCGCTTTCAGAAACGCTTCTCAGGCCAGCAGTACAGAAACGCTTTCGTACAGCAGCGCGATGCTGTCCTCGGTGGCGATGTTGCTGTGCGCAAAGGCGGCGCGCGACCCGTCCATTGCCACCAGCGACAACGCCTGAAACCCGCCGGTTTCGCCCGTGTGCAACAGCCAGCCTGCGCCCTGCATGGCGTGCGTGATCCACCCCAGCGCATAGCGGTTTGCAGGAGCGCGTGCCAGGTCTTGCAGCCCCTGCACATAGCTGCGGGGCAGGGGCGTGGCGCCGCCCTTGAGGGCGTGCAGGTGCCATTGCAGCCACAGGGCGTCGTCCCGCGCGGCCAGGCTCACGGCGCCGGCTGGGTTCAGGATTTCCAGCCATGCGCGCTCGGGCGCCCCGGCCAAGCTTTGGGGCTGTAGTTGCCCACCTTCCAGTGCATGGCCTGCGGGCTGGTCGCTACCCCTTCGCAAAGGCTCGCCGATGAACAGGGAGATGCCCAGCGGCTGGGCCACGCGCTGGCGCAGCAAGTCTGCCCAGTCCTGCCCCGTGGCGGCGCGCAGCATGCGGGCCGCAAGCGCATAGCCAGCGTTGGAGTACGCAAAATCCGGGTCGGCCCCCGTGCCCCGGACAGGGGCCTGGCGCAGCAGCCACTGCAGGAAGAAATCCTCCACGTCGGCGGGCTCTTGCAGTCGGGTGAGCACGTCGGTGCCCACTTCGCCGAGGAACATCGCCACATCCTCAGGCTTGTTGAATGCCATCACACCCGCACGGTGGTCCAGCAATTGCCGCAGCGTGACACCCTGGTAGGCGGGCAGGGCCTCGCGGGCCAATCCGGGCAGCGTCTGCGCCAGCGTGCTGTCCCAGCGCAGCAGGCCCTGGTCCACCACGCTGGCGGCCGCACACGCCGTCATGGCCTTGGTGTTGGAGCCAATTGCCATCAGGTCGCCGCGCTCCAGCGCGGCGGTGCCGCCCAACCCGCGCAGCCCGGCCACCGCCACCTGGGCGCGCGTGGAATCCGTCCAGCCGGTGGCCGCACCCACAACGCCTTGGGACACCAGCTTGCTGGCCTGCGACTGCAGGCGCTCCAGCAAGGCGTCAACCCCATCGTCGCTACCGCCGCCACAGGCTGTCACCAGGATGCCCAGGCCAGCTGCGGCCAGCCAGCGGCGACGAGAAAGGATGGCGCCGCGCGCCGCAAGGAAATTCAGGAAGTTCATGGCATCTCGCAAAGAAAAGATGCCCGATTGTTGGAACGCGAACCTTGGGCCTACCCAAAGGTCTCAGCTGGCCAGCGCAGCGTGAAGCCCACGCCCCGGCCCTGCAGGCCCGTGCCGACAGTGACCCGCCCGCCCAGGTGTCCCATGGCCTGCTGCGCGATGGTGAGCCCCAGGCCGGAGCCGCTGCTGCGCGCGCGTGGCGAACGCCAGAACCGCTCGAAGACCCGTGTCTGCTCGCCGGCCTCAATGCCTGGGCCGTCATCTGCAATCCAGACCACCACGTCGCCACCGTCCTGGCTCACGCGCAACTGCACCTCGTGCCCGGCGCCCGGTCCGCAGCCATGCTTGAGGGCGTTGTCCAGCACATTGCCCAGCGCCGACCACAGCAGCTGGCGGTCAAAGGCCAGCACCCAGGTGTCGGGCCCTTCGAGCGACAGCTCCACGCCCATCTCATCCGCCCAGCGCATGCGCTGGGCCAGGAAGTCCTGCAGGAAGGCCATCAGGTCCAGCCGCTCGGCATTGGGGGTAGGGGCTTCCTCCAGTGCGGCCAGGGTGAGCAACTGCTCGCTCAGGTGCGCTGCGCGCTCAACGGCGTGCATCAGCGCCTCGGAGGCCCGCGCCCGCGCGGGGCCCTCGGGCGCCTGGAGAAGCACGTGGGCCTGGGTGGCAATGACCGCCATGGGCGTGCGCAGCTCGTGGGCCGCGTCGTGCACAAGCGCCTTCTCACGTGCCAGGTGGGCGCGCAGTCGGTTGAGCAGGTGGTCGAATGCCTGGGCCAGCCCGCGCAGTTCGCGCTGGGGGGGCAGGTCCTGCAGGGGGCGCAGGTCGTGGGCAGAGCGCGCCGCGATCTGGGCACCCAGCCGCGCCAGTGGGCGCAGGCCCGTGCGGACGGCCAGCCACAGCGGCAGTCCCACCAGGGGCAGCGCCAGCAGCACCGAGGCCGCGAGGTCTTCGCCCATGAAGCTGAGCAGGCGCGCGTCGGACAACAGGGGCTCGGCCACCAGCACGCGCCACGCGCCCGAGGTTTCCCACGCGGCCCAGTGCGGGCGCCCAGCAATCACCATCTTGGCGTGGCCGGACGGGCCGGCCAGGGCCACGGCGGGGAGGTCGGCGGCGCTGCTATGAAACAGCTGCCCGTGCGTGTCCTGCAGCTGCAGCACGACTTTCTCGCCCTGCAGCAGTTCCACGTCCAGGCGCATGGCGTTGAACGTCTGTGCCGTGCCGCGCACCAGCGCGCGGGCTTCCACCGGGTCGGGCATGGAGGCCAGCGGCACTGCCAGCCCCTGTGCCAGCTGGCGCACGCCCGGGTTTGTGCCCATGGTCTCGTAGTGGGTGTAGGCCATCTGCGCCAGCAGCACCAGCCACACCAGCCCCATGGCTGCAAGCAGCGCCAGCAGGGTGCGCCGCGTGAGGCTGGGGCCCCACCAGCGGTTCCATGCGCCGTGTGCAAGGACAGGCCACTTCATGGCTGCAGTCGGTAGCCCACGCCGCGCACCGTGACCACGCGCTGGGCGCCAATCTTCTTGCGCAGGTTGGAGATATGCACCTCCAGCGTGGCGGCGTCCAGCGCATCGCCCAGCGGTTCGAGCCGCTGGGCGAGCACGTTCTTGGCGACCACGGTGCCGGGCTCGCGGGCCAGTTCCACCAGCAGGCGGAACTCGCGCGGCGACAGGGCCAGCAGGGCGTCGCCCTGCCAGGCCTCATGCCGCCGGGGCGCAATCCGCAGTGTGCCCAGTGTCCATTCCTCGCAGGCCTGGCGGGCGCTGCGCCGCAGCACCGCGTGCAGGCGCGACAGCAGCTCGGGCACGTGAAAGGGCTTGAGCACATAGTCGTCCGCACCGGCGTCCAAGCCGTCCAGCCGGTCCTGCAGCGCCGTGCGGGCAGTGATGACGATCACGGGCACCGCGAGCCCCGCGCGCCGCCAGTGGCGCAGCAGCGCCATGCCCTGGCCATCGGGCAGGGTCAGGTCCAGCAGCACGGCGGCAATCTCGTTGGCGTCGGGCACGGGCGGCGTGGCGGCCACGCTACGCAGCCATTGCACCGTGAAGCCGTCCAGCTGCAGGGCCTGCAGCAGCGCTTGTCCCAGGTCCAGATCGTCTTCAATGAGCAGGATGTGCATGGCGGTGATTGTCCCCGCCCAAGCTTGCACGAAACCAAAGACCAGGCGGGAGCCAGACGCCTAAAATCACAGCACAGGCGCGGCACCAGACCGCCGCCACCTCACCAGGAGACAACGCATGCGCATTCTCATTGCCGAAGACGACCAGGTGCTGGCCGATGGCCTGCTGCGCACCCTGCGCGCCTCGGGAGCCGTGGTGGACCACGTGGCCAGCGGCACCGAGGCCGATGCAGCGCTCCTGACCAACAACGAATTCGACCTGCTCATCCTGGACCTGGGCCTGCCCAAGATGCACGGGCTGGAGGTGCTCAAAAAGCTGCGCGGCCGAGGCTCCGCCTTGCCCGTGCTCATCCTCACCGCCGCTGACAGCGTGGAAGAGCGTGTGAAGGGCCTGGACTTTGGCGCCGACGACTACATGGCCAAGCCCTTCAGCCTGCAGGAGCTGGAAGCCCGCGTGCGCGCCCTCACGCGGCGGGGAATGGGCGGCACCAGCAGCGCCATCAAACACGGCCCGCTGGTGTACGACCAGGCCGGCCGCGTGGCCACCATCGACGGCAAGATGATCGAGCTGTCGGCGCGCGAGCTGGGCCTCTTGGAGGTGCTGCTGCAGCGCGCGGGCCGCCTGGTGAGCAAGGAGCAACTGGTGGAGCGCCTGTGCGAGTGGGGCGAAGAAGTCAGCAACAACGCCATCGAGGTCTACATCCACCGCCTGCGCAAGAAGATCGAAGGCGGGCCCATCCGCATTGCTACCGTGCGCGGCCTGGGCTACTGTTTGGAAAAGATTCCAGGTTGATATGAAGCACCCCCTGAGTCGCTTCGCGCCTTCCCCCTCTCCTTCGGGAGGGGGACGCACCCGGTGGCCTGGCGGAGCCAGTTCCACGGGTGCATTGGCGTTGGCCGCGTCAGTGCACATGCTGTGGACGGACATGACGTGCCGATTGAATACTTTAAAAATGATAGCTACTAGCGCTTGATAGATAAGCGCTAGAGGCCAATTTCATTCAAAACCGCCACGGCGAACGCCTTGAAAATATTCCAGCGAGAGCAGCGATCCCTGTTCGGCGAAATCCTCGACTGGATGCTCACGCCGCTGCTGCTGCTGTGGCCCGTCAGCCTGGCGCTGACCTGGCTGGTGGCACAGGGCCTGGCCAACAAGCCGTTTGACCGGGCGCTCGAATACAACGCCCACGCCCTTGCCCAGCTGGTGGGCGTGGCGGGCAACAAGGTGCAGTTCAACCTGCCCCAGCCTGCCAGCGAGATCCTGCGGGCCGATGAGTCCGACATCGTCTACTACCAGGTGCTGGGCCCCGGCGGGGAGTTCCTCTCCGGCGAGCGCGAGCTGCCCGAGCCGCCCGCCGACGAGGTGCCCATGTCCGGCGAGGTGCGCCTGCGCGACGGCGAAATGCGCGGTATCGAGATCCGCGTCGCCTACATCTGGGTGCGCCTGCCCTTGCCAGATACCCCCGTGGCGCTGGTGCAGGTGGCCGAAACGCGCGAAAAGCGCAGCGTGCTGGCCACCGAAATCATCAAGGGCGTGATGCTGCCGCAGTTCGTGATCCTGCCGCTGGCCGTGTTGCTGGTGTGGCTGGCGCTGGCGCGGGGCATCCAGCCGCTCAACCAGCTGGAGCAGCGCATCCGCGCGCGCAACCCCGACGACCTCTCCCCGCTGGACGACCGCACGGTGCCGCTCGAAGTGGCGCCCCTCGTTGCCTCGGTGAACGACCTGCTGCAGCGCCTGAACGACTCGCTGGCCACGCAAAAGCGCTTTCTGGCCGACGCGGCGCACCAGCTCAAGACGCCCCTGGCAGGCCTGCGCATGCAAGCCGACCTGGCCCAGCGCGAGGGCACCAGCACCGAGGAACTCAAGCGCTCGCTGCAGCAGATTGGCCGCTCCAGCATCCGCGCCACACACACCGTCAACCAGCTGCTGGCGCTGGCGCGCGCCGAGGGCAGCGGCGTGGGTTTTGCGCGCCAGCCCTGCGACCTGGCCCGGCTCACCATCGAGGTGGTGCGCGACTCGGTGCCCCGCGCCCTGGAAAAACACATCGACCTGGGCTACGACGGTGCAGAGCCGGGCTCGTCCGGCGTGATGCTCGACGGCAACCCCACGCTGCTCAAGGAACTGGTGCGCAACCTGGTGGACAACGCCCTCAACTACACCCCTTCCACGCCCGACAAGCCGGGCGTGGTCACGGCCCGCGTGCTGGCCGATACGTTTGGCCATGTGCTGCTGCTGCAGGTCGAAGACTCAGGCCCCGGCGTGCCCGAGGCCGAGCGCGAGCTGGTGTTCCAGCCGTTCTACCGTGCGTTGGGCAGCGAGGCCGACGGCTCCGGTCTGGGCCTGCCGATCGTGCTGGAGATTGCGCGCAAGCACGATGCCGAGGTCACCCTGGAAGACGCACGCCCGGGCCAGCAGCCGCCGGGCGCGCGCTTCAGCGTGCGTTTTGCCGCGCGCGATGAAGTGGCGGGCGGCTGAACAGCACTGCCCGAATACCGGCACGCCGCAGGGGCGATGCACTAGACCCCACCGCCCCGCACCGGGCTGCGGCATCATGCGACCTCTTTGACCCGAAGCTGTCACCATGTCCCCATCACCCCGCCGTTTTGCCAACACCCACCCCGGCGTCGTCATTGGCAATTTCCCCTGGTACGAGATGGTGTGGCGCTCGCTGCGCGGCGATTTCAAACCCCGCTCGGACCCCGCCGGGGGTTATGAAGCCTTTGCCCGGCAGTGGGGCGCGCCCGTGGACCACGCGCGCCTGGCGCAGCGCCCGCAGGCACCGGTCGTCACCTGGCTGGGCCATGTGTCCATCCTGCTTCAGGTGGCAGGCCTGAACGTGCTCATGGACCCGACACTGTGCGGCTTTGCCGGGCCACTCGGCCGCTTTGGCGCACCACGCCGCGTACCGGCACCGCTGACCCCCGAGCAGCTGCCGCCCATCGACGTGGTGCTGATCTCGCACAACCACTACGACCACCTCTGCTACGGCACCTTGCGCCGCCTGCGCGACGCGGGCCAGTCGCCGCGTTTTGTGGTGCCCCGGGGCCTGGGAGGTTGGTTCACCCAACGCGGCATGGGCCCCGTGACCGAGCTGAACTGGTGGGAACACACCGACATCGCCCCGGGTCTGCGGGTGCACTTCACGCCCGCCCAGCACTGGAGCCGCCGCACCCCGTGGGATACCAACGCCTCGCTGTGGGGCGGCTACGCGCTGGAATGGGCGCGCCCGGACGCTGGGGACCCCTGGCGTTTTCTGTTTCCGGGCGATACGGGCTACAGCGACGACTTCAAGGCCATCCGCCAGCGCCTGGGGGCCGTGGACTTCCTGGCCCTGCCCATCGGCGCCTACCTGCCGCGCGATTTCATGAAACCCATGCACGTGAACCCCGAGGACGCCGTGCAGCTGATGCTGGATGTGGACGCCAAGCAGGCCATGGGCGTGCACTGGGGCACGTTCATGCTGACGCAGGAGGCGTTTGACCACCCTCCGCGCGACGTGGCCGCTGCACTGGCGCAGCGCGGCCTGCCGCAGGACCGGGTCTGGCTCATGCGCCACGGCGAGACGCGCGCCGTCCCGATGTGACAACCGGCGGCGCAAGCGATGGCTCCGCCATCGCCGCTGCTGCGGTTACGCGCAGTTGCGCAGCGTCTTGCCCGCCATGGCGCTGCGCAGCGCGTCGAACTGCGGGCGCAGTGCGTCGGTCACGGCGGGCAGGCGCAGCGTGAAGCCGGGGGACTCGGGCCGCTCCTGGATCACGCGGGCCGTGCGCACGCCCTTGTTGCCCAGGTTGGCCAGTTCGCGCTCTGCGGCCTCTTTGGACGAAAAACGGCCGAGCGAGAGGCCGTACTCCAGTGTGCCGCCTGCCCGGTCGTGATCCACCTTGCGGGCCCGCAGTTCGGCGCGTTTGCGGTCCAGCGTTTCCAGGTCTTCAAAGCGGCCCATGTAGACCATCCAGCGGCCCGGGATGGGCGTGGGCTCCAGCAGCCAGCTGCCCGGCGGCAGGTTGGCGGCGGCGGTACGCAGGGCGTCGGCCTGGCGCTCGTCAAATACACCGGCCTGCAGGCATTCGGCGGTATCGGCAGGGGGTGGGGAGGAAGCGGCGGAAGACGCCACGTCGGCCGATGCGGTGGCCGTGCCGGGGGTGGAGGGAGAGGGTGGGGGGGAGGACGAAGAAGAAGAGGAGGAGGAAGAGGAAGATGTTTTACTGGGGTTCACACGCAGGATCTGCAGCGTCTCGGGCCGGATCTGCTGGTTCATGCGCTGCGGCTCTGCCTGTTCCTCGGGGGCAAAGCCCCAGTCCTTGAGCAGCCCTTGCGACCACGCGTAGTAGCCCGCGTTGGCCAGCAGCAGTGCGATCACGGCAAGACGGAGCATGGAGCGCGGCCTTTCAGGAACATCGAGATCAACAAAGGGAGCTTCTTCACACCGGAGGCACCGCAGTGGGCCGCACGCTGATTTCGGAACTCGTGATGGCTTGCATGCCGCCCGCAGTGTGCACCAGCAGCGCGCCATCGTCCCCCACGCCGTGCGCCGTGCCGGTGTGGCCGTCGCTCAGCGTCACGGCCCGGCCCTGCAGCACATCGCGGGCTGCAAAGCGGGGCTGCATGGGGCCAAACCCGTAGCCTTCAAACGAGCGCAGCATGGCCACCAGTGGCGGCACGATGCGCAGCAGCGCGGTGGGGGCGTCCAGGCCGGGCTCTACGTCCTGCAAGCTGCCGGGCGGCATGCTCATGCCCTCGGCGCTGCGCGGCAGCACGTTGATGCCGATGCCCACCACCACATACCGTGCGGGGCTGGCACTGGCTGTTGCAGCAGAGGCCGCCTGGGGCGCCACAAAACTCGCAGTCTCCACAAGGATGCCGCCCAGCTTGCGGTCACCCGCCGCGCCGCCCAGCCAGAGGTCGTTGGGCCACTTGAGCCCCACGCGCGCGGGCTGGTCGGCGCCCAGAGCGGGCAGCACAGGCTGCAGGCTTTCAGCCACGCTCACCCCCACAGCGAGCGAGAGACCCGACCAATCCTGCGGCGCCAGAGGCAGCCCCAGCGACATCATGAGGGAAGCCCCCACATCGCTTTGCCACACCCGCCCCAGCCGCCCGCGCCCGGCGGTCTGCTGCTCGGCCACCAGCAGCGTGGGCTCGCACTGGCCGTTGCGCGCGCGGCGCATCAGCTCGGTGTTGGTGGAGTCGATGGTGGGCAGCACCTCGACGGTAAAGCCCGGTAACAGCGGTGACACCGCTTCCCAGATGGCCTCGGCGGGCCAGCGGATGGGGGAGGCGGCGCTCACTGGCTTCGGCCCCGTGGCTTGGTGGTTGAAGGCGCTTTGGGGGCTTTGGCTTTTTTGGCGGAAGACTTGGGTGGAGAGGGTTTGGATGGTGGCAACGGCACCGGTGGTGCCCAGCCGCGCTTGGGCGCCAGCAGCGTGCCCCGGCAGTTCTTGCTGCCGCACCAGCAGGGGTATTCGGCCTTGAGCTTCTTGGTGTAGCGCTCTTCGATGATCAGGCCGTAGTCGTAGTTCAGCTCTTCGCCCGCCTTGATATTGCGCAGCGCGGTGATGAAAATGCGGCCGTCCCGCTCATCGGCGTAGCAGTTGGGGTTGCAGCTGTGGTTGATCCAGCGCGACGAATTGCCGCCGAACTTTGCGTCGATCACGTGGTCTTCATCCACATGAAAGTAGAACGTGTGGTTGGGTTGCAGGGGGTCGTGCGGGTGCCGGTCCTGTGCTTCCTGCCAGCCAATCACTTCGCCCGTGTACTCCACAAGGACTTCGCCTTCCGCAATATCCTGCACGGCAAACACACCCTTGCCATGGACGCCAGAGCGCCGGGTCTGGATGCGGCGGCCCGGTGCAAGGGTGGGGGCGGCAGGCGATGCGGAGCGGGGCATGGCAAAAACTCTGTTAACTTGATAGTGCACACATGTGTGCGTGCGCGTGTATGCGTGTGCATGCGCGTGAGACCCGAATTGTAGAAGCGCCCGGAACCCGGGCAACCAGAATGACTGGCGAGAGCCCCAAAATGACCAAGACCCTGGTAATTGCAGAAAAACCCTCTGTCGCGCAAGACATCGTGCGCGCATTGACCCCCGTGGCCGGAAAGTTCGACAAACACGAAGACCACTTCGAGAACGACCGCTATGTAGTCACCAGCGCCGTGGGCCACCTGGTAGAGATCCAGGCGCCCGAAGAGTTTGACGTGAAGCGTGGCAAGTGGAGCTTTGCGCACCTGCCCGTGATCCCACCGTACTTCGACCTGAAGCCCGTGGACAAGACCAAGACGCGCCTGAACGCCGTGGTCAAGCAAGCCAAGCGCAAGGACGTGACGCAACTCATCAACGCCTGTGACGCGGGCCGCGAGGGTGAGCTGATCTTCCGCCTGATCGAGCAATACGCCGGGGGCGCCAAGCCCCTGGGCAAGCCGGTCAAGCGCCTGTGGCTGCAATCCATGACGCCCCAGGCCATCCGGGACGGCTTTGACGCCCTGCGCACCGAGCAGCAGATGGCGGGCTTGGCCAGTGCAGCCCGCAGCCGGTCTGAGGCCGACTGGCTGGTGGGCATCAACGGCACGCGCGCCATGACGGCGTTCAACTCGCGCGACGGCGGGTTCTTCCTGACCACGGTGGGCCGGGTGCAGACGCCCACCCTGTCGCTGGTGGTGGAGCGCGAAGAAAAGATCCGCAAGTTCATCAGCCGCGACTACTGGGAAATCCACGCCACCTTTGGCGCCCAGGCCGGTGAATACCCCGCCAAGTGGTTTGATCCCAAGTGGAAGAAGGGCGAGGATGTGGAAGCCCGCGCCGACCGCGTGTGGTCTGCCGCAGAAGCCCAGGCGATTGCCAACGCCGTGCGCGGCAAGCAGGCCACGGTCACCGAAGAGAGCAAGCCCACCACGCAAGCCTCGCCCCTGCTGTTTGACTTGACCAGCCTGCAGCGCGAGGCCAACGGCAAGTTCGGCTTCTCGGCCAAGACCACGCTGGCGCTGGCGCAGAGCCTGTACGAGCGCCACAAGGCCCTGACCTACCCACGTACCGACTCGCGCGCGCTGCCGGAAGACTATCTGCCCGTGGCCAAACAGACCTTCGAGATGCTGGCCGACAGCGGCATGCGCCACCTGGCGCCGCACGCGCTCACCGCGCTGAACAACAACTACATCCGCCCGTCCAAGCGCATCTTCGACAACAGCAAGGTGAGCGATCACTTTGCCATCATCCCTACACTGCAGGCGCCCAGCGGGCTGAGCGAGGCCGAACAAAAGCTGTACGACCTGGTGGTGCGCCGCTTCATGGCGGTGTTCTTCCCCAGCGCTGAATACACCGTGACCACGCGCATCAGCACCGTGGCGCCCCACAGCTTCAAGACCGAAGGCAAGGTGCTGGTCAAGCCGGGCTGGCTGGCCATCTACGGCAAGGAAGCGGCCGAGGAGGTGGAAGGCGGCAAGGACGGCGACAAGGGCCAGAACCTGGTGCCCGTGAAGCCCGGTGAAATGGTCAACACCCTGCAGGTGGACCCCAAGGGCCTCAAGACCAAACCGCCCGCACGTTATTCCGAAGCCACGCTGCTGGGCGCCATGGAAAGCGCGGGCAAGCAGATCGACGACGACGAACTGCGCGAAGCCATGCAGGAAAAAGGCCTGGGCACGCCAGCCACGCGCGCGGCCATCATTGAAGGTCTGCTGACTGAAAAGTACATGCTGCGCGAAGGCCGCGAGATCATCCCCACGGCCAAGGCGTTTCAACTGATGACGCTGCTGCGCGGGCTGGAGGTCGAAGAACTCTGCCGCGCCGACCTGACCGGCGAGTGGGAGTTCAAGCTCTCGCAAATGGAAAAGGGCCTGCTCAGCCGCGAATCCTTCATGGCTGAGATCGCCGCCATGACCGAGCGCATGGTCAAGAAGGCCAAGGAATACGACCGCGACACCATCCCCGGCGACTACGCCACGCTCGAATCGCCGTGCCCCAACTGCGGCGGCGTGGTCAAAGAGAACTACCGCCGCTTTGCCTGCGTGGGCAAGCCCGGCTCGGAAGGCTGCGGATTCAGCTTTGGCAAGTCGCCCGCAGGCCGCACGTTTGAAACCGCAGAGGCCAACGCCCTGCTGCGCGACAAGAAGATCGGCCCGCTGGAAGGCTTCCGCTCCAAGGCCGGCTGGCCGTTCACGTCCGAGATCGTCATCAAGTACGACGACGAAGCGCACAACTACAAGCTCGAATTCGACTTTGGCGATGACAAGAAAGGCGAAGAGTCCGGCGAGATCGTCGAGTTTGAAGACGCATCGCTGGGTGCCTGCCCCATTTGCGGATCGGAAGTGCATGAGCACGGCAGCAACTACGTGTGCAGCAAGGCCGTGCCCACCGCTGCGCAGCCCACACCGAGTTGCACCTTCAAAAGCGGCAAGATCATCCTGCAACAGCCTGTGGAGCGCGAGCAGATGACCAAGCTGCTGGACACCGGCAAGACCGACCTGCTCGACAAGTTCGTGAGCATGCGCACGCGCCGCGCCTTCAAGGCCCACCTGGCGTGGGACAAGGAGGCGGGGAAGGTCAACTTTGAGTTTGCGCCCAGCAAGTTCCCGCCGCGCCCAGGCGCTGCTGCTAAAACGATAGCTGCCAAGGCAGGCAAGACAAGCGCTGCAGCCAAAAAATCCGCCAAACCTGCCGCTGCCAAAAAGGCCCCGGCCACCAAGACCGCTGCCACCAAGGCACCGCGCAAGGCCGCCGCTGGCAAGGCCCCCAGTGCCGCGCTGGCTGCCGTGATCGGCAACGAACCCGTGGCGCGCCCCGAGGCCGTGAAGAAGATGTGGGAATACATCAAGGCCCACAACCTGCAAGACCCCAAGGACAAGCGCACCATCGTCGCCGACGACAAGCTGCGCGCCGTGTTTGGCAAGGACAGCGCGGGCATGTTCGAGCTGGCGGGCATCCTGGGCAACCACCTGGGTGGCGAATGATGCAGCCGCTCCACACAGAACACGCCGCATCGCCCGTACGGTTCGCACAAGGCTTCTGGCGCACCACGCTGGCGGCTTTGGCGGTTGCCGGTGCGCTGGGTGGTTGCAGCAGTACCGCAGGCTCTGCGCGCTCCAGCGACCCTGCCAGCCAGCAGCAGCCCCAGGGCGCCAGCGGCGTTACCGTGTTTGGCGACATCGATGTCGGCGTGACGAAAGAGCGCACACGCTGACGGTGCTTGTGCTGCTGTCGGGTGAAGCCTGCCATCATCCGGCACAGCGCTGCGCAGATGATGGCGCTTGAGCCCCAGGGGAAAGAACGATGGGCGAACCCGCACTGTCCTTGCAGATTGCCACCACGGTCCACCACCGCATCCACACCGTCACCGTGCGCATGGATTCGGTGGGCTGGGTGGTTTCGGGCACCAAGCACCTGGTCACGCCCGGCGGCGGCCACCGCTACCCCCGCGGGCGGGTGTTTGTGCTGCCGCGTGGCGCGCAGTGGGAGGTGGTGAACGACCCGGCGCCCCAAGGCCGCTATGTGGCGCGGCTCCTGTGTTTTGCGCCCGAGCTGGTGGAGCAGTTCCACCGCCAGTTTGGCCAGTTTGCAGCCGTCCCGCCAGTGCAGGGCTGCGCAGGCCTGGCGGCCGACGCCACCTTTGAAGACAGTTTCACGCGCGCCGTGGCCGCGCTGGAGAGCGATGCCAGCTCGCAGGCGCTGCGCGAACACCGCGCGCTCGAAGTGCTGCTGATGCTGGCCGAGGCGGGCATCGTCTTCGCCCCGCCGGGCGAGTTGGGCTGGGCTGAACGCGTGCGCCGCCTGGTCGGCCCCAGCCCGCAGGCCGACTGGACGGTGGAGCGCATCGCCGCCGCCTTTGCCACCAGCGCCAGCACCCTGCAGCGCCGCCTGGCGCAAGAGGGCGAGACCGTGAGCCAGTGCCTGCGCGATGTGCGGCTGGAGACGGCGCTGGTACTGCTGCAAAGCTCCACGCTGCAGGTGTCCGAGATTGCGGCCCGCTGCGGCTATGAATCGCACAGCCGCTTCAGTGCGGCCTTTCGCGAACGTTTCGGCTTTCCGCCTTCGCAGCTGCGGCCCTGATGGCTGCGGCTGACGCGCAGCGCACAGCCATTGACGCCGCCGGGCCAATGCGAAGGCGCGGCGCGCAGCACCATCAAGCCCTTGTCTCACACCGCTACTGCAAGGAGCTTTTCAGATGACCCACCCACTTTCACGCCCCCTTCGCTTTGGCGCCGCCATCGCGGCATTCGCCACCATCGGCTTGGCCCCTGCCGCCCACGCCCAGGCCTTCGCGCTCACCAGCCCCGACTTTGCCGAAGGCAGCACACTGCCCCAGCGCTTCGAGTTCAAGGGCTTTGGCTGTGCGGGCGACAACCAATCACCCGCCCTGCGCTGGAGCGGTGCACCCGCAGGCACCCAAAGCTTCGCCGTCACCGCCTACGACCCCGATGCCCCCACCGGCTCGGGCTGGTGGCACTGGTCGGTGGTCAACATCCCCGCCAGCACCACCGAGCTGCGGCCCGACGCGGGTGCTGCCGGCGGCGCCAAGCTGCCCGCAGGCGCCAGCCATGTGCGCATTGACTACGGCGTGGCCGCCTGGGGCGGGGCCTGCCCGCCCGAAGGCGATGCGCCGCACCGCTACATCTTCACCGTGCACGCGCTCAAGGTGCCGCGCCTGGACCTGCCTGCCGACGCCACCGCCGCGCTGGCCGGCTACATGATCAACGCCAACAGCCTGGGCAAGGCCACGCTCACGGCGCGCTACGGGCGCCCTGCGGCCAAAGGCAAGCAGCCTTGATACCGCGTGGTCGGGTGGGCGTCGTGATGTTTTAAGCTTGGTGGTCACCCACCACACCACAGACCCACCCCATGCGCAGCACCCGCGAACGCACCCTCTGGTCCATTCTGGCCGCACTGCTGCTGGCTGCCGCAGCCGCCGCATGGTGGACGGCCGACCAGTGGCTGCCCCACGCCGGGCCATGGACCGAGCAGGCCTGGAAGAAGATCACCCGCCCCGGCCCCGACACCTTGCCGCCCGGCAAGCAGCAGCCTGCCGCACAGGCCCGCTCTGCGAACAGTGGAGCGTCTGAGCCCGTGGCCCCGCAGCCGCGCAAGTGCGTGAAGGACGGCCGCACGACCTACACCGACCAGCCCTGCCCCAAGGGCACGCAGGAGCTGCCGGTGGATGGCGCTGTGACATCGCTGCCGCGTGCGCAGTAAGTTCATGAAGATGGCGTGCAGCGGCTCGTCCGCCGGTGCGAGGCATGTCGTTTTTTTCCTAGCCCGCCAGTGGGCTGCGCGGATTCAATCGGTGCGTTGATTCACTACCCAAGGCCTCTCTCTTTCTCTTGAGAAGGCCGCATGCACCGATGCAAAACCACACCCACCTGCGCGCATTTTTTCTTCTGCTGGCCCTTCTGGGCCTGGCCGTCCCTTGGTACTTCAACACCGTGTATTTTTTGGCGGGCGGCAGCGTGATGCCCGACGTTTTCTGGCGCGATGCCTTTGCCAATGCATTGACCACCGGCATCACCTGCGACGTGTACCTGGCCGCCGTGGCGTTCTCCGCGTGGGTGGCGGCAGACCGCAGCCTGGGCGCGTGGCGCTGGGCTTACATCGCCGCCTGCTTTGGCATTGGCCTCGCGTTTGTGATGCCGCTGTACCTGGCTCAGCGCTTGCGCGTGGGCTGCAAGGGTGGGGCAGGCTGATTCGGCAGGGTCTGTGCCCCAATCTGCAAGGGCCAGTGCGCGGTCAGCGGGCTGCGCGTGCCCTGCACCAGGGCCTGCAGCGGGTGGCCCGCCAGCCTGCGCACATCGCGCGCCATGTGCGACTGGTCGTAGTAGCCCTTGTCGGCCGCCAGGTCCACCACCGGGCCGCTGGGCGCGGCGAGGGCGTTGCCCAGCGTGCTGTTCAGCCGGGCAATCACCTGAAACTGCTTGGGCGCCATGCCCCAGTGCGCCACAAAGCGCCGTTCAAACTGCCGCTGGCTCAGGCCCATGTGCTGATTCGCGCCTGGGGCATCGTCGTGGGCCGCCTGCAAGAGGGCCAGGGCTTGCAGCCGCCGTGCTTCACAGGGTGACGGCGGTGCGACCAGCTGCCGGACGAACTGGCACAGCACCGCGATCCGCGCGGCATCATCCCGCGCAGCATGCACGCCGTGCTCCACCTCGGTCCACCCAGGGCCCACCAGTTCTGCCAGCGGCCGCAGCGTGTTCACCAAACCGCGTGCGCTGGTAAACAGCGCCGCCGCGGCTTCAGGCTGCAGCACCAGCCCCACGGCCCGCACCGGCCCGCCGTGTTCGTACACCGTGGCCGTGGTGCTGGCGCTGATCCAGGCCGCTGGCGGCACCAGTGCGCCCCGGCAATGCACCTGCCCGGCCAGCCGCACCACCAGCATGCTCGACACCATCGCCGGAAAATGCGACTGCGCCAGCTCCGCCGGGGCGTCGACCACCACCCCCGCCATCAGCCAGGGCTGCAAATCAGAGGGCACGGGCACAAAACGCTGCATGCCCGGATTCTGCACACGGTCGCGCCCCATGCATTCCTCCAGCCACCCGTGCGACATGCGCCTGCCGCACCGCCCGACTATCCTTGTTGTTTAAATACCCCCTCCCACCACATTCCCCGCACGCACCATGCAGCAAGAGCAAGCCCCCACCCGATCCCTCCCCCTCGCCGGCGCCACCAACTTTCGGGACCTGGGCGGCTACACCGGCCAGGGCGGGCGGCCCGTGAAGTGGCGGCGCATCTTTCGCTCGGACCACCTCGCCGCCCTGACCCCCGAGGACCAGGCCCTGCTGGCCCAGCTGGGCGTGGCCCGCGCGGTGGACTTTCGCGGCCAGGCCGAAAGCGCCGCCTACGCCTACGCGCTGCCCGGCATCGCCTACCACCCGCTCGCCATCGAGCCCACCGTGGTGCAGCGCGCGCTCGACCTGCAGCGCACCGGCCGCCAGCTCACCGCACAAGACGCCGTGGGGCTCATGCAAGACACCTACCGCGGCTTTGTGCACGACAACGCCCCGCGCTTTGCCGAACTGTTCAAGCTGCTGCTGGCCAGCGACACCCCCACCGTCTTCCACTGCACCGCTGGCAAAGACCGCACCGGCTTCGCCGCCGCCCTCATCCTGCTCACCCTGGGCGTGCCGCGCGACGTGGTCATGCACGACTACCTGCTCACCAATACCCTCTACCAGCGCCCGCCGGGCATGGGCAGCCACGCGCCCGAGGAAGTGCTGGCCGTGCTGTGGCGCGTGCAAGAAGAATTTCTGGACGCCGCCCTGCACAAGGTAGACACCGAGTTCGGCGGCCTGCAGCCGTATCTGGTGGACGTGCTGGGCGTGGACGCCGCTGCGCAGACAGAGCTGGCGGGGCGCTATCTGCAGGCGGCGGTGTAGCCAATTCGCACCAAGACCCCGAAGAATCGCGCGGCACCCTGTGCGTGGGTTTGTGCCGTGCAAATCCCGTTTGCTATCAAATCAGAAGCTGCCAATGCAATACAGCAGGGCGATAGAGCCATGTTGGCGGGTTCTTTTTGCCGAACCCTCGCCCCGCACAACCCGCCGTACCTACCAACTTTCGCAGGTTGTGCCGCGCTCCCTCACCCCCTACAGTCAAGTAACAAATGCACACAAGGGCGGGAACAGGGAGGAGAGGCTGACAGCAAAGGCGAAAGACAGGGTTGCTACTAGCACCGGGCGCATACCTTCGGGATGAAGGCATGCAGCCTGGTGAGAAACGCCTTGCTGAGCAGCCCGAACACAGGGTCGAAGGCAACGACGACCTGCTCAGGGACCGCAGCTGCTACTGCGGTCCCGTGGGGCCCCGGCAGGTGCAGGCCGATAAAAAATCGGGTTGCACCTGCCGGGGCCTGTTGAGCGAATGCTGCAGTGCTCAATTGCTCATAAATCAATAGCTGCAGGCGCTTGACTACCAAGCGCTAGAGGCCTATTTGATCAAAATTCTCAACGAAATGAAGGCGGCGCAGTGCCAGCAAGCCGCTAGTGCGGTGTTGCACGCTATCCGGCACTGGGCTGCACCCGCCCCTCAACCGCACCCTGGCGCCGCACCCGCCAGTACAGCCAGCCCATGATCGACAGGTTCAGCAGATTCCACCCCATGCCGTTGATGAACGCCGCCTGGTAGCTGCCCGTCACGTCAAAAATCCAGCCCGACATCCAGCCCCCCAGCGCCATGCCGATCAGCGTGGCCATGATCACCGCGCCCACCCGGGCGCCCGCCTCTTGCGGCGCGAAATACTCGCGGATGATGATGGCGTACGCGGGCACGATGCCGCCCTGGAACAGCCCGAACATCGCCGAGATCACATACAGCGGCACCAGCCCGTCAAACGGCAAAAACAGCATCAGCCCCACCCCCTGCAGCGCCGACCCCAGCAGCAGCGTGCGCACCCCGCCAATGCGGTCGCAGATCACGCCCGACACCAGGCGGCTGACAATGCCGCACGCCAGCATCAGAGACAACATCTCAGCCCCGCGCGCCGCGCCAAAACCCAGGTCGGTGCAATAGGCCACGATATGCACCTGCGGCATCGCCATGGCCACACAGCACGCCACGCCCGCCACGCACAGCAGCAACTGCGCGTGCACCGGGCGCAAGCCAAACGGGCGGCTGCGGTCCAGTGCCAAGGGAACCAAAGATGCGGACGCAGTCGCTGGTGAAGCAGCAGCACCCAGTGCAGCACCCCCTGCCGAAGGTGACGACGACGCAGGCGCCGCAGGCGCAGCCCCATCCATCAACACCAACGGCGCCCGCTGCCGCATGCGCAGCGCCAACAGCAGCATGCCCGCGCCACACACCAGCCCCATCAGCACATAGGTGTGGCGCCAGCCAATGGCTTCGATGCCGTGCTGCACGATGGGCGGCCACAGCGCACCGGCAATGTAGTTGCCGCTGGCGCAAATAGCCACCGCAATGCCCCGCCGCTTGTTCCACCACAGCGCCGTGTCGGCCATCAACGGCGCAAACGTGGCCGAGCTGCCCACCAGCCCCATCAACCCATGCGCCAGCCCAAAAACCCAGATGCTGCCCGACAGCCCCGCCCATACAAACCCGCCACACACCGCCACCGCCCCCACGCACAGCACCGGCATCAGCCCATGCCGGTCCGCCATCCGCCCCGTCCACAGCCCGCCCAGCCCCAGGCACACCATCATCAGCGTGTAGGGCAGCGACGCATCCGCGCGGCCCACGCCGAATTCGGCCTGCACGGCGGGCAGCACCACGGACACGACGTACATGCTGCTGTTGCCCAGCACGACCAGGCCGAGCGTGGTCAGCAGGCGCCAGGCGGCTTGGGGGGAATCGATGAGGGATGCCGGGGCGGCGATGTGTGCAGAAGCAGGGGTGGTACGCATGCGGTGCAATTTAACCCTGATCTGCGCATGACGCCGCTCCGTCAACGCATCCACATGGCCGATGATCCCGACCATTTTCCCGCTGGTATTTAGTGTCCATCGCGGTCAGCGCCACCTCCAGCGTGTTGTCATCCAGCGATCCACAACCCGAGTCTCATGGCGCCACACCCGCGGGGCTGAGGGAGTCTGCCCCGGGCACCTCTTCCATGGATACCAATTCAGCGGTGACCAGCGCTTGCAATAAATGCCTAGACCCCAGGTGCCTTGGGCTAGACAAGGTGCACCTGGGGCCCTGAAAGTGCCTGGGCAGGCACCCCTCTCAGATCTTGATGAACTGCGTGCTCGACAACGCGCCAAACGGCAGCTCCGACAAGCGCCCGCCCACCGCCAGCGTGCCCAGGTCCACCGGAAAGTAGCCGATGGCTTCCAGCACCTTGCGCACTTCGGCCTTGGCGGCGGCATCGTCGCCCGCATAGAACATGGCGCGCTGGCCGCCAGACACTTGGGGCTGCGCCAGCACGTTCACGTCCAGGTGGTTGAACGCCTTGACCACGCGGGCGCCCGGCACGAATTCGCTGAACACTTCGCTGGACGAGCGCCCGCCCAGGTCGATGGCCTTGATGCCGTAGGCCGCCAGCGGGTTGGTGGGGTCTTGGGCGTCGGGCGAGTTGGGGTCCAGAAACGCCACGGGGTTGGTGCCGTCGATGACGATGCGGCCGTTCCACGCGGGCAGGGTGCCCAGGGCCTGGCCCAGGTCTTCCCAGCGCACGGCGATGAGCACGATGTCTGCGGCTGCGGCCTCTGCCACAGTGCCGGCCTTGATGGTGGGGCCCAGTTCGGCCACCAGCGGGGCCAATGATTGCGGACCGCGCCGGGTGGAGAGGGTGGCCGACAGGCCCTTGTTGGCCAATGCGCGGGCCACGTTGGAGCCGAGAGCGCCAGAACCGATGATGCCGATGTTCATGATGTTTTCCTTGTTGAAATGAAGTGGGTTGAAGTGAGGTGGAAGGGGTGAGGTGAGAAAGCGTGATGGAAGGGCTAGACGACTACCCGAGCCGCCCGGCCTGGCGCAGTTGCGTGGCAATGCGCCGGATTTCTGTGGCGCCCTGTGCCAGTGCGGCCGGGCTGGTGTGCACCGAGTAGCGGCCCATGACAAGGTCGTGCGGGTGCGGCACGGCAGAGCCCAGCACAAAGCTGGTGGCCTGGGTGGCCACAAAGTCGATGCCCTGGCTGCTGGGCTCAAACGCCACCAGCTCGCCAGCGTCAATGGCTTCGCCTGCCGTCAGCGCGCCGGTGGCCACTGCTGCCCATGCCACGGTGTGGCCGGGGGGCGGGGTGTAGATCCAGCGCGCACCTTGGGCCAACTGCACGGCCAGATAGGTCATACCCTCGGGCGCCGCCACCGGGCTGTGCGCTGCGCCGTACTCGCCCAGCAGCACACGCACCGGGCCCACCTGGGGCACCAGCTCAGGGGCGAAGTACTGGCTCTGGGCGGGGGCGTTTTCCAGCGCGGCGGGCAGGGCCACCCACAGCTGAAAGCCCCGGCCCGGTGTGTCGCCCACGGGGGCGCCGGTGTGCCATACGCCGTTGCCCGCCCGCATCCATTCCACACCGCCCGCAGGCAGCAGGCCCGCTTGGCCGGTACTGTCTTCGTAGCGCACATCGCCTTCTGACAAGAACGTGACGGTGGCGATGCCCGAGTGCGGGTGCATGCCAAAGCCCTGCTGCGCGGCGCCGGGCTGAAAGTGGACCAGGTCCAAAAAGATGAAGGGCTTGAGCACTTGGCCCAGGTCCCCGGGGCTCATGAGACGGGTGATGGGGCCGTGCGCGGTGCCACGGGTGCGGTGGGCGATGGCGCGGGGGGCTGTGGCGGGTGCAGACATCAAGAGAACCTTGGAGGTGTTGAACTGATGCCTGTAGCTTAAAAATTCATCGATTGATTGACTATATGGTGCAATATGATTGAACTCGTCCATTAATTGAATGAATGAGCGCGACCATGCTGGATCTGAACGACGTGGCCATCTTTGTGCAGGTGGTGCGCTGTGGCAGCTTTGCCGAGGCCGCGCGCCGCCTGGGCGTGCCGCCCAACACCCTGAGCCGCCGGGTGCAGCAACTGGAAGCGCAGCTGGGCACCCGGCTGATGCAGCGCTCTACCCGCCATCTCACGCTTACCAGCGCGGGCCAGGTGTTTCTGGAACGCTGCAGCGGCGCGGTAGAGGGGCTGATGGATGCGGGCGAGGAGTTGCTGGCGGTGAACCAGGAGCCCAGTGGCCTGGTGCGGGTGGCGGCACCGGCCGATTTTTTTGATTTCTTTGCGATGGAGTGGCTGACCGAGTTTCTGGCAGCGCACCCCAAGGTGCGGGTGGACTTTGTACTGAGCGACGGGCGCGCCGACCTGATTGCAGACCGGATTGATGTGGCCCTTCGGGGCGGCATCCTGGAGGACTCAAGCCTCTTTGCGCGCAAGGTGCTGGATGCGGGCAACGACGGCCTGGTGGCCAGCCCGGCCTACGTGGCCCGCCAGGGCGTGCCGGACACGCTGCAAGACCTGGCAGGCCACGACTGCCTGGTGTTCAGCCACCCCAGCGGCAAGGCCACCTGGCGCGTGACGGGACCGGATGGAGCGCAGGCCGAGGTGCAGGTGGCGGGCCGCTTCAGTGGCAACACGGCGCAGGCCTTGCGCAAGGCCGCGCTGGCGGGCCTGGGCATTGCACTGCTGCCCTCCACGCTAACCCAGCGCGATCTGCGCGCTGGCCTGCTGGTGCCCGTGCTCCCGCAATACCACCGGCAGGGCCACGGCGTGCACATGGTGTACCCCAGCCGGCGCTACCTGCCCTTGGCGGTGTCTGCTTTCATGGAGCTGGTGATCAGCAAGATGGGCGCGATGCAAGAACTGCCGCCGCAGACCTGCGGCTGATGCAGCATGAATCCGCTCATGCTCATGCTCATGCTCCTGCCCGCTATGCTCCCCACCCAACCAAACAAGACCACGGTGACCGCCATGCACGACATCATCTGCCCCCACTGCAACAAGGCCTTCAAGGTGGACGAGACCGGCTACGCCGACATCCTCAAGCAGGTGCGCGACGCAGATTTCCATGCGCAGTTGCACGAGCGGCTGGAGCTGGCCGAGCAGGACAAGCGCAATGCGGTGGCGCTGGCGCAGGCCCAGGTGGCCAATGAGCTGCAGAAGGCGGCAGCCGCCAAGGATGCACAGATCCAAGCCCTGAAGGCGCAGTTGGATGCGGGCGCGGTGGAGCGCGACCTGGCGGTGGCGCACGCCCTGAGTGCGGTGGAGAAGCAGCGCGATGCGCTGGCCAATGAGCTGGAGCGTGCGCGGCAGGCGCAGCAGGCAGCGGACCAGTTGGCACAAGCCCGGCTGGCGCAGGAGCTGCAAGGTGTGGCTGCCCAAAAGGACGCGGAGATTCAGCAGCTGAAATCGCAGCTGGAAGCAGGCGAGGTGGTGCGCAGGCTGGCGGTGACCGAGGCAGTCACGGTGGTGGCGCGGGAGCGCGACGAGCTCAAGAACGACCTGAACCTGGTGGTGGTGAAAAAGCAGCTGGAGGAGGCCGCCATCAAGGAGCAGTTCGCCCTGCAGCTGCGCGACCGTGACGGCGAGATTGCGCGGCTGCGGGACATGAAGGCGCGCCTTTCGACCAAGATGGTGGGCGAGACGCTGGAGCAGCACTGCGAGACGGAGTTCAACCGCATCCGCGCCACGGCATTCCCCCGCGCGTACTTTGAGAAGGACAACGACGCACGCAGCGGCAGCAAGGGCGACTACATTTTTCGCGATGCGGACGAGGCGGGCAACGAGATCGTTTCGATCATGTTCGAGATGAAGAACGAGAGCGACGAGACGGCCACGAAGAAGCGCAACGAAGACTTCTTGAAAGAGCTGGACAAGGACCGCGCTGAAAAGGGCTGCGAGTACGCGGTGCTGGTGTCGCTGCTGGAGCCTGAGAGCGAGCTGTACAACACCGGCATCGTGGACATGTTCTACCGCTATCCCAAGATGTACGTGGTGCGGCCGCAGTTCTTCATCCCCATCATCACACTGCTGCGCAACGCTGCGATGAAGTCGCTGCAGTACAAGTCGGAGCTGGCGCTGGTGAAGGCGCAGAACCTGGACATCACCAAGTTCGAATCGCAGCTGGAGGAGTTCAAGGGCGCGTTTGGGCGCAACTGGCGCCTGGCGTCAGACGGGTTCGAGGAGGCCGTGCGGCGCATTGACGAGGCCATCAAGGACCTGGAGAAGACCAAGGAGGCGCTGCACAAGTCGGCCAACAATTTGCGCCTGGCCAACGACAAGGCCGAAGACCTCACGATCAAGAAGCTGACCCGGGGCAACCCGACGATGGCGGCCAAGTTTGCAGAGCTCAAGCAGGTGGGGCTTTTGGACGGGGAGTGATGCAAGAGCATCGCGGCGCCAAACCTTGACCTCTGAGGTAATCGCCAAGCGGAGCGCCTATTTCTACAGTGGTCCTCGCGGGTCGGTTGCCAGCGTAAAGCGGCATTGAAGACGCGCGCTGCGTCTGTGCATACACACCGAAACCGCAGCCAACCAACTCACTGAGAGACCAGAAAGGAGCCCCAGATATGTCTGCCTATGCCGTTGGCCTGTTGAGCAATCTGCAGTTCGGCCCCGATATCGTCACCTACCTGCAGCGCATCGACGCGACCCTTACGCCTTATGGCGGGGCCTTCCTCGTGCATGGCACCCGGGCAGAGGTCAAGGAAGGCGTGTTCGATGGGGACTGCATCATCATCAGCTTCCCGGCCATGGAGCAGGCGCGTGCCTGGTACGAATCGCCAGCCTATGCCGAGCTGATTCCACTGCGTGCGCAGCACGCGCAATCCACGGTGTTTCTGCTGGATGGGGTGGCGGAACCGAACTACCGCGCAGAGTCCTTGCTGGCCAAGCTGGGAGTCAAGGCCTGAATGCTCCTCCGGGCACAGACACGGGCCCGGGGCTACACCGTCACCGACGCCCCCGTCGCATAAAACTGCCCACCCGCCACGTAGTGCAGCGTGCGCAGCGCATCGGGCGCGGTGTCGAACTCCCAGTGCCCGTGGCGGAACACGCGCTCGTCCGCCCAGGCGGCCACTACTTCGCCGATAAACAGGTCGTAGGTCTGCTGGTTGTGGGGCTCGGGGATGACGCGGCACAGCAGCCAAGCGGCGCAGCCCTGTACCAGCGGGGTGGCATGGCCAGGGGCGTGGAACAGCTCCACCCCGTGCTGCTGCAGTTTGTGGGGGTGGGTCTTGGCGCTGTCGGTGCCAAGGGCTACGGTCATCGCCGCCATGGGCAGGGTGGGCAACTGCAGTGCGAACTCGCCACTGGCTTCGACCAGCTCGCGCGTGCGTGTCGCTTTGTCGAGCACCACTGTCACCTTGGGCGGTGCAAAGTCCAGTGCACAGGCCCACGATGCAGCCATCACGTTGTGCTGGCCCGCATGCTCTGCCGACACCAGCACCGTGGGGCCGTGGTTGAGCAGGCGGTAGGCCTTGTCGAGGGGGACGGGGGCGATGTGGGGGATTCGGGGCGAATGTTGTGGGCTGGGTTTGCTCATGATTTCATAGCTGGTGGCGCTTGTTGGATAAGCGGTAGATGGCATTTTGATCTGAAACCAGACTGCCGTGTGTGGCCGTGTCGCCAGCGTGCGCGCCGGGTGGGTGCAGGGCCGGTAACATCCCCGGGCCTATCAACCACTGCCCCCGGGGCACTACGGAGACAAGAAGCTATGTTCAGTCATGTGATGGTCGGTGTGAACGATCTGGAGGTGTCCCGGAAGTTCTACGACGCGCTGCTCGGCACCATCGGTGTGCCCCCGGGTGTCGCCAACAAGAACCGCTACTTCTACCGGGGCCCCACCGGCACCTTCTGCATCAGCACCCCCATCAATGGCGAGCCCGCCACCTTTTCCAATGGCGGCACCATCGGCTTTGCCATGCAGTCGCCCGAGCAGGCCGATGCGTTCCACGCAGCCGGTGTGGCCAATGGTGGCACCACCTGCGAAGACCCACCGGGCTACCGCGAAGGCCCTGGCGGCAAGCTCTACCTGGCGTACCTGCGCGACCCGGACGGCAACAAGATCTGCGCGCTGCACCGCCCACCCAAGCCAGCGGCGTGACGGCCGGGCCGACCGGCTCAGCGCATCGGTTTTCTGATCTTCAAGCGGGCGTGTGTGCGCTGGGCCGACGCACGGCGCGCACCTTGCCGCTGCCGCCACCACCGCAGTAGAACAGCCCGGCCCCATCCGATTCGAGCCCGCTCACACCCACGCCTTGCGGCATATCGAGCTGCTGCAGCACCGCGCCGCTCGTGGGGTCGATGTGGCGCAGGGTGCTTTCTTCGCCCTCCCAGGTGCCGTGCCACAGCTCGCCGTCCACCCAGGTCACACCGGTCACAAACCGGTTGGATTCGATGGTGCGGCGGATCGCACCCGTGGACGGGTCGATCTGGTGGATCTTGCGGTCACGGTACTGGCCCACCCACAGGCTGCCTTCGGCCCAGGTCAGGCCTGAATCGTTGCCGCCGCCCGGTGCGGGGATGGTGGCCACTACCCGGCCCGTGGCGGGGTCGATCTTGTCGATGCGTGATTCAGCGATCTGGTACAGGTGCGTGCCGTCAAACGCGGTGCCTGCGTCGCACACCACGTTGAGCGTGCGTGTGGTGGCGCCACTGGCCGGGTCAAAACCCACCAGGTGTTCGCCCGTGGCGGCCCACACCCGCTGGCCATCGTGCGTCACGCCGTGGATGGTGCTGGCGCCGCCAAACGGGCCGTATTCGCGCACGACCTCGGCGGGCTGGCGGGCCGCAATGGGCAGGTGTTTGGTGGACGGCGGGGTGCCCGCCATGTCGCTGCTGCAGGCGGTGTCGTGGGTGGCGGTAGGGGTGGCTGTGGTCATCGCGGTAGCTCCTGAGGGTAGGTACCCGGTGCACGGCAAGGGCGCTGTGCGTTGGGCGGTGAAGCCACTTTAGGCAATCGGCTGCGCGGTGGGGAGTAACAAGATCGTCGTGAATCCCACCAGGGGCGCGGCCAGCCACCGGCGTGCGCGCGCCTGGCCGATGGCGCGCACGCGGCCGGTAGCTTCGAGTTCAGCCAGTGCGCGCTGCACGGTGCGCTGGCTGTCGCCCAGGGCCAGCGCCAGGGCGGATGTGGACCATGCCGCGCCGTCGGCCAGCAGCGCCACCAGCGCGCCTTGCTCGCCCTCCACCGGCGGGGCCAGCACGGCCACAGTGCGTCCGCCGTGGGGCCGGAGCACAAAGCCGCGCGGCGTGGCCTCCACCCCGGCCAGCGGAGCGATGAGGGCGCGCAGGCGGCCGATTTCCACCCGCAGGCGGGCGCGGTGGGTTTCGTCGGGGTGGCGGGTGCGGAACACGTTGGCGATCAAGGCTTCGCGGTCCACGCCGCCCGGCCACGCGGTAGCCAGCGCGCGCACCAGCGCAAACAGCACAGGGCGGCGTGCCAGCGGGTGCCACACCTCGCCCGCGCGCACGCCGTGGCGACAGGCGTCCACGACCCACAGCGTGGAGGACGCCAGCAGCGCGGCCACGTCGTCCAGCCGCAGCGTGTGCTCGGCGCCGTTCGCAAGGCAGCGCGCAGCGGGCTGTTCGAGCAACGCATGGGCCTGCGCCACCTCGGTCAGCAGCGCGGGCACGCCGGATTGGGCGGCAGCCTGTTGCGCGCGTTGCAGGGCGGTGCGTGCTGCGCCGATGTGCAGTGACCGCAGGGCCAGCTCTGCGGCGGCAAGTTCGGCCACCGCGACAAGGGAAGGGGGCAGCCGCGTTGTGGCGTCGGTGGTGGGAGCGTCTGCCAGCGCAGCCGATGCTTCGTCCAGCTTGCCCAGCAGGATCAGCGTGCGCGCTGCCACCAGCCGTGCCTGCAGCGCATTGGCGATGTCGCCGTGGGCCTGCAGCGTAGCCCCTGCCGACATCAGCGCCTGCGCTCGCCCGCCCAGGTCGCGTTGGGCCAGGGCCACCTCAGCCTCGGCCACCACACAGCGGGCGCTGGCCACGGGCTCGTGCGTGCCAAAGCTGCGTGCGGCGCGGCGCAGCAGATCGCGGGCGCGCGGGTGCTCGCCCAGCTGGGCCATGGCTATGCCGCGCAGGGCCAGGGCCGGTGAGTCGTCGCGCAGGGCCACGCGCTGCAGGGCGGCCAGGGCGTCGCCTGCGGCCAGCGCGCGGGCGGCGGCGGAGATTAGCGAATCCATGGCGACAGACTACCGCAGCGTGCTGCTGCGATGGCACGCCAGCAAGCGTGGGGGATACTTGGCCGCTTCGCTGTGCCGCCCGCCGGGTGGTGCAAATCCCCCCAAAAGACCCAAGGACCCGCCATTGAAATCCGCCAGCGCCACCACTTTTGACGAGGCCTACTACCAGCGCTTTTACTTCGACAAAAAAACGAGCGTGGTGGACCCGGCGCACATGGAGCGCCTGGGCACCTTCGTGTGCAGCTACCTCAAGTACCTGCGCGTGCCGGTGAACCGCGTGCTGGATGTGGGTTGCGGCATCGGGCTGTGGAAGGGCATCGTGGCGCAGCACTTTCCGCAGGCCAGCTACCAGGGCGTGGAGTTCAGCCCCTACCTGTGCGAGCGCTTTGGCTGGCAGCAGGGCTCGGTGGTGGACTACGCGGCTGATGCGCCGTATGACCTGGTCATCTGCCAGGGCGTGCTGCCCTACCTGAGCCCGCCGGACCTGAAGGCTGCGCTGCTCAACCTGGGCCGTTTGACCCAAGGCGCGCTCTATGTCGAGGCCGTGTCGCGCGAGGATTTTGAGCGCGACATCATCGACGAAGAGATCACCGACAACCGCGTGTTCCGCCACCGTGCCGAGCTGTACCGGCGCGGCCTGCGCGAAGGCGCCATCGAACTGGGTGGCGGCGTGTGGCTCAGCCGCCGGGCCGAGCTGCCGCTGTTTGCGCTGGAGCAGGCGGGCGGGCAGTGACGGCGACCCCTGTGCCGCCGCCCCAGCCGCAGGCGGTGCCGCACCCGCCCCATGCGGTATCGCGCCTGCGCACCGAGCGCCTGGCCCGCAGCGCCAAGCCCTTCCTGGCCCGGGGCGGCCCCAAGGGCGAGCGCTGCGCGGGCTGCCGCCTGGTGCCCAGCCACTGCATCTGCGCACTGCGCCCCGTGCTGCCCACGCGCGCGGGCATGTGCCTGCTGATGGCCGACATCGAACCGCTCAAGCCCAGTAATACCGGCTGGCTGATTGCCGATGTGGTGGCCGACACCTACGCGTTTGGCTGGGCGCGCACCGAGGTGCACCCCGACCTGCTGGCGCTGCTGGCTGACCCCCAGTGGCAGCCGTATGTGGTGTTTCCGGGTGAGTTTGTGGAGCCTGGGCGCGTGGTCACCCAGGTGGGCAGCACCGAGCCGACGGGCAAGCGCCCGCTGTTCATCCTGCTCGATGCCACCTGGCCCGAGGCGCGCAAGATGTTCCGCAAGAGCCCGTACCTGGACCGTCTGCCCGTGCTGAGCCTGCAGCCCGAGCAGCTCTCACGCTACCACCTGCGCCGCTCCACGCGCACGGACCATTTCTGCACCTCGGAGGTGGGCGCGCTGTGCCTGGAGCTGGCGGGCGAGCTGCAGGCCGCACAGGCGCTGGAGGCGTACCTGGACGTGTTCACCCACCACTACCTGCAGGCCAAGCACCAGCTGCCGCCGGACGTGAACGGGGCGGCGCACGCACGGCTCCGGCTTCTGGCGCAGGGCCGCGGCTGAGAGTCTGAGAGTCTTTTATCCATGCCCGCCTTGCACGCCGAAACGCCCCGGCTCGTCGTTGCACATGCTCGCCATAGCCCGAGCTATGGCTGTGCTTTGCGCCTAGATCCGAGGCGTTTTCGCGCGCCTTTCGGGCTCGGCTAAAAAACTCTCAGCCTCTGAGCCATCGCCCCTCGGACTGTCGGGCCGCGTGCGTGCATGACCTGTTGCCCAAAAAGCATGCGCTGTTACCGCGTTGTTACAAGCGCTGCACCTGGCCCCCCGCAAAATTCGGCGCTGGCGCCACCACCTCTGGCGCGGCCCGTCTGTCCGGGAGGGGCAGGGGCCTGCACACCCAAAGCCAACCCGTTGGAGAACCATGAAAAACAAGATCCCCCTGTTGCTCGTCGCAACCCTCAGCCTGGCTGTCGCATCGCTGGCCCACGCCGGCAAGGCCGAGCGCGACTTTTTTGCTGCCGAGGTGGCCCCCGCGCTGAAAACCGCCGCCAGCACCCTCAAGCAATCGTGCGGCTGCGATGTGAAGATGGATGTGAAACAGGACAGCTTTCAGACCGTGGACCACCTGCGCCAGGTGCGCTACGCGGCCGGCACCATCGTGGACAACGCCCCGCGCTACTGCAACGATGCCCCTTCCAAGGCCGCAGTGTGCCAACTCAAGACCCTGGAATTTGCCCGCACCGGCACCACCGCTTTCAAGTTTGCCGCAGGCAAGGGTGCGATCACTCTCGATGAAAGCTCGTACCCCAGCTGGGACATGCTGGCCGCCGAGCTGGACAAATAAGCGCAGACTCCTAGCCCCAAGCAGCGCCCCGACACCACTGTGCGTGGTGCGGGGCGTTGGTGTTTGTGGGCACCGTGAGGTGGCTGAACCGAGGTGCTGCAGTTGCGAACGAATCGCCGTTCTACGTGCCGGATAGCGTGCAACACCCCGCTAGCGTGGGGTGGCACCCGCAGCCACACGGCTTTGTACCGCCTTGGTGATGCCGTCTGGTTCCAGATACGGGCTGCAGGTCTGGTACAGCGCAAACTTCTTTTCTGCCGACGTACCAACCAGTTCGGCCGACACTTCGGGCGCCGATTTCTTGAGCGCGTCGATGTGGAAGTCACCATCGCCCGGGTGCAGCTCCACCGCTGCTTCCAGCATGGCCGCCGCAGCGGCGCGCATGCCTTCTTGCCGGGCTTTTGCCACGCTGAGCGACAGGCCGTTGAACACATTGCCGCAGCGGATCAGGTCGATGGCGACCGCCTTGCGTGCATCGGCCTGCGCAGGTGTTTCCATGCCGCGCGTGCCATCCAGGTAGGCCCACACGTCCAGGGGTGGGGTGCCGGACGCGCACGCCCCCTGGTAGGTGCCGAAAAATGCCTTCTTCATCATCTGCCGGCCCGCCGAGGTCTGCATGCCGCTGTCGATGACAAGCTGCTCGCCATCGGCGTGCACGGTGAACTGGTACAGGTGCGCGGCGCTGGCGCCTGCGGCCTGGGCAGGGGCGACGCAGCGGGCCTTCCAGGTCTCATGGCCGGGCATGGGTTGGTCAGACTCGCTGACCGTGCAGTCCATGCCGCGCTGCTGCATGGCGTTCTTCCAGGCGGGGGCCGTCAGGCTGGCCATGTGCTGCGCTGTCACGCACACCACTGCGGTGCTGCCCAAGGAGTCCGCATAGGCACCCTGGCGGAACCCGGCAGCCGCCGAAGGCTGCGAAACCGCAACGCCCCCGATCAGAAGCCCCACCAACACAGCAGCGCGCGGGGCGGTGGCGGGGAGCGCAATGGCGAAGGGCATGGGGGGTGTCTCCGGGCGGCAGCGCCTGGTACGGCGCAAGAAAAAGAGAAGGCGGTGGAACGGCGGCGTGCCCAGGGGCGGCCTGTCATCACACTGAAAAGCCGTCGGATTGTCGTTCAAGGCCCTGGGCACGTCGTGCTCTTGTGGCCTTGCAACGACAATGGACCATTCCCCCTCTACCGCACTGACCCGATGAAAGCTCCCCCCCGCCTGCAGTCCCTCATTGAGGAAGGCCTGATCGACACCGTGGTCCGGCAGCTCATGAGCGGCAAGGAGGCCATGGTCTATGTGGTGCGCTGTGGTGATGAAACGCGCTGCGCCAAGATCTACAAAGAGGCCAACAACCGCAGCTTTCGGCAGGCGGTGGACTACACCGAAAACCGCAAGGTCAAGAACTCACGCTCGGCCCGCGCCATGGCCAAGGGCAGCAAGTTTGGCCGGCAAGAGCAAGAGGCCGCCTGGCAAAGCGCCGAGGTCGATGCGCTCTACCGCCTGGCCGCTGCCGGCGTGCGCGTGCCGCAGCCCTACAACTTTCACGACGGCGTGCTGCTCATGGAGCTGGTGACCGACGCCCACGGTGACGCCGCCCCGCGCCTGAACGATGTGAGCTTTACCCCCGAAGACGCGCGCACCCACCACGCCACGCTGGTGGCCGAGGTGGTGCGCATGCTGTGTGCGGGCGTGGTGCATGGCGACTTGTCGGAGTTCAACATCCTGCTGGCCCACCTGCCGGGCGCAGAAGGTGGAGAAGCCGGCCACGATGGCCCCGTCATCATCGACCTGCCCCAGGCCGTGGACGCTGCGGGCAACAACCACGCCCAGCGCATGCTGCTGCGCGACGTGGCCAACCTGCGCGACTTCTTCGGCCAGTTTGCCCCCGAGCTGCGCGCCACCCAATACGGCCCCGAGATCTGGAGCCTGTACCAGAGCGGCCTGCTGAGCAACGAGACGCCGCTCACCGGCATCTATGCGCCCACGCATGCCGATGTGGACATGCAGGCCGTGCTGCGCGAGATTGACGACGCACGCGATGAAGATGCCGCGCGCAGGCTGCGCATGGCGGCGGGCTGAGATTTCTCCACCGCGCTGCGCTGTGGCACCATCGCGCCCCTTTTTTCTCTGCAGTTCGCTCGCCATGCCTTCCTTCCACATCCGCAACTTCTGCCCTGGCGACGAACCCGCGTTGCGCGCCGTTTTTCATGCCTCGGTGCATGGCCTGGCTTGCAAGGACTACACCGGCGAACAGCTGGCCGCCTGGGCGCCGTTGGAGCACGACGCCGCGCAATGGGCCGAGCGCATGCGGGCCAACCAGCCCTTCATCGCGCAAGCAATAGACGGCGGGGCGATAGCTGGGTTTGCCGATCTGCAGTCCAGCGGCACCATCGACATGTTTTTTGTGGCCCCGGCGTTTGCAGGCCAGGGCGTGGCCCGGGCGCTGATGGCACACCTCCATGCGCAGGCGGCGCAGCGCGGCATCACCCACTTGAACGCCCACGTGAGCCTGACCGCCGAGCCATTTTTTGCCGCGCAGGGCTTCGCGGTGGAATCGCGCCAGCAGGTGGAGCGCGCGGGCGTGGTGCTGCACAACGCGCGCATGGCCAAGGCGCTGGTGATGGGCCAAGGCAACTCCTGATTTGATAGCTGGTTATGCTTGTCTATCAAGCGCTAGAGGCTGATTTTGCTTGTAGTTCAGCCATCATGCTGTGTCTTTGCACCCGCAGGTGCCTTACAGTAGCCGCCCCGCAGCAGACAAACCCACCCACACCGGCCCACGACGGCTGACACCCCATGACCAAAGACCTGGCCCGACAGAACGAACTCAAACCCATGGCGCTGTGCGAGCCCTGCCAGGGCATCCAGCGCAACTGGCGCAAGGCGCCGGGCCACGCCGAGCTGGTGCAGCGCGGCAACCGCAAGGAAGACCGCGAGACGGGCTCCGTCACCATCACCCGCTATGTGTGCGACCGCTGCGGCACGGCGTGGGAGTATGAGAACGACAAGGGCAACCAGAAGGCAGGCTGGTCGGTGGTGGGGCGATAAGCAATCGCATCTCCATGGAGAGAGGTCAGCGCTTGTTGGATAAGCGCCAGCGGTCATTTTGGGTTCCAACCCATGGCTGGGAACGGCTTGCAGGGCTGTGCGAACGGATACACAGCCATGGCCCACAAATGGGGCACCTTTTCATCTCGTGCGTGTCACACAGGCCTATCAAGGAGATAGCCTCATGCTGCACCGCAGACGATTTCTGAGAACCACCGGCAGCCGCCTGGCCCTGGGCGCCGCCGCTTTGCTGCTGGCAGGGCGTGCCGCGTGGGCCCAGCCCAGCTACACCGTGCCGCTCGCGCAGCTGCAGGAGATGGTGGCCACGAAGTTCCCGCGCAGTGTGCCGGTGCAAGGCCTGTTCGATCTCACCCTGCAACCCCCGCGCCTGCGCCTGCTGCCTGAGGTCAATCGCCTGGGCGCCGTCATGGCGGTGGACGCGGCGGGCGCTGCGCTGCGGCGCAGCCACGCGGGCACGTTCGATGTGGAGTTTGCGTTGCGCTATGAAGCCAGTGACCGCACGCTGCGCGCCCACCAGATCAGGCTGGGGCGGCTGGATTTCCCCACGCTCAAACCGGCCGTCACCGAACTGATCAATGCCTATGCCCCCGTGCTGGCCGAACAATCCCTGCGCGAAGTCACCTTGCACCAGCTGCGCCCGCAGGACACCGCCATGTTCGACGGCCTGGGATTGCAGCCCGGGCCCATCACGGTGACGGCCAAGGGGCTCACCGTGGCGTTTGTGGGCAAGCAGCCATGACGCCCGCTGGGCACGGCCGCCTTCCATCGCCGCAGCGCCGGGGTTAACTCCCTTTCCCCTCGCGGGAGCGGGTGGGGGAGACGGGGCTTCGGGGGCGCCGCGCTTGTTCTCCCTCTCCCCGCCCTCTCCCACCAAGGCTGGGCCGAGGGTTGCGCAGGTCAGTCTCGCGCAGGGGCTTGCGCTCAATCGCCCCGCACCCGCTGCGCAAACCCGCGCAGCGCGAACTGCTCCACCACAAAATCCACAAACACCCGCGTGCGCGCTGGCAGCAGCTTTTTGCTGGGGTAGTACAGCGATGTCGGCCCTGCATCCGCCCACCAGCCGGGCAGCACCCGCACCAGGTCGCCGCGTGCCAGCCAGGGCTGCGCGAACGGCATGGGCAGCACGGCCAGGCCCAGGCCCATCAGCGCGGCCTGGCACATGGCCTCGGGGTCGTCGAACACGATGCGGGGGCGGAACACTGCCGCTGCAGCGTCGCCCGCCTTGTTGCGCAGTGTGGTCACCGGCACGCGCCCCGTGCGGATGGCGCGGCGCGCAATGCCGTCCCACTGCGCCAGGTCTGCCGGGTGGCGCGGCGCCTTGCGGCCCTGCAGCAGCGCGGGGGCGGCCACCACCACCAGGTGGATCGGCCCCAGCGTGCGCGCCACCATGTCGGGGTTCAGGTTCAGGCCGCCGCCAATGCCGGCGTCAAAGCCCTCGCCGATCAGATCCACCTGGCGGTTCTCAAAGCGCCAGTCGGGCTGGATGGCCGGGTAGCGCTGCAAAAACTCGGTGAGCAGCGGCACGATGTAGGCACGGCCAAAAGCCTGGCCCATGCTCACCTTGAGCGTGCCCGCAGGCTGCTGCTCGGCCTCGGCCGCGTGGTCCACCGCATCGGCCAGCGCGGTCAGCGGCGGGCTGATCTGCGCCAGCAGGCGCTGCCCGCCTTCGGTGAGCGTGAGGCGCCGCGTGCTGCGCTGGAACAGCCGCACGCCCAGGCCTGCCTCCAGCCGCGCGACGTTCTTGCTCACGGCGGCAGGCGTCAGGCCCATGAGCCGCGCGGCGGCCGAGAAGCTGCCGCACTCGGCGGATTTGACGAACGATTCGAGGTGGCTCAGGGGTTGCATGGTTTGCATTTTCAACTGCAGGTTGAAATAGATCCAGCCCATTCATGGCTACCCGCAAAGCAATGTTTTTCTGAAACTGCAGGTGTTCCTGGTTCCGTGAAGAACCTTTTCAACCGTCTGATTTTTTAGGAAAAACACCATGTCTTCTGTGCCCGATACATCCGCCCCCACCACGCTGCCTGCCAGCGCGTCACGCCTGTTGGCGGGCAAGGTGGCCTTTGTCACCGGCGGCGCGCGTGGCATCGGCGCCGCCATCGTCCAGCGCCTGGCGCGCGACGGAGCGGCCGTGGCCTTCACCTACAGCAGCTCCGAAGCCCCGGCGCAGGCGCTGGTGGCGGTTATTGAAGCTGCCGGAGGCAAGGCCCTGGCGCTGCGTGCCGACAGTGCAGACGCCGCCGTCCTCACGCAGGCCATCGACACGGCCGCGCGCACGCTGGGCCGCCTCGACATCCTCGTCAACAATGCCGGCGTGGCGGTGGCGGGCGAGATCGACAGCTTTGCCCTCGCCGATTTCGACCACACGCTCAACGTGAACGTGCGCGCGGTGTTTGTGGCCACGCAGGCTGCCGTGCGCCACATGGGCCAGGGCGGTGCCTATGGCCGCGTCATCACCATCGGCAGCACCAATTCCGACCGTGTGCCATGGGCAGGCTTCAGCGTGTATGGCATGAGCAAGGCCGCCATCGTGGGCCTCACCAAGGGCCTGGCGCGCGACCTGGGGCCGCGTGGCATCACGGTGAACAACGTGCAACCCGGCCCGGTCAACACCGACATGAACCCCGCCGACGGCCCCCTGGCCAGCAACATGCACGGCATGATGGCGCTCGGCCGCCATGCCCACCCCGACGAGATCGCGGGCATGGTGGCCTATCTGGCGGGGCCGGAGTCGGGCATGGTGACCGGGGCCAGCCTGCTCATCGATGGCGGGTTTGCTGCCTGAGCCAAGGTAGCTCGGGGCTCTTTGGGTTTTGTGCTGGTGGGTGGCGTTGCGCGCGCGGGTTGCGCCCAGGGCGATATAGTGGCCCACCCTTCCACCTGGGACCCTTTTGTGAACCTCACCCTCCGCACTTTGCGCAATGCCTGCGCCCCTGCAGCAGCGTTGGCCGCGCTGACGGTCAGCGTCTCCCTGCACGCCGCCACGCCCGCCGAGTCGGTCTATGTGGGCGAATACCGGGGGCGTTCCGTGGACACGATCACGCAACTGGCGCTGCTGGACGACAACACCTTTTGTTTTGCGGTGACGGGTGGGGTGCTGGACATGCTGATGGCGGGCCGCTGGAAGGCGGAAGGCAGCGGAGTCCGGCTACAGCAGGTGCGGCAGGACCAGACCTTGTTCCCGGCCTACGCCCGCAAGGTGGCAGCGCTGGGCGCCATGGTGGAGTTCGACTTCCACGGCCCCACGCTGTCCAGTGCCCGCGCGCCGGTGTTTGCGGTGTCGGCGGATGACAAGGCCCCGGCCACGCTGCGCCCGCTGTTTGGCCCGGACCACAGCAGCTGGTCTGAAAACTACCCGCTGCCCCCACTGCCTGCAGAGGCCGTGCGCTACTTCTACCTGGGCGACGTGGTGGAGGAAGCCCCGGGCAAGCCAGCGGTCGTGAAGGTGGTGCAGTACCGGCTGGACGGTGCCAATTCAGTGCGTGTGGGGTTTGATCCGCTGCAGGCCTTGCCGCTGATGAGCCAGCGGGCCGAGCTGAAAGGGGACATGCTGTTTCTGTCAGGCAGCCGCCTGGGCAAACGCCGGGCGCTGGACCCTGAAGTGGTGCAAACGGTGCGCACGGGTTGCATAGCCCCCGCGCTGAATCCTGGCGCCCCGCGCCCTGCGCCGAAGCAAGGCGAGACCCCGCCCCTGGAGCCCCTGAGAACGTTTACCGTCAGCCCGTCGGCCATTCAGGGCACGCCATTCTTCGAAGCCAAAAGCAACTGAGCCGTGGTGGGCAGTCGTCGGGTCGGATGAGGGCCGCCTCAGGCTGAAATCGCTGGGCCTCCGGGCGCACGCAGTGGGGTCTCGATCTGCATCTTGGCCAGCCGCAGCGCCTTGCGCATGTAGCCGCGCCACAGCACGTTGGCCAGCAGCCAGAGCACCGGCGCGGCCCATTTGGAGCGGGGATGAAACGCGTGGCGCCAGCGCACCGTGGTCTGCGTGCCACCCGCCTGCGGGTCAAACCACCAGGCCCCATTGGCCCCGGTGGCCAGCCAGCGCAGTGCCCCGGTGAAGCCGCTGACGGTGTAGCTGAAGTACTGCGCCGGGTGGTAGTGCTTGAGCCTTTCTTCGGCCACGCTGCCGTCGGACAGCGCCACGGTGCGCGTCTGCCCCGGCGTGTCCCAGGCGCCCGTCTGGTCGCGCGTGCCGATCACTGCGGGCAAAGGCCCGTAGCCGGTGAACAGGGCGCGCGGGTCAATGGGCGCGATGTGCTGGAACGCCAGTGCCGGGGAGGCCTTGATGTGTGTCTGGACCGTGGCAGAGAAGGTGGTCATGGGTGAATCCGGTGCGTTGCTTTCGCCCTCTCGGGCAGTCAAGTCACTGTAGGGCGTGCGACCACACCGATAAATACCCTTCTCCGCAACGGACTGTTTGCGATATGACCCGCAATCGCCCCTTTCCCGGGCGAAAACGCTGTGCGCCAACGCGGCGGGCGCACACGGCAGCCATCGGCGGCCGGAGCCCGTTCAGGTGGCCGAAGCTTTGCGTCGCCGGGGCTTTGGAGCCGGGCCCCGCAGCTCCTGCACGCTCAGCCCGAACGCCGGGTTGTCGGCCAGCATCTCCACCGCCAGATCGATAAAGGCGCGCGCGCGGGCCGGCTGCGCCGCCCGGCTGCCGTAGTACACGTACAGGCCCAGGTGCTGGGGCACGAATTCGGTCAGCACGGGCACCAGTTGCCCGCTGCGCACCAGTGGCGCCGCCGTCACGCCGACAAGCTGGCCGATGGCGTGGCCGCCCAGCACCGCGCGCGCTTCCAGCTCGATGTCGTTGACGCAGAACGCTGGCGGTATGGCATGGGCCACGATGTCATCGCCCACCTGAAACTCCCACGGCATGGGCTTGCCGGTGGTGGGGTGGCGAAACCCGCTGCAGCGGTGCTGCGCCAGGTCTTCGATGCGGGTGGGTGTGCCATGGCGGGCCAGGTAGTCCGGCGTGGCGCACACCACCAGCTGCAGCGCCATCAGGCGCCGCGCAATCACGCCGCCCTCGGGCGGGTAGCCCGAGCGGAAACCAACGTCCACCCGGTCCTCCACCCAATTGCCGATGCGGTCGTCCAGCTGCACATCGGGCTCCACCAGCGGATAGCGGCGGCAGAACACGTCGAGCACGGGCCAGACCAACTCCAGCATGATGGAGCGTGGTGCCACGATGCGCAGCGGCCCCGCAATCTCCTCGCGCCCGCGCCTCGCGCCGTGCACCGCCCGCTGCAGGGTCGCGAGGCCCGGCTGCGCGGCCTCCAGAAACTGGCGCCCCTCCTCGGTCAGGCTCAGGCTGCGCGTGGTGCGGTGGAACAGCCGCACGCCCAGGTGCGATTCGAGCTGCCCCAGCGCCAGGCTGGCGGCCTGCGGGGTGATGCCCTGGGCCGAGGCGGCCTGCCGCAGGCTGCCCAGCTCGGCGGCTTTGGCAAACGTGGCAATGGCACGCAGTTCATTGATGGCCATGGTGTCCGTTCCGAGGTATTGACAAGTTTTACTTGTGAATGAAGTCAGCAATTATGGGCTAGTGCGATGGCAATGGTCTGCCTACAGTTCACCTCCATGGCCGCGCCTTTGCATCTCAGCGTGCTGCGTTTGCCAGAACCCCGCTTTCAATCCCTTTCAAGGACTTCCGCCATGACGGCTTCGACTGCTCTCCCTTCCTCCTTCCCCCGCGTCTGGATGATTACCGGCGCCTCGCGCGGCATTGGCGCCCGCATTGCCGAGGCGGCGCTCGCCCAGGGCGACGCTGTGGTCGCCACGGCCCGCGATGCCGCGTCGATTGAAAAGCGCCTGGGCCCCAGCGACGCACTGTTGCCTGTGGCGCTCGACGTGACCGACGAAGCCCAGGCCCGCCACGCTGTGGGCGCCGCGCTGGAGCGCTTTGGCCGCATCGACGTGCTGGTCAACAACGCGGGCTACGGCCTGCTGGGCGCGGTCGAGGAATCCACCGCCGACGAAGTGCTGCGACTGTTCGACACCAACGTGTTCGGCCTGCTGCATGTGACCCGGGCCGTGCTGCCCGCCATGCGCGCGCGCCGCGCAGGGCACGTGATCAACATCTCGTCGCTGGGTGGCGTGCGCTCCAGTGCCGGTTTTGGCGTGTACTGCGCCACCAAGTTCGCGGTGGAAGGCCTGACCGAGGCGCTGCATGCCGAGCTGGCCCCGCTGGGCATCCATGCCACGGCGGTGCAGCCCGGGTACTTCCGCACCGAGTTCCTTGATGGTGCCTCGCTGGCCGTGGCGCCACGTGTGCTGGACGACTACGCCGCCAGCGCTGGCGCCGTGCGCGAGGCTGCGCGCCGCATCAACCTGAACCAGCCTGGCGACCCCGTGCGCCTGGCCCAGGCCGTGATGAAGCTGGTGGCCAGCCCCACACCGCCGCTGCGCCTGCCACTGGGCACCGACACGCTGCAGACCATTGCCGACACGCATGCCTTCGTGGCGCAAGAGACCGCGCAGTGGCGGGCCGTAGCGGCGTCCACGGATTTTCCGGTGCAGGAGCGTGAGGAGGCCCAGGCGCTGTCTGCTGGATAAAAGCTCCTGATTTAATAGCTGTTAGCGCTTATAGGCTAAGCGCTGGATGCTATTTTTGCTCTCAATCAGTGGCGATGGTGTGGTTGGATGGAATGGCGGATGCCGTGCCAGCCGCCCACCCCTGCAATGGTGTGCAGGGCCTCACACCGGCCGCGCAAACTCCATCACCCAGTTGACTTCCCAGGTGGCCCCACCGTCGTCCGAAAAAGCCTGCTGCCAGCGCGGTGCGCCGGTGTGCATCTGCGACCACTCAAAGCGCACGCGCACGGGGCGGCCCTCGAAGTTCTCCTGGCCTTCGAAGATGCCCACGCCATCGCGAAACCCGCCCACCACGGGCGGATGCAGCAGCCCGGTGGCTGGGTCCACGCCGCCGGTGGTGTTGTCGAGCCAATAGATGCTCCAGCGCTGTGCCTCAGGGTTGAACACGCGCAGCGCCATGCCCACAAAGCCGGGCTTCCAGGTGGCTGGGATGAAGTCGTCGCAGTTGCCGATGCCGCCGGGCAGCGGCCGCGCGGTGCCGGTGGCGTCAAAGGTCTCCCAGTCGGTGCAGCCGGCCAGGCGGCGCACCAGGCGGGTGTTGCGGATGTGCCAGGAGCCCATGAGGAAGTCGAAGTCGCGGGCGGCGTTGTTGCCAGTGGTGGGGGTTGTGGTGGAGTTTTGCATGGTGTGTGGTGATGGGGGTTCGTGAGGGGGATGAAGGATCAGGACGAAGCCATGGCTTCGTTGGGATGAACCCAGCCGGGCAGGGCACGCAGAGCATTCAGCCAGCGCGACACGCAGGGGAAGTCTTCGGCGGCGAGGCCCGCTTCGGGCAGCCAGAAGAGATAGGCCGAGCAGGCGAGGTCTGCGATGCTGGGGCCGGAAGGCACCAGGAACTCCGAGCTTGCGAGTGTTTCGTTCAGCGTGGTCAAGTCTGCGATGGCGCGTGCGCGCAGGTAGGTCAGAACCTCGCCAGGCTGTGGCGCCCAGCGCATTGCAAAGCGCAGGTTGGGCACGCTGAAGCCAATGCGGTTCGTCTCCCAGAAAAGCCATTCCAGGATGGCGCTCCCTTCCGCCGCAGCGCCACAGAACGCGCGGGTGCGCTGCGCCAGATGGAGCAGGATGGCATTGGATTGGCAATAGGCGGTGCCGCCATCGACGAGGACCGGCACTTCACCGAAGTGGCTGGCTGCCACAAAGTCCGCGGGGCGCTCGACCCGGGGCGTATCGAGCGCAATCGGCTGGTAGCGGTGCGGGGTGGCAGTCAGTAAAAGCAGCGACCGAACCTTGTACGAGTGGCCGGAACCTGCGGCGCCGTACAGCAGCAGGGAGGCGGGTGTGGACATGGGCTCTTCTCCTTTGCGATCAGGCATGCAACGCCGAGCGCGCTGTGGGCTGCAGCCGGTGCGTCTCGGGCGCCCGGGCCAGCCAGGGGGCAAGGCCCGGGGCTACGTCCTGCGCCCAGGCGCCGCTGTTGGCAAAGGACTGCAGCGCCGCTGCATCGCCAAACAGCGCCAGCCCCAGCAGCACATGCTCGCCCGCGCGCACCGGCAGGCGGGGAAAGGTGTTGGGGCTGGCTTCGGTGCTGTACCACGCCACCTGGCGCGCGCCGCCGCGCTGCAGCGTGGGGGCCATGCGGTGGCGGCAATAGTCCAGCAAGGCCGGGGTGGCGGGCTCGTGCAGATAGAACACGGTGGCGTCCAGCACACCCGCCGCAGTGCCTGTGGCGCCCGGCGCGGGCCGGGCGTGTTGCGGCAACGTGGACGCCGCCCCGGGCCACGCGGGGCGTAGCAGCAGCACGTTGTCAGAGTCGATCATGGTGGCGTTGGCGGCAGCGCGGTGCGCCGCCCACACGGGGCCGCCGTAGAAGGCTTCGAGTGCGCGGCGGCGTGAGTCCATGTCGGCAAAGCCGCGCAGCCAGACAAACAGGTCGGGCTGATCGAGGTCGCGGAACTGGCCCAGCACGCGCATGCCATGGGCCTCCTGTGTTTCAACGAACTCGCGGTCGAAGAGGTCGATCAGCGCGTCGCGCTGCCCTGGGTGCAGGGTGTATTGGCGCAGTTCGACGATGGGGTGGTGGTCGGCGGTGGGCATGCGGGCTCCGGGTTTGTGGGGGTAAGACAAGCTCATGATCGGAGTCTGCGCCGCAATACCTGCCAACCTATGGCAGGTATTGCGCTATCTTTCGCCTTCACCCTAGTACCCCCCCCGTTACCCCGCACAACCTGCCTGCCCATGCGCGCCAGCCGCCTGTTGTCCCTTCAGATGCTGCTCGAAACCCAGGGCCGCATGAGTGCGCAGGCGCTGGCCGAGGCGCTGGAGGTCTCCGTGCGCACGCTGTACCGCGATGTGGACCAGCTCAGCGCGGCCGGTGTGCCCATCTATGCCGAGCGTGGGCGCAACGGTGGCTTTGCGCTGCTGCCAGGCTGGAAGACCACGCTCACCGGGCTCACGCCTTCCGAGGCGCAGGCCGTGTTCTTGAGCGGCCTGCCCGGCCCCGCGCAGGACCTGGGGCTGGGCGGCGATGTGGAGGGCGCGCGGCTGAAGCTTTTGTCGTCGCTGCCCGCTTCGTGGCGCGAAGACGCCCAGCGCGTGAGCACCCGCCTGCACCTGGACCCGGTGGACTGGTACCGCGAGAGCGACCCCACGCCCCACCTGCCCACCGTGGCCGCTGCGGTGTGGAGCGGTCACCAGATCGCGATGCGCTACGAGAGCTGGGCTGACACGGTGGAGCGTACGGTGAGCCCGCTGGGGCTGGTGCTCAAGGCGGGTGTCTGGTACCTGGTGGCAGGGCCTGCGGGTACGGCAGAAGGCGGACCGCGCACCTACCGCGTGTCGAACATCCGGGCTGCCACGGCGCTGGCCACACCCGTGCGCCGCCCGGCGCGGTTTGACCTGGCCAGCTATTGGGCGCAGTCGATCCAGCGTTTTGAAGCAGGGATCTACACCGGCGAGGCGGCGTTGCTGGCCACACCGGCCGGGCTCAAGGGCCTGCGCGCGCTCAGCAGCGCCGTGGCCCGCGCGGTGGCTGCGGCCCCGCCGCCCCGCCGCAAGGATGGGCGCGTGGCCGTGACCATTCCCATTGAGTCGGTGGAACACGCCTGCGGGCAACTCATGCGGCTGTCTCCGCAGGTGGAGGTGCTGCGGCCTGCGGCGTTGCGCCGCGCGCTCATGGAGCGGGTGGTGGCCACGGCGCGCCTGTATGGATTGCCGTGATCTGGGTTGTAGGGAATTGCTATTAAAGTTGTAGCTGTTTGCGCAATGTAGATAAGCGCTAGGGCCTAAAAATCTTCTAAAACTGAGCAGGCACTTCAACGCAGACCGTGCCCTGCCACTGCAGCCGCCCTGCCGGTTGGGTGGTGTTGGAGGTGTCACATGCGCGACACGTGCCCCCACTACCTTCGACAGGCTTTAACAATGGCCTGCGGTGATGCAAACAGTGATGGTGGTGTCGGGGGCGTCCGAGCGGTTCTGGAACCAGACCCCCTTTCGTTCGTATTTGTTCAATGCGTTTTCGCTGCTGCTGCCCTCCGGGGAGCAGTTTGTGATTCGGGCGATGGAAGACGCTGCCACGCGCCTGCCCGAAGGGGCACCTTTGCAGGAAGAGGTGGCCCAGTTCGTGCGCGAGGAGCGCGCCCACCAGCGCGCGCACCGCTTGTACAACACGCAGTTGGCGGCCCAGGGCTACAACGCCGTGGCCCTGGAGGCGCGCATCGAGCGCGCCGTGCAGGGCCTGGAGCAGGCCCTGGCCTGGAAGGAGCGCCTGGCCCTGGCGGCGGCGCTGGAATACCTGACAGCGCTGATCTCGCGCCAGGCACTGCGCGGCGAGGGCTGGCTGGTTCACAACGCGTGCCGCCAGTCCAGCCTGTGGCGCTGGCACTGCGAAGAAGAGGTGGCGCACCATGGCGTGGCGCTGCGCCTTCTCAATGAGGTGGGCCAGGTGGGCTATGGGCGCCGATTGGGGCTGTATGTGCTGGCGTCCCTGATATTGCTGGGCGATGTGGCGCGCCACACCTGGGACTTCTTTCAGACAGATCGCGCGCAGGGCCGGTTGACCTGGGGGGGTGGTGTCCGGTCTGCGGCGGAGTTTGTGCTGCGGCAGGGCATGGGCCTGGCCCGCATGGCGGTGGGGTGGCTGGGCTACGGGCTGCCGCTGCACCGCCTGGTGCCTGCGCCGCACGCGGGCCGAAACGCAGAGAAGACCCGCATCGAAGTGCGCCCGCTGAAGGCCCGCGACATTCCCCGCCTGCTGGTGCTGGAGCACCGGAAGTGGAGCGACGACCAGGCCGCCAGCGCGCAGGCCATGGCGCAACGCATCGCGGCCCACCCGCAGCTGTGCATGGGGGCGTTCTGCCCGCGCACGGGCGAGGCGCTGGCCTCGCTGTTCCTCAAGCCCATTTCAGCGGCACAGTTGCAAAGCGCCCGCACCTGGGCCGATTGCGCGGAGGTTGGAAGCCAGGACGGGGCACAGCCCAGCCGTGACCTGTTTGGCATCAGTCTGAGCAGCGTCAGCCCGCAAGGGGTGGAGGCGATCTTTGCGTTCTTCTGGCCGCGTGCGCTGAAGGCTGGCTGGCGCCAGATTTACCTGGGCTCGCCCGTGCCGGGCCTGGCCCGCTGGCGCAGGAGCGAGACCCATGCCCCGGTGGAGTCGTATGTCTACGCCACCCGCCGGGGCATGCCGCAAGACCCGCAGCTGCGCTACTACTGGCAAAAGGGCTTCAAGACCATCGTGGCCTGCAAGCCAGACTACTTTCCGCATGCCGCGTCGCTGGACTACGGGGTGGTGGTGCGGGGGCGCATCCCGTTGTCGTCCCTGGCGCCGCTGTGGCGCCATGTGCCGCTGCCCTGGTTGCGGGGGATGCAACGCTGCATGGCCAGGGTGCTGTGATGGCAGACCATGAAAGCGCGTGGGAGCCGCTGGGCGCGCAGGTAGCTTCCGTGGCCGAGGCCGTCGGCCGCCGCGAGCCCTGTGTGTTGCGCCAGCGCGCGGCCCATTGGCCCGCAGTGGCGCAGTGGACCTGGGAGCGCCTGGGGGCGCTGGCCCCCGACCTGCCCGTGCGGCTGGTGCAGGGCAACCGCGAGCTGGGCGCCACCGTGTTCCAGCCTTCCACTCTGGGCGCTTATCTCCAGTCCCTGCAAGGCCCCGCCACCGCCGGTGAGGCGCCGCTGTACCTCAAGGAGTTCAACCTTCTGGGTGCCTTTCCCACGCTGCGCGCCGATGTGCGTCCGCAGGAGCTGTTTCCGCCGGGGGCACTGCACGATGCCCAGACCTGGATCGGCCCCGCAGAGGCCAGAACGGGCTTGCACCACGACTACCTCGACAACCTTGCCGTGCAACTGGTGGGGCGCAAGCGCTTTTATCTGCTGCGCCCCGGGGCGGTGGAGCGGCTGGGTGCCGTTGCCGCCAAGCATGACCGCTGGGCGGCCCTGGCTTCACTGAATGCTGATGCCGTGGTGGACCGAGGTGTGGTTGCAGGCGACGCCTGGGTGGTGGACCTGGAGCCCGGGGACGTGCTCTATGTGCCCGCGCGCTGGTGGCATGAAGTGGTGAACCACACCCCCAGCGTGTTGCTGAGCGGGTTTTTTGGCACCCGCACGACGGTGTACGCGCAGTGGGTGTGGCGCCAGGCTGTGCAGGGTGCACATCTTGCAGGCCTGTGGCGGCGTGGGCACTGCACCTGCCATCCGGCGCGGGTCTAAATCCCCCGCTCCACCATGTCCAGCAGCCGCTGCCCCAGCCCGTCCAGTAGGGGCTGCGGCGTGCCGCGCAGTGGCCCGTCGATGCTGAGCAGCGCCATACCGTGCACGGTGGACCATGCCAGGTACTCCGCGCCGGGGCGGCGCTCGGCTGGCAGGGCGCCAGCGGTGACCAGGTCATCCAGCGCGGCGCTCAGGTGCTGAAAAGGATTCAGGCCCGTGGCGCCGCCCATGGCCGGGTCGGGATGGGTCTGCACGGTGAAGCGGCCTCCGAACGCGGTGCGGAACAGGCCCGTTTCGGCATGCGCAAACCGCATGTAGCCTGCGCCCACGGCGCGCACCTTGGCGTGGGCCTGTTCGGTGCGGGTGCCGGTGGAGGGTACCTGGGCCAGTTCGGCCTCCATGAAGTGCGCGGCAGCGGCCACGGCGGCGGCGCGCACGGCGGCCAGCAAATCGTCGCGGTTGGCAAAGTGGCGATAGGCCGCGTTGGGCGCCACCCCCGCGCGGCGTGTGGCCTCGCGCAGCACCACAGCGTCGGGGCCACCCTGTCGGGCCAGCTCGACACCGGCGTCCAGCAGCGCGCGCCGCAGGTCGCCATGGCGGTAGGTGGCGCGCGGGGCGGGGCCTGCGCTGGCAGTCTTGGCAGTGCTAGCGGCGAGGGCGTTGCGATTGGTTACGGGCATGGCGGACTTGGATGTGGACACTGTCCATTATCTTTGCTATTGTTTGTGGACGGTGTTCACAATGAGGTGGACACTTTCTTTTTATGACCCTCCCAGGCCTTCATGCGATGAACGGCCTGGTTTGCAAGGAGACCCCATGAAAGTCGAGTCCTACCTGATGTTTGAAGGCCGTTGCGAGGAAGCGCTGGACTTCTACCGCAGCGCCCTGGGCGCCAAGGTCGGCACCCTCATGCGCTACAAGGACAACCCCGAGCCCGCAGCAGGACAGGGTTGCGCCGACGGCAGCGGCCCAGGCCCCACGCCCGAGATGGTCATGCACGCCGAATTCACCGTGGGCGAGACGACGCTGATGGCATCGGACGGCATGGGGTCGGGCAAGGCCAGCTTCCAGGGCATCTCGCTGGCGCTGAGCCCCGCGAGCGAAGCGGAGGCCCAGCGCCTGTTCAATGCGCTGGCCGACGGTGGCCAGGTGCAGATGCCGCTGGCCAAGACCTTCTTCTCGCAGGCCTTCGGCATGGTGGCCGACCGCTTCGGCGTGCCGTGGATGGTGGTGGCGCCCGAATGAGCGAAGCGCACCAGAGCCCCAACACAGGTACGGTCATGCTTGCCCTCTATGGACACCCTTTCTCGTCGTACACCCAGAAGGTGCTGACCGCGCTGTATGAAAACGGGACTCCCTTTGAATTGCGCAATCTCGACCCCGCTGCGCCGGGCAACCATGCGCCCGAATGGCTGCGCCGCTGGCCGTTGGCAAAGTTTCCGCTTCTGGTGGATGGCGATCACACGGTGGTGGAGAGCAGCATCGTGATCGAGCACCTGCAGATGGCCCACCCGGGGCCCGTGCAGCTGATACCGGACGACCCTGCAGCGGCGTTGCAGGTGCGGTTCATGGACCGCTTCTTTGACCTGCACGTGATGGCGCCCGTCCAGCACGCGGTGAACGCTGCGTTGACTGGCGACCCCGCCAAGCGCGTTGACGGCGTGGCCTGGGCCGCTGACAAGCTGGAGAAGGCCTATGCATGGCTGGAAGGCGAATGGGCCCGCCGCACCTGGGCTGCGGGCGACGGCTTCACGATGGCCGACTGCGCAGCGGCGCCCGCGCTGTTCTATGCCGATTGGACGCACCCCATTGCCGCCAGCTACCCCCTGCTGCGCGCCTACCGCGCGCGACTGCTGGCGCGACCCTCATTTGCGCAAGCCGTGGAGGGCGGCCGCCCCTACCGCCACTACTTTCCGCTCGGGGCGCCAGACCGTGATTGACGGGATCGCCCCCCCAAGCTGACTGAATTGCCAAACCCCAACCACCAAGGAGACCGAAATGATGAATGCCGAACCCCACGCCATGCACCGCTGGCTGCAGCAGCTGATTGGCGACTGGACCAGCGACGCCAACTGCGACGCTCCACCCGGCGAGTCCGGCGCCCCCGCTCAAGAGCAATCCACTGGCTCCGAGCATGTGCGCGCCCTGGGCGACCTGTGGGTGCTGTGCGAAGGCACGGGCACCATGCCCGGCGGGGGCGAAGCCCACATGCTGATGACGCTGGGCTACGACCCCGAGAAGAGCGTGTTTCGCGGCACCTGGGTGGGCTCGATGATGACCCACATGTTCGTGTACGAAGGCACGCTCGATGCCGACCAGAAGGTGCTGACCCTGGAGACCGAAGGCCCGAGCTTCAAGGACGACGGCAAGACCGCCCGCTACCGCGACGTGATCACGCTGGTGAGCGCAAACGAACGCACCTTGACATCGTTCGGGCTGCAGCCGGATGGCAGCTGGTCGCAGATGATGCAGGCAACGTACCGGCGCAAGTGATGGGGGCGGGCCCCGGTCCGCGTCCGCCGAACGAATACGTGGCGCCCACAGGCGGGCGCATCCCTTGGTCAACCTCACAGGAGTCAAGCTATGTCCTACATCGATGGTTTCGTGATCGCGGTCCCCACCGCCAACAAGCAGAAGTTCATTGAGCACGCGCGCCATTTCGACGCGATGTTCATCGAGCTGGGCGCGATCCGTGTGATCGAAGGTTGGGGCGACGACGTCCCCGACGGCAAAGTCACCGATTTCCGCCGCGCGGTCCAGGCCACGGCCGAGGAGACGGTGGCCTTTTCGTGGGTCGAATGGCCCGACAAAGCCACGCGCGACGCGGGCATGAAGAAGATGATGGAAGACCCGCGCATGGACCCGTCCCAACCCGGCAACCCTCCCATGCCCTTTGATGGCAAACGCATGATCTTCGGCGGCTTCGAGCAGGTGGTGGAGGTGAAGGCTTGAACAGCCGTCGAAACTGATAGCAATCGGTGCTTGGTGGACAAGCGCCAGGGCCGGACTTGGCTAGGGATGTCCTGCACGACCCGCCCGAGGCCGTGCCATCACAGACCGCAGGGAGTTATGCAGGTCATCCTTATGTGTTCTGTAAGAGCACGCGGTGCAAAGCCCCCACTGTCCTGCCCGCCGCACCGCACTGTTCCACCCACAGCACTTCTGCTCAGGCACCATAGGCTCCATATTCCACAGGCATACCGCCCGATCGTGGCGGTGCACAACATGAGGAGCCCCCGTATGTCGTCGCCCACACCTGCTGCAGCAAGCACCGCTCTGGTGCCCATCGTGCGCGCCCAGCTGCTCGGTCCGCAGTGGCCCACGCTCGACCCGTTTCTTTTCTGCGCCCACCACGACGATGCCTACCCGGCAGGCAACGCAGCGTTCGGCCCCGCCGTGCCGATTGAAGACCGCCAGATCGGCAGCGACTTCAGCGGCAAGGACGGCTGGAGCATGTACCACGGCGACACCGTGCCGGGCTTTCCGGGCCACCCGCACCGGGGTTTTGAGACGGTGACGCTGGTGCGCAAGGGCCTCATCGACCATTCCGACTCGCTGGGCGCGGCCGCGCGTTTTGGCGGCGGCGACGTGCAGTGGGTCACCGCTGGCAAGGGCATCGTGCATTCCGAAATGTTCCCGCTGCTCAACGCCACGGAGCCCAACCCTCTGGAGCTGTTCCAGATCTGGTTGAACCTTCCTGCCAAGAACAAGATGGTGGCACCGCACTTCACCATGCTGTGGAACGAGCGCATCCCGCGCCTGGTGCACCACGACACTGCAGGCCGCGCCACCACGGTGACGGTGGTGGCCGGTGCGCTGCCCGGCGCGCCCGATCCGCTGTCGCCGCCGCCCGAATCCTGGGCCTCCCAGCCCGAAGGCGAAGTCGCCATCTGGACGCTGCACCTGGAGCCCGGTGCTGAATGGACACTGCCTGCGGCGAAGGGTGAGACCACGCAGCGCATGCTGTACTTCTTTGTGGGCGACAGCCTGCGCGTCGGCCCGCAAGACGTGGACCGCCACGCCGCGCTGCAGGTGCGGGCCACCGAGGACTGGACCCTGACCAACACCGGTACCACCGCCGTCGAATGCCTGGTGCTGCAGGGCCGCCCCATTGGCGAGCCCGTGGCGCAGTACGGCCCGTTTGTGATGAACACGCAGGCGGAGATCATGCAGGCCATGAACGACTACCGCCGCACCCAGTTCGGCGGGTGGCCTTGGGCCCAGCAGGACCCGGTGCACGGCACCGAGGCACGGCGGTTTGCGCGGTATCCGGGGCAGGCGGAAGAAGAGCGGCCGGCAGAGGCGGCGGCTGGCGCGTAAGCCGGGGCGGCGCGCCCCGCCCCCGAGGTGCCCGGCGGCCACCGGGCGCCTCGTGGACAATGCACGCTTTTAGCGCAAGCAGATACCACCATGGCCACCACCATCACCAAAGACACCGCCGTCACCATCACGTACAAGGTCACTACACCGCAGGGCAAGCCGCTGGACGCGGGCAGCCTGTCATACCTGCACGGTGGCTATGAAAACATCTTCCCCAAGGTAGAAGCCGCCCTCGAAGGCCAGGCCGTCGGCTTCACCACCGCGCTGGACCTGGCCGTGGAAGACGCCTTCGGCGCCCGCGACGAAAGCCTGGTGCGCACCATCCCCAAGACCGAGTTCCCCCCGGGCGTGAAGGTGGGCGGCCAGCTGCAGGGCATGGGCACTGACGGCCAGCCCGCTCTGTTCAACGTCGTCAAGATCAAGGGCCCCGAAGTGCACCTGGACGGCAACCACCCGCTGGCCGGGCAGGCGCTGAAGTTCAGCTGCAAGGTCACCGAAGTGCGCGCTGCCAGTGCTGAAGAAATTGCACACCGCCATGTGCACGGGGCACACGGCCACCAGCACTGATCACGAAAGATTGCTACACGGCCCCCAGCACCGTCGCAATCCCCTGCCCGCCGCCTATGCACTGCGTTGCCAGCGCATAGCGGCCCTTCTCCCGCTGCAGCAGCGCCGCCGCCTTGCCGGTGATGCGCGCACCTGTGGCGCCCAGCGGATGGCCGATGGCCAGGCCGCCACCGTCCAGGTTGATCGCGTCCTCGCGCAGGCCCAGTTCGCGGATGCAGGCCAGGGCCTGTGATCCAAACGCTTCGTTGATTTCCACCACATCCAGGTCCTGCGCCGCAATGCCTGCGCGCGCAAGTGCCTTGCGCGTGGCGGGCACCGGGCCCATGCCCATGTAGGCGGGGTCCACGCCCGCAGTCGCCATGGCCAGGATGCGGGCCAGGGGCGCCAAGCCATGGCGGGTGGCATACGCTTCGGTGGTGACCAGCACGGCCACGGCGCCGTCGGTCAATGGCGATGAGGTGCCTGCGGTGACCACGCCATCGTCCCTGAACGCGGGGCGCAACGCGGCCAGGGCTTCGGGCGTGGTGCCGGGACGGATGCATCCGTCCTGCGCCACCATGTCGCCGGATGCCAGCGTGATCGGCACGATCTCGGCCTGCAGGCGGCCTGCATCGCGCGCGGCGGCCGCCTTGCGGTGCGATGCCACGGCCAGCGCCTCCTGGTCGGCGCGCGTCACCGCATAGCGTTGCGCCACGTTCTCGGCCGTCTCGCCCATGCTGATGTAGGCGTCGCTGTGTTCGTACAGCGCGGGGTGGGGCGAGAAGTTGAAGCCGCCCTGCGGCACCATGGTCATCGACTCGACGCCGATGCACAGGTATGCCTCGCCCAGGCCCGCCTCGATCTGCGCGGCGGCGATGTGGATGGCTGACATGGACGAGCCGCAGAAGCGGTTGACCGTCATGCCGCCCAGCTCCTGCGGCAGGCCCGCGAGCAGCGACACGATGCGCGCGATATTGTTGCCCTGCGCCGCCTCGGGGTAGGCGCAGCCGGCGATCACGTCTTCGAGTGTGGAGGGGTCAATGCCGGTGCGCTGCAGCAGGCCGGTGACCACCTGCGCGGCCAGGGTGTCAGGGCGCATGCCGGCCAGCGCGCCCTTGCGCGCAAAGTGAAAGGGCGAGCGTGCATACGCGGTGATCAGGGCTTTCATGGCGATGCCTTTCGGGGGTGACGTTTGGTGGGGTGGGTTGCGGGTTAGGCGGCAGCGGCGGCCAGGTAGCGGCGTGCCGGGTCGCGCAGCGACAGGAAGGGGCCCAGCGCGCGGCGGGCGTCTTCCAGTGCGGTCCATTCATGCACGGCTTCTAGCGACGGGATGGTCACCTCTTCACCCTGGTCCAGGCCTGCCAGCGCTGCGTCCACCATGGTGTCCACATCCATCAGCATCTCTTGCGGCAGGTGGGCGATGGGCGTGCCCGCGCGGTCCCAGATCTCCGTGCGTGTAGCGCCCGGCAGCACAGCCTGCACGCGCACGCCGTGGCGGCCCAGTTCGGCCTGCAGTGACTTGGAGAGGTTAAGCACATAGGCCTTGGTGCCGCTATAGGTGTCGCTGAACATCTCGGGCACCAGCGCCAGCACCGATGCGATGTTGATCAGCGTGCCCGCCTTGCGTGCTGCAAACCCCTTGGCCACGGCCGCTGCAAGCCGCGTGGGCGCCACCACATTGAGCGCAATCATGCGTTCCACCGCATCGATGTCGGACTCGAGGAACGTGCCGCTCACGGCCATGCCTGCGTTGTTGAGCAGCAAGGTGATGCTGGCGTCCGACTGCAGGCGCTGCTCCACGCGGGCCCGGTCGGCGGGGTTGGTCAGGTCGGCCTGCAGCACCTCGGTGCGTACGCCGGTCTCGCGTGCCAGGCGGTCGGCCAGAGCCGTCAGGCGTGCAGCGTCGCGGGCCACCAGAACCAGGTCATAGCCGCGCCGGGCCAGGCGGTCGGCATACACCGCTCCTATGCCGGACGATGCGCCGGTGACAACAGCCGTGCCCAGGGAGGGCATAGAGGTGCGGGATGAATGGGATGCAGCAATGGACATGAAAGGCTTCCTGAAGAAAACAGAAAAAGGCGAAAGATGTTTTACATGATGATCATCATGTTTGAATTATATGACGATCATCATTTAAAATGTCAAGCGGGTGATTTCAGACAGCGCAGCAAACAAGGGGAATGCGATGAAAGTCAGCAAGGAACAGATGGCAGAAAACCGCGAGCGCATCCTGGACACGGCCGCGCAGCTGTTCCGTGAGAAAGGTTTCGATGGCATTGGCGTGGCCGACCTCATGAAGAGCGCGGGGCTGACGCACGGTGGCTTCTATGGCCACTTTGCATCCAAGGACGACCTCATGGCGCAGGCCACCGAACGCGCGCTGGGCAAGCTGCACACCGCTTGGGCTGCGCTGGCGCGCGACGCTGCACACAACGGGCAAGACCCGCTGGGAGCGGTGGAATCTGCCTACCTGTCAGCCCGACATCGCGACGCGCCCGGCCACGGCTGCCTGCTGGCCGCGCTGGGCAGCGACGCCGCGCGCCAGGGCCCCGCCGTGCGGCAGGCCGTGACCGATGGGGTGCAAAAACAGGTGGACGCCCTGGCTACGCTGATGCCCGGCCGCACCAAGGCGGCCAAACGCCAGCGCGCGCTGGCCGACTACGCGAGCATGGTCGGCGCCATGGTGCTGGCGCGCGCGGTGGACGATTCGGACCTTTCGGACGAGATCCTGCAGGCCACGGCGGCGGCGCTGCGCGTCTGTGCACCACCTGCAGCTTGAGACCCTGGAGGGCTGTTCATGTGATCGCGGCTGAGAAAGCGGCGTGATCGGCCTGCATCTCAGGGCGCGGTGGGCGTGGCTGGAGCGGCCGCAGTGGGCGGGGAGGTTGGCGCGGCGTCCACCTTGCGCCGGGGGACGAACTGCTCGTCGAGCAGCGCCTCGATGCGGGCAAAGATCTCGTGGCGCGAGAACGGCTTCTTCATGAAATCGTCCGCGCCGATACGGTTGGCGTAGAACTGCTCGGTGGCATGCTCGTTGCCGCTGATCATGATCACGGGGATGTGCTGCGAAGCGGGCAATTTGCGGATCGCGCGCAGCGCGTTGAACCCGTTCATGCCCGGCAGGATGATGTCGAGGAAGATCAGTTCGGGCGCTTCCTCTGCGATCAGGGCGAGGCCCTGCTCGGCGTCGAGCGCCTCGCGGGTGTCATAGCCTGCAGATCGAAGTGCCTTGCGCAGCACGGCCACAACAGTCGGCGAGTCGTCAATGATCAGCACCGTGGTGCCCTTGCGGGCGTTGACGCGTTTGCGCTGGCGGCGTTCCACGGGTGCCGCTGGTGGGACGGCGGGGGCTTCGGGCTTCCCCGTCGGTTTGCGCACACTGCCCAGAAGCCGGTCGAAGATGCTCATGGTGCTGTCTCGTTTCTTTCGTTCTTGGATGGCGGGCGGCGGGTCATTGCGTTCGCTGGGTTCCAGCGGATGGCCGCTGGATGGGTAAGTGACGGGCGCGTTCGCACATCTCGTGTCCACAGGGCGCAAGTATTCCAGATGCGGCCGCCGCTCCGGGTAGCGTGTTCCGTGTCATGGTGAAAGAGCGGGCGACGGTCCCATCCCAGTCGAACAACGTCGCCTCGCAAAAACTTCAAAATTGATAGCTACCAACGCTTGATAGATAAGCGCTAGAGGCCAAAAATACTCGAAGCATGGCCTGTCACTGCGCACCGCCGCGCACCAGCCCACGCCCGCGCAGCACCGGCTCTGCCGCCAGCCGCTCGCGCGCAAACTCCACAAACGCGCGCACCTTGGCCGGTGCGCGCCGCCCGGCGGGGTAGACGATGTGCACGGGCACGGGCGGCAGTTCGTGCTCGGCCAGCACGATGCGCAGCCGCCCCGCGCGCAGGCTGGCGGCGGCCTGGTAGGCCAGGCAGCGCGTGAGGCCCAGGCCTGCTTCGGCAGCGGCGATGTCCACCTCGTTGCTGTTGCTGATCCACGCAAACTGCGGCTGGCCCGTGGCGCCGTCCTTGAACTTCCAGGGCGCCACGGCCCGCGCATCGAATGAGAAGCCGATGGCGCGGTGCGCGGCAAGCTCGTCGGGGTGCCGGGGCTCGCCGTGTTGCGCCAGGTAGGCGGGTGACGCCACCACCAGGCGGCGCAGCGCGCCCACCTGCACCGCAGTGAGGCCCGAGTCGGGCAGGTGCGCGATGCGGATGGCCACGTCCATGCCTTCATCAAGCAAATGCACCAGCCGGTTGACGAACAGCGTGCGCACCTGCACACGCGGCTGGGCGTGCAAAAAGCCCTGCACGATGGGCGCCACGTGCTGGATGCCGAACATCTGCGGTGCGGTGATGGACAGCAGCCCCTGGGCCTCGGCCTGTGCACCGCTGGCTGCCTGCTCGGCCTCGTGCAGGTCGTTCAGGATGGGGCGGCAGTCCTGCAAAAAGCGCTCGCCCGCTTCGGTCAGCCGCACCAAACGCGTACTGCGCTGGAACAGCAGCACACCCAGCCGCGCCTCCAGCGCCGCAATGGCGCGCGTGACGGCCGTGGCGGAGCAGCCCAGCCGACGGCCTGCCACGGCAAAGCCGCCCGCATCGGCCACGGTCACAAAACAGCGCAAGGTGTCGAGGTAGTCCATGCGACCCATTATTGCGGATGCCGCAATTATGAAAAGCGGTGATTGGCTATTCACATCGCAGCTTGCAATAGATATCGTCGAGCCATCTTTTCACTCACCCACCGACGAGGCTTCACCATGTTCCCCTCCACCCCGCTCCAGCTGTACCGCATGCCCATCTCGGGCCATTGCCATCGCGTGGAGCTGATGCTGTCCCTGCTCGGCTTGCCCTATGAACTGATTGATGTGAATCTGCTGCGCGGCGAACACCAGCGCGCGGAGTTTCTGGCGCTCAACCCGCTGGGCCAGGTGCCCGTGCTGGTGGACGCGGGCCAGGTGCTGAGTGACAGCAATGGCATCCTGGTGTACCTGGTGCAGCGCTACGCCCCCGGCAGTGCCTGGCTGCCACAAGACGCCGTGGGGCAGGCTCAGTTGCAGCGCTGGTTCAGCCTGGCGGCGGGCTTTCTGGCGCCGGGCATCGGAGGGCCGCGCTTTGCGACGTTGACGGGCCGTGCCGTGAACGAGGTGGCGCAGGCCACCGGCAAGCGCCTGCTCGCCTTCATGGAGGACGAACTGCAGGGGCGGGCCTGGTTGCTCGGGGGTTCAGCGCCCAGCCTGGCCGATGTGGCCATGGTCAGCTACACCTCGCAGGCCCACCTGGCGGGGCTGCCGCTGGATGCCTACCCGCGCATTGCGGCCTGGGTGGCGCGCATGCAGGCCTTGCCGGGCTATCCGGTGCTGGCCGACCAGCTGCCCGCTGCCGAGCAGGTGGCGGCATGACAGCCACCGTGCCCGCTGCATCGGCTGTGGTGCCGGTGCCGCCCGAGGCATTCCACCCCGGTGAGCAGGCCTTGCAGGCGCGCGTGGGTGTGCGCGAGCGCATGGCGGCCGTGGGTGCGATGGTGCTGCGCGACCACATGCCCGACCAGCACCGTGAGCTGTTTGAAAAGCTGCCCACCTTGCTGCTGGGGACGCTGGATGAACAAGGCCAGCCGTGGGCCACGATGCTCGCTGGCCCACCTGGGTTTGTGCACACCCCCGATGCGCAGCGCATGGAGATCGCGACCGCGCCGGATTCCCAGGACCCGGTGCTCACACACCTGGCGCCTGGCGCGGCCGTGGGCGTGCTGGGGCTGGAGCCGCACACGCGGCGGCGCAACCGCATGAACGGGCGGGTGGCAGCGTTTGGCGATAGCGGCCTGGACGTGCAGGTGGTGCAGAGCTTTGGCAACTGCCCCAAATACATCCAGGCGCGGCAGCCAGGCCTGCGCGCTGCGCTGGCCGCTCCGGGCCCGGTGCAGTGGCTGGGCGCCGGACTGGACGCCGACGCCATTGCGCGCGTGCAGCGTGCCGACACCCTGTTCATTGCCAGTGCCTCGGCGCCACGCCCTGGTGCCGGGCACAGCGAAGGCGTGGATGTATCGCACCGGGGCGGCGAGCCAGGCTTTGTGCAGGTGGCGCACACGGAGGCCGGCGTGGTGCTGAGCCTGCCGGACTACCCTGGCAACCAGTTCTTCAACACCCTGGGCAACCTTGCGCTGCACCCGCTGGCAGGCTTGCTGGTGGTGGACTATGAAGAGGGCGGCTTGCTGCACATTGCCGCGCAGGCCGAGGTGCTGTGGGACCGCGCAGCGCGTACTGCCTGGCCCGGCGCACAGCGTGTGCTGCGGCTCACGGTGTTGCGCGCCCTGTGGCGGCCGCAGGTGCTGCCGTGGCGCTGGACACCGCCGGTGTCGGCCCCTCAGTTCCGGGTGATGCGCGAGGCGGCGCTGGACTGAGTGGGGCACCACCAGCGGGCCGCGCACGGGGTGCCGTTGTCCCCGCGATGCGCCTGCGCGGCACGGTGGCCTCGGCCTCCACCATCTTGGCGCTGCGCTCGTGCGCTGTCTGCGCCAGCTCGGTGATGAGCGCGGCCTCGGGCAGGTTGTGCCAGTAGCGCGTGGGCATCTCCTTCTTCATCATGGCCAGCTTGAGCCGCGCGGGGTTGAAGATGTGGCGGTAGTAGGTGAGCCACAGCGCCTCGCCCGCATCGGGCGGCGGCGCGTCGCTGCGCTGCGCGCCGGGGCCGGTGTGCAGCTGGTGGCCGTCCCAGCGCACGCTGGCGTCGGGGGTGAGGATGGCCCAGCGCATCTGTGTGAAGCGGCGGATGAAAAAACCCGCGTTGGCCACGGTGATGTAGTGGTCGGGCTCGAACCAGGCCATGTGCAGGGTCTGGCCGTCGGGTTCCACCACGGGCCGAAAGCGCACAAAGGCGTGCATCTTGTGTTTGTCGCGCCCCACGGCACGGGCCATGTGGTGGGCCAACATGCGGTCGGCGTCCAGCGGGTCGTGTCGCGCGCTGTCGGCTTCATGGCCGCCCTGCGCCATGCGCCACAGCAGGCGGTACATCAGCGCAAAGCGGCCCCGGTCGCGGTGCAGGATGAGCTGCTCGCACAGGTGCACAAAGTCGGGCGGTACGCGCAGCGGCGGCGCATCGGGGGCTGGGCTGGGCAAGGTGTCGCTGGCAGCAGGCTCGGGCGCAAACAGGTCTTCAGCGGCATCCGCCTGGTAGCGCCAGTCCACCGCCTGCGGAGGCACGTTGGCTTGCACCAGGGCGCGTGCCGCTTGGCGAAAACCGGGCCAGTCGGTGGCGTGGTCCAGCGTGATGGTGTGGCGCTGCATCCGTGCCGCTCCAGCTCAGAACAGGCTGCGCTGCACCGGCGGCGGCGCCAGCTGCGCGGCGAGGTCGGCAGCGTCCAGCGCACGGCCGGGGCGGTAGTCGGCCGCCTCCACAAAGGGCAGCACTTTCTTCAGCGGCACATGCAGCCGCGCCAGGTCCGCATGCCGCAGGCGGCGCACGCGGCGCGCGGCCAGCAGGCGGTCCACCGTCTGCACGCCAAAGCCGGGCACGCGCAGCAGCAGTTCGCGCGGGGCGGTGTTGAGGTTGACCGGAAAACGCTCGCGGTGCGCAAGCGCCCAGGCCAGCTTGGGGTCCATGTCCAGCGCCAGCATGCCGGCCTGGCTGCCTGGGTTGCCTTGGCTGGGCGGCACGATCTCGTCGTGGGTGAAACCGTAAAAGCGCATCAGCCAGTCGGCCTGGTACAGCCGGTGCTCGCGCACCGTGGGTGGCGCGGCCAGTGGCAGGGCGCGGGCCGCGTCGGGGATGGGGCTGAAGGCCGAGTAGTACACGCGCCGCAGCCGGTGCACGCCGTACAGCCGCGCGCTGGTGGCGAGGATGGTGCGGTCGTTGGTCGTATCCGCCCCCACGATCATCTGCGTGCTCTGCCCGCCGGGCGCAAAGTGCGGCACGCTGGCGCGGAGTGTGGTGCGCGACTGCGGCATGGACACGATGGGCAGTGCAGCCTGCTCCTTGCGCGCGGCGCGGGATTCTCCAATGTGCACCGCCATGCGGGCCATGGAGCGGTCGATGGCGGCGCTGTCTTTTTCTGGCGCCAGGGCCGTGAGGCCTTCGGCCGTGGGCAGCTCGATGTTGATGGACAGGCGGTCCGCATAGCGGCCTGCGCGCTCCATCAGCTCCGGCGCTGCATCGGGAATGGTCTTCAGATGGATGTAGCCGCGAAAGTCGTGCTCTTCGCGCAGCACGCGGGCCACCTCCACCACCTGCTCCATGGTGTAGTCCGGGCTCTGGATGATGCCGCTGGACAGGAACAGCCCCTCGATGCAATTGCGGCGGTAGAAATCGAGCGTGAGCTGCACCACCTCATCGACCGTGAAGCGTGCGCGGGGCACGTTGCTGGTCACCCGGTTCACGCAGTACAGGCAGTCGTACTGGCAGAAGTTGGTGAGCAGAATCTTGAGCAGGGAGATGCAGCGCCCGTCCGGCGCATAGCTGTGGCAGATGCCCATGCCCTCGGTGGACCCCATGCCGCGCCCGCCCACCGAGTTGCGCGGCGCAGCACCGCTGGATGCGCACGAGGCGTCGTACTTGGCGGCGTCGGCCAGGATGGCGAGTTTGGACTGTAAATTCACTGGATGAATTTACAGTATCTCGGATGCCTGACACCAGCCTGGGGGGAATTGTGGAGAGGTTGCCGATCCTGAATTGATAGCTGCTTGCGCTTTATGGATGAGCGCTAGCGGCTAAAAATGCTTGAAATCGACGAGGTCAGACCGTTTCCAGTGCCATGACTGCGGTCGCCGTGTTCGAGATCGGGATGTGGTAGTTGCTGTGCACCCGCCGCACGCCCGCACTCGCAGTGGCCAGGGCGCCCCGCATGGCCAGCCACATCAGCAGCTCCACGCCCTGGGTGCCGGTCTTTTCCACCAGCTCGTGCACGCTGAACTGCGTGGCCCATTCGGGGTTGGTGGTCAGGCTCTCGATGAACTGCAGGTCAAACGCCTTGTTGATGAAGCCCGCGCGCTCGCCGTCGAGCTGGTGGCTGAGGCCGCCCGAGGCAATCACCGCCACCTTCTTGTCGCTGTCCCAGCTCTGGATCGCCTGGCCCACGGCCTTGCCCAGTGCGTAGCAGCGCTTGGCAGATGGCAGCGGGAACTGCACGGTGTTGATGCACACCGGCACCACCGCCACGGGGCAATCGCCCTCGGGCCAGAAGAGCTTGAGCGGCAGCGTGCAGGCGTGGTCCACCAGCATCTCCTGGCAGGTGGTCACGTCAAACTCTTGCTCGATCAGCGTGTTGATGAGGTGCCATGACAGGTCCACCTCGCCCGGGAAGGGCGGCAGCGTGGGGATGCCCCAGCCTTCGTCGGCGTTGTTGTATTGCGCCGCCGCACCCACGGCAAAGGTGGGCATCTTGTCGAGAAAGAAGTTCAGGCCGTGGTCGTTGTAGAACATCACCACCACGTCCGGCTTCTTCTCGTCCAGCCACTGGCGGATGGGCGGAAAGCCGTCGAAGAAGGGCTTCCAGTACGGATCGTTCTGCAGGCCCTTGTGGATGGCGTTGCCAATGGCCGGGATGTGCGAGGTGCCGAGGCCACCGATGAGTTGTGCCATGGGTTTGTCTCCTTATTTGCCCGCTGCGACCAGCATGGCCTTGAATTCGTCTTTGGTCATGCCCGTCTGCTGCGCGCCGATGTCCTGCATGTCCAGCTTGAAGATGCCCGCGAACTTGGCCAGGTAATAGGCGTTGCCGCCCGCGGCAATCAGCTGCAACACGTTCTTGGCGCGGATGGCGGCGGCCTGCTGTTCGTTCAGGCCGTACTTCTTCATGTACGCCTCTTCGTCGGCCAGAAAGGCCTTGCGGTTGGCTTCGTCGTTGAACGAGAAGCACATCTTGTTCAGCGCATAGCCCTTGCGGGCCTGGTCGCCATCGAACGGCGTGGTGCCGGGGATCGGGGGCAGTGGGGAAGGCATGGAAGTCTCCGGGGCTTGATGTAAGTCAGCCCGCAGTGTCGCGACGCCATTGCCAAAGATGAAGCCTCAAAACATCATCGAATGCATGAGCAATTTCGATGGATCAGCGCTGGACGGCCACCTGCTGAAGCTGCTACTGGCGGTGCTGGAGACGGGCAGCATCACGGCGGCGGCTGATCGCCTGGGCGTCACCCAGTCGGCCGTGAGCCACCTGCTCGACAAGCTGCGCGCCATTACCGGCGACCCGCTTTTTGTGAAGCGCGGGCGTGGCATCGTGCCCACCGCCCGGGCCGAGGCCCTGGCCCAGCCCGCGCGTGACATGCTGCACCAGATGCAGCTGTTTGCCCAAGGGGCCGAGTTTGACCCGAGCGCCTGGCAGACCGAGCTGACCATCGCCGCCAACGACTTTCAGCGCGATCTGCTTTTGCCCGCGCTGGCCGCGCGCCTGCGCACTGCTGCACCGGGCGTCACGCTGCGCATCGTGCCCAGCGGCGCGCCCAGTGCCGAGCTGCTGCGGTCTGACGCGTGCCAACTGGTCATCAGCCCCCGCCCGCCCGAGGGCACCGACATCGTGCAAAAGCGTCTGTTTGAAGACCAATACCGCGTGTTCTATGACCCGGTCGTGCGCAGCGCTCCGGCCTCAGAGGCGGAGTACCTGGCGGCGGACCACGCCACGGTGGCTTACGAGGCGCACCGGGGGCTGGAACTGGACCGGCAACTGGAAGCACGTGGTGTGCGCCGCCGCCTGGTGGTGCGCGTGCCCGGCTTTGCCGCGCTGCCCGCGTTTGTGCGGGGCACCTCGCTGCTCACTACAGCGCCGTCGCTGATGGGGCGCACCGCGTTGGCCGCGCTGGCGGGTGTGCCGGTGCCCGTGGCCTGCCCCAGTCTGCCCATGTACCTGATCTGGCATGTGCGCTACCAGCAAGACGCGGCACACCGCTGGCTGCGGGCGCAGCTGCAAGAGGTCTTGGCCGCTGTGTTGCCTATGGAAGGAGCCTGACCCGCGGGGTCAGTCGCGCTGCCGTGACAGCGCCTTTCGCAGCCGCCGCGCCGCCCGTTCCCGCAACGAAGGCGCGGGGCGCAGCACCGGCCGTGGGTGGGCCTTGGCCTGTTCGCACGCCGCCAGAAAGTCATTCAGGATGGCCGTGTCGTCCAGCGTGTCTGAACCCTGCTTGTGGAACTCCGGGTGCCATTGCGTGGCGGCGATGTAGCCGCGCCCCGGCGCGGGCTTGAGGCGAATCGCCTCGGGCACGCCGTCGGGCTCGCTCAGGGCCTCGACCACAAACTCGGGCGCCACTCGCTTGATGCCCTGGTGGTGAATGCTGTTGACCCGAGCGCGTGGCGTGTTGGGGTACAGCGTGGCCAGGTGCGAGTCGGGAAGGATCTGGATGTCGTGGAAATGCTGGTCGTAGGTGCTGGCGTTGCGGTGCTGCTGCGCACCGGGGTGCTGGGTCTCGATGTCCTGGTACAGCGCGCCGCCAAAGGCCACGTTGATGAGCTGCAGGCCCCGGCACACGCCAAAGATGGGCTTGCCCACCTGGGCAAAGGCTTTCACCACGGCCAGGTCGTACAGGTCGCGCACGCGGTCGCCCACCCACTCTTCGCGCAGGGGCTCCTCGCCATAGTTGCCCGGCCACACGTCGGCGCCACCGTGCATCACGATGCCGTCGAGCCACTCGGCGTAGTGGTCCAGCGTCACGTCACCGCGTGCCGTCTCGCCCGTGGGGCAGGGCACCATCACCACCATGGCACCGGCCGACATGAGCCAGTGGGCGATGGACTGCTCGACGTACTGCAGCGTCTTGCCAGTGAACAACGGGCGGGCGGGGTCGGCGTGTTGAAAGCAGGCGGACAGGCCAATCTTGAGGCGGGGTGCGGCGGGCATGGGTGGTGGGCTCCAGGGAACACGCGCGGGGCGTGTGATCAATGCAATCTTGGGTTACCAATTTGTAGCACCGCCCCCGCGCCACGTCTGTAGGAAGGGGCCGTGCAGGGCTGCGCGAGGCCTGCCGCCGGTAAAGCAGTGCTACGAAATGTGGCTTTCTTCATGAAAATGCAACCCTGCGGTGTCTCGCAAGAGGCCGGTTGGGGCGGTGGGCTGGCCATAATTTCTGCTCGCCGGGCGCCAGGGAGGCTGCGCCAGGTGGTGCCCCTCCAGCCTTCCCCGAAAGCCCACGACATGTCCCACAAGAAGCATTGCCTGCCCGCGCTCACGGCGCTGGCCACGTTGACTGCCCTGGCCTGGCCGCTGCTGGCCCAGGCCGCTGTGCCCGCAGGTGCTGCCGCCGAGATCGTCAGCCTGCAGGGCACGGGCGACCAGCGTGCCGCCGCTGCAGCCGACTGGCAGCCCGCTCGCCCGGCCCAGGCCCTCGCCACGGGCGATTTCGTGCGCACCCGGCAAGCGGCGCGGATGGCCCTGCTGTTTGCCGACGACACCCAGCTGCGCCTGCACCAGAACACGGTGCTGCAGGTCAAGGGCGTGGCCACACCCGCTCAGCCGGTGACCACGCTGCTGCTCAACGCGGGCCGGGCCTGGACGCAGACGCGCCGCGCCGATGGCTCCCGGCTGAACCTGGAGACCCCGGCGGCCACGGCGGCGATCCGGGGCACCGACTGGGACATCAGCGTGGAGGACGACGGCCGCACCTTGCTGACCGTGCTGTCGGGCACGGTGGAGTTCTCCAATGCGCAGGGGCAGGTGTCGGTGGGCGCCAACGAGGCCGCCTATGCCGAAGTGGGCAAGGCACCGGTCAAGCTGGTGCTGAGCCAGCCGCGCGACCGCATCCAGTGGGTGAACGCCCTGAGCGCCGACCCGCTGCCGCACCTGGCCGCCGAGACCGTGCCCGAAGCGCTGGCCCCGGTGCGCACCGCGCTGGTGGCCCGCGATCTGCCCGCCGCGCGTGCCGCGCTGGCGCAGGCGAAAGCAAACGGCAGCGCACCCGCACCCTGGGTGGCCGTGATGGAAACCGCCATCGCACTGCAGGCGGGCGATGTCCTCGCTGCGCGCGAACAGCTGGCCCGCCAGGCGGCCACGCCGGCCGCCCCGCTGCCGGTCTGGCTCATGCAGTCGGACGTGTTGCTCATGGAAGGCGACGCGGCCGCTGCGGCCACCACGCTGCGCACCGCCCTGCAGCGCTGGCCCGCGCACCCGGCCCTGGTGGCCCAGCTGGCCCGGGTGCAACTGCTGAGCGACCGCGTGGACGAGGCCACCGCCACGCTGGCCCCGGCACAGGGCACGGCGCATGCAGAGCTTGCGATGGTGCGGGCTGAATTGGCCCGCCGCCGGGGAGATGCCCCCGGCACGCTGAGCGCGTACACCGAGGCCACGCAGCTCGCGCCGCAAGACGCCCGGGGCTGGCAGGGCCTGGGCAGTGCCCACACCGAACGCGAAGACGCCCGCCCCGCCCGCGCCAATCTGCAGCAGGCGCTGGCGCTGTCGCCCCAAAGTCCCGGCGCCTGGGGCGAACTGGGCACGCTGGAAACCTTCACCAACCAGTTCACCGAGGCGGGCCAGGCCTTTGCCACCGCTTTGGGCGACAACCCGGCGGACTACGTGGCACTCACCGGCCAGGGGCTGCTGCACCTCAAGCAGGGCTACCCTCAGGCCGCGCTGGATGCCTTTTTGCGCGCGGGTGTGATGGAGCCCCGCTACGCCCGCGCCAAAACCTGGACGGCCGTGGCGTACTACCAGCTCGGCCGCCCCCAGGACGCACTGGCCACGCTGCGCCAGGCCAGCAGCCTGGACGACAAGGACCCCGTGCCCTACATGCTGCTGGCACAGATCCACACCGACCTGTTCCAGCCCGGCGAAGCGGTGGAGGCTGCGCGCGCAGCGGTGCAACGCATGCCCTACCTCAAGTCGCTCAACCAGGTCGCCAACGACCAGAAAGGCAGCGCCAACCTGGGGGCCTCCATGGCCTTCTTTGGCATGGAAGACTGGGCGCTGGAACTGGCGCAGCAGAGCTTCTATCCCTACTGGGGCGGGAGCCACCTGTTCCTGGCAGACCGGTATGCGGGAGAGTTCAACAAGAACTCGGCGCTGTTCCAGGGTTTCCTCACAGACCCGATGGCGTTTGGTGCGAGCCAGCGCTATTCGTCGCTGCTGCAGCAACCCGGGGCACATGGGGCGGTGGGGGTGACGCTGGACCGCGACCAGTACCGCATGCGGGCCCCTGCGGTCACGCTCAACGGCATGGACAACAGCCGTGTGCCCGTGTCGTGGTTCTTCAAGGCGCAGTCGGCCAATGCCAGCGAGTTCCCGTTTGACCTCCAGGTCAACGATGCGCCCGCCGTGCGCGGTGGCTATGGCGACGTGCGCGCGCGGGCAGTCACGGTGGGGGCTGGCATGCAGCCTACCGAGCGCATCAACCTGTTTGCCTATGTCAACCAGTTCGACATGCGTTTGCGCAGCCAGAACCTGCTTGAGACGTCCATGGACAACGAGAGTACACAGGGCGCCCTTGGAATGGCGTACCGGTGGGGGCCGACGGAGCAGACCTGGATCAAGCTTGGACGGGGTGTCGAAAACAGCGTTCTGCGGAACTACCCCACGCTATATTTCGCACCTCCGTTCGTGAGCGTCATGGGCGTGGGCAGCGAGCCAAGCAAGCAGCTCAGCGATGTGCAACTGCGTCATACGGTGGACCCTGCGCCGGGAAGCCGCTGGAGCGTGGCGCTGGAACACGTGCGCGAGCGCCAGAACAATCTGATTGGCGGCATAGCGGGGGTCGCTGCGGATATCCCTGGGTTTGGGCGCTACACCGACTACCTTCTCGTCGATGGCTACAACCACATCGATCGGCGCTACACGGCGTTGACCCTGGCCACCAACCAGCGTCTGAACACGGCGCTGAACCTGGATGCCGCACTGGGGTTGCAGCAAATCCGGCACCGTGTCGATGGACGGACCCAAAGCCTCCTGGTCAATCTTGAGGAGTTCACCGACGAAACCGCGCGCCGTGCCGAGATGGAGCGCGTCGTCACCCCCCGCGTAGGCATGGTGTGGCAACCCGCCGCAGGCACCACCGTACGCATGGCCTACCAGGACTGGCTGCGGCCACTCAGCGTTTCCACCCTCACCAGCGTGGAAACGGCAGGCATTCCCGTGGAAGACCGGCTGGTGGAAGCTGGTGGCCGCCACAAGCGCACCGTGGCGCAACTGGGCATGGAACTGGGAGCCAATACGTTCCTGAGCCTGCGTGCAGACCATCTGCGTGTGCGCAACCCCGGTACCGTGGGCGTAGACCTGCGCACCCCCAGCCTGCCGTTCCTGGAAGAAATGCGCAACGTCCAGCTGGTCAACCTCTCCACCACCGACCTGCTGGAAGACACGCCCAGCTTCGACGCTGGCAACCTCAAGACACTGGGTGCCGGTGTCAACCACATGTTCAACCGGCGCTGGTCGGGCTACGCCAAGTACCTCTACCAGGGCAGCGAAAGCCATATCTACGACACGGAGGGGCCGGCAGGGCGCATCCCCTACATTCCGCGCCACACCGCAGTGCTGGGCGCCACCTGGGTCAGCCCGCAGCGGTTTTATGTCAGCGGCCGTGCGGTGTACCGGTCGGAGCGTTTTGAAGACAAGGAAAACCTCACGCGCATGGCGCCCGGCTGGGGCCTGGACCTGATGGGTTTCTGGGAATCGCAGGACAAACACTGGGTGGTGGGCGTGGCCGCATTGAACCTGTGGGCGCCGAAGTCAGACCGCAGAAAGTCCCGGTATGTTCTGGACGCGCGCTACCGCTTCTGATTCCGCATCACCAGCGGTCCGGCGCCAGCAACAGGTCTACGCGCTGGCAGCCTGCGCGCTGGCGCTGCTGCTGGTGGGGGCGGCCACGTTCAGCCGCACCTGGCACGCGCTGGAGTTCAAGACCTTCGACGTGCTCACGGCCTGGACTGCGCCGCAGCGCACGGCGCTGCCCATGGTGATCCTGGCGATTGACGAACCCACGTTTCAAGAGCTGCAACACACCTGGCCCTTCCCGCGCAGCGTGCATGCAGCGCTTTTGCAGCGTTTGCACGACGAGGGTGCCGCCGCCGTGGGCCTGGACATCGTGTTCGCCGACCCATCAACCGAAGCCGAAGATGCCGCACTGGCGCAGGCCATCGCTGAGACCGGCCCCGTGGTGCTGGCCGCCACCCGTGAAAAGATCGACAGCAGCAACGCTGCGCTGTGGCTGGACGTGATGCCACTGCAGCGGTTTCTGGACGCCGGAGCCGATGCGGGCGATGCCGGGGTGGAGCCCGACGATGACTTTGTGGTGCGCCGTGTGCCCGTGGCGCGCGAGGGTTTTGCCCTGCGGCTGGCCCAGCGCGCGGCCGAGGCGCGCGGCAAGCTGCCGGTGCTGCGCCACTTCGACTGGATCGGCTACCGGGGCCCGCGCGGCACGTTTGACACGCGCTCGTACTACCAGGCGCTGGAGCCGGGCCTGCTGCCTGCGGGCTTCTTCAAGAACAAGATCGTGCTGGTGGGGCGCTCGGCGCGCACCGCGACCGAGTTGTCGCGGTCGCAGGCCGACCTGTTCAATTCACCGTTTGGCACCGCAGGGGGCGAGCGCCTGTTTCCCGGTGTGGAACTGCAGGCCACGCTGGTGGACAACTACCTCACCGGCGGCGGGCTGCGCACCGTGCCCGAAGGCTGGACGCTGGCCCTCGTAGCGCTGCTGGTCCCCTTGCTGCTATGGGGCAACCGCAGGCTGCACCCGGCGGGCGCCGCAGCGCTGGCGGCGGCGCTGGTGGCGGCGATAGCGGGAGCCTCGTGGTGGCTGTTCGGGCGCTTTCAGCTGTGGTGGCCGCCCTTGCTGCCTGCGGCGGCGGCAGTGGCGGTCTACGGCGCAGCGGCGCTGGCGGGTTATGCCTTTGTGCGCCGGCGCGCGCGCCAGACGCGGGCGATGTTTGCACAGTATGTGCCGCCCGCCGTGGTCTCGCGCCTCATTGCGCAGCCCGAGCTGATGCGCCTGGGCGGCGAGGCGCGCGAGGTCACGCTCATGTTCACCGACCTGGCCAACTTCACCACGCTATCGGAGCAGCTCAGTGCCGAGCAGACGGTGGAAGTGCTCACTGCGTATTTCAACGCCATGACGCCCATCGTGCACGCCACGGGTGGCACGGTGGACAAGTTCATCGGCGACGCGGTGATGGCCTTTTGGGGGGCGCCGCTCGACGACCCGCAGCACGCCGAGCACGCGGTGACTGCGGCCATCCTCATGCAGCAGGCCATGCAGGTGCTGGTGGCCGACCTGCGTGCGCGGGGCCTGCCGCCCATCCACATGCGCATTGGCCTGCACACGGGGCGGGTGGTGGTGGGCAACGTGGGGTCGGAGCAGCGCTTTTCGTACACCGCGATTGGCGATGCGGTGAACCTGGCCGCACGGCTGGAGGGCGCCAACAAGGCCTTTGGCACCGGCATCCTGCTCTCTGCCGCCACCGCCGCGCAGCTGCCTTCCTCGGTGGCTCTGCGCGCGCTCGATGATGTGGTCGTGAAGGGCAAAACCGAGCCCGTGCGTGTGTTCACACCGTGTGGCGATGCCGCTGTGCGGGATGCCAGCCTGGCCGCGCTCAATGCCTTCCACGCGCGCGATTGGAACGGCGCTTGCGGCTATCTGGCGCAGGTGCTGGCACGCGTGCCTGGGGATGCGGCGGCGCTGCGCCTGCAGCAGCGCGTGGCAGAGGCGCGCGCCTTGCCCGCTGGCAGCGACTGGTCGCCCGCCGTGGCGCTGGACAAGTTGTAGGAGCCTGTTCAAGGTCTTTTCGGGGTCGCACAAGGCACTTGCCCGAAGGGTTGGAGTGAAATCGGGCCGATGAACTCGGAGCTTTGGCGCCCCGGCTGCTTGCATGGGCACGAGCCCATGCGGCGCATCCGAAGCTTCCACTCCTCCCGATGGCACTCCAATGCGATCCCCGAAAAGACCTTGAACAGGTTCTGAGGATGTTTTGACATGTGTTTTCCGGGGTCAAGGCCTGCGGTGCCATCATGGACCCCTGAGCAACGTCATCTGAAAGGAACTCTGATGCAAGTACAAGTCAACACCGACGACCACATCCACGGCGGCGAGTCGCTCGCGCAATGGATCACGGACGAGTCCAAGAGCCGCCTCACGCGCTTTCAGGACCACATCACGCGGCTGGAGGTGTTTCTGTCAGATCTGGATGCGGGCAAGTCCGGCGCCAATGACAAACGCTGCCGCCTCGAGGCACGCGTCACCGGCCGCCAGCCGGTCACTGTGACCGACGAAGCCGACAAGATGGCCAACGCCTTCATCGGCGCTGTGGACAAACTGGCCCGCGCGCTCGACACCGACCTGGGCCGCGTCAAAGACCGGCACGGCCGCGACACGATCCGCACGGCCGTGGAAGAGTGAGTTTTGAGTGAAATTGGCTGCTAGCGCTTGATGGATAAGTGCCAGCAGCTATCAATTCAGGAGTTTTTCGGCCAAACCCTCGCGAGCCCCACGCGGGGGACGCCTGGCAAGGGCCGCCCCGCAGCGAGGGCGTCGTCCCCCTTCAGGGGGAAGGTGCCGCAGGCGACTCAGGGGGTGTTCAACTTCACAAATCCAACACGAGCAGCTTGCTGCGCGCGCGCGAGCAGCAGGGCATGAACTGCTCGTTGGCTGCCTTTTCTTCGTCCGTCAGGTACATGTCGCGGTGGTCCACCTCGCCCTCCAGCACGCGCGTGAGGCAGGTGCCACACACGCCCTGCTCGCACGAGGTCAGGATGTCGATGCCCTCCTTGCGCAGGGCTTCCACCACCGACACATCGGGCGCAATCGCGTAGACCTTGCCCGTGCTGGCAATGCGCACGTCAAAGCCCTGATCGCCCGAGGTGTCCTGCGCAGGGGCGCCAAAGTATTCGAGGTGGATGTGGTCCTGCGCCCAGCCCAGGGCCTTGGCACTGTTCACCACATGGTCGATGAAGCCTGCCGGTCCACATACATACAGGCGCTTGTCGGGCCCGGGCGCGGCCAGCACGGCGGCAATGTCCAGCTTCTGTTCGGCCGGGCCCGCATCGAAATGGAAATGCACACGCGGTGCCATGGCCGATGCGGCGATCTCGGCAGCAAACGCCGTGCGTTCGGCAGAGCGCGTGCAGTAGTGCAGCGCAAAGTCGGCGCCCGTGCGCGCCAGCCGGTCGGCCATGCACAGCAGCGGCGTGACGCCAATGCCACCGGCCAGCAGCACCGTGCGCTGCGCTGGGTGCAGCGCAAAGTGGTTGCGGGGTGTGCTGATGGTGATCACATCGCCCTGGTGCACGCTGTCGTGCATGGCGACCGAGCCGCCACGCGACGCCGGATCGCGCAGCACGGCAATGCGGTAGCGGTGCGATTCGTGCGAGGCGTTGCACAGCGAATACTGCCGCGTCACACCTCCGGGCAGATGCACATCGATGTGCGAACCCGCGCTGAACGGGGGCAGTGCGGCGCCGTCCACGCGCGCCAGCTCGAAGCTGGCAATGCCTTCGGCCTCGGCCTGCTTTTTGACGACGCGGACCTGGATCGTTTCCTGCGCGGTCATGCGGCCACCGCCTGGGGTGCAGCGGCGGCCTGCTCGGCCGCGATGATGCGGTCCAGGATCTTGCGCGACTGCACCCCGCCTGCGTCGATGTTCAGCATGAGCAGCTTGCGGTCGGGGTAACGCAGCAGGTTCTGCTGCTGCTGTTCCAGCATGTCCTGGTCTTCGGCAAAGATGTTGCCCTGGCCCTCGCGGATCTGCGTGGTGAGCGAGGGGTCTTGCGGCTTGAAGTTGCGCGCCATGCCCCAGAAGTAGTGGATCGAAGTCTCGGTCTCGGGCGTGATGAAGTCCACCACGATGCTCGATGCCTTCTTGTCCGCCGGGGCGTCATAGCCGCCGTTGCCCGCCAGCGCCACGCCCACTTCGATCAGCACATGGCTGGGTGGTGTGAAGTGGCAGATCTGCCAGCGGTCCACCGGCTGGTCGTCGGGCAGGCCGTTCATGCGCAGCGCCATCTTCCAGAAGGGCGGCGCTTCGATGCCTTCCATGAAGCGGCTGGTGATCACCTCGTCGCCCTCCACGCGGGTCTTGCAGGGCACCTCGTCGATTTCCTTCTGGCCGATGCTGGTGGAGTGCACGTAGGTCTCGTGCGTCAGGTCCATCAGGTTGTCGATCATCAGGCGGTAGTCGCAGGCAATGTGGTACAGCCCGCCGCCATAGGCCCATTCGGGGTTGTTGGCCCAGGGCAGGTGGTGGATGGTGGCGGGGTCGGCCTGCGCCGCGTCGCCGGGCCACACCCAGATGAAGCCGTAGCGCTCCACCACCGGAAAGCTGCGCGCCTTGGGAAACCCTTGGACGCGCTGGCCGGGCATGGACACCGACTTGCCCGTGCATTCCACCCTGAGGCCGTGGTAGCCGCATTGCAGGTGGCCTTCGCACACCGTGCCCAGCGACAGTGGTGCGCCCCGGTGGGGGCAGAAGTCGTCCAGCGCGGCGACCTGGTCGGGCGCGGGGCGGTAGAAGACGATCTTCTCGCCGCAGATGGTGCGGCCCAGGGGCTTTTCGGCGATCTCGTCAGGGGTGCAGGCTACGTACCAGGCGTTTTTGGGAAACATGCTTGTCTCTCTCCGTGGGGTGGTGGGATGTTGTTGGCCTGGCCCGCAGGCCGCCTTCAGCGCTTTGGTGTTGTGAAGCGGATTGTGCAAAAAAGGCCGTTCGATGTATACATTCAATCGTTGAAAAGCAGCTATTGCGAATTGGTATATCGCATATGTCATTGTTTTTGAAGCTATTTTTTGAATTTTTTAGTTGGGTTAGTTTTTGTTTGTATACATTAATGGGTTGCCGGGCTGACCCAAGCCTTGGTTGCATGGTTTTTTCTGATCACCTCTCCGCACACTCCACATGAACCTCTCTGAGCCCCTCCTGGCGGATTCCGCCCCGGGCGACGCTGCCGAAGGTGGCGCTTCGCAGTCGGTGAAGGCGCAGCTGCGCCTGCGTGAAATGATCCTGGCGGGCGAGTTGCCGGGCGGTGCGCGCATTGCCGAACTGGCCATCGTCGAGAAGCTGGGGGTGTCGCGCACGCCCATCCGCGCCGCGCTCATGCGGCTGGAGCAAGAGGGCCTGCTGCAGCTGCTGCCCGGGGGCGGGTACGCCGTGCGCACCTTTTCCGAAACCGATGTGGCCGACGCCATTGCACTGCGCGGCACGCTGGAGGGGCTGGCCGCGCGCCTGGCGGCCGAGCGCGGGGTGGATGCCGCCGTGCTGGCCGACGCCCATGCCTGCCTGGATGCCATCGACACCACCTTGGCCCCTTCCACGCTGGACGACGTGGGTTTCTCGCGCTATGTGGAGCTGAACGCACGTTTTCACCTGCTGCTGGGCCGCATGGTGGGCAGCGATGTGGTGGCGCGGGAGCTTGAGCGGGTCAAGGGCTTGCCGTTTGCGTCGCCCTCGGCCTTTGTGATGGTGCAGACCCATTCGCCGCAGGCGCGCGACTTGCTGGTAGTGGCCCAAGACCAGCATCGCCAGCTGCTGGACGCCATTGAGCACCACGAGGGCGCGCGGGCCGAGGCGATCATGCGCGAGCATTCGCGCCTCGCGCAGCGCAACCTGCGTGCAGCCTTGTCGGGCCAGGCCGGTGGGCAGGTGCATGCCGACATGCCCGCCCTCACGCTCATTCGGCGGGGGTGACGGACAACCAACCAAGCGCGAGGGTTGCAGGGTCTGCGGGTTTCACCGGTTTCATAACGTTACGGCATAGCTGAAAGTCCGTCATAGAACTGGCATGTGGATGCGACTGCATGCACAGTGGGGGCGGGACAGTGTCCCGCTCCATGCCGCAGGTTCTCTGCGGCCCTGGGGTGTGGCCTCGCAGATGTGCAGATAAATCGAGACCGGAGACAAAAAATGAACTTCTTCAAGCGACGCGCCGCATTGACGGCCCTGGGGGCGGCGGCCCTGGCAACGGTGGCTGGCAGTGCCATGGCGCAGACCGTGACCTTGCGGCTGCACCAGATGCTCCCACCCCAGGCCACCATCCCGGCCAAGGCCCTGGTGCCCTGGGCCCAGAAGGTCGAGGCCGAGTCGGGCGGCAAGATCAAGGTGCAACTGTTCCACGCCATGCAGCTGGGCGGTGCGCCGCCACAGCTGTTTGACCAGGCGCGCGACGGCGTGGTGGACTTCACCTGGACGGTGCTGGGCTACACCCCGGGCCGCTTCCCCAAGACGGAAGTGTTCGAGCTGCCCTTCATGAGCGGCAACGCTGAAGCGTCTTCGCGCGCCATCCAGGAATACGTCGAGAAGTTCGCGGCCGATGAGTTCAAGGACGTCAAGCTGATCGCCGTGCACACCCACGGCCCTGGCCTGTTCCATACCAAGACGCCCGTCACCGGCCTGGAAAGCCTGCGCGGCATGAAGGTGCGCGGTGGCTCGCGCATCATCAGCAACATGCTCACCAAGCTGGGCGCCACGCCGGTTGGCATGCCTGTCCCTGCCGTGACCGATGCGCTGAGCAAGGGCACCATCGACGGCACCACCATCCCTTGGGAGGTGACGCCTTCGCTGAAGGTGACCGAGCTGGTGCGCAACCACACGACCTTTGCTGGCAAGGAAGGCCTGTACACGCAGACCTTTGCGTTCTCGATGAACAAGGCCAGCTATGACAAGCTTCCGCCCGATCTCAAGGCCGTGATCGACAAGAACTCCGGCATCGAGACCGCCGCCATGTTTGGCCGCGCCATGGACGAGGGCGACAAGGTGGGCCGCCAGATTGCCGAGCGCGCCAAGAACAACATCGTGGCCCTGGACCTGGCCGAGACGCAGCGCTGGCGCCGCACGGCTGCCAGTGTGGAAACCGACTGGATCAACGAGGTGAAGGGCAAGGGCATCGACGGTGCCAAGCTTGCTGCTGAGGCGCGGGCCCTGATCGAAAAGCACAGCCGATAACCTCGGCGGTGTCGCCAGGCGCACCCGGTTGCGCTGCTCCATGCCGATCCGCTCTGGTGGTTACCGGAATGGATCGGTTTGATTTTTTGACAGGACCCTGCCTTGAAGTTCCTATCGTTTCTCGCCCAGGCTTGCGCGGTGCTGGCCGGGGTCATTCTCACGGGGGTGACGCTGGTCACCTGTGCAAGCATTGTGGGCCGCAACACCACAGGCTGGACTGTCCTGGGCGACTACGAACTCACGGCCGTGGCCGCAGGGGCCGCGATCGCGCTGTTCATGCCCTGGTGCCAGTTGCGCCGCCAGAACATCATCGTGGACTTTTTCACCGCCCGGGCCTCCTCGGCCGTGAATGCCCGGCTGGACCGCTTCGGCGCACTGCTGCTGTCGGCTATGTTCCTCGTGCTGGCCTGGCGCACGGCCACAGGTGGGCTCAGTGCCCGCAACTCCATGACCACCACCATGATGCTTGGGTTTCCTGAATGGATCACGTACGCTGCCATGGTGCCGCCCCTGTTGCTGACGGGGGTGATTGCCCTGATGCAGGCCTTCGGCCCGGCGCACATTGAAATTGAAGAAGAGGATGCCGCATGAGCCCGCTGGCCCTCGCTCTTTCGATTTTTGGTGTGATGCTTGCGCTCATGGTGGTGCGTGTGCCCATTGCGGCGGCGATGTTTGGCGCAGGTGCCTTTGGCTACCTCTACCAGGTAGGGCTACCGCCGTTTCTCAACAACCTCAACGGCCTGGCCTTTGCGCGGTTTGCGAGTTATGACCTGTCGGTGATCCCCCTGTTCATCCTCATGGGCAACTTCGCCACGCAGGGAGGCATCTCCAAGGCGCTGTTCCAGTTTGCCAGCGTGCTCATGGCGCGCTTCAAGGGCGGGCTGGCCATGGCAGCGGTGGCGGCGAGTGCGGCCTTTGGCGCCATTTGCGGCTCGTCCATTGCCACCGCAGCCACCATCACGTCGGTGGCGCTGCCCGAGATGAAGCGGCACGGCTACTCCGGCCGCCTGGCCACCGGCACGCTGGCGGCGGGGGGCACGCTGGGCATTCTGATCCCGCCCTCCGTGCCCCTTGTGATCTACGCCATCCTGACCGAGCAGAACATCGCCAAGCTGTTTGCTGCGGCCACCATCCCCGGCATCATCGCCATGCTGGGCTACATGATCGCGATTGCGATCTACGTGCGCATCCGCCCCGGCCATGCGCCGGACCACACCGTCGATCTTCCCAAGATGTCCTTGCAGGCCGTGCTGGGCGTGCTGCCCATTGCCATCGTGTTCCTGGTGGTGTTTGGCGGCATCTATGGCGGCCTGTTCACACCCACCGAGGGCGCGGGGGTAGGCGTGGCCTGCACCTTCCTTGCGGCGCTGCTCAAGCGCGAACTGACACTGGAGAAAATCAAGCAGTGTTTCCTGTCCACCGCGTCTGCCAGCGCCATGATCTTCATGATCTTCATTGGCGCCGACATGATGAACACGGCGCTCGCATTGACGCAGGTGCCTGGTCAGCTGGCGGGCCTGATCCAGGGCTGGAACGTTTCGCCCTATATGGTGGTGGCCGGCATCCTGCTCTTTTACGTGGTGCTGGGTGCGGTGATGGACGAGTTGTCCATGATCTTGTTGACCATCCCCATTTTCTTCCCGGTGATCATGGGCCTGGACTTCGGCATGTCGCAGGAGCACACAGCCATCTGGTTTGGCATCATGGTGCTCATGACGGTGGGGTTTGGCTTGCTTGCGCCGCCCGTGGGCCTGAATGTGTACGTGGTCAATGGCCTTGCGAAAGACGTACCCATCGCTGAGAGCTACAAGGGCGTAATGCCTTTCCTCGCCAGCGATGTGGTGCGGACCACGCTGCTGCTGGTGTTTCCGCCCATCTCCTTGTGGCTGGTGCAGTTCGTCGGCTGATGGATCGCCGGGCAGCACTCCTCGCGCTGGGCCTCACCCCCTGCACCGTGCTGCGTGCGCAGCCCGCATTTCCAACCAAGGCGCTGCGCATCGTTGTGCCCTTTGCGGCGGGCGGCGTGGGTGACCTCACTGCACGCGCCGTGGCCACGGGGCTGGCCGCGCGGCTGGGGCAGCCCGTGGTCATCGACAACCGCCCCGGCGCCGGGGGTGTGGCGGCTGCCGATGCGGTCGCACGCGCGGAGCCCGACGGGCACACGCTGTTCCTGCTGTCCAACGGCACGGCGGTATCCGCAAGCCTTTTCAAGTCGCTGCCCTACGACACGCTGGCCGACTTCGCTCCGGTCAGCACGCTGGGTTTCTTCGATATCGCGGTGCTGGTACCTGCCGATTCGCCCCACCGCACGCTGGCCCAGCTGCTGGCGCATGCGCGGGCCCATCCAGGCCAACTCAATATCGGCAGCATCAACATCGGGAGCACCCAGCACCTGGCGGCCGAGCTGTTCAAAAGCAGCGCGGCCATTGATGCGCAGGTGGTGCCGTTCAACGGCACGCCCGCACTCATCACCGCGCTGCGGGGTCGGCAGGTGGATGTGGGCGTGGAGATTCTGGGCCCCACCTTGCCGCAGGTGCGCGCCGGGGCGTTGCGCGTTCTGGCGGTCACGGGCGAGCAGCGCTCTGTGGTGTTGCCCGATGCGCCCACGGCGGTGGAGCTGGGCGTGAAGGGTTTTGTGGCCGCTTCATGGAACGCGCTGGCCGTGCCCTCGCGCACACCGCGCGCGGTGGTGGACCGGCTGCAGCGCGAGGTGGTGGCCACCGTGGCGACACCCGCTGTGCAGCATCAGCTGCGCGCGCTCAACGTCGAGCCCCGCACCTCCACGCCCGAGCAGGCCGCCGCCCTGCTCAAAGCCGACATCGACCGCTGGCGCGCCGTGATGGAGCGCGCGGGCATCCCCAAGCAATGAAACCTGATAGCACCATGCAGACCGAAGAGAACCCAGTCCTGCCCCCTGTCGACCGCGTGGACCGCCTGGGTATCGTCGGCTACGGCGAGGTGGGCCGCATCTTTGCAGCAGGCCTGCGCAAAGCCGGTGTGAGCGATGTGGCGGTATGGGACCTGAAGTTCATCGACCCTGCGAAGGGCCCCGAGCCGCTCGCCCACGTACAGGTGGCGGGCGCGGTTGCGGCCGACAGCGTTGCGGCCCTGTGCGCCGGGCGCCAGCTCATCGTGTCGGCCGTGACGGCTAGCAACACGCTGGCGGTGGCCGAGGCGGTGGCGCTGCACATTGCGCCTGGCGCGTTCTTTCTGGACCTCAATTCCGCATCCCCCGGCACCAAGCAGCAGGCCGCCGCGTTGATCCATGCGCGTGGCGCCCGGTACGTCGAGGCGGGGGTGATGACGTCGGTGCCGCCCTATGGCATCGCCGTCCCCATGCTGCTCGGAGGCCCCCACGCCGCCACGCTGGCGCCTGTGTTGCACGGGTGGGGCATGGACGCCAAGCCGGTCAGCGACCAGCTGGGCGTGGCCAGTGCCATCAAGATGTGCCGCAGCGTGATGATCAAGGGGCTGGAGGCGCTGGTGATGGAGAGCTATGCAACGGCCCGCCACTACGGTGTGGAAGACCATGTGCTGCCCACCTTGGCCGAGACCTTTCCGTCCATCGACTGGCAAAAGCAGGGCAGCTACTTCTTCAGCCGCGTGGTGCAGCACGGCCAGCGCCGCGCCGAAGAGATGCGCGAGTCGGCCCGCACTGTGGGTGAAGCAGGCATGGCGCCGCTGATGGCATCAGCCATTGCCGACAAGCAGCAGTGGGTGGCCGACCTGGCGCGCGAAGGCATCTTTCAAGGTCTGCCCCAGGACGCGCGCTGGCAGGACTATGCGGATCGCTTGTTAGAAAGTTTGTCATCACCTGGGGCCGCGGGCTGACGCCTCGGTCCCTTTGATGGGCCTCTGCTCCAAGCCTGCTTGTACAGGCTTGGACGTTCGCGAAGAGCTGCCACCTCGGGCGGCTGCACCGGGGCGCGCAGCGCCTCAGGGGGGGCTCCTGTACAACGCTTGCAAGGTGCTGCGAATCAGTTCCGCCATCGCCTGCTGCGTGAGCGTGGCCGGGCGCTGCGAACTCACTGCCAAGAAGAGCTTGCTGCGCAGCCTTGCACTGTCCTCGCCATCCATGCTCGCACCCAGAATCGGCCGCGTAATGAACACCTCGGGCTTGCCCGACGTGGTGACCGCATTCATGGGCAGCACCGCGCAGCCCGCGCCATCGGCCACCAGGTCCAGGATGGCGGCTACACCGTCGATCTCCAGGCTGATCTGGGGGCGTTTGCCGCGCGCGGCCAGTTCCGATTCCACGAGCATGCGGATCGAGTTGGGGCGCGTGGGGATCACCAGCGGAAAGCGGGGCAGCTCGTCCAGCGGCAGGGGCGTGCGGGCCAGGGTATCGGCCTCCGCCTCGCTCTGGCCCACGGCGCGGCGCTGCACCAGAAACAGGTCTTCCTCCAGCAGAGCAGTGATCTCGATGTCCGGCGCAGGGGGCGTGTTGTAGAGCAGCGCAATGTCGAGCAGCCCTGTGGTCAGCGACTCGCGCATGGCCACCGACAGCCCTTCGCTGATGGCCAGCGCCGCATCGGGCAGCTTCACGCGGAAGGCGCGGGTCAGCGGCACGGTCAGCACCTTGGCAATGCTGGGCGGCAGGCCAATGGCCACACGCCCGGCGAGGGCGCCGCGCACGCGGCCCAGCTCTTCGCGCGCACGCTCTACCTGGTGCAGGATGCCCCGCCCATGCTCCAGCAGCAGCTTGCCCGCCTCGGTGGGCGTGGCACCCCGGCCATTGCGCACCAGCAGGTTCTGGCGCAGCTCCACCTCCAGCAGGCGCACCTGGCGGCTCAGGGCGGGCTGGGCAATGTCCAGCACCACCGAAGCCCGGGTAAAGCTACCCAGCTCGGCCACGCGCACAAAGTATTCGATTTGCTTGAGGTCCATGGGGGAATGCTCTCTGCTATTTGAATAGCTCCAAGTCAACGATCACGGAATGATATATCTGGTAGTGCCGGTGCCGCCTTCTTGTTTGGTCCAGCGCTGACCACAATCAGCGCCATGGAACCCCAGCGCACGCAACGCGCGGGCCACCCGCAGCCCGGCAGGAGACACACATGACCCCCCCAGAAATTCGCGGCATTTCGTCCATGGCCACGCGCCAGGTGCTGGCCGAACTGGTGTCCGGGTTTGCGCAGCAATCGGGCACCCAGGCCACCATCGAATCGGTGGGTGGTGTGGATGCGGCCAAGCGCGTGGCGGCAGGCGAGGTGTTCGACGTGGTCATCCTCGCTGCCGACGCCATCGACAAGCTGTTGACCGCAGGCCACCTGCTGCCCGGCAGCAAGGTGGACTGGGTGCACTCTGGCGTGGCCGTGGCCGTGCCTGCAGGCGCACCGCTGCCCGACATCCGCACCGAAGACGCAGTGCGCCAAGCCGTGCTGGCCGCGCCCAGCATCAGCCTGTCCACCGGCCCCAGTGGCGTGGCACTGGCCAAGCTGTTTGAGCGCTGGGGCATTGCCGAACAGATCGCACCGCGCATGGTGCAGGCGCCTCCCGGGGTGCCGGTGGGCTCGCTGGTGGCCAAGGGCGAGGTGGCGCTGGGCTTTCAGCAGCTGAGCGAGTTGCTGCATGTGCAGGGCATCCAGATCGTGGGCCCGCTGCCACCGGCCATCCAGATCACCACCACGTTTTCAGCGGGCATCGGCGCGTTGTCGCAGCAGGTGGATGCCGCGCATGCACTGCTGGCCTACCTGGCTTCGCCCGCTGCGGCCGAAGCCAAGCAAAAGCAGGGCATGACCCCTGCCTGACCGATCACAAGAACACCTTCCAGGAGCACCCAAAAATGAGCCTCATCATCGACTGCCACGGCCACTACACCACGGCCCCCAAGGCGCTGGAGAACTGGCGCAATGCGCAGATCGCCGGCATCAAAGACCCCGCGGCCATGCCCAAAGTGGCAGACCTGCACATCAGCGACGACGAGCTGCGCGAGTCCATCGAGACCAACCAGCTCAAGCTGATGAAGGAGCGCGGCAGCGACATCACGCTGTTCAGCCCGCGCGCGAGCTTCATGGCCCACCACATCGGCGACTTCAATGTGTCCAGCACCTGGGCCGCCATCTGCAACGAACTCTGCTACCGCGTCTCCACGCTGTTCCCCGACCACTTCGTGCCCGTGGCCATGCTGCCGCAAAGCCCCGGCGTCGATCCCGCGACCTGCATCCCTGAGCTGGAAAAGTGCGTGCACGAATACGGCGCCGTGGGCATCAACCTGAACCCTGACCCTTCCGGCGGCCACTGGACCAGCCCCCCGCTGACCGACAAGCACTGGTACCCCATCTACGAAAAGATGGTGGAGTACGACCTGCCCGCCATGATCCACGTGAGCACCAGCTGCAACGCGTGCTTCCACACCACCGGCGCGCACTACCTGAACGCCGACACCACGGCCTTCATGCAGCTCATCCAGGGCGATCTGTTCAAGGACTTCCCCACGCTCAAGTTCCTGATCCCGCACGGCGGCGGCGCGGTGCCGTACCACTGGGGCCGGTTCCGTGGCCTGGCGCAGGAGATGAAGAAGCCGCTGCTGGACGACCATGTGATGAACAACGTGTACTTCGACACCTGCGTGTACCACCAGCCCGGCATCGACCTGCTCAACACCGTGATCCCGGTGAAGAACGTGTTGTTCGCCAGCGAAATGATTGGCGCGGTGCGCGGCATCGACCCCACGACTGGCAACTACTACGACGACACCAAGCGCTATATCGAGGCGTCCAAGATCCTCAGTGCCGAAGACAAGCACCAGATCTACGAAGCCAACACGCGCCGTGTTTTCTCCCGACTCGATTCACGCCTGAAGGCAAAGGGGCTCTGAAATGTTTGAACTTGGCGTTGTCTACCGCAACATCACCCGTGCCGACCGCGCAGCCGCTGACGGCCTGGCTGCCCTCGGCTCGGCTACCGTGCACGAGGCCATGGGCCGCGTGGGCCTGCTCAAGCCCTACATGCGCCCCATCTACGGCGGCCAGCAGGTCAGCGGCACAGCCGTCACCGTGCTGCTGCAGCCCGGCGACAACTGGATGATGCATGTGGCGGCCGAGCAGATCCAGCCTGGCGACATCGTGGTGGCAGCCGTCACCTCGGAGTGCACCGACGGCTATTTTGGCGACCTGTTGGCCACCAGCTTCCAGGCCCGTGGCGCCCGCGCGCTCATCATCGACGCCGGTGTGCGCGACGTGAAGACGCTGCAGGCAATGAACTTCCCCGTGTGGAGCAAGGCGATCAGCAGCAAGGGCACCATCAAGGCCACGCTGGGCTCGGTCAACATCCCCGTGGTGTGCGCTGGTGCGCTGGTCACGCCGGGCGACGTGATCGTGGCCGACGACGACGGCGTGGTGTGTGTGCCTGCCGCCCGCGCGGTCGAGACCCTGGCCGCCGCGCAAAAGCGCGAAAGCTTTGAAGGCGAAAAGCGCGCCAAGCTGGCCAGCGGCGTGCTGGGCCTGGATATGTACAACATGCGCCCCGGCCTGGAGAAGGCAGGCCTCAGGTACATCGACTGAACCCCGGTCTCAAGTCTTTTTGGCCTCTAGCGTTTATTCAATAAGCGCTAGTAGCTATTGATTTTATAGCTATCGTTTTTCTTCTGTTCTGTATTCCATGACGTTCTCTGTGTCTCCCTCTTTCCGTCTCCGCCGCACGTTGTCCCTGGCATTGGGCGTGGCCGCGGCCGCAGCTTTGGCTCCGCAATTCGCTGCCGCGCAGCAGTTCCCCACCAAGCAGGTGCGCATCATCAGCCCCTTCCCCGTCGGTGGCGGCCCCGACGGCGTGGCCCGCCTGGTGGCCGACAAACTCTCGCGCACCTGGGGCACGGGCGTGATCGTGGAGAACCGCCCCGGTGGCAACGGCTTCATCGCCATCGATGCCTGGAAGCGCGGCGCCAAGGACGGCCACGACCTGCTCATCCTGGACAACGTGCACCTGGCCGCCTACCCCAGCCTGTTCAAGAAGCTGCCCTACGACGTGGCCAAGGACTTCGACACGCTGCTGCCGCTGTTCAAGACGCACTTCTTCTTCACCGTGGGCACGGGCAGCAAGTACAAGACCGTGGCCGATATCGTGGCCGACGCCAAGGCGCGCCCCGGCAAGCTCAACTACGGCAGCTGGTCCGTGGGCAACCCGGTGCACCTGGGCTCGGAGCTGTTCGAATCGGCCACCGGCACGCAGATGGAGCACGTGATCTTCAAGGAGACCACGCAGCTCTACACCTCAGTCTCCACCGGCGAGATCGACTTTGCGCTGGGCAGTGCCGCCACTGCAGGCCCGCTGTACCGCGCGGGCAAGCTGCGCCTGCTGGCGTTTGCAGGGCCCCAGCGCTCGGCCGAGTTCCCCGACGTGCCCACCGTGGCCGAATCGGGTGGCCCCAAGGACTTTGCCGTCACGGGCTGGAACGCCATTGCCGTGCCGCCCGGCCTGCCCGCTGCCGTGGCCGACAAGATCCGCAAGGACATCGAACAGGCCCTGACCGGCCCCGAAGTGGCCGAGAAGTTCAAGACCTTTGGCTACGAGCAGTTCCCCACCACCCGCGCCCAGTTCAACCAGTTCGTCAAGGACGAGAGCCAGCGCTTTGGCGACGTGATCCGCAAGGCCAACGTGTCCCTCGACTGATCTGCGAGCCTGCAAAAAACCAAGGAGTACGCGCATGAGCGAATTCACAAAAACCCCTGGCTGGCTCGACTGGTACGCGGGTCCGAGCAAACCCCGGTTCCAGGTGCCTGCCGGTGCGGTGGACGCGCATTGCCACGTGTTCGGCCCCGGGGCCGAGTTCCCCTACGCCCCCGAGCGCAAGTACACGCCCTGCGATGCCAGCAAGCACCAGCTGTACGCGCTGCGCGACCACCTGGGTTTTGCCCGCAACGTGGTGGTGCAGGCCACCTGCCACGGTGCGGACAACCGCGCGATGGTGGATGCATTGGTGCACTCGGGCGGCAAGGCGCGTGGCGTGGCCACCGTCAAGCGCTCGGTCACTGACGAAGAACTGCAGGCCATGCACGACGCCGGTGTGCGTGGCGTGCGCTTCAATTTCGTCAAGCGTCTGGTGGACTTCACGCCCAAGGACGAGCTGATGGAGATTGCCGCGCGCATCCACCAACTGGGCTGGCATGTGGTGATCTACTTCGAGGCGGTGGACCTGCCCGAGCTGTGGGACTTCTTCACCGCCCTGCCCACCACCGTGGTGGTGGACCACATGGGCCGCCCCGATGTGAGCAAGCCCGTGGATGGACCGGAGTTCGAGCTGTTCCTGAAGTTCATGCGCCAGCACCCCAATGTGTGGAGCAAGGTGAGCTGCCCCGAGCGCCTCTCTGTGACCGGCCCCAAGGCCCTGAATGGCGAGCAGAACGCCTACACCGACGTGATCCCCTTCGCCCGCCGCGTGGTGGAAGAGTTCCCCGACCGTGTGCTCTGGGGCACCGACTGGCCCCACCCCAACCTCAAGGACCACATGCCCGATGATGGCCTGCTGGTGGACTTCATCCCGCACATCGCAACGACACCGGAGTTGCAAAAGAAGCTGCTGGTGGACAACCCCATGCGCCTGTACTGGCCCGAAGAAGTCACCGTGGAGGACTGACACCATGTCGCTCGATAAACCCTACCTGGACGTGCCCGGCACGACCATCTTTGATGCGGAGCAAAGCCGCAAAGGCTACTGGCTCAACCAGTTCTGCATGAGCCTGATGAAGGCCGAGAACCGCGTCCGCTTCAAGGCCAACGAACGTGCCTACCTGGACGAATGGGCGATGACCGAAGAGCAGAAGCAGGCCGTGCTGGCACGTGACCTGAACTGGTGCATTCGCCTGGGCGGCAACATCTACTTCCTGGCCAAGATCGGCTCGACCGACGGCAAGAGCTTTCAGCAGATGGCGGGCAGCATGACCGGCATGACCGAAGAGGAATACCGCAACATGATGATCAACGGCGGCCGCAGCGCCGAAGGCAACCGCTACGTGGGCGAAGATGGCGACGCTCAGGCCCACCGCCAGCCGCAAGGTAGCGCGGGCAAGAAAGGAATTTGACGATGGCCAAAATCACCGCCTCCGTGTTCACATCGCATGTGCCAGCCATTGGCGCGGCTATGGACCTGGGCAAGACCCACGAGGACTACTGGAAGCCCGTGTTCGCGGGCTATGACTTTGGCAAGCAGTGGATCAAGGACAACAAGCCCGACGTGATCTTCCTGGTCTACAACGACCACGCCACGGCCTTCAGCCTGGACCTGATCCCCACGTTCGCCATCGGCACCGCTGCCGACTACGAAGTGGCCGATGAAGGTTTTGGCCCGCGCCCCGTGCCCAAGGTCATTGGTCATCCTGACCTGGCCGCGCACATTGCGCAGTCGGTCATCCAGCAGGACTTTGACCTCACCATCGTCAACAAGATGGCCGTGGACCACGGCTTGACCGTGCCCCTGTCGCTGATGTTTGGCGAACAAGACCCCGTGAAGGGCGCTTGGCCCTGCCCGGTGATTCCGTTCGCCGTGAACGTGGTGCAGTACCCCGTGCCCAGCGGCCGCCGCTGCTACAACCTGGGCCAGGCGATCCGCAAGGCCGTGGAGAGCTACGACGAAGACATCAACGTGCACATCTGGGGCACGGGTGGCATGAGCCACCAGCTGCAGGGCCCGCGCGCAGGCCTCATCAACAAAGAATTTGACAACGCCTTCCTCGACAAGCTCATCAACGACCCCGAGGCCGCTGCCAGCATCCCGCACATCGACTATGTGCGCGAGGCGGGCAGCGAAGGCATCGAGCTGGTGATGTGGCTCATCGCCCGTGGCGCGATGGCCGACGTGGCCGGAGGCAAGCCCCCGAAGCTGGCGCACCGCTTCTACCATGTGCCAGCGTCCAACACCGCCGTGGGCCATCTGATTCTTGAGAACACGTAAAAGGACACACACCATGACCATCAAAGTCGCACTCGCAGGCGCTGGAGCCTTCGGCATCAAGCACCTGGACGGCATCCAAAACATTGACGGCGTCGAAGTCGTCTCCCTCATCAGCCGCGACCTGGCCAAGACCCAGGAAGTGGCCGACAAGTACGGCATCAAGCATGTCACCACCGAGCTGAAGGACAGCCTGGCCATCAAGGAAGTGGATGCCGTGATCCTGTGCACGCCCACGCAGATGCACGCCAGCCAGTCCATTGCCTGCCTGGAAGCGGGCAAGCACGTGCAGGTCGAGATTCCGCTGTGCGACATCCTGGCCGATGGCGAGAAGGTCGTCGCCCTGCAAAAGCAGACCGGCCTGGTGGCCATGTGCGGCCACACCCGCCGCTTCAACCCCAGCCACCAGTACGTGCACAAAAAGATCACGGCGGGCGAGTTCAACATCCAGCAGATGGATGTGCAGACCTACTTCTTCCGCCGCACCAACATGAACGCGCTGGGCCAGGCGCGCAGCTGGACGGACCACCTGCTGTGGCACCACGCTGCGCACACCGTGGACCTGTTCGCCTACCAGGCGGGCAGCCCCATCGTGAAGGCCAACGCCATCCAGGGCCCCATCCACAAGGACCTGGGCATTGCCATGGACATGAGCATCCAGCTCCAGGCCGCCAATGGCGCCATCTGCACGCTGTCGCTCAGCTTCAACAACGACGGCCCGTTGGGCACCTTCTTCCGCTACATCGGCGACACCGCGACTTACATCGCCCGCTACGACGACCTGGTGAACGGCAAGGAAGAGAAGATCGATGTGTCGAAGGTGGACGTGTCGATGAACGGCATCGAGCTGCAGGACCGCGAGTTCTTCGCCGCCATCAAAGAAGGCCGCGAGCCCAACGCCAGCGTGGCGCAGGTGCTGCCGTGCTACCAGGTGCTGCACAACCTGGAGCAGCAGCTCAACGCAGGCTGATTTCAAGAGAAACCGGCCGCTACCGCCTGTGTATCAAGCGCTATAAGCTATTGTTTTGATAGCAATTCGATGGGGCAGCGTCACGCCCTCAACGCGGCCTTGTTCTCGATGATGCGCGAGACCAGGCCGTAGTCCACCGCCTCTTCGGCCGACAGCCAGTGGTCGCGTTCGATGTCGGCCAGCACCACCTCCAGCGGCTTGCCCGTCTGCCGGGCGATGGTGCGCGCAATGCGCTGGCGGGCTTTCACGATCTCCCGCGCCTGGATGGCAATGTCGCTGGCCGGGCCACCTGCGCCGCCGCTGGGCTGGTGGATCAAAAAGCGCGTGTTGGGCAGGCAGAACCGCCGCTCGCGCGGCGCGGCCAAGTACAGGTGCGTGGCCGCGCTGCCCACCCAGCCGGTGCCGATCATGTTCACCGGCGCGGTGATGAAGCGCACCAGGTCATGCATCGTGTCACCCGACTCCAGGTGCCCACCGGGCGAACTCACCAGCATGTCGATGGGCTCGGCGCTGTCTGCATCCAGCGCAATCAGCCGCCGCGCCACATCGGCGGCCAGGGTGTCGGTGATGGTGCCGAAGACCAGCAGGGTGCGGGCCTTGAAGGCCTTTTCTTCCAAGTACGACGTGCGCGGCTCGGCGCCTTGGGTGGAGGATGGGGTGTTGGTGTCTGGCGTGTCCATGGGGGCAGGTCCTTGAAAAGAGTGACAGGACTGCCATGACGAACGAGACACGCCGGGCGTGACACCCCTCAGCCTGCGGCCACGCGCTGCCCCGGCACGATGGTGGGCGGCGCCGCATTCAGCGTCTCGATCGCAAACCCCGCCGCCGCCTTGTAGCGCGCCATGAAGCCTTCGCGCTCTTCGCGCGGCAGCACGTCGTCGATGTGGTCGAACACCCCGCCGCAGCGTTCGTCCACCAGCCCCAGCAGGCCAAAGGGGCCGGAGCCCCGGTTGCGCAGCACCAGCGCCGAGATGTCCTTGCACAGCTGGTCGTCATAGGCACGCAGCGCCTGCGGGCCCACGCCCTGCGCAATCAGCTGTGCGCCCAGCACGCGCGCATCCACGATGGCCTGGCTGGCGCCGTTGGAGCCCACGGGGTACATCACATGCGCCGCGTCGCCCAGCAGCGCCACGCGGCCGTCCACCCAGGTGGGCACGGGGTCGCGGTCGATCATGGGGTATTCAAAAATGTCCTTCGCACCCCGCAGCATCGCGGGCACGTCCAGCCAGCTGTAGTTCCAGCCGTCAAAGTGGTGAGCGAATTCCTCCAGCGCCACACGCCGGTTCCAGTCGCCCTGCTGCCAGCCGCCCTGGTTGTCCACCGTGATCTCGGCGATCCAGTTGATGGTGGCCAAGCCCGTGGCCGGGTCGGGCGGTGTGATGGGGTAGAACACCACACGGTGCCGCAGCGAGCCCACGCCCACAAACGAAGCGCCCGTTCGCACAGGCACCCCCGGCGTGGTGCCGCGCCACATGATGGCACCGCCCCACTGGATGGGCGGCTGCGCGGGGTGCATCTGCGCCCGCACGGCCGAGTGCAGGCCATCGGCGGCGATCAGCAGCGATCCGTCCACTTCCCGGCGTTCACCATCGCGTGTCTCGATGATCGCCGTCACACCGTCGGCATCTTGCCGGTAGCCCACCACCCGCTGTCCCAATTGCACAGCATCGTCACCCAGGCGTTCTCGCACGGCGTTGAACAGCATCATCTGCAGCTGCCCCCGGTGCACCGAATACTGCGGCCAGTGGTAGCCCGCCTGCAGGCCGCGTGGCTCGGCGTACACCTCGTTCCCGTTGCGGCCCACCAGGGCCCATTCGCGCGCCTGCAGGCCAATGGTGTCCAGCACTTCGTTGCCAAACCCCAGGTCGTGCAGTTCTCGTACGGCATTGGGCTGCAGGTTGATGCCCACGCCCAGCGGCTGCAGCTCGGGCACTGATTCAAAGACGATGCAGGGCACGCCGATCTGGTGCAGGGTCAGGGCAGTGGCCATGCCACCAATGCCACCACCGGCGATCAAGACGGGGTGGGCGGAAGAGGGATGTGAAGTGGTAGTAGGTGCGCCAGACATACCGAGATTGTCCATGCAATGGCGGGCGGAGCTTGTCGCGGACGCCGCAGGCGAATGCGGCGCTGGTGTATGCCGGGGCGGGGGCCGCAGGCAGAGGCCACCCGTTCAGAAAGCCGTTCTTTTCAGGCGTAGGTATCGACGTTGTTGCCCAGCCCAGCAGGTGGATTCTTTACCGATTGGGCCTTCTGCTGCTGCGCGGCACTGGCCGCCGCGCCTTCGGCCTTCGCCGCCTGGGCCCGTTGCTGCTCTTGCTGTTGCGCGCGCTGTATCGCCGTGATCTGGGCCTGCACCATCTGAATCTGGGCCTGCAGCAACTTGGCCTTCTGTTGCTTGGCCTTGGCATCCATGTCGGAGCTGGCCAAGCCCTTGAGCTGCTCGGTCAGCTCGCGCAGCTGCTTTTGCAGCTTGGCGATGTCGCTGCTGCCACTGGAGGAAGAGACCGGGCCGGTGGTGGAGGTGGTGCTGGCAATTTGCATCCCTGGTTATCGGCAAGGCGCAGGGAAAGTTGACTGGCGGCCCTCTCGCGTTGCGGGCTGTTGAACGCCGCCAACCCATGTGACGGAGGTAGTGACAACAGCCTGCGAGCCATTGTCTGCCGATGTGTGGCCGGCTTCAGCCTGTGGCACCATGCCCCGATGCAGAACGATGAACACCTGATGGCGCTGGTGAACGCCAGCCGCAGCACCTTGCTGCGTGCCGCAACGCGCCTGCTGGGCCCGGTCGAGGCCGAGGACGCCGTGCAGGACGCCTATGTGCGTGCGCTGGAGGCCAACGCCCCGGCGCTCAATGCGGCCCAGGCGTGGCTGCTGACGGTGGTGCGCAACCTGGCCATTGATCGACTGCGTCGCCGTCAGTGGATGGCGCAGTGGGCGGCAGAGACCATCCAGGCAGCGCAAGGGGATGCCCTCGTTTCGGTCGCGCCTTCGGCAGAGGCCGATGCCGCGCTGGCGCAGCAAGCCACGCTGGCGTTGCGGCGGCTGGCGGCGTGCGTGACGCCCGTGGAGGGGGCTGCGGTGCTGCTGCATGCTGTGTTCGATGCCAGCCACGCCGAGCTGGCGCAGGCCACCGGCCGGACGGGGGCGGCCAGCCGCCAGCAATTACGCCGCGCGTTGCAACGCCTGCGGCGGGCCGAAGAGGAGGCCCGCCGTGGTGATGGGCGCGATGAATCCAAGGACGCCGACCCTGCGGTGCTGCGCCTGTACCTGCAGTCGCTGCAATCGCGGGACGCACAGGGCCTGTGGGCCCTGCTGCGCCAGCCGCCGGTCAGTGCATTGGCCATACATGGTGCGGTGCATGCCGTGCTCCCGTTGCACCACAAAGCCCGACGCCCACGGGCCACGGCGGGTGGTGTGGTGCAGGTAGGCGGGCAACTGGGTTTGGTGCTCACGCTCGACGGCGTGGCACTGTGCGTGTTGCCCCTGGGGCCATGCGCCGAGCTGGCGCACGAAGGCGTGGCGGCCTAGCCGACGCACCCGCACAACAGCAATTGCCAGCCGCCCGCCTTCACAAAAAGACGTTCGCAGCACAATGGCCTCCCAGACCACCCCCACCTTCTTTGCCACCCCGAAGGCGTTCCGCCAGTGGCTGGAGCACCATGCAGACAGCGCGCCGGAGTTGCTGGTGGGCTTTCACAAGGTGGGTTCGGGCCGCCCCAGCATGGGATGGTCGGAGTCGGTGGACGAAGCCCTGTGCTTTGGCTGGATCGATGGCATCCGGCGGCGCATTGACGAGCACACGTATTCGATCCGCTTCACCCCGCGCAAGCCGTCGTCCATCTGGAGCGCTGTCAACATCGCCAAGGTGGAGCAGTTGCAGGCGGCGGGCCGCATGACGCCCGCGGGGCTCGCGGCCTTTGCCCACCGCAAGGCGCACAAGTCGGCCATCTATTCCCACGAGCAGGCGGCAGTGGTCGAGCTGCCGGCGTCGCTGCAGCGCGCCTTCCAGCGCAACAAGGCCGCGTGGCGGTTCTTTCAGGAGTCCACGCCACCCAGCTATCGCAAGAGCATGCTGCACTGGGTCGCATCCGCCAAGCGCGATGCGACCCGCGAGGCACGGTTTGCGGAGTTGGTGGCCGCCTGCGCTGCGGGTGAGCGCATTGAGCTGTGGGCCAAGCGGCCATCGGCCGCAAAATCTTAGGCCCCGCACCCAAGCCCGAGCCACCCGCTGGGTTGCCGCGCTTGCCGTAAGCTCGCGGCATGCAACAAAGAAACCTTGGACCTTTCTCCGTCTCGGCCATCGGCCTGGGCTGCATGAACCTGTCGCACGCCTATGGCGCGCCGGTGTCTGCCGAGCAGGGCGAGCGCGTGCTGCTGGCTGCACTTGATGCGGGCGTGACGCTGTTCGACACCGCCACGCTCTATGGCTTTGGAGCCAACGAAAACCTGGTGGGCCGTGTGTTGAAGCAGCACCGCAGCCGCTTCACGCTGGCCAGCAAATGCGGCATGCAGGGCGTGGATGTGGCGGGTGACGGCAAGCTGGTGCGCGTGATCGACGGGCGGCCCGATACGCTGCGAAAGACTTGCGAAGACAGCCTACGCCGCCTGCAGACCGATGTGATCGACCTGTATTACCTGCACCGCTGGGACAAAAGCGTGCCGATTGAGGAAAGCGTGGGCGCACTGGGCGAGCTGGTGCGGCGCGGGTACATTCGCACTGTGGGTCTCTCCGAGGTGTCTGCTGCCACGCTGCGCCGCGCGCATGCCGAGTTCCCGATCACGGCGGTGCAGACCGAGTATTCGCTGTGGACGCGCAACCCCGAGATTGCCGTGCTGGACGCCTGCCGCGAGCTGGGCGTGGCCTTTGTGGCGTTCAGCCCGGTGGCGCGGGGTTTCTTGTGTGGCGGCTTGACCGATGTGAGCACGCTGGACGCCAAGGACATCCGCCGTGCCATGCCGCGTTTTGCACCCGAGGCGTATGCGGCCAACCTGAAGCTGCTCGATGGCTACCAGGCGATTGCACGCGATGTGGGCTGCACGCCCGCCCAGCTGGCCCTGGCGTGGCTGCTGCACCAAGGTGAGCACATCATCCCCATCCCAGGAACCACGAATGTGGAGCATCTGCACGACGACCTGGGTGCCGTGAACGTGCGACTGGATGCGGCCACCATGGAGCGTCTGGGCGCGCTGATCAATGAGCGCACGGTGGTGGGCAATCGCTACAACGCCCAGAGCGCGCGCGAAGTGGATACCGAAACGTTTGAAGACCGCGCGGCGTAAGCGGCGCGGTCTTTGAAGCGTTTATTGATATAGGCCGCAGAAACCGGCGTGGCTCAAGCCAGTGGCCGCCGCGCAGCGCCTCAGGGGGGTACTTTATCTCCCGCGCAGGTTGCCCTTGTCATCGGCGATCACGATCTCCACGCGGCGATTCATCGCACGGCCTTCGGGCGATGCGTTGTCGGCCACGGGGTGGGCCTTGCCGTAGCCGCGTGCGGTGATGCGGCTGGTGTCCACGCCGCGCTGCACTAGCGCGTCGCGCACGGCTTGGGCGCGGCGGTCTGACAGGTCCTGGTTGTAGCTGTCGCTACCCACGCTGTCGGTGTAGCCCTCGATCAGCAGTTTGCGGTCCGGGAACTGTTTGAGGAAGTTGGCCAGCTTGTCCAGGCGCGGGCCGGCCTGGGCGGAGAGCTCGGCCTTGTTGAAGGCAAACAGCACATCGCCCAGAGTGACCAGCAGGCCGCGTTCGGTTTGCTGGGCCTCGAGTTCGCGCAGTTGTGCTTCGAGGGCGCGCACACGGTCTTGTGCGGCGTTGGCCTGGGCCATGGCGGCCGTGGCCTGGGCCTGCTGTTGGGCTGCACGTTGCTCTGCGCTCATCGCCTGTTGTTGGGCTTGCTGGGCGCGCAGGCGGGCTGCGTCAGCCTCTTGGGTGCGGGCCTGCAGGCGGATGCGGTCGGCTTCGCTGCCCGCTTGCTGGATGTTGGCATCGAGCTGGCGCGCGCGGGCCGCATTGGTGGCGATCTCGGCGCGTTGGCGGGCGATGTATGCCAAGTGGTTGGTCTCGGACGTGTCGCGGTCATCGGCCCACACGCGGTCGGCCTTGGCGAGTGCGTCGGTGGCTTGTTTCAGTTCGAGCTGCGCGTACTGGTTGACGGCCGGGTCTCCTGCAGCGGTGCTCACTGCGGTACGGGCCTCTTCCAGCGCGGGCAATGGGGTGGTGCTGGCGCAGGCGGCCAGCAGGCCTACGGCAATCAGGCTGGTGCACAGGGCGGTGGTTCGGTGAAAAAAGCGATGCATGGTCAGGTGTTCCTTGAGATTTTGGGGGAGGTCAATCGCGGGGCCCCAGCGGTGTTGGGCGTGAGTCCAGGTTGGGCGCTAGGGCTCCAACGTCTGGCGCTGGCCTAGCGCGGCGATCGGCGGTTGATTTCTTCTTGCAGCGCTCGGATGCCGTCTTGCACTTGCGTCAGGTTGGCGGCATTGCTGGCGGCGTCGGCGCGGGTTTCGGCCACGCGGGCATCTACCTCGGCCTCAGCGGCCAGGCGGCGCGCGGCCACATAGTCCTTTTCAGCCATGGCTTTTTCGGCCTGCATGAGCTTCTCGCGCGCTTGTTGCAACTGCACGGGGGCGCTGGTGGCCACCGCCGGGGCAGCCGCAACGCGGTTCACGGTGGTGCGGCTCACGGCCATTTGCTCGGTGGGTGCGGGGGTGGAGGAACAGGCGGCCAGTGCGCCCAGTGCGAGTGCCGCTGTGGCGGTGCGGATCAGTGCGGATGAATGCATGGTGTGGTGGACTCCTGTGGAGGTTGTGGGATGTGCCGCACCGAGATTTCGGGCGGGCAGCCAGCGGTGCTCTGGTGTTGATGCATTGTTGGGGCCCGCGCAGTACCGGGGCGTAGGCCCTGCCTCTGTATTGCTGTGGGGCATGTCTTACGAACACTTGCAAACGGGGCAGACCAGCGGCGCATTGGCCGTTGTCTGATCAACTGCGGAACTCTGACTTCCACGGGGTCTCGATCAAGGACGTTGCGCACCTTAGCGCTCCATTGCGGGGCTGAAGCGCCCTGCATGGCCGAGGTCACGGGTGACCCCGTGTATCAGCCCCGCCCCCGCGCGCCCCATCCCGTCACTGCACCACGAAGAGGAGAGTCCCCGCATGCAGCCATCCACCTTTATGACCTGGGTCCAGGAGACCACCTTTGCCGGCGTGCCGTTGTGGAGCCTGTGCGTGGCCCTGGCAGCCACCACGGCCACCTATGCAGCCATCCTTGTGGTGCTGCACCTGCTGACCCGCCGCGCCAAGGTGTGGGCCACGCAGTCGCACAGCGGCATGGCGCTGACCATGGTGGATGTGCTGGAAGGCACCAGCCGCACACTGATGCTGGTGGTGGCTCTGCTCGTGGGCGCGAGCCTGCTGGACCTGCCCGGCCGCTGGGAGAGCCGCCTGAGCCAGCTGTGGTTTGTGGCCGTGGCGCTGCAGATGGGCCTGTGGGGCATGCGTGCCATTGGCATTGGCGTGCGCCGCTATGTGGAGCGGCACTCGTCCAGTGGCATGACGCAGGTCAGTGCCTCGGCCACGCTGATGTCCTGGGGGCTGCGCACGCTGTTGTGGAGCGTGGTGCTGCTGGCCATCTTGTCGAATGTGGGCGTGAACATCACGGCCTTCATCGCCAGCCTGGGCGTGGGCGGCATTGCGGTGGCGCTGGCGGTGCAAAACATCTTGGGAGACCTGTTTGCCTCGCTCGCCATCGCGGTGGACAAGCCGTTTGAGGTGGGCGACTTCATCGTGGTGGGCAATGTGTCGGGCACGGTGCAGGTGATTGGTCTCAAGACCACACGCATCCGCAGCCTGCAGGGCGAGCAGATCGTGATGTCCAACACCGACCTGCTCAAGCAGACCATCAGCAACTTTCGCATGCTGGAGCGGCGGCGCATCGTGTTCACGTTTGGCGTGGCCTATGACACCACCCCCGAGCAAGCTGAGGCCATTCCGGGTGTGGTGCGCAAGCTCATCGAAGCCCAGCCGCAGCTGCGTTTTGACCGCGCGCATTTCAAGGCGTTTGGCGCCAGTTCGCTCGACTACGAGGTGGTCTATATCGTCGAAGACCCGGCCTTCAACGTGTACATGGACCTGCAGCAGTCCATCAACCTCGGGCTGCTGCGCGAGTTCAAGGCCATGGGCGTGGAGTTTGCTTTCCCCACCCGCACGGTGCACATCGCAAGTGCTCCAGGGCAGGTGCCGGGGCCTGCGCCGCTGGCTGTGGCGGCCTCAGCAGCGGCAGCTCCTGGGAGTGGTGACCGTTGAATGCCAGGTGCTCCGTACCTGCTATGCGCGGAGGGCGGGCAAAAAAAAGCCGGTGGCCTTGGCAGGCGACCGGCTTGAACAGGGTAGTTGCTACTAGCGCTTCTTCATCTTCAAAGGGAAAACTTTTCAAGACCTGCGCAAACAGGCCTGAGTCCGCCGTTGCGTTCCGGGGACAAGCATGGCGCCTGATCCCCTTTTGCGCAAGTCGTACTTACTTGGATACCACGCGCACCATTTCCAGGCACTTGTTCGAGTAGCCCCATTCGTTGTCGTACCAGCTCACGACCTTCACGAAGGTGCCGTCCAGTGCAATGCCAGCGTCGGCATCAAAGATCGAGGTGCGGGTGTCGCCACGGAAGTCGGTGGCCACCACCTTGTCTTCGGTGTAGCCCAGCACGCCCTTGAGCGCGCCTTCGGACTGGGCCTTCATCTCGGCCTTGATTTCTTCGTAGGTGGCAGCCTTGTCCAGCTCCACCGTCAGGTCCACCACCGACACGTCGGAGGTGGGTACGCGGAAAGACATGCCGGTCAGCTTCTTGTTCAGCGCAGGGATCACCACGCCCACGGCCTTGGCAGCACCGGTGCTGGAGGGGATGATGTTTTCCAGAATGCCGCGGCCGCCGCGCCAGTCCTTGTTCGAAGGGCCGTCCACGGTCTTTTGCGTGGCGGTGGCTGCGTGCACGGTGGTCATCAGGCCGCGCTTGATGCCCCACTTGTCGTTCAGCACCTTGGCCACGGGGGCCAGGCAGTTGGTGGTGCACGATGCGTTGGAGATGATGGCCTGGCCCGCGTAGGTGTCGTGGTTCACGCCGAACACGAACATGGGGGTGTCGTCCTTGGAGGGGGCCGACAGGATGACCTTCTTGGCACCAGCGTCCAGGTGCTTCTGCGCGGTGACCTTGTCCAGGAACAGGCCGGTGGATTCGATCACCACGTCGGCGCCGACTTCGTTCCACTTCAGGTTGGCGGGGTCGCGCTCTTGCGTCAGGCGGATCTTCTTGCCGTTGACGACCAGGGTGTTGCCCTCGACCGAGACTTCGCCCTTGAAGCGGCCATGCACCGAGTCGTACTGCAGCATGTACGCGAGGTACTCGGGCTCCAGAAGGTCGTTGATGCCCACGACTTCGATGTCGCTGAAGTTCTGGATGGCCGAGCGCAGCACGTTGCGGCCGATGCGGCCGAAGCCGTTGATACCAATCTTGATCGTCATAGGGAGCCTCTTCAAAGTTGCAAAGTCGAAATCGGGAATCTGCCGCCGCGCGCCCGCTGGCAGCGGGGCACAGCGGGCAGGAGAAGTTTTAGCGGGCCTTCTTGGCGGGCTTCAGGCGGGCCGCGCCGATGGCCACCAGCACTGCGTCGGCCACGTTCTCTTCGGTGAAGCCGAAGTGCTTGAACAGCACCGGCGCGGGGGCCGATTCACCGTAGGTGTCGATGCCCACCACGGCGGCGCAGCCGTATTTCCACCAGCCGTCGGTCACGCCCATTTCCACGGCCACGCGGGGCACGCCGGCGGGCAGCACGCTGCTCTTGTACTTGGCGTCTTCGCGGTCGAAGGTGGTCGTGCTGGGCATGGAGACCACGCGCACGCCGATCTTCTTGTCGGCCAGCAGGCGCTGGGCCTTGAGGGCTAGTTGTACTTCAGACCCGGTGGCGATGATCACGGCCACGGGCTTCTTCTTGATGCCCACGTCGGAGGGTTCTGACAGCACATAGGCGCCGCGCGAGATGTCGCCCAGGTCGCGCTTGGGAGCGTAGGGCAGGTTCTGGCGCGACAGGGCCAGAACGGTGGGCTTGTTGCGGTTGGACAGGGCCACACTCCAGGCCACGGCGGTTTCGGCCGTGTCACCGGGGCGCCAGACGTCGAGGTTCGGAATCAGGCGCAGGCTGGCCACGTGCTCGATGGACTGGTGCGTGGGGCCGTCTTCACCGAGACCAATGGAGTCGTGCGTGAACACGTGGATCACGCGCTGCTTCATCAGCGCGGCCATGCGGATGGCGTTGCGGCTGTAGTCGCTGAACGTGAGGAAGGTGCCGCCGTAGGGGATGAAGCCACCGTGCAACGCCACGCCGTTCATGATGGCGGCCATGCCGAATTCGCGCACACCGTAGTTGATGTGGCGGCCACCGACCTTGTCGCCATTCGCGGCTTCGGTCTTGACCACGTTGCCCTGCATGTCAAAGCGCAGGTTGGGCGTGCTCTTGGTGTTGGTGAGGTTGGAGCCGGTCAGGTCGGCGCTGCCACCCAGCAGTTCGGGCAGGGCTGCGGTGAAGGCTTCCAGCGCCAGCTGGCTGGCCTTGCGGCTGGCCACGGTTTCGCCCTTGGTATGGGCGGCCACCACGGTGTCCACGGCCACCTGGGCAAAGTTGGCGGGCAGGTCGCCGTTCATGCGGCGCGTCAGCTCGGCAGCCAGCTCGGGGAAGGCGGCGGTGTAGGCGGTAAAACGCTCGTTCCAGGCGGCCTCAAAAGCTTGGCCGTTGGCCTTGCAGTCCCAGCTGGCGTACACGTCTTCGGGGATCACGAAGGGTTCGCTGGCCCAGCCCAGGGCTTCGCGGGTCAGCGCGATTTCTTCGGCGCCGAGCGGTTCGCCGTGGGCCTTGGCGGTGTTGGCGCGGTTGGGGCTGCCCTTGCCGATGTGCGTCTTGCACACGATCAGGGTGGGGCGCTCGGTCTGCTTCTTGGCTTCTTCGATGGCTGCGGCCACCTTGTCAGCATCGTGGCCGTCGATGGGGCCGATCACGTTCCAGCCGCTGGCCACAAAACGCAGGGGGGTGTTGTCGGCAAACCAGGGCGCGACCTGGCCGTCGATGCTGATGCCGTTGTCGTCGTACAGGGCGATCAGCTTGTTGAGCTTCCAGGCGCCGGCCAGAGACACGGCTTCGTGGCTGATACCTTCCATCAGGCAGCCATCGCCCAGGAAGGCGTAGGTGTGGTGGTCCACCACGGCGTGGCCTTCGCGGTTGAACTCGGCGGCCAGCAGCTTTTCAGCCAGCGCAAAGCCCACGGCGTTGGTAATGCCCTGGCCCAGCGGGCCGGTGGTGGTTTCCACGCCAGCGGTGTAGCCCACTTCGGGGTGGCCGGGCGTCTTGCTGTGCAGCTGGCGGAAGTTCTTCAGCTCGCCAATCGGCAGGTCGTAGCCCGTGAGGTGCAGCAGCGCGTACAGCAGCATGGAGCCATGGCCGTTGGAAAGCACAAACCGGTCGCGGTCAAACCACTGGGGGTTGGTAGGGTTGTGCTTGAGGTGGCGGCTCCACAGCGCCACGGCCATGTCGGCCATGCCCATGGGGGCGCCGGGGTGGCCGGAGTTGGCTTGTTGAACGGCGTCCATGGCCAATGCGCGGATCGCATTTGCCATCTGTTGGGATTGCTGGGTGTTGGCCATGGGGGGAGGGTTCAGGGTGGGTGATTCGGGGGAAACCCGGCATTTTACCGGGGCGCGCTGCACTCACCCCCACGCGTCTTCGCCCGGGCTACTCCAAAGCGGCTTCCCCAACGCGTTGCGTCGCCCCAGCGTTCGGGGCTTGGCGCGGCAGATGGGGCGTCGCCCACCGCACTCCATGGCTGCAGGGTTGACGCGGGACGGAGGTGCCGCGACCCTGTGCTCCTCTTCAGGGGACCTGCACAAACACCGGCGCAGACAGCGGGCCTTCGTTGCCTGCCGCGTCCAGCATGCTGACCTGGTAGCCCCGATGACCGCGCGGAGCGGCGGTGTCTGCGAAGGTGATTCCGGTGACGGTGGCGACCAGCACGCCATCTCTGTACACGCGATAGCCTGCAGCCCCGGACGCGATGAACGCCTGTTTGACCGCCTGCATCTGCGGATTGCTGCTGGATTGCGGCAAATACCCGTAGTTGATGGTCCACACCAGCGTGCCGCCCAAGCCTTGCTCACGCACCCACTGGCCTTTGGCCGCGATGGAGCGCTCGTCTTCGAAGCTCAGGTAGGTCACTGGCGTGTTGGGGCCGCGATTCCATGGCGGGGAGTAAGTGATGTAGCCTTGTTTTGCCACGTCATCCCAATGGTAGATGGCGCCCGTCCGGCCGAAGGCGTTGTCTTGAACCAGGCGCTGGTAGTTATTTTCCCAATCGCCATTGTTCATCCAGCCTTGCATGCCGTTCAAGCTTTGGCGCGGTCCGGTGACAGGATGGTTGTAGTAGGCGCCATACAAACCGATGCCGATGCCCAGCTTGGAGCGTGGCACGCCTGCGTCAAGGTAGGCTTGAACTGTTGATTGAATCGACGTTGGATACAGTTCGCCTGCACCGAACAACGGGGAGTGGTGCCAAGACAGCCAGCCCCAGTCGCCCGTCATGCTGTAAGTCATCAAATTGAAGCGATCGACTGCTGCGGCCACTTCGACGTGCCAGGGCGTGATGTCGGACTGGTTCTGATTGACCCAGAACCCAGGCCAGCTCAGTTCCAGTGGCGCGTTAGGTACCTGGTATCGGGCCCTTTGCGCGGATGCGACGCGCAATTCGCGCAGAAGTGCCAGGGCCTGGGCGCGTGCGGGGGCCGTTTCCAGGTTTTCTTCCCAGTCGATGTCCACGCCGTCGTAGTTCTTCTGTACGGCCTTGTCCAGAATGTTCTGGATGAAGCGTGCACGAACCGTGGGGTCGGCGGTGGCGGCTAAAAATCCGGGGCCGTCGCTGTCGCCACCTACCATCATCACCGTCTTTACGCCTGCAGCATGGGCCTTGGCAATCAGCGCGTTCTCAACCTCTGGCGAGTGCCCTCCGCCCGCACCTTCGAGCAGATCACCCGCCCGTCCACCCGGGAGGGACCCGAGCGCTGGTGCATAGCGCCCGAAAACGAAGTGCGTCATCGTGCTCATGTCCACGGCTTCCGGCGGATAGGTCTCCCAGAACCAACCGGCGTAGTAGCCGTTGACCCATTTGCCGCTGCGGGCCACCGGATCCCAAGCCAGGTTTACCCCGCGTGTGGAAACTGTCGCGTTCAACCCGCTGACCGAGGGAAGCGGGTTACTGGCCTCTACCTCCACCTGCGTTGTGGCCACGGTGCTCTTGCCAGCGCTGTCGGTACAGGTCAGGGTATAGGCGGTGTTTGTGGTGGGACTTACCAGCTCACTGCCTTCGGTGGCGCGCGCGCCGCTCCATCCGCCCGACGCGGCGCAGCTGGCTGCGTTGCTAGCCTGCCAGGCCAGGCGCGCGTTCTGGCCTGCGGTAATGCGGGGCGGCGTGGCCGTCAAGCTGATCGTGACGGGCGGTGGCGGCGTCTTGCGCACTGTGACGGTGGCGGATGCGCTGGCCGTGGTACCCGCCGCATTGCGGCAACTCAGGCCATAGGTGGTGGTTGCGGCAGGCCGCACGTTGGTGCCGCCGTTGGTGGCCTGTTCGCCGGTCCAGCCGCCATTGGCGGCGCATGTGACGGTGTTTTCGGTGGTCCACGCCAAGATGCTGCTGCCCCCCATGTCAATGGCTTCTGGCTGGGCAGTGAATGCGCGGATGCGCGGGGGTTCTGGTGGTGGTGGGGGTGTTGTGGTGGGCTTTAACCCTTCAATAAAGAGCTGCGCCAAGCCTTCGCCTCCGGCCTCAAAATACTCCATGCGCACGGTGTGAGGGCCCTCCGTCAATCGCATGGATGCGGTGTCCATCGCGATGCTGTGCCGAGCCCAGTGGTTGATGACCCGTTTCCCATCGACGAACAGGCGCACTCCGTCGTCTGTGAAGGTGGTGAACTTGGCGGCTCCAGCGGCGAACGGCAGGCTCGCCGTCCAGCGGACCGAGAACGCGTCTACTGGCAGGCGCGCGTCGGGGCTGTTGGTCATCCAGTAGTAGTCGATGGGGCCTTGTTCGCACCGGGTCAGCACGGCAGCTCCGGACAGGTTGGTGTTGGGAAAGTATTCCACCAGCCACTGGCCGGGTGCGCAATCGAGTGCAAGCGCCTGGGTGCTCGCCAGGAGCAGGCCTGCTGCTATGGCGCGCGCCCGAGGTGCGAAGAGTGTTCTGATTGAAGCGTCGTTTGACATGGTTGTCCTGTTGTCTGGGTCCGTGAAACAAGGGGAAACACTGCCGTAGTTCGAACGGCTGGTTGTTCACCCCGCATGCACCGCTGCGAAGTTGGCTCGGATTCGTAGCGTTCTAAAAAAGTGAGCAACTAACGCTTGATGAGCGAGCGCTAGAAGCAGTTTTTTGCATCCATGAGCTGGCCGCAGTCAAAGCTGCGCCGAGCCATCCATCAAATGCGTATGTGGCGTCTCTGAAGCAGCGCGAAACCGGCCATCAGCACAGACAGCAGAATCAAACCCCATTCAGACAATGTGGGGATGCTCTGCGCGCCACCCACCGCGCCGGGTACAGGCGTGACGGCGGCCGACGGAGGTGCTGATGCGTTGCCGCCTGCGGTGTTGGCAGTCACCGTGAAGGTGTACGCCGTGCCGTTGGTCAGGCCCGTCACGGTGCACGAGGTGGCAGGTGCTTGCACGGTGCAACTGGCGCCGCCCGGTTGGGCGGTCACCGTGTACGACGTGGGCGGAGTGCCCCCCAGGCGTGGTTGCCAGGACACCGTAACCCTGCCGTCGCCAGGGGTGGCGTTGACATTGGTCGGCGCGTTGGGCGCTCCCCCGGCCAGCACGCGCAAGGTGACCGCATCGGATGCCATACCGTTGACGAACAGCGTGAGCTGATACCAACCCGCAGTGACCCCTGTCGGCATAGGTTGCCCTGTGAAGGTGGTGGCGTTGGAGTTCTCTGCGGCGATCCAATAGACCTCCTCGTTGTCCACGCGCTGCATGCGTACCAGGGGCACATTGGAGGCAGACTGGCTGAAGCCGCCGCCGCTGCCTTCGCTGTCGCCGGTAAAACGCAGTCCGCCCAGTTGAAGCGATGAGCCATGCGCGACCTGTGCCGGAGCCGTTGTGATGCGCGGGCGACGCGAATCCGAAACACCAAGCTTTCCACCGTAGAGCAGTGCCGTGGCTGCGCCATTGGTCAGCCCGCCTGCAATCAGTACCTGGCCATTCGCCAGCACGGTCGCAGTGTGTTGGTTTCTCCCCTGGGGCAATGGGCCCGCAGTCTGCCAGGTTCCGGCACCTGGGTCGTAAACCTCTGCTGATCCTATGCCAGCCCCGCTGTACATACCGCCGGTGACCAGAACGCGGCCATCGGTAAGGAGTGTTGCCGTGTGGACAACGCGCTTTTGCTGAAGGTCGCTGGTGGGTTGCCAGGCGTTCGTCGCAGGGTCAAATATTTCAGCGCTGTTCAGGTAGGTGAAGTTGGCCATGCCTCCTGCCACCAAAACCCGACCGTCTGATAGTAGCGTTGCCGTGTGCTGGCTCCTCGCACCTTGCATACTTGGGCCTGCTGTCCAGGCTCCCGTGCGCGGAGTGTAGAACTCCACCGTGGTGGTAGCCTGTCCGTTCACTGCGTTTCCGCCCGCCAGCATGACTCGCCCGTCGCGCAGCAGCGTAGCCGTGTGCCCATTGCGCGGCGTTAACATGGGCCCCGCAGACAACCATTTGTTGGTCGCAACGTTGTAGATTTCCGCCTCCACCAAGCTACCGTTGTTGGTCCCTCCCGCCACAAGAACGTCGCCACCTGGCAGCAAGGTGGACGTGTGTACATACCGTCCGTGAACCAGCGAAGGGGCAGCAGACCACTGATTGGAGATGGGGTCGTACAGCTCGACATCGTTGAGCGAATACGCGCCCCCCACGACCAATACGCGGCCATCGGTCAGCAGGGTTTGGGTGTGGTATTGCCGAGCCTTTGCCATCGATGCAGCCGCTTGAAATTGTCCACTGGCGATGTGGTAGCGCAGCGTGGTGGCAGAGGGCTGGGCGGAACCGCCGTTGGGGATAAGGCCACCAGCGATGAGCACGGTGCCGTCGGGCAGTGCCGTGGCTTTGTGATACGCCCGCAGCGCGGGCAACGGGCCAGTTGTGGCGGGCGCCAGAGTATCTGCGCTAAACAACTCAGCGCTGTCGAGAGCCCCAGCACCACCCTGGCCGCCGACCACGAGCACATTGCCCGTGTGCAGTACCAGTGCGCTGTGCCCGCTGCGCGCTGTGGTCATGGGTGCAAAAACGTTGATCGAACCCGATAGTGGGTTGTAAATCTCAGCCTTGTCGATGGGTATCCCGCCCGCCTCGCCTCCGCTGAGCAGCACCCGCCCATCGGGCAGCAGGGCTGCGGTATGTCGTGTGCGAGAGGCGTTGAGCGTTGCCGAGGGAGTCCACGTGTCAGTGGCGGGGTCGTACAGCAAGGTGCTGGCAAGTGCACCGCTTGCGTCGCTGCCGCCGACCAGCAATACCTTTCCATCGGGGAGCAGGGTCGCTGTGTGATCAAAGCGAGGTGACGGTAACGCTGCCACCGAGGCCCAGGTGTCGGTCGAAGGGTTCCAGGCAGCCACCGCCTTGGTGGAGGATTGGCCGTTGTCAATACCTCCGACCACGAGCACGCGTCCGTCATTCAGCAGCGTGGCTGTATGCTGGCGCGCGCCTTGGCCCGGCATTTGTGCGATGGAGCCCCAGCTGCGCGTCTCGGGGTCATAGATCTCCGCCGATCGCCGCGCTTCAGCGCCAGATTTTCCTCGGCCGCCGACTATAAACACGCGTCCATCCTTGAGCAGCGTGGCGGTGTGGTACTCACGTTCCACACCCATGGGGTCCACCGTGGAGAACTGACCCACCTGTGAGTCGAAGATTGCGGCCGAAGTCTGCGAAACGTTTCCGTTGTTTCCTCCCGCAATCAACACCATGCCGTTGCGCAGCAACGTTGCTGTGTGGCGAGAGCGAGCACCACTGGGCAGTGCTGGCCCGGCGGCCCATTTGCCGGTGCCAGTGTCATAGATCTGGGTGCTCGCGTTGGTGGCGCTGCCACTGCGCCCTCCGGCCACGAGCACGCGGCCGTCATTCATCTCGGTGGCGGTGTGCTCGTAGCGTGCCGTGGCGAAGCTGGCCACTGGTTGCCACCCTGCAGCGTTGGCCATGGCCGCGCTGGTCAATCCCAGCCAAAGGACTGCGGCCCTCAGCACGCGCGGCGTATTCGCGGCCAGTGCGGTATCTGTCATGCGAAATCCCTTCCAAAGAAAACAAAATGGGCCCGCTACGGGCCCGTGGTGAATTCTTTAGAAAAGAGGCCACTGCGGCGACAGCCGTTCAGCGCAATTTCACAGCCGGCTGTTCGGTGGGGGGGCTTCGGACCCGGGCGTGACCCCGTGCTCTCGCTTGTAGGCGCGCGCGAGGATCGCGCCTGTGGAATACCCCACGGCATCGGCAACTTGTTGCAAGGTGAGGCGCTGCTCTTTGAGCAAGCGCTCTGCCAGGTGAAGCCGCCATCGCGCCAGGTAGCGCATGGGCGGAAGCCCCGTCTGCGCCTGAAATCGCTGGGTGAACTGCGTTCTGCTCATGTGGCACAGCGCGGCCAGTGAGCTGGCCGTCCATGGGTGGGCGCAGCGGGTATGAATGCTCTCCAGCGCGACCAGAAGGCGCTCATCCCGGGGGGCGCTGACGTCGCTGGCCCGGCTCTGCACCACACGCCCAGGATCGTTCAACCACGCGAGCACCAGCCGCTGCATGAGTGAGTTCATGACGTGCGTTAGCCCGACGCCATTGCCACCCCCTCGAATATCGGCCATCCATGCGACTAGCTGCGTCATGGTGGGCAGCCAGGTCATCGCATCCGCTTTTGCCAACACAAGGATGGGCGGCAATGAGGCCATCAGCGGATGGGCAGAGAGCTCAGAGCGCCAGTAGAAACTACCGCTCCAGCGCTCGTCCGCCGATGGTGGTGCGTTCGCCGCGTGTCCCATCACGATGTCAAAGGATTTGCCGCGTCGCTTGAGACCCTGGCCCACCAGGTCAGAAAATTGCTGTAGTGGTGCACGCTCATCGGTATAGATGCGGTGGCGCCCTGCGTGCGGCAAAAACACCACGTCTCCCGCATTCAGGGCCAGCGGGGCGTTGTTCTCCCAGCGCAACTGGCAACCCTCACTACCTACGATGTACAGCGGCGCGCGGCTGCGGCTGCTGATCTCCACGTGCAAGGGCGGGTCACAATGAAACTGAAAATGCAGAAAGGGTTCGAACGTGAGGCTGTTGACCATCGCTTCATGGGATCGGTTTGCGGGCGCCAACGCTGAGCCTATGTGGTCGGGGGCATTGTTTGTCGGATGGCCGACGATGGGGGCGGGGGATTCAGCACGCGCCTGACGGGGCCATGCGGCATCTCTCATGGGGGCTCCGTTGAATAAGATTGGGTGCGTGCGTGCACCCAACGGAGCGCGATTGTGTGGGGCGGTGGCGGCGCATACCAGTCCCCCAGGGGGGAATGGCGTTGCCACCCAACTGCTGCTAGTGCTGCTGCAGAATTTGGCCCAGGCTCTCCCAGTCGGCGGCGCCGGTGACTTCGAAGATGGCCCGCAGATGCTTCTTGAGCGCCGCAGCGCCTACGCCGGTGCGCTCTACGCACTCGCTGCGCGCGTGACCGATACCCGCCAATAGCGCAATTTCGCGTTGCAATGGGCTGAGCTGCAAAGCAAGGACGCGACGCACCATATCGATGCAGCGGGACCGCTCCAGTTGAAGCGTCAGCATTACCTGGCTCGGTCCCCCTGCCAGAGAGTTCAGTTCGTGTGCTTTGGCCACCAGCCAGCCGTGTGGAACGGGTACGCGCGATGTGCCATCCTGCGGCAGGCCCAAACGCTGCAATAGATCCTGCGGCAACTTTTGCGGCAAGCGTGATCGCGAGTCATCGCGCACACCAAGTCCTGCCAGGTTGGCCTGGCGTAGCAGCTCGGTGGCGACCGCGTCCACCAGCAGGGGGCGCTGATCCGCAGCATCCAGCAGGATATGGCCTGTGGCACCGAACCGCCCGGTTTCCCAGCGGGTGGTGAGCGAGGTGGGCTTAAAAGCCCGTGACAGACTGACGCAGGCGCGCTCCAGCATCCTGGCCTGGGCATCGCTAAAGCTGAGGCCAGGTGCAAGAAACAGAGTCGCAATGGCTCGTGCGCGGCCATCCACCTCGACGCGAAGATCCAGCGTATGTTGGTGGCCGCTGGCGCGCACCAGAAGGTTGTAGCTGTTGGACCGAAAGTACCTTGCCCCGGGAGCCAGGAGTCGGCCGACGCGAGGACCGTCGGTCTTGGCAAGTTCCAGCACGTTCGTTTCCCCGGGCCCGTTAAACAGACGCGGGTACTCGTTGAGAAAAAGATCCTGCGTGGATGCCGGTGAGTCCTCGTGGTGGAATCCGGCAGGAAGGCCGTTTTCGTCCAGCCAGAAAAGTGCTGCGGCATCGGCACCGACGAGTACGCGCAACACCGCGCAAACATCAGGTGCGACCGGTGCAAGCCCCAGACCCAGGTCACAGAGCATGTCGAGCTGTTGCCAAAGCCGCTGCTGCGAGGCGACGGTTTTGGGAGTGCTGATGGCCTGCGGACGCATAGGGTTGGATCTGTGCAACGGCAAAGTGCGCATTATCCGTAGCCCGAAACCGGTTGGCGCGATCCGGCTGGCAGAAAATCGAAGCTCTTTGTGCGGTTGCGACCTTGCGCCAAACCGACCGCGATCCGCTCGCCAATGCACTACAGTGCACCCCCATGCAAGGACTGCACCTCACCGCCGATCTGCATGGCTGCCGCTGTGCCCCTGCCTGGCTGCTGGACGCCGCCGCCCTGGGCCACGCCTGTACCGATGCGGTGCACGCCGCCGGGCTGCAGCCCGTGGGGCAGTTATTTCATGAATTTCCGGCCACGGCGCATGGCCCTGGCGGAGTGACTGCTACTGTTTTGCTAGCAGAATCCCACCTGTGCGTGCACACCTGGCCCGAGCAGCGCGCGGTGACGCTGGATGTGTATGTGTGCAACTTTGGCGCCGACCATTCGGGCAAGGCGCGGGCGCTGATGGACGCGCTGCTGGCCCTGTTCGACCCCACCACGGTGGAGCGCCACGCGCTGCAGCGGGGTGCTGTGAACGAGGTGGCGGCATGAGTTCTAGTGCCGCCTCCCATCACCAGGTACCCGCGTTGCTGCTGGCCGCCGGCCGTGGCGAGCGCATGCGCCCGTTGACCGACACCACCCCCAAGCCTCTGCTGCCGGTGCAGGGCCAGCCGCTGCTGCAGTGGCACTTGGCGGCGCTGCAGGAGGCGGGTGTGGAACAGGTGGTGATCAACACCGCGTGGCTGGGGGCGCAGATCAGTGATCATTTTTTAGGTGTTTTTGGTCTCCAGCGCTTGATGGGTAAGCGCAAGCAGCTATCAATTTCGTACTCGCACGAAGGCGTGGACTTTGGCGGTGCGCTGGAAACCGCTGGTGGCATCGCGCGCGCGCTGCCCCAGCTGGGCCCCGTGTTCTGGCTGGCGGCAGGTGATGTGTTTGCCCCCGACTTCGTGTTCGACAGCGCCGCCGTGGCGGCCTTTGAAGCCAGCCACCACCTGGCCCACGTGTGGCTGGTGCCCAACCCCGCCCATAACCCGCGCGGCGACTTTGGCCTGTCGGCAGACGGGCTGGCGCTGAACCTGCCCGCCGACGACCCCGCGCCACGCTACACCTACAGCACCATCGCCCTGTTGCGCGCCGAGCTGTTTGCAGCGCCGTGGTGCGACATTCCGCCCGGAAACCCCGGCGGCATCAAAGCCCCGCTGGCACCGCTGCTTCGCCGTGCAATGGACAATGGCCGCGTCAGTGCGCAGCTCTACACCGGCCGCTGGACCGATGTGGGCACGCCCGAGCGGCTGGCCGAACTCAACTCCTTTTCTTCCAACGCGCCATGAACACCACCGTGACTGCCTCTGTCTACGCCCAGCGCCGCGCGCACCTGGCTGCCCAGCTGGGCCCCGGGGGTATCGCCATCATTCCTACGGCGCTGGAGCGCCCGCGCAATCGGGACAGCGACTTTCTGTTCCGCCACGACAGCTACTTCTACTACCTGACCGGCTTCACCGAGCCCGGCGCGTGCCTGGTGCTGGCCCACGACGGCCGCAGCACGCTGTTTTGCCAGCCCAAGGACCTGGAGCGCGAGATCTGGGATGGATACCGCCTGGGCCCGGCCGCCGCGCCCGCTGCGTTGGGAGTGGACGCGGCACATTCGATGGCTGAGCTGGACAGCAAGCTGCCGCGCCTGCTCGAAAACACGGGCTGCGTCTGGTACCCGTTTGCCACGCACAGCGGCTTGGCGGCGCGGGTGGAGGGCTGGCTCAACGTGGTGCGCGGCCGTGTGCGCTATGGCGCCATCTGCCCCGCAGAACAGAACGACCTGTGCACGCTGCTCGACGAGATGCGCCTGTTCAAGGACGCGCATGAGCAGGACATCATGCGTCGCGCAAGCAGCATCAGCGCGCAGGCCCACATCCGCGCCATGCAGCGCTCGGCCCGCATGCTGCGCGCCGGGGAGGATGTGCGCGAATACCACCTCGATGCCGAGCTGCTGCACGCGTTCCGAGACGCAGGCTCGCAGTACCCGGCCTACAGCTCCATCGTGGCGGCGGGCGCGAACGCCTGCGTGCTGCACTACCGCGCCGATGCGGCCCCGGTGCGCGATGGCGAGCTGGTGCTGATCGACGCGGGCTGCGAGCTGGACAGCTACGCCAGCGACATCACCCGCACCTTCCCCGCCAACGGCACATTTACAGGCCCCCAGCGTGCGCTGTACGACCTGGTGCTGGCCAGCCAGGATGCCGCCGTGGCTGTCACCAAGGCGGGTGCCCGCTTCAACGACCCGCACGACGCCACGGTGGCCGTGCTGGCGCAGGGCATGCTGGACCTGGGCTTGCTTGACAAGAACAAGGTGGGGTCGGCGCAGGACGTGATCGACAAGCGCGCGTACTTCCAGTTCTACATGCACCGCACCAGCCACTGGCTGGGCATGGATGTGCACGACTGCGGCAGCTACGTGGAGCCCGGCGAAGTCGGCCAGGTGAGCGAGCGCAAGGACCCGCTCTCGGGCGAGACCATCACCAACCGCCCCAGCCGTGTGCTGCGCTCCGGCATGGTGCTCACCATCGAGCCGGGCATCTATGTGCGCCCTGCCGAGGGCGTGCCTGAGCAGTTCCACAACATCGGCATCCGCATTGAAGACGATGCCATCGTGACGGACGCGGGCTGCGAGCTGATCACGCGTGGCGTGCCCGTGAAGGCCGACGAGATCGAAGCGCTGATGCGCGCCTGAGCGTGGGCAAACCCATGGCAGTGGACAACGCTCTGTTGGCGGAGTCGGCGGGTGCCCCGGGGCAACCCGCGAAGTGGCGACTGGGCGGCACGCTGTGGTTGCTGGGCATGCCCGGCGTGGTGGCGGTAGTGTGGGCGCTGCTGCCACCTTTGAAGGCCAACGAGGCGCTGCTGCCGTTGCCGCTCTGGGCGGTGGTGCTGCTCAGCGGGTTGCAGACGGCCGTGCTATTGGCGCTGGCTGTGGCGGTGGGCGTGTGGCTGGCGCCCCGCGTGGGCCTGCGGGCGCCCGTGGTGTCTTCCTGGCTGGTCGGCCAGCCCATCGGCCCCGCGCTGCGTGTCCAGTCCCTGCCTGGCATCGTGGGCGGTGTGGTGGGTGCCGCGTGGTTGTGGGTGCTGTCCCAGGTGGCGCCCGCAGCGCTCCAGCCGTCGGACCCTGCCAGCGCCATGCCGCTGGTGGTCAAGCTGCTGTATGGCGGCATCACCGAAGAGCTGCTGGTGCGCTGGGGCGTGATGACCTTGCTGATGTGGCTGGGCTGGCGCGTGGTGCAGCGCGGACAGGGCCAGCCGGGCAAGGGGCTGGTGGCTGTGGCGGTGCTGCTCAGTGCGCTGCTGTTTGCGCTGGGGCATCTGCCTGCCGCGCAGGCGCTGGCGGGCGCATTGACGGTGCCCGTTGTGGTGTTTGTGCTGGTGGGCAACACGGCCTTTGGCCTGGTGGCAGGCTGGCTCTACGCGCGCCACGGGCTGGAGGCCGCGATCCTGGCGCATGTGCTGGCGCATCTGTTGTCATCCCCGTTGCTCTGATGGGGCTTTTGGACCGCAGGGCGGATGCAAGGGGTAACTCGCCTGTAACCGCTTCGTGTGAGAATTGAAACTCGATTACATCCACCAGACAAACGAGAGAAAGAGACAAACCCATGCCTACCCGCCGCGCCACCAAGATTGTTGCCACTCTGGGCCCCGCCTCCAGCGACCCGGCACTGCTGGAGGCCATGATCCGAGCGGGGGTGAACGTGGTGCGGCTGAACTTCAGCCACGGCAAGGCGCAGGACCATATCGACCGCGCCGCCACCGTGCGTGCCGCTGCCCAGCGCGCGGGCCGCGAGGTGGCCATCATGGCCGACCTGCAGGGCCCCAAGATCCGCGTGGGCAAGTTTGCCGAGGGCAAGGTGCAGCTGGAGTCGGGCGCCAAGTTTGTGCTGGATGCATCGCGCACCGAACTGGGCGACATCGAAGGTGTGGGGCTCGACTACAAGGAGCTGCCACGCGACGTGAAGGCGGGCGACCTGCTGCTGCTCAATGACGGCCTGATCGTGCTCACGGTGGATGCGGTGCGCGGCGAGGAAGTGCACACCACCGTCAAGGTGGGTGGCGAGCTGTCGAACAACAAGGGCATCAACAAGAAGGGTGGCGGCCTTACGGCACCGGCCCTCACGGCCAAGGACATGGAGGACATCCGCACGGCGATGAGCTTCCAGGCCGACTACGTGGCCGTGAGCTTTCCCAAGAACGCAACCGACATGGAAATGGCGCGCCAGCTGTGCAATGTGGCCGCGTCCGAGTACCGCCACAAGCCGGGCCTGATCGCCAAGATCGAGCGGGCCGAGGCCATCCCGCACCTCGAAGCCATCCTGCGCGTGAGCGACGGGATCATGGTGGCGCGCGGCGACCTGGCGGTGGAAGTGGGCAACGCGGCCGTGCCCGCGCTGCAAAAGAAGATGATCCGCATGGCGCGCGAGCTGGACAAGGTCGTCATCACCGCCACGCAGATGATGGAAAGCATGATCACCAACCCCGTGCCCACGCGCGCCGAGGTGAGTGACGTGGCCAACGCCGTGCTGGACGGCACCGACGCCGTGATGCTGAGCGCCGAGACGGCCGCAGGCCGCTACCCGCTCGAAACCGTGGAAGAAATGGCCACCATCTGCGCAGCGGCCGAGGCGGCGGAAGACCATCACCTGGACGCGGACTTCACCGGCCAGACCTTTGGCCGCATCGACCAGTCCATTGCCATGGGCGCGCTGTTCACGGCCCACCACCTGGGCGCCAAGGCCATCGTGGCCATGACCGACAGCGGTGCCACGGCGCTGTGGATGAGCCGCCACAGCATCCGCATCCCCATCTATGCGCTCACGCCCAAGGTGACCACGCAGCGCAAGATGGCCATGTACCGCAACGTGCGCCCCCTGCTCATGGACACCAGTGCTGACCGCGATACGGCCCTTGAGCAGGCCGAGCGCCACCTCAAGAACCGCAACATCGTGCAAAAGGGCGATGTCTATGCCATCACCTGCGGCGAACCCATGGGTGCGCCGGGCGGGACCAATATGCTGAAGATCTGCGTGGCGAGCTGAATAGCCAGGTTCTGAGTCGTTAGCTGGCCGCGTGTGGCGGGTCGTTGGCGAGAGACAACGCCGCCAGGCGTGGGCGCAGTGCCAACGCTCCCAGGTCGCACAGCCAGCCCACCGTCCAGCAGAGCCAGCCCGTCCACAGCGTGTGGCTCATGAAGTGCGCGCCCCGCACCTGTTGGGCTCCACCCAGCACCAAGCCTGCCAGCACCGCCGCAGCCAGCCACCAGCGCGCGGCAGCCGGTGCCTTGTGGCGCAGCGCGAAGTAGCCCCCCACGAAGGCAAAACCCGCCGAGGCATGGCCCGCCGGAAAGCACCGCCCACCGCCGCCATCGACCACGCCCAGCGCCCAGTGGGAGGCATACCGCGCCACACCGCCGAACTCCGCCAGGTCCCAGGGGCAGCTGGTGGTGCTGAGGTTCTTGCCCACGCTCACGGCCGCCAGCGCCAGCAAGGCACTGATGGCCATCTGCAGGCGCTCACCCATATCCAGACGCCGCAGCACCCCCCAGGGCCACCAAACGCCCAGCGCCAGCAGCAGCACCAGCAGCCATCCCAGGCGGCGGGCCCCTTCGTGGAGCACCTGCACGAAGAACCATTGTTCTCGCAGTGGGAACCCGTTGGCCGAGCCAAACGCGCGGGCCAGGGGGATGTCTTGCCCGCCAGCGTCCCACGCCACTATGGCGATCAGGATGCCCAGGGTCCACAGGAGCAAGGTACGGTGGTCGTGGGCGAAGCGGCGGGGCGAGGAAGGCGTGGACAGCATTTCACCGACCATAGGGCGCGCCACTTAACGCCGCCTTAATGACCCTGCGCAGGTGGCCGCGCCCGGCGACAATCGCTGCATGCGAATACTCGTTGTCGAAGACGATGCCGGCATTGCCGCAGGCCTGCGCACGAACCTGCAGCAACGTGGCTATGCGGTGGATGTGTGTGATGGCGTGGCCAGTGCCTGGGGGGCGTTGCGCGCGGAGCGCTTTGATGCCGTGCTGCTCGATCTGGGGCTGGTCGACGGTGATGGCGGCGATCTGCTGCGGCGGTTGCGCCTGAGCCCGGCGCCCGGGGGGGCGGCTTCTGCGCAGGTTTTGCCCGATCCCTCCACCCCTGTGCTCATCGTGACCGCCCGTGACCAGGTTCACCAGCGCATTGCGGGGCTGGACCAGGGGGCGGATGACTACCTGGCCAAGCCTTTTGACATGGACGAGCTGGATGCGCGCTTGCGCGCCCTGCTGCGCCGGGCCGCCGGGCGTGCCTCGCCCACCATCCGCTATGGCGATATCGAGATGGACCCTGCGGCGCGCACGGTGCACCAAGGCGGCAAGCTGGTGGAGATGTCGCCCCGGGAGTTTTCGGTGCTGCTGGTGTTGCTGGAGGCGCGGGGGCGGGTGCTCTCGCGCCAGCAGATCGAAGAGCGCCTGTACAGCTGGGATGCGGCCATCGAGAGCAATGCGGTGGAGGTCCACATTCACCACCTGCGGCGCAAGCTGGGCAGCACATGTATCCAGACCATGCGAGGTGTGGGCTACTTCATGCCCCAGGAGGCGGCCGCATGAGCGCTGCTGCCGCAACGTCCGGGGGGAGTGCGCGCAGGCCGTCGCTGACCCGGCAGCTGCTGCTGTGGTCCCTGGGCGCGCTGGTGCTGGTGTGGGGCAGCTTTGTGTTCATGGGCTACCAGACGGGGGTGCACGAGGCGGATGAACTGACCGACGGGCACCTGGCCAGCGTGGCCGCCCTGTTGCTTAACCTGCGTGCGAACGAGGCTGCCGAGGGGCCCCAGGTCACCCAGCGGGTCGCCACACCCTGGCTCAAGTCGCACGACTACCAGCAATCGCTCAGCGTCGTCCAGTGGGATGCGCAGGGGCGTCTGCTCCATCACAGCGGTACGGCGCCCGTTCCTGCTTTCAGCGCCGCCGAGGGGTTCGCCAACATGGCGCTGGGGGCGAAGGGTGTGGTGTGGCGCAGTTTTTCTCAGTGGGACGCGGCACGCACGCACAAGATCATGGTGCTGCTGGAGCTGCGCGAGCGCGACGAGCTGGCCCAGGACATTGCCGAGCAGATGATCGAGCCTGGCCTGTGGTTGCTGCCCGTGGTGTCCCTGGCCCTCGGGCTTGCGCTGTGGCGCGGTCTGCGCCCGCTGTATGCCCTGTCGGCCGACGTGGCGGCGCTCGACCCCGCCAGCACCCAGCGCCTGGCGTCACGCCATGCCTGGAACGAGTTCGAGTCCGTGGTCGCATCGATCAACACCCTGCTGGACCGCCAGCAGGCGGCGATGGTGCGCGAGCGCCGGCTGGCCAATGAAGTCGCGCACGAATTGCGCACGCCCCTGTCCTCCATTGCGCTGCAGGCCAGTGCTTTGGGCGGCGAACTGGATGCGGCCGCCCGGGCGCAGGCGATCGCCCGCATTGGCCAGGATGCCCTGCGTGCAGGGCATGTGCTCAACCAGCTGCTGGCCCTGGCGCGCGCGAGCCGGGCCGAACTGCATGAGGCCAAGGCGCCGGTGGATCTGTGCGCGGTGGCGCGCCAGGTGTGTGCCGACTATGCCCAGGCGGCCTGGCAGCGGGGCAACGACATCGCACTGTCGGCGCCACCGGCGCTGTGGGTGTCTGGGCATGCGCTGCTGCTGGACATCGCGGCGCGCAATCTGGTGGAGAACGCGCTCAAACACACACCAGACGGCACGCACATCGCCGTGCAGGTAGGTGCTTCTGACGGGGCGGGTGCATGGCTGCAGGTGTGCGACGACGGCGCGCGGCGCCAGGGCGATGCGTCTGTCGCTCCGGGGCCGAGAAACCCCTCGGACAGCCTGCATCTGGGCCACGAGATCCTGCGGCGGGTCGCAGACATTCATGGTGGCTATTTCGGGCCAGCGCCTGCCGCCCCGCCCTTTACCACCTGTTTTCGGTTGGATTTGCCCCCTTCGGCGGTCACGCCCCCCGGTTAAAATTGCGAGTTACCAAGCGGTTACCACCGCCAAGCCCGGCTTACAGCGCCTTCCCCAACCCTCAACGGACCCTACGACCATGCCCCTCGTTTCGATGCGCGAACTGCTCGACCATGCCGCTGCCAACAGCTATGGCATCCCTGCCTTCAACGTCAACAACCTGGAGCAGGTCCAGGCCGTCATGGCCGCCGCCGACGAAGTGGGCGCCCCGGTCATCCTGCAGGCCAGCGCCGGTGCCCGCAAATATGCGGGTGAGCCCTTCATCAAGCACCTCATCCAGGCAGCGGTCGAGGCCTTCCCGCACATTCCGCTCGTCATGCACCAGGACCACGGCACTTCGCCCAAGGTCTGCCAGGGCGCCATCGACCTGGGCTTTGGCTCGGTGATGATGGACGGCTCGCTGATGGAAGACGGCAAGACGCCTTCCTCCTTCGAGTACAACGTGGAAGTGACCCGCAAGGTGGTGGACATGGCGCACAAGGTGGGCGTCACGGTCGAAGGCGAACTGGGCTGCCTGGGCAACCTGGAAACCGGCGAAGCCGGTGAAGAAGACGGTATTGGCGCTGAAGGCAAGCTCGACCACAGCCAGATGCTGACCGACCCTGAAGAAGCCGCCGTGTTCGTCAAGGCCACGCAACTGGACGCCCTGGCCATTGCCATCGGCACCAGCCACGGCGCCTACAAGTTCAGCCGCAAGCCCACGGGCGACATCCTGGCCATCAGCCGCGTCAAGGAAATCCACCAGCGCATCCCCAACACCCACCTGGTGATGCACGGTTCCTCGTCGGTGCCCGCCGAGTTGCTGGCCATCATCAACCAGTACGGCGGCAAGATGAAGGAAACCTACGGCGTGCCGGTCGAGGAAATCCAGGAAGCCATCAAGCACGGCGTGCGCAAGATCAACATCGACACCGACATCCGCCTGGCCATGACCGGCGCGGTGCGCAAGTTCCTGGCTGAGAACCCCGACAAGTTCGACGCCCGCGAATGGCTCAAGCCTGCCCGCGAAGCTGCCAAGCAGGTCTGCAAGCAGCGTTACCTGGAGTTCGGCTGCGAAGGCCAGGGCAGCAAGATCAAGGGCCTGAGCCTCCAGGTTGTGGCAGCCCAGTACGCTGCGGGTACGCTGGCCCAAGTGGTGAACTGATCGTTGGCATGAGGCCCTGAGGGGCCGCTGCCCAGCCTGGCTGCGTTGTGCTGCCAGGCTTTTTTTTGCCTGTCTGCATGCAGAGACTGGGGAGTTCCCTCTACAGCAGACAAAGGTGACAGCGACAAGATCTTCTTCATGTAAGCTCGCGGTCAGCTTGCCCACCGGCAGCGCCGCAAGAAGTGTCCGATACCAGGGCGCTTTCAACACATTTCTCACCAGCTACACCGAGCTGGTTGTTGCATGGCAGAAGCCGTCGATGGACGGACTCGGGTGCCGTGGGATGATTGAAGGCGAATTCGTATGAACCTTTCTCTATGACTCTGACAATTTCAAAGTTCCGGCGGCTGTTGCCTCTCTTGCCTGTGTTGGCTGTGACGGTGTTCACGGTGGCGTGCGCGCCCCTGACCGTTCCTCCCAAGTCCGAATATCCCGTGGGTCGCGCCCGTCTGGTGTTGCCGCCGGGGGCGTGGCAGGACCTGGGAACCTCCGAAGAAGCCACATCCAGCCCCGCAGGCCGTACCCCGCTCCAGACGCGTGCGGTGGCGCTGCGGGGTGCACAAGGCGAATGGCTGGCTGCGGTGCGCGTGCAGACCAACCGCACCGGCGATCTGCGCGGGTCTCCGCAAGGGGTGGGGTACTGCCCGCCGCAACAGGACGTCGTGGTCAAAGATCCCGCGGATGGCAGTCCCGTGCGCGCCGACTGCCTGCGCTTCAAGCTTTGGGCGAGCAGCCCCAAGTGGCTTGAAAAGAACCGACCCGATCTGGGCCAATGGATGGCCAGCCGCCAGATCGCGCTGAGCACCCCCTATGCGCATGTGAGCTACCGCTATGTCACCGAAGCGGGTGTCTGGGTGGCGGTGGATGCCCTGGTGGACCAGCGGCTGATCAGCGTCCGGCCGCGCAACAACGAAGAGTTCCTGCTCGCAGGTCTGCCCTTCCAGCAGTGGGCCTATGACCTGGCCCAGGCTGCGCGCCTGAGCGCCGGCATGGTGGACGGCCACCTGGCCATTCCGCCTTTCCCGTTCCCCACGCCCACATCCAGGCCCTAGCTCGCCAGTTTTTCCCTGCCTGGCGGCCTTGCATAACGATTACGAAACTCGAGGAGACCTCTAATGCAGACAACCCCCGTCCCGCAGCCGCAGCGTATCGGCGTGCCCAGGGAGACCTTCCCCGGTGAAAAGCGCGTGGCCACCGTGCCCGATGTGGTGGAAAAGCTGATCAAGCTGGGCTTCGCGGTCACGGTGGAGTCGGGGGCTGGGGATGGCGCCAATTTCAGCGATGACGCCTACCGCGCCGCCGGGGCTCAGATCGTGGGCGACGCTGCCGCGCTGTGGGCTGCATCCGATATCGTCTTCAAGGTGCGCCCGCCCAGCAGCGACGAAGTGGCGCTGATGCGCGAGGGTTCGACGCTCATCGATTTCATCTGGCCCGCCCAGAACCCGGAACTGATGCAGCAGTTGGCCGCGAAGAAGGCCACGGTGCTCGCCATCGACTGCCTGCCACGTACGCTCTCCCGCGCGCAGAAGATGGACGCGCTCACCTCCACCGCAGGCGTCAGCGGCTACCGCGCCGTCATCGAGGCGGCCAACGCCTTTGGCCGCTTCTTCAACGGCCAGATCACGGCGGCGGGCAAGGTGCCGCCCGCCAAGGTGTTCATTGCAGGCGCTGGCGTGGCGGGTCTTGCGGCCATTGGCACGGCGGCCAACCTGGGCGCCATCGTGCGCGCCAACGACACACGTGCCGAGGTGGCCGACCAGGTCAAGTCGCTGGGCGGTGAGTTCGTCAAGGTGGACTATGAGGAAGAAGGCTCGGGTGGCGGCGGTTACGCCAAGGTCATGAGTGAGGGCTTCCAGGCCGCGCAGCGCAAGATGTACGCGGAGCAGGCGAAAGACGCCGACATCATCATCACCACCGCGCTGATCCCCGGCAAGCCCGCGCCCAAGCTCATCACGGCCGAGATGGTGCAGAGCATGAAGCCCGGCAGCGTGATCGTGGACATGGCCGCCGAGCAAGGTGGCAACTGTGAGCTGACGGTGCCCGGCCAGGCCGTGGTGCGCCATGGTGTGACCATCGTCGGCTACACCGACCTGGCTTCGCGCTTGGCCAAGCAGTCGTCCACCCTGTATTCCACCAACCTCCTGCGCCTGACCGAAGAGCTGTGCAAGGCCAAGGACGGCGTGGCCGTGGTCAACATGGAGGATGACGCGATCCGGGGCCTTACCGTGGTCAAGGATGGTGCCATCACTTGGCCTGCGCCACCGCTCAAGCAGGCCCCTGCACCGGCACCCAAGGCTGCGGCGGCACCCGTGGCCGCCAAGAAATCCAGCCATGGCCCCGGTGCACCCATGTCCGCCAAGACGCTGACCATTGTTTTTGCCGTGCTGGCCGTGCTGTTCTGGGCCATCGGTGCCTATGCGCCTGTGGCCTTCCTGGGGCACTTCACGGTGTTCGTGCTGGCCTGTTTCATCGGCTACATGGTGGTGTGGAACGTCACGCCCGCGCTGCACACGCCGCTGATGAGCGTGACCAACGCCATCTCCAGCATCATCGCCATCGGCGCGCTGGTGCAGATTGCGCCGCCCGATGCGGGCATCAATGGGCGCCCGGATGGGCTCATCCTGTGGCTTGCCTTTGCCGCCCTGGTGCTCACGGCCGTCAACATGTTCGGTGGCTTTGCGGTCACGCGCCGCATGCTCGCCATGTTCCGCAAGTAATCCGATAACGACAAGAACAACGAGGAGCACAGAACATGTCCCAAAGTCTCGCTACCGTGGCCTACCTGGGCGCGGCCATTTTGTTCATCCTGAGCCTGGGCGGGCTCTCCAACCCCGAAACCTCGCGCCGGGGCAACCTGTTCGGCATGGTCGGCATGGCGCTGGCCGTGCTGGCCACGGTGTTCGGCCCGCGCGTCAGCCCCGCAGGGGTGGCCTGGATCGTCGGCGCGCTGGTCATTGGCGGCGGCATCGGCCTGTATGCGGCCAAGGTCGTCAAGATGACGCAGATGCCGGAGCTGGTCGCGCTCATGCACAGTCTGGTGGGTCTTGCGGCCTGCCTGGTGGGGTTTGCCAGCTATGTGGATACCTCGATCCAGCTGCAAGGCGCGGAGAAGATCATCCACGAGGTGGAGATCTATGTCGGCATCCTGATCGGCGCCATCACGTTCAGCGGATCACTGATCGCCTTTGGCAAGCTCAACGGCAAGATCGGTGGCAAGCCGCTGTTGCTGCCCGGCCGCCACTGGATGAACCTGGCTGCGCTGCTGATCGTGATCTGGTTTGGCCGCGAGTTTTTGCGCGCCGAAACCATCGAGCAGGGCATGGTGCCGCTGATGGTGATGACGGCGATCGCGCTGCTGTTCGGCATTCACATGGTGATGGCCATCGGTGGCGCCGACATGCCGGTGGTGGTGTCCATGCTCAACAGCTACTCGGGTTGGGCGGCGGCGGCCACGGGCTTCATGCTGTCCAACGACCTGCTCATCGTCACGGGCGCGCTCGTGGGCTCCTCGGGCGCCATCCTGTCCTACATCATGTGCAACGCGATGAACCGCAACTTCATCAGCGTGATCGCGGGCGGCTTTGGCTCGGGCGCTGGAACTCCCGCCAAAAAAGGCGAGGCCACCGAGCCACAGGGCGAGGCCGTACCCGTCAGCTCCGCCGAGACGGCCGAGCTGCTGCGCGACGCCAAGAGTGTGATCATCGTGCCCGGCTACGGCATGGCTGTGGCCCAGGCCCAGCACACGGTGTACGAGATCACCAAGACCTTGCGCGAGAAGGGCGTGGAGGTGCGCTTTGCCATCCACCCCGTGGCAGGCCGCATGCCTGGCCACATGAACGTGCTGCTGGCCGAGGCCAAGGTGCCCTACGACATCGTGATGGAGATGGACGAGATCAACGAGGACTTCCCGAATGCCGACGTGGCCATGGTCATCGGCGCCAACGACATCGTGAACCCGAGCGCGCTCGACGATCCGTCCAGCCCCATCGCCGGCATGCCGGTGCTCGAAGTGTGGAAGGCCAAGACCTCGATCGTGATGAAGCGCTCCATGGCGTCGGGCTATGCGGGGGTGGACAACCCTCTGTTCTACAAGGACAACAATCGCATGCTGTTTGGCGACGCCAAGAAAATGCTCGACGAAGTTCTTTCCGCGCTCAAGGGGTGACGGGCATAATTCCACCGCAAAAAAGCACGACCGTGCTGTTAGGCGCAGCACGGATTTCACGACCTCAATAAAACTTATCAGGAGACAACAATGACCCATCGCCCCTGGCTGACTGCCTATCCGCAAGGCGTCCCCGCAGACATCGACACCACGCAATACCCGTCGCTCGTGGCCCTCATGGACGAGGCGTTCACCAAGTACGCTGGCCGCGTGGCCTACAGCTTCATGGGCAAGGAAGTGACCTATGCCCAGACCGACTCCCTGAGCAGTGCGTTTGCGGCCTACCTGCAGGGCCTGGGCCTGGTCAAGGGCGACCGTGTGGCCATCATGATGCCCAACGTGCCGCAGTATCCCGTCACGGTGGCCGCCATCCTGCGCGCAGGTTTTGTGGTGGTCAATGTGAACCCGCTGTACACGCCGCGCGAACTGGAGCATCAGCTCAAGGACTCGGGTGCCAAGGCCATCGTCATCATCGAAAACTTCGCCACCACGCTGCAAAGCTGCATTGCGAACACGCCCGTCAAGCACGTGGTGCTGTGCGCCATGGGCGACCAGTTGGGCCTGCTCAAGGGCGCGCTCGTCAACTATGTGGTGCGCAACGTCAAGAAGATGGTGCCCGCCTACAACCTGCCGGGTGCCGTGCGCTTCAATGACGCGGTGGCCCAGGGCACGCGCGGCACGCTCAAGAAGCCCGATATCAAGCCTGACGACATCGCGCTGCTGCAATACACCGGCGGCACCACGGGTGTGAGCAAGGGCGCCGTGCTGCTGCACCGCAACGTGATCGCCAACGTGCTGCAGTCCGAGGCGTGGAACGACCCCGTGATGAAGAAGGTGCCCGCAGGCGAACAGCAGACCAGCATCTGCGCGCTGCCGCTGTACCACATCTTTGCGTTCACCGTGAACATGATGCTGAGCATGCGCACAGGCGGCAAGACCATCCTGATCCCCAACCCACGCGACCTGCCTGCCGTGCTCAAGGAACTGTCCAAGCACACCTTCCACAGCTTCCCGGCCGTGAACACGCTGTTCAACGGCCTGGCCAACCACCCCGACTTCAATACCGTCAACTGGAAGAACCTCAAGGTCTCGGTGGGCGGGGGCATGGCCGTGCAGGGCGCCGTGGCCAAACTGTGGCTGGAGAAGACCGGTTGCCCCATCTGCGAAGGTTACGGCCTGTCGGAGACCAGCCCCTCGGTCAGCTGCAACCCCGTGACCGCCAAGGAGTTCACGGGCACCATTGGCGTGCCGCTCCCCGGCACCCTGATGAAGCTGATCGACGACGACGGCAAGGAAGTCACCACCCTCGGCCAGCCCGGCGAGATCGCGATCAAGGGCCCGCAGGTGATGGCCGGGTACTGGCAGCGCCCCGATGAAACCGCCAAGGTCATGACCGACGACGGCTTCTTCAAGTCCGGCGACATCGGTGTCATGGACGAGCGCGGCTTCTTCAAGATCGTGGACCGCAAGAAGGACATGGTGCTGGTCAGCGGCTTCAACGTCTACCCCAACGAGGTGGAAGAGGTCGTGGCCAACTGCCCCGGCGTGCTCGAATGCGCCGTGGTGGGCGTGCCTGACGAGAAGACCGGTGAAGCCGTCAAGCTCGTGATCGTCAAGAAAGACCCCGCGCTCACCGAAGCGCAGGTCAAGGAGTTCTGCCGCGCTGAACTCACGGGCTACAAGCAGCCCAAGGTCATCGAGTTCCGCACCGAGCTGCCCAAGACGCCCGTGGGCAAGATCCTGCGCCGCGAGCTGCGCGACAAGAAATGACCATCCCCCTGAGCCGCTTCGCGGCTTCCCCCTTCTCTCGGCTCGCGCCGGGAAGGGGGACGACGTCAGCGGCCTGGCGAAGCCAGTTCCACGGCGTCCGCTGGTATGGGTCGTGTCGGTTTCGTAGGCCATGACCACCGCCATCCTCAGCGCCTTGCCCGAAGAGCAAAGCTCGCTGGTTGATCACCTCTTGCACCCTCAGCGGGTGATGCACGCAGGCCGGGCTTTCTGGCTGGGTGATCTGCAGGGCCGCCCGGTGGTGTTGGCGCTGTCGGGTATCGGCAAGGTGGCGGCGGCCACCACGGCCACGGCGCTCATCGAGCGTTTCGGTGTGGCGCGCATCGTCTTCACCGGGGTTGCGGGCGGTGTGGGCGATGGCGTGAATGTGGGCGATGTGGTGGTAGCGCAGGACTACCTCCAACACGACATGGACGCCTCTCCCCTGTTCCCCCGCTGGGAAGTGCCGGGCTACGCACGCAGCCGCCTGGTCTGTGATGCGGCATTGTCTGCTACGCTTTTGGAAGCTGCTCACGCTTGTGTATCAAGCGCTAGAGGCCAATTTGGCTTGGAGTATGTGCCGCAGAGTACATCGGAAGATGCCCTGCACCGCGCGCACCACGGCCTGGTTGCCAGCGGGGACCGCTTTGTTTCTGCCGCCGATGAAGCCCACCGTCTGCGCACCACGTTGCACGACGCTGGCCACAATGTGCTGGCCGTAGAAATGGAAGGCGCCGCCGTCGCCCAGGTGTGTCACGACTACGGCATCCCCTTCGCCGCGGTGCGCACCATCTCCGACCGCGCCGACGACACCGCGCACGTGGACTTCCCCCTCTTCGTGCAGACCGTAGCCAGCCGCTATGCCGAGCACATGGTGCTTGCCCTCATGCAGAAACTATGAAATTGATAGCTTCTAGCGCTTTATCGATAGGCGCTAGAGGTCAATTTGACTCATATTTTGCGTTGAGATAACCGACGAACCGATTACCTGCTTCGCTTCGGTTTCGACAGGCTCAGCCCGAGCGGTCGGGAGACCGAATTCATGGAGTCCGCTATAGCGCCGGGGCTACAAGTTCGACAACTGCGCCGTGAAACCGGCGCACCCCAAATACCAGCGCCACCGCGGAACCGGCTTTGCCGGGCCGCTGGAGGAGTCCCCCTCAGGGGGAAGGCGCGCAGCGCCACAGGGGGAAGCCTATTTAAGCCAGCCGCGCTTGCGGAAATACCACATGGGCCCGAGCGCACTGGCCACCATCAGCGCAAGCGCATACGGGTAGCCCAGCGACCAGTCCAGCTCGGGCATGAACTTGAAGTTCATGCCGTACACGCTGGCGATCAGCGTGGGCGGCAGCAGCGCCACGCTGGCCACCGAGAAGATCTTGATAATCTTGTTCTGGTTGATGTTGATGAAACCGACCGTGGCGTCCATCAAGAAGTTGATCTTGTCGAACAGGAACGCCGTGTGGTTGTCCAGCGATTCGATGTCGCGCAGGATCTGGCGGGCTTCCTCGAACTGCTCGGAGTTGAGCATCTTGCTGCGCATCATGAAGCTCACCGCGCGGCGGGTGTCCATCACGTTGCGGCGGATGCGGCCGTTCAAGTCTTCCTGGCGGGCAATGGCGCCCAGCACCTCGCCAGCAAGGGCGTCGGTCACGTCGCCTGCCAGCACTTGCTTGCTGACTTTCTCCAGCTCGTCGTAGATGTTTTCGAGCGTGTCGGCCGAATACTCGGCGTCGGCATCGAACAGCTTGAGCAGAACTTCCTTGGCGTCCTCGATGAGGCCCGGCGCGCGGCGTGCGCGCATGCGCAGCAGGCGGAACACCGGCACGTCTTCGTCGTGGATGGAAAACAGCACGCCCCGGCTCTTGAGGTTGGCGTTGTGCTGGTTCAGGATGAAGGCCACGCGCACCGAGCGGGGGTCTTCGTCGTCGTCAATCAAGAAGTCACTGCGGATGTGCAGCTCGCCGTTGTCTTCTTCGTAGAAGCGGGCGGATTCCTCGATGTCCTCGTCCATCGCATCCTCGGGGATGGACAGGCCGTAGTGCTGCTTGATCCAGCGTTTTTCTTCGAGCGTGGGGGCTTCCAGGTCCACCCAGATCGGCTGGAACTTGGTCAGCTCTTCCAGCGATTCAATTTCTTCCTGGAACAGCCGGCCATTGGCGAGCGTGAAGATGTTGAGCATGGGCTCACTCCCTTGTTGTATGGCATCTGCGGTGTGGGGGATCGGGTGCTTTCAACCCCACAGCGGCAGGCCGGGGAGCTGAAAGCTACCAACTCGGGTAGGTTTCCAAGGAGCTTTCTCCGTAAAAAAATGGACAGGCGGCGGATTATGGCACTGCGGCTGCAGTGGAGTCGTTGCAAATGCCCGCGCCCTCAGCGGTCAGCCGGGCGAAGCCTGGCGCACGATGGCCAGCGCCCGGCACAGGTCGGCCCAGGCGGCGGCCTTGACGTCTTGCGAGCGCAAGAGAAACGCGGGGTCGTAGGTCACCACGGCCGGGCATTCCGCCAGCTGGTGCGGGCCCGCGCGCAGGCGGCCCAGCGGCTCGGTGCGCCCCAGCGCCGCCCGCGCCGCCACATGGCCCAGCACCAGGACCAGGGCGGGTTGTAACTCAGCCACGGCGTCGGCCAGCGCGGCGGGGATGTTGCTGTCGCCACCGGTCTCTGCGCCGGCTGCAGTGCGCTCCAGCGCAGCAAGGAACACACGGGGGTGCTTGTGCAGCTGCATGGCGCGCAGCATGTTGTCCAGCAGCCGGCCTGCGTCGCCACCCAGCGGCACGCCCGGCGTCAGGCTCTCGGTCACGATCAGCCAGCCTCCACCCAGCCCGGCCGGGGTCTGCGATGGGTCGGCGCTGGGGTAAAGCACCTGGGGCGCATGCAGCCGCAAGCTGGGGATGGCCGGTGCTGCGCCTGCGTTCTCTACCGCAGGTGCCGGTGCGGGTGCTCGCGGGGCCGCTGGCTGGGGCGCTCGCGCAGCAGGAGGGCTAGCCACGGCGGGTGCCGGGGCGGTGGGGGGCGCCATGCGGGCGGCAGGGGCGGGCGCCGCCACGGCGACGGCGGGGGCCCCGGCTGTGGTGCGGGCTACGGGTGCCTCCGGCTGCACCCACACGGTGACGCCCATTTCTTGCAGCATGGCGCGCTGCCGCGCATCGAGGTGAAGGCTCATGGAAAAAAGGGCCGGTTGAAGGTGTTGCTCACAGTGCCAGGCTCATGACCACGGCATCTTCGCGCTGGCCCAGGTCGGCGGGGTAGTAGCGCTTGCGTTCGCCCACGCGTCGGAACCCGTGTGTCTGGTAGATGTGCTGGGCGCGCAGGTTGCTCACGCGCACCTCCAGCCACAGCCACTGGGCGCCGCGCCCGCGCGACCACAGGGCCAGCGCGTCCAGCAGCACCCGCGCCCAGCCCTGGCGCTGGAACTCGGGGGTGACGGTGATATTGAGCAGGTGCACCTCGTCCACCCCCATCATGGCCACGAAGTAGCCCAGCAGGTGCTCGTCCGCCATCAGCACCTGTGCCTGGTAGCCCGAGGCCATGGCATCGGTGAAGTTGCCGCGTGTCCAGGGGTGCGAATAGGCACGTTGTTCCACCGCCAGCACGGCATCCAGCCGCGCGAGCGTGAGGGCTTCAAAGCGCGCCTCGGGCGCGCCGGCAGGCGGGGTGGGCAGGGCGCTCATGGGGTCTGGCAGAAAGGATTCACAGAGGAGCGGGCACCGCCTGGGCGGCGCGCAGCGCAGCCCGCTCGGCGGTGGTTTGTGCCACTTTATCGCGGATGTAGCGCGGCAGCGCATCGCTGGCCGGCACACCTTCGCCCGCTGCCAGCAAGGCCAGTGCCACGCGCAGCAGCGCCGTGGCTGTGGGCAGCGCGGCCACGTGGGCGGCCGTGGGCGCCAGCCGCTCGCCATAGGGCGTGCGCGCATTGCCTGCCACCGTCCACCCTGCGGGGGCAAGCACGGATTCCGGCGCACCCAGGCCAAAGTCGCCCTCGGTGTGCCAGCGGTCCTGGGCGGCGACCCATTCGCAGCGCGCGTGGTAGACCTCGTCCATGCGCGCGTCCAGCACCGCCACCACCTGCGTGCAGCCGTGCGCGTGGCGCGCTTCCTCGGCCACGGCCAGCAGGGTGTCCACGGGCAGCACCGGCACACCCTGGCCCCCGCGCGCGCCAAACGCCAGCCCCTGGGCCACGGCGCAGGCGGTGCGCAGGCCGGTGAAGGAGCCTGGGCCTCGGCCAAAAACAATGGCCTCCAGCGTGTCGAACGACAGGCCCGCTTGTGCCATCAGGCTGCGCACCGTCGGGATCAGGGTGGCCGATGCTTGCGCGCCCCCGGGGCCCGTGTGCTGCCACACGGCATCCCCGTGCTGGACGGCAATGGATAGGGTGTCGGTGCTGGTGTCGAAAGCAAGCAGATTCATGGGGCCAGTGGGGTTGCGCGGCAAAGGAGGTCAGGGGACGGTAGGGCCAGGCACGGGCGTGGGCGGGGTGACCGCAGGCGCCTGGCTCCTGCGCAGCACGCCCAGCAGGATACCGGCAGTCACCAGCAGCAGGCCAGCGACGAGGTTCCAGTACATCGGCTCGTCCAGAAAAATCACCGCGCCGATGGCCGAGAGGCCGGGCACCAGGGCCGTGATCATGGTGGAGCGCACCGGGCCATAGTGCTGGATCATGCGGGTGAAGCCAATGCCCGAGATCACCACCGACCCGCCACCTTGGAACGCCATGTGAAAGACGATCTCGCTCCACGGCGCAATGGCCAGGTGGCTGGTGACGGTTCCCAGCGCAATCAGCAGGGCATAGCTGGGAACATAGACCAGGCAGGCAAACGCGGTGATGGCGATGGTGGCCTGCACGGCGTCCACGGCGTGGCGCCGGGCCAGCACGCTGTAGGTGGCCCAGCAGGAGGCGGCCAGCATGAACAGCACGTCGCCCTTCCACACATCACCGCCCGAAAACGCTGCCAGCAGGCTGCGCCCGCCCACCAGCAGGTCGCCTGTCACGATCAGCGCCAGGCCCGCCGCGCGCAGCGGGGTGATGTGGTCGCGCAGCAGCACGGCGGCGAGCAGCGCCGTCCACAGCGGCAGGCTGCCCGGCATGAGCACTGCTGCATGGGTGGCGGGCGCGTGGAAGAACCCCGCATAGGCCAGCATGGCGTAGAGCAGACCGCCAAAGCTGCCCAGCAGCACCGTGGTGCGCAGCGGCAGGGGCGAGATACCTGCCAGACTGGAGGGCGGGGCCGCAGAGCCCGGTGCTGTGGTGCGCTGCCGCACCATCCACCAGCCCCAGGGCAGCAGGACCAGGCTGGCGCCCACGATGCGCAGCAGCGCAATGTCGAACGGGGTGAGTGTGCGCTGGGCCGAGGCGCGGGCAATGAGGATGAAACCCGTCCAGATGGTGACCGTCACGACTGCCGCCAGCAGGCCGATGGCACGAGGAGAAAAACGCATCGGAGGATTATCGGTGGGTGGGGGCGGCTGCGCTTGCAGCGGGTCTGGACGCCGGCGCGACCCAGGTGGGCTTCCTGCCGGGCGATAGACTCGCTCCATGCTTTTGCTTCCTGTTTTTTGGCGCCGCGCTGCGCTGCGTGGGGCCCTGGGTGTTGTCGTGGCTTGGTTGGCTCTGGTGGGGGCTGTTGACACGGCCCAGGCCCAGGCGGCGGCGCCCGCAACCCCGCTGCCGCCCGAGGTCGAAGCCGCCCTGGCCCGCGCCAGGTTGCCGCGCGAGGCCCTGTCGGTGATGGTGGTGGATGCCCAGGGCGGCAAGACTTCGCCTGTGCGCCTGGCGCACCGTGCGCAGTTGCCGGTGAACCCGGCATCGGTGATGAAGCTGGTGACCACTTACGCCGCGCTGGAGCAACTGGGCCCCGCCTATGTGTGGAACACCCCGGTCTATCTGCAGGGCACGGTGCAGGACGGTAGCCTGCGGGGCAACGTCTACATCCAGGGCCAGGGAGACCCCAAGCTGGTCATGGAGCGGCTGTGGCTGCTGATGCGCCGCCTGCAGGGCCAGGGTATCCAGGTCATCGTGGGCGACATCGTGCTCGACCGCACCGCCTTTGAGGTGCCCGACCACGATCCAGCGCGATTTGATGGCGAGCCCCTGCGCCCCTACAACGCCGCGCCCGACGCGCTGCTGCTCAACTACAAATCGTCGGTGATGACCTTTGTGCCGGATGCCGCCGCAGGCCTGGCGCGCATTCAGTACGACCCACCCCTGGCGGGCGTGGCGCGCCAGGCCACCGTGGCGCTGGGCGCGCCGGGCACCGAGTGTGGCGACTGGCGTGGTGCCTTGCGGGCGGAGCTGGCCGACCCGGCCAAGGTGAGCTTTCAGGGCGTGTACCCCGCGGCATGTGGCGAGCGCGTCTGGCCCGTGGCGGCGGCCGACCCACGCGGCTTTGCGGCGCGTGCGGTGGAGGGCATGTGGCGCGAACTGGGCGGCAAGCTCACGGGCAGCGTGCGCGAGGGCAAGGTGCCGCCTGGCCTGAAGCCTGCCTTCACCGTCACCTCGCCCGCGCTGTCCGAGGTGGTGCGTGACGTGAACAAATACAGCAACAACGTGATGGCGCAGCAGGTGTTCCTGACGCTGGCATTGCAGAAAAACGGCGTGGCCACCTTCGACGGCGCGCGCGATGCCCTGCGCCAGTGGTGGCTTGCACGCATCGGCGACGCCGAGCTGCCCCAGGCCGACAACGGCGCAGGCCTGAGCCGCGATGCCCGCCTGACGGCCCAGGCACTGGCGCGCATGCTGCAGGTAGCCTGGGTATCGCCCGTGATGCCGGAGCTGGTGGCGTCGCTGCCCATCTCTGGGGTGGACGGCACGCTGCGCCGCAGCCAGAGCCGTGCGGGCACGGCCCACCTCAAGACGGGCAGCCTGCGCGATGTGATGGCCGTGGCCGGTTACGTGCACGCGGCCAGCGGGCGGCGGTATGTGCTGGTGGCCGTGGTCAACCATGCCAATGCCGGCGCTGCAAGGCCCGTGCTCGACAGCCTGATCGACTGGACCGCGCGCGACCAGTGAATAATGCGCACTCGCGCAGCCATCCGCCGCGCAGTCACCCGCCTCCCTTCATGTCCACCACCGAGCTGATCGGCTACGTTGCCGCCTTCCTGACCACCTGCAGCTTCGTTCCGCAGGCCCTGCACACCTTCCGCACCCGCGATGTCCGGGGCATCTCTCTGGGCATGTACAGCGTGTTCACGGCGGGGGTGGCGCTGTGGCTGGTGTATGGCGTCGTCCTGGCGGCGTGGCCCATCGTGGTGGCCAACGCCATCACGCTCGCACTGGCGGGGACGATCCTGGGGATGAAGCTGGTCTACGGGGCGCGTGGCCACCGTTGAGCGGCCACTGCTGGCGGGCTGCTGTCACCTAGGCGTCTGCCCGCTGGTTCGGTCCGCGTTATCCCCTATGGATGGTGCAGTGCAGGTGCGCGCACGATGCGTCGTTGTTTCTTGACCTGAGGTATCCATCCATGAAGTATTTCCGCCTTACCTGTGTTGCCGCTGCTGCGGTGCTGCTTGTCGCCTGCGGTGGCTCTGACGATCCAGACCGTGGCTCGCTGATCGACCCCCCTGCCGTGATGACCACGCTGACGGCCGCACAGATCGACGCAGGCACCTCCAGCAGCGGCCTGCAGGCCATCACGGGCAAGGCGAAGTGTGATGTCAAGGTGGTGGCGCTCAACTACGCCACCGTCGGCGCCAAGGCCGGAGAGAACACCAACGCCTCGGGCGTGATGCTGGTGCCCGCTGGCAGCTGCAGCACGGCCGCACCGCTGATTGCCTACGCCAAGGGCACCGATGTGCAAAAGCCCCGCACCCTGGCCAACCCGCAGGACAACGAAACCTTCCTGCTCGCCGCCATGTACGCCGCCCAGGGCTATGCCGTGGTGGCCACCGACTACCTGGGCTTTGCCAAGTCGGGCTACAGCTACCACCCCTACCTGCATGCCGATTCGGAAGCCACCACGGTCATCGACTCGGTGCGTGCCGCGCGCAATGCAGCGGGCACCGTGGGGGCCAATCTGTCGGGCAAGGTCATGTTCACGGGCTACTCGCAGGGCGGGCACTCGTCGATGGCCGCACACCGCGCTGCCGAGCGCGACTATGGCAGCGAATTCAATGTGGTCGCAGGCGCCCACCTGGCCGGCCCTTACAACCTGTCGGGCTCGCTGCGCATTCCGGATGCGATTGCCGGGGTGCAGTTCTTCGTGCCGTATCTGGTGACGGCCTGGCAGAAGGTCTATGGCGACGTTTACACGGACGTCAAGCAGGTCTTCAAGGCACCGTACTCGGGCTACATCGAAAACCTGCTGCCCAACCCCACGATGACCTACACCACCCTGCTCACCTCGGGCACCCTGCCCGCAGGCACGCCCAACCAGGCGCGCGACGCGCTGTTCCAGTCCGCCTTCATCACGGGCTCGCAGACCAGCACCACCCACCCGCTGTACCTGGCGGCCAAGAAGAACGACCTGCTGGGCTGGAGCCCCAAGGCCCGAGTGCTGCTGTGCGGCGGCGCGGGTGACCCCACAGTGCCGCCTGCCATCCACCAGCGCGTGATGAAGGCCGACTTCGACAGCCGGGGCCTGACCAACGTGACCTCGGTCGACGTCGATGCCGCCATCCAGGCCACCTTTGGCCCGGGTGGTCAGGCCCCCACCGACCCCGCATCGGCCGCGTTTGCCACCTACTACGGCGCCTACCATGGCACCTACGAACCCCCGTTCTGCCACGCCCAGGCGCGCGCTGTGTTCGACATGGTCAAGTAAGCCAGCTGGCTTGCCACAGCAAGCTGCACAGCAAAAAGCCGACCCAAGGGTCGGCTTTTTTTGTGGGCCGCTGCCCCTGCACAGCAGCAGGCTCAGCGGCGGCTGGGGGCGAGTCAGCAGCCCCTTACCAGCGGGCGCGCAGGCGGTCGTAAGCGTAGGTGCCGAACTGGCGTTGCGCCGAGGGCGTGAGGTACACCGGGTCGGCAAACACGTAGGAGGTCTGGCTGGCGCCTGGCATCAGCGTGGAGGCGGTGCACAGGGCAGAGTTGACCTGTCCTGCGCCGATGCCGATGCCGTTGGTGGCATCCACCGAGGTGCACACGGCCGTGGTGGCGTTGTTGAAACCGTAGTTGGCGGGTACGCCGGTGTACAGGTTCACGTAGTAGGCCAGGTCCACATACAGTACGTTGGCACCCAGGTCCACGATGCCCACGAGCAGGCCGTCGTTGAAGCGGCTGCTGGCGTCAGCCAACAGGGCTTCGCGGCCAATGGTCTTGGCCCAGGGGGTCTTGCTCAGGTCGTAGGTTCCCGTCACGACCACATATTTGGCGCCTGCGGCGACCAGGCGTCGCACCTGCGCGGCCATGTCTTCACCCGCCTGGCGGGCTGCGGCCACCATGGCGGCCTCGGTCTGGGTGCCGGCCTGCACGGCGGCCATGCCGGCAATCACGTCGCTGATGCCGCCGCTCAGAAACACCACGTCACTGGCGCCAAAGCTGCCACTGGCCAAAAAGGTGTCGATCTGCTCGGTGATGGTGGGGGTGCTGGCGTTGCCTGCCGCGTCGGGCTTGATCTTCACGCGGGCATTGCCTACGGCATAGCTCTTGCCACCCGCAGAGGCGGCCGCAAGGGGCTTGCCGTAGTTGGCAGCCACCTGCAGGGTCCAGTTGTTCACGCTGCCGTCGTTAACGGTATAGCGCGTTCCTTTTTGCCCCACATCGCTGTTGGCATCGCCAAACGCGATGAAGCGCTCGGGCGCGATGGCCGATTCGGTGGTGCTGGAACCGCAGGCCGCGAGCAACGCGGCCGACGCACATGCGGCGACCAGTACGGTGCGGCGCATCCAATTTGCTGCCATGTATTTCTCCAGAAAAGTGGGGGGTAGTTTAGCGGTGCAACGTCAACGCATGTAAAGCCGCCTGGCGCGGCCGGAATCACGCTGCAGACGCACGCTGCAGTCGGTCGCGCACGCCTTCCCACTCGGGGCTGGTGGGCGGGGTCTCGATCCAGATCAGTTTCACGCCATCGTCGTCAAAGCCGCGCAGCACCGCGAACAGCTGCTGGGCCGTGGCGGTGGCGTCGTCGGGCATGCGGCGCATGACGAGCTTGGACGATTGGGTGCGCAGCGCAGCACGGGCATACACCGCGATGTGGGCGGCGTCGGCGCCCAGCAGGTCCAGGCCGGTCTGCAGCGCCTTGGCGTCCATCAGCCGCACCTTGGCGGCGGGCGCGTAGTGCGCTTCGAGCGTGCCCGAGGCGCGGGGCGTGAGCGCGGGCATGTCGTCCTTGGACAGCGGCGCAATGCCGCAGGCCGCCCGGATCTGCTCGCGCGTGATGGCGCCGGGGCGCAGCAGCACGGGCACGCCCCGCGTGCAGTCCACGATGGTGCTTTCGATGCCCACTTCGCACGGGCCGCCGTCGAGCACCAGCAGCTCGGCGCCCAGCTCGTCCTGCACGTGCCGGGCGGTCGTGGGGCTCACGCGGCCAAAGCGGTTGGCGCTGGGGGCGGCCACGCCCCACACGGGCGGGCCGCCCTGGGCGTCGCTGTCGCCGGGTGCGGCGCAGGCCAGCAGCAGGGCATGGGCCACGGGGTGGGCGGGGCAGCGCAGTCCCACGCTGTCCTGCCCGCCCGTGGCGGCGCTGGCCACGCCGGGCAGGCGCGGCAGGATGAGCGTGAGCGGGCCGGGCCAGAAGGCATCGACGAGCTTCTGCGCAAAGCTCGGCACCTCGCTGGCGAAGTGCGCAATGCCCTCGGCGTTGGCCACATGCACGATCAGGGGGTGGTCGCTGGGGCGCCCCTTGGCCACAAAAATCTGCGCCACGGCGGCATCGCTGCTGGCATCGGCCGCCAGGCCGTACACCGTCTCAGTGGGCAGGCCGAGCAGCGCGCCGCTGCGCACGGCCCGCGCTGCGGCGGCGATGGATGCGGGCTGGGTGCCGTCAAGAATCATGGTCAGAACGGTGCGATGCCCAGCAGGGCCGCCGCCTGCAGGGCAGTGGCACGTGCTGCTTCGGGGGTGGCTGCGGTGATGTTGAGATGCCCCATCTTGCGGCCGCGTTTGGCGTCGCGCTTGCCATACAGGTGCAGGTGCGTGCCGGGCAGGGCCAGCACCTCGGCCCAGGGGGGCGTCTGCGCGGCGTCGCCGTGCGCAAACCACAGGTCGCCCAGCAGGTTGAGCATCACGGCGGGGCTGTGCTGGCGCGGCTGCGTGAGCGGCAGGCGGGCCATGGTGCGCACCTGCAGCTCGAACTGCGACACATCGCAGGCGTTCTGGCTGTAGTGGCCGCTGTTGTGTGGGCGCGGGGCGATCTCGTTCACCACCAGGCTGCCGTCCTGCAGCACAAAGAACTCCACGCAGAGCACGCCGACGTATTGCAAACCATTTGCTATCGAAACTGCAGCTGCTACCGCTTGCTGGGCAAGCGCTGGAGGCAGATTTTGTTCAAAAACCTCCGTCACCGCCAGAATCCCGTCGCGGTGCAGGTTGCGCTGCACGGGCAGGTGCACGGTGCCACCGTCGGCGCCGCGCGCCACGATCACCGAGCATTCCAGCGCCAGCGGCAGCATCTTCTCCAGCACGCAGGGCACCTTGCCGACAGAGTCCCAGGCAGCGGCCAGCTCGGCGGGCGTCTTCACGCGCACCTGGCCCTTGCCGTCGTAGCCCATGCGGGCCGTCTTCAGGATGCCTGGTAACAGATCAGAAGAAACTGCAGCCAGTTGCTCAGCCGTTTCGATCACCGCATACGGCGCACAGGGCACGCCGCAGGCCACAAAGTGGGCCTTTTCCCGCGCACGGTCTTGCGCCACCGACACAGCGCTGGCGGCGGGCGACACGGGGCGTTGCGCAGCCAGTGCAGCCAGCGCGGTAGCGGGCACGTTTTCGAACTCGGTGGTCACAGCATCCGACAGGCGGGCCAGCTCGGCCAGGCCTTGCGGATCTTCATAGCCGGTCTGGATGTGGTGGTGGCTCACCAGCCCGGCCGGGCTGGTGGGGTCGGCGTCGAGCACGGCCGTGAAGTAGCCCATGGCCTGCGCCTGGTGCACAAACATGCGGCCCAGCTGGCCGCCGCCGAGCACGCCCAGCGTGGCGCCAGGCAGCAGCGCTGTCAAAGTGTTGTCGGCGCTCATGCAGCGGGCGGCAAGGTCATGTTGCGGGCCACTTCCGTCTGCTCGGCGCGAAAGGCTTCGAGCCGCTGGCGCAGCTCGGGGCTCTCATTGGCCAGCAGGGCCACGGCGAACAGGGCCGCATTGGCAGCGCCCGCCGTGCCGATGGCGAACGTGGCCACGGGGATGCCCTTGGGCATCTGCACGATGCTGTGCAGCGAATCCACACCCTGCAGGTGGCGGCTGGCCACGGGCACGCCCAGCACGGGAACGGTGGTCTTGGCGGCAATCATGCCGGGCAGGTGGGCGGCGCCACCGGCGCCCGCGATGATGGCTTTGAGGCCCCGGCCGGCAGCGGCCTCGGCGTAGGCAAACATGTCGTCGGGCATGCGGTGGGCCGAGACCACGCGGGCCTCGTGCGCGATGCCGAACTGTTCAAGAATCTGCACTGCATGCTGCATGGTGTCCCAGTCGCTGCTGGAACCCATGACCACGCCGATCTGGATGGGTTTCATGGTGTGGAGGGCGCTGGCGGGCAGGTTGCGCCTGCTCTGCCGCTGTAGGTGGAACCCGCGATTTTACTTTTTGCGCCTCCCTTCCCGGCATGGGGCTGTTTCGATGGGCCAAAATAGCGCGCAAACCGCTCCACAGGCCCCTGGCCTCCACACCGCCATGATTGACGTCACCGTAGAAAATTTTGAAACCGAGGTGGTTGCTGCCTCGATGAACGTGCCCGTGCTGGTGGACTTCTGGGCGCCCTGGTGTGGCCCCTGCAAGTCGCTGGGGCCGGTGCTGGAAAAGCTGGAGACCGACTACGCGGGCCGCTTCAAGCTGGTCAAGATCGATTCGGACCAGGAGCAGCAGCTGGCGGGCATGTTCGGCATCCGCAGCATTCCCACCTGCGTGCTGCTCATGAACGGCCAGCCCGTGGATGGCTTCATGGGCGCCCTGCCCGAAGGCCAGGTGCGCGCCTTCCTGGACAAGCACATCCCCACCGCCGAAGAACTGGTGGCGGAAATCGAGGAAGAAGAAGCCCAGGACGCCCTGGCCGAAGGCGACACCAGTACCGCGCTGGAGAAGCTGCAGCACGCCGTGGTGACCGATCCTTCCAATGACGACGCGCGCTTCGACTACGTCAAGCTGCTGCTGCAGTTGCGTCGCGAGGACGACGCCAAGGTGGCCTTTGCCCCCGTCATCGCTAAGGCCGCAGCCTCGCGCAAGCTGGGTGCGTTGAAAGCCTGGATGGATGCTATTGATTTCGTAGCTTCTAACGATTATGGGGAAGGCGCTGGCGCCGATTTTGATGCAAAAATCGCCGCCAACAAGCGCGACTTTGACACCCGCTACGCCCGCGCCCGCTGGCTCATGGCCGACCAGCGCTGGACGGACGCCATGGACGAACTGCTCGAAATCCTCATGCGCGACAAGGCCTGGGGCGAAGAGGCCGCCCGCAAGACCTATGTGGCCATCCTTGAAATCATCGAGCCGCCCAAGGTGAAGGTGGCCGACGGCCAGATCCCACCCGACGACCCGGTGGTGGCGACCTACCGGCGCCGCTTGTCGAGCGTGGTGCTCAGTTGAGCTGAGCGGGGTTCACCCCATGACCCGTCCTGGAATAGGTTGACACCTATGCGGGATTGAATCCCAGCCGCAATTGGCTTGCAAGAGACGCCCGGTGCATCGCATCGGGCGTTTTGTATTCTAGGGACAGGTGGGGCCGCTGCTCGT
>NZ_CAKASI010000004.1:0-699326 GCF_916855635.1 Acidovorax sp. Leaf73
GGGCCTTGAGGATCTTGGCAACGGCCAGGGGCTGCAGCTCGACGTCGGTTTCCACCAGGATGGCGCGGTCTGCACCGATGGCCATGGCAGTGCGCAGGGTTTCCTGGCACTGGGCCACGCCGCAGGAAACTGCGATGACTTCGGTCACCAGGCCTTTTTCTTTCAGGCGCACGGCCTCTTCAACGGCGATTTCGTCAAAGGGGTTCATGCTCATCTTCACGTTGGCGATGTCCACACCCGTGCTGTCCGACTTCACGCGGACCTTCACGTTGTAGTCCACCACGCGCTTGACAGGGACGAGAACTTTCATGGGAATGTTTTCCTTGATTTTTGTTGTGGGAGAGCGGGTGCGCAGGCTTACTCGTTCGAGATGCCCTTGTCGCGGATCACAGTACCCCACTTGACGTAGTCCTGCTGAATGCGGCGGGCCATCTTGTCGGGCGCTTGGTATGCAGCGATGGCGCCTGCAGTCAACAACTTGTCCTGCGTGTCCTTCTCGGCCAGGATTTGCTGCACCTCGGTTGCGATGCGGTCCACCACGGCTTTGGGCGTACCGGGCGGCGCCAGCAGACCACCCCACGAGACGGCCTCGTAGCCCTTGAAGCCCTGCTCGGCGATGGTCTTGACATCGGGCAGCATGGCCACGCGCTGGGGCGACCCCACTGCGATGGCGCGCAGCTTCCCCGTCTGGATGTGCGGCAGCGCAGCCACCAGATCGGCGTACATCAGCGGCACCTGGCCGCCGATGGTGTCGGTAATGGCGGGCACGCCCCCTTTGTAGGGAATGTGCTGCATTTCAAAGCCCCCCATCTGCTTGAGCAGCTCCATGCTCAAATGGCCAAAGCTGCCCGCACCTGAGCTGGTGTAGTTGAGCTGACCTGGCCGGGCCTTGGCATGGGTAATGAGCTTTTGCAGATCGGTCACAGAAGGCATCTGGGCAGGATTGACCACCACGACGATGGGCAGGTCGTACACCGTGGCCACGGGCGTGAAGTCTTTCACCGTGTCGTAGCCCGCCTTCTTGTACAGATGCGGCGCCAGCAGCGTGGGCGTGGCCAGCATCATCAGCGTGTAGCCGTCGGCCGGGCTCTTGGCCACCTGGGCGGCAGCGATGGAGCCCGAAGCACCTGCACGGTTTTCCACCACCACGGGCTGGCCCAGCCGTTCGACCAGGCGTTGGCCCACGATGCGCGAGGCAGTATCGGTAGGGCCGCCTGCCGGGAAGGGCACCACCAGCTTGATCATCCTGCTGGGCCAGGCTTGGGCGTGTGCCGGGGCCGCGCCCCACAGGGCGCTGGCCGCCAGAGCGGCGGACACGGCCAGCACGGCGCGGCGGGCTGCGAAGGTGCGAGAGACAAACATTGGGGTCAAAACGGGCTCAGGTTGTTGGAGGGGTTGCATCAGTCCAGCTTGGCGCCGGACACCTTGACCACGCGCTCCCAGACGGGTGCATCTTTTTTGAACTGGGCGCCGAACTGTTCGGGGCTGCTGCCGACGGGGATGAAACCCATCTGCTGGATGCGCTCACGCACCTCAGGCAGCGCAATCACGGCCTGCAGCTCGCGGCCCAGGCGGGCCACGACCTCCGGCGGGGTGTTGGCCGGGGCGCTCATGCCCAACCAGCCTGTCACCTGGAACACCTCGTCCTTGATGCCCTGCTCGGCCATGGTGGCCAGCTTGGGAAGCGCATCCATGCGCTGGGTGCCCGTCACGGCCAGCGGCTTGAGGCGGCCGGAATCAATGTACGGCCGGGCCGACTGCAGGCTAGCAAATGCCATTTGCAACTGCCCGCCCACCAGGTCCTGCAGCATGGGCGCCTCGCCCCTGTAGGCCACATGATTCATGTCGGCCTTGTGCTTGTCGGACAGCCAGGCGCCAGCCAGGTGGGCATACGAGCCCATGCCCCACGAGCCGTAGGCGACCTTGCCCTTGTTGCGGTCGATATAGCTCATCAGCTCGGCCGCGGTGGACACCGGCAGCTGCGGATGCACCAGCAGCACCACCGGAGCCAGGGCGATCTGCGTGATGAGGGCCTGGTCCTTTTGCGGCTGGTACGGCAGGCGCTCGTACAGGTACTGGTTGATCAGCATGGTGGTACCCAGCGACACCAGCAGCGTGTAACCGTCGGCCGGTGACTTGAGCGCCTGGTCAGTGCCGGTCACACCGCCCGCACCACCGCGGTTGTCTACCAGCACGGGCTGGCCCAGGCGTGCCGAAAGCTTCTCGCCCAGCGTGCGGGCGGTGATGTCGGTGGCGCCACCGGCCTGGTAGGGCACGATCAGCTTGATGGGCTTGCTGGGCCAGGCCTCCTTGCCCGACTGGGCCATGGCGGAACCCAGCAGGCCGGTGCTGGCCAAGGCGGCCAAGCCCTGCAGGACGCGGCGGCGGTGAATGTGGGTGATGTTCATGTTTGTCTCCTGGTTGAGGTTGAAAATTTGCTCCAGCGCTTACCCAGCAAGCGATTAAAGCTATTATTTTTATAGTATTTAGAGCGACGGAAGCGTGAGCACGCCCTTGTCGCGCAGGGCTTCAAGCTCTGCCTCGGGCAGCTGCAGCAGTTGCTGCAGCACCTCCCGCGTGGCGGCGCCCAGCGTGGGCGGGGCGTTGCGGATGGGCAGGCGCTGCCCATCGAGTCGATAAGGCGGCGCGAACACATGCGTAGTGCCCGCCACGGGGTGGGGCATTTCCTGCAGCAGGCCGCCGCGGCGCGTACGCTCGCTGGTCAGCGCCTCGTGCAGGCCGGCCACCCTGCCGCAAGGGATGCCAGCAGCGCTCAGGCGTTCGAGAAGCACATCACGCGGGAAGCTGGCGATCAGCGCCTTCATCTGGGGCAACAGGGTCAGTCGATTGCGGGCACGCTCGACGTTGGTGGCGTAACGTGGGTCTTCGACGATATCCGGGCGCATCACCACCTGGCGGCAGAACTTGTCGAACTGGCTGTTGTTGCCCACGGCGATGATGAGCGGACCATCCTGTGCCTCGAACATGCCGTAGGGCACGATGGACGGGTGGGCATTGCCGTAGCGCTGCGGGTCGTGGCCCAGCAGCATGGCGTCGAGCCCGTAGTAGCCGGTGATCATCAGGCCGCAGTCGTACAGCGCCATTTCGATGTGGCGGCCCTTGCCCGTAGTGCTGCGGCGAAACAGCGCGGCCAGCACGGCCTGCGCCGCGTACATGCCGGTCATCATGTCCACGGCAGCCACGCCGAACTTCAGCGGTGGCTGGCTGGCCTCGCCGTTCAGCGCCATCAGCCCGGCCTCGCCTTGAATCACCAGGTCGTAGCCGGGTCGCTTGGCCTCGGGGCCGGAACTGTCGTAGCCCGCCACCGAGCAGTAGATGAGGTCGGGCTTGATGGCCTTGAGCTGCTCGTAGCCCAGGCCCAGCTTCTCGGCACCACCGGTCTTGAAGTTCTGGATCACCACATCGCACTGCGGCAGCAAATCGCGGATGATCTTCACGCCTTCGGGCGTCTGCAAATCCACCGTGATGGACCGCTTGTTGCGGTTCATGCTGTTGTAGTAGGTGGTCTCGGTCTTGCCGATGCGCATGCCCCAGTCGCGGGTGTCGTCGCCCCGGCCGGGGTGCTCCACCTTGATGACGTCAGCGCCAAAGTCGGCCAGCACCTGGCCGCACAGCGGCCCGGCAAACACGCGCGAGAGGTCGAGCACGCGCACGCCGTCGAGCGGGAAGTCCATGCCCTCGGGCAGCGGGGGTGTCGGTGTTGTAGTGGTCATTTCGTAGTGTCGGGTTGGGTAGCGGCAGTGGCAGGAGCCTGGCGCAAGCGTGCGAAATCGGCCGGGCGCTTTTCCAGAAACGCAGCGATGCCTTCGCGGGATTCTTCGGTGGCCTGTGACAGCACCATCAGCTGTGCCTCAAGCTCCAGCTGGTCAGCCAGCGACTGCACATAGGCGCTGCGGCACAGGGCCTTGATGTTCGCCATCGCGGTGTCAGGCCCGGTGGCAACTTGCGCAGCCAGGGCCACGGCCTGGGCGAGTGCCTCGCCCGGCTCGGCCAGGCGGTTGACGGGGCCGAGCGCATGCAGCCGCTCGCCGGAGATGCGTTCGCCCGTGAGGCACAGCTCGGTCAACACCTGGCGGGACACAAACTCGGCCAGGAAGGCGGTAGCACCGCCGTCGGGCGTGAGGCCCACCTTCACATACGCGACCGAGAACACGGCATTGCGCGCAGCCACCAGCATGTCGCAGGCCAGCGCCAGCGACAGGCCGGCGCCCGCCGCAGCGCCCTCCACCGCGGCAATGACCGGCTTGCGGCAGTCGCGCACGGTGCGGATCAGGTCGTGCAGGCCTTCGAGCTTGGCGCGGCGCTCTTCCACGGGCAGCTCGCGCCGCTTGGCCAACTGGCGCAGGTCGCCGCCCGCGCAAAAGTGCCCGTCTTCACCCGTGAGCACGATGGCGCCCACGGTGGGGTCGGCCTCGGCCTGTGTCAGTGCCTCGGTCAGCGCCGCATAGAAGGCGGGCGACAGCGCATTGCGCGCGGCAGGGTTGTTGTTGGAGAGCACGAGCACCGCGCCCTCGCGGCGTTGCAGCAGAGGCAGTGGCTGCTCCATGGCTTCAGCTCCGGCCCAGCGCAATGAAGCGCGCCAGGTGGTGGTCTTCATCGCCAAACTGGTGGTCCACCATGATGAGGCGCTTGGCGTAGTGCGACAGCGGCAGCTCCCACGTCATGCCAATGCCGCCGTGCAGCTGAATGCTTTCCTCCGCCACCAGCGCGCCAATGCGGCCCATGGTGACCTTGGCGGCCGACAGCGCACGCTCGCGCTCGGTGCGGTCAGTGCTTTCCATGGCGGCCGCTGCGTTGATGACGGCAGAGCGCGCCTGCTCCACTTCCAGCAGCAGGTCAGCCATGCGGTGCTGCAGGGCCTGAAAGCTGCCGATGGGCACGCCAAATTGCTTGCGCGTTTGCAGGTATTCCAGCGTGTGCTTCTTGGCCACATCCATGGCGCCCAGCGCCTCGGCGCACACGGCCAGAATGCCCCAGCCCACGGCATGTTCCAGCGTGGCAAAGCCCTGCCCTTCAGTGCCCAGCAGTGCATCGGCACCCACCTGCACATTCTGCAAGCTGACTTCTGCCACACGGCCGCCATCGATGCGCCCCATGCCACGGCGGCTCAGGCCTGCGGTATCGGCGGGCACCAGGAACAGCGAGATGCCGTCTTCATCGTCCACAGCGCCCGCTGTGCGGGCACTGACCAACAGCAGTTGAGCCTGGTCGCCATGCAGCACCACGGCCTTGTGGCCGGTGAGCAACCAGCCGTCGCCATTGCGCACGGCGCGGGTGGTCACGCGGTCCAGGGCGTAGTGCGCGCCGGCTTCCTCGTGCGCCAGGGTCGCCACGGTGCTGCCGTCGATGATGCTGGCGATGTGTTCCTTCTGCGCTGCGCTGCCCGCCAGGCCCAATGCCCGGCCCACCATGAGTGCACCCACAAACGGCTCGGCCACCAAGCCTGCGCCCAGGGCTTCAAACACCACGGCCACGTCGAAGCCTGCGCCGCCAAAGCCGCCGTCGGCTTCGGGGAAGAGCGCGCCAACCGCGCCCAGTTCGGCAAAGCGGCTCCACAGCGCCGCGTCCATGCCGCTGTCGCCGTAGGCGATGTGGTTGCGCGTCTCGACCCCGTACTGCTCGGCCACAAAACGGTTCAGGGTGTCCGCCAGCATGCGGCGGTCTTCGGTATGTTCAAAGTTCATCGCGGCAACCTCACAGGCCCAAAATCATTTTTGAAATGATGTTCTTCTGGATTTCATTGGAGCCGCCAAAGATCGACAGCTTGCGGTAGTTGAAGTAGTTGGCGGCTGCCGTCGCGGCCTCCTTCGGGCCCACGGGTTCATCGGCATAGCCTTCGTACTGCGCTTCTTCGATGAAAGGCAGCGCGTACGGGCCCACAGCGCGGCGGATGAGCGACAAAATTTCCTGGCGGATCTCGGTGCCCCGAATCTTGAGCATGGAGCTTTCTGCACCCGGCACTCCGCCACCCGCCACGGCGGCAATCACGCGCAGGTTGGTGGTCTTCATGTTCTCCAGGTCGATCTCGACCTGGGCCATGCGGGCGGCAAACAACGGATCCTGGTCCAGCGGCTTTCCGTTTTTCATGACCTTGGCGGCAATCACCTGGAGCTTGGCCAGCGCAGCGATGCAAAAACCCACACCTGCGATGCCGGTGCGCTCGTAGGTCAGCAGGTACTTGGCATACGTCCAGCCCTTGTTCTCCTCGCCCACCAGGTTTTCCACCGGCACCTTCACATCGGTGAAGAAGACTTCGTTGACTTCCTTGTCGCCATCGAGCGTGCGGATGGGACGCAGCTCCACGCCGGGCGATTGCATGTCCACCAGCAAAAAGCTGATACCCGATTGCGCCTTGGCCTCGCGGTCGGTGCGCACCAGGCAGAAGATCATGTTGGCGTGCTGGCCCTGGGTGGTCCAGGTCTTCTGGCCGTTGACGATGTAGTGGTCACCTGTTTCGTCCGTGACTCGCACTGCCGTGGTCTTCACGGAAGCCAGGTCCGAGCCCGCGCCGGGTTCGGAATAGCCCTGGCACCACCAGTCCTCACCGCTCAGGATGCGCGGCAGCCAGTATTTTTTCTGCGCCTCGTTGCCAAACTTGATGAGCACCGGGCCCAGCATGTTCACGCCAAAGGGCACGATGCGCGGGCCACCGGCCAGGGCGCATTCGGTGTCAAAGATGAACTTCTCGACCGCACCCCAACCGGGGCCGCCGTAGGCCTTGGGCCAGTGGTTGGCCAGCCAGCCGCGCTCGTTCAGGATGGCGTGCCACTCATCCTGGTCGGCCTTGGACAGGCGCTGCCCGGCCTTGACCTTGGTGGCGATGCGTTCGGGCAGCTTGGCTTTCAAGAAAGCCTGCACCTCGGCGCGGAAGGCTTCCTCTTGGGGGGTGAAATTCAGGTCCATATCGGGTCGCTTGCAGTCTCAGAGTTCGGTGGTGTGGCGCACGGTCAGAAGATTTCGAAGAGGCCTGCAGCGCCCATGCCACCGGCAATGCACATCGTCACCACGCCGTACTTGGCCTTGCGGCGGCGGCCTTCGAGCAGCAGGTGGCCCACCAGGCGCGCGCCGGTCATGCCGAAGGGGTGGCCAATGGCAATCGCTCCGCCGTTCACGTTCAGCCGCTCGGTCGGAATGCCCAGGCGGCGCTGGCAGTACAGGGCCTGCGAGGCAAAGGCTTCGTTCATCTCCCACAGGTCAATGTCCTGCACCGTGAGGCCGTGGCGCGCCAGCAGCTTGGGCACGGCAAACACGGGGCCAATGCCCATTTCGTCGGGCTCGCAACCGGCCACCGCAAAGCCACGGAACGCGCCCAGGGGCTGCAGGCCCCGGCGCTCGGCTTCTTTCGCTTCCATGAGCACGCAGGCGCTGGAGCCGTCGGACAGCTGCGAGGCGTTGCCTGCGGTGATGAACTGGCCCGGACCTTTCACCGGCTCCAGCTTGGCAAGGCCTTCCAGCGTGGTGCTGGCGCGATTGCAGTTGTCGTGCGTGGCCGTCACTTCGCGGTAGGTGACCTCGCCGGTCTCCTTGTTCTTTTCCATCATGCGCGTGGTGCAGGGCACGATCTCGTCGGCGAACACGCCGCCTTGCTGTGCGGCGGCGGTGCGTTGCTGGCTTTGCAGCGAGAACAGGTCCTGGTCTTCGCGGCTGATGCCGTAGCGGTGGGCCACGATGTCGGCGGTATCGATCATGGCCATGTAGAGGTCGGGCTTGTGCTCTTGCAGCCAGGGGTCGATGTCTGCCGGGTTGCCTGCGCGGATGGCCGAGATGCTCTCCACCCCGCCGGCCACCATGGCGGGCACGCCTTCGGCCACGATGCGGCCTGCGGCAATCGCCACCGACTGCAGACCCGATGCGCAAAACCGGCTGGCCACCATGCCCGCCACCGAGAGGGGCAGGCCCGCGCGCAGCGCGGTCTGGCGGCCAATGTTCTTGCCGGTGATGCCCTCGGGGTAGCCGCAGCCCATCACCAGGTCTTCGATCAGCTCGGGGTCGATGCCCGAGCGCTCGACCGCCGCCTTGACGGAAAAGGCCGCCAGCTGCGGGCCGGGCGTGGCGTTGAACTCGCCCCGGTGCGACTTGGTCAGCGGGGTGCGGGCGGTGGAAACGATGACGGCTTCACGCATGATTTGCTCCTGATTTAATAGCTGCTTGCGCTTATTAATCAAGCGCTAGAGGCCAAAATGATTTGAATTTGATGAATCTGAAAACCGAATCGCGAGGCAGGCTCAGCTCTTTTCAGCCTGGTTCAGGCTGTCAAAGTTGCGCCCTTCCCGCACCAGTTGCACCAGCAAAGGCGAGGGCTTCCAAAACAGCGGGTCTTCCTTGGCAAAGGCCTCGATGTCGGCCAGCACCTTTTCCAGCCCCGTCATGTCGGCCCACTTCATGGGGCCGCCACGGTGGCGCGGAAAGCCGTAGCCTGCGACAAAGGCCACATCCACATCCAGCGGGCGCAGGGCAATGCCCTCGTGCACCACATTGGCCCCTTCGTTGACCATGGCGGCCATGTAGCGGCGCATGATCTCGTCGGCGCTGAAGCTGCGGGGCGTGACGCCTTTCTTGGCGCGCTCGGCATCCACAATGGCCAGCACTTCGGGGTCGGGCTGGCCCGTGCGGGAGCCTTCGGGGTAGAGGTAAAAACCGTGCCCCGTCTTCTGCCCGAACCAGCCGCGCTCGCAGATGCGGTCGGCAATTTCCACATAGCGGGCCTGGGGGTCACGCGTCGCAGCACGGCGCTTGCGGGTGGCCCAACCAATGTCGCCACCGGCCAGGTCTGTCACCTGGAAGGGGCCCATGGCAAAGCCGAAACCGCGCACGGCGGCGTCGATCTCGTACGGGCTGGCACCGTCTTCCAGCAGGTAGTCGGCGGCCTGCTTGTACACGGCCAGGATGCGGTTGCCGATGAAGCCGTCGCACACACCGGCGCGCACGGGCACCTTTTTGAGTTTTTTGGCCAGTTCAAACGCCGTGGCGACCACATCGGGCGCCACTTTGGCGGGCACCACGATCTCCAGCAGCTTCATGATGTTGGCGGGGCTGAAGAAGTGCAGGCCAATCACGTCCTGCGGGCGGCTAGTGGCAGCGGCAATGGCGTCAATGTCGAGGTACGACGTATTGGTGGCAAGAACAGCGCCGGGCTTGCACACGCGGTCCAGCTCGCGGAACACGGCCTTCTTGACCTCGATGTCTTCAAACACGGCCTCAATCACCAGGTCCACCTGGGAGATGTCGGCGTAATCGGTGCTGCCGGTGTAGCGTGCCATCACGGCGGCCTTGGCAGCATCGGTCATGCGGCCTTTGGCGACCAGGGCGTTGTAGACCTTCTCGACATTGGCGCGGCCCCGGGCGATGGACTCAGCATCGCGCTCGATCATGGACACGGGCAGGCCCGCATCCAGCGCGGCCACGGCAATGCCCGCACCCATGGTGCCACCCCCAATGACGGCGATGCTGGCCACGGGGCGTGGCTGCGCGGCCTGGGCCTCGGGCACCTTGACCACTTCACGCTCGGCAAAAAAGGCGTGGATGAGCCCGGCGCGTTGCGGGCTGTCGATGCATTCCATGAACAGCGCTCGCTCGCGGGCCATGCCTTCGTCGAAAGGCAACTGCAGCGCGGCCTGCACGCATTCGATGATCTTGAGGGGAGAGAACAGGCCGCGCGACTTCTTGGCCGTCTCGGTCTTTTGCTCTTCGAGCCAGGCCAGCGCAGCCTGCGGCTCGGCAATGGCCAAGTCACGCGTGCGGCGCACGGGCGCATTGGCCGCCAGCAGTTCGCGCACATAGGCCAGGCCTGCGGCCAGCGGGTCGGTGCCCTCCACCAGCTTGTCAACCAGACCTGCCTGCAGCGCGGCCTGGGCCTTGAGGGGCTGGCCGCTGAGCATGAGGGTGGTGGCAGTCTGCACGCCCATCAGGCGCGGGGCACGCTGCGTGCCACCCGAGCCGGGCAGCAGGCCCAGGTTCACCTCGGGCAGGCCCAGCGTAGCGGCAGGCAATGCCAGGCGGTAATGGGCTGACAGAGCCACTTCGAGACCGCCGCCCAGCGCCGCACCGTGCAGCACGGCCACCACGGGCTTGTTCAGGTTTTCGATGGCGCGGCAGACCTCGGGCAGGATGGGGACAACCGGTGGCTTGCCGAATTCGCGGATATCCGCCCCGGCAATGAAGGCCTTGCCAGCGCCCACCAGCAGCACGGCCGCCACTGCGGCGTCGGCCTGCGCCTGCTGCATGGCGGCCAACAGGCCCTGGCGCACGGCGGCGCCCAGGGCGTTGACGGGTGGGTTGTCGATGGTGACGACAAGCACATCGCCCTGCAGCGCGGTGGTGACAACGGAAGATGCGGGAATGGCGGCGCCCATGCTGGAAAGTCTCCTGGTCGATGGCTATTGACTGCCTGTGAATGACTCTGTGATTGTTGATGCGTGAAGTTATCTTGACAATTACATAGCCCGTTGACAGACTGTCAAACGCCTTTTGACAAACTCCCCCGCAACGGCATCCCGCACCGCCTCCCTGTTCAATGGAACTCACCTCCCTCACCGTGCTGGTCGACATCCTCGATGCCGGCAACCTCAGCCAGGCCGCCCGCAACCTGAAGATGTCCCGTGCCAACGTCAGCTACCACCTGCACCAGCTCGAAAAGTCAGTGGGTGTGCAGTTGGTGCGCCGCACCACGCGCCGGGTGGAGCCCACCGAGGTGGGCCTGCGCCTGTATGCCCATGGCCGCGCCATTCAGAACGAGATGCTGGCTGCGCGCGAGACCATTGCCACGCTGGGCCAGGGCCTGCAGGGCCGCGTGGGCCTGAGCGTGCCCAGTGGCTACGGGCAGATGGTGATGTCAGACTGGCTGATCGACTTCAAGCGGCTGTACCCTGGCATCGTGCTGGATGTGCGCTTTGAAAATCGGGTGGACGACCTCATCCGCGATGAGGTGGACATCGCCATCCGCGTGATGCCCGAGCCCCCACCCACGCTGGTGGCGCGCGACCTAGGCAGCGTGCGCTACATCGCCTGCGCATCGCGGGGGTACGCCGAGGCGCATGGGCTGCCCCAAAGCTTTGAAGCGCTGCAGGCCGCGCCGGTGATCACCGCAGGGGTGGTGGGCAAGCAGCTGCGCCTGCGCGGGTACCGGGGTGACCAGCGCCAGGAAGCCCTGCTGGAGCCCACCCTCATTTCGGAGCACTTTCCGTTTCTGCGCCAAGGCATCCTGGCAGGGCTGGGCGTAGGGCTGGTACCGGATTACGTGGTGCAGGACGCCGTGTCCAGTGGGGAAGTGCTGACCACGCTGGACGACTGGCGGTTGAGCATTTTTGGCACCCAGATGTTCATGCTCTACATGCCCAACCGCCACCAGACGCGTGCGGTGCGCACCTGCATTGACTACCTGCTGGGGCGGGCCCTGCCGGCAGCCGGCCAAGGAGTGACTGCGGAGCCAGGATGAGCATCTTCTGCGCGTTTACAAGAAAAAATAGCCGCAAGCGCAGGTATTCATTGCGCTAGCAGCTATTTTATTGATAGCAATCGCTACTGCGACAGTAGCAATGCCGGATGAGTCCCTCCGCCGCGCGTCAGCAAACCCGCGTGGCGGCTGGCATCAGATCCGCCCTTCCTCCACCGCATGGCACGCAATGCGGATGCCACCAATGCTCTTGAGCTGGGGGCGCTCGGAGCGGCAGCGGTCGTTCACATGCGGGCAGCGGGGGTTGAAGGCGCAACCGGGTGGTGGGTTCAGCGGGTTGGGCACCTCGCCCTGCACGGGGGTGCGGGCCTTGCCGGTGTCGTGCATCTTGGGGATGGCATCGAGCAGCATGCGGGTGTACGGGTGGCGGGGCGTGTCAAACAACGTGTGTTTGTCGGCCAGCTCCACCAGGCGGCCCAAGTACATCACGCCGACCTGGTCGCTGACGTGGCGCACCACGGCCAGGTTGTGGCTGATGAACAGGTAGGTGAGATGCCGCTCGCGCTGCAGGTCCTTCATGATGTTGAGCACCTGGGCCTGCACCGACACGTCAAGTGCACTCGTCGGCTCGTCGCACACCAGGAACTCGGGCTCGGTGGCCAAGGCGCGCGCGATGGAGATGCGCTGACGCTGGCCGCCGGAGAACTGGTGCGGGTATTTCACCATGTCCAGCGGCGACAGGCCCACGGACTTGAGCAGTTCACCCACGCGCTGCTTGAGCTCAGCCTTGTCGGTGATGAGGCCATGCTCCTTGAGCGGCTCGCCAATGATGTCTTCGACCAGCCAGCGGGGGTTCAGGCTGGCATACGGGTCCTGGAAGATCATCTGGATGCGGCGGCGCATGGCCTTGGCGTCGTTGCCCTTGAAGGCGGCGTGCGCATCCTGGTTGTCAAACGTGAGGCCGCCGCGTGTGGGCTCGTACAAACCCACCAGCAGGCGCGCCACGGTGCTTTTGCCGCAGCCGGACTCACCCACCAGGGCCAGGGTCTTGCCTTTTTCGATCTCGAAACTCACGCCGTCCACCGCATGCAGCAGCGTGCGGGGCTTGCGCTCGATCACGCGGTTGAGCCAGGGGGCGGACACGTCAAAAGTCTTGGCCAGGTCGTGCGCCTGCACCAAAGCCTTGCTTTTCATTGCTGCGCTCATGCGGTCACCTCGGTTTTTGTCGTGGCACCAGCGTGCAGCCAGCAGGCGGCGCGGGTGGAGCCTGCGTCCATCAGGTCGGGGCGATCAGTCATGCAGCGGTCAAAAGTCTGGGGGCAGCGCGGGTTGTAGGCACAGCCCTGGGGAATGGCGTTCAGGCGGGGCATGGCGCCGTCGATCTGGTTCAGGCGTTCACGGTCCACCGTCATGTCAGGGATGGAGGCCATGAGGCCGCTGGTGTACGGGTGCGAGGGCTTGTTGATGACGTCGTGCACGGGGCCGATCTCGGCCACGCGCCCGGCATACAGCACGGCCACGCGGTCGCAGGTCTCGGCGATCACGCCCATGTCGTGGGTGATCAGCATCACCGCGGCACCGCGCGATTTGCAGATGTTCTTGAGCAGCGTGATGATCTGCGCCTGGATGGACACGTCGAGCGCCGTGGTGGGCTCATCGGCCACGATGAGCTTGGGCTCGGCCGCCAGGGCCAGGGCAATCACCACGCGTTGGCGCATGCCACCGGAGAACTGGTGCGGGTAGTGGTCGATGCGCTCTGCAGCGGCCGGAATGCCGGTGTCTTGCAGCAGCGCAATGGCACGCTGGCGCGCCTCGGCGGGCGTGACCGGCAGGTGGGCCAGGATGGTTTCAGTGAGCTGTCGGCCCACGGTGTACAGCGGGTTCAGCGAGGTCAGCGGGTCTTGAAAGATCGCGCCGATGCGGCGGCCACGGATGTGGCGCATTTCCTCATTGCTCAGGTTGTCGATGCGCTGGCCTTCGAGCAGGATCTGGCCAGATGCCACGCGGCCCGGGGGCTCCAGCAGGCCGATGATGGCAGCGCCAGTGAGCGATTTGCCCGCGCCGGACTCCCCCACCACGCCCAGGATCTCGCCGGGTGCAATGGAGAAGGAAATGTCGTCCAGGGCGCGCAGGGTACCGCGACGGCCCGGGAATTCGACAACGAGGTTTTTGACTTCTAGGAGACTCATGGGGATATCGCTTTTCTTGTTCTTGTTCAGCGCAGGCGCGGATTGAGGGCATCACGCAACCAGTCGCCGAGCAAGTTCACACTCAGGGCGATCAGCACCAGCATGGCACCGGGGAACACGGTGATCCACCATTCGCCGGAGAACAGGTAGTCGTTGCCGATGCGGATCAGCGTGCCCAGCGAAGGCGAGGTGGGCGGTGCGCCCACGCCCAGGAAGGACAATGTGGCCTCGGTGATGATGGCCGTGGCCACCTGGATGGTGGCCAGCACCATCACAGGGCCCATGACGTTGGGCAGCACGTGCTTGCGCATGATGCGCAGCGGCGAAACGCCCGTCACGCGGGCAGCCTGCACGTATTCCTTGTTGCGCTCGACCAGGGTGGAGCCGCGCACCGTGCGCGCGTACTGCACCCAGCCCGTGAGCGAGATGGAGATGATCAGCACACCAAATGCCAGCGACTCGTGCGCGTTGGGGAACAGCGCACGGCCCACACCCGCAATCAGCAGCGCCACCAGGATGGCGGGGAACGACAGCATCACGTCGCACAGGCGCATGAGCACGGCATCAATCCAGCCACCGCGAAAGCCGGCCAGCAGTCCAAACGCCACGCCCACCACCACGGACAGCACCACCGATGCGAGGCCCACCACAAGGGAAATGCGCGCGCCATAGATGAGGGCGGAAAGAATGTCCCGGCCCTGGTCGTCGGTGCCCAGGGGGTACTTCATGGAGCCCTCGGCGCTCCAGGCCGGGGGCAGCCGCGCGTCGCTGAGTTCGAGCGTGGCCAGGTCAAAGGGGTTATGGGGCGCGACCCATCCGGCAAATACCGAACAGAACACACAGATCAGCGCGATGGCAGCGGCCACCATCGCCATGGGCGATGTGCGGAAGCTGTAGCCAACATCGCTGTCAAACCAGCGGGCAAGGGTTGTTTTCATTGTGGGAAACCAGTAAACAAGCACCAACGCAGAGCCCGGGTAGCGGCCATGCGTTGGTGTGGACTTTCAAAGAACCGGTCGTTCTCTCTTTTCTCTGCGATCGACTAACGTAGGGACTTCTGCACCCCTTCTTACTTGGTGATGCTCATCCACTTGAAGTGCATGAAGTTGTCGGCCAGCTGCACGAGCTTGACGTTCTTGCCCACGCCCCAGGCCAGCGCTTGCTGGTGCAGGGGAATGTGGCCAACATCGGCAGCGTGCAGATCGAAGACTTCCTTGATCATCGCGTTGCGCTTGACCTTGTCGGTCTCGGCCTGGATCTTGAGTGTCAGCTCATCGACCTTGGGGTTGCAGTAGGCGCCCAGGTTGAACTGGCCGGACCCCTTGTCATCCACGCAGCGCATGAGGGCGTTGAGCGCGTTGTGCGAGTCGTAGGTGGCGGGCGTCCAGCCCAGCATGTAAAAGCTGGTGTCGCGGCGCAGCACCTTGGGGAAGTAGGTGCCCTTGGTTTCGGCCTGCAGGTTGATCTTGACGTTGATGCGCGAGAGGTTGGCGGCCACCGTCTGGCAGATGCGGCCATCATTCACGTAGCGGTCGTTCGGGCAGTTCATGGCCACTTCGAAGCCGTTGGGATAGCCGGCTTCGGCCATCAGTTTCTTGGCAGCTTCGACGTCGTAGGGAAGGCGCTTCGCGTCAGGCTGGAAGCCATTGATGCCGGGACCCACGAGCAGGGCCGAGGGGTTGGATGCACCACGCATCACGGTCTTCTTGATCCCTTCGATGTCGATGGCCTGGTAGAAGGCCTGGCGCACACGCTTGTCCTTGAAGGGGTTCTTGCCCTTGACGTTGGAGTACAGCAGCTCGTCACGCTTTTGGTCCATGCCCAGGAAGATGGTGCGCAGTTCGGGGCCGGTGATGGCACGGGTGTTGGCGCTGCCGTTCACGCGTTCGATGTCCTGCACGGGTACGGGTTCCATCACGTCCACCTCGCCCGAAAGCAGGGCGGCCACACGGGTCGCATCGTTGCCGATGGGGGTGAAAACGACTTCGCTGACGTTGCCTTCGATCTTGCCCCAGTAGCTGCCGTTGCGTGTAAACACCGAGCGCACGTTGGGCTGGCGCTCACGCAGGCGGAAGGGGCCCGTGCCGTTGGCACGGAACGAGGCGGCGTTCTCGATGCCCTTGCGGCGGTCCACCGGGCCCAGGGCCTGGTTGGTCTCGCACCACTTCTTGCTCATCATGTACACGAGCGAGATCACATCCGGCAGGATCGGGAAGGGGGTCTTGGTTTCGATTTCGACCGTGTGGTCGTCGATCTTGCGCACTTCCTTGAAGTCGTTGGTGTAGCTCTTCATGTCCGAGCCTTCCACCTGGGTGCGCCCGAAGCTGAACACCACGTCATCGGCCGTGAAAGGGGTGCCGTCGTGGAATTGCACGCCCTTACGCAACTCGAAACGCCACACGGTGGGCGACGTCTGCTTCCAGCTCGTCGCCAGGGCAGGCGCCAGGCTCAGGTCCTTGTTGCGGCCGACCAGCGGCTCATAGACGTTGCCGGTGACGCTCAGCTGCAGCGACTCATTGAGAGAGTGGGGGTCCATCGACAGCGAGTCACCCTGGTTGGCGATGCGGATGGTCTGAGCTTGGGCCACCAGGCTCGCCGCCGCCAACGCGGTAAAGAGAGCGGTCAGAGCGATTTTTTTATGGAATTTCATGGAAACCTCCAGGTTGGGGAAAGCGGGGTGAAAGGGTTGGGCCGTGGCGCGGTAGTGCAAATGGGCAGGCTGGCTGGACGTTGCTTCAAGCTGCCGCCAAAGGCATGGCCTGCTCGATAAGGCTTGCGTGCAGCGCCGAGCCCAGGGGCAGGATGTCGTCGTTGAAGTCGTAGCGGCTGTTGTGCAAGGCGCTGCCACTGGCCCCTGTGCCCTGGCCGATGCGCAGATAGGCACCGGGGCGGGTCTGGAGCATGAAGGCGAAGTCCTCGGCGCCCATACTGGGCTCCAGGTCACGCACCACATGGTCAGCACCCAGCAGGGATTCGGCCACGTCGCCGGCAAAGATGGCTTCGCTTTCGCTGTTGATCGTGGCCGGGTAGATGCGCTCGTAGTGCACCGTGGCCGTGGCGCCAAAGCCCAGGGCAATGGCGTTGCACAGCTCCTTGAGGCGTTTTTCCACCATCTCCTGCACGACCGGATCAAATGTCCGCACGGTGCCCACCAGGGTGGCAGAGCCCGGCAGCACACTGAAGGCCCCCAGGTCGCCAGCCTGTGCGGCGCAGATGCTGACCACGGCGCTTTCAATGGGGCGCACATTGCGCGAGACGATGCTTTGCGCGGCCGTAATGATGTGCGCGGCCACAACCAGCACGTCCACCGTCTGGTAGGCATGGGCACCGTGGCCGCCGCGTCCCGTGATCTCGATGGTGAAGCGATCCGCCGCAGCCATCATGGGCCCGGAGTTGATGCCCACGGTGCCGGGCTTCATCGCGGGCCAGTTGTGCATGGCGTAGATGGACTGCACCGGGAAACGGTCAAACAGCCCGTCTTCCATCATGACGCGGGCTCCAGCAAAACCTTCTTCGCCCGGCTGAAACACGAGCACGGCTGTGCCGTCGAAGTTGCGGGTCTCGGCCAGGTAGCGCGCAGCCCCCACCAGCATGGCGGTGTGGCCGTCGTGGCCGCAGCCATGCATGAGGCCCGGCTTGCACGACTTCCAGGAGAAATCGTTGTGCTCGGCCAGCGGCAGCGCATCCATGTCGGCACGCAGGCCGACCATGCTGCCACTGGAGGTGCCGCGGCCGCGGATCACGCCCACGACTCCCGTGCGGCCAATGCCGTCGTGGATCTCGTCCACGCCGCAGAGCTTCAGGGCCTCTTTGACGCGCGTGCTGGTGTAGATCTCCTCGAAACCCAGCTCAGGGTGGGCATGCAGGTCCCGGCGCAGTGCGGTCAGCTCGGGGTGGTACTGCGCGATGTGCGCAAACGCCCGGCCTCCGGCTTTGTATCGAAGCGACTGCATGTCAGGCGTCCCGAAAGCTCGTGCAGCGCCAGCAGCCGGCAAAACCGGCGCGGCACAGGCCAGCGCTCCCGCGCAAGGGCCGCCCCGCCGCGCTGGGAGCGTCCCCCCTTTGGGGGGATGGCGCGAAGCGACTCAAGGGGGAGTTCATTCAATGCCCTCCTGCCTTGCCTACGCGCAGGCGTGGGTCGACCGCAAAATACAACAGGTCCACCACCAGATTAATCACCACAAAGATCAAGGCGATCAGGCACAGGTAGGCGGCCATCACCGGAATGTCGGCAAAGGTCACGGCCTGGATGAACAGCAGGCCCATGCCGGGCCACTGGAACACGGTCTCGGTGATGATGGCGAAGGCAATCAGACCACCCAGCTGCAGTCCGGTGATGGTCATCACGGGCACCAGCGTGTTCTTGAGCGCGTGGCCGAAGTGGATGGCGCGATTGGACAGGCCCCGGGCGCGTGCGAACTTGATGTAGTCGGTGCGCAGCACCTCCAGCATTTCTGCGCGCACCAGCCGCATGATCAGCGTGAGCTGGAAAATCGCCAGCGTGATGGCAGGCAGCGTGATGTGGTGCCAGCCCTTGGCCTTGAGCAGGCCCGTGCTCCACCATCCCATCTGTACCACTTCACCGCGCCCGAAGCTGGGGAACCAGCCCAGGGTGACAGCGAACACCAGGATCAGCAGAATGCCGATCAGGAACGTTGGCAGCGACACGCCCAGCAGTGAGATGGTCATGAACAGCTGGCTTGTGAAGGTGCCGCGCTTGAGGGCTGCATACACGCCCATGGGCACGCCAATGACCAGGGCCAGGAAAGCAGCCACCAAGGCCAGCTCCAGTGTGGCAGGAAAACGCTCTGCAATCAGCCGCGAAACCTTGGCACCCTGGCGCAGGCTCAGGCCGAACTCGCCCTGGGCTGCGTTGACCAAGAAATGCCAGAACTGTATGAAAAAGGGCTTGTCCAGACCGAGCGAGGCGCGCAGTTCGCGGATCTGCTCGGGAGTGGCGTCCTGGCCCAGCAGGAACACCACAGGGTCTCCCACGTACTGGAACAGCATGAAGGAGATGAAGGCCACCGTGACCATGACAATCACAGCCTGTATCAGGCGGCGCAATATAAAGGCGAGCATCGGAGAGTCGATTGAGTGTTCGATGGGAACGCCACAGCCACTTTTGATGGCAGGGCGCTGGCAGGCAATATGCGGTCGTCAAACCGGACCAGAAAGCAAAACAAAGAAAGCAAGGGCCTCGGGGCCCTTGCTCTCAGTGTGTCACGCACCGGTCAATTCACCTTGACGGTGCGCATGTCCACGCGGTTATCCGCGCGGTGAACCAGTTCAATGTTCTTCTTCACGGCCCATGGGATCACCTGGTCATGCAGAGGAATGTGGGACACGGTGTCGTTGGACAGTTGCAGCGCTTCCGTCAGCATGCGGGCGCGCACGGGTGCATCGGTTTCTGCCTTGATGCGGTCCACCAGATAGTCCATGCGCTGGTTGCTGTAGCGGCCCACGTTGTAGTTGCCGTCACCACCTTGGCCCACAGTGCGGACCAGCGATTGCAGGCTGTACAGCGCATCGAAGGTCGGCACGCCCCAGCCCAGCATGTAGATGCTGGCTTCGTAGCGCTGGATCATCGGGAAGTAATTGACCAGGGGCAGCGTGCGCAGCTTGGCCTTCACGCCCACACGCGACCACATGGCAGTCACAGCCTGGCAGATGGCTTCGTCATTGATGTAGCGGTTGTTGGGGCAGGCAAAGTCCACCTCAAAACCATCGGGGTAACCAGCCTCGGCCAGCAGCTTCTTGGAGGCTTCAACGCTGTAGGGGAAACGCTTGCCAACGGCCTCGGTATAACCCGCCACCTGTGGGGCCACGATGGTGCCCGTGGGCTTGCCCAGGCCACGCATGATGTTGCGGGAAATGGTTTCTGCGTCAATCGCCTGGTACAGGGCCTTGCGCACGCGCACGTCCTTGAGCGGATTTTTGCCCTTGATGTTGGAGCCTGGCAGTTCGTCGCGGAACTGGTCCATACCCAGGAAGATGGTGCGGTTCTCAATGCCGTCAATCACCTTGAGGTCGGGGCTAGCGCGCAAGCGGCCCAGATCCTGGGGAGTGGGGTCGAGCACCATGTCCACTTCGCCCGACAGCAGGGCTGCAATGCGTGTGGCAGCAGACTTGATCGGGGTGTAGACGATTTCGGTCACGTTCCCGTCCATCTTGCCCCACCAGTTGGGGTTGCGCTTGAACACCATCTTCACATCAGGCTGCCAGGATTCCAGCGTGTAAGGACCGGTGCCCATGGCATTGCGGTGGGCAAAGTTTTCGTCGGTGCCCTTGATGTCTTTGGGCTCAACCGACTTGTTCTTTTCCGCCCAGGCCTTGCTCATCATGCGCAGTTCGGTCATCTGGCGCAGCAACACAGGGTTGGGCGCGGTCAGGATGACGTCGATGGTTTGCGCATCCACCTTGTTGATCTTGCTGATGCCCTGGATGTAGGGGGTGAAATTCGATGTCTTGGCCATCGCGCGCTGCAGCGAATACACCGCATCGTCGGCGGTGAAGGCCGAGCCATCATGGAACTTCACGCCTTGGCGCAGGGTGAAACGCACCTGCGTTGGGCTGATTTCTTTCCAGGCCGTTGCCAGCACGGGTTCTACGTCAAAGGTCTTGCTGTTGTAGTAAACCAGGCTTTCATACACATTCGCATGGATGCCATTCTGGAGCGCGTTGTTCTGGGAATGGATATCCCAGGTCGCGATTTCCCCCTGGCTTGCCCATTTGAAGGGCTTGGCATGCAGGGCTGGCGCTGCAAGCAGTGCAGCGGCCGCAGCCACCGACAAAAGACTGTATTTGAGTTTCATGGAACCCTCTTGAATAAAAGTTTTACTATGCAGTAAAGGTTGCTCTATAGCCAACGGGAAATCCCTGAATCCCGGGCACTACGAAGGGCCTCTAAGGGCTGATTTTGTAGGGAAGCAGCACGCAAGGATGGTGCCAAGAATCTGCACCAAAGCAAACAAGAGGAAGAAACCTCGGAGACAGTGCGGAGGACGCCACTGCCCGACATCAACCGACCGATCCGTAGGGCGGATGTACCCGGAGTTACATACAGGAAGTCCGCACAACCAACCACCAAGCACAAATCAGCAGACAAAAAAAAAGCCGCCCGAAGGCGGCTTTTTTAGCTTTGATACCGGTAACTGGCCAGAAGCCAGTCTCGATATTAGAAGCTGTGACGGATACCGAAGTCGTAGCCGTTGGAGTTGTCGCCAGCAGCAGTCACGGAACCGTTCAGGGACTGAGCAGCGCCGTTCTTGTTGCTCACGTGAGCGTACGTTGCGTACAGAGCCGTGCGCTTGGACAGGTTGTGCACGTAGCCCAGAGCGATCTTGTTCGTACGTGGGTCAGCACCAACGGTGTCGATCTTGTAGGTGGAGTAAGCCAGACGGATTTCGCCAGCGCCCACGGGCACCAGACCACCGATCAGGAAGCCCTTGCCTTCGTTGCCGCCCTTGACGTCGTCTTGGTTGTAGTGAGCCATGATCTTGGCCACGCCCAGGTCGTATTGACCGCCCAGGTTCACAGCCTTGATGTTGCCCGACAGGAACTTGGTGTCAGAGAAAGCCAGAGCCACGTTGATGGGGCCATTGGCGTAACCAGCGCGCAGAGCCAGGCCGTTGCCGTCCTTCTTGTTGGCTGCGTTGCTCAGGTTTTCACCCATGTAGTACTGGGCTTGGCCGTAGAAACCACCCAGGTTGCCAGGCAGGAAGTAGCCGATGGAGTTCGAAGCGCGCACGGTGGTTGGGCCACCCAGGCTGGAGTTCAGGGTTTGGGTCGTGCCAACACCGTTCGTGCCGAACGGATCGAACACGGTCAGGTTCCAGAATTGGGGCGTGTAGTCACGGCCCAAACGCACTTCACCGAAGCCGCCGTTCAGGCTAACCGTCGAACGACGGTTGAAGGTCAGACCTTGCTGACCATTGCCCAGAGGAGCAGCGGAGGCTTGGTTGGTGGCATTGGTAGCAGCACCGGAACCGTTGTCGTTGTTCACGCCAGCTTCGAGCCAGAACGAAGCGGACATGCCGCCACCCAGATCTTCAACACCGCGGAAGCCCAGACGGCTGCTGTTGTAGCCGGAGTTCGTCAGTTGGGACTTGTTGGCGACGCTGCCGGAACCGTATGCGTAGGTAGCGTCAACGATACCGAACAGGGTTACGGACGATTGAGCCATTGCAGCGCCGGAAGCAGCCAGCACAGCCAGGGCAATCAGGGATTTTTTCATTGCGAGTTACTCCAAGGTTAAACATCGGGCTCCGGTACGGGGGGTCTATGGTGAAAGCACCTGCACAGTCCCGCCGGTTCCCCGGGCCAACCTCCTGGTGGGGAAGTTGCTCTTATTGCACCAGACCCGGCCAGGTTTCGCAAAGGAATTCACCCACAATCGACCCGAAAGGGAAAAATCGTTGCAGTGTTGCAACATTTCCATGAACCCCGGCAAAATCGATCTGCTGCGCCTTGTAGCAGCTCCTGCCAGCGCCTGAGATTTGTATCCAAGTGAAAATTGTGTTTCTGCGCTCTTGCCAACCTGAAAGCCTCCATGGACTCTTTGCTAATTGCGGCTGACACCGCACTGCGCACACTTTTTGCGACACCCCGTGCATCCGAGCCCACGCCGGCGCGCGGCATGGACGAAGGAGCGCTCGACCCCACCCAGAAGAAGCTGGCGGGGGCGCTGATGCGTGTCAACCACGTGGGCGAAGTCTGCGCACAAGCCCTGTACACCGCGCAGGCAGCCATCACGCGCGACCCCGCGCTCCAAGCCCACCTGCTGGAGGCCGCCCGCGAAGAAACAGACCATCTCGCCTGGACCCAGCAGCGCCTGGACGCGCTGGGCGCCCGGCCCAGCCTGCTGAACCCCCTGTGGTTTGCGGGCGCCTTCGCGCTGGGGCTGGTCGCCGCCAAGGTCAGCGACCGGGCAAGTCTGGGTTTTGTGGCGGAAACGGAAAATCAGGTGGCGGCGCACCTTCAAAGCCACCTCGCACGGCTTCCCACACAAGACCTGCCCTCACGGGCCGTGGTGGCCCGTATGAAGGACGACGAGGAGCGCCATGCCGCCCAGGCCCGGGCATCGGGCGCACTGGAACTGCCGCCCCCCGCCCGGGCGGCGATGAAGGTAGCCGCCAAGGTGATGACCACCACCGCGCACTACCTCTGAGCACTGGCCGCACTGCGCACGCACTGACCGCGTGCGCCAGGGGGCATCGCGCGCGCGACGACCTCAAAAACTGGCGCAGCCCAAGCCAGCAGACGCCGTGGAACTGGCCTTGCCAGGCCACCGGGTGCGTCCTCCTCCCGCACAGCGAGAGAGGGGGAAGGCGCCGCAGGCGACTCAAGGGGAGGTCTACCTCATGCCTCGACCACTTCAAACCCGGTGGTGATCTCCGCCGTCTTGCCCAGCATGATGCTGGCCGAACAGTATTTGTCATGGCTCATGGCGATCGCGCGCTCTACCGCAGCGGGCGGGATACCCTTGCCGGTCACGGTGAAATGCATATGGATCTTGGTGAACACCTTGGGGTCCGTCTGGGCGCGTTCGGTGGTCAGCTTGACACTGCAGCCGCGCACATCGTGGCGGCCCCGCTTGAGGATGAGCACCACGTCGTAGGCCGTGCAGCCGCCTGTGCCGGCCAGCACTGTCTCCATGGGCCGGGGCGCCAGGTTCAGCCCGCCGTTGGCCGGATTGGCGGCATCGGGCGCGCCATCCATCGTTAAAACATGGCCGCTGCCGGTCTCGGCCACAAAGCCCATGCCAGAACGGGTTCCTGTGCCTCCGGTCCAGCTGACTGTGCATTCCATGGTCTATCTCCTTTTTGGTGCGTGGTTTTTTTCGCACGGAATGGCCCGGCGAAATAAAAATTTGGTGTTGATTTTGCTGCAATGCAACAAGACTCGCGCTAAACTTCCACCAAGCGCTGCTTTTTCTGGATGGAAAAGGCAGATGGCAAGAAGCCCGGTTTTCGGCACTTGTCCCGCACCGATTGTCTCCTCCATCTCCTCAAAGGATGGATTAGCCCCAGGCCTCACGGCTTGGGGCTTTTTTTTGGCTGAACTGGCCTCGATAGCTTCCCTCAGCGGCGCATCGCCCCCCCAAAAACCGACCCCCTATGATGTGGACCCCCGCCGCCGCCCCGTGGCGGCCCACCTGCCCTGCCATGACCCAGCACCTCACCCCCGCCGACTACCTGAAAAAAATCCTGACCGCCCGCGTGTACGACGTAGCGGTGGAGTCGGCGCTGGAGCCCGCCAAGAACCTCAGCCGCCGCCTGCACAACAAAGTGCTGCTCAAGCGCGAAGACCAGCAGCCCGTGTTCAGCTTCAAGCTGCGGGGTGCCTACAACAAGATGGCGCACCTCACGCCCGAGCAGTTGGCACGCGGGGTGATCTGCGCCTCGGCCGGCAACCACGCGCAAGGCGTGGCCATGAGCGCCCACAAGCTGGGCACGCGCGCCGTCATCGTGATGCCCACCACCACGCCGCAGCTCAAGATCGACGCCGTGAAGACGCTGGGCGGCGAGGTCGTGCTGTTTGGCGAGAGCTATTCCGATGCCTACGGCCATTCGGTGAAGCTGGAGAAGGAACAGGGCCTGACCTTCGTGCACCCGTTCGACGATCCGGACGTCATTGCCGGCCAGGGCACCATCGCCATGGAGGTCCTGCGCCAGCTGCAAAGCCTGGGCAGCAACCAGCTCGATGCCGTGTTCGTGGCCATTGGCGGCGGCGGGCTCATCTCGGGCGTGGCCAACTACATCAAGGCCGTGCGGCCCGAGATCAAGGTGATCGGCGTGCAGATGAACGACTCGGACGCCATGATCCAGTCCGTCAAGGCGCACGAGCGCGTGACGCTGGCCGACGTGGGTTTGTTCTCGGACGGCACCGCCGTCAAGCTGGTAGGCGAGGAGACCTTCCGCATCGCCCACAGCGGTCTGGTGGACGAATTCATCACGGTGGACACCGACGCCGTCTGCGCCGCCATCAAGGACATCTTTGTGGATACGCGCAGCATCGTCGAGCCTGCCGGGGCCTTGGCCGTGGCGGCCATCAAGCAGTACGTTGCTGAAAAGAAAACCAAGGGCGAAACCTACGCCGCCATCCTGTGCGGCGCCAACATGAACTTTGACCGCCTGCGTTTTGTGGCCGAGCGCGCCGAGGTGGGCGAGGAGCGCGAGGCGCTGCTGGCCGTCACCATCCCTGAAGAACGCGGCAGCTTCCGCCGCTTTTGCGAGGTGGTGGGCGGCCTGCCGGGTGGCCCGCGCAACGTGACCGAGTTCAACTACCGCATCAGCGATGCCACCCAGGCCCATGTGTTCGTGGGCATCACCACCAATGGCAAGGGCGAGTCGGAGAAAATCGCCAAAAACTTCGGCCGCCACGGCTTCGAGGCACTGGACCTGACCCACGACGAACTGGCCAAGGAGCATCTGCGCCACCTGGTGGGCGGGCATTCGGCGCTCGCGCAGGACGAGCGGCTGATGCGCTTCACCTTCCCCGAGCGGCCCGGCGCGCTGCTCAAGTTTTTGAGCCTGATGCAGCCGACCTGGAACATCAGCCTGTTCCACTACCGCAACCAGGGCGCGGACTATGGCCGCATCCTCGTGGGCATGCAGGTGCCGCCCGAAGACGCCGCCACGTTCGACGCCTTCCTGGCCACGCTGGGCTATCCGTATGTGGAAGAGACGCTGAACCCGGCCTACCGGCTGTTCCTGCGATCCAAGTAACCAAAATATGGGCCCAATTGGCCTCCAGCGCTTATCCATCAAGCGCTGACAGCTATCAAATCTGACATAGCCCTAGCCAACCCATGCAAGCCCTGCGCCACTATCTGCTGGCCGTGCAGTTTTTCACCCGCATCCCGGTCACCGGTCGGCTGGCAGACTGGGTCGGCTACAGCCCCGCCATGTTGCGGGCCAGCGCGGCGCACTTTCCGGGCATTGGCTGGCTGGCCGCGCTGCTGTCCACGGGCGTCTATGCCGCATTGCACTGGGCCCTGGCGCCCAACCCGCTGGCCCCGGCCGTGGCTGCCGTGTTCTGCACCATCGCCACGGTGCTGATGACCGGCGGCTTTCACGAGGATGGGCTTGCCGATGTGGCCGATGGCCTGGGCGGCAGTGCCGATCGCGAGCGGGCACTCGACATCATGAAGGACTCACGCATTGGCGCCTTCGGGGCCATGGCGCTGGTGCTGGCGCTGCTGGCCAAGCTCAGCCTGCTGGCGCTGCTGGGGGCCCACAGCCTGCTGGCTGCTGTGGCCGCGCTGGTGGGGGCGCATGTGCTGTCTCGTTTCTGGCCGCTGCTCATCGTGCGCAGCCTGCCGCATGTGGGCGACACCGCCCGGTCCAAAAGCAAACCGCTGGCCGACCAGATTTCGGGCGGCGCGCTGCTGGCGGCATTTTTGTGGTGTTTTATGCCGCTAGCGCTTGTCTATCAAGCGCAATCAGCTATCTATTTTATAGCATCTGTACTCTGCAGCGCCCTTGCCGCCGCCTGGATGGCCCGCTGGTTCGCGCGCAGGCTGCAGGGTTTTACCGGCGACTGCCTGGGTGCCACGCAGCAGGTCAGCGAAATCGGCTTTTACCTGGGCGCGGCGCTGGCCTTGCGCTGGATGTGACCGGCGCCCCCCCCAAAACTCGCCTTTGGCTGGTGCGCCACGCCCAGCCGCTGGTGGCCCCCGGCACCTGCTACGGGGCGCTGGACATCCCCGCCGACCCCGCCGCCACGCGCGCTGCCGCAGAACACCTGGCCGCCGCGCTGCCACCCCAGGCGCGGGTGATTCACTCCACGCTACAAAGATGCGAGCAGCTTGCGCTAGAGCTTCAAGCGCTGCGGCCCGATTTGGTATCAAAACCCGACGCCCGCCTGCGCGAAATGGACTTTGGCAGCTGGGAGGGGCAGGCCTGGGATTCCATTGCCCGCAGCGACATCGACGCCTGGACGGCCGCCTTCGCGAGCTACCGCCCTGGCCTGGGGGAAAACCTGGCGGCGGTGCTGGCCCGCGTGGCGGCTGCGCTGCAGGACCACGACCCCGGGGCCACACAGGATGTGGTGTGGATCACCCACGCCGGGGTCATCCGCAGCGTGGCGTGGCTGAGGGCGCACGGCAACGGCGTGCTGCCGTGCTCAGAAGAATGGCCCGTTGCCGCGCCGGGCTGGGGCCAGTGGGAGAGGATCGAACTGGGATAGGAGCCGGAGCCCCCCGCCCCGGCATCAAGCATCAACGCTTGAGAGGCATGTCCAGCGTGAGGGTGGCGGGGCCATCAGCATCGCGCCCCAGTTGCGCCTGGCGTGGGCCCAGCGCCTGCAGCACCAGCCCTTCATCCACCGCGGCGCCCACGCGGAACGGCTTGGCGGGTTTGCCATCCACCGCGATCAGCGCGGCGCCGCCCCCGCTGTTGCGGCCCGAGAGCACCCCGATCAGTGCGAAGCGGCTGGCCAGTGTTGCCACCGGGGCGGCTGCGACCACCCCCGGGGCAGCGGGCGCAGCCCCCAGCAGCCGGGCCAGAGCCTGCGCATCGGGCGCCACGGGGGGTGGCAGCACCACGGGCGCAGCCGCTCCGGCCGCAGGGGCCGACAGGCGCAGCCCCCAAAAAACCCCGCTGGCGCCTGCGGCGGCCCATAGCGCCAGAGTCCCCAAGCGGACGCCCCATTTGCTGTACGTATTGGTCACCATGCGGGGATTATGATTCACGCGATTCGACCATCCGAGAGACCGCCAGCAGTGAACACTTCTTTCCCCCTCCTCTTGCGCTCCGCCCGCCACCGCCTGGCCACGAACGTGGCCCGTGGCTTCACCCTCATCGAGCTGATGGTGGTGCTCGTCATCATCGGCGTGCTGGCCGCCCTCATCGTGCCCAATGTGCTGGAACGCGCCGACGACGCCCGCGTGACCGCTGCCCGCACCGACATCACCAACATCATGCAGGCGCTCAAGCTGTACCGCCTGGACAACCAGCGCTACCCCACGGCCGAGCAAGGCCTGCAATCGCTGATCGTCAAGCCCAGCTCGGGCCCCGTGCCCAACAACTGGAAGCTGTACCTCGAAAAACTGCCCAACGACCCCTGGGGCCGTCCGTACCAGTACCTGAACCCTGGCATCAAGGGCGAGATCGACGTGATGTCGTTCGGCGCCGATGGGCAGTCGGGCGGTGAAGGCAAGGATGCTGATATTGGCAGTTGGCAATGACGACCGGCTCTTCGCGACAGACCCCTGCTCCATGAAACTGGCGCTCCCTCGGCCAGGGATGTCGTGGAACTGGCTTCGCCAGGCTCTCGGCATCTCCCCCCCGAAGGGAAGCCGCGCGGCGGCTCAGGGGGGCTTCACCCTCCTTGAGTTGCTGGTGGTCATCAGCATCATTGCCCTGGCCACCGCCGGTGTGAGCATCGCCATGCGCGACAGCGGGCAGACGCTGGTCGAGCGAGAGGCAGCCCGGCTGGCGGCGTTGCTGGAATCTGCGCGTGCGCAGTCGCGCGCCGGGGGAATGCCCGTGCGCTGGCGTGCCGATGCCGGAGGGTTCCGGTTCGAGGGCCTGCCGCCCAGCGCACTGGCGGCGATGCCCGGCCAGTGGCTGGATGCGGGCACCACGGTGCGCGCGCCCACGTTGCTGGTGCTGGGGCCAGAACCCCTCATTGGCCCCCAGCAGGTGCTGATCACCCACCAGGCCTATCCCGAGCGCACGCTGCGCATTGCCACCGACGGGGTGCGCCCCTTCACCGTCGAGACCGTCCAATGAAGTCCACCCTGCCCCCCCAACGCCGTTGCAGGCGGCAGTGCGGCTTCACGCTGGTGGAGGTGCTGGTGGCGCTCAGCATCGTGGCTATTGCACTGATGGCGGGGCTGCAGGCCACCACGGCGCTCACACGCAACGCGCTGCGTCAGTCAGACATCGTGCTGGCCCAGTTGTGTGCCGAGAACGAACTGGTCTATGCGCGCCTGTCGCGCCAGATGCCCAGCGTGGGCGACAGCCAGGTCACCTGCGAACAGGCCGGGCGCCAGCTCACTGTGGCCCTGATCGTGCGGCCCACGCCCAACCCGAGCTTTCGCCGGATGGACGCGCAGGTGCTGGATGGCGACAACTCGATCCTGCGCATCTCGACCATCATCGGAAGGTATTGACCAGATGTCCCCCCTGAGTCGCTTCGCGCCTTCCCCCCTTGGGGGGGACGCACCCGGTGGCCTGGCAGAGCCAGTTCCACGGGTGCACTGGCCTCGCGCCGCGCCGGTTTTGAAAGGCGCGCGCGGCTTCACGCTGGTGGAGCTGCTGCTGGCCATTGCGGTGATGAGCCTGCTGGCCATCCTGAGCTGGCGGGGGCTGGATGGCATGGTGCGGGCGCAGGAGATCACGCGCCAGCGGGCCGACGAGATGCTGGTGCTGCAGTCTGCCCTGGGCCAGTGGGGCACGGACCTGGATGCACTGCTGCCCATTGCCAACACCACGCCGCTCGACTGGGACGGCCAGGTGCTGCGTTTGACGCGGCGCACCAGTGCAGTGCCCGACGAGGGCGCCCTGGTGGTGGCCTGGACGCGCCGGGGCGGCCAGGGTGTGGGCCAGTGGATGCGCTGGCAGTCGCCCCCGGTGCGCACGCGCGCCGAGTGGCAGGAGGCGTGGCAGCTGGCCGCGCAGTGGGCGCGCAGCCCGGGCGACGCCGAGCGGCGCCATGAGATGACGCTGCTGCCGCTGGAGGACTGGCAGATCTTCTACTACCGGGGCGGTGCGTGGTCCAACCCGCTGTCCAGCAGTGGCACCACCCCGGTGGGCACCTCGGCCATCCCAGACGGCGTGCGCCTGCAGATCACCCTGCCGCCCGGTCAGGCCCTGGTGGGGCGGCTCACACGCGATTGGGTGAACCCCGTGCTGGGTGGGGGTCGGACATGATCAGCCCCCCCCTGAGCGGCTGCGCCGCCTCCCCCCAAGGGGACGCCACCGGTGGCCTGGCAAAGCCAGCTCCACGGTGGCACGGGCCTGGGCCGCGCCAGTTTCACAGCGACCCAGGGGGACGCCACATGGGGCCACGCCCGGTCCGCAGGGAACGCGGTGCGGCGCTGCTGCTGGCCATGCTCACGGTCACCCTCGTGGCAACCTTTGCAGCGGCGTCCATGTGGCAGCAATGGCGCGCGGTCGAGGTCGAGACGGCCGAGCGCGGCCGCGTGCAGTCCACCTGGATTCTGGTCGGCGCGCTCGACTGGTCGCGCCTGATCCTGCGCGAAGACGGGCGCTCGGGCGGTGCGGACCACCTGGCCGAGCCCTGGGCCGTGCCGCTACAGGAGGCACGGCTGTCCACCTTTCTCGCGGCCGACAAGAACGTCAGCCAGGTGGACGACGCCACCACCGACACCACCGAGGCCTTTTTGTCGGGGCAGATCTCGGACATGCAGGGCCGCCTGAATCTGACCAACCTGGTCGACAACGGCAATGTTCAGACCTTGGCACTGCGGCAGTTCACGCGGCTGTTCGAGCGCCTGGGCCTGCCGCTGCAGGAGCTGAGCCAGCTCACCGACGCCCTGCGGCGCGCGCAGGCCACCACCGGCACCGACAGCACGAACGCCCCGCTGCTGCCCCCCACCATGTCGCAACTGGGCTGGCTGGGCCTGGCGCCCACCACCGTGGCCCGCCTGGCGCCCCACGTGACGCTGCTGCCCGTGCGCGCGCCGGTCAACCTCAACACCGCCGACATCGACGTGCTGCTGGCCGCCATCGATGGCCTGGACATGGCCAGCGCCCAAAAGATGCTGCAGGCCCGCGAGGCCCGGCATTTCCGCACGCTCAGCGAGGTGCGCGACCTGCTGGGTGCCAGCATCGACATCAATGAAGGCGCCCATGCCGTGGCCTCTTCGTACTTTGAGGTGCGCGGCCGCCTGCGCCTGGGCGATGCCATGGTGGACGAGCGATCCCTGGTGCGCAAACAGGGCATCGAGGTCACCACACTGTGGCGCGAACGGGGTGCTTTTGACCGCGAAACCGCCCCGGGCGCTCGGGAGGCGCAGCGCTGAAATCTGACACATCTGCAACACATCCGCAGGTTCGGCCCGCACTGTCAAGCCCGCCCCCTAAAATGGCCCGCAAAACCTGTCCATGAGCACCCTCATCCTTTTCCTGCCGCCGGCCCGTCCGGGGCCGGCCACCGAGTACAGCTACACGCTGACGGCGGACGGCCACACTGCCCTTCGCCACGCCACTGCCCCGGCCGCGCTGCTGCCCGAACCCACGCGCCCCGGCGGCGAAGTGGTGGCCGTGGTGCCCGCCCGGGCGCTGTCCTGGCAACGGGTGCAACTGCCGCCCGGCCTGGCACTGGGCGCGGGCCAGCAGACACCGCGCCTGCGGTCGGTGCTGGAGGGTCTGCTTGAAGACCGCCTGCTCGACGACGCATCGCAACTGCACTTTGCCATCCAGCCGGATGCCAATCCCGGAGAACCCGTGTGGGTAGCGGTGTGCGACCGCACCTGGCTGCGCGACAACCTGCAGGCCCTGGAAGCCGCTGGTCGCCGCGTGTCGCGTGTCGTGCCTGAATTCGCCCCCGGCCCCACCCAAAGTGGCCGCCCCGAGCTGTGCGCCCTGGGCACCCCCGAAGACACCTGCGTGGTGCTGACTGGGCAAGGCGCCGACCACGGCGTGGCCGTGTTGCCCCTGTCCATTGCCTCCGTGATGCTGGCCCGTGCCGGGCTCCCCCAGGATGCGGCCACGGACGGAGACGATGCGCCCGTGGTGCGCGCCGAGCCTGCGGTCGCGGCCCTGGCAGAGCGCACGCTGGGCCAGCGCGTGGCTCTGCACACGGCCAGCCAGCGGGCGCTGGACGCAGCGCGTGGCGACTGGGATCTGGCCCAGTTCGATCTGGCCAGCACCGGCCGCACCCGGGCGCTGCGCAAGGCGGGCAGCCTGGCCAGCGCACTGCTGAACGCCCCGCAGTGGCGCGCAGCGCGCTGGGGCGCAGCACTGCTGGTGGTGGCGCATCTGGTGGGTCTCAATGCCTGGGCCTGGCAGGAGCGCAAGGCGCTGGCCGCCAAACAGGCGGCCGTGCGGTCCACGCTGACCCAGACTTTCCCCAAGGTGCAAGTCGTGGTGGATGCCCCGGTGCAGATGGAGCGCGAACTGGCCCAGCTGCGGCAGGCGGCCGGCGCCGTTTCGGCCCGCGACCTGGAGCCCCTGCTTGCCGCCGCCGGAGCCTCCCTCCCCAGCGGCCGCCAGCCCACGGGCATCGAATACGCCCCCGGCGAGCTGCGCCTGCGCGGCGTCACGCTGGCCCCCGATGAAGAAACCGTGCTCTCGGCCCGCCTGCAGGCTGCGGGCTACCGGGCCCGGCTGGACGACGGCAGCCTGCTGCTGCGCGCTGAAGGCACACCATGACTGTCATCACCTCTCCCGCCCTGCGGGCCCGCTGGCAGGCCCTGGCCCCCCGTGAGCAGACCCTGGTCCTGGCCGCAGGTGGCCTCGTCGCGTTTGCCCTGCTGTGGTGGCTGGCCGTGGCCCCGGCCCTGTCCACGTTGCGCGCCGCACCTGCGCGCCATGCCGAGCTGGACTCACAGCTGCAGCGCATGCAAGGCCTGCGCGCCGAAGCGCAGCAGCTGCAGTCGGCCCCGCGCAACACGCGCGGCGATTCCGTCGGTGCGCTGCGTACCGCGCTCACACAGCGCCTGGGCAATACGGCCCAGCTCAATGTGGTGGGAGACCGCGCCACCGTCACGCTCAAAGGCGCTCCCGCCGATGCGCTGGCCCAATGGCTGGCCCAGGCACGCAGCAACGCCCGCGCCGCCCCGGTGGAGGCACGCCTGACGCGCAGCGCTGCCCCTGCAGGCTCCGCGCCCAACGCCCCGGCACCGGTCAAACTGGGCAACGCGGCCACGGCGATGCCGCGTTGGGACGGCACCCTGGTGCTGGCCCTGCCGCCTGCCCAGCCCTGAATCAGCCCCCCGCACAGACACCCTCTCCCCGTGGCCACCTCCTCACGACACCGAAAACCCGTACCCCGCACTCCCCGCAGCGCATGGGGCTGGGCACTGGTCGGCGCTGTGGCGGGCGTAGTGCCCGCCGTGGTGGCGTTTGCACCCGCGCACTGGCTGGCACAAAGCGTCGCCAGCGCAACGGGCGGACAGGTGCAGTTGCTGCAGGCACGCGGTACGGTCTGGACAGGTTCGGCCCAACTGGTGCTGACGGGGGGCTCGGCCAGCCAGGACAGCGCCGCCCTGCCCAGCCGCCTGGACTGGCGCATCCGCCCCGGCTGGGGTGGCTTGCACGCGCAACTGAATGCCAGCTGCTGCACCCCTACACCCCTGCGACTGCAGGCGAGTGCCGGCTGGTCCGGTACGCGCCTGACCATCATCGACGGCGAGAGCCTGTGGCCGGCCTCCGTGCTGACCGGGCTGGGCACGCCCTGGAACACGCTGCAGCCCCAGGGCCAGCTGGCGCTGCAGACCCGTGGCTTCACCATGCGCTGGAGTGCCGGACGCATGTCCCTGGCAGGCCAGGTGCAGCTGGATGCACGGGCCATGTCGTCCCGCCTGTCCACCCTGCGCCCCATGGGCAGCTACCGGCTGGCGGTGCAGGGCGGCGAGGCGCCCACGCTCACGCTGAGCACGCTGGACGGACACCTGCAGCTCAACGGCACCGGCCAGTGGGTGGGCAACCGCCTGCGCTTTGCGGGTGAGGCCAGCGCCACCCCCGAGCGCGAAGCCGCCCTGTCGAATCTTCTGAACATCATTGGACGGCGCAACGGCGCGCGCTCCATCATCACCGTGGGTTGAACCTATGAACTCCTTGTTGTCACCACGTCTGGGTTTTGCTCTTAAAGCAATAGCAGCTAGTGCACTACTGGCGTGCGCTAGCGGCCAAATTATTGCCCAAACCGCCATTGATACCGGCACCGGCAGCGTGCGCGCCGGCGAGCCCGTCACCCTGAACTTCGCCAACGCCGAGATCGAAGCCGTGGCCCGCACCATGGCCACCATCACGGGCCGCAACGTGGTGGTCGACCCGCGCGTGAAGGGCCAGCTCAACCTGGTCACCGAACGCGCCGTGTCGCCCGCCGCCGCCTTCCAGCAGTTCCTGGCCGCGCTGCGGCTGCAGGGCTTTACGGTGGTGGAGGCTGCAGGCCTGTACAAGGTGGTGCCCGAGGCCGACGCCAAGCTGCAAGGCGGCAGCGTGAGCGTGGTGCAGGGCAGCTCTGGCAGCGCGCCCGGTGGCGGTCAGATCGTCACCCAGATCTTCAAGCTCAACTTTGAAAACGCCGCCAATCTGGTGCCCGTGCTGCGCCCGCTGATCAGCCCCAACAACACCATCAACGTGAACCCCGGCAACAACTCGCTGGTGATCACCGATTACGCGGACAACTTGCAGCGCCTGGCGCGCATCGTGGCGGCCATGGATGTCTCCAACGCCAGCGATGTGGAAGTGATCCCGCTGCGCAACGCCGTCGCCACTGACCTCGCGCCGTTGGTGGCGCGCCTGATCGACGGGGGCAGCGGTGCCGCGCCGGTCGCCGCACAGGGGCAGGCGGACACCTCGTTCAAGACCACGCTGATTGCCGAGCCGCGCAGCAACGCGCTGATCCTGCGCGCCGCCAACCCGGCCCGTGTGGCCCAGGTGCGCGCGCTGGTGGCACAGCTGGACCAGGCGCCTGCGCCCGGCAGCAGTGCGTCCACCGGCAACATCCATGTGGTGTACCTGAAGAACGCCGACGCCACCAAGCTGGCCACCACGCTGCGTGCCGCCATGGCAGCCATGGGCGGCACCGGCAACACGGGCGGTGGCAGCGCGGGCGCAAGCGCCGCACCGGCCGCGCCCAGTGGAGGCCTGGGCGGTGGCGGCACCAGCGGCAACATGCTGTCCACCGGCAGCGGTCTATCAGGTGGCAGCAGTGGGGGACTGGGTTCGGGAAGCAGTGGCATGGGCACCAGCAGCACCAACAACAACCAGCCGTCCACGGGCGGCCAGATCCAGGCCGACCCCACCACCAACTCGCTCATCATCACGGCACCCGAGCCCCTGTACCGCCAGTTGCGTGCAGTGATCGACAAGCTCGACGGACGCCGCGCACAGGTGCTGGTGGAAAGCCTGATCGTGGAAGTTGCCGCCAACAAGGTGGCGCAGTTCGGTATCCAGTGGCAGGGCATTCTGGGCAAACAAGGCGATGGCACGGTGGGCGTGATCGGCACCAACTCCGGTGCAGCAGGTGCCAACATCCTGGGGATCACGGCAGCGCTGGCTTCGGGCAGCACCAGCAGCATCGCCACAGCCGCGAGCGGCCTGGGCGGGGGTCTGAATCTGGCTCTGGCGCCACGCATCAACGGCCAGTATTACCTGGGCGCGCTTGCCAACTTCCTGCAGAACAGCGGCGATGCCAACGTGCTGTCCACCCCCAACCTGATGACGCTGGACAACGAGGAGGCACGCATCCTCATCGGCGACAACGTGCCCTTCGTCACGGGCTCGTATGCGAACACCGGCAACAGCGGCACCGTGAATCCGTTCAACACCGTCGAGCGCAAGGACGTGGGCCTGATGCTCAAGGTGCGCCCGCAGATCAGCGAGAACGGCACGGTGAAAATGGCGATCTACCAGGAGATCTCCAAGATCGACCGCTCCACCCTGTCCAATGCCACCGGCCCCACCACCAGCAAACGTGCGGTCGAATCCAACGTGGTGGTGGACGATGGCAGCATCATCGTCATCGGCGGCCTGCTGGAGGACACCTACTCGCAGGGCGAGGACAAAGTACCCCTGATGGGTGACCTGCCCGTGGTGGGCAACCTGTTCAAAAGCGAGAACCGCTCGCGCCGCAAGACCAACCTGATGATCTTCCTGCGCCCCATCGTGGTGCGCGACAACGCCACCAGCGACGCACTGGTCGTGGACCGCTACGAAGCGATCCGCGCTCTGCAGCAGGCCACGCAGCCGGCCCCCAGCACTGTCATGAATTCGGTCTCTGGCGCACCCATACTTCCCGCGCTGCCCGAGCGGGCGCCTTCGGTCGCCAGCCCCATGCCTGTGCAGCCCGCCGCGCCGGTGCCCGTTCCCATGCAGCAGCTCACCCCTGTAGCGCCCCCTCTACCCACACCGGGTACTGCTCCCCAAAGCAGCGCGCCTGTGGAGCAGTCCAGCCCCACAGCCCAGGCGCAGGTCCCCGCGCCGCTGTACTACGTGAACGTGGGCGTGTTCGGCAAGGATGCGGAATCGCGCAGCGCCATGACCAAGCTGCGCAGCACGGCACTGCCCCTGTCCATCCAGGCGGTAGACACCAACCGGGGCACGCTCACCCGCGTGCGTGTGGGCCCCTACAACACCGAAGACGCTGCCAATGCCGCTGCCGCCACCGTGCGCAGCCTGGCACTCAACGCCACGGTCTCGCCCAAAGCGCTCTGACGGACCCACGCCCATGCGCCACCCCCTGCCCTACGCCTTTGCCCGCACCGCCCAGCTGCTGCTGGAGGACGACGGCCACCAGCTGGTGCTGTGGCATGGCCCCAACCCCGACGCCGGTGCGCTGTCCGAAGTTCTGCGCAAACACCCGGTGCAGCAGTTACTGCCGCTGGACGCCCCGGCCCTGGCCCAGCGCATCAGCGCCGTGTATTCGCACAGCGAATCGAGCGCCGCCACCGTGGTGAGCGAGGTCGAAAGCGACGCGGACCTCTCGCGCATGATGCAGGAGCTTCCCGCCGTCGAGGACTTGCTCGAATCCGCGGGCGACGCACCCATCATCCGCATGCTCAACGCCCTGCTCACGCAGGCCGCGCGCGATGGCGCGAGCGACATCCACATCGAGCCCTACGAGCGCCATTCCAGCGTGCGTTTTCGCGTGGACGGCACCCTGCGCGAGGTGGTGCAACCCAACCGCGCGCTGCACGCCGCGCTGATCTCGCGCCTGAAGATCATGGCCGACCTGGACATCTCTGAGAAACGCCTGCCGCAGGACGGCCGCATCAGCCTGCGCCTGGGCACCCGCGCCATTGACGTACGCGTTTCCACCCTGCCCAGCGCCCATGGCGAGCGCGCGGTGCTGCGCCTCTTGGACAAGAGCGAAAGCAAGTTGAGCCTGGAAGCCGTGGGCATGCAGGGTGAGACGCTGCGCCGCTTCGAGGGCCTGATCAGCCAGCCGCACGGCATCATCCTGGTGACAGGGCCCACCGGCTCGGGCAAGACCACCACGCTGTACGCGGCGCTGGGCCGGCTCGATGCCACACGCAACAACATCATGACGGTGGAAGATCCCATCGAGTACGAGCTGCCCGGGGTGGGGCAAACGCAGGTCAACAGCAAGATCGAGCTGACCTTTGCCAAGGCCCTGCGCGCCATCCTGCGGCAGGACCCGGACATCATCATGATTGGCGAAATCCGCGATTTCGAGACCGCGCAGATCGCCATCCAGGCCTCGCTGACGGGCCACCTGGTGCTGGCCACGCTGCACACCAACGACGCAGCCAGCGCCGTCACGCGGCTGACCGACATGGGGGTGGAGCCGTTCCTGTTGTCGTCGTCCCTGCTCGGCGTGCTGGCCCAGCGGCTGGTGCGCAAATACTGCAGCCATTGCCACGGCAGCGGGTGCGAGCACTGCGGCCAGACGGGCTACACGGGCCGCACTGGTGTGTTCGAGTTGCTGGTGACCACCGACGCGATCCGCGCGCAAATCCACAACCAGGCGTCCGAAGCCGACATCCGCACCGCCGCGCTGGCCGACGGCATGGCGCTGATGCGCGAGGATGGGGAACGGCTGATTGCAGCAGGCATCACCAGCCGCGAGGAAGTGCTGCGGGTGACGCGGGACTAGCCAGCCGCAGAGGCCAGTTTGATATTATTTTGATAGCAACTAGCGCTTAATAGATAAGCGCTAGGGATCCTCTGCACGAATCGAGCGGCAAGTGTGCGCTGCGGATCGGGATGGGCTGCAAGGCGCAAAACGCAGCAATAGCCGTAGCTATTGCGAGGTTTTGCAACGCCGCAGACCGCCCGAGACCGCAGATGCACACGGCGTGGTGATTCGTGCAGAGGGTCCCTAGCGGTCAAAAATGCTCAAAATTAACGTATGCGCAGCGCAGGCCTGCGCTGCGCCTGGGCCACGGCTGGCGCAGCGGGCGCCGCTGCCGCGCTGAGGACCGAGGGTGCAGGAGCCCCGCCGTCCTGCAGCTTGAACTGGCTGACCGCACTGCTCAGGTGCAGCGCCTGTTCGCGCAGCGATTCAGAGGCAGCGGTGGACTCTTCCACCAGCGCGGCGTTCTGCTGCGTCATCTGGTCGAGCTGGCTCACGGACTGACTGATCTGGCCGATGTTGTCACTTTGCTCGGCCGACGAGGCTGTGATCTCGGCAATGATGTCAGACACCCGGCGCACGCTGCTGACAATCTCGGTCATGGTCTGCCCGGCCTGGCTGACCAGTCGCGATCCATCTTCGACGCGCTCCACCGACGAACCGATCAGACCCTTGATCTCCTTGGCCGCCTCGGCGCTGCGCTGCGCGAGGTTGCGCACCTCGCTGGCCACCACGGCAAAGCCCCGGCCTTGTTCACCTGCGCGAGCAGCTTCCACCGCCGCATTCAATGCCAGGATGTTGGTCTGGAAGGCAATGGAGTCGATGACGCCGGTGATGTCGGCAATCTTGCGCGAGCTGGTCGTGATCTGGTCCATGGTGGTCACCACCTGCGACACCACGGCACCACCGCGTGCGGCCACTTCGGCGGCCGACGAAGCGAAGTCGCTGGCCTGGCGGGAGGACTGGGCGCTTTGCTGCACGGTGCTGGTCAGCAGCTCCATGGACGAAGCGGTTTCCTCCAGATTGGCCGCGGTCTGCTCGGTGCGGTGGCTCAGGTCATGGTTGCCGCTGGCGATTTCGGAACTGGCGGTGGTGATGTTGCCTGCCGCGTCCTGCACCTGGCGCACCAGGCCCCGCAAGGCGTCCTGCATGCGGCCCATGGCCGACACCAGCTGGCCCACCTCGTCCTGGTTCATGGCCGCCACATCGCGAGAGAGGTCACCACTGGCAATGCGGTCGGCCAGTTCCTGCGCCTGCCCCAGCGACTTGGTGATGGAGCGCACGCTGAAGAAGGTGAGCGGAATCAGCACCGCCAACCCCAGCACCAGCCCGATGCCAATCAACGCCGACATGGTGGAAGTGCGCGATTCAACCCCCGCACGGGCCTCGTCCATCTGCGAGCGGGCCGCGCTGGCCAGGCTGGAGAACAGCTTGTCGGTGGCCTCCATGTGGACCTTCAGGCGGTCGGCGTAGGCACCGCCCCCCGCACCATCGAGCTGCGCCCCCTCGATCTTCTCGAAGATGGGGGCAATGCCGGTTTCGTACTGCTTGATCTCGTCCAGGGATTTGTCGATGGAGGCCACAAACTCTGCATCGCCCGACTGCACCTGGCGCACCTCGGCCAGGCTCTTGCGCAGGGCAGCCAGGGTCTTGGCCCAGGACTCGCGCAGGGCAGAGACCTCGACCGAGTTGTTGAAATTGATGATGATGTCTTTTTCGGTCCGGCGCAGGTCACCCAGGGTCGTGCGCAGGTCGGACATATCGGTCAGGGTTTGCACCCGCTGCGAAAACAGCTCCTGCAATGTGCCCCGGGTGCGGTCCAGGGCCACATAGCCCATGGCGCCAATGACGATCAGAAGAATCAGCGAAAAAACGGTTCCGAAGTAAAGACGTGTGCGGATAGAGAAGCGGCCGAGAGCATTCATGGCTCTTCCTTACATTTTTTAACAGATAACTCAGCATAGCAAATTTAGTGCCACACGCCCTTCCTCCCGGTCTTCTGAACCGGGGGTGGGCGGGACTATATGCCGGGCGGGGCTATCCACCGCACAGGGTAAGCACGGCCCCGTGGCCCTGCTTCAGGGAATCCTCGGGGCCAGTAGCTGCGCTTATTGCACTGTTCTCAAACGGGCTTCAGGGGGATGTACAACTCGCCCCCGCCCTTCTGAAACTCTGCCGCCTTGGTCTGCATGCCCTGGGCCAGGGCTTCAGCCTCGGCCACACCCTTTTGTTTTGCAAAGTCACGCACTTCCTGCGTGATCTTCATCGAGCAGAACTTGGGGCCGCACATCGAGCAGAAATGCGCCACCTTGGCCGAGTCCTTGGGCAGGGTTTCGTCGTGGTACTCCTTCGCTGTTTCCGGGTCCAGGCCCAGGTTGAACTGGTCCTGCCAGCGGAAGTCGAAGCGCGCCTGGCTCAGCGCATCGTCGCGCGAGCGGGCGCCCGGGTGCCCCTTGGCCACGTCGGCCGCGTGGGCGGCGATCTTGTAGGCAATGATGCCCTGCTTCACGTCATCTCGGTCGGGCAGGCCCAGGTGCTCCTTGGGCGTCACGTAGCACAGCATGGCCGTGCCCATCCAGCCGATCATGGCCGCGCCAATCGCGCTGGCAATGTGGTCATAGCCCGGTGCGATGTCGATGGTCAACGGGCCCAGGGTGTAGAACGGCGCTTCGTGGCAGGTCTTGAGCTGCTCGGTCATGTTGGCCTGGATCATGTGCATGGGCACATGGCCGGGGCCTTCGATCATGGTCTGCACGTCATGCTTCCAAGCTACTTGCGTGAGTTCGCCCAGCGTGTGCAGCTCGGCGAATTGCGCTTCGTCATTGGCGTCGGACGCGCAGCCGGGACGCAGGCCATCGCCCAGGCTGAACGACACGTCGTACGCCTTCATGATGTCGCAGATGTCCTCGAAGTGCTCGTACAGGAAGCTCTCGCGGTGGTGTGCCATGCACCACTTGGCCATGATGGAGCCGCCGCGCGAGACGATGCCCGTGCGCCGTTGCGCCGTGAGGTGGATGTAGGCCAGGCGCACGCCCGCGTGGATGGTGAAGTAGTCCACGCCCTGCTCGGCCTGCTCAATCAGCGTGTCGCGGAAGATCTCCCAGGTCAGGTCTTCGGCCACGCCGCCCACCTTTTCCAGCGCCTGGTAGATCGGCACCGTGCCAATCGGCACGGGCGAGTTGCGCACGATCCAGTCGCGTGTGGTGTGGATGTTCTTGCCGGTGGAAAGATCCATCACGTTGTCGGCACCCCAGCGGATCGCCCACACGAGCTTTTCCACCTCTTCTTCAATGCTCGATGTGACGGCCGAGTTGCCGATGTTGGCGTTGATCTTGACCAGGAAATTGCGGCCGATTGCCATCGGCTCCACTTCGGGGTGGTTGATGTTGGCGGGGATGATGGCGCGGCCCCGGGCCACTTCGTCGCGCACGAATTCGGGGGTGATGATGCGCGGGATGCTGGCACCCATCGGGTTGCCCATCAGGCGCTGCTCGCGGACTGCGTCAGCCATGTACTGCTCCATCCACTCGCGCTTGCCGTTTTCGCGGATGGCCACGTATTCCATCTCGGGCGTGATGATGCCCTTCTTGGCGTAGTGCATCTGCGTGACGTTGGCACCGGCCTTGGCGCGCAGCGGCTTGCGCTGCAGGGCGGCGGCCTCGGCGCGCAGCTGGGCCAGGCGCGTGGCGTCTTCGCTCTTTTGCCCATCGTCCAGCGCCACGGGAGCGCGGCCTTCGTAGTGCTCCACATCGCCACGGCCGGTGATCCAGCCCCCGCGCACGCTGGCCAGGCCCTTGCGCACGTCGATCACGGCTTCAGGGTCGGTGTAGGGGCCGGAGGTGTCGTACACGCTGACCAGCTCGCCGTTGGTCAACGCAATGTCGCGCACGGGCACGCGCAGGTCGGTGTGCAGTTGGCCGGGGATATAGGCTTTGCGCGATGCGGGGAAGGGCTCGCGCGTCAGCGCCAGCAATTCAGCAAACTTCTCGCGAGCGATGGGATCGGGGGCGTTCATGGGCAGGTCTCCTGGTTCCGGTGGCGGTGGGGTCTGCTCCGGAATGGACCTGTGCGCCCCCCAGGGGCGGCAGCACCTGGGGCATGACGTGCCCACAGGGACTGCGGGCACGGGGACAAGGAGGTCGGCTCTTCTTCCGCCGGTATGAACCGGATCAAGTTCGTCGGGTTCGCAAGCTGGTCTGAATTTCTTCAGGCCTCTTGCATCTCAGCGCATCAGCACACCCCGGAGCAGGCGCGAGTATAGGCCAGAGAAAAAACTGCGCTGCAGAGCCCGCGCATCACGCGAGTCGGCCAATGAGGATCACCGCAAAGAAAAAGACGGCGGCAATCACCGTCCACTTGAGGATGATGAGCCCCAGGCGCTTGTAGCGCGCCTGCCCGGTACCGGCATAAAACGCAAACGACACGGCAGCCGCCAGAAGCAGCAGCATGGCCAGCCAGCGAAAGATCAACATGTGCGTGCTACCAGGCGCGCGCAGGTTGCGCGAAGCCGGTGGGGGCCTGGCGCTCATCCTCGAAGGTGACCACCTCCCAGGCATCACGCTGGGCCAGCAGCTCGCGCAGCAAGAGGTTGTTCATGGCGTGGCCCGAGCGGAAAGCGCTGTACGCAGCCAGCAGGGGCTTGCCAATGAGGTAAAGGTCGCCCATGGCATCCAGGATCTTGTGCTTCACGAACTCGTCGTCGTAGCGCAGGCCGTCGCTGTTGAGCACCTTGTAGTCGTCCATCACGATGGCGTTATCGAGCCCGCCGCCCAGCGCCAGGCCGTTGGAGCGCATCATCTCCACATCGCGGGTGAAGCCGAAGGTGCGGGCGCGGGCAATGTCGCGGCTGTAGTTGCCTTGCCCCAGGTCAAACTCCACACGCTGGCCGGTGGAGTCCACGGCCGGGTGGTCAAAGTCGATCTCGAAACTGAGCTTGTAGCCGTGGTAAGGCGTCAAACGTGCCCATTTGGCATTGGCTCCCTCGCCCTCGCGGACCTCCACCGGCCGCAGGACGCGGATGAAGCGCTTGGGCGCGTTTTGCAGCTCGACCCCTGCGCTCTGGAGCAGGAAAACGAAAGATGCGGAAGATCCGTCGAGGATAGGCACCTCTTCGGCAGTGATGTCCACATAAAGGTTATCCAGCCCCAGCCCGGCACAGGCCGACATCAGGTGTTCCACCGTGTGCACCTTGGCATTGCCGACCGCGATGGTGGATGCCAGCCGGGTGTCCGTCACGGCCTCGGCGCGGATCGGGATGTCCACGGGCTGTGGCAGATCCACCCGCCGAAAGACAATCCCCGTGTCCGGCTGCGCGGGCCGCAGGGTCAACTCGACCCGCTGGCCGCTGTGCAGCCCGACGCCTACGGCGCGGGTCAGTGTCTTGAGGGTGCGTTGCTGGAGCATCCCGCCATTTTAGTTTCTGGCGCCCTGTCCCGCACGGGCTGAGGTCTTGCCTGCCTTGCAGACGCCACGCCCGGAGCGCTTGTGGCCCGTACGTAGAGCTACCGCCGCGTTTTCACCTACTGCGCAGGCCCCCGGGTTCGCCGCACAATTTGGGGCCAGAGGGCCTTGAAAAGATACAACATGAACACACCACAGATGCCCCCCAGGAGACTCCCATGAGCAAGCTCAGCTTCAAAATGAAAATCATGCTCATGATCGGCACTGCGCTTGTCGCGCTGCTGATCATGGCCGTCACCTCCCTCCTGCAGGAGCGACGACTCATCACCGAGTCCCGAAAAGAGCTGCTGACCACCGCCGTCCAGTCTGCCCACAGCATTGTGGCCGCCTACCAGGCCAAGGCCGCCAGCGGCGCCATGCCCCAGGAGGAGGCCCAAAAGGCCGCCAAGGACGCCCTGCGCATTGCGCGCTATGGTGGCCCCGAGGGCAAGACCGAGTATTTCTACATCTGGACCATCGAGGGCGTGGGGGTGATGCACCCCTTCAAACCCGAGTGGGATGGGCAGAACATGCTGGGCAAGGTCAAGGACGGCTCGGGGGTGGACATCATCGCCCTGCTGGTGAACGGCATGCGCAGCAGCAAGGATGGCAAGGCGTTTGTCCCCACCATGTTTGCCCGCCCCAACCAGACCACCCCGGTGCCCAAGCTCCAGTACATCGTCCGTGTAGACGGCTGGAACTGGATGGTGGGCTCGGGGCTGTATACCGATGACGTGGACATGCTGCTGCGCAAGGCCCTGCTGTCGAGCCTGGCCATGGTGGTGGTGGTGATTCTTGTGGTGGGGGCCATCGGCCTGTTCGTATCGCGCTCCGTGCTGCGCCAGATCGGGGGAGAGCCCACTGACGCCATCGCGATCATGTCGGAAGTGGCCGAAGGCAATCTCGATACACACATCCCCACGGCCCACCCAGGCTCGATGCTCGATGGGCTCGCCCACATGGTCACTTCGCTGCGCAAGCTGGTCACCGACGTGCGCGCCGCCACCGACAGCATCGCCACCGCGTCGAGCGAAATCGCGCAGGGCAACAACGACCTGGCCCACCGCACCGAAGACACCGCCAGCAACCTGCAAAGCACGGCCAGCAGCATGGAGGAGCTGACCAGCACCGTCAAGCAGACCTCGGACTCCGCGCAGACGGCCAACCAGATGGCCACATCGGCCGCTGCGGTCGCGGCACGTGGGGGTGAAGTGGTGTCCCGGGTAGTAGCCACCATGCAGGACATCAACGCCAGCAGCAACAAGATCAGCGACATCATCGGCGTGATCGATGGCATCGCCTTCCAGACCAATATCCTGGCCTTGAATGCCGCCGTCGAGGCAGCCCGCGCGGGCGAGCAAGGCCGGGGCTTTGCCGTGGTGGCCAGCGAGGTGCGCAGCCTGGCCGGACGCAGTGCCGAAGCCGCCAAGGAGATCAAGGCCCTGATTGGCGCATCGGTCGAAAAGGTGGAGTCGGGCACGCAGCTGGTGGGCAATGCGGGCGCCACCATGACCGAGATCGTGGAAAGCGTTCAGCGCGTGACCGACATCATTGGCGAAATCCGCTCGGCTACGTCCGAGCAGAGCCAGGGCATTGCCCAGGTCAACACGGCCATGAACCAGCTCGACCAGATGACGCAGCAGAACTCTGCCTTGGTGGAGCAATCCACTGCCGCCGCAGACAGTCTGCGCGAGCAGGCCATGAAGCTCACCCAGGTGGTCGCACTGTTCCGGGTCAATGGCAGCAATGCCCCAGCGCCGTCCCCGGCAAGCCGGCCCGCCCCTGCGGCCACACCCCGCCCCACACCCGCTCCCGTACGCGCTGCCGCACCGCGCCCCGCACTGGCCAAGGCCGCTGCACCCCGCCCTGCGTCGCCCGCCAAGGCCCCGGCAGCGGCGCTGCCGCCCAAGGCCAGCAGCCCCAAACCTGCAGCGGACAACAACAACAACGACGATTGGGAGTCCTTCTGACCCCAAGGACCTGAAGCAGCACAAGCACAGCGCAAGCAAACCTCGCTGCCAAAAAAGAAGCCCTGCCAGCTTGTGCTGGCAGGGCTTCTTGTCTTGCGGCCCATGGAAGAGCCTGTTGTCGATCAGTCGGCTTGCTTGCGCAGGAAAGCAGGGATCTCCAGGTCATCCATGCCACCCGAGGACAGCGCGTCCACGCGGGCTGCCGCCTGCGTGCGGTTGGTGCGCCACACGCTGGGCACCGACATGCTGCCGTAGTCGGCTTGCGCGCTGCCCGTGTGGCCGCCTTGCACACCCACAGCCCCCCCCAGCGTTCCCACACCGGCCATGGGCATCTGGTAGGCCATATTGTCCGTGCCCGTGCGCAGGCCACCTTGCACCACTGAGATGGGCTGGCGGCGTGCGTTGGCACGCGACAGGCCTGTGGCCACCACGGTCACGCGGATCTCGTCGCCCAGGGTTTCGTCGTAGGCAGCGCCGAAGATCACATGAGCGTCGGTCGATGCGTAGGCATTGATGGTGTTCATGGCCTGGCGCGATTCGGACAGCTTGAGGCTGCCCTTGCTCGCGGTGACCAGCACCAGCACGCCCTTGGCTCCCGACAGGTCGATGCCTTCGAGCAGCGGGCAGGCAATGGCCTGCTCGGCAGCGATGCGGGCGCGGTCGGGGCCGCTGGCAGTGGCCGTGCCCATCATGGCCTTGCCGGGCTCGCCCATCACGGTGCGCACGTCTTCGAAGTCCACGTTCACCTGGCCGTACTCGTTGATGATTTCAGCGATACCGCCCACGGCGTTCTTGAGCACATCGTTGGCGTGTGCAAAGGCTTCGTCCTGGGTGATGTCATCGCCCAGCACATCGAGCAGCTTTTCGTTGAGCACCACGATCAGCGAATCCACATTGGCTTCCAGCTCGGCCAGGCCTTCGTCGGCGTTCTTCATGCGGCGGCCACCTTCCCAGTCGAAAGGCTTGGTCACCACACCCACGGTCAGAATACCCATCTCTTTGGCGATGCGCGCGATCACCGGGGCAGCCCCCGTGCCCGTGCCGCCGCCCATGCCGGCCGTGATGAACAGCATGTGCGCGCCCTGGATGGCGTCGCGGATGTCTTCAACTGCCGCTTCGGCTGCATCGCGCGCCTTTTCAGGCTTGCCGCCTGCCCCCAGACCACTGCCACCCAGCTGGATGACACGGTGGGCCGAACTGCGCGTGAGCGCCTGCGCGTCGGTATTGGCGCTGACAAACTCCACGCCCTGCACGCTGCGGGAAATCATGTGCTCGACGGCATTGCTGCCGCCACCGCCCACACCGATCACCTTGATCTGGGTGCCCTGGTTGAATTCTTCGGCTTCGATCATTTCGATGGTCATCTTGGAGCTCCTGTTTCTAAATTCGTAGGCAATTGCCATATGGGGAAGGGGGTACTGGTGGCTGGAGAACGAGGCGGTCCTGTACATCGCCATCGCTCTCGCGCAGTGCCGTGCGGGCTACCACGGGCTAACCACAAGGCCCCCACGCTTGCCACTGCGTGTGCTGCGCTGCCCCCCGAGGGGGCCTTCGCACCTTGGGGCGGCCCGGCGGCGCTCATTCCTGGGTATTTCATGGTCAGAAATTCCCCACGATGAAATCTTTGAAACGGCCGAACGCCGTCTTCATGGACCCGCTCTTTTGCGCCACCTTGAAGCCGCGCAGACGAGCCAGGCGCGCTTCTTCGAGAAGCCCCATGACGGTAGCAGCACGGGGCTGGGCCACCATGTCAGACAACGCGCTGGAATACTTGGGAATGCCTCGGCGCACGGGCTTGAGGAAGATGTCTTCGCCCAACTCGATCATGCCGGGCATCACCGAGCTACCGCCTGTGAGCACGATGCCCGACGACAGCACTTCTTCATAGCCCGACTCGCGCACCACCTGCTGCACGAGCGAGAAAATTTCTTCCACCCGCGGCTCGATCACACCGGCCAGCGCCTGCTTGCTCAGCATGCGCGGGCTGCGGTCGCCCAGGCCGGGCACTTCCACCTGCGCCTCGGGGTCGGCCAGCAGTTGTTTGGCGTAGCCGCTTTCCACCTTGATGTCTTCAGCGTCCTTGGTGGGAGTGCGCAGCGCCATCGCGATATCGCTGGTGATGAGGTCGCCCGCAATCGGAATCACTGCCGTGTGGCGGATCGCGCCGCCGGTGAAGATGGCCACATCGGTCGTGCCCGCGCCAATGTCCACCACCACAACACCCAGCTCACGCTCGTCGTCGGTCAGCACGGCCTGGCTGCTGGCCAGCGGGTTCAGCATGAGCTGCTCGACCTCCAGGCCGCAACGGCGTACGCACTTGATGATGTTTTCGGCCGCGCTCTGCGCACCGGTCACGATGTGGATCTTGGCCTCCAGGCGGATGCCGCTCATGCCGATGGGCTCTTTCACATCCTGCCCGTCGATCACAAACTCTTGCGGCTCCACCAGAAGCAGGCGCTGGTCGCTGCTGATGTTGATGGCCTTGGCCGTCTCGACCACGCGCGCCACGTCGGCCGAGGTGACTTCCTTGTCCTTCACGGCCACCATGCCGCTGGAGTTGAGCCCCCGGATATGGCTGCCGGTGATGCCGGTGTACACACGCTGGATCTTGCAGTCGGCCATCAGCTCGGCCTCTTTCAGGGCCTGCTGGATGCTTTGCACGGTAGCGTCGATGTTCACCACCACACCGCGCTTGAGGCCATTGCTCGGGGCCACGCCCAAGCCTGCAAGCTTGAGCTCGCCATTGGGCAGGACCTCGGCCACCACGGCCATGACCTTGGCGGTGCCGATATCCAGCCCCACCACAACGTCTTTGTATTCTCTTGCCATATCAGTCTCTGCCCTTCTCTGTTCTGTCCCGCCGCCCCACGGCCCCATTCACGAACCCACCTGCGTCCCGCTCCACATACCAGCGCTGTTGCTGTTGCTGCATGCCATTACCTCCTGCGCACGGCACTTGCCGAAGCAGCCGCCGCTGCGGTATCGGTCACCACCGTGGTCACACCGCGCATGCGCAGGGCGTAGCCCCCGGCATGCCGCAGATCGGCGGACTCCAGGGCATCCACGCGCCGCCCGTACTGCGCAGCCACCTGTGTCAGGGTGCGCGTGAAGCGTTGCGTGCGCTGCACCACCTCCTGCGGTGTGCCGCCGCCCAGCTCCACTACGGCGTCGCTGTCCAGCGTGGCCCGCCAACCGCCCCGCCCCGTCAGCTCCAGCGTCTCCACCTCCAGCCCGAGCGGTTTGAACACCGGCTGCAGCAGGCCAAACATCTGCAGCACCTCGGGTGAGCTGCCTGCAGGACCCAGCAGGCGCGGCAGGCCGTCCTGTTCCACATCACCCACGTTGGCCTCGAACACTTCGCCCTGGCTGTTGACCAGCGCAGAGCCGGTGTCCGGCCCCCAGTACGCCACGGCGTCATGCTCCTGCAGCTCCACGCGCAGGCTACCGGGGTACACCCGCCGCACCTGGGCGCGGCGCACCCAGGGCACCTGCTCGAAGGCCTCGCGCGCGGCACGCAAATCCACCGTGAAGAAATTGCCCACCAGGTGCGGCGCGACATTGGCCCGCAAGGTCACCGCGTTGTTGTGCACCAGCTCGCCCTGCACCACGATGCGCGCAATCGCAAAGCCCGGGTAGCGCAGCACCCACCAGGCCCCCGCCGCCAGCACAAGCAGGACGCAGCCCACGAACAAGACCGATGCGGTCAGGTTCATGAGCTTGACGTCCAGCGGTGCGGGCAACGTTTGGGTCATCAGTCGGCCTTCGACCTTGTCGGTGTGTCCAAGGCGGCATCGGCCAGGATGCGCAGGCACAGCTCTTCGTAGCTGATGCCCGAAGCCCGTGCGGACATCGGCACCAGCGAATGCCCGGTCATGCCGGGGGACGTGTTCATCTCCAGCAGGAAGGGCTTGCGATCGCTGGCGCGGATCATCAGGTCGGCACGGCCCCAGCCCCGGCAGCCCAGGGTGCGGTAAGCCTCCAGCACGATGCGCTGGATCTCGCGCTCCTCAGATTCGGGCAGACCGCTCGGGCACTGGTACTTCACGTCATCGGTGAAATACTTGTTCTGGTAGTCGTAGGCGCCATCGGGCGCCACGATGCGGATCACTGGCAGCGCACGGGCACTGGCGCCCTGGCCCAGCACGGGGCAGGTCACTTCTTCGCCTTCGATGAACTCTTCGCACAACACATCGGGGTCGTACTGGGCAGACAGCTGCACGGCCTCCTGCATGTCCGAGTAGCCACGCACCTTGGTCACGCCGATGGAGGAGCCTTCGCGCGGCGGCTTCACGATGAGGGGCAGGCCCAGTTCATCGGGCACGGTGCGCACCACCTCGCGCTGCTGGCGGTCGGGCGCCAGCCACACGTAGCGTGGTGTGGGCAGGCCCTCGGCCAGCCACACGCGCTTGGTCATGACCTTGTCCATGGCGATGGCCGAGGCCATCACGCCCGGACCGGTGTACGGGATGCGCAGCAGCTCCAGCGCGCCCTGCACCGTGCCGTCCTCGCCATGGCGGCCGTGCAGCGCGATGAAACAGCGCGCATAGCCGTCGCGCTTCAGGTCACCCAGTGCGTTCTGCGCGGGGTCGAAGGCATGGGCATCCACCCCGCGCGAACGCAGCGCTTGCAGCACGCCGCTGCCAGACATCAGCGAGACCTCGCGCTCGGCCGAGTCACCGCCCATCAGCACAGCAACCTTGCCCAGGGATTTCACATCAAAATTGGAATCAAAAACGGTCATAGCGCGCTCCCTTCAAGCGCTGAAAGCTCACTATTTTGTAGCATCTCCACCACCTTGCCAGGTACGGCGCCAATCGACCCTGCGCCCATGCACATCACCACGTCGCCGTCCTTCGCGTTGTCGGCAATGGCTTGCGGCAGGTCGGCCACGTTGTCGATGAATACCGGCTCCACGCGGCCCGCCACGCGCAGCGCACGGGCCAGCGATCGACCATCGGCGGCCACCACAGGCGCCTCCCCAGCGGCATACACCTCGGTGAGCAGCACGGCATCGGCATTGCCGATGACCTTCACAAAATCCTCGAAGCAATCGCGCGTGCGGCTGTAGCGGTGCGGCTGGAAAGCCAGCACCAGGCGGCGCCCCGGGAAGGCACCCCGTGCGGCAGCCAAGGTGGCAGCCATCTCCACCGGGTGGTGGCCGTAGTCGTCGATCACGGTGAACTGGCCGCCATCCTTGGCGGGCAGGTCGCCATAACGCTGGAAGCGCCGGCCCACACCCTTGAAGCCTGCCAGCGCACGCTGTACGGCTTCGTCCGGAATGTTCAGCTCCACGGCCACGGCAATGGCCGACAGCGCGTTGAGCACGTTGTGCTCGCCCGCAAGGTTGAGCACGATCTCCATGTCGGGCAGCGTGACGCCGTTGCGCCGCTGCACGGTAAAGCGCATCTGGCCCGCCTCGGCCCGCACGTTGATGGCGCGCACCTGGGCGTCTTCCGAGAAGCCGTAGCTGGTGATGGGGCAGGTCACGCTTTGCAGGATGTCGCGCACAGCGGGGCTGTCCACACACAGGATCGCCGTGCCGTAGAACGGCATGCGGTGCAGGAATTCGACAAACGCGCCCTTGAGCCGGCCGAAGTCGTGGCCGTAGGTCTCCATGTGGTCGGCGTCGATGTTGGTCACCACGGCCATCACGGGCAGCAGGTTCAGGAACGATGCGTCGGACTCGTCGGCCTCGACCACGATGTAGTCGCCGCTGCCCAGCTTGGCGTTGGCGCCTGCGCTGTTGAGCTTGCCGCCGATCACAAAGGTCGGGTCCAGGCCCGCCTCGGCCAGCACGCTGGTCACCAGGCTGGTGGTGGTGGTCTTGCCGTGGGTGCCTGCAATGGCGATGCCCTGCTTCAGGCGCATCAGCTCGGCGAGCATCAGCGCGCGGGGCACCACGGGAATTTTTTTCTCGCGCGCGGCCAGCACCTCGGGGTTGTCGGGCGTGACCGCCGTTGATGTGACCACGGCATCGGCACCGTCAATGTGCGCAGCCGCATGGCCCAGGCAGGTCTTGATGCCCAGCCCTTCCAGGCGGCGCAGCGTGGCGCTGTCGGCCAGGTCCGAGCCCGAGATGCGGTAGCCCAGGTTGAACAGCACCTCGGCGATGCCACTCATGCCCGCGCCGCCCAGGCCCACAAAATGGATATGGCGAATCGCGTGTTTCATGCCAACTCCTCGCAGGCAGTCACCACTTCGCGGGTGGCGTTGATTTTTTGCATGTTTTTGGCCTTCAGCGCAATATCTACAAGCGCAGGGCGCTCCAATTTCAATAGCATTTGCGACAGCCCTTCGGGCGTCAGGTCGCGCTGCTGCACCAGCCAGCCGCCACCGGCATCCACGAGGAACCTGGCATTGGTGGTCTGGTGGTCGTCCACCGCCGACGGGAAGGGCACAAACAAGGCAGCAGCGCCCACGGCAGCGATCTCGGTGACCGTGCTCGCGCCAGAGCGGCAGACGACGATGTCGGCCGCCGCAAACGCGCTGGCGGTGTCATCGATGAAGGGCGTGCACTCCGCCTCGACCCCTGCAGCCGCATAGTTGGCCCGCAGGGCGTCGATCTGCGTGGCGCCGCTCTGGTGAATCACCTGCGGGCGCTGGTCGGCAGGCATCAGGGCAATAGCCTTTGGCACGATCTCGTTGAGTGCGCGCGCCCCCAGGCTGCCACCCACCACCAGCAGGCGCAGCGGACCGGTGCGCCCCGCAAACCGCTCGGCCGGACCGGGCTGCTGCGTGAACGGCGTGCGCAGGGGGTTGCCCACCCACTGGCCTTGTTTGAACACGTTGGGGAAGGCGGTGAACACCCGGTCGGCCACTCCGGCCAGCACCTTGTTGGCCATGCCCGCCACCGAGTTCTGCTCGTGCAGCACCAGCGGCTTGCCTGCCAGCACCCCCATCATGCCGCCCGGAAAGGTGATGTATCCGCCCAGGCCCACCACCACATCGGGCTTGACGCGCCGCACCACCTGCAGGGCTTGCCAGAAGGCACGCAACAGGCGCAGCGGCAGCAGGGCCAGCGTCACGATGCCTTTGCCGCGCACGCCCGAGAAGTCAATCAGTTCGAGGGCGAAGCCGTGCGTGGGCACGATGCGCGCCTCCATGCTGCCGGGCGCGCCCAGCCAGTGCACACGCCAGCCACGCGTGCGCAGCTCTTCGGCCACCGCAAGGCCCGGAAAGATGTGGCCACCGGTGCCACCGGCCATGATCAGAGCAGTCTTCTGCGCGCTCATACGCGGCCCCCTCTCATGAGGAGCTTGTTCTCGTAGTCGACCCGCAATACCACCGCAAGCGCCACCAGGTTCATCAAAATCGCAGACCCCCCAAAGCTCATCAACGGCAGCGTGAGCCCCTTGGTGGGCAACGCGCCCAGGTTCACGCCCATGTTGATGAAGGCCTGAAAGCCGATCCAGATCGCCACGCCCTGCGCCACCAATCCAGCGAACACGCGGTCCAGGGCAATCGCCTGGCGGCCGATGTGCATGATGCGGCGCGTCATCCACAAGAACAGCACGATGAGCGTGACCACGCCCACCAGGCCAAACTCCTCGCCGATCACGGCGAGCAAAAAGTCGGTGTGCGCTTCGGGCAGCCAGTGCAGCTTTTCCACGCTGCCGCCCAGGCCCACACCAAAAATCTCGCCGCGCCCGATGGCGATGAGCGAGTGCGAGAGCTGGTAGCCCTTGCCCAGAGCGTGCTCCTCGCTGAAGGGGTCGAGGTAGGCAAACACGCGTTCGCGGCGCCAAGGCGAGCTGGCGATCATCACGCCAAAAGCCGCCACCAGCACCCCGGCGATGAGAAAGAACATGCGGGCGTTGACGCCCCCCAGAAACAGAATGCCCATGGCGATGACCGCCACCACCATGAACGCGCCCATGTCGGGTTCGGCCAGCAGCAGCACGCCCACAATGCCCACGGCAGCGCCCATGGGCAGCACGGCGCGGAAAAACCGCTCCTTCACTTCCATCTTGCGCACCATGTAGTCGGCCGCATAGATGAGCACGGCAAACTTGGCCACTTCAGAGGGCTGAAAGCCAATGGGTCCGATGGACAACCAGCGCCGCGCGCCGTTGACGACCTTGCCCACGCCGGGGATCAGCACCGCGATCAGCAGCAGCAACGCGACCACGAACAACCATGGCGCCGCACGCTCCCACAGCGCCATCGGCACCTGGAAGGCCAGCAAGGCCACCACAAACCCGATCACCAGATACATCGCGTGGCGGGTCAGAAAATGGGTGGAGGCATAGTTGGCAAAACGCGGGTTGTCCGGCATGGCAATCGAGGCCGAATACACCATCACCAGCCCCCAGGCCAGCAGCGCGACCACCACCCACAGCAGGGCCCGGTCGAAGCCCAGCACGCTGGCTGGCGTGCTCGACGACTGGCGGTACTCCGTGCCGCCCACGCGCACGGGCAATACGTCGGAGGCCTTGCCGGGCAGGCCGCCAAACCAGCCGGTCACCCGCTGCAGCAATGTGGAGTTGCGCACATCGGCGGTCATGCCATGCCCTCCAGGGATTGCCCGGCATCGTCTGCCAGCGTGCGCACCGCGTCGCAGAAGACCTGTGCGCGGTGTTCGTAGTCCTTGAACATGTCAAAACTCGCGCAGGCGGGCGACATCAGCACGGCATCGCCCGCATGGGCCCGCTGCGTGGCCAGAGCCACAGCCTGAGGCAACGTCTCGGCATCCAGCAGTACCACGCCGCAGTCCTGCAGCGCAGCGCGGATCTGCGGCGCATCGCGCCCGATGAGCACCACAGCGCGCGCATAGCGCGAAACCGGCGCTGCGAGCGGCGAGAAGTCCTGCCCCTTGCCTTCGCCACCCAGGATGACCACGATGCGGCGCTCTGCGCCCAGGCCGGTAAGGGCCGCCACCGTGGCGCCCACGTTGGTGCCCTTGCTGTCGTCAAAGTACTCAATGCCGTTGATGATGGCCACGGGCTCCACGCGGTGCGGCTCACCCCGGTATTCGCGCAGCCCGTACAGCAGCGGGGCCAAGGTGCAGCCTGCGGCCGAGGCCAGGGCCAGCGCAGCCAGCGCGTTCACCGCATTGTGGCGGCCCCGGATGCGCAGCGCATCGGCGGGCATCAGGCGCTGGATGTGCAGGTCTTCCGCCACTTCGTTGCGGCCGCGCTTGCGGGTTTCATCCGCGTCCATCGCGCGTACCAGCCAGGGCATGCCGCTCACGACCTCAATGCCAAAGTCGCCGGGGCGCCGGGGCATGTCGGCGCCAAAGGTCAGGTGCTCACGCACCTGGGGCTTTTGCAGCTTGACCTTGACCGGAGGCGGCAGCATCTGCATCACGGCCACGTCTTCGCGGTTCAAAATCATGAGCCCCGTCTGGCCAAAGATGCGCGCCTTGGCCGCCGCGTAGGCCGCCATGTCACCGTGCCAGTCCAGGTGGTCCTGCGTGATGTTGAGCACGGTCGCCGCAGTGGGCTCAAAGTTGGTCACACCATCGAGCTGGAAGCTTGATAGCTCCAGCACCCACACCTCGGGCAACGTGCCGGCGTCGATGTGGCCCGCCAGGGTATCGAGCAACGTGGGGCCGATGTTGCCAGCCACGGCCACGCTCTTTCCCGAACGCTCCACGAGCTGGCCCGTGAGCGATGTGACCGTGGTTTTGCCGTTGGTACCGGTGATCGCCAGCACCGCCGGTGCGTAGCCATGGGATGCCCGCAGCGCGTTCAGCGCCATGGAATACAAACTTAGTTCGCCCCCAGCGCTTACTCCACAGGCACTAGCAGCTATCAAAACAGGAGCTATTGCCTCAGGACTCAAACCGGGAGAACGGTAGACCGCGTTCAGGCCTTGGCCTTCCACCAGGCTGGCATCAAAGGCACCGGCGACAAAACGCACCTGGGGCAGCTCCTGCTGCAGCAGGGGCAGCTGTGGCGGCGCAGCGCGGGTGTCGGCCACGGTGACCTCGGCCCCGCAGCGCACGCACCAGCGGGCCATGGCCAGGCCCGAGGCGCCCAGCCCCAGGATAAGGATGTTCTGACCTTGCAGCAGTTGGGCCATGGCTTCGCGCGGCGCGACCTGCGGCTCGGCCTCTGCGCCGGATGCACCCGGGGCGTCAACGTCTTCAACGTCGACACTGTGCTCGACGGGCGCGGCCTCGGGCGCCGATACGTCGGCAAAGATCTGCGCCACGAATTCGGCGGCAGCCTTGGCAGCCGAGATGGCGGGCACGGCTTCAGGGTCCCAGGTATGGCCCTTGGCGGGTGCGTTCCCGGCTGCAGGGGTTACGTCCGGCGCGGCCATTTCAGGCGGCACTGCAGCGACGGGTTCGCCAGCTCGGGACGACGGCTCAGCCGCAATGCCCACGCTGGGCTGCTGCGCATCGGTGTTCAGCGCCTCGGTATCGGCATCGACAGTTTCCGTGGGGTCCGGTGCAAAAAAGTCGTCACCGGCGGGCGCGTTCACGTCGGCGTCCGCACCCGGCCCTGCCAACGGCCGCGCGGCATCGGGCGCCCCGGGTTCGGCGGGCGTGGGACGGATGAGAGGCTCGTCAGCGTTCATCGCAGTTTCAAGGTGGACAGGCCGATGAGGCAAAGCAGCATGGTGATGATCCAGAAGCGCACGACCACCTGCGTTTCCTTCCAGCCGCTCTTTTCAAAGTGGTGGTGCAGGGGCGCCATCTTGAGCAGGCGGCGGCCTTCTCCGTAGCGCTTCTTGGTGAACTTGAACCAGGTCACCTGCAGCATCACCGACAGTGCTTCAACCACGAAGATGCCGCCCATGATGGCCAGCACGATTTCCTGCCGCACGATGATGGCGATGGTGCCCAGCGCAGCACCCAGCGCCAGTGCGCCCACGTCGCCCATGAACACCTGGGCTGGATGCGCGTTGAACCACAGGAAGGCAAGGCCCGCCCCCGCCATGGCGGCGCAGAAGATCAACAGTTCGCCCGCGCCCGGAATGTGCGGGAAAAACAGGTACTTGGAGTACACCGAGCTGCCCGTGACATAGGCAAACACGCCCAGGGCCGAACCCACCATCACCACCGGCATGATGGCCAGGCCGTCCAGGCCGTCTGTCAGGTTCACGGCATTGCTGGAGCCGACGATGACGAGGTAGGTCAGGATCACGAAGCCCAGCACGCCCAGCGGGTAGCTGATCTCCTTGAAGAACGGCAGCTGCAAGCCTGCCTTGGGTGGCAGGTCCAGCGAGAAGCCCGACTGCACCCAGCCCACGAACAGCTCCCACACCTTGGCGTTGGAGCTTTCGGAAATGCTGAACACCAGATACAGCGCAGCAATCAAGCCGATCACCGACTGCCAGAAATACTTCTCGCGCGAGCGCATGCCTTCGGGGTCCTTGTTGACCACCTTGCGCCAGTCGTCCACCCAGCCGATGGCGCCAAAACCCAGCGTGACGATGAGCACGATCCACACAAAGCGGTTGGACAGGTCGAACCACAACAGCGTGGAAATCGCAATCGACAGCAGGATCAGCACGCCACCCATCGTGGGCGTTCCGCTCTTGGACAGGTGCGTCTGCATGGCATAGCCCCGGATAGGCTGGCCGATCTTGAGCGAGGTGAGCACACGGATCACCTTGGGGCCCGCAATCAGGCCGATGAGCAGCGCCGTCATGGCGGCCATCACCGCGCGGAACGTGAGGTACTGGAACACGCGGAAAAAGCCGAACTCGGGCGACAGACCCTGCAGCCATTGCGACAACATCAGCAGCATGTGGCCTCCCCCGCTTGCACGGCCTTGGGTACCGCCACCACACGGGTGACTTCAGAGTGTTGCGCCATGGTGTCCCTCCGGTGCCCGGTTCTGCTTTTGTTGTTGTTCTTGCGGCTGCGCTGCGGCGGTTGCAGTGGCGGCAATCGCCTCCACCACCTGTTCCATCTTCATGAATCTCGATCCTTTGACCAGCACACTGCCCACGGTGGACAGGGCATCGCGCACTGCCACCAGCAGCGCACTCATATCGTTGAAATGCCGGGCACCTCCATAGGCCGTGGCGGCGTGCACCGACTGCGCGCCCAGCGCGAACACCAGGGGGATGCCTGCCGCACGCGCATGGGCACCGGCCTCGGCGTGGAACTGCGGGCCCTGGTCGCCCACCTCGCCCATGTCGCCCAGCACCAGCAGTTGCGGGCCGGGCAGCTCGGCCAGCACGTCGATGGCGGCGCGCATGGAGTCGGGGTTGGCGTTGTAGGTGTCGTCCACCACGGTGATGTCGCGGCCCGCGCAGTGCACGCTGAAAGCGCGCGAGCGGCCCTTGACTGGCACAAAGTCATTCAGCCCTTGGGCGATGGCGACCAGGGGCGCCCCCGCCGCCAGCGTGCAGGCAGCGGCTGCCAGTGCATTGGTCACGTTGTGGCGCCCCGCAATGTGCAGGTGGGTGGCCACTTCGCCTTGTGGCGTGGCCAGTGTGACGGCCCAAGCGCCCTGGCCCCACGCAGCCCGCGTGCAGGCCACATCGCCACCGTCGCCAAAAGTGACAACGCGGCGCCCTGCCGCCAGCGAGCGCCAGAGGCCCGTGTAGGCATCCCCCGCAGGGAACACGGCCACACCGTCGGAAGGCAGACTGGCGAACACCGAGCCGTTCTCGCGGGCCACGGCTTCCACCGTGTGCATGAACTCCAGGTGCTCACGCTGCGCGTTGTTGACCAGCGCCACCGTGGGCTGCGCCATGGCGGCCAGCGTGGCGATCTCGCCCGGGTGGTTCATGCCCATTTCGATCACGGCGGCGGCGTGGCTGGCCTGCAGGCGCAGAAGCATCAGCGGCACGCCGATGTCGTTGTTGAAATTGCCCTGCGTGGCAAAGGCAGCGTCACCCTTCCAGGCGCGCAGGATGGACGCAATCATCTGCGTCACCGTGGTTTTTCCGTTGCTGCCCGTCACGCCGACCAACGGAAGGCTGAACTGCGCCCGCCACGCTGCAGCCAGCGCGCCCAGCGCTGCCAGGCTGTCCGGCACCTCGATGCCCGGCAGGCCTGCGGCGGCAAGGCCGCCATGGGCGATGGCAGCGGCGGCGCCACCAGCGCGGGCGTCGGGCAAGAACGCATTGGCGTCAAACCGCTCGCCCTTGAGCGCCACAAACAGGTCGCCCGCCTGCAGCGTGCGCGTGTCGGTGTGCACGCGTGCGAGCGGCGTAGCGCCATCGCCCACCAGGCGGGCGGCGGGAATGCGCGGCTGAAGCAGCGCAAACGCCTGCGCCAGGGTCATCATCACCCCAGGGGTGGCGGTCATGGACGGGCTCCTCGGGCCTGCAGCGCGGTCTGCGCATGGGCCATGTCGGAGAACGGCAGGCGCACACCGGCCGTCTCCTGGGTGTCTTCGTGGCCCTTGCCGGCGATCAGCACCACATCGGCGGGCGCTGCATCGGCAATGGCCAGCGCAATGGCGGCGGCGCGGTCGGGCTCGGCGCGCACGGTGTTGCCAGCGATGGTGCCTTGCAGAATCTGGTGCAGGATTGCCGCAGGGTCTTCGCTGCGCGGGTTGTCGCTGGTCACCACCACCCGGTCGGCGTGGTGCTGGGCGACGGCGCCCATCAACGGGCGCTTGCCTGCATCGCGGTCGCCGCCACAGCCAAAAACGCACCAGAGCTGGCCACCGCGCTCCTGCGCGATCGGGCGCAGGGCTTGCAAGGCCTTGTCCAGCGCATCGGGCGTATGGGCATAGTCCACGGCCACCAGGGGTTGGCCAGGGTGGTGGATCTGCTCCATGCGGCCCGGCACCGGGGAAAGCTGGGCGCAGGCATAAAGCGCGTGCTGCAGCGGCACGCCCAGCGCGCGCAGCCCGGCCAGCACGCCCAGCAGGTTGGAGACGTTGTACTGCCCGATCACGCGGGTCTGCAGCACATGCGTGTGCACACCTTCGGCCACGGTGAAGCGCAGCCCGCCTTCGCCCATGCTGATGTCGCGCGCCGCCAGACGGGCGGGGCCGGTGATGGACACACTCCACAGGTCCAGCAGCCGGTCTGCCAACGTGGCATGCAGCTCGGCGCCGCGTGCATCGTCGATGTTGACCACCGCAGCCTGCAGGCCCGGCCAGTCAAAGAGCACGCTCTTGGCCTGCCAGTAGGCCGCCATGCCGGGGTGGTAGTCCAGATGGTCCTGCGTGAAGTTGGTGAACAAGGCAACACGGATGCGTGTGCCTGCCATGCGGTGTTCGGCCAGGCCGATGGAAGAGGCCTCTATGGCGCAGGCCGTGCGGCCCGAGTCGGCGAACCGCTGGAACGCGCGCTGCAAGCGCACCGGGTCGGGGGTGGTCATGCCCGTGCTGGTGAGTGCAGGCGGCGTTCCCATGCCCAAAGTGCCTACCAGCGCGCATCCGCCTTGCGCAGTAAGCTCATGTTTTGATAGCACATTGAGGGCTTCGGCCAGCCACCAGCTGGTGCTGGTCTTGCCGTTGGTGCCCGTCACGGCCAGCACGTCCAAGCGCTGCGTGGGCTGGTCGAACCAGTCGGCCGCAATCAGGCCGGTGGCGGCCTTCAGGCCATGGAGTGCCGCCACGGGCAGACCTTGCAGCGCAAAGGCCTCGACACCCTCGTGCTCCACCAGGCAAGCCACAGCACCCCGCGCAAACGCATCGCCGACGTGGGCGCGGCCGTCGGTGGCAGCGCCTGGCCAGGCGATGAAACCATCGCCGGGACGGATCTGGCGGCTGTCGGTCTGCAGGGTGCCGGTCACCCGCTCGCGCAGCCAGGCCACGGCATCGTGCACCGATTGGAGCAAAGGCACCGTCGTCATAGCGATTCCTCCACCGCGTTGGCCACGATCTGTGGCTTGACCGCCATGTCGGGCTGCACGCCCATCATGCGCAGCGTCTGCTGCACGACTTCGCTGAACACCGGTGCAGCCACGGCACCGCCGTAGAACACGCCATTGCTGGGCTCGTCAATCATCACGGCCACGATGATGCGGGGCTTGTCGATGGGCGCCATGCCGGTGAACCACGCGCGGTACTTGCCCGAAGCGTAGTTCTTGCCCACCTGCTTGCGCGCCGTGCCCGACTTGCCGCCCACCGAGTAGCCCACGGTCTGGGCCTTCTGGCCGGTGCCACCAGGGCCTGCAGCCATCTGCAGCATCTTGCGCACCTGGTCGGCCGTCCGCTCGGAAAATACCGGCACGCCCACGGCGGGCTCGGCTGTCTTGAGCATGGTGGCGGGAATCACCCGGCCACCGTTGGCAAACACCGTGTACGAGCGCGCCATCTGGAACAGGCTGGCCGACAGGCCGTAGCCATACGACATGGTGGCCTGCTCCACCGGGCGCCAGGTCTTGTACGGGCGCAGACGACCCGTCACCACACCGGGGAAATGCAGTTGCGGCTTCTGGCCAAAACCAGCGGCTGAGAAGGTCTCCCACATTTCGCGTGCAGGCATCTGCATGGCCAGCTTGGTGGTGCCCACGTTGCTGGACTTCTGGATCACGCCTTCCACCGTCAGCACGCCGTAGTTGTGCGTGTCGGAGATGGTGGAGCCGGTAATGTTGATGCGCCCCGGTGTGGTGTCCACGATGGTTTCGGGACGCACGCGGCCCGTCTCCAGTGCCAGGCCGATGGTGAAGGGCTTCATGGTCGAACCGGGCTCGAACACGTCGGTCAGTGCGCGGTTGCGCAGCTGTTCGCCCGTGAGGTTCTGGCGCCTGTCGGGCACGTAGCTCGGGTAGTTGGCCAGCGCCAGCAGCTCGCCTGTGTGCGCATCGAGCACCACCACACTGCCCGCCTTGGCTTTGTGCGCGGCCACCTGGTCGCGCAGCTTCTGGTAGGCAAAGAACTGCACCTTGCTGTCGATGGACAGCTGCATGTCCTTGCCATCGACCGGCGGCACGGTTTCGCCCACGCTTTCGACCACGCGGCCCAGGCGGTCCTTGATCACGCGGCGCGAGCCCGGCTTGCCCGCGAGCTCCTTGTCGAACGCCAGTTCCATGCCTTCCTGGCCATGGTCTTCCACGTTGGTGAAGCCCACCACGTGCGCAGCGGCTTCACCCTCGGGGTACTGGCGTTTGTATTCCTTGCGCTGGTAGATGCCCTTGATGTCGAGCGCAGCAATCTGCTGGCCCACATCCCAGTCGAGCTGGCGCTTGATCCAGACAAAGGTCTTGTCTTCATCCGCCAGCTTTTTCTGCAGCTCGGCCTGCGGCATGTCGAGCAGTTTGGCCAGCTGCTTGAGCTTGGCGCGCACCTCGGGCCTGTCCTGGTCCACGTCTTCAGGGATGGCCCAGATGCTGGCCGCCGGCACGCTGGAGGCGAGGATCAATCCGTTGCGGTCCACAATCTTGCCGCGGTTGGCGGGCAGCTCCAGCGTGCGCGCAAAACGCACTTCGCCCTGGCGCTGAAAAAACGCGTTGCCAAACACCTGCACATAGGCAGCGCGCCCCGCCAGCCCCAGAAAACCCAGCGCAATCATCGCCACGATGAACTTGCTGCGCCAGACCGGTGTCTTGCTGGCAAGCAGCGGGCTGGAGGTGTAGAGCACGCTGCGGCTCATGGCTGCACCCCTGCCGGTTGCGATGCGGCCGCTGCAGCCGCCGCCGCAACACCCTGTGGGTCAGACACATACTGCGTGATGGCCGGCGTGGCCGTGCGCATGTTCAGCTGGGCACGCGCGATCTTCTCCACCCGCAGCGGCGTGGCCTGGGCGCGCTTTTCCACCTGCAGGCGCTGGTGCTCGGTTTCCAGACGACGGGCCTCGGCCACAGCGCGGTCCAGCTCGGTGAACAGGCGGCGCGATTCATACTGGGTGTGCACCAGATAGATCGCGCTGGCCAGCACCGCCAGCAACAGGACCACGTTGAGCCTCGTCATGTCAGACGACCGCCGTGCGCTCGGCCACGCGCATGATAGCGCTGCGTGAGCGGGGGTTGGCGGCCACTTCGGCAGCACTGGGCTTGATGCGGTCCAGCGCGATGAGCTTCATGGCCTGCGGCGCGGCAAACGGCGCACGGCGGTCATAGACCTCCTTGGAGTGTTTGGCGATGAACTGTTTGACGATGCGGTCTTCGAGCGAGTGAAAGCTGATGACTACCAGCCGCCCGCCCGGCTGCAGCACCGAGAGGCTGGCCTCTAGCGCCTGTTGCAGCTCTTCAAGCTCGGCGTTGATGAAAATCCGAAGAGCTTGAAATGTGCGCGTTGCAGGGTTCTGGCCCGCTTCGCGGGTTTTGACCGCGCCAGCCACGAGATCGGCAAGTTCTGCGGTGGTTGAAAGAGGACCCCGTTCTTCGCGCCAAGCAACAATCGCCTTTGCAATGGGGCCAGCAAACCGTTCTTCACCGTAGTCACGTATCACCTCCGCAATCTGACCGACTTCGGCCGTGGCCAACCAATCGGCCACGCTTTCGCCGCGCGTGGTATCCATGCGCATGTCCAGCGGGCCGTCAAAACGGAAACTGAAGCCCCGCTCGGGGCTGTCGATCTGGGGCGAGCTCACCCCCAGGTCCATCAGCACGCCCGCAGCACTGGCGGGCGGCAGATCGGCCAGATGGCGGAAACCCTCGTGCCGAATGGAAAAACGCGCATCGGTGATGCGCGTTGCTTCGGCGATGGCTTCGGGGTCCTTGTCGAAGGCCACAAGGCGCCCCTGCGGCCCCAGCCGAAGGAGGATGAGGCGAGAGTGCCCACCGCGCCCAAAGGTCGCATCGACCCAGGTGCCCGCAGGCTCAGGGCTTGCGCCGCCCAGGAGAGAATCCACGGCCTCATTGAGCAGGACGGTGGTGTGTTGCAGGTGGGATGTCACAGCGCGCCTTAGAAGGAGAAGTCCTTGAAGACATCCGGCATCTCGCCCTGCATGGCCTTGGCCTCCTGCTCGTCGTAGGTGGCCTTGTCCCAAAGTTCGAAATGGTTGCCCATGCCCAGCAGCATGGTGTCTTTGGAGATACCGGCTGCTTCACGCAGCTCGGGCGAAACCAGCACGCGGCCCGTGGCGTCCATGTCCACATCCATGGCGTTGCCCAGAAAAATGCGCTTCCACCACTGGGCGGACATGGGCAGCTGGGCAATGCGCTCGCGGAACTTCTCCCACTCGGGGCGGGGGAACACCATCAGGCAGCCGTGCGGGTGTTTGGTGATGGTGAGCTGACCGGATGCCGTGGCCGCCAGGACGTCACGATGCCGGGTCGGCACAGACAGCCGACCCTTCGCATCGAGACTCAGCGACGAGGCACCTTGAAACACGGACAGATTTCCAATTCGGTTTTGCGCCTCGGGGGTCCGTGCAATGGACCTTGAGGGCACTTTTCACCACTTAATTGCACTTTTTTGCACTGTAGCAGGAAAAGCACACCGAACAAGAGGGTGTCCAACAAACTTTTGTAATGAAATCAACGACTTAGACGCGACTTTGCAGAGTTTAAAAAGCCAAAAGTCGTTGAAAAATAAGCACTTAGAGAGGCCTATGAAAGTGACCTCTCAAGGCTTGACCGAGTGGTCACAGGATGTAGCGTGAAAGGTCCTCGTCCCGGCTCAGTGTCTGCAGGCGGGCGTCCACATAGGCAGCGTCAATGGTGATGGTCTGACCCGATAGGCGAGTCGCATCAAAACTCACCTCGTCCAGCAAGCGCTCCATCACCGTGGACAGGCGGCGTGCACCGATGTTCTCCGTGCGCTCGTTCACCTCAAAGGCGATGTGCGCCAGGCGCGTGATGCCCTCGGGTGCAAATTCGAGCGTGACGCCTTCGGTGGCCAGCAGGGCCTGGTACTGCTTGACCAGGGACGCATGGGTCTGCGTGAGGATGGCCTCAAAGTCCTTGACCGACAGCGACTCCAGCTCGACCCGGATGGGGAAGCGCCCCTGCAGCTCCGGGATCAGGTCGCTGGGTTTGGACAGGTGGAACGCCCCGGATGCGATGAACAGGATGTGGTCCGTCTTGATCATGCCGTACTTGGTGGACACCGTGGTGCCCTCCACCAGCGGCAGCAGGTCGCGCTGTACGCCCTGGCGCGACACGTCGGCACCACTGGTTTCCTGGCGCGCAGCCACCTTGTCGATCTCGTCGATGAAGACGATGCCGTTCTGCTCGGCATTGGCAACGGCGCGGGTCTTGATCTCTTCCTCGTTGACGAGCTTGCCCGCCTCTTCGTCGGTGATGAGCTTGAGGGCCTCGGCAATCTTGAGCTTGCGGGTCTTGCGCTTGTCCTGCCCCATCTGGCTGAACATGCCACGCAACTGCTCGGCCATTTCTTCCATGCCCTGGGGGCCCATGATTTCGAGTTGCGGGCGGCCTTCGGCGACATCGATCTCGATCTCCTTGTCGGCCAGCGCGCCTTCGCGCAGTTTCTTGCGAAAGACTTGGCGGGCCGTGTTGTCAGCCGCGGGCTCGGTGCCCGCGGCTGCGCGGGCCGGGGGAATCAGCACGTCCAGGATGCGCTCCTCGGCAGCATCTTCGGCGCGGGTGCGCACCTTTTTCATCTCGGACTCGCGGGTTTGTTTGACAGCCATCTCGGCCAGGTCGCGGATGATGGAATCCACGTCCTTGCCGACATAGCCGACCTCGGTGAACTTGGTGGCTTCGACCTTGATGAAGGGCGCATCGGCCAGCTTGGCGAGGCGGCGCGCAATCTCGGTCTTGCCCACGCCGGTCGGGCCGATCATGAGGATGTTCTTGGGTGTGATCTCCTGGCGCAGGCTGCCTTCGACCTGCTGGCGGCGCCAGCGGTTGCGCAGCGCAATGGCCACGGCACGCTTGGCGCTGGCCTGGCCCACGATATGGTGGTCCAGCTCGGAGACGATTTCCTGGGGGGTCATGGACGACATGGCGAAAATTCCAGTCAAATTGGGCTCTAGCGCTTATCTATCAAGCGCTAGCAGCTATCAAAAACGTATCAAATGCGGTCAAGACCGCCCTGCAAAAAACACCCGACCTACAAGGTCTCGATGGTGTGGTTCATGTTGGTGTAGATGCACAACTCGCCGGCAATCTCCAGCGACTTCTTGACGATGTCCTGCGCAGAGAGGTCGGTGTGGTTGAGCAACGCCTTGGCCGCCGAGTGCGCGTAGGCCCCGCCCGATCCAATGGCCACGATGCCCTGCTCGGGCTCCAGCACGTCGCCATTGCCGGTGATGATGAGCGAGGCCTCCAGATCGGCCACGGCAAGCATGGCTTCGAGGCGGCGCAGCACGCGATCGGTGCGCCAGTCCTTGGTGAGTTCAATGGCTGCCCGCACCAGGTGGCCCTGGTGTTTTTCGAGCTTGGCTTCAAAGCGCTCAAACAGGGTGAAGGCATCGGCCGTGGCGCCCGCAAAACCGGCCAGCACCTTGCCGTGGTGCAGCTTGCGCACCTTGCGCGCCGTGCCCTTGACCACGATGTTGCCCAGGGTGACCTGGCCATCCCCGCCAATGGCCACTTGAACGCCCTGGGGCGTCTGGCGGCGTACGCTCAGGATGGTGGTGCCGTGGAACACCGGGTGGTTGTCGTTTGATGAGTCCATAGCTGCGGCAGTTGAGGGCACGGGCAGCGCTTTCAAGGCGAAGCCGAACGCTAACTGCCACGAGCAGCCAGCGAATCTGTGGCCCTGCAGCCCACCCAAAAACTATGCAACGGTCACAGCCCGCACCCAGCCGCCGCGCAAGGGTTGCTCCGCCGCGCTGGTGGTACGCCCCATGGAGGTTTCAGTTCTTTCGGGGTACCACCCAAGCGTGCTCGTTGATACCGATCACGTTGAAGAAAATTGCCACCAGCCGCTGCAGGTTCTGGAACTGGATCACATGGCCGTGGCCCTGCTGCTCGGCCGCCCAGTTGAGCACCGAGCCCGCAGCCGCGAAGTCCACACGAATGAGCTTGTCGCAGGCAATGGTCAGCGGCACACCCGGGCGCAGGAAGGCCTGGAAAGGCTCCAGCAGTGGCGTGGCATCACCATCGATATAGCCGCTGAGCTGCGCCACGGGGCCCGCCTCCAGCGGAGCGGGGGCGGACAACTCACCCAGGTCGGAGGCCATGAAGTCGCTGTCGGCCGCCAGAGGCGCCGAGCCCGAAGACACACCCTCGTTGTCCGAATACCCGCAGCGCGGCGACGCCCACGACGGCGGTGAGACTTCGTAGGTGACGCAGTAATCCAGCGCCACCAGCTCGAACTCATCTGGCTTGCCCATGAGCCGCAGCGCCGCCATGCGCAGGCGCCACCACTCGGGGCTGGTGGCGCGGTCGCCAGACTGGGTTTTGGCATCCAGCAGGGCGTTGAGCTTTTCTACCCCGGAGAACACCAGTTGCACATCACGCTCGGCCCACTGGGTGAACTGGTCCGCCAGCAAAGGCACGGCAGCGTCATCGATAGCGCCCAAGCGGGCCCAGGACAGGGTCCAGGGCGACGCGGCGCGTGCCAGCGAGGCCTGGAGTGCGGCCACCGAAGACACAGCCAGCGTGGGCGGCGCGTTCCAGCTGAAATCGCGGCGCACCGCGCCTGCCGGTGCGGCTGCAGCCGTTCCAGGCGCAGCCGCTGCGGCGGGCGGTGCCATGCCCAATTGCTCGGGCATGGAAAACCACAGCGGTGCGGAGCGGCTGTACTGGGCGGCGAAGTCGATGGCCAGGGTGTCAAACCGGTCGTGCTGGCCCGTTGCACGGTACAGGTCGAACAGTGTCATCCAGATTTCGAGCTGGTCGTCGGGCGCATCCTGCTGGTGCTGGGCCAGCACATCGAGCAGGCCGGACTCAGCCCCGGCGTGGTCGCCATTGGCAAAACGGATGGCAGCTTCTTCTAAATCGGGTTCGTGCACGAATTCCTCCGGTTCGGATGCGGGCGCTGGCGTTACCGCAGTAGCTGCCGCAAGGCTGAAGGACGCTTCGCCAGGACCTGCACCCGCGAGCATTTGCGCATCGGTGCCGCCAAACCGGCCAATGGCCATGCTGTCATCGGCAAACAGCGGCTGGACACCGGCCTTGTTTTCGAGGGGCGCTGGCAGGCTGCCGGGTGCCGTGGGCGCATACGCCCTTGCGTGGGCGGAATCAGAGGACGCAGCTGCGTCGGCAGCAACAGGCATGGCGCCGGGTTGCGTGGGAGCCTCTGCACCTTGCTTACTCTTCCACCACTGCTGCGACATCTGCGCTTCGATCTCGTCAATCTTCTTGAGCGTGACGGCCCGCTCGTCGGGCGAGGCCATGCTGCTCTGAAAGAACGAGGGGCGCCCTGCGGCGTCTTCCACACGCTGGCCTTGCAGCACCTCGCGCTGACGCAGCTTGCGCAACTGATCGAACTCGCGGCGCCGCACGAAATCGTTGCGGCGCTTGCGCTCGATCATCTCCTTGAGCATCTGCTTGCTGTACTGGCTCTCCCGGTCGTCCTGGATGGAGTCCAGCTCGGTCCAGTTCACCGTCGGGTTCTTCACGAACCGAACCACCTTCGACAGCAGGCCTCCGGGGGTGGTTTCTTCCTTGCTCATGGCTCAGGGTGCGCTTGGGGTTGATCAGGCCAGACGGCCCGGTCAATCACCAAACATCTTCTGCTTGAGTTCGCGGCGCTGTTGTGCTTCGAGGGACAACGTGGCAGTAGGACGCGCGATCAGGCGGCCCACACCAATGGGTTCGCCGGTTTCGTCGCAGTAGCCATAGTCACCTGCGTCGATGCGGGCAATGGACTGCTCGATCTTCTTGAGCAGCTTGCGCTCGCGGTCGCGGGTGCGCAGCTCCAGGGCGTGTTCCTCTTCGATCGTGGCGCGGTCGGCCGGATCGGGCACCACCACGGTGTCTTCACGAAGGTGTTCGGTGGTTTCACCAGCGCTGTTGTGGATCTCCTGCTTGAGCTGCACCAGCTTCAGTCGGAAGAAGGCCATCTGCTTGTCGTTCATGTACTCGTCGTCAGGCATGGCCATGACTTCGGCATCGGTCAACTCAGCGGCGGACTTGGTTTTCCAGTTGTTCGCCAGCTTGGGGTCTTTTTTGGCAGCCGTATACGTAGGCTGTGCTTGCGCGGTCGTGGGCATGGTATGTAGATAACTGGCTTTGGCAGCGGTCGAAGCCACTGTCTGTGCCATGGATGGTACGGTCAATTGGGCCAATCGTGAAGAAGGCCGGGTTGTGCGCACGGGTACCTGCGAGCCTGCTTGCAGCACGGGTGCCGGAGCAGGAGCCGCCACGGCGGGGGGGGCGGCCACCTTGGGCGCCGCAGCAGCCTTGGCAGTGGCCTTCGCAGCAACTTTGGGTGCCGCTGGGGCGGCGGCGCTTTTCGCCGCGGCAGGGGTTGCCTTGGTGGCCCCCTTGGATTTGCTGGTGTCGGCTTTCACTTCCTGGTCTCCTCGCAGTACGGGCGGGCCCTAGCTGCATTCGCAGCCAAGGGCGGGTGGCAAGCCTTCCGGGGTTTTACCGGGGCGCGATTGTATCGACCTGGGCTGACGCAAACGAAAACGTTGCAGATACAACACAAACACGCCGTTCTCCCCTGGGCGGCACAGGCCCCGGTGAGGGTCAGACCAGGCTTTGTTCCAGCCCCTGCAGGAAGATGTCCTTGGGCAGGTCAATGCCAATAAAGACCATCTTGCTCGTGCGCGTCTCACCCTCGGCCCATTGGGGTCCCAGATCGCTTCCCATGAGCTGGTGCACCCCCTGGAAGATCACCTTGCGTTCAGTGCCCTTCATATTAAGCACACCTTTGTAGCGCAGCATGCGCGGGCCGTAAATATTCACGATGGCCCCCAGGAAGTCCTCCAGCTTGGCCGGGTCGAATGGCCGGTCGGAGCGGTACACAAAACTCTTCACATCATCGTCGTGGTGATGGTGGTGACCATGTTCATGCTGGTGCGAGGGGTGGCTGCAGTGCTCGCCATGTTCGTGGTCATGATCATGGTGGTCGTGCCCGTCCCCTTCTTCCTTCAGGAAGTCTGGGTCGATATCCAGCTTGGCATTGAGGTTGAAGCCGCGCAGGTCCAACACCTCCTTGAGCGGCACTTCGCCAAAATGCACGGCCTTGATGGGCGCGCGCGGGTTCATGTGCTTGAGGCGATGGATCAGCGCCTCGGTCTCGTCCTTGGACACCAGGTCGGTCTTGGACAGGAATATCTGGTCCGCAAAACCCACCTGGCGGCGCGCCTCCTGGCGGTCATTGAGCTGCTGGGGTGCGTGCTTGGCGTCCACCAGGGTGATGATGGAGTCGATCAGGTAGGTCTCGGCAATTTCTTCGTCCATGAAGAAGGTTTGCGCCACCGGCCCCGGGTCAGCCACGCCGGTGGTCTCGATCACGATGCGGTCGAACTCCAGCAGGTTCTTGCGCTTCTTGGCGGCCAGTAGCTGCAGCGTCTCGCGCAGGTCTTCGCGGATGGTGCAGCAGATGCAGCCGTTGCTCATCTGCACGATCTGCTCCTTGGACTCGGTCACGAGGATGTCGTTGTCAATGTTCTCTTCGCCGAATTCGTTCTCGATCACGGCGATCTTCTGGCCATGGGCTTCGGAGAGCAGGCGCTTGAGCAGCGTGGTTTTGCCCGAGCCCAGGAAGCCGGTGAGGATAGTGACGGGGATCAGTGCCATAAATCTGTCTTTCAAGGGAATCAAATACTTGCGCTGCATGGCGCAGTGCCCCACCCAGGGGCATGTTTTTCAGTGTACCGAGGCTGTCAAGCCCCTGCTGGCACCTGGCCACACCAGAGCGCGGTCCGACCATCGCCCAGCCCGACGGGAAACACAGGTACCCAGAACCTGGAACCCTCTACGATAGGCCGCCGGTGGCACTCCATTGCCCAACCTCACCATGACGCCGCCTCTAACCGCCCGCCACATTCCGCTTGCCATCGAAGGTTTTGACACAGTGCGCTGGCAGGCACTGGTGGACAACCGCCTGGACCACCCCTGGCAGGCGCTGCCGGACCACGTTCACCGCTCCAGCGCCGGGCGCCCCTGGCAGGGCCTGACGGTGTGGCACCAAGTCGGCCCCGTAGGCGACCTGTATGTGCCCGCCCACAGCAACTGCGTCATCCTCGTGCGCAGGGGCGCCCCCACCCGGCTGCTGCAGCGCCATGGAGACCAGGTGGGGCAGACGCTGTGGCAGCGTGGAGAGGCGGTGATCCTGCCCGGCGACACCCCGAGCTTCTGGCGCAGCTCGGCCGTGCGCGACAACATCCACATCGACCTGGCCCCCGCTTGGCTGCATCGTGCCGCAGGCGGCGATGTGGCGCTGGGCCAGTGTTTCGGCCGCAAGGACCCGGTGCTCGCGGCCTTTGCCGACCTGCTTCTGGCGTCGCTGGACAACAACGCCTCACTGCAACCCGCGTTTGGCGAACACATCGCGATGGGCATTGCCATCCACCTCGTAGAAAACTACGCACTGCCCGGCGAGCGCCCGCGCACCGGCGCCACGCTCACCTCGCGGCAGATGCGCCAGTTGACCGAGGCCGTGATGGCCGGCCTGCACGAGCCCTGGCCGGTAGCCCGCCTGGCGGGCATCGCGGGGCTCAGCCCGTTTCACTTTGCGCGCGCCTTCAAAATGTCGTTTGGCGCCACGCCCCACTCCTGGGTGCACTTTCAGCGCATGGAGCTGGCCGCACGGCTGGTGCGCGATTCGCGCAAGCCCCTGCTGGAGATCGCCTTGCTCACCGGCCACCCCTCGGCGGCCCACTTCAGCCACGCCTTTCGCCGCCACTGGGGTGTAACGCCTTCGGACTATCGCCGCTCGTAGCGTGCCCAGTCGCCCCGGGGGTCTCACCCCACCGCGCGCGATGCCCAGGTTTTCCCCTAGGTCCGCAGTTTTGCGATACCCACCGCAGTAATTGGAAAGCAGCCCCTGCGCCCTTGCGGCACAGTCGCACCGCACCACCGCAGTGGCACACCAAAAACCAGGAGACAAACCATGACTACCCGCCGACAGTTCGCTGTCCAACTCACCAGCCTGGCCGCACTGGGCACCGGCACCTTCTCTGCCGCACAGGCACAGCAACAGTCCGACCTGGCCCGCCTGCTGGTGGGCTTTCCGCCTGGGGGCAGCACCGACAACGTGGCCCGGCGCCTGGCCGAGAAGCTGCGCGGCACCTATGCCGCCAACGTGCTTGTGGACAACAAGCCCGGCGCGGGCACCCAGATTGCCGTGAGCGCGCTCAAGGACGCCGTGCCTGACGGCACCACGCTGCTGCTGTCGCCGCCCTCCCCGTTCACCGTCTACCCCTACACCTACCGCAAGCTGCCTTATGCGCTGGAGGACGTGGCACCCGTGTCCATGGCCTGCACCTTCCCGTTTGCGCTGGCAGTGGGGCCGGCCGTGCCCGACAGCGTGCGAACGCTGCAGGACTTTGTCGCCTGGGCCAAGGCCAATCCCGGCAAGGCCAGCTTCGGCTCGCCGGCGTCGGGCTCCACGCCGCATCTGGTGGGCAGCGTGCTGGGCAAGATGGCGGGCATCGACTTCACCCACATTGCCTACCGCGGAGATGCACCCGGGCTGCAGGACCTGATGGGGGGACAGGTGCCGGCCTATTCGACAGTGCTGGGCAGCTACCTGCCGCATCTCAAATCCGGCCGACTGCGCCTGCTGGCCGTCTCGGGCACCGAGCGCAGCGCCTTCGCGCCCGACCTGCCCACTTACCGCGAACAGGGCTTTGCGCTGGACATGACCGAATGGTTTGGTGTCTTCGTGCCCGCGCGCACGCCAACCGCCACGGTGCAGCGTGTTGCCGACGCCATGCGCGCTGCCGTGGCCCAGCCGGACTTCGTGCGCGGCCTGGCGGAATTCGGCATGACGGCACGCTCGTCCACACCGCAAGAGCTAGTCACGCGGCTGCGCGCCGAGGCCGAGCAGTGGCGGGTGCATGTGAAGAACATCGGCTTCACGGCGGACACCTGAGAAGAGAAGGCGAAAGAACCGTTTCATGACCACCCTGACAGCCTTGCCCCCAACAGCCTCGCCCCCTGTTGAAACCCCGGACACCCCGCTCTGGCAACCCAGCGCTGCACGCCGCGAGCGCGCCCTCATCACCGCCTTGGAGGCCTGGCTGGCGCGCGAGCGAGGCCTGCACTTTGGCGGCTACGAAGCCCTGTGGCAGTGGTCGGTGGACGAACCCGAAGCGTTCTGGAGCGCACTGCTGGCCTTCTTCGACGTACCCATGGCGCAAGCCCCGCGCCGCATGCGCTCGGACGACCCGATGCCCGCCACCCAATGGTTCGAAGGCGCGCGGCTGAACCTGGTGGACACCCTTTTGCGCCACACGCCAGGAGGCACGCAGCCACATACACCGGCCATCGTGTTCGAGGACGAGTCCGGTGGCGCCGGAGAAATCTCGTGGCCCGAACTGCGCCGCCAGGTGGGCGCGCTGGCGCACACGCTGCGCACATTGGGCGTGCAGCCGGGCGACCGGGTGGTGGGCTACCTGCCCAACATCCCGCAAGCGGTGGTGGCCTTCCTCGCGGCCGCCAGCATCGGTGCGGTGTGGGCACTGTGTGCGCCCGACATGGGCCCCGTGAGCGTGAGCGATCGCTACCGCCAGATCGAGCCCAAGGTGCTGGTCGCGGTGGATGGCTACCGTTACGCGGGCAAACCGTTTGACCGCCGCGCTGCGCTGGGCGACATCCTGGACCAATTGCCCACGGTGAGCCACGTGGTCTGGGTACCCTGCCTCGACCCGGCGGCAGCGCCCCCCGCGCAGGCGCAGGCGCGCACCGTGGTGCCGTGGGCCGATGCCGTGGCAGGCAACGCACCGCTTGAGCCGCTCGCACTCGCACCCGACCACCCGCTGTGGACGCTGTATTCGTCCGGCACCACGGGCCTGCCCAAGGCCATCGTGCACGGCCACGGTGGCGTGCTGGCCAACAGCCTGGTGGCCATGGTGCTGCACAACGACCTGCACCCCGGCGACCGGGTGCTGTGGGCGGTCAACACCTCGTGGATGGTGTGGAACGCGCATGTGATGGGACTGCTGGGCGGCGCCACCATCGTGCTGTACGACGGCTCCGTCACCGGTGCGGGCGGCGGGGGGGCCGACCCCGACTGGGCCTATCTGTGGCGCCTGGTAGGCCGTCTGCGCGTGACTACCTTCGGCGTGGGAGCCGCCATCCACCACGCCTGCCTGAAGGCCAGTGTGGTGCCCCGGCAGGTGGCCGACCTGTCGGCCCTGCACACCGTGTGCTCCACCGGATCACCGTTGTCGCCCGAGGCCTACCGCTGGCTCTACTACGATGTCAAGGACGACTTCTGGCTCAACGTGGTCTCCGGCGGCACCGACATCGCAGGGGGTTTCCTGGTGGGCCTGCCCACGCTGCCCGTGCACCTGGGCGAGATGCAATGCCGTGCGCTGGGCGCCAGCGTGCAGGCCTGGAACGACGCGAGCCAGCCGGTGATGGACGAGGTGGGAGAGCTGGTCTGTACCCGGCCCATTCCGTCGATGCCGCTGTACTTCTGGGGCGACGCCGACGGCACACGCTACAAGGAGAGCTACTTCGACACCTTCTACGACGCCGAGCAGCGCCCCGTGTGGCGCCAGGGCGACTGGCTGCGATTGGTGGCCCGGCCCGAGGCTGTGGGCGGCATCATCTACGGCCGCTCGGATGCCACCATCAACCGCCAGGGCGTGCGCATGGGCACGGCCGAGCTGTACCGCGTGGTCGAGGGGCTGGACGACGTGCTCGACAGCCTGGTGGTGGATCTGGAATACCTGGGCCGCCCGTCCTACCTGGCGCTATTCGTGCAGTTGCGCGCAGGTACCACACTCGACGAGCCGCTGCGCCGACGCATTGGCCAGGCGCTGCGCACCGCGCTGTCGGTGCGCCACGTGCCCGACGAAATCCTGCAGGTGCCAGTAATCCCCAAGACCGTGACAGGCAAGAAGCTGGAGCTGCCCATCAAAAAGCTGCTTCTGGGCCACCCGGCCGAGCGGGTGCTCAACCGCGACGCGCTGGCGCAGCCCGAGAGCATCGACTGGTTTGTGCAGTTCGCCTCAGACTACCTGGCACGTACTGCACCCGATGCACTATCACTTTGATAGCCACTAGCGCATAAGAGATACGCGCTAGAGGCCAAAAACATCAAGATTTCCGCATCACCACCAGGCCCTTGAGGTACTCCCCTTCCGGGAATTCCAGGGTCATCGGGTGGTCGGGCGCGCCGCCCAGGCGCTCCAGGATGTAGCCGTCCACCCCTGCATCCGCGCCCGCCGACGCCACGATCTTGTGGAACAGGTCGGCGCTGATGCCGCCCGAACACGAGAAGGTAAACAGCACCCCGCCCGGGGTCAGCAGTTGCAACGCCAGCCGGTTGATGTCCTTGTAGGCGCGCGCGGCCCGCTCGGCGTGGGCCGCTGTGGGGGCGAACTTGGGCGGGTCGAGGATGATGGCGTCAAAGCGCTGGCCTTCCTTGAGGAACTGGCGCAGCGAGGCATTCACGTCGGCATCGAGGAAGGTGGCTCGGTTCGGATCGAACCCGTTGAGCGCCACATGGGCGCGGGCGCGCTCCAGGGCCGGGCCCGAGGAATCGATGGAGGTCACGTGCCCGTCGGCCACGGTGCCCGCTGCACGCATACCCGCCAGTGCCGCCACGCTGAAGCCGCCGGTGTAGCAAAAGCAGTTGAGCACATGCTTGAAACCCAGGCGCTGGGTGTAGTCAGCAAACCGCTGGCGGCTGTCGCGCTGGTCCAGATAGAAGCCGGTCTTGTGGCCCTCAGCGATGTTGAGCGTCAGACGCCACTGGTGTTCACGGATCGTGAGTTCGAGCGGCGGCCCCTCGCCATCACCTGCAGCACCCGTGGGCCCGCCGCGCAGCCAGCCGGTGGCGGGCTCCAGGCCCTCCAGCGAACGCACGCTGGCATCCGAGCGCTCGTAGAGCTTGGTCAGCCCCGTTTCGCGCAGCAGCGCATCGGCAATCACCCCCTTCCAGCGCTCGGTGCCTGCGCTGGTGAACTGCGCCACCAGCGTATCGCCATAGCGGTCCACGATGAGCCCGGGCAGGCCGTCGGACTCGCCATGCACCAGGCGTACGCCATCGCTTTGCACGTCAAAACGTGCCCTGGCGATGATGGAACGTGCGCAAGCAGCTATAAAAAACGGAGCATCAATGCGCTGCGCCTCATCAAAGCTCCACACTCGGGCACGGATGCGCGAGCTGGGGCTGTACGCAGCCCAGGCCAGAAACTGGCCTTCGTGCGATTCCACGCGCACGGTCTCGCCGCTGTCGCCGCCGCCCTTGGAGATGGCCGATTCAAAGATCCAGGGGTGGCGGCGCAGGAGCGAGCGCTCCTTGCCAGGGCGAAGGCGAAGGGTTTTCATGCCCCGGATTGTGCGGGCTCACCGCTGCCGTCCAACCATCATCCCTTGAAAAACAGCACGCGCTGCCCCTGCGATAAGCCCGCCCGTTTGCACAAAAGACCACCCACAGCGCTGGTGAGAAAGCATATTTATCATTTTTTGGAATCATTTATTTGACAAATTTGATTCATCTCTCATAAAATTCGCACAACTATCATTTTTATCAAACAAACATGCCAGCGAATCTTCACACCCTATCCAGCCTGGGTTCTATCCCTGATGCAGCCCCAACGGTCTTGACCGATCTTCGCGAGTTCCTGGCATTCAAGATCGGCAACGAGGAGTACGGCGTAGACATCCTGCGGGTGCAGGAGATCCGTTCGTACGAAAAGCCCACCACCATCGCCAATGCCGCCGCCGACCTGAAGGGCGTGGTCAACCTGCGCGGCGTGATCGTGCCCATCATCGACCTGCGTCTGAAACTGGGCTTGCCAGAGGCTCGCTATGACCATCTGACCGTGGTGATCGTGCTCAACATTGGTCAGCGCGTCGTGGGCGTTGTGGTGGATGGCGTGTCTGATGTGCTCACGCTGGAGAGAGAGCAATTGCGCCCTGTCCCCGCACTCGACATGGACGTGGATCGGGACCACCTGCTGGCCATCGGATCGGTCGATGACCGGATGCTCATCCTGCTCGACATCGAAAAGCTCTTGGCACCCTCGTTGCCATCGCCCCTCACCGTGCAATGACGCGCTGTCGCATTGCCACGAAACACAAACACACCTACACGGAATCCCTATGAACTTCTTCAGAGCATTCGGCATTGCGAAACGCCTACACCTGCTGTCCTTCGCACTCATCAGTGGCCTGACCCTGGTCGCGCTTCTCGCATGGTTCAACCTCTCCGAGGTCACCGCCCAAACCCGAAAAGTCGCCACAGAGTCCGTTCCCCACCAGTTGCGGCTGGCAGCCATGGAGCTCAACGTCACACGATCATCTCTCCAGTTGCGCCATGCGCTGCTGGTCAGGACACCCAGCGACGTGAAGGCCACCTTGGCAGACATTGCGGAGAAAAAGAAGCTGATCGACACCGACCAGTTGGCACTGGAGAAAACTGCTGTCACCACGACCGAAAAGACTGAGTACGCTGCACTCGTTCAGGCGCTGGGCACGTTCTGGCAGATCGCAGGGCAAAACATCCAGTTGATTGAGCAAGGTAACAAGGAAGAAGGCTTCGACTTCCTGGTCGCCAAGACGATTCCTGCCCGCAACGTGGTGCTGGAGATGCTGAGCAAGCAAAAGCAACACCAAAACAGTTTGCTGAGCGAAAGCCTTCAAGAAATCGAAGTCGACGCCAAACAGACCCTTTACAGCCTTGTGGCGGCCGTCGCGGCGATTGCAGCCGGTTTGATGGTGTTTTCCTGGTACGTCGGCAGCGTCCTTCAGCGCCGGGTGTCTGAAGCGCAAGTGATCGCTGCCCGCGTGCGCGATGGCGACCTGACCGGAGAGGTCATTGACAACGCCAACGATGAATTCAGCCCGCTGCTGCAAGCGCTCTCCGACATGCAGACATCGCTGACACAGGTTGTCTCGCAGGTACGCCAAGGCTCCGACAGCGTGGCCACTGCCAGCGCGGAGATATCGGCGGGCAACAGCGATCTCTCGGCACGCACCGAAAACCAGGCTAGTGCACTGGAAGAAACCGCAGCATCGATGGAGGAGCTGAATTCGACGGTTCGCCAGAACGCCGAGAACGCCCGGCAAGCCAATCAGCTCGCGCAGAACGCGTCGAACGTGGCAAGCCAAGGCGGCGAAGTTGTCGCAGACGTGGTCCGCACGATGAAAGACATCAACGACAGCTCCCGCAAGATCTCGGACATCATCGGTGTCATTGACGGCATCGCCTTCCAGACGAACATCCTGGCCCTGAACGCCGCCGTGGAGGCCGCCCGAGCGGGTGAACAAGGCCGTGGCTTTGCAGTGGTTGCGAGCGAGGTTCGCAACCTGGCAAGCCGATCCGCAGACGCCGCGCGCGAAATCAAAGTGCTGATCGGCGCCAGCGTGGAGCGGGTAGAAGCCGGATCCGCCCTCGTGGACCGGGCAGGCCAGACCATGAGCGATGTGGTCTCGGCGATTGGCCGCGTTACCGACATCATGGCGGAGATCAGCGCAGCCAGTTCCGAGCAGAGCCAGGGCGTGGACCAGGTGAACGAAGCCGTCACCCAGATGGACCAGGCTACCCAGCAGAACGCAGCACTGGTGGAGGAAATGGCAGCAGCAGCCAGCAGCCTCAACACCCAGGCAGCGGAGCTGGTCAACGTGGTTTCCTCCTTCAAGATTTCGCCCTTGGCTTTGGAAGAGCGCCCTGCGTTGGTGCCCGCACAAGGAGCGCTCAGCACATCCACCACATACGCTTCACGGCCTCCGATGGCCCGGAAAGCCCCAAACCAGCGATCAGCGACCTCCGCCATCAAGGCGGCTGTCCGAAGTGTGGCAATGGCGAAATCGGGCGTAGCGCATCTGCCTTCGGCAAAACTCGTGACTGCCGCTCCACATGCAGAGAAAGAGTGGGAAAACTTCTAGGAACCCGCCGGACTTGGAAAACGTCGGCTGCAAGTTGCCCCCCAGGGGCAACTTTCGCTATCGACACTCCAAGCCCGACAGCCTCAAGGCCAGACGCCAGACGCCAGACGCCAGGCGTCAGCTGTTGAAGTCCCCTTGGAATCACCACCTTCGGGTGGTTTTTCTTTGTTCAGAAGCTGTGAAATGATCCACGTACCGGCAATAGGCTGCCGTTTGCGAGATGCAAAGAATTCAACTTTCGCCTTGAACAGAAACCACACGCAGCACCTGCTGCCGCAACTGTCGCCATCCCTGTTGCATAAGGTCAGAATGGCCCCCTGCAGCCCACTCCTCGGTGCTTCGCGCACACTGGGCAGCTGGCGCCTCACCCAGCATCGTCAACACTGACTTGAGGTTGTGCGCCACGCGCCGCAGCGCCTGTGCATCTTGCGCCGCCACGGCCAGATCGCCTTCCATCACATCTTGAGGAAACCGGGCCAGGCATGCCTGTCGATAAGCTTCGTAAAGCGCTCGGTTGCCGCCGAAAAACTCGGCCACTGGATTGTGTTGAGCAACGGTGACGACGGCGGAATCGGCCTGAGCCCCCAAGTCGAGGCTGGCCAGAGTCTCAGAAACACATGCCATCAGCGCCCCCACGGAGGCGGGTTTGTGCAGAACGCGCCAGACGTTGAGCGACTCCAGCGTGCACTGCGTGGCTGGGTCAATCCCACCACTGAACACCACGGTGCGGCAGACCGCTCCCTGTGGCGAAAGACGTGTCTGCATCCAAACCAGTAGATCAAGGCCGGAGCCATCGGGCAGGGTCAGATCCGTGAGGACCAGGGGTGCCACTTCGGTGGTCAGCGCCTGCTTCGCCTCGGCGAGCGTGGCGCATGGCACCAGATTCACGCCGAGGGGATCGAGCGCCAGCTGGACAAACCGGCGCACTGACGGATCGTCCTCTACCAACAGCACGCGCGGCTGCGTCACGACGGCGCTCAGGCCTTCTCGGCCACAGGACGCAGGAACCCCGCCAGCAACGCAGGCAACTCCTGCACCAAGCGGGGCTTGTGCACCACAGGCAGCCCGGCCAGCGCAAAGGCGTAGGGACTGCGCTGCTCTTCGTCGAGCGAAGTCACAACGATCAGACGGCTGCGCTGGAACTGGGGATGCGAGCGCAGACGCGCAATCAGCGTTGCGCCATCAATGCCAGGAAGAAGGATGTCCACAATCAGCACATCCGGCTGCAGTTCGCCCGCCATCGCCAAGCCAACGATGCCGTCGTCTGCCACATGCAGTTCCACTTGCGGGAAATCGTGCGCCATCAACAGCTTCACCAGGGTCTGGAAATGTGCGGAATCCTCGATCAGCAACACCCGCTGGCCGTGTGTACCCGCTGGTTCGCGAGAAGCGCCGACCTGCTCGGCGCGCCTGGGAGCAGCTTTGACCACCCCATCGTCTGGCGCGACCACCACACCAGACACGGCAACTTCGGCAACCGGTACAACGGGCTGACCCTGCCGCTGGGCCAGCCAGCGCTCGACCGATGCCTTCGCGATGCGCCGATGACCTCCTGGTGTTTTCCAGGCCTCCAGCTCACCCCGGTCCACCATCAGCTGAACAGAACGAACCGCCATGCCCAGCACCCGCGCCACATCACGGGTACTGCAATCCACCGGCAGCGAAGAGAGAAGACTGAGTTCCATAGCGGCGAATTTTATCACTTCGAAAAATCACTTTTGTGATAAAATTGATAAAACTAGTTGCAACAAGTGCCCAACCATGAACAAACGCATTCTGATCATCGAAGACCATGCGGATATCCGCCGACTGATCCGCATGACCCTGGAGTTCGAAGACCACGACATCCATGAAGCCGTCAACGCCGACGAGGGCCTGGAGGCCGTGCGAACGCTGCGCCCCCAGTTACTGTTACTGGACATCATGATGCCCGGAAGCATGGACGGACTCGATCTGTGCCGCCTTGTCAAAAGCGACCCATCGCTGGGCAAACCCTGGGTGGTGCTGCTGACGGCTCGCGGGCAAAGCCAGGATATCGAGGCGGGGATGATGGCCGGGGCCGACGCCTATCTGCTCAAGCCCTTCAGCCCCCTCAAACTGATCGAAACCATCAACCACCTGGGCACAACCCCCGGCGAGGCGCCATGAACATGGTTGCAGCTGCACGTGAAAATACCCAGTTCAGCCCTGCGGCGGCCGAGCAGATGGAGAAGATCGTCTTCGACCTGGGCCGCATGTACCAGGAACGCAACGAGGCGTTGCAGGAAGTGGCCCGCGCCCACCACGAGGCACTGTTTCTGCTGTCCATGGCGGCGGAATACAAAGACGGCGACACGGGCATCCACATCGTGCGCATCGGATTCCTGGCTGAGGCCCTGGCGCTTTTCTTGGGCGAGCCCAAGGACTATGCGCTGATGCTGCGCAAGGCGGCCCCCATGCACGACATCGGCAAGATCGGCATTCCTGACGACGTGCTGAAGAAACCCGGTGCCTTCACGCCCCAAGAGCGCGCAACCATGAACCAGCACTCCGCCATCGGTGCAGATATCCTGGGCAAATCGCGCATCGCCCTCTTCCAGATGGCGGCCGAAATTGCGCTTGCACACCATGAACGCTGGGATGGCAAGGGTTACCCGAACCAGTTGGCGGGCCCAGCCATTCCGCTGTCTGGACGCATTGTGAGCATCGTGGACTTCTATGACGCCCTGACCATGGACCGGGTCTACCGCCCAGCCTTCAGCCACGAAAAAGCGCTGGAGATGCTCCTGGCCGAACGGGGCAAGGCCTTTGACCCGGACATCGTGGACTGCTTCCTGCGCAACAGCCCCGCCATTTCTGCCCTGCGTGAGCAGGTCACGGCCGGACGCATGGCCTTCGCCGACCTGATCAACCACAAGCAGGATGCGCCATGATCTTGCCCACATACCGTGTGGTGGCTGCGGTGCTGTTGCTCCTGGCTGGCGCAGTGGCCTCCTGGGGTGCCACAGCAGGTGAGGTGCAGGACCGCGTTCAGGCCCGGGGCGAAGTCAGGGTCTGCATCTGGCCCGCGTACCAGCGCATCTCGTTTCGGGACCCGCGCTCCGGCCAGCTCAGCGGCCTGGACATCGATCTGGCTACCGCATTGGCGTCTGATCTGCGCGTCAAGCTGCGATTCGTGGACTCGTCCTTCGTCACCTTGGTGCAGGACCTGCAGGCAGGCACATGCGATGTAGCGATGTTCGGCATCGCCATGCTGCCGCAGCGCATGGAGCAACTCCAGTTCTCCACGCCCTATTTGCAAAGCGATATCTATGCCGTAACCACACGCACCAGCCGCATCGTGCGGCAGTGGAGTGACATCGACCAACCCGGCGTGCAGGTAGGCGTGCAGGCTGGAACGTTCATGGAGCCCGTCATGCGGCAACGCCTCAAGCATGCAGGTCTCGTCTCCATCCACCTGCCACAGACGCGCGAACGCGAGCTCATTGCTGGCCGCGTGGACGTCTTCATGACCGATTACCCCTACGGTCGCGCACTGATCGAAAGCACGGAATGGGCCGCACTGGTGGCCCCCCCCAAGCCGTTCTATACGCTCCCCTACGCCCATGCCAGCAAACCAGGCGACGTCGAATGGCGAGCCGTGCTCAACGCTTTTGTCGCCCGGATTCGGCAGGACGGCCGCCTGGAAACGGCAGCACGGCGCCACGGACTCGAAAGCATCCTCCTGAACTGATGCCTCTGCCATGAAACGATCCATTCCCTTTGCCAAGCTCAGCCTGCTGGAAGTAGCCAGCAGCAGGGCGCTCTTCGGGGGCACACTTCTCATGCTGGCCGTAATCGTCGGCACCGCATCGCTGATGTGGCTGGAGTTCCGCCGCACAGAAGCTCAGGACCGCAAGCAGCTCGAACTACTGGCCAGCGTCATGGAGTCGCACGCCAGCCAAGTTTTCGACAACACCAAGCTCACCCTGGACAGCCTTGCGAAAAACCTGACCACCGAGAATCACACTCCCGCGCAGCTCGAAGCACAGCAGTCTTACCGCTTGCAAGGCCTGCCTTTTCTGCGCAGCATCGCCATCGTCAGCTCCGAAGGGCTGGTGCTGGCCTCCACGACCGCCTCGGACCGGGGTGGCAAGGTGGATCTGCAGCGCCTGCCTCCTTCACCAGCGACCGATGAGCGGGTGGTCATTGGAGCCTGGGTGCGTGGCCGCACACTCACCCAAGATATGCGCAATGCAGCCGTGCCAGCGGGCCTTGGCTACATTCCCATGGTGCGCCTGGTTCGCCTGCCATCGAACGCTGTGGTGACGTTGGTGGCACAGATCAATCCCGACGCCCTGGCCACCTACCAGCGGCAGTTGATGGAGGCAGGCCACCCTGGCACACAGGTCATGCTGGCATTGGACAACGGGACCTTGCTCACCCAGGTGGGCAACGACACCTTGAATCTTGGTAGCAGCCTGGGCTCCCACCCTTTGTTCCAGGGTTTGCTGCCAGCGCACAAAGGAACTTACGGCCCGCTGCAAACCTTTCAGGCCCATAGCCTGGGCGCCTGGCGCAGTTCCAATAGCCAGCCTCTGGTGGCTTTTGTAGAGCAACCCTATGAAGCCACGACCCAGCAGTGGCTGGCCGCAATGCGAGGACCGCTGCTGTTCATGGGGGTGGCCTTGGCGCTGATAGGACTTCTCACCCATGCGTCCTGGCGCAATGCCCGCGCAAAAGAAGTTGCGCAACGTGAGCGCGATGAGGCCCAGCAAGAAACTGCACGGCGCGAGCAAGAGCTGTCCGTCCTGTTCCGAAGTGTTCAGGAGCTGATCTTCCGCACCGATGCCCAAGGGACCATCCGGTTCGTCAATCCCCGCTGGCATGCCATTACCAGCCAACCACCCGAATCGGCCCGAGGCCAGCGTCTGCGGGACGTCGTCCACCCCGAGTGCCGCGATGGCGTGGATGCTCTGTTCGACGCCACCCAGCCCCCGGGCGTGCGCATGGCGCAGGTCCGCCTCACGGGACCCGCAGGAGAAACGCGCGCGCTGGACATCTCGGTGGTTCCGCTGCGTGACCGGTCGGGTCAGTTGCGCGGCTTTGCGGGCAGCGCGGTGGATGTGACAGCCCTGCTGGCCGCCCAGCAAAGCCTGCAAGAGCAGCTGGCCCTCACAAGCCAGGTGCTCGAATGCAACCCGTTGCCCATCTGCATGACCGACACTGAAGGACGTCTTCTCTCGGTCAACCAGGCCTGGGAAAGTTTCATGGGGCTCTCGCGCATAAGCGTCCTGGGGATGCGCAACATCGACTTTCTGCCCAGGCAGGAGGCGCAGGCGTACTGCGCACACCAAGCACAACTGTTGCGCGAGGGCGGTCGTGTCCGTTACGAAGAGCGCATGCGCCGACCCGATGGCAGCTTCCGGGACGTGCAGGTCACCAAGGTGCTCGTCACCACCAATGGCAAGCAGCCCATCGGTATCCTGACCGCCAAGATGGACATCACGGAATTCCGGGCCGCACGCGATCTGGCCGAAGAGGCGTCGCGCTCCAAGTCGGAATTTGTGGCCAACATCAGCCACGAGTTGCGCACGCCCCTGCAATCCATCCTGGGCTTCTCCGAACTCGGACTGGCGCGGGGCCGCCATCAATCCAAGCTGGCGTCCATGTTCAGCGACATCCACGACGCGGGCCAGCGCATGCTGGTGCTGGTCAATGACCTGCTCGACATTGCAAAGATCGAGAGCACGGTTGGAGCCTTCCAATTCGAACGCGCCGACGTGCGCGATCTCATCGAGGAAGTGGCGGCAGAGATGGAGTTGCTGCTGGACCGCAAACGCCTGGGCCTGGGCTTGCGCCTGGGCCGCATGCCTTTGATCGCCAAAGTGGATCCATCGCGCTTTCAGCAAGTGGTGCGCAATGTCTTGAGCAACGCCATCAAGTTCTCTCCCGAAGACAGCATCATCGACATCACCGCCGGAGTCTCGGACGACCACAGCATCCACATCCAGGTGCGCGACCAAGGCCCGGGCATTCCTCCCGCAGAGCTGGAGACCGTGTTCCAGGCATTCGTGCAATCGAGCAAGACGCGCGATGGCTCAGGCGGAACGGGCCTGGGCCTGGCCATTTGCCGCAAGATTGTCGAAGCGCATGGGGGGCGCATCCATGCCACCAACGGGCCCGACGGCGGTACCATCTTCCATATCATGCTGCTCACCGCAGGCTACACGGACACGATGCCAGCCCCGCTCACATGAACAGGAAGCCCAGCAAGCCCCAATCCTCCGACTGGCGTAGCAGCCCGGCGCTGATGTACTTTGTGGTGGCCTGCGTTTTCAGCGCTGTAGTGCTGCTGGGTGCCTGGGCCACCATGGCCGCCATGCTGCGCTGGCAGTGGAAAGAAACCCTGGACGCCGAGATGCGCCAGAACACCAACACCGCCCTGGCACTGAAGGAGCACACGCTGCGCATCCTGGACACGGTGGACCAGGCCATGTGGCGTTTGCAGCATACCGCCGAAGACGGACCACTCAACGGCGAGGACCTGGCAACCATCGCCAATGAAACCGGCATGGTGCCGCACATCCTGACGCAGTTGTCCTTCGTGGGCCCCGATGGCCGCTTTCAGGGCAGCAACCTAGACCCCGACGGCTCGCGCAGCAACCATGTGAGCCTGATGGACCGCGACCATATCCGGGTGCACTTGCTGCCCGCCGAAGCGGCCCCGCCCAGCTCTGGCATGCTGCACAACGGCCTTTTCATCAGCAAGTCCCTGCTGGGCAAGGTGTCGGGGGTATCGACCATCCAGCTCTCACGCAAAGTCACGGCCGCGGATGGGCGCGTCCTGGGGGTGGTGGTGGCGTCACTCAATCCACGCCATTTCGCCGACGTGTACCGGGGCGTGCAACTGGGCAGCGACGGCGGTGTGGGACTTGCGGGGCTTGACGGAGTGATCCGTGTGCGCGTGTTGGGAGGTGTCAGCACAGAGGTTGGGATGCAACTGCCCGCGCCCCTCCTGCAAGCACTGCGCAGCCAGGACAGCGGGGCCATGTTGTCGCCATCGTCCGACGCCAGACTGCGCATTATTGGTTTCAGCCGTGTCGGAAGTTACCCGCTTGCCGTACTCAGCGGCACCTCAGAAGAACACTCTTTCGCCCGCTGGCGCACCACACGCGACACGATCCTGTGGTTGACGGCACTGTTGAGCCTGGCGGTTGTGGCCTTTGTCGCCGTATTTCTGGGAAGCATACGCAGGCTGGCGGTCAGCCACGCGGCCCTGACCCGCAGCGAGGCCGAAGCCCAACGCGCCAACCAGGCCAAAAGCGAATTCCTGGCCGCCATGTCGCACGAGCTGCGTACTCCGCTGACGAGCATCCGCGGCTTTGCTGAACTCATGGAGCTGCGCAGCAACGATCCACAGACCCGGGAGCAATCGAGCCTTATCCGCCAGGGCGCAGAACACCTGAACGCTCTGCTGACGGAAATCCTCGATCTGGCGCGAATTGAAGCGGGTGCCATGCCAACGCACCCCGAGTCCGTGGAACTGCCCGGTCTGCTGCACGATGTGATCGAGCTGTTCCGTGTCAGTGCAGTGGCCAAATTGCTGGCGCTCACGGCGACCACGGCCGCCAACGTCCCGAACTCTCTGCTAACCGACCGCCTCAAGCTCAAGCAGATCCTGAACAATCTCTTGTCCAATGCCATCAAATTCACCCCGTCGGGCACCGTGTGCCTGGCCGTGGATACCAGCGCAGACGGTCACCATGTGCAGTTCCATGTCACAGACACAGGCCCGGGTATCCCGGAAAACCTGCACGAGGTCATTTTCGAAAAGTTCAGCCAGGGCCACGCCCGCGTCAGCTACCAACACGGGGGCACCGGACTGGGGCTGTCGCTGTCTCGTGCGCTTGCCCAACTGCTGGGCGGCACGTTAACCGTCAAGTCCCGGGTGGGCGAGGGCTCCACATTTACGCTGTCGCTGCCTCTGCAAATTCCGCCGAAAGCCGCCCCGCCGTTCGTATAAGCCGCATTGCTTACCACTGCGGGGCCGATACACCGACACCGCAGTAGTTCATTGGTTATGCATCAGCGGCGACGGCGTGCAAAGGCCGTGGTGAAACAGCCCATCAGAATCGACAGAATGATCATCCCCCACTGGGACAGCGTAGGAATGGGTGACGCAAACCCGATCTGGCTTGCCGGCGAACACACTTCCAGACCCGGCGTGGCCCCGGTAGCGGCCACTGGCGTCACACAGAAAAACAGGAAGTTGCCCATATCGCCTGCCACCGGGGTATACCCCATCGTTGTGGCGACATTCGTTCCTGCCGCCACGCTGTTGCTGGGGCTACGCACCCAGCGGAAGGTGGACGCACCCTGCACGTCTGCATTGGCGTCCGTGTAGGTGTAGTTGCCTGTGGCGGGTTGCCCAATGGTCGGCACGCCCGCAACGGACACGGACAGGGCCACGGGGGGCACCTGCGCAACCACCGAGATTTGCACCGTCGCATCGTCACAAAGAGCCGCGTTCGGAGCAGGCAGGCACACCCGGTAGGTGAATGTGTCGGTCCCGCTGAAGCCAGCATTCGGCGTGTAGGTATAGGCACCCGTCGCGCTGTTCAGATTCAGGGTGCCGTTGGCGGTGCTCGCGAGCACCGCGTACGTGGAACCCACCGGGGCGGAATCATTGCCCGTGACCGAAGCATTGAACGGCACCCCTTGGGTGGCGGGGCCTGCATTGTCATCTACCGCATTCGGGCCGACGGTCACTGTGACCGTAGCGGGGACGCAGGTTGCCTGATCAGGTGCTGGCTTGCACTGTTGATAGGTGAACGTATCCTGGCCTGAAAAACCAGGTTGCGGCGTGTAGGTGTAGGCCCCCGTGGATGGATCGAGCACCACAGAGCCGTTGGCGGGTGTCGCAACCACGGCAAAAGTGGAGCCAGCCACGGTCGTGTCGTTGGTGGCCACATTGCCCGGCACAGGGGTGTTGAACGGGGTGGTGGCCGTGTCGTCCACCGCGCCGATGGCTCCAGGCGGCAAGGTCACCGTCACGGTTCCAACATCCACCCAGGTGCCTGGCACCGTGGCTGCATCGGTCACGGCCAGGTTGTCCAGCTCGAAGCCCCCTCCTCCAGCGTGGCGGACAACGATGGTCCTGAAATTGACGCTGGCCCCCCGCAGCAACAGGTTGATGTAGCCATAGGGCTCTCCTGTATTGCGACCCGCAGGCGGATTGGGGTTGCCAAAGTAGTCCGCCTTGGCGTACGAATTGCCATCGATCGCCGTGATGTTGCCGCCCCCACCCAGCAGCGTTGTCAGCGAGTTCGTCGTGAACTGCGCCAACAAGGTGTTGGTGTCGTCATAGAACTCGATGGTGTTGCCGGCGTTGCCCGCCGACCACCAGAATCCAACGTACTTCCGGTCGCCAATCAGGGTGATGGTGACCTGGTTGCCGTTTCCTATAGCAAGGTAGTTCCCTGTCCCATCTGCGCCACCATACTGGTCAGCCGCAGTGCGGTTGACACCCCCGGTGGCACCCGTCCAAGCCCCGATGGCAAAACTCCCCGTCGCACCAATTGCCCCCGCTGCACCCGAGAAGGTTTCAACAATGGCGCCCGATCGCGTCGTGTTCTGTTCGCCGGGCGGTGAAAGGTATACGTCCAGAGTCTGAGCGCCAGCGTTAAAGCCGCTCAGCAAAGAAGCCGCACCCATCAGCACGGCAGACAAGGTCGGGGGACGCAGCAGAGAACCGGGGAAGCGCATAGATCGGGGCAGGCTCAAAAGTGTGGCCGCGATCATAGGGGGAGGCGTTACGCAAAGCGACAATAGCCACCGAAATGCAACACTTGTTGACAATCTGCTACCTAAGGCGGCCGCAAGCTCCAGAGTTATTCCCTCTGAATGCGGGGTCAGCAGCCCCCGTCCCTCACGCCTCCAGCGAGCTCTACCCCATGCTTGCATGCGACCAATCAAGGCGAAAGTGAAGCGCTGCCCGAGTAGCGGACGTGGCCACGATGCCTCTCAGCGCCCACCGCACAACGCGGTTCAGCGCTCACGCCGAATCAAAGCGCGTGACCGAAACGCCCCAGGCGCGGGGCCCAATTGTCAAGGATGTCGGCCGACACCAGCACCCGGCGCGCCTGGCCGATGAGCAGGTGGCGCGGCACAAACCCGATGTAGCGCGAGTCGGCGCTGTTGTCGCGGTTGTCGCCCAGCACCAGGTATTCACCCTCGGGCACCGTCACCGGGCCGAAGCTGCGGTGCGCGGTCACGCCCTGCAGCCACTGCACACGGCGCTCGTGGCCCTGCAGGTGCTCCGTCCAGCGGGTGGCGGGCACCTGGGCGCCCCATTCCAGCAGGGTTTCGGTCACCGCCTCGGGCGCGTCATAGCGCGCCGCCTCGCCGTTGAGGTACAGCACCTCGTCGCGCATTTCCACAGTGTCGCCGGGCAACGCCGCAATGCGCTTGATGAGCCGCGTGCCATCGCGCGGCGACGAGAAGGTGACCACATCGCCCCGCTCGGGCTCGCCCAGGCGGGCGAGCACCACATCGGTCAGCGGCAACTTCAGATCGTAGGCCAGGCGGTTGACAAAAACGACGTCGCCTTCGAGCAGCGTGGGCCGCATGGACCCCGAAGGAATCGGATTCCAGTCCGCCACCGCCGTGCGAAAGATGCCGAAGCACAGCAGCAACACAATGAACCCACGGTTCGATTTGATCCATTTCAGCAGCATGACGACAACTCCAAGTAGCTTCAAAGCAAGCGCTCTGCTCGGATGCGCCCTGTTGCAACTTGGTTCCGTGAGGCAGGCCATTGCGGATCTCCCCCAGCACCTGCTGTGAGCGCAGCCAATTCCAGTGCACCCGTGGAACCGGCTTTGCCGGGCCAGGGGGTGCGTCCCCCTTGGGGGAAGCGGCGCAGCCGCTCAGGGGGGCTTTTTTCTAGCTCGGGGATGCGCCGCGTCATACACCTTGGCCAGGTGCTGAAAATCAAGGCGCGTGTAGACCTGCGTGGTCGTGATGTTGGCGTGACCCAGCAGCTCCTGCACCGCACGCAGGTCGCCGCTGCTTTGCAGCAGGTGGCTGGCAAACGAGTGGCGCAGCATGTGCGGGTGCACCGGCGTGGTCAAACCCGCCTGCTGGCTGCGCTGGCGCAGGCGCAACCAGATCGATTGTGCCGTGAGCCGCTTGCCGCGCTGGCCGACGAACAGTGCGGTGTCAAGCCGCGCTGATCCTTCACCGCCGAAGGGCGTGGCCCGCAGCTGCAGCCAGGCCTGCAGCGCTGCCGTGGCCGCCCTGCCCACGGGAACACTGCGGCGCTTGCTGCCTTTGCCGAACACATGGGCCTCCCCGGCTTGCAGATCCACCCAGCCACGGCCCTGGCGCTGCGTGTCGGCATTGGGGATGGCGTCGAGCCCCGCGAGTTCACCCACGCGCAGGCCGCAGCCGTAGAGCAGCTCGACCATCGCAGCATCGCGCGCCTCCAGCCAGGGGTCGGCGCCGGTGTTGTCGAATTCGGCCAGCCGGACGGCGTCATCGACGCCCAGCGCCTTGGGCAGTGGCTTGGGCGCCTTGGGGGCGCGCACGTCCTGCACCGGGTTGTGCGGAATCAGCCCCTGCCGCCCCGCCCAGATGAAAAAACCGCGCCAGCCCGAGAGGATGAGCGCAATGCCGCGCCCGCTGCGCCCGCCGCTGTGCATCTGCGCGACAAAACGGCGGATGTGTGCGGTCTGCAGCTGCAGCAGCGGCACGCTGACCGCCGCCGCAAACTGCGCGAGCTTTTCAAGGTCCAGCGCGTAGAGCGTGAGCGTGCGCGCTGCCAGCCGCTTTTCGACGCGCACGTGCTCCAGGTAGCGCAGGACGTGGGGGTCGAGCGTGGTGGGCGCAGTGGGCGTGTCAGACATGGTTGCCGTGGCTGAGCCGCCGCAGAGTGGCCGCTGGCCGTCTGGCTACTTCAGACGAAGCAATGCGGCGCTGGCGAGTTCTGCCATGCGCGACAGAAATTCGGTGCCCATCGTGGCATCAAAACGCTGCGGGTCTTGCGAGCCCAGCACCAGCAGGCCAAAGGCGGGCGTGGCGCTGTCGATGGCGCCTGCGCGCAGCGGCAGCAGAGCCAGCGACTGGGCGGGCTCGCCCGCCTCGTTGGCCAGCCAGGCGGCGGGCTCGAAACCCAGGTTTGGGCCGCAGAACGGCATGGTGAGCGACGAGGCGAACGCGCGGGCGTCTTCGCTGGCGCCCTGGGTGAAGTCGGCGTCGATGTACGGCGCGGCCACCTCCCACACGCGGACCGCCGCCTGGGGCACGTCGAAAAGGGTGCGCACACCATCCACCACAGCCTGGGGCAGGTCGAACGGGTCGCGCACCTGCAGCAGGCTGCCGGTCCATTGGTGGACCTTGTTGGCAATGGCAGCGTTTTCGGTGCTGTTACGCACCATTTCCATGATGCGCTGCTCCAGGCCCTTGATCTTTTCACGCAGCATTTCGGCCTGTCGCTCCTGCAAGCTCACGGCGCGCGCGCCGTGGGGGCTGGTGATCTGCACGCTAGCCAGCACCTCGGCATGGCGTTCGAAAAAGCCCGGCGTGTTGGTGAGGAACTGGGCGATGTCGTCTTCGGTGATCGGTGGGATGTGGGACGTCATAGGAGGGTGTCAGGAATGTCGATCTGGCCTTCGAACACCGTGGTGGCGGGGCCTGTCATGAAAACGGAATCGGTGTCGGCACCGCTCCAGGCAATGGTGAGGCGTCCGCCGCGCGTGTCCACATGCACCTCGTTATCGAGCAGGCCGAGGCGGATGCCGGCCGACACGGCGGCGCAGGCGCCCGTGCCGCAGGCCAGGGTCTCACCGGCACCGCGCTCGAACACGCGCAGCCGCACGTGGGTGCGGTCCACGATCTGCAAAAAGCCTGCGTTCACGCGCTGCGGAAAACGCGCGTGGCGCTCGATCAAAGGGCCCGCTTCGGCGACGGGGGCGGTGTCCACGTTGTCCACCAGTTGTACGGCGTGGGGGTTGCCCATGGAGACCACTGCTATCAAAAAAGTAGCTACCAGCGCTTTACCATCCAGCGCTAGAGGCCATTTTTGCCCTGATCCTTGCTCTACAGGGCTCAGGCCGCTGGCATCGAACGGTACCTGCGCGGGATCGAACTGCGGGCGGCCCATGTCCACGGTGACACGGCCATCGGGCGTGAGGCGGGGGGCGATCACGCCGCTTTGGGTCTGCACCCGCAGGGTGTCTTTGCCCGACAGGCCTTTGTCGTGCACAAAGCGCGCAAAGCAGCGGGCGCCGTTGCCACACTGCTCCACCTCTCCGCCATCGGCGTTGTGGATCACGTATTCGAAGTCGATACCGTCAGCGGGCGAAGGACGCACGGTGAGGATCTGGTCGGCCCCCACGCCGAAGTGGCGGTCGGCCAGAAAACGGTATTGGGCGGTGCTGAGCCCCAGCCGGCCCTGGGTTTCGTCGAGCACCACGAAATCGTTGCCCGCGCCCTGCATTTTGGTAAAGCGAATCTGCATCCGTCAGATTATCGTCGGTGGGCCGCCAATAACCTCAGGCAGCGCCGGTTTCACGGCCCCATTAGGCTTGCGCTCTTTGGGCGCCGCTCTGGCTGCCACCCGCCAAGGACTCTTTGATGCCCGATCTTTCCGCCTTCGCCATCACCCACAAATGGCCCTCCCAGCACCCCGACCGCCTCCAGCTGTATTCGCTGCCCACGCCCAACGGCGTGAAGGTGTCGATTGCGCTCGAAGAGCTGGGCCTGCCGTATGAACCCCACCTGGTGAGCTTTGACACCAACGACCAGACCTCGCCCGAGTTCCTGTCGCTCAACCCCAACAACAAGATCCCCGCCATCCTCGACCCGAATGGCCCGGGTGGCCAGCCGCTGGCGCTGTTCGAATCCGGCGCCATCCTGTTGTACCTGGCCGAGAAAACCGGCCAGCTGATCCCGCAGGAGGCCGCTGCGCGCTACGAAACCATCCAGTGGGTGATGTGGCAGATGGGCGGCCTGGGCCCGATGTTCGGCCAGCTCGGCTTCTTCCACAAGTTTGCGGGCAAGGACTATGAAGACAAGCGCCCGCGTGACCGCTACGTGGCCGAATCCAAGCGCCTGCTGGGCGTGCTGAACCAGCGCCTGACAGGCCGCCAGTGGGTGATGGGCGACAAGTACACCATTGCCGACATCGCCATCCTGCCCTGGGTGCGCAACCTGATTGGTTTCTACGGCGCGGGCGACCTCGTGGAGTTTGGCCAGTTCACCGACGTGCAGCGCGTGCTGGACGTGTTTGTGGCACGCCCTCCGGTGATCAGGGGTCTGGCAATTCCGGCACGCGGTTGAGCGAGGAGGGGGTGCGCACTGTCGCTTTCTTTCTCGCCCGCCCTTGATATTGATCATGCCGACCAGCCCGCCGCACGGCCGCCGCGCACCTACGATGGACCTCCTTAAAAAAACAGGGAGTACCTCATGGGATTAACCGTCAACGTTCTGGACGATCTGGGCGCGCACAACCTCCAGGCAGCTGCCCAGGCGGCACTGCAGGAGACCAACGCCATCGCGCTGATCGAACTGCTGGAGATGCTGTGGAGCTGCGACGTGGAAGGCGCCAACGCCGTCATTGATGCGGTGCTGCTGCGCCTGCAGCAGCTGCGGGTGTTGCGCTGAGTGGTCAAACCCAGCACACCCGCCGTAGTACGGCCCATGGGCCGTACCGAAGTGGGACGTGTGCACACGGCGCGCCTCCCCTCGATAATGGCCCGATGCCCCGCACCAGCCAACATCTGCACCCCTACCGCGAACCTGTAGCCACCCGCCTGGCCGCCACTGTGCTGCTGCTGCGCGATGCACCCGGCAATGCGGGAGGCATCGAAGTCCTCATGACCCGGCGCTCCGACAAGGCCAGCTTTGCACCGGGTGCCTATGTGTTCCCGGGCGGGGGCATCGATGCGCTGGATGCGCAGTCGCACACCGCCGCCGACCGCCGCCCCACCCAAAGCGACCTGCACCTCACCCAGGCCATCGCCGCCATCCGTGAGAGTTTTGAAGAACTGGGTGTGCTGCTGGCCCGCCATGCCGACGGCCCCCGCAAGGGGTTGATGGCCGATGCGCAGGACATCGCCGCCATCGACCGCCACCAGCCCTTTGTGGCGCAATGCACCGCGCGCGGCCTGCGGCTGGCGGCCGACAGCGTTTTCATGCTGGCCCACTGGATCACCGACCGCGACCTGCCGCGCCGCTTCGACGTGCCATTTCTCGTCGCCCGCATGCCCGAGGGCCAGGAGCCCGTGGCCGACGAGTCCGAACAGTTCGAGCCCGTCTGGGTGCGCCCGGCCGATGCGCTGGCGCGGCATGAAGCGGGGCAGTTCTTCATGATCTTTCCGACCATCCGCACGCTGCAGCGGCTGGCCACGTTTGCCACCACCCAGGCGGTGTTCGACGCGCTGGCCCACGAGTTGCCCCTGTGGACCAGCTGCCCGCGCGCGGGCACGCTGGCGGGCAAGGAAGCGCGGTACATGGAAAGCGACATGCCCTACGGCGAGCTGGCCCTGGTGTGCCCCGACGGCCAGATCGTGCACCCGCTGGACTGGCAAACCGAGCGCCCCGTGCCGCTGCTGCGCAACGTACAGCGGTTGACCGCCCCCAACCCCGGTGTGATGACCGGCCCCGGCACCAACAGCTACCTGGTGGGCGACCCCGCCACGGGCTATATCGCCATCGACCCCGGCCCGGCAGACCCCGAACACCTGGACAAGCTCTGGCGCGCCGCCGGGGGCGACATCCGCATGATCGTGTGCACCCACTCGCACCCCGACCACTCGCCGGGCGCCGCGCCGCTGCAGGCACTGTGTGTGCAGGCGGGCAAAGCCCGGCCCCCCATCCTGGGCCTGCCCTCGGCGCCCACCGCGCGCACGGCCAGCACATTCACACCCGACAGATCGCTACAAAATAATGAGCTACTCGCGCTTGATGGACAAGCGCCAGAGGACAATATTACCCATACTTTGCGGGTCATCCACACCCCGGGCCACGCCGCCAACCACCTGTGCCTGCTGCTGGTGGAAGACGCCCTGCTGTTCAGCGGTGACCACATCCTGAACGGCAGCACCACGGTGGTGGACCCACCCGACGGCAACATGGCCGACTACCTCGATTCGCTGGACAAGCTCGACGCCGTGTGCGCCGAGCATGGCGTGGAGTTCATCCTGCCTGCGCACGGTTATGTTCTGGGCGATGCCCGTAGCGCCATCGCCAAGCTCAAGTCCCACCGCCTGGCACGCGAGGCCAAGGTGCTGGCCGCCATGCAGGCGCTGCCCCAGGGCAGCATGGAAGACTGGGTGCGGCACGCCTACGCCGACGTGCCGCCGCGCATGTGGCCCGTTGCGCAGCGCTCGCTCCTGGCGCATGTGGAGCGAATAAGAATGTTCGCCCCCTGAGTCGCCTGCGGCGCCTTCCCCCATCCGGGGGACGACGCCCTCGCTGCGGGGCGGCCCTTGCTTGGCGTCCCTGGCGGAGAGCGCGCCCGCTGCACGCGCCACGAACAACAAGAGGCGTGCCCACACAATCCATCCAACAAAGAAAGCCGCCCCAACCCATGAATGACAAAAACCCCGAACCCTCCCACATCCGCCTAGCCAAGCGTGTGGCCGACCAACTGAACTGCTCGCGCAGCACGGCCGAGCAGTTCGTCGAAGGCGGCTTTGTGAGCGTGGACGGCCAGGTGGTGGAAGCCCCCGGCGCACGCGTGCGCCCCGACCAAGCCGTGACGGTGGCGCCAGACGCCAGCCTGCTGGAGTTGACCCCGGTGACCTTGCTGCTACATAAGCCAGTGGGGTTTGAAGCGGGCCTGGGTCTGCCCGCCGGGCAGGCGGCCCATGCCAGCCGCAGCCAGGGCGCCACTGCGGCCACCACCCTGCTGGGCCCGGCATCCCACCTGCCTGAGGACGCCTCAGGCATCCGTGTGCTGCAGCGCCACTTCAAGCAGCTGGAATGTTTCACCCCGCTGCCCACCGAGGCCAGTGGCTTGGTGGTCTACACGCAGGACAAGCGCATCGCGCGCAAGCTGGCGGAAGACATCGAGTCGCTGGAGCAGGAGTGCATCGTGGAGGTGAAAGGCGACATTGCACCGAACGGGCTGCAGCGCCTGTGCCACGGCCTCTCGTTCAACGGCCGCCCGCTGCCGCCCATCAAGGTGAGCTGGCAAAACGAGACCAAGCTGCGCTTTGCCCTCAAGGGCATCCGCCCCGGCCAGATCCCGGCCATGTGCGAGGCCGTGGGCCTGGCCGTGGTGGCCTTGAAGCGCATCCGCATCGGCCGCGTGCCGCTGGCGAAGGTGCCTGAAGGGCAGTGGCGGTATTTGCAGCCTTGGGAAAGATTTTGAATCCCCCCTGAGTCGCCTTCGGCGCCGTCCCCCCCCGGGGGGACGCCACCGGTGGCCTGGCAAAGCCAGTTCCACGGTGGCACTGGTCTGGCCGCGAGCCCCGTGGCTACGTCGGTGCGACCGTCCGCTTGGCGACCCTGCCGACGGGTTCGGTATCAGACCAACCCAAACCGTTCACGCTGAGCTTGTCGAAGCACGGCGCCAAGCTTGGACATGCTCGGCCCGAACGGTAAGCCCCAGCTTCCAAGCGACAAGTTCGCAGCTATCAAACTCATAGCTGCCAGCGCTTGTTGGAAAAGCGCCAGATGCCAATTTGGCATAAATTTTTCTTCCACTGACCGCTGCTACACTGCGCGGCAAACAGGAGGGAGTTCATGAGCCAAGTTTCATCAGACAGAGACAGCGCTGCGGGGCCGATGTCTACGTTCATGCCGCAGAACATCGATGCACACCCGATGGAGTTCACGGGCAGCGGGGGCGAATACTTCCGGGTGTGGATCGTCAACGTGCTGCTGTCCATCGTCACGCTGGGCATCTACACCCCCTGGGCCCGGCGCCGCACCGCGCAGTATTTCTACAGCCACACGCTGGTGGCAGGCAGCCCCCTCGAATTCACCGCGCAGCAGCGCAAGATGGTGATGGGCTTTGTGCTGCTGATGCTCATCACCCTGGCCTACAACATCGCGGCCAACACGGGGCAGGATGCTGCCGTGGGCGTCTTGCTGCTGACGGGCGCCGTGCTCTCGCCGCTGATCTGGGGCAGTGCCATGCGTTTTCGGCTGGGCGCCACGCGCTGGCGCGGCTTGCGCCTGCAGTTCACTGCCCACTGGAAAGAGGTCTACCTCGCGAGCTGGCCCCTGTTTGCGCTGGCATTGGTGTGGTTTGGCGTGTTTTTTGGCATGCAGATCCTCTCGCCCGAACTGGCCGACGTCTTGCAGGAGGTGGAGGACGAAGCCGCCAACCCCAAGATGCCTTCGTTCACCCCGGCCATGGGCGCCCTGCTGCTGCTGGGCCTGGTGCTGACCGTGCTGTGTTTCATCCGCCTGGAATACAACTACAAGAGCCTGCTGGTGCTCAAGGCCCAGGTAGGCGCCGAAAAAGGCCGCTGGAAGCCGGTGTACATGGATTTCGTCAAGGTGTGGCTGGCCACGGTGGCCGTTTTCGTGCTGACCGTGGTGGGGTTCTCGGTGTTGATTGGCGTGCTGGCGGGCAGCTCCATCGCCCTGTTCGCCGGTCAGAGCAGCCGCATGGGCTTGTGGATGATTCTGGTGATCATCGTGTCCATCGTCGCGGGCATCTTCATGCTGATCCTGGCTTCGGCCCCCGCCCGCGCCTACCGCGAGGCGCGCATGTTCCAGCTCATGTGGAACAACATCGGCGTGAGCCATGTGGCACGGTTCAAGTGCCACCTCAAGAGCGGCAGCTACGTGGGGCTGCGCATCAAGAACATGCTGCTCACCCTGCTCACGCTCGGCCTCTACCGCCCGTTTGCACGGGTGAGTGAATACCGCATGAAATGCGAATCCGTCACCCTGCACGTCAAGGGCGGCGTGGAACAGGTGGCGGGCGCCATGGTGCGCCAGCAACAGGGCGGCCTGGGCGATGCGCTGGCCGATGCGGCAGGCCTGGACCTCATCGGTTGAGCATGCCCGCCCCCGTGAACACAGACCTGCTCCAAGGACGCTGGTTCGACGGCCAGAGCAGCAGAGCCCGCCCCGTGATGGTGAGCCTGCGGCCCACGCCGCAGGGCCCGTCGCTGGTGCTGCACCCGCTCTCACAGCCGGGCGCCGAGCCGGTCGTGTTCGCCTGGAAGGACGTGGGCTGGCCAGAGGCCTGGAACGAACACAAGCCCCAGCCCCGGGTGGTCGTGGACCTGCGGGACCACGGCAGCCTGGAGATCGATGCCGTGAGCGACTGGCGTGCCGCCCTCGCAGCCGCTGGCGAGCGCCACGGCCTGGCCCAGCGCATGCAGACCCGCTGGCCCGTACTGCTGGGTGTGACAGCTGCCGCCGTCATCGGCCTTACGCTGTTCTACCGCTATGGCACACCCTGGGCAGCCACACAGCTCACCCGCTTTGTGCCCCTGGGCTGGGAAACCAGCGTGGCCGAGAACGTGCTCAAGCAAATGGACGACGGCACCTTGAAGCCCAGCAAGCTCCCCAAGGAGCGACAGGAGCAGCTCAAGGCCCGCTTTGACGCCCTGGTGCAGCAGACGCCCACAACCATGCACCGCTACCCCGACTACCGTCCGCCGCTGTCGCTGGAGTTCCGATCGGGCATGGGCGCCAATGCGTTTGCCCTGCCCGGCGGCAAGATCGTGATGACCGACGGCATCGTGAAAACCGCCACCGACCAGGGCCTGCCCGACGACGCCCTGGTGGGCGTGCTGGCCCACGAGATCGGCCATGTGGTGTACCGCCACACCACCCGCATGGTGGTGGAACAAGGCGTGCTCAACATGGGCCTGGGCCTGGCGCTCGGGGACGTGTCGGCCGTGGTGTCCACAGGCGCATCGTTGCTCACCGGCCTGGCCTACAGCCGCAGCCACGAACGCGAAGCCGACTGCTACGCCATCGCCCTCATGAACCACACGGCCCTGCCCACGGCACCCATGGGCAAGCTGCTGCTGGCCATTGCCCATGACGAAGAGGAAGAAGAAGAAAACAAGAAGAAAGAAGAAGAAGAGAAAGCAGGCCAGAACCAGGCAGCCGCACCCACGGCCAAGCCCGGCGCCAGCAGCCCCGAACGCTCGCGCCAGCGCAAGACGGCCGAAGAGATGGCGTCGCACCCTGTCTGGTCGCTGCTCAGCAGCCACCCCGACACCGTGGCGCGAGCCAGCGAGCTGGAAAAGGGGCATGCGCCCCATTGCACGAAAAACTGAGCCAGCCCCCGCCCCTTGCTGGGCAAGGCCGGCTTATTCCCGCCATCGGCAGAGCTTGAGGCGCGAAGGGCCTGGGAACCGCGGTGGGGAAACCGGGGATGGGAAATAAAGTGTGAAGCGCGCCGATAAGCCGGATTCTGTGCACCACGGTTGCCCGCAGTGTGACCGCCATTAATCTGGGCCGGGTGTCGCCACCACGGCTCGGTGCTACCTACCCGCCAACTCTGCGGAACCACATCAACGTTGGCCTACTTGGTATTGCTGCGCGTAGAGATTGCCCGTTTCACCCCCGGTGGTTTGCCTTGCGGCACTCCCCCGGGACTCGTCTCTGTTGCTCTGATCCTCACCTCACGGTGGGCAGCCGTTAGCTGCTACGCTGTCCTGTGCAGTCCGGACGTTCCTCCAGTGCCTGGTTTCCCAGATTGCACCAGCGGCGGTCTGGCGCGCTTCACGCTGGCGATTATCGCATCGCCCCTGGCCACGGCGCACGGCGCTGCGCCATCCGCAAGCTGCACCTGTCTCAAAAATCCACTTAGTGCGCCCCGGTAGGCGGGTGGCCACTTGTCGACTTGCCTGAGTCGCTTTCCGGCTTTGCATGCACAAAGGGTAAGCAGCCATTGAAAACGGGTCCTAGATCGTGACGGGCCGCGCAATGACTACTTACAGGATGAAACCAGAAATACTGTCTCACTGGTAATCACACATATGGCGCCACGGGTTCTCAATGGGCACACTGGCCCCGCACCGTTTACCACAGCAACATCAGGAGGAATGCCAATGAACGTGACTGCAACGACCCATGCGGGAGGAGTTCCGGGTGGCCACGGAGTCAATGAAGATTTGACCATCAAGGACGGCTTTATCGTCGACCCACGCGTAGTCGATAAGCGCGTTGCGGCACTGGAACACGGCGCCATGACCAGGGTCGATGCCATCGTGCTGCACCAAACCGACAGCAGCACCATGAATCTAGAACACGCCAAGACCGACGGGATCGGCGCGCACTTCTACATCGAAAAAGACGGCACCATTTACCAAACTGCGCGACTGGACCAGAGCGTCTACAGCGTCGGAAAAATCCGCTCCCGATGCGATGACAGCCGAACCTGCAGCAAAGAAGAGAAAACGGCGATCGACACGCTCATGAACTCGTCTGCAAGCTACGGCGCCAAAGTCAAAGCGCTCAACACCCGGGAGCAGGCCAAGGCCTACCCCGATCGATATCCAACCAACGGTGACTCCGTGGCCATTGAAGTGGTAGCCAAATTCGACCCAAAGACAAAACTGTTCGAGCGCCCCACGGCAGAGCAGACCGAATCGCTGAAATGGCTGACGCAGGCATTGGGTAGCCACTACGGGCTGGACTTGCAAACGGACGTTTACCGTCACTCCGACATCTCTTACAAACAGGCCGATGAGGCCAAGAGCCTGGTGTTCCAATGAGGGTGGCGCTGATCACCCTCTTGTCTTGTTGGGCCTGCGCGTCCGCAGTGGCACAGCCATCCAACCTTCATTGGGTACAGAGTTTCGCCGTCAAAGAAGGCACACGTAACCGCTGCGAAGCACCGCGCTTCAGTGAAGCCGAATTAAGGACGTACTTTCTGCACGAAGCCAAGCGCGTCCCGGAAGAAGGGTTCGCGCAACGTGACTGGTCTGGCTGCTACGCGGAAGGGTTCGCAGTAAACGCTCGGGGCGAACGCCAACTTCACTGGCAGCTCGACCTGCTGGGAACAGGAATCATCACCTGGACAGATGGCCAGACTCACCATTTCGCGCGCGAGCAGTGAGACGTTTCCCGCATCACCGCCCTGCTGCGCGGCTGGGCGCTGCCCCGCCAGCCATCGCAGGGCGGCCGCCGAGGCTTGCGCTGCAAACACCGCGCGGGACCACGCACTGTGTCTAATGGCGTCGTCCCAACCATGACGGGAACGACGCCGAAGTCAACCGCTCCCAGTCCAGCCCGAACCGCGCCAGGTACTTGCGCAGCCGATCCGCATCATTGACCACCGTGCGCTGCGTGCGCGAGGCTTGGAACAGCAGGCGCCCTGCGTCCGACAGGGTGCGGGCCTGGCGGCAGACCTGCAGCACGGCAGCGAGTTGCAGCTGGTCGAAGAGATCCATGGACTCCACGGCATCCTTGCCGAGCAGATCCGAGAGATGGTCACGGCCCAGCGTACCGGGCGTGGACGCCAAACCGTTGCGCGCATCGCTGGCGGGTTGCCACAGCCAGCGCAGGCGGGCCATTTCGGCCTCGACCAGGGACAGGCCAATGCGGCCGCTGTCGGCCAGCGTGGCCAGGCGCGTCACGCTGGCCGAAAGGTCGCGGAAGTTGCCGGTCCACAGGGCCTCCGGCGACTGGGCGTAGCGCAGGTAGGCCGCGCGCGCCTCGTTGGAAAAGCGCACGCTGCGGCCCAGCTCGGTGCCTGCGCGGGCCAGCTGGTGGTCCACATTAGGTTCGATGTCTTCAGGCCGCTGCGCCAGGCCGGGCAGCACATAGCTCCAGAGGTTGATGCGCGCATACAGGTCTTCGCGAAAGCGCCCGGCCGCCACCTCGGTGCGCAGGTCGCGGTTGGTGCCGGCGATCAGCTCGAAGTCGCTGGCCACCTCGCGGTCGCTGCCCATGGGGTAGAAGCGCTTTTCCTCCACCGCCTTGAGCAGCATGGCCTGCTCGTCCAGGCCCAGTTCGCCAATCTCGTCGAGGAACAGCACGCCCTTGTGTGCCGTGCGCAGCAGGCCCGCACGGTCGGCCGCTGCGCCAGTGAAGGCGCCCTTTTTGTGGCCGAACAGCGTGGACGCTGCGCCGTCGCCATGCAGCGTTGCGCAGTTCACTTCCACGAACTCGCCCTCCACCTGGTGGCGCGACTTTTTCAGCTCGAACATGCGCCGCGCCAGGTGCGACTTGCCCGCACCCGTGGGCCCGGTGAACAGGATGGGCGCGCGCGAGCGCACCGCCACCCGCTCCACCTCGTCGATCAGCGCGTTGAAGCGCACGTTGCGCGTGGCAATGCCGCTCTTGAGGAAGTCCACCGCATCGCGCTGCTCGGCGCCAAAACGCTGGGCGATCACGTCGTAGCGCGAGAGGTCCAGATCAATCAGCGCGTAGCTGCCCGGATCGCCCATCTGCTGGCGCTTGGGCGGCGAGGTCTGCGCCAGCACGCCCGGAATGCGGCGCGACTCCACCAGCAGGAACAGGCAGATCTGCGCCACGTGGGTGCCGGTGGTGATGTGGGTCCAGTATTCCTCGCGCTCGGTGTCGAAGCGGTAGGCCTGCGCCCAGTCAAACAGCTTGGCATACACCTCGCCAAAGTCCCACGGGTCGGCAATGGGCAGGAGTACCAGGTTCACCGTGGTCTCGGGGGACGCGATCACCATGTCCGCGCGCACCTGTTGCGCCAAGTCCTGGTGGGGCGGCGTGTAGAGCAGCTCCAGCCGCTCGATCACCACGTCCTCATGTTGCACGAGCGATACGGTGGGGCGCCACTTCTCCCACCGCCCCGCGCCCCGGCCGGAGTCGAGCTGGGTGCCAAGGAAACCGATCACGACTTTGTTTTTGCGCATGCTGTTCATCTATTTAGCTAGCTTTAATTCTATTAATTTCAAATTCACCTAAGAAGCAAAAAATCTTACGGATGAATTTCTCTATACAAATCAACGACTTGAAGAAATTCAACCGACAAAAATCAGGCTGGCACACATCTGGCAATAGATAAGACATACAGCGCAGGCGGTGACCGCTCACAGGCCGGGGTTAGGACCAACGTTCGCCCCGCCGGTGCAGGGAATCCGGGCTCTCAAAGCCCTGTCGATTCCCCGCATGCCGCACACCGTGAGCGCTGGGTAACGGCACGGCAGTGGTAGCCATCCCGAAAGGGGTGCCGGGTTCGACTCCCGGCTTGCCTCCATTGGTAGCTCATTGGTAGAGCACCCTCGCAAGAGGGCTGTAGCAGGTTCGACTCCTGCCCATTCATCCGACCGAATGGTTGGAACTGAGAAACGGTCGAAAGACCACCCGCCGAACGCGGGGAGTTGCCCCAGGGTTGCCCCTCTTTTGGACGCAACCGCAAGGCAAGACCCCGTCAGCCGGTGGCGGTTTGTGCCAGCACCCGGCACAGCCCGCGCCCGCAGCCAGCCACGCTGCCGCCCTGCTTGCAGGGCAGCAACCACGGCGCACTGCAGGGCCCTGGCTGTGCCCCCTGGCACCCCGCCATTGCTGTAACGGCACCCTGATTGCAACGACAACGAAGAAGTAACGACAACGACAGAACAAGGAGAAGAAAAATGATGAAGCTGATCGAACGAGTGACCGTGAAGAAAAACGAACGAGCCCTGCTGCTGCGCAACGGCAGCTTTGACCGCGTGCTCCAAAGCGGCACCTACTGGCTGTTTGCCGGCATGGACCAGTCGCGGGTAGAGACCTTCGCCCTCGAACAACCTGCGTTCACCCACGGCCTGGCCGACTACCTGATGGCGCACGAGCCTGCCGTGGTGGCTGCCGAATTCGTGCAAGTGAACCTGTCGGAGCAGCAAGTGGGCCTGCGCAGCGAAAACGGTGTGCTGGTCGAAGTGCTGCCCCCTGGCACCCGTCGCCTCTATTGGAAAGGCCTGGTGGAGGTGAACGTGCAGGTGATCGACCTCGACGCTGGCCCCGAGCTGCCCGCTACCCTGGTGGCGCGCCTCACCCAGACCCAGCTGCGCCAGCGCAGCGTGACCGGATTGACCGGCGTGCTGCAGGTGCAGGTGCCCGAGGGCCAGTGCGCGCTGCTCACCATCGACGGCAAGGTGGATCGACTGCTGCCCGCAGGCGCCTACGCGTTCTGGAAGTACGGCCGCACCATCGCCGTGGAGCTGGTGGACCTGCGCCTGCAAGCCGTGGAGGTATCAGGCCAAGACATCATGACCCGTGACAAGGTGAGCCTGCGGCTGAACCTGTCTGCCACCTTCCGCTACACCGATGTGCTGCGCGCCTTTGCCCAGTTGCAAAAGCCTGCCGATCACCTGTATCGCGAGCTGCAGTTTGCGCTGCGCGCCGCCGTGGGCACCCGCACGCTCGATGAGCTGCTGGAGAACAAGACGGTGATCGACGACGTGGTGACCGCGCACATGGCCGCCAAGCTATCGCCCTACGGCATGCAGCTGGAAAGCGTGGGCGTGAAGGACATCGTGCTGCCCGGCGAGATGAAAACCATCCTGACCCAGGTGGTGCAGGCGGAGAAACAGGCCCAGGCCAACGTGATCCGCCGCCGCGAAGAGACTGCCGCTACGCGCTCGCTGCTCAACACGGCAAAGGTGATGGAGGACAACCCCGTCGCCCTGCGCATGAAGGAGCTGGAGACGCTGGAACGCGTGGCTGAACGGATCGACAAGATCTCGGTGTTTGGCGGACTGGATCAGGTGCTGAACGGCCTGGTGAAGATGCGCTGAAAGAGAACCATGAAAAAGAAACCAACGACTGCTGCAATGCCTCTGGAAGCCGCCACACAGGCGGTCTACCAGACCTTTGCGAAATACCAGGCACCGCATGGGCTGCTGGATGTCTGCACCGGCTGCTGCATGGATGCCGAACTGGAGCGCGAGATGCGATGCCTGCCGCTGCGCCAACTGACGCGGGAACACTTTTATCAATACAACGACTCTGCCAAGAGCCAGGTACAGCCCGCTGACGAGATCAAGTACTACCTGCCTCGCATGCTGGAATTGCTGGCGCAAGGAGCCCGATTGCACCACTCCACCGAGATCTATCTCGACCGGCTGGGGCGTTGCCTTGCCGATGCCTACGCATCTGACGAGAGGGCTGCCGTGCTGGGTTATGCACGGGCATTCTTCGCCGAGGGCCTGGCGCAGTGGGAGCCGGACAGCGACGGCCTTTTCCAGGGAGAGCACGCATTCAGCATCCTGCTGATGTGGGACTACGCCGGAGTATCCATACAGCCCTTGCTGGACGACTGGTTAGCCGACGACCGCGAAGCCGCGACACTGAACTTTGTAGATTCCTACTACTGGGAATACTGGACGAATGGCGGAGCGATCTCCAACGCGTTTGCCGAGGCGCCCTTTCAGGCCGCCATGCAGGCATGGCTGAATGATCCGCAAGTCAAAGCCGCGTGGGCACACAAGCTATTGAAGCTGACAGAGGACGGGCCACCCGCCGACTGGCGCCCGGCATGCGCCAAATGCGGCCAGATCCACTACCCGCTGACCGAACGCATTGCAGCTGTCTTTGATGCAATGGCCAGCTGAAGATGAACAACAGAACAGGAAAAAACATGAACAACTACGAACAATATGAAGTACCCAACGGCGTGCCCGTGAAGATGTGGACCAACGGCGTGCCCGTGGAAAAAGAAGCCCGGAACCAGCTGCGCAACATTGCGCGCCTGCCCATCGTATTCAAGCACGTGGCGGTGATGCCCGATGTGCACCTGGGGATCGGCGCCACCATCGGCTCGGTCGTGCCCACGCTCAAGGCCATCATTCCCGCTGCGGTGGGTGTGGACCTGGGTTGCGGAATGATGGCGTGCAAGACCACGCTGACGGCCAGCGATCTGCCCGACAACCTGGCGGGTGTGCGCGCCGCCATCGAGCGCGCCGTGCCGGTGGGGATGACGCCCAAACGCATGGGCCGCGACAAGGGCAGCTGGGATACCCCGCCCGCCGAGACCGACCGCGCCTGGGCCGCGCTGGTGGATGAGTTCGACGAGATTTGCGAAGCGCACCCGCGCATCAAGAACACGAACAACTACAAGCAACTGGGGACGCTGGGAACGGGTAACCACTTTATCGAGATCTGCCTGGACGAACACCAGTCCGTGTGGGTGATGCTGCACTCCGGCTCACGCGGGGTGGGGAACGCTATCGGCACCCACTTCATCGAGCTGGCCAAGAAGGACGCCGAGATGAACCAGCGCAACCTGCCCGATAAGGACCTGGCGTACTTCGAGGAAGGCGCACAGTATTTCGGCGACTACGTGAAGGCCGTGGGGTGGGCGCAAAAGTTTGCTGCCGCCAACCGCGAAGTGATGATGGGCCGCGTGATTGCCGCGCTGCGCACGGTGATCACCAAGCCGTTCGAAACGCATGTGGAAGCGGTGAACTGCCACCACAACTACGTGCAGCGTGAGACGCACTTCGGCCAAGAGGTCTTCGTGACCCGCAAGGGCGCGGTGAGTGCCGAGCAAGGCAAGCTGGGGATCATCCCGGGGAGCATGGGGGCCAAGAGCTTCATCGTGCGCGGAAAAGGCAACCCCGAGAGCTTCAACAGCTGCAGCCACGGCGCAGGGCGCACCATGAGCCGCACCAAGGCCAAGAAGCTGTTCACGGTCGAAGACCAGATCAAGGCGACCGAAGGCGTGGAATGCCGAAAGGATGCGGATGTGATCGACGAGATTCCAATGGCCTACAAGAACATTGACGCGGTGATGGCGGCGCAGGAAGACCTGGTGGAGGTGGTGTACACGCTCAAGCAGGTCGTGTGTGTGAAGGGGTGAGGATGACGGAACAAGAAATACTTACTGCCTACGAAGACAACTTCAAAGCCGTAGACGCCTCCATTGCGGGCTTTGACAACGCGTTGGACAAGTACGCATTCAAGTCCACCCTAAAACATAGTCTTGTTCTTGGCCTTGCCCAACGACTACTAGAGTTCTCTCGCGGGAGCGAAGCCATGGGGCGAGCAGGTCTCGCTGCGGCAAATGCGGCTATGGGTCGAATGTGCCTTGAGACGCTATTCAAGCTCAAGGCACTCTGCCTCGATGCTGTTTCGCCCGAGGACTATGTAGAGCAGGAAAGAGTGGCTCAATACCAAATCATCCGACGTGCACTTGGGCTACCGAATGTTTCCCAGGTCTTCACCAACGAAGAACAAGCGAAGTATCGAACCGAGCTACAGGAGACGGAGCGTGAGCTTGGGGTACGGGTCAAGAAGCACGAGATAAAGCTGTCCGAATGGGCAAAAAGAGCCGGTGAAGAGAGAACCTATGCGCTCTCCTACTCTGCCCTATCGGACTACGTCCACGCGGGCGTTTCTTCTCTAGTTCACATGATGGAAGTGCGGGAGCAGGGGCAGGTGTTCATACAGACTGGCCCATCTACTCATCAGCTTGCTTCATTGCTTGAAGGTGTTTGCATTTATCTGGCTCTGGCGACAGAGGCCATCGACCATATGTTCGCGAACGAGCTTTTAAATGAGTAGCGCTTGTCTCACCCTCGACGGCTCCACCGGCGAAGGCGGCGGCCAGATCCTCCGCACCGGCCTGGCCCTTGCCATGGTCACCGGCCGCCCGCTGCACATCACACGCATCCGCGCCGGGCGGCCCAAGCCGGGGCTGATGCGCCAGCACCTGGCCTGCGTGCAGGCGGCCATGGCCGTGTGCGGTGGGCAGGCCGACGGGGCCGAGCTGGGGTCGCAAACGCTGTTGTTCACGCCCAGCGCCGTGCGCGCAGGCGACTACCGCTTTCAGATCGCGACGGCGGGCAGTTGCCTGCTGGTGCTGCAGACGGTGTTGCCCGCGTTGATGCTGGCCGATGGAGAAAGCCGCGTGCAACTCTCGGGCGGCACGCACAACCCGATGGCGCCGCCGTTTGACTTTCTGGAGCGGGCGTTTGCACCGCTGGTGCGGCGGCTGGGCGTGGGCCTGGATCTGCAACTGCAGCGGCGCGGCTTCTACCCCGCCGGGGGTGGCGAGCTGCTGGCGCACATCACGCCCGCAGCGCTGCCGTTGACGCCCGTGGATGTGCTGGAGCGCGGCCCGCTGCAAGACGCCTGGGGCGAGGCACTGGTGCCGGGCCTGGCGCGCAACATTGCCACGCGGGAGCTGGACGCGCTGGGCCAGCGCATGGGCTGGACCTTTGAATCCGGCCGACTGCGCCAGCCCCCTACGCGCCAGAACGAAGGCCCGGGCAACGCGTTGATCGCCACGCTGGAGTACGAGCACATCACCGAGGTGTTCTGCCAGCTGGGCGAGCGCAGCCTGTCGGCCGAGCAGGTTGCCAAGCGGCTTGTGGATGAGGTGCGCGACTACCAGCGCAGCGCGGGTGCCTTAGGCCCGAACCTGGCCGATCAGTGGATGCTGCCGCTGGCCCTGGCGGTGTGGCGCAGTGGGCAGGCCGCGCGCTACACCTGCACGGAGGTGACGCAGCACACGGCCACCAACGCGCAGACGATTGCACTGGGTTTGCCGGTGCGGGTGCAGATCACGCCAGTGGACAAAGCCATGCTGGTGGAGATCAGCCCGCAGCTGTAAGCCGGGTTGCAGAGACTGGGGTGGATGCCTTGGCTATATCCATATCACCAAGGCTGTAGAACAACTGGTTCAGAATGCGCGTGGTGCCGCAATGCCAGCCCTGGAACTCGTTCGCTTGAGTTTGTGGAAGAGTTCGCCATCGCGCCCCGCTTCGACAGACTCAGCCCGAACGGATTTGTTCTGAAGGGCTGGATTGGATCAACCCCCTTCTTTGCCCCTCACAGGAGACGCCATGAAAGTTGACAACATTCTGCAAACCATCGGCAACACGCCCCACGTGCGCATCAACCGCCTGTTTGGCCCGGCGGCCAACGTGTGGGTGAAGTCCGAGCGCAGCAACCCTGGCGGCTCCATCAAGGACCGCATCGCACTGTCGATGGTGGAAGACGCCGAAAAATCGGGCGCCCTGCAGCCCGGCGGCACGATCATCGAGCCCACCTCGGGCAACACCGGCATTGGCCTGGCGCTGGTGGCGGCCGTCAAGGGCTACAAGCTCATCCTCGTGATGCCCGACAGCATGAGCATCGAGCGCCGCCGCCTGATGCTGGCCTATGGCGCGCAGTTTGACCTGACCCCGCGCGAGAAGGGCATGAAGGGCGCGATTGCCCGCGCACAAGAACTGCAGGCGCAGACACCCGGCGCGTGGGTTCCCCAGCAGTTCGAGAACCCCGCCAACATCGATGTGCATGTGCGCACCACGGCGCAGGAGATCCTGGCGGACTTCCCCGATGGCATCGACGTGCTGATCACCGGCGTGGGCACGGGCGGCCACATCACCGGCGTGGCGCGGGTGCTCAAAGCCAAGTTCCCCAACCTGAAGGTGTTTGCGGTGGAGCCCACGGCGTCGCCCGTGATCTCGGGGGGCGCACCGTCGCCCCACCCCATTCAGGGCATTGGCGCGGGGTTCATCCCCAAGAACCTGGACACCAGCCTGCTCGACGGTGTGATCCAGGTCGATGCCGAACCGGCCCGCGAATACGCACGCCGCTCTGCGCGCGAAGAGGGCATCCTGGTGGGTATTTCGTCGGGCGCCACGCTCGCCGCCATTGCGCAAAAGCTGCCCGAGCTGCCTGCGGGCGCCAAGGTGCTGGGCTTCAACTACGACACGGGCGAGCGTTACCTGTCGGTGGAAGGCTTCCTGCCGGCTTAAGCGCCGCTGCCGCCAGTGCAGCACTTTGCAGTACGAAATGGGGCTATCAGGCCCCATTTTTTTCGTCCCCAGCAGCACAAAACCACGGCCAGCCGTCCTACAGCGGCAAGGCAGTGCAGCCCAAACAATCAAGTCATCCCTCGGCCTGCCCCTAGTGGCCATTGCGCACACCGCGGCGGCTTCGCGGGGGACCCACTCCAAAGATTGTTTGACTGCCCATGGCCACCACCGCCGCTACCGATCCCCAGCCCATCGCGTTCAAGGTGCTCACCGTGAACGTGCACAAGGGCTTTACCACCTTCAACCGGCGTTTCATGCTGCATGAGCTGCGGGATGCCGTGCGGGATGTGGCAGCCGATCTGGTGTTTCTGCAGGAGGTGCTGGGCACGCACCACCGCCATGCCAGCCGCTTCGCCAACTTTCCGCAGGTGCCGCACTACGAGTTTCTGGCGGACACCATCTGGTCGCAATACGCCTACGGGCGCAATGCGGTGTATGACAACGGCGACCACGGCAATGCGCTGTTGTCCAAGTTTCCGATCACGCACTACGAGAACCACGATATCTCCATCAGCGGGCCCGAGCGGCGCGGCATGCTGCATTGCGTGTTGCAGCCGCCGGGCCACCACCTGCCGGTGCATGCGGTCTGTGTGCACCTGGGCCTGCAGGAATCCCATCGACAGCGGCAGCTGCTGCGTGTGTGCGATCTGCTGCGCAGCTTCCCAGCCAACGAGCCCGTGGTGCTGGCGGGGGATTTCAACGACTGGCGCAACCGCGCGCACGACATCCTGCACCGCGAAGCGGGCCTGCAAGAGGTGTTTGTGCAGGCCTTTGGCCGTGCGGTGCGCACGTTTCCAGCCTCCATGCCGCTGCTGGCGCTGGACCGCATCTACGTGCGCAACGCCGCTGTGCATGCGCCGCTGTCACTGCCCAAAAAACCCTGGGACAAGCTCTCGGACCATGCGCCTTTGGCGGCGGAGATCCTGCTATGAAGCGCCCTGCTTTCAGCCTGCCACGCTCATCCCGCTGGGTTCCGGGCAACCACTTCGAGTTGCTGGAAAACGGCGAGGAGTTCTTCCCGCGTGTGTTCAACGCCATTGCCCAGGCCCGGCGCGAGGTGATGCTGGAAACCTTCATCCTGTTCGAGGACAAGATCGGGCAGGAACTGCATGCCGCCCTGCTGGCCGCAGCCAAGCGCGGTGTCGAGGTGCATGTGCTGGTGGATGGCTTTGGCTCGCCCGACCTGTCCGACACATTTGTGGGCAGCTTGGTTGAGGCCGGTGTGCGCTTTCGCATCTTTGACCCGGGCCGCCGCTTTCTCGGGCAGCGGCTGAACGTGCTGCGTCGCATGCACCGCAAGATCGTGGTGGTGGACGGCCAGCTGGGTTTTATCGGCGGCATCAACTATTCAGCCGACCACATGGCCGACTTCGGCCCCGAGGCCAAGCAGGACTACGCCGTGCAGGTACGCGGCCCGGTTGTGGCGCAGATGCACCGCTTCACGCGCGAGGCGGTGCTGGACCGCAGCGCGCACCAACGTCCCCACGCCACAGACATTACCGGCCGCCCCCACGCAGGCACAGCCAACGCCATGTTTGTGACGCGCGACAACCAGCAGCACACCAACGACATCGAGCGCCAGTACCGCGTGGCCCTGCGCGCCGCGCGCAGCCGAGTGGTGATTGCCAATGCCTACTTCTTCCCGGGCTACCGCTTCATCCGCGAGATGCGGCGGGCCGCAAAGCGGGGCGTGGACGTGCGGCTGATCCTGCAAGGCCAGCCCGACATGCCCATCGTGAAGACGGCAGCCAGCCTGCTGTACGACCACCTGCAACGCGCGGGCGTGCGGGTGTACGAATACTGCGACCGCCCGCTGCACGGCAAGGTTGCGCTGGTGGATGAGGACTGGTCCACCGTGGGCTCCAGCAACCTCGACCCGTTGAGCCTGTCGCTGAACCTGGAGGCCAACGTGATCATCCAGGACCGCGACTTCAACGCCCACCTGCACCGCCGCCTGTCGCACCTGATGGACACCAGTTGCAAGCAGATCGAAGCTGCAGCGCCCAGCCATTGGAATGGACTGCGTCTGCTGCGCAGCTATGCGGTGTACCACCTGATGCGCTGGTTCCCGGCGTGGGCGGGCTGGCTGCCCCACCATGAGCCCACGATCACGCTGGCCAGCCCGGGCACGTCGTCGGCCGAGCCCGCCAGCAGCGCGGCCACCTGACGGCGCCCCGGAGCCCCCGCCATGGCCACCTCCACACTGCCCGCGGACACCCAGACGGGCGCCGCCGACGCCATGGCATCACCTGCCCCCAGCAGCAGCACCAGTAGCAGCCCACGCGGCTGGCGCCACTGGCCGCAGCAGGCCTGGTGGCCGTGGGCCACCCGGGGGTTCGCTGCCGCTTTTTTTGCGGTGGTGGCCGGGCTGATCTTTCGGCAGGCGCGCACCGTAGACTGGCCCGCCGTGCTGCAGGCGCTGCGCGACCTGCCCACCACCGCGCTGGCCGTGGGTGGCGCGCTGGCGCTGCTGAGCCACTTCACCTATGGCAGCTTTGACTGGGTGGGCCGCCATTGCAGCGGCCACCGCTTGGCGCGCACCACCACGCTGGCCATCGCCATGACGAGCTACCCGTTCACGCTCAACCTGGGCTCGCTGATTGGCGGCGTGGGCGTGCGCTACCGACTGTACGACCGGCGTGGCGTGGACCCCGGCACGATCGGTCAGGTGGTGGGCACCAGCATCGTGACGAACTGGGTGGGTTACCTGTTGCTGGCTGGCGTGCTGGCGTGGACGTGGCAGCCGCCTGCGGTGGCCGGGTGGGCTGTAGAGTCCTGGCAGTGGCGTCTTGGCGGCACCGTGTTGGGATTGCTGCCACTGGCCTATGTGGCGCTGTGTGCCCTGCGCAGTGGCCGCGCCCTCACGCTGAGAGGCCACGCGTTCCCGCTGCCCGGCTGGCCCGTGGCGCTGTGGCAGGTGGCCGTGTCGGCCGCTAACTGGATGCTGATGGGCGCCGCGCTGTGGACGGTGCTGCAACACCAGGTGAGCTACCCCGCCGCGCTGGCCACCGTGTTGCTGGGGGCGGTGGCCGGGCTGGTGCTGCGCGTGCCTGCGGGCCTGGGTGTGCTGGAGGCCGTGGGCGTGGCGCTGCTGGCCACCCAGGCGCTGGGGCAGGAAGAAGTGCTGGCGGCCCTGCTGGCCTACCGGGCGCTGTATTACTTTGGGCCACTGGTGCTGGCGGCCATAGCCTTTGGTGTGGCAGAGCTGCGCTGGCGCCAACAGTCGGGCAGCGATGATGAAGTTCCAACAGCTCGAAAAATATGATTCAAAAGTGCCTCTATCGCTTATCCATCAAGCGCGAACAGCTATTGATTTGATAGTTTTTTAGGCACACGGCTCCACGCCCCCTGCACGCCAGGGCTTCCGTGGGTGGCGAGCACCCCGTATCATCGCGGCCCCACGCCATTGCAACCCGCCCGATCGACACGGGCCCGCAAGAACATGATCCGACTCTCCGAAATCCGGCTGCCCTTCACCGTGGCCGAAGCCCCCGAGGCGCCCCTGCGCGCCGCTGCCTCGCAAATCCTGGGCATCGCCGATGCCGACATCTCCCACCTGCACGTCTTCAAGCGCAGCTTTGATGCGCGCAAGGTGGACCTGCTGGCGGTGTACATCGTGGACATCACGCTGGCTCAGCCAGCGCGCGAGGCCGCATTGCTGGCGCAGTTCGCAGGCAACCCGCACATCCAGCCCACGCCCGACATGGCCTGGCACCCAGTGGGCCAGGCGCCTGCCAACCTGCCGCTGCGCCCCGTGGTAGTGGGCTTTGGCCCCTGCGGCATCTTTGCCGCACTGGTGCTGGCGCAAATGGGCTTCAAGCCCATCGTGCTGGAGCGCGGCAAGACCGTGCGCGAGCGCACCAAAGACACCTGGGGCCTGTGGCGCAAGCGCGAGCTGCATGCCGAAAGCAACGTGCAGTTTGGCGAAGGTGGCGCCGGCACCTTCAGTGACGGCAAGCTCTACAGCCAGATCAAGGACCCGCGCCACCTGGGCCGCAAGGTGATGAACGAGTTCGTCAAGGCCGGTGCGCCCGACGAAATCCTGTACGTGGCCCACCCGCACATCGGCACCTTCAAGCTGGTGAAGGTGGTCGAAAACCTGCGCGAGCAGATCATTGCGCTGGGCGGCGAGATCCGCTTTGAGCAGCGCGTGACGGACGTGATCATCGAAGGCACCGGAGAAGCCCGCCACCTGCGCGGCCTGAAGGTGCTGAACCAGGCCACGGGCGAGACCACCGAGCTGCGTGCCGACCACGTGGTGATGGCGCTAGGCCACAGCTCGCGCGACACATTTGCCATGCTGTACCAGCGCGGCGTGGCCATGGAGGCCAAGCCGTTTTCCATCGGTTTTCGCATCGAGCACCCACAGGGCGTGATCGACCGCGCCCGATGGGGCCGACACGCCGGCCACCCGCTGCTGGGCGCAGCCGACTACAAGCTGGTGCACCACGCCGCCAACGGCCGTGCGGTGTACAGCTTCTGCATGTGCCCCGGTGGCACCGTGGTGGCCGCTACCAGCGAGCCCAACCGCGTGGTGACCAACGGCATGAGCCAGTATTCGCGCAACGAGCGCAATGCCAACGCGGGCATGGTGGTGGGCATCGACCCCCGCGACTACCCGCAGGACGCGCAGGCATTTGAGACCCACCTGGGCCAGACCTATGGCGTCGAGGCCCTGCCCGCCGGGCAGTTCCACCCGCTGTCGGGCAGCGTGCTGCAGCGCCAGCTGGAATCGAATGCGTTTGTGCTGGGCGGCCGCGACTACAGCGCACCGGGCCAACTGGTGGGCGAGTTCATTGCCGGCAAGCCATCGACCCAGCTGGGCAGCGTGGAGCCGTCGTACAAACCCGGCGTGGCCCTGGGCGACCTGCACGCCGCCCTGCCCGGCTACGCCATTGAGGCGCTGCGCGAGGCGCTGCCCGTGTTCGGCCGCAAGATCAAGGGCTTTGACATGCACGACGCGGTGCTGACGGGCGTGGAGACGCGCACCTCATCGCCCCTGAAGATCGGGCGTGGCGAGAACCTGCAAAGCCTGAACACGCCGGGCCTGTACCCGGCGGGCGAAGGCGCCAGCTACGCGGGCGGCATTCTGTCGGCGGGCGTGGATGGCATCAAGGTGGGCGAAGCCGTAGCGCGCAGCCTGCTCGGTGCCGCCACATGATGCGTGCGCCCACCCCGCTGCAGTTTGCAGCAGCGGCCCTGGCCATGGCCGCCGTGGTGCTGGCGTCCAACATCCTGGTCCAGTTCCCCCTCAATGACTGGCTCACCTGGGGTGCCATCACTTACCCGGTGGCCTTTCTGGTGAGCGAGCTGGTCAACCGCGCCCGCGGCCCGCAGCAGGCGCGGCGGGTGGCCTGGGTGGGGTTTGGGGTGGCGGTGGCCGCCTCGCTGGTGTTGGCGCCTGCGCGCATTGCCATCGCGTCGGGCTCGGCGTTTTTGCTCTCGCAGTGGCTGGACATCAGCGTGTTTGACCGTCTGCGCCATGGCACCTGGTGGCGCGCGCCGCTGGTAGCCACGCTGCTCGCAGCGGTGCTGGACACCGCCGTGTTCTGGAGCATTGCGTTTGGGGGCACCAGCGACCCGTGGATCACCTGGGCACTGGGTGACCTCGCGGTGAAGCTGGGGCTGGGCGTGGCGCTGCTGCTGCCATTTCGCCTGCTCATCGGCAGCCGACTGGCTTCGCCCCGCCGCACGGCCTGAGCCGCGCGGCGCCCCTCTGCTTTTCGCTTCTTACTTGCGCTGCAGGAAGTCCACGGCCAGTGCGGCCAGGCTGCGTGCGCCGGTCGGCAGCTGGTCCTCGTCGATATCGAACAGCGCGGAGTGGTTGGGTGGCGCCTTGGCAAATTCCTTGCCCTTGGGCGGTGCGCCCAGGAAGTAGAAGAAGCCCGGCACGACCTTCTGGAACTCCGAGAAGTCCTCCGAGCCCGCCACCTTGGGGATCACCATGGTCTTGCCGCCCATGGCCAGGTTCAGCGCGGGCAGCGACGCCTGCGTGAGTTGCGCAGGGTTGGTGGTCACGGGGTAGGCCACGGGGCCAAAACGCACGCTGGCCTTGGCGCCGCTGGCGGCAGCGATTGACTCGGCCGTGGTGGTGATGCGCTTGAGTGCTTCCTGGCGCATGTCTTCGTCAAACGTGCGCAGCGTGCCCATCATCTCCACCTTGTCGGGGATGATGTTGTAGCGGGTGCCGCCCTGGATCTGGCCGATAGTGACCACGGCCGGTTCCTGGCTGATGTTGAGCTGGCGGCTCACCACGGTCTGCAGGCCCATCACCACCTGGCTGGCGGCCACGATGGGGTCGATGGTGGCCCAGGGTGAGGAGCCATGACCACCGCGCCCTTCCACATGGATGGTGATGTTGTCCGACCCGGCCATCAGCGGGCCGCTGCGGTAGCCCACCACGCCGCCGGGCAGGTTGGAGGTGATGTGCAGGCCGTAGATGGCCTGCACATCCTTGAGCGCACCGGCTTCGATCATGGCCTTGGCGCCGAAGCTGGGCACCTTGCCATTGGCGTCGGGCTCCACCGGCGCGCCCTCTTCTGCGGGCTGGAAGATGAACTTCACCGTGCCGGGTAGCTGGGCCTTCATGCCCGCCAGCACCTCGGCCGCGCCCATCAGCATGGCGGTGTGGGCGTCGTGGCCGCAGGCGTGCATCACGGGCACTTCCTTGCCCAGGTAGTTGGCCTTGGCCTTGCTGGCAAAGGGCAGGCCAGTGTTCTCCAGCACGGGCAGTGCGTCCATGTCGGCGCGCAGGGCCACCACCTTGCCGGGCAGGCCGCCCTTGAGCGTGCCCACCACGCCCGTGCCGCCCACGCCGGTCTGCACTTCCATGCCCAGCTTCTTGAGGTGCTCGGCCACGAGCTTGGCGGTGCGCACTTCCTGGCCCGAGAGTTCGGGGTGGGCATGGATGTCGCGGCGCCAGTTGACCATCTTGGGCGCCACGGCGTTCACGGCGGCGTCGATGGTCTGCAGGCCCGCGGCATCCAGCGCCTGGGCCTGGGCCGAAGAGACAAAAGTCAGCCCGCTGGCGACGAGGCCGGCGGCAAGTGCGATGGCAGAGAGGGGTTTGTGCATGGGCAGATCCGTAGGGAGTGAACAGCCACGAGGGCCTGGGTGGGGAAGCGAAAAGCACGTTCATGCTAAAAGCGCACGCTGCCTTCATGACAAGCGAAAATCGCCATACACAGAGCCAATATCGCCATGCCACCGTCACCTTCGTCCTTGCCTTCGGCGGCACCCAAGCCCCCGGTGTTCCGCGTGGACATCCCGCTGCTGCCCGAATCGGCCGCAGGCAGTGCCCTGCAGCTCATCGACCTGCTGCGCGGCGCCAACCTGCTGGCCAGCCAGCGGCTGGGTGCACAAGCACCCCGCCTGGCATGGCGCCTGCTTGACGCCGAGGGCCTGCCCCTGGCACCCTTGCCGAGCCCCCTGGCAGCCTACACGGTGCCAGATGACAAGGATGCGGCACTGGCCCCCACCCAGGCGCTGTTCATCCCTTCGTTCCACGCGCCAGACATCCCGGCCATCCGTGCCGTGGCAGCCCGCCACCAGGCACTGTCACGCCAGCTGGGCATTGCGCTGGACGCAGGGCAAAAGCTGCTCACCATGGGCAATGGCGCCTGGCTGGCGGCGCAAAGCGGGCGGCTGAATGGGCGCCAGGCCTGCCTGCCCTGGTTCTACATCGCGGGGTTTGAACGGGACTTCCCGGGCATCGGCCACAGCCTGGGCCAGGACCTGTCGGACGACGGCCCCTGGCTGAGCTGCGCGCTGCCCAGCAACGTGAACCTGCTGGCCATCGCCCTGGTGCGACAGGCGCTGGGGCCGGAGCTGGCCGCCGCCTGCGAGACCGTGATGACCCCCGACCACCAGCGCGCCCGCGCGGCGCTGCAGGCCAACGCACAGCAGCACATACCCGCCACGCGCGACAGCACACTCGCCCGCGCCATTGCCTTCATGGAGGCGCACCTGGACCAGCCTTACTCGCTGGACCGGCTGGCCGAGGCCGCATCGGTGAGCACACGCACCCTGCTGCGGCATTTTCAGCAAGAGCTGTCGCAGTCGCCGCTGGACCACCTGCACGGCCTGCGCTGCGCGCGTGCCCGGGTGATGCTGGAGGTGACGCTGGAAAGCGTGCCCAGCATTGCCGTGGCCTGCGGCTACGCCGACCCGGCTGCGTTCCGGCGCATCTTTGTGCGCTACACCGGCATGGCCCCGTCCGAGTACCGCAAGCGCCATGCGCTGCGTGCGCCGCGCCGTCGCTGGCGGGTGGAGGTGAAGTAGAGCGGTACGCCCCTGCTCTCCGCCCAGCCCAGCTCAGCGCAGCGCGTTGCCTGCGGGCAGCCGGAAGGCCTCCACCAGCTCGGCCAGTTGCTGCGCCTGCACGCGCAGGCCCTGGGCTGCGGCGGAGGATTCCTCCACCAGCGCAGCGTTCTGCTGCGTCATCTGGTCGAGCTGCGAGACGGCCTCGCCCACCTGGCTCAGGCCCGTGGTCTGCTCACGCGCAGCCGTGCTGATCTCGCCAATGATGGTGGCCACCTGCTGCACCGAGTTCACGATCTCGCCCATGGTGCCGCCCGCTGCATGTACCAGCTTGGTGCCTTCGTCCACCTGCCGCACGCTGTCGCTGATGAGCCCCCCAATCTCCTTGGCCGCCGTGGCCGAGCGCTGGGCCAGGCTGCGCACCTCGCTGGCCACCACCGCAAAGCCTCGCCCCTGCTCACCGGCACGGGCCGCTTCCACGGCCGCGTTCAGCGCCAGGATATTGGTCTGGAACGCAATGCCATCAATCACGCTGGTGATGTCGGCAATGCGGCGCGACGACAGCGCGATGCCATCCATGGTGCCCACCACGCGGTCCACGGCGTCGCGCCCGCGCTGGGCAACGCTGCTGGCACCGGTGGCCAGCGTGCTGGCCTGCGCTGCGGCGTCGGCGCTGTGGCGCACGGTGGCCAGCAGTTCTTCCATGCTGGCGGCGATTTCTTCCAGATTGGAAGCTGTGTGCTCGGTGCGGGCCGACAGGTCGCTGTTGCCCGCCGCGATCTCGCTGCTGGCACCGGCCACCGAGGTGCTGGCCTGGCGCATGCCCACCACCAGTTCCGCCAGCCGCGCCTGCATACCCCCCAGGCGCGCCAGCAGGGCCTGCAGTTCATCGCGGCTGCCCGCCTGCGGCGCGGGCACGGGAGAGGTGAGGTCGCCCTCGGCAATGCGGTCGGTCACCTCGGACGCATGGGCCAGCGGCTGCAGGATGGACCGCGACAGCAGCCAGGCGCAGGCCAGGCTCAGCAGAAGCCCCACCAGCGAGCCTGCGGCCAGCAGCGTGATGCCCTGGCTCTCGCTGCGGGCGGCAGCCTCGCGGGCCTCGGCCACACGCTGGCGCTGGTACTCGGCCAGCTTGTTCACCGAAGCGGCATAGGCATCGGCCGCAGGGCGCAGCTGGTTGGCAATGGCGTCGGGCGGCAGGGCATCGCCCGCCTTGCGGCGCTTGACAAGGTCGTCCCGCACCGTGCGAAAACCGTTGCCTGCCTTGTCGATGGCATCGAACAAGGCCTGGGATTCCGGGTCTGCCGCCAGCTCGTCCAGGCGCTTGCGCACTTCGGACGAACGGGTCGACGTGGTTTTGCGGTCCGCGTCGATGCGCGCCGCGTAGGCGGGGTTGTCGATCTCCAGCAGCGTTTCGGCGCGTGCGGAACTCAGCACCACGATGGCGTGCAGCTCACGCGCCAGCAGCGCGCGCTCGGACGATGCGCCGCCCAGGTCGTCGGCAATGTCCTGCAGCCCCGCCAGCCGCCAGATACCGACGGCGGCCGAGAGCGACATGACCAGACAGACAATGCCAAAGGCCAGGGCCAGACGGACCGCAACACGTGCGTGGGAGATGGACATAAGGTGTTCTCGTGGGAATAAGGATCGGCAACCCGCTGCTGTCCGCACGGCATGCGGGATTGGGTTTCCACTGGTTATCGACAAAAGGTTACAAACCCTTGAGCAGCCCCACAAGGCCGACAACCCACCCAGAAACAAAAAGGCCGCCGCAGGGGCAACCCCTGCAGCGGCCTTCAAGGGCCAGGTTGAACCGGATCAGCCTTGCTGCTGCGCGTTCTGCAGCGCAGCAATGCGCTCTTCGATGGGCGGGTGGGTGCTGAACAGCTTGCCAATGCCACCGGCAATGCCCATGGCGGCCATGCTCTTGGGCAGCTCGGCCGGGTGCATGCCACCCAGGCGGGCCAGGGCATTGATCATGGGCTGGCGGCGGCCCATCAGTTGCGCCGCGCCTGCATCGGCACGGAACTCGCGCTGGCGGCTGAACCAGGCGACGATCATCGCGGCCACAAAGCCCAGCAGGATGTCGAGCACGATGGTGGTCACGTAGTAGCCGATGCCGGGGCCCGAGCTGCTCTCGTCGTTCTTGCGCAGAAAGCTGTCGACCGCATAGCCGATCACCCGCGACAGGAACACCACAAAGGTGTTCATCACGCCCTGGATCAGCGTCATGGTGACCATGTCACCGTTGGCGATGTGGGCCACCTCGTGGCCGATCACGGCCTCGACCTCTTCGCGCGTCATGCCTTGCAGCAGGCCCGTGGACACCGCCACCAGAGCCGAGTTCTTGAACGCGCCCGTGGCAAACGCATTGGGGTCGCCTTCGAAGATGCCGACTTCAGGCATGCCGATCTTGGCTTCGGTGGCGAACTTGCGCACGGTCTCGACGATCCAGCGCTCGTCGGGCGAGCCGGAGCCGTCGATCACGCGCACGCCCGAGGTCCACTTGGCCATGGGCTTGCTGATGAGCAGCGAGATGATGGCGCCGCCAAAGCCCATGACGAGCGCAAAGCCCAGCAGCGCGCCCAGGTTGAGCCCGTTGGCCGTGAGGTAGCGGTTGACGCCCAGCAGGCTGGCCACCACCCCCAGCACGACAACGACGGCCAGGTTGGTCATCACAAACAAAAGGATCCGCTTCATGGAATGGTTTCTCCGTGGGGTAAACAACAACAAGTGTTTGCTGGCTCAGATGGGGGCCGGGTGTTGCGCTTCAAGCACCAAACACCCGCTGCTGGGGCCACTGCACGCCCCTGGCAGCCCCATGGCCGCGATTTCATCGCGCTATGGTAGGTGCAAACCCGCGCACAGGCCTTATCACACAAGCGTTGACGGGAATTAGCCCCCTGACACAGCCCGGGGCCGGCGGAACACCTGGGTGTCGGCATAAAAGTCCGGCGTCTCGTTAGGGGGCCACCAGCCGGGTACGCCCAGCACGGGCAGCGGGGTGAAGGGCTTGGCAGACCACGGCTGCGGCTGAATTTCCTGCGCCAGCCAAGCATCCAAAATTGCTATTGATTCAATAGCTACTGGCGCCTGATACACATGCGCCACCATGGGTTTTCGAGGGATAACCAGCTTTTCAAGCAGCGCGTGCCCGAACACCACCAGCCGGGCCTGCCCCCACAGCGGGCGCAGGTCGATGAACAGGCGCTGCCAGTCTCGCACCCTGAGCGCGGCCCACAGCGCGGGCGGCGCCTGCAGTACGGCGCCGTTCTCGTCAAACACCGTGAGCGCATCGCGCAACGGCCCGCGCACAGCCTGCACACCATCGGCGGCGATGGCCCGGGCCTGCAGCTCGTTCAGGCGCCGCTTGGTGTGCGGAAACTGTTGCCAGACCAGGCCGTTGAAGAAGTCGTGCAGGTTGTCGCGCGTGGGCACCCTGTGGGTGTCCCAGATGTACTGCTCGTAGGCCGTGCCTTCGGGCAGCTCGGACTGGGGCACAAAACCCACCGGCAACGCTGGCGGCGCTGCGGCCTGCAACGCCCGGTGCACTGCAGTATCGTGCTGCAGCTGCTGCGCCACGGGCTGGCCCTGATTGCGCCACGGCGCCAGCCAGGGGGCGCTCCAGTCGATGGCGTCGAAGGCTTCGCTTACACCAACCGCCACGGCAGGGCTTCACCAGCGCGCAGGGGCTTGAGCTCAGCTTCGCCAAACGCAAAGCTATCGGGCGGTGTCCACGACTCGCGGCGCAGGGTGATGCTGCCGGTGTTGCGCGGCAGGCTGTAGAAATCGGGGCCGTGGAAGCTGGCGAAACCTTCGAGCTGGTCGAGCGCACCGGCGTTGTCGAACGCCTCGGCATACATCTCGATGGCCGCGTGGGCGGTGTAGCAGCCCGCGCAGCCGGTGGCATGTTCCTTGAGGTGCGCAGGGTGCGGAGCGCTGTCGGTGCCCAGGAAGAACTTGTTGCTGCCGCTGGTGGCGGCCTGCACCAGGGCCACGCGGTGGGTTTCGCGCTTGAGCACGGGCAGGCAGTAATAGTGCGGGCGCACGCCACCGATGAAGATGGCGTTGCGGTTGTACAGCAGGTGGTGCGCGGTGATGGTGGCGGCGGTGAAGCGATCGGCACTTGCCACGTAGTCCGCCGCGTCCTTGGTGGTGATGTGCTCGAAGACGATCTTCAGCTCGGGGAAGTCGCGGCGCAGCGGGATGAGCTGCTGCTCGATGAACACGGCTTCGCGGTCGAACAGGTCGATGTCGCTGCTGGTCACCTCGCCGTGCACCAGCAGCAGCATGCCGGCTCTCTGCATGGCTTCAAGCGTCTTGTAGGTCTTGCGCAGGTCCGTCACGCCCGCGTCGCTGTTGGTGGTGGCGCCTGCGGGGTAGAGCTTGCAGGCGACCACGCCTGCGGCCTTGGCACGCACGATTTCTTCCGGCGGCAGGTTGTCGGTCAGGTACAGCGTCATCAGCGGCTCGAAGCTCATGCCGGCGGGCACGGCGGCCAGGATGCGCTGCTTGTAGGCCAGTGCCTGCTCGGCCGTGGTCACGGGCGGGCGCAGGTTGGGCATGATGATCGCGCGGCCGAACTGGGCGGCGGTGTGGGGCACGACGGTGTGCAGGGGCTCGCCGTCGCGCACGTGCAGGTGCCAGTCGTCGGGGCGGGTGATGGTGAGGGTGGTGGGCGCGGTGGGGGTGTGGAGTGCGGCTGTCATGGGCAGCATTGTCCCATCGGGTTATCAACTATTGTTTTGATAGCTGCTAGCGCTTATCCAATCAGCGCTAGCAGCCAAAAACACTCAAAATTCAGAGCAACACCGCGTCATTCGGCGGTGATGCCTGCCTTGCGCACCACATCGCCAAACTTCACCAGGCGCTCTGCCATCATCTTTTCGAACGCGGCGGGCGGCATCTCTTCGGGCACGATCACGCCGCGCTCCTTGAGGTTCGTCACCATGGCGGGCGATGTGGCAACCTGGCGCACGGCTTTGTACAGCGTCTGCACCACCGCTTCAGGCGTGCCCGCGGGCGCGGCCAAGCCCGTCCATGAGGTGAGGTTCAGCTCGGGGTGACCGACCTCGGCCATGGTGGGCACATCGGGCAGCTGGGGCAGGCGCTGGTCGGCCGCTACGGCCAGGGCGCGCACCTTGCCCGCCTGGATGTGCGGCAGCATGATGACCAGGTTGTCGAGGATGAACTGCACCTCGTTGCCCAGCACGCCCGTGATCAGCGGCGTGCCCCCACGGTAGGGAATGTGCGTGGTGAACACGCCCGTGGAGACCTTGAGCATCTCCACATTGAGCTGGCCCATGCTGCCCACGCCACCGCTGCCGTAGTTGAGCTTGCCGGGGTTCTTCTTGGCGTAGTCGATGAACTCCTTGAAGGTCTTGAAAGGCAGGCTGCTGTGCACCACCAGGGCGTTGGGCTGGCGGCCCAGGATGGCGATGTTTTCAAAATCCTTGACGGGGTCGTAGCCGATCTTGGGCTGGGTGAGCGGGTTGGCCAGGTGGCTGCTTTGCGACGACACCACCAGGGTGTAGCCGTCGGCCTTGGAGCGCGCCACATACTGCGCGCCCACCGAGCCACCCGCGCCGGCGCGGTTTTCCACAACGATGGGCACGCCCAGCACGCGCGACAGCGGCTCGGAATACTGGCGCGCCATGATGTCCACCGACCCACCGGGCGGGAACGGCACCACCAGCGTGATCGGGCGCGAAGGGAACTTGTCTTGTGCCATGGCGGGCAGCGCGGCAAGACCGGCAAGGCCCAGTCCGGTAGTCAGAAGGTGGCGGCGGGAAGGTGTGGTGTTCATGGCGGTCAAAGAACTCAAGAAACAGGTTGAAAAGATGCGGAAAGAATCAAGGGTGTGACAGCACGGCCAGCGCCACGGCCTGCGCGCGCGGCACAAAGGTGGACAGCTCGCAGTACTCGCGTTCGGTGTGTGCATGTCCGCCCACCGGGCCCGTGGCACACAGCGTGGGCACGCCCACCGATGCGGTCAGGCCGCTGTCGGCCGCGCCGCCGGTGAATTCGCCTTGCACCTCAAAGCCCAGCGCGCTTGCGCCTTGCTGGTACAGAGCCAGCAAGTCGTCCGGGGTGGGCTTCATGGGCATCGTGCGGCGCGCGGCGATGACACGGCCCTGGGTGCGGGGCACGGACTCTTCTTCGACGATGGCGCGCACGCGCCCCAGCAGTTGGTCGGGGTCGGTGTCGGCGGTGAAGCGCAGGTCCACCTCGGCGCGTGCGTGTGGGGCGACCATGTTGGGCACGATGCCGCCCTGCACCACGCCCACGTTGCAGGTGACGCCCGTGGCTGGGTCGGTCAGCGCATGCAGCGCCAAGGTCTTGCGGGCCAGGGCTTCGATGGCGCTGGCGCCAGCGGCGTGGTTGATGCCTGCATGCGCGGCCACGCCCTGCACCTCGAATTCCACCACCATCGAGCCCTTGCGGCTGGTGACCACGTTGCCGCTGACGCGGCCCGGCTCGGCGTTGAACACGGCACGCGCCCCCCGCACGCGGGCCATGATGAGGTCACGCGTGGCGGGCGAACCGATCTCTTCATCGCACGAGAAGAACAGGTGCAGCGGTGCCTGCAGGCCGCCGCAGCGAGCAAAGGCCTCGGCCACAAACACGTTGAGCACCAGGCCGGACTTCATATCGGCCACGCCGGGGCCGTAGGCGCGCCCTGCTTCTTCGCGGTAGGGGCGCTTGGCCACGGTGCCATCTGGAAACACCGTGTCCATGTGCCCCATGAGGATGATGGGCGCGCCATCGGCTGCAGCGCCCTCTGCCGGGTTGACCTGCGCATGCAGCAGCACGCCATAGCCGGGCACGGGCTCAAACTGCACCGGAACACCGGCCGCCTGCAGGCGCTCGGCCAGGGCATGCGCCACGGCCGTCACGCCCGCCTCATTGCGGCTGCCGCTCTCGATATTGACCACTTTTTGCAACAGGTCTTGCATGGACTGCTGCTGTCTGGCCAGCCAGTCCAGGACCTGCGCACGCACCGGCAGCAGACCTTCATTCAGGGTATTGAGCATCGTTGTCCTTGGGCAAGCCCCAGGTAGGGGCAAAATTTGGGTCGCAGTGTTGCACGCGACCCGGGGTTCTGCAACGTATTTTGCACGAATGAGAATTTTATGAAATCATCATTGCACGAATCCAGCGCCTTGCTGACCGAGCGGCTGGCCCGCCAGGACGCCGACCTGACAGCCAGCGAACGGGCGCTGGCCGAGGCCCTGGGGCGCGACTACCCCCACGCCCTGCTGGAGTCCGCCACCGCCCTCGCTGCGCGCACTGGCACCAGTGCATCGACCGTGGTGCGGCTGTTTGCCAAGCTGGGCTACGGCAGCTATGCCGAGGCCCAGCGCGAGGCGCGGGCCGAGGTCACCGCCCTGCTGCAAACGGCCGGGCAGCGCGCACCCGTCACCATCGGCACCCGGCGCAGCCTGCAACAGTGCGTGGACGATGCGCTGCTGCACGACCAGCACAACCTCACCACCACGCGCGACGGGCTGGACATGGCGGCCTTCGAGGCCATGGTGGCGCGCATTGCACAGGGCAAGGGACGCATCTTTGTGCTGGCGCAGATCAACAGCGCCCCAGTGGCCGCCTGGCTGGCGCTGCACCTGAACATGTGCCGCCCGGGCGTGCACGAACTGGGGGCTGGCGCGGTGGACGCCACCGACCAGCTGCTGTGGATCCAGCCCGAAGATGCCTTGCTGGTCTTCAGCATCCGCCGCTACGCCAGCGGGCCGGTGAAAGTGGCGCAGCGCTTTCGCGACGCGGGGGCCCACGTGCTGGCGATCACCGACAGCGCCGCAGCGCCCTTGGCCGCGCTGTCCCACCACCGGCTGCAGGTGCGCACGTCCAACGCATCGCCGTTCGACTCGTACACCGCCGCGTTCTTCCTGTGCAACGCGCTGGTGTCGGCCGTGGCCCAGCTGCGGCACAAGGCGGTGTCCGAGGCACTGAAGCGGCGCGATGATCTGTGGACGGATTTCGAGTCGCAGCTCATCGTGGAAGGCCACCCGCCAGCCGGTCGGCGGGGCAAGCGTTAGCCTGCGCGCAGCAGTCGTTCAGCCTTGGGGGGCCCCATGAAAAAAGCGCTCCGGAGAGCGCTTTATGAAGCCCCAAACCCCTGCGGCACGGGCGTGCAAGCACCGTTCAGTGCTGCAGGATCTTGTTGAGGAAGTCCTTGGTACGCGGCTGGCGTGCGTCGGGGTTGTTGAAGAAGTCGTCCTTGGAGCAGTCTTCCAGGATCTTGCCGCCCACGTCCATGAAGATCACGCGGTTGCTCACCTTGCGGGCAAAGCCCATTTCGTGGGTCACGCACATCATGGTCATGCCTTCGTTGGCCAGACCCACCATCACGTCCAGCACTTCGCCGACCATTTCGGGGTCGAGCGCGGAGGTGGGCTCGTCGAACAGCATCACGATGGGGTCCATCGACAGCGCGCGCGCAATGGCCACACGCTGCTGCTGGCCGCCCGAGAGCTGGCCGGGGAACTTGTCCTTGTGCGCCATCAGGCCCACACGTTCGAGCATCTTCAGACCGCGCTTCTTGGCGTCGTCCGCACTGCGGCCCAACACCTTGATCTGCGCAATGGTCAGGTTGTCCGTCACCGACAGGTGCGGAAACAACTCGAAATGCTGGAACACCATGCCTACGCGGCTGCGCAGCTTGGGCAGGTCGGTCTTGGGGTCGTGCAGTGCAATTCCGTCCACCGTGATCTCGCCCTTCTGGAAGGGTTCGAGCGCGTTGATGGTCTTGATCAGCGTGGACTTGCCTGAGCCCGAGGGGCCGCACACCACCACCACTTCACCCTTTTGGATGGTGGCCGTGCATTCGTTGAGCACCTGCACCGGGCCATACCACTTGGATACGTTTTTGAGTTCGATCATTTCTTTTTCCTCAATCCAATCTCTTTTGCACCAGCATCGATCAGCGGATGATCGCGATCTTCTGGTGCAAGCGCTTGACCGCCCAGGACAGCGCGTAGCACATGATGAAGTACAGAACCGCAGCGGCCAGGTATGCCTCGATCGGACGACCAAAGTTCTTGCCCGCCACTTCAAAGCCCTTGAGCATGTCGTAGGCACCGATGGCGTAGACCAGCGACGTGTCCTGGAACAGGATGATGGTCTGCGTGAGCAGCACCGGCAGCATGTTGCGGAACGCCTGGGGCAGCACCACCAGCTTCATGTTCTGGCCGTACGTCATGCCCAGCGCCTGGCCGGCATACACCTGGCCGCGTGGGATGGACTGGATGCCAGCGCGCATGATTTCGCTGAAGTAGGCCGCTTCAAAGGCGATGAAGGTAATGATCGCCGACACTTCCGCGCCAATGGGGCGGCCGATGATGGCTGGCACCAGCAGGAAGAACCACAGGATCACCATCACCAGCGGAATGGATCGCATGCCGTTGACGTAGATGGTCGCAGGAACATCCAGCCACTTCTTGCCCGACAGGCGCATGAGCGCCAGCACCGTGCCGAAGATCACGCCACCGATGGTGGCGATGAGCGTGAGCAGCAGGCTGAAATACAGCCCTTTGAGCACGAAGTTGGAGATCAGCTCCCAGTTGTAGAAGGAGAAATCGATATTCATATCAATGCCCCCCTCCGGCCGCGCCGCTCACGACCATGCCAGGGATGCGTGCGCGTTTTTCGATGAAGGCCATGATGCGGTTGATGGCAAATGCCGAGATGATGTACAGCGTCGTCACCGCCAGGTAGACCTCGATGCCGCGCGAGGTTTCTTCCTGCGCCTGCATGGCAAACATCGTGAGTTCAGCCACCGACACGGCAAACGCCACGGACGAGTTCTTGAAGATGTTCATCGTCTCGCTGGTCAGCGGCGGGATGATGATGCGAAACGCCATGGGCAGAAGCACATAGCGGTAGGTCTGGAACGTGGTGAAGCCTACGGCCAGACCTGCGTACCGCTGACCGCGTGGCAACGCCTGGATGCCGGAGCGCACCTGCTCGGCAATACGTGCCGACGTGAAGAAGCCCAGTGCCAGCACCACCAGCGCAAAGCCAGGAACGCCCCTGAGCACCGGAAACAGGCTGGGTAGCACGTGGTACCACAGGAAAATCTGCACCAGCAACGGAATGTTGCGAAACAGCTCGACCCAGGCATTGCCCAAGCGCACGATCATGGGCCGGTCCTGCAAGGTACGCAGCGTCCCGATCAAGGAACCCAACACAAGCGCCAGCACCAAGGCCAGCACCGAAACAGACACCGTCCAACCCCAGGCCGACAGCATCCAGTCCAGGTAGGTGATATCGCCGCCCTTGCCAAAGCAGCTTTGCACGACTTCCCTGTCCATGGTGTCCTGGCAGAACACCTGCCAATCCCAACTCATAGGAGCACCCCTTAAATTCTTGGTATTGCGTTGGGCGCAACCCTTTGCGAGCCCAACAAAAAAGCCCCTTCAAACCGGTTGGCCGAAGGGGCACAAGCGTTCAGAAAATTACTTCTTTGCGTAGTCTTCCATGGGCTTGTCATTGGGCGATGCCCATGCTGCCTTGGTAGCGTCGGACATCGGCAGACCAATCTTGGTGTTGGTCGGTGGCACGGGTTGCATGAACCACTTGTCGTACAGCTTGGCCAGCGAACCGTCTGCAATCTGGCGCTTGATGGAGTCGTCCACGGCCTTCTTGAAGGCTGGATCGTCCTTGCGCAGCATGCAGGCGATAGGCTCCACGCTCAGAACTTCACCGACGATCTTGTAGTCGGCAGGGTTCTTGGACTTGGAGATGTTGGCAGCCAGGATGGAGCCGTCCATCACAAACGCATCGGCGCGGCCGGTTTCCAGCATCAGGAAGCTGTCAGCGTGGTCTTTGCCAAAGACTTCCTTGAAGTCGATGCCGCCAGCACGCTCATGCTTGCGCAGGGTTTGCACCGAAGTGGTGCCCGTGGTGGTGGCGATGGTCTTGCCGTTCAGGTCCTTGATGGACGTGATGCCCGAGTTGGCCTTGACAACGGTGCGCACTTCTTCCACGTAGGTGGTCACGGCAAAGGCAACGTCCTTTTGGCGGGCGGCATTGTTGGTGGTGGAGCCGCACTCCAGATCCACGGTGCCATTGGTCACCAGGGGAATACGGTTTTGCGAGGTGACGGGCTGGTACTTGACTTCCAGCTTGGGCAGGCCCAGTTGCTTCTGGATGTCGGCCAGGACGATTTCGCCCATTTCAGTGTGGAAGCCCACAAACTTGCCGTTACCCAGGGTGTAGGAAAGACCGGAAGATTCGCGAACGCCCAGCGTCACGCTACCCGAGGCCTTGATCTTGGCCAGGGTATCGGTGGCTTGAGCGAAAGCGCTACCTGCAGCCAGGGCGGTCACGGCAACCGCGAGCAAATGCTTCTTCATTGGTATCTCCTTGTGTGTGAAGCTAAAAACGGGGGGATTCTAGAGATTCGCCCACGCCAGCAGTGCCGGCAGGTCGCATTCTCCAAAAACAGAAACCTCGACCGGGATATTAGTCAGAACGGAACCTGGTCGGTGGGGTATTTCCAGAAGTCGCGCAACAAGTAGCTGACCGGGAGGTTCAGCACCGTGTTGTTGGGAGGGATGGGTTTGTTAAACCACTTGTCATAAATGGGGTAGATGTCCCGGCTGGTGATCAGACGGCGCATCTCTTCATCAATCAGCTTTTTGAACTCGGGGTCGTTCTTGGGCAGCATGATGGCCAGTGGCTCGGTGGTCATGAAGCGGCCCACCACCTTGAGCGCCTTGGGGTCAGGCCGCCCGGCGGCCAGGCCATACAACAGCACGTCGTCCATCACAAAAGCATCGGCCTCGCCCTTCTCGACCATCTCGACCGCCTTGGCGTGGTCCGGCGCCTCAACAATGGTGATCCCCATCAGGCGCTCGCGGTTGGCCTGATCGGCGGCCTTGAGCGGTGTCGTGCCCTTGGTGGACACCAGCTTCTTGCCATTGAGGTCTTCCACGCGGTCGATGGGGCTGGAGGTCTTCACCAGCAGCCGCGCACCAGTGATGAAATGGGGGATGGTGAACGCAACCTTCTGGCGCCGCTCGGCGTTGTTGGTGGTAGAGCCACACTCCATGTCGGCTTTGCCCTGCTCGATCATGGCGATACGGTTGGCCGGCGTGACCGCTACAAGCTCGACCTCCATGTCCTTCTTGCCGGTTTTCTTGCGCACCACCTCGGCCAGGCGCAGGCACAGGTCCATGGCATAACCCACCGGCTTGCCGGACTGGGTGTCGATGTACGAAAAGGGCACCGACGATTCACGGTACGCAATCACCAGCTTGCCGCCGGCACCGATGCGCTCCAGCACCGAGGCCTGCGCAGAGGCCGCGAAAGCGCAGCTTGCAGCGGCAAGGCCCCAGGCAATTCCCCAATGCTGAACTTTCATACGGCGTCTCGGTGAGTGGATGGATCGGATTCGCAATGTTCGTGCCACCGTGGGGACTAAGAATCTGCTCTTAGACGGCACACGCTGCGGCAGCCGACCCAGCGATGGCGCCGACTGTACGTGTCGTTACCGTGAAATTCCAATGCCGTTTGCGCGCGCAACTATGCAAAGTGTTTATATCCGTATTTACCCTTAGCATGACCCGGCCTGCGCTTGAAGGTACATCCACAGCGCCTGTGCCGTGCCTTTGGGAGCCTCTTTGCCCGCTGGTTTCTCACGGTAGGCGCGCACATCCATGGTCATCTGCAGGCCTTCGCTATCGACCGGTGCTGCGCTGACCAGGCGGCGCGAACGCAATTCTTTCTTCACGGCGCTGTGCGGCAGAAAGGCCACGCCATGGCCTTCGAGCGCCATGGCCTTGAGGCCCTCGGCCATGTCGGTTTCGTACACGCGCTCCAGATGGATGGGCGTGCCGGATTCCTTCAGGATCAGTTCGGTCACGCGCCCCAGATAGGCGCCCGGGGCGTAGCCCAGGTAGGGCAGTGGCTGCCCGGCCCGGCCCGGCAGGCGGTGCACGGGTTGTCCGTCGGCGTCGGCCTTGCTGTAGGGGGAGATCACTTCCTGCCCCAGGCTCACCATCTCGTAACGGTCGGCATCCAGCTGGAAGGGCTGCGAAGGGTGGTGGTAGGCAATCAGCAGATCGCACCCGCCCTCCACCAGGCGCATCACGGCGTCGTGCACGTTCAACGCAATCAGCCGGCTTTTAAATGGCCCAAACTTGTCGTGCAAGCTCGACACCCAGGCCGGGAAAAACGTGAACGCCAGCGTGTGCGGCACGGCGAACTCGATCATGTCCTTGCCCGCGCTGGTGTGCGCCCGCAGCATGGCACGCGTGTTCTGTAGCGCCTGCAGCACTTCCAGAGACTGGTCGTACAGGGTCTTGCCAGCCGGAGTGAGTCGGGTGGGGTAAGAGCTGCGGTCCACCAGATCGGTGCCAGCCCAGGCTTCCAGCGCCTGGATGCGCCGCGAGAACGCGGGCTGCGTCACATGCCGCAGCTGCGCTGACCGGCTGAAGCTGCGGGTTTCCGCAAGACTGACGAAATCTTCAAGCCACTTGGTTTCCATCGGCGCATTATCCGCGCGGGCGCTGCAACGTGCTGGCACCGGGCATCAGGGTTTCCACAGGCCCGTGCGCCTGCGGCCCTCGGCTCCATGCGCGTCTCCCGGCTGCGCTGGCCCCCGCACCAATGCTGTGCATGCATAGCGAGCGACGCATAATACCCAGCGCGTCTACCCCGCTTCTCCCTCGGTCAACGCCCCAGGTGCACAACGCCGCCGGGCAGCAAGATCGGCATTTGCCCCGTGTTCTTCTGACTCCCCGCGTTCATGTCCACCTCCACTCCCGATGGGCAGCCCTCTGCGCCCATAGTGCCTGCAGCGCCCGCTGCCGCTGACGAACCCCGCTCCCTGCGCCTGGAAGACTGGCTCATCGTCCTGACCATGGCCGCCCTGGCGCTCATCACCTTTGTGAACGTGGTGTTGCGCTATTTCACCGATGCGTCCTTCGCCTGGACCGAAGAAATATCGGTGTTCCTGATGATCGTGCTGGCCATGGTCGGCGGCTCCGCCGCCGTGGCGCGCCAGTTGCACATACGCATCGAGTTCTTTGCCGATGGCGGCTCCGAGCACCGGCGTCAGGTGCTGGCGCAGTTTGGTGCTCTCATGGTGGCGCTGTTGTTTGGGCTCATCACGGTGCTGAGCATCCGCGTGGTGTGGGACGACTACCGGTTTGAAGAGACATCGCCCGGCATCGGTGTGCCGCAGTGGTGGTACACCGTCTGGCTGCCTGTGCTGTGCGCGCTGACCACAGCCCGGGCACTGCAACTGTTTGCCCGCCTGCGGCGTGCATCGGCCGCATCGACCGCACCGAAGGCCCGCCCGTGATCGCTACCCTGCTGTTTGTCGCCTTCCTGGGCATGATGTTTCTGGGCGTTCCGATTGGTGCGGCCCTGGGTCTTGCGGGCGCCACGGCGATTGCCGTGGCCAATGCCGAGACCCCCTGGTTCGGCCTGCTGGCCGTGCCGCAGAACTTCTACGCAGGCCTGGGCAAATACCCGCTGCTGGCCATCCCGATGTTTGTGCTGGTGGGCTCGATCTTCGACCGCTCAGGCGTGGCGCTGCGGCTGGTGAACTTTGCGGTGTCCATCGTGGGCCGAGGGCCCGGCATGCTGCCGCTGGTGGCGATTGCCGTGGCCATGTTCCTGGGCGGCATCTCCGGCTCGGGCCCTGCTACCGCAGCGGCGGTGGGTGGCGTCATGATCGCCGCCATGGCGCGCGCCGGGTATCCCGCTGCCTACTCGGCGAGTGTGGTGGCGGGCGCAGCAGCCACCGACATCCTCATCCCGCCCTCGGTGGCGTTCATCGTGTATTCGGTGCTGGTGCCGGGCGCCTCGGTGCCCGCCTTGTTTGCCGCAGGCATGTTCCCAGGCATCCTGGCGGGCATTGCGCTGATCGTGCCCGCCGTGTGGCTGGCACGGCACCACAAGATGGGTGGCGCTGAAGCCGACATGCCCCGCCCGCCGTTCTGGCGCAGCCTGCGCGAGGCGGCGTGGGGGCTGGCCGCGCCGGTGGTGATTCTGGGCGGCATGCGCGCCGGCTGGTTCACTCCCACCGAGGCTGCCGTGGTGGCCGTGTTCTACGGCCTGTTTGTGGGCATGTGCATTCACCGCACGGTCCGTGTGCGCGACCTGTTCACCATCCTGCGCGAAGCCGGTGAACTGTCGGCCGTGATCCTCGTGGTGGTATCGCTGGCTGGCATCTTTGCGTTCTCGCTGTCCACCCTGGGAGTGATCGACCCCATCACCCGCACCATCGTGCAGTCGGGGCTGAGCGAGCAGGGTGTGCTCGGCGTGCTGATCGTCATGCTGCTGATCGCAGGCATGTTCCTCGACGGCATCTCCATCTTCCTGATCTTTGTGCCCCTGCTCATGCCCATCATGCAGCACTACCAGTGGGACGTGGTGTGGTTCGGCGTGGTGCTGACCCTCACGGTGGCCATCGGCCAGTTCACCCCGCCCATGGCCGTGAACCTGATGGTGTCCAGCAAGATTGCCGGTGTACGCATGGAGCAGACCACCCGCTGGGTCGTCTGGCTGGTGCTGGCCATGACGCTGGCGATGCTGCTGGTCGTCGTGTTTCCGCAGATTGCGCTCTGGCTGCCCCAACGGCTGGGCTACTGATTTTTCCTCACCCATTCACCATCCAACAAGGAGACAACCGATGAAACTGCGCACCTTCCTCACCTCTGCCGTGGCCGCTGCAGCCGCCCTGGCCTTCACCGCACCTGCCGCCATCGCACAAACTGCGTACAAGAGCGAATACCGCATGTCGCTGGTGCTGGGCCCCGCATTCCCGTGGGGCAAGGGCGGCGAGCTGTGGGCCAACAAGGTCCGCGAGCGCACCAATGGCCGCATCAACATCAAGCTCTACCCCGGCGTGTCGCTGATCCAGGGCGACCAGACGCGTGAATTCAGCGCGCTGCGCCAGGGCGTGATCGACATGGCCGTGGGCTCCACCATCAACTGGTCGCCCCAGGTCAAGCAACTCAACCTGTTCTCGCTGCCCTTCCTGTTCCCCGACTACGCCGCCGTGGACGCCGTGACGCAGGGCGATGTGGGCAAGAGCATCTTCGCCACGCTGGACAAGGCCGGTGTGATGCCACTGGCCTGGGGCGAGAACGGCTACCGCGAAATCTCCAACTCCAAAAAGGCCATCAAGAGCCCTGAAGACCTCAAAGGCCTGAAGATTCGCGTGGTGGGCTCGCCGCTGTTCCTCGACACCTTCACCGCCCTGGGCGCCAACCCCACGCAGATGAGCTGGGCCGACGCACAGCCCGCTTTTGCCAGCGGCGCGGTGGACGGACAGGAAAACCCGTTATCCATCTTCACCGCCGCCAAGCTGCACAGCGTGGCGCAAAAGCACATCACGCTGTGGGGCTACGTGAACGATCCGCTGATCTTTGTGGTGAACAAGGAGATCTGGAACAGCTGGACCCCAGCCGACCGCGAGATCGTCAAGCAAGCCGCCATCGACGCGGGCAAGGAAGAAATCGCCCTGGCCCGCAAGGGCGTGGTCGAAGCCGACAAACCTCTGCTCAAAGACATCGCCGCACTGGGCGTGACGGTGACCCAGCTGAGCCCCGCCGAACGCGCCGCCTTTGTGAAGGCCACACGCCCGGTATATGACAAGTGGAAGGGCCAGATTGGTGCCGACCTGGTGACCTCGGCCGAGAAGGCGATTGCGGCCCGCAAGCAATAAGTCAGGCGCTGGTTCGCCAAAGCCTCCAATAAAAGCCCCGCTCGCGGGGCTTTTTGCTGTCGCTGGATCGTTGCAGGGTGCGAGCCGGTCGCTTCACTATTGATAGCTTTCAATGCTTACCAGTAAAGCGCCAGAGGCACTTTTCAGGCTCTTCTAGCGAATGCTAGTGACGTCTTGATTCCCCATGGCCGTCCCCAGCACCAGGGCGGGCTGTGTGCCCATCGGGCCTGATCGGTCCAACAACCTGAACCACCCCAGGTACGAATCAAGGTATTTCGTTGCAACGCCCTTGAAGTGCTGCATCCAGCCGCGCAGCCTGCTGACATAGGCATTGACGTTCTGCACATGCCAGGGGCCGCTCACCCGCTGGCCCCGGCTCACGTTCACTGCCTGGTGCTGCACACCCAAGAGTCGCGCTGCACTGGCCAGAGTGACGCTGCCATCGGTGCACAGGATGGTGTCCGGTGGCAACAAGGGCTTGAGTGCCGCTTGCACACTGACGGCCTTGTTCGTCTCCAGGATGAGGTTGACCGTTGCTCCCGCACGGTCTCGCGCCATCAGTACGGGTGTTTACTCCGAACCCTTGCAGCCAGCCAGCGCTTTACCTCCCCGGCGACGGGCCTTGCGCAGCAACCCTCTTTGGCCTTTGCAGGAGACCAGGAAGTAGGACTCATCGGCTTCGGCAATGCCCACAAGCTGGCGAGCCTGCTGGTTGCTTGGGCAGGCCAGGAAGCGGTGGCGCCAGCGAAAGGCGGTGCTTTGCGCCACGCCCAGGCGCTGGGCCACCTGATTGAGCGAGAGGCCTTCGCCCAGAGCTTGTGCCTGACCCATCCACTTGTCCCGCAGATGCAAACGCGCCAGCGGTGTGCCAGTCAAGGCGTTGAAGGTGCGTGCGCAATGGCGGCACTTGAAACGTTGAAGCCCATTGGCCGAGCCGTTCTTGACGAGCAGGGAGCTGTTGCAACGCGGGCAAGCCCGGGAACCGCCGCTGTGCGCTTCTACAACGGCGATGGCTTGACTGTGATCGAGCAGCGCCTGCAAGGAGCTTGCCAGTTGCTGGCGCTGGTGGTGCGTCAGCTGGGGCAAGCTGTGGATCAAGCGCGTCATCTGTTGCTGTCGCATGGCCTTCTCCTGGGGCAGACGCAAGAGCGTCGTACCTTAAAGATGAGGGCCATAGGGCGCGATTAAAGAGGCATCACTAGCATTCGCTAGAAGAGCCACTTTTCATCTAAATATCACGACCACCCACGGCTGCACCCCCAACGCGCGGCGCCGGGTGTTTGACGGCGTTTTTGCGCAGCTTGTTCTCCACCGCCTGCGCCAGGTCCACACCCGCGTGGTCTGCCAGCTGCAGCAGGTACAGGAGCACATCGGCAACCTCATCGGCAATGGGCTCCGTGAGCGCCGGGTCATCACGTACCGCCAGCGACTGCTCGGGGGTCATCCACTGAAAAATCTCGGTCAGTTCTGCCGCTTCCACCATCAGCGCCATCGCCAGGTTCTTGGGGGTGTGAAACGGCTGCCACTGCCGCTCTGCGGCAAAGACGCGCAGCCGCGCCTGCAAGGCATCGACATCCAGAGACATTGCAAAAACTCCTGATTTGATAGCTGCTTGCGCTTATCCATAAAGCGCTAGAGCCATTTTTCATTCAAATTTCAGAGCGGAGACACCGGCGCCTCGCCTGCCAGATGGCGGCGAGCGTTTTCCAGGAAACGGTCCACCGAAGCCTGCACCGCTTCGGGCGACCAGCCCGCCACATGGGGTGTCAGCACCACATTGTCCAGGTCCAGCAGTTCAGCCGGGGGCGCGGGCTCGCTCTCGTACACATCCAGGCCTGCTGCCGCAATGCGGCCTTCGACCAGCGCGGCGGTCAGGGCGGCGGTATCGATCACGCTGCCGCGCGCGATGTTGACCACCACGCCGCGCGCGCCCAGGGCATTCAGCACGTCTGCGTTGACCAGGTGCTTGGTGCCCGCGCCACCGGGCGTGGCGACCACGAGGAAGTCCGACCATTCGGCCAGCGCCTTTACATCGCCAAAGTAGCGGTACGGCACATCGGTGCGCGCGCTGCGGTTGTGGTAGCCCACCTCGATCTCGAAGCCCAGCGCGCGCTGTGCGATCTTCTTGCCGATGGTGCCCAGGCCGATGATGCCCAGGCGCTTGTGCGACACGTTGGGAGGCAGCGGCAAGGCCGTGCGCCAGATGCCCGCGCGCGTGGCCTTATCCAGCGGCAGGATGCGGCGCTGCGCGGCAATCAGCAGGCCCCAGGTGTGGTCGGCCACGCAGTCGTCATTGGTGCCCGCGCCCGTGGCCACCACAACGCCCCGCGCCTTGGCGTGGGCCACGGCGATGTTCTCGTAGCCTGCGCCCAGCGCGCAAATCAGCGTGAGCGCAGGCAACGCATCGATCTGCGCGGCTGAGAGGCCCGTGGCGCCGATGGTCAGGACCACGGTGATGCGCGCGCCATGCTCGGCAATGGCGGCTGCGGCCTGCGCAGCGTCGGGCGCGTAGACCAGCTCGAACGACTGCGCCATCTGGGCGCGATGTTCTTCGGACAGGAACATGAGGGCAAGCAGTACAGGCTTCATGGGATAGTGCAATCTCGAAAAAAGAAAACGGGACGCTACGCTTTGCATCGTGCGCTTCGCGCAGAGCGTACAAAACCGGCGCGGCCCAGGCGCGGGACGCCTAGCAAGGGCCGCCCCGCAGCGATGGCGTCGTCCCCCTCAGGGGGAAGGCGCCGCAGGCGACTCAGGGGGGGCCTCCTGCTGGAGCGACCACATGCTCGCGTAGCGGCCACCCTGGGCCAGCAGTTGCGCGTGCGTGCCGCGCTCGATGATGCGGCCCGCGTCCATGACCAGGATCTCGTGCGCATCCACCACGGTGGAGAGGCGGTGCGCAATCACCAGCGTGGTCTTGTTCTGCGCCACGCCCTGCAGCTCGGCCTGGATGGCGCGTTCGTTGGCGGAGTCCAGCGCGCTGGTGGCCTCGTCAAAGATCAGGATGGGCGGGTTCTTGAGCAAGGTGCGGGCAATCGCTACGCGCTGCTTTTCACCGCCCGAGAGCTTGAGCCCGCGCTCGCCCACCATGGTGGCGTAGCCCTTGGGCGTGCTGGCAATGAAGTCGTGGATGCGTGCGGCACGGGCGGCGGCTTCGATCTCATCCTGGCTGGCACCAGTGCGGCCATAGGCGATGTTGTAGGCCACCGTGTCGTTGAACAGCACCGTGTCCTGCGGGACGATGCCAATCGCCTGGCGCACGCTCGCCTGCGTCACGCTGCGGATCTCCTGCCCCGCAATGGTGATGCGCCCCTCCTGGATGTCGTAGAAGCGAAACAGCAGCCGGGCCAGTGTGGACTTGCCCGAACCCGAAGGCCCCACCACCGCCACCGTCTTGCCCGCCGGTATCTCGAAGCTGATGCCCTGCAGGATGGGCCGGCCGCTGCTGAGGTCGCTGCCTTGGCGCACGTCGTAGGAAAAGCGCACGTTCTCAAAACGCACGGTGGGCTGGCTCAGCCCCGCCAGCGGCTGGGCGCCGGGTGCGTCGGCCACTTCGCGCTCTTTGTCCATGAGCGTGAACATCTTGTCCAGGTCGGTGAGGCTCTGCTTGATCTCGCGGTAGATCACGCCCAGAAAGTTGAGCGGGATGTACAGCTGGATCATGAAGGCGTTGACCATGACGAGGTCGCCCAGCGTCATGCGGCCATCGACCACGCCCTGTGTGGCGCGCCACAGCATGGCCACCAGGCCCACGGCAATGATGAGCTGCTGGCCGGTGTTGAGCATCGATAACGTGGTCTGGCTTTTGAGGCGGGCCAGGCGCAACCGCTCCAGGCTTTCGTCGTAGCGGCGGGCCTCGAAGCCTTCGTTGTTGAAGTACTTGACCGTCTCGTAGTTGAGCAGCGAATCCACGGCCTTGGAGTGTGCTGCCGAGTCGAACTCGTTGGCCTCGCGGCGGAACTTGGTGCGCCACTCGGTCACCAGCACCGTGTAGGCGATGTACAGCACCAGCGCGGCCAGCGTGATCCAGGCAAACCAGGCATCGAACTTGACGGCCAGCACACTCAACACCAGGATCACCTCGATCAAGGTGGCAAACACGTTGAACAGCGAAAACGAGATCAGTGACTCGATGCCGCGCACACCGCGTTCGATGTCGCGCGTCATGCCGCCGGTCTGGCGCTCCAGGTGAAAGCGCAGGCTCAGCGCGTGCAGGTGCTCAAAGGTCTGCAGCGCAATCGAGCGCGCTGCGCCCTGCGTAGCCTTGGCAAACACCAGCTCGCGCAGCTCGGTGAACAGCGAAGTGGACAGGCGCAGCGCCCCGTACGCCACCAGCAAGCCCACCGGCACCACCAGCAGCGCGGCGGGGTCACCAGGCTTGAACGCCATCGCGTCCACCAGTGTCTTGAGCAGCAGCGGCACGCTGACGTTGGCCAGCTTGGCGCCCACCATGAACACAATGGCCGCCACCACGCGCCACTTGTATTGCCACAGGTAAGGGAGGAGCCGCCTCAGCGTGACCCAGTCGGACTTGGGGGGCGCGGGCGTGCCAGGGGTGGGGGGGGCGGTTTCGCCAAGGTGGCGCATGGGGGACAATTCCGGTTGTTGTTGTTTTTACCGACCCGGCTGATGCCAAGGTGGTTTTTTGCGGGCCAGCCGCCTTGCAAAACCCCAGGTTCCGACAAGGATTGGCTCAGCCCCAACCGAGATTGTGCCCATGTCTGCCGTTTTCAGCCCACCACCCGCCGCATTGCCCACCGACAAGGAACTGGTGCTCAAGGTCATACCCATGCCCGCCGACACCAATGGCAATGGCGACATTTTTGGCGGCTGGGTGATGGCGCAGGTGGACTTGGCGGGCTCTGTGCTGCCCGCGCGCTACATCCAGGGGCGCATGGCCACGGTGGCCGTCAACGAATTCATCTTCAAGCAGCCCGTGCGCGTGGGCGACATCCTGTCGTTCTTCTCGTCCATCACGCGGGTGGGCAACACCTCGGTCACCGTGGAGGTGGAGGTGTATGCCGAACGGTTTACCGACCAGGGCCGGTATGTGAAGGTGACGGAGGCGCGCCTGACCTATGTGGCCATCGACGACCAGGGCAGGCCGCGCCCGGTGCCCAAGCACAACGCGCCGGCGTGAGAACACGGAAGGTCGGCTCGCGCAAACCGCGCCTGGCGGTGCGCGGACGCCTTCTTGGACCGGTCAGGCGGCCAGTGCAGTGGCCGGTTCGGTGCGCAGAGGAGCTGCCGTGCGCTGCAGAGTGCTGCTGGATGACGAGGGCGAGAACCCGGCCTCGATCTCACCCGCCAGCTGACCGCCCTCTTCCACCACCAGTTTGCCGTAGCGGATCTTGCCGTTGACCTTGCCGGTGCTGTAGATCACCAGCTTCTGGCGCACGGTGAGTGTGCCGTTGAACTCGCCATGGATCTCGGCAATGTCGATCTCGGCAGAGCCCTTGAAGGCGCCATGCTCAGCAATCTGGATCACGCGCGAATCCATGGTGGCTTCCACCGTGCCTTCGACCACGAGGGTGTCGCAATCGGTAATTTCCACGCCCTTGAGCTTGATGTTCGGGCCCACCGTGAGCTTGCTGCCCGAGCTGTCGCTGCTGCTGGCGGCCTTGGGGACAGCAGGGCTGGGCACCGGCTGTGCAGCCGCAGCACTGCTCGCCGCTGAGCTCCCCAATACGGAGCCTGAAGTGGTGCTGTTGCGGGGTTGGAACGACTCGGGTTCACGCTTGCCAAAGAAGGGGTTTTGCACGGCCATCAGATCTCCTTGAAAAGAGAGTCATCGTAGGTATCGCGCCCCGTGAAAGATGCCCTGGTTACGCAAGAACGGTAACCAAACGGTTCTCTCGTAGCATGCGCTTGCAAGGCTTGCGGGATCACACATCCGGCGCATGGCAACGCCCCGTGGCGAGGCGGCTCAGCAGCGCGCCCGAATCAAGAGACGATGTAAGCCGCAGCTCCGGCTGACATGATCTGCCCATCCGGCCCCAGAAACTCCATGCGCGTGGTTGCGACACGAGAACCCAGGCGCAGCACCTGCGCGCGCAATTCGAAGTGGCTGCCAATGCCGGGGCGCAGGTAGTCGATGCGCAGATCGATGGTGCCCAGCTTGGCAAAGCGGTGCAGGCGCTGCTCGGGTGCTTCATCCAGGTGTTTGGCGCCAATCGCGGCCATCACGGCCAGCCCGCCCATGGCGTCGAGCCCTGCGCTGATCACGCCGCCGTGGATGCGGTTGTAGGCATAGTGGCCCACCAGGTCCGGTTTCATGTCGATGCGACCCACCACACCATCGGGAGCCAGTGACGTGATCTTCAGGCCCAGCACCTGGTTGAACACGATTTTTTCTTCAAAGATGGATTTGAGCCCGGCAATGAACTCGGGCTCAAAGGCTTGCGGGGCTGGGGTGGCGGTGGATTTGCTCATGGGTCTCCTGGGGGTCACTGCGGGATGGTGCGTGCAATCGAAACCATCCAGATGCTCCTGATTTTGTAGCTTCTCACGCTTAATAGATAAGCGCTAGAGGCTATTTTTACTTAAAACTGGCCGTGACGCACTTGCCCTGCGGCAAACCGCGAGGCGCCGCGCAGTGCTTCGGCCAGGCATTCGCGGCCGCCCGCCTATTCCTGCAGCAAGGCTCGCCGTAACAGCAGCCCTTCGGCGGCGAGCGCGCTGGTGCGGGCTGTGCTGGCATCCACCGCGTTTTGCACATCGGGCCTGCGCCATGTCACCAGCGTGACACCACCTTGCACTTCAACCTCTGCGGATATGCGGCTCTCCTGTGGCCCGGCGTCAGAACCTGTTCACCCACCCGACGTTACTCCTATTGCGCAGGGTGCAGCACTGCGTCAATATCCGCCGCTACCCGCTCGCCCGCCCCATCAGGGTTAGCCCCGAGTGCGGTATGCACAGCGCGCGTGCACCATTATTTATACAAAGCAATCGCTTTGTATAAATATTCTGCAGGACCTGCGCAAGCGACGATGCGGCCATCCCATGCCCACGAGGCATCCACCCCGCATTTACCCGCTTTGCGTATCACTTATTCTGGAGAGCCAGTGTGCAATTTGTGCAACTGTTGATCAGCGGTGTCTCGCAGGGGTGCATCTACGGGCTGATCGCGCTCGGGTTCGTGCTTATCTACAAAGCCACGGAGACCGTGAGCTTTGCCCAGGGCGAACTCATGATGCTCGGCGCTTTCTGTGGCCTGGCGCTCATGACCGTGCTGGGCTTTCCCTTCTGGGTGGCGGTGCTCGCCAGCATCCTGGCCATGGGGCTGTTTGGCACGGTGCTGGAGCGCGCAGTGATCCGCCCCATCCTGGGCCAGCCCGCGTTCTCCATCGTCATGCTCACCATCGGCATCGGCTACGTGCTGCGCGGCCTTGTCACGATGATCCCCAACATCGGCACCGACACCCACACGCTGCCCGTGCCCTACAAGGACCAGTCCCTGCGCTTGGGCGAGCTGGTGGTCAGCGCCGAGCAGCTGGTGGTGATCGGCGCCACAGGCGTGCTGTGCGTGCTGCTGTTTGCCATGTTCCGCTACAGCAAGCTCGGCATTGCGATGCAGGCCGCGTCGCAGAACCAGCTGGCGGCCTACTACATGGGCATTCCCGTGCAGCGCCTTAACGGCCTGGCCTGGGGGCTTGCCGCGGCGGTGGCGGCGGTAGCCGGGCTGCTGTTGGCGCCCATCACCTTTGTGCACGCCAACATGGGGCTGATCGGGCTCAAGGCCTTCCCCGCCGCCGTGGTGGGCGGCTTTGGGAGCCTGCCCGGGGCCATCGTGGGCGGGCTGGTGATTGGCATTGTCGAATCGCTCTCGGGCTTCTATCTGCCCGATGGGTTCAAGGACACAGCCGCGTACATCGTCGTGCTGATCATGCTGATGGTCAAACCCAACGGACTGTTCGGCGAGAAGCTGAGAAAGAAAGTCTGACCCATGCGCTTTCTCTTCAAGACCTCGTACGAGCAAGACATTCGCCTCGCCAAACATGGCGGGCATGTGTTCTGGTACAGCCTGCTGTGCCTGGCCCTGGTCGCCGCGCCCTGGGTGGCGCCTGAATACTGGCTAGCACAGCTCACCTTCGTGCTCATCTACGCCATCGTGGGCCTGGGGCTGATGCTGCTGGCGGGCTTCACCGGCTTGTTCTCGCTGGGGCATGCAGCGTTTCTGGGCGTGGGGGCATATACGCAGGCGGTGCTCACTGGCATGGGCTGGCCGTTTGCGCTGTCGCTGGCCTGCGCGGCGGGGCTGTCGGCGGCTGTAGGCGTGGTGGTGGGGCTGCCGGCACTCCGCGTCAAAGGCATCTACCTGGGCATGGCCACGCTGTCCTTCGGCTTCATCGTGGAAGAGGTGTTCGCGCGGTGGGAGTCGGTCACAGGCGGCAACTCCGGCAAGCACCTGGTGCCGCCACAAATCGCGGGCTACTCGTTCGAGACCACAGAGTCGTTCTACTTTCTGTGCCTTGTGATTGCGGTGGTCAGCACCCTCGCCATCCTGAACCTGCTGCGCTCGCCCACGGGCCGTGCGTTTGTCGCCATCCGTGATTCAGAGATCTCCGCACAGAGCATGGGCATCCACCTCGCGCGCTACAAGACGCTGTCGTTCTCCATATCGGCCGCACTGGCAGGCGTCGGCGGTGCGTTGTACGCGCACAAGCTGCAGTTCATCTCGCCCGACCAGTTCAACATCCTGCAGTCCATCGACCTGCTGCTGATGATCGTGATCGGCGGGCTGGGCTCGGTGCATGGAGCGTTCCTGGGCGCCATCTTCCTCATCACCATGCCGCAGATGATTTCGCTCAGCAAGGACTGGCTGCCCGCCGCCATCGGCCAGGCACCGGGCCTGCAGGCGGTGGTCTACGGCGCGGTGCTGATCGCCTTTGTGCTGTTCGAACCCATGGGCCTGTATGGCCGCTGGCTCAAGGTGCGCACCTGGCTGCAGATGTTCCCGTTCTACCGCAAGGGCTTGTTCAAGCGGCAGAAGTCGTTCCAGAAATCAGATCGCTTGAAATGAAGCACCCCCTGAGTCGCTTCGCGCCTTCCCCCTCTCTCGATTCGCTGCGCGATTCGGGAGGGGAACGCCCCCAGCGCGGCGGGGCGGCCCTTGCGCGGGGGCACTGGCCTCGGTCACGCCAGTCGCAAAGGCTGCGGACGGCATTCAGCACACTGGACCAGTGAAATGACCCAAATTGCTGTACCCATGACTGACGAAATCCTGCTCAGCGCCCAGAACCTCAGCGTGCGCTTTGGCGGCGTGCTCGCGGTCAACAACGTGAGCTTTGACGTGCGCCGTGGCGAGGTGTTCACCCTCATCGGCCCCAACGGCGCGGGCAAGACGACGGTGTTCAACCTCATCAGCCGCATCTATACGCCCACCACCGGCACCATCGCCTATGCGGGCCCGGGCGGCGCCCTGCTGCCGCTGACCGACCAGCCGCCGCACAAGGTAGCGGGCCTGGGCATTGCACGCACCTTCCAGAACATCGAACTCTTCGAGCACGCAAGCGTGCTGCACAACCTGCTGATCGGCCGCCACACCCGGCAGCACAGCAGCCTGTGGGCCGAGATGTTCTTCACGCGCAAGGTGCGTGAAGGCGAAGTTCAGGCCCGGGAGAAGGCCGAGCAGGTCATCGACTTTCTCGACCTGCAGCACTACCGCGACACCATGGTGGCCGGCCTGCCCTACGGCGTGCGCAAGGTGGTGGAGCTGGCACGTGCGCTGTGCACTGAGCCGCAGTTGCTGCTGCTCGACGAGCCCTCGTCGGGCCTGAACGTGGAGGAGACGGACGACATGGCCTTCTGGATCCAGGACATCCAGCACGAGCTGGGCATCACCGTGCTGATGGTAGAGCACGACATGTCGCTGGTCTCCAAGGTATCCGACCGCGTGCTGGCCATGAACCAGGGCGAGGTGGTGGCGATGGGCACGCCGCGCGAGGTGCAGACGCACCCCGGGGTGATCGAGGCGTATCTGGGCACCATCGACGATGTGAGCAACCTGCGCCGCCCGGCGGGGTCTCACATGGGGGTTCGGGCATGAGCGCCGTACTTGCCGCTACCAGCACACCAGTTGCTGCAGCAGCTGACCAACCCCTGCTGCGCCTGCAGAACGTGGAAAGTGCCTACGGCCCCATCAAGGCCATCCGGGGCGTCAGCCTGCAGGTGCGGCGCGGCGAGATCGCCGCCGTGCTGGGCAGCAACGGCGCGGGCAAGACCACCATCCTGAAGACCATCAGCGGCATCATCGACCCGCGCAAGGGCTCCATCGAATTCGCGGGCGCCGACATCACTGCCAACGACCCGGCAGCGATCGTGCGTCGGGGCCTGATGCACGTGCCCGAGGGGCGCGAGGTGTTCCCGCTGCTCTCGGTGCGCGACAACCTGCTGATGGGAGCCTATACGCGCGCCGACAAGGACGCAGTGGCGCGCGACATCGAAACCGTGTTCGGCTACTTCCCCATCCTGAAGGAGCGCGCCGCGCAGGACGCGGGCCTGCTGTCGGGAGGGCAGCAGCAGATGCTGGCGATCTCGCGCGCGCTCATGGCCAATCCTGAGCTGATCCTGCTGGACGAGCCCAGCCTGGGCCTGTCCCCCAAGCTCACCAAGGAGATCTTCGAGATCGTGGTGCGCATCAACCGTGAGCGCGGTACCACCATCTTGCTGGTGGAGCAGAACGCCAACATGGCGCTCAACGCGTCGGACTACGGCTACGTGCTGGAGAACGGGCGCATCGTGATGGAAGACAGCTGCGAGCGCCTGCGCGAGAAGGACGACATCAAGGAGTTCTACCTTGGGATGAAAGATGTCGGCGTGCGCGGAGAGCGGCGCTGGAAGAAAAAGAAGACCTGGAGATAAGCGCAAATGTCTAACCTCTGGGACCTCGATCACATCCAGCCCGCAGGCACCGACGTGCTCGCGGGCGACACCATCGCCGCCATGTTCTGGAACGCCGTGGCCGAGCGCGGCCCGCGCGTGTGGATGCGCCAGAAGGAGCTGGGCATCTGGAAGAGCTGGACCTGGGACCAGACGGCCGAAGCCGTGCGGGAGATTGCGGGCGGCCTGATGTCGCTCGGTTTTGCGCCCGGCGAATGTGCATCCATCCTGTCCAACACCAACATCGAATGGGTGCTGGCCGATCTGGCCGTGCTGAGCTGCGGCGGCGTAGCCAATGGCATTTACCCCACTGACGCGGCGGCGCAGGTGCACTACCTGAGCGAAGACTCTCGCACCACCGTGCTGTTTGTGGAAGACGATGAACAGCTCGACAAGGCCCTGGAAGTGCGCAGCAGCCTGCCCCTGCTGCGCAAGGTGGTGGTGTTCGACATGGAAGGCCTGCGCAGCCTGAACGACCCCGATGTGCTGAGCCTTGCGGGCTTGCGCGAGCTGGGCAGTGCCTGGAACACGCAACACCCCGACGCGCTGATGCAGCGCGTCAAGGCCTGCCGCCCCGAAGACCTGGCCATCCTGGTCTACACCTCGGGCACCACCGGTAAACCCAAGGGCGCCATGCACACGCACGCCGCGCTCACCTACACCGTGCGCGGCTACAACACGCTGATCTCGCGCAGTGAGGCTGACGAGACCATGTGTTTTCTGCCCCTGTGCCACATTGCCGAACGCATGGGCGGCGAATACTTCTCGCTCTACACCGGCGCGCGCCTGAACTTTGTCGAGAACCCCGACACCGTGCCCGAGAACGTGCGAGAGATCGCGCCCACCGTGTTCACCGCCGTGCCGCGGGTATGGGAGAAGTTCTATTCGGGCGTGATGATCGCGCTCAAGGAATCCACGCGCATGCAGCAGGCGGCCTATGCCTGGTCGATTGGCGTGGGCACCCGCATCGCTGACTTGGTGCTGGCCGGACAGCCGGTGGGCGGTTGGCTGAAGGCGCAGTTCATGCTGGCGCGCTTTCTGGCGCTCAACAATGTGCGCAAGCTCATCGGCATCCACCGTGCGCGCTTTCTGGTCACAGGCGCAGCGCCCATTTCGCCCGATCTGGTGAAGTGGTACCTGGCGCTGGGTGTGCCCATGCTGGAGGTGTGGGGCATGACCGAGACCTGCGGCGCCTCCACCGGTGTGCCGGCCAGCCGCATCAAACCCGGCTCCATCGGCCCCGCGGCCAGCTACAACGAGGTGCGCATCGACCCCGCCACGGGAGAAATCCTGGTGCGTGGCCCCAATGTGTTCAAGGGCTACCTCAACCAGCCCGAGAAAACCGCCGAAACCATCGACCCCGAAGGTTGGCTGCACACGGGCGATGTGGGCCTGATCGACGCTGATGGCTACCTGCGCATCACCGACCGCATGAAGGACATCATCATCACGGCGGGCGGCAAGAACATCACGCCGAGCGAGCTGGAGAACGAACTCAAGTTCAGCCCCTACATCACCGACGCGGTGGTGATTGGCGACAAGCTGCCCTACCTCACGGTGATCATCATGATCGACCAGGAGAACGTGGAGAAGTACGCACAGGACAACGACGTGCCGTTCTCCAACTACGCCAGCCTGACCCGCACGCGCGAGGTGCAGGAGCTGATCCAGGCCGAGATCGACCGTGTCAATGCAAAGTTCGCCCGCGTGGAGCAGATCAAGAAGTTCTTCCTGCTCGACACACAGCTCACGGCCGAGGACGAAGAGCTGACACCCACCATGAAGCTCAAGCGCAAGCTGGTGCAGCAGAAGTACGCACCGCAGATTGAGGCGATGTACCGGTAGGTGCGCACGTCACGCAACCACAGGCCACGCCCATCAGGATAGGGAAAGTGCTGGTGCCCCACCCCGGGCATCGTTCTATAACGAGCAACCGAGTTCGATCCAACCAAAGGAGACGTGCCATGAAGTTTCATCACATTGCCGCGCTGGCCATCGTGGCCATGGCCGGAGGTGCTGCACAGGCCCAGCCCAGCCAGGGCGTGAGCAAGGACACCATCACGCTGGGTTCCATCCAGGATCTGTCCGGCCCGCTGGCGGGCTTTGGCAAGCAGGTGCGGCTGGGCATGATGCTGCGCGTGGACGAGGCCAACGAGCAAGGCGGCGTCAATGGCCGCAAGCTGGACCTGAAGGTGGAAGACTCGGGCTACGACCCCAAGAAAGCCGTGCTGGCCGCGCAGAAGCTGGTCAACCAGGACAAGATCTTCATGATGGTGGCGCACATCGGCACGGCGCAGAACCTGGCCGCCATGCCGGTGCAGTTCAGCAAGAATGTGATCAACTTCTTCCCGGTGACGGCCGCGCGGGAAATGTACGAGCCCTTCCACAAGCTCAAGTATTCGTTTGCCGCCACTTACTACGACCAGATCCGCCTTGCCGCCCCCAAGCTCATCAAGGAAAAAGGCGCCAAGAAGATCTGCACCATCTACCAGGACGATGAATTTGGCCTGGAGGTGATGCGCGGGGGCGAGGCGGCACTCAAGTCCATGGGCATGGACTTCACCGAGAAGACCTCGTACAAGCGCGGCGCCACCGACTTCTCTTCACAGGTCGCCAAGATGAAGTCGTCCGAGTGCGACTTCGTGATCCTGGGCACCATCATTCGCGAGACCATCGGCACGATTGGCGAGGCGCGCAAGACGGGCTTCAACCCCACCTTCCTGGGCTCCAGCGCCGCCTACACCGACCTCATCCACAAGCTGGGCGGCAAGCCCATGGACGGGCTGTACGCCACCATGACGGTGCAACACCCCTACCTGGATGAAGCCAGCCAGCCCATCCGCTTCTGGGCCAACAAGTACAAGACCAAGTTCAACGAAGACCCCACCGTGTTCTCGGTCTACGGCTACAACGCCATCGACGCCTTCATCAAGGCGGCCCAGAAGGCGGGCCCCAACCTGAGCACCGACAGCTTCATCAAGGCCATGGACACCATGGTGATTCCGCCCGACATGTTCGGCAGCGCCGAGGGCACCTTTGGCCCACAAAAGCGCCTGGGCAGCGATCTTTCTCGCCTGTCGCAGATCACCGATGGCAAGTGGAAGGTGGTCTCCGACTACGTCAAGCCATGAGCGCCTGACCCGCCTCCTTCAAGCCGCCTTCGGGCGGCTTTTGCGTTCCAGGGGGTGCATCCCGGCTCAGTCGGTGGCAGAATTTAACCAAGCAGTAACTTTGCATAAATAACCTGGTTGCCCCACCATGATCGAACGCACCCTTTTCCAGCCCGACCATCAGGCCTTTGCCGACAGCTTTCGCCGCTTCATCGACAAGGAAGTGACGCCCCACCATGCCGACTGGGAAGACCAGGGGTACGTGGCGCGCGATGTGTGGAGCCAGGCAGGCGCCAACGGCTTTCTGTGCATGAGCCTGCCCGAGGAATACGGCGGTGCCGGGGCCGACAAGCTGTATTCGGTGGCGCAGATGGAAGAGCTGGCGCGTGCAGGCACCACCGGCATCGGCTTTGGTCTGCACAGCGAGATCGTGGCGCCGTACATCCTGCACTACGGCACCGAGGCACAAAAGCGCAAGTACCTGCCGCAGATGGCCAGCGGCGCCATGGTGGGCGCCATCGCCATGAGCGAGCCGGCTGCGGGCAGCGACCTGCAAGGCATCAAGACCACGGCCATCAAAAGTGCGGACGGGTCGCACTATGTGCTGAACGGCAGCAAGACCTTCATCACCAACGGCTGGCATGCCGACCTGGTGATCGTGGTCGCCAAGACCGACCCGGCGGCCGGGGCCAAGGGCACCAGCCTGTTGCTGGTGGAGCGCGGCATGCCCGGTTTTGAAAAAGGCCAGCGCCTCAAGAAGATGGGCATGAAGGCGCAGGACACGTCCGAGCTGTTCTTCAACGACGTGCAGGTGCCGGTGGACAACCTGCTGGGCGGCCCCGCCATGGAAGGGCGTGGCTTCATCTGCCTGATGGAGCAGCTGCCCTGGGAGCGCCTGCAGATCGCCATCACCGCCGTGGCCGCCGCCCAGGCCGCCATTGACTGGACGCTGGACTACGTCAAGCAGCGCAAGGTCTTTGGCCAGAGCGTGGCGTCATTTCAAAACACCCGCCACACCCTGGCCGAGCTGCAAACGCAGGTGCAGGTGGCCCGCGTGTTCGTGGACAAATGCTGTGAGCTGATCGTGCGCGATCAGCTCGACACCGAAACCGCCAGCATGGCTAAGTACTGGACGACCGACCTGCAGTGCAAGGTGATGGACGAATGCGTGCAGCTGTTTGGCGGCTATGGCTACATGTGGGAATACCCCATCACCCGCGCGTATGCCGACGCACGCGTGCAGCGCATTTATGGCGGCACCAACGAGATCATGAAAGAAGTGATTGCACGGGCCATGGGCCTGGGCAAATAACGGAATGCACCGCGCCGTGAATAAAGCAGTGCCCGACTCCCTGCACCACGCCGCAGTGGACGCCGAATGCCGCTACAGATACCAGGCGGCGCGCGCTTCTTCGGGGCTGAGCGGCGCACCGGGGCGGCGGTCGGTGACATTCAGCCAGGAGCGCACACCCTGGCTGCCACTCAGCGCGCGCATCAGCAACAAGCCTGCGCCAATTCCGCGAATGGCCGCCGAGCTGCGGCTGGGCGCCATGAAGGCCGCCACCGCCAGCGCACTGGATGCAGCCAGCACGACATGGTGCTCCAGCGCAAACCCTTCGCGCGTGTCGTCGTATTCGATGGCGCTGCGCGCGATGCGCTGCAATGCAGGGGATGTATTTCGTTCCATAACCAGAAATGTAGACAGCAACTGCCGAAAGATAGTGCAAAAACCACTGCACCCGCGTCAGAAAGCACCTTGTAGTGGCGTGAGCCAGCCCAGCTGCTTTACCGCCGCACTGCTTGAAGTTTAGAGAAACCACCGGAGACCATTCATGACCGAAGCCTATGTATTCGATGCGCTGCGCACCCCGCGCGGCAAGGGCAAGAAGGACGGCACCTTGCACGAGGTCAAGCCCATCGACCTGCTGGTGGGCCTGCTGACCGAACTGCAAGCGCGCCACCGCTTTGACACCGCGGCAGTGGACGACGTGGTCATGGGCATCGTCTCGCCCGTGGGAGAACAGGGCTCGGTTTTACCGAAGGTGGCAGCGCTGAAGGCTGGGTGGGACTTTCGCTGTGCGGGCGTGCAGGTCAACCGCTTTTGCGCATCGGGCCTCGAAGCCGTGAACCTGGCCGCGCAGAAGGTGCGCAGCGGCTGGGAAGACCTGGTGGTGGCAGGCGGCGTGGAGAGCATGAGCCGCGTGCCCATCGGCTCCGACGGCGGCGCCTGGGCGCAAGACCCCGCCACCAACTCTGCCACGCTGTTCGTGCCCCAGGGCATCGGCGCCGACCTGATCGCCACGCTGGACGGCTACACCCGCGCCGATGTGGACGCCTTCGCACTCGAATCCCAACGCCGCGCCACCGCTGCGCGCGCAGCGGGCTACTTCAAGAATTCGGTCGTGCCCGTGCGCGACTTCATCGGCCAGACCATCCTGGCCGAAGACGAATTCATCAAGCCCAAGACCACGCTGGAAGGCCTGGGCGCGCTCAAGCCCTCTTTCGAACAACTGGGCGGCATGGGCTTTGACGCCGTGGCGCTGCAGCGCTACCCGCAGGTGGAGCGCATCCACCACGTGCACCACGCGGGCAACTCCTCCGGCATCGTCGATGGCGCGGCTGCCGTGCTCATTGGCAACGAAGCCGCAGCCAAGGCCCACGGCCTCACGCCGCGCGCACGCATCGTGGCCACGGCACTGAGCGGCGCCGACCCCACCATCATGCTCACCGGCCCCGTGCCCGCTGCCAAGAAGGCGCTGGCCCGTGCGGGCATGACCATCGACCAGATCGACCTGTTCGAAGTCAACGAGGCCTTCGCCGCCGTGCCCATGCGCTTCATGCGCGAGCTGGGCGTGCCGCACGACAAGGTCAATGTGAACGGCGGCGCCATCGCCATGGGCCACCCGCTGGGTGCCACGGGCGCCATGATCCTCGGCACCCTGATTGACGAGCTGCACCGCCGGGGCCAGCGCTATGGCCTGGCCACGCTGTGCGTGGGCGGCGGCATGGGCATTGCCACCATCGTCGAGCGAATCTGATTGACTCGGAAGGAGACAACAACATGCAAACCATCCGCTACGAACTCATCCCCGCCCAGGGCACCGAAGGCCAGGTCGCCGTCATCACGTTTGACGAAACCAACTCCCCCGTCAACACCATGTGCCGCCAGTGGCAGCAAGAGCTGGGCGAGGTCACAGCCCAGGTGCTGGGCGACCGCGAACGGCTGGGCGCCGCGCTCAAAGGCATCGTGCTGACATCGGCCAAGACCAGCTTCTTTGCCGGTGCCGACCTCAAGGCCACCATGCGCCTCACACCCGCCGATTCGCCCAACGCGTTTGGCGAAATCGAGCGCATGAAGAAGCACTTTCGCACGCTCGAAACCCTGGGCATCCCCGTGGTGGCCTGCCTCAACGGCGCCGCGCTGGGTGGCGGCTGGGAGGTGGCGCTGGTCGCCCACTACCGCATTGCCGTGGCTGACCCCAAGATCCAGTTCGGCCTGCCCGAGGTCACGCTGGGCCTGATGCCGGGCGCCACCGGCGTGACCAAGATGACGCGCCTGCTGGGCCTGATGGGCGCGCAGCCCTACATCCTGGAAGGCAAGCTCTTCAACCCCGCCGAAGCGCTGGAGCTGCAACTGGTGCACGAGCTGGTCGCCACGCGGGAGCAGCTGCTGCCTGCAGCCCTGGCCCACATCGCCACCCACCCACACGCCGTGCAGCCGTGGGACGACAAGAACTACAAGATGCCCGGCGGCACGCCCGCCAACCCCAAGATTGCAGGCGCCCTCACCGTCGCACCCGCCATGCTCAAGAAGACCACGCGCGGCCGCTACCCCGCGCCCGAGGCAGCGCTGGCCGCCATGGTCGAAGGCGCGATGGTGGACTTTGACACCGCCCTGCGCATCGAAAGCCGCTACCTCGCCCGCCTGATGACCGGCCCCGTGGCGCGCAACATGATCAACACGTTCTTCTTCGACATGAACGCGATCAAGAGCGGCAAGTCGCGCCCCGCTGTAAATGGAGCTGTGGCCCCACGCTACAAGCCGCAAAAGGTCGGCATCCTGGGCGCCGGCATGATGGGCGCGGGCATCGCCTGGGCGCAGGCCAGCCGGGGCATCGCCACCGTGCTCAAGGACGTGAGCGCGGAGAAGGCCGAGGCCGGCAAGGCCTACAGCGCCAAGCTCACGCAAGCCCGGGTGGACAAGGGACGCATGACGGCCGAGGCGCAACAGGCACTGCTGGCCCGCATCACGCCCACCGCCAGCGCGGCCGACCTGGCGGGCTGCGACCTCATCATCGAAGCCGTTTTCGAAAGCCGCGACCTCAAAGCCCAGGTCACGCGCGAAGCCGAGCCACAACTCGCGCCCGACGGCTTCTTTGCCAGCAACACCTCCACCCTGCCCATCAGCGGCCTGGCCACGGCCAGCAGCCGGCCCGAGAAGTTTGTCGGCATCCACTTCTTCAGCCCCGTGGACAAGATGAAGCTGGTGGAGATCATTCGCGGCAAGGCCACCGACGACGAGACCGTGGCCCGCGCGTTCGACTACGTGCAGGCCCTGGGCAAAGTGCCCATCGTGGTCAACGACTCACGCGGCTTCTACACCAGCCGCACCTTCGGCACCTTTGTGATGGAAGGCGCCGCCATGCTGGGCGAAGGTATCCCCGCCGCCGCCATTGAAAACGCCGCCATGCAAGCGGGCCTGCCCGTGGGCCCGCTGGCCGTGCTGGACGAAACCGCGCTGACCCTGAGCGTGCACGTGCTGGACCAGACCCGCGCCGACTACGCGGCCGAAGGCAAGACCTACACCGCCACACCTGGCGAGCTGTTGGTGGAGCGCATGGTCAAGGAGCTGAAGCGCCCCGGCCGCGCGGGTGGTGGCGGCTTTTACGACTACCCCGCAGGCGCCAAGAAGCACCTGTGGCCGGAGCTGAAGCCTCTGTTCGAAAAGCCCAGCGTGGAATGGAGCGTGCAGGAGATCCAGGACCGTTTGCTCTACCGCCAGGCCATCGAAACCGCGCGCTGCCTGGCCGAGGGCGTGTTGACCAGCGTGCATGACGCGAACATTGGGTCGATTTTTGGGATTGGGTTTCCGGCGTGGACGGGGGGGGCAACGCAGTTCATTTATGGAACGGGTGTTGGGGCGTTCTTGAAGCGTGCGGATGAACTGGCGGCGAAGTATGGTGCTCAATTTTCGGTGGATGCAAAAACGCGCGATTCAATCGAAGGATTTCGGCCAACATATTGATCAAATGAAGTCGCCTTTCGCGTTAAGGGCTGCAGTTCAGCGCTATGTTCCACTTGCATAGGCCCACCGCCATACAAGGCGTTGCCGAAAAGTTCCCCTTTAAATCACATGAGCCTTAACGCAGCATTCACTTTGTTCCTCGATGAGTATCCGAAAGCCATGGAACGCAAGTTCGCAGGCGATGCGGTGGCTGACTTCATTCGCAACGAAGTACCGAGGGTTCTAAGCGAAGCAGTTGGGCCAAATCCTCGCTATCTGACCCACGGGAGTCCCGGACAAGGAAACTGGGCACGCGCACCTTGGGCCGCCGTTTACGACCGGTTCATCACTGAGAGCGCGCAAGACAGCTACTACATCGTCTACCTAGTGCGCGAAGATTTCAGAGGCATTCATCTCTCGATCAACCAGGGGGTAACAAGCGCTCGGAAGCAGTACGGGGCAGAGGCAAAAAGGGCGCTGAGAGTGAGAGCCGCCGACTTTCTCGCTCGACTGGGCCCTCTAGCTGACGGACTATTGACTGGCGATCTCGATCTTGCTTCTGGAGGCTCGGCCAATCTCAGCTCTTACTACGAGGCGGGTAACGTTTGCTCCATCTACTACCCCAGAGAAGAGCTGCCTAACGACAACGTTCTTGAAGCGGATCTCCGGCGCTTTGTTGATCTCTATTTCGTACTGGTATCGAGAGAGCCAGAGCTTTTCGAACGTGCTGAAGCCGAGGAGGATGAAAGCAACTTAGGGGAAGAAGATCTCAGAAAATTGCGTGAGCACAAAAGGGTTGAGCGAAACCGAAAACTAGCTCATCGAGCCAAGCTAGCCCATGGCTATACGTGCAAAGCATGCGGTTTCGACTTTGAAGCAAAGTACGGGAGCATTGGGCGAAACTTCATCGAGGCCCATCACCTGCTACCGATCGCCGACTTCAAAGGGCAAAAACTAACTCTGGATGCCAAAAGCGACTTCACGGTACTGTGCGCAAACTGCCACCGAATGATTCACCGCACAGCGCTTGTTCATAGCGCTGAAGAGTTTCGAGCAAAGTACATCATCTAGAAAGTCGAGCTTGGCCTGATAGGGGGACAGCGTTGAGTAATTCGGCACCAGCGCCAATCGCTATAGCTGCGTGCCCGTAGCCTTCAACCCCAACATCCTCCGCGCCTCCTGCGGCGACGCCACCTCCCGCCCCGCATTGCGTGCGTACTCCGCCAGTTTCTCAATCAACGGCCCGTTCGAATCTGCCTTCGCCCCATCCGGCAGATAGAACGTATCTTCCAGCCCCGTGCGCAAATGCCCGCCCAGTTCCGCCACACGTTGGTGCACGGGCCAGATCTCGCTGCGGCCGATGACGGTGGCTTGCCAGGGGGCGTCCTTGATCTTGAGTTTGAGCAGGATGGGCAGCAGGTCCGGGTCCGCAGGCATGCCGGATTCGACGCCCATCACAAAGTTGTATTCGGGCAGGCCCTGCGTGTACATGCCGGTCTGCACATACATCTCCACGCAGCGCACGATGCCCACATCGAAGCACTCAAACTCGGGCAGCGTGCCGGTCTCCAGCATCACGTCGATGAAGTCCTTGACCTTGGCGGGCTGGTTGTCGAACAGCATGGGCGGCCAGGCCCAGGTGCCGTTGCTGCGCACCTTCAGGTAGTTGAGCGAGCCGGCGTTGCACGCCGCCATCTCGGGGCGGGTGGCGCGCAGGCAATCCAGCGGGCCCTGGTAGTGGGGGCCGACCACGCCGGTGGTCTGGTTGATGATCAAACCCGGGCAGGCCTCGCGCATGGCCTGCACGCAGTCGCGCGCCACCTGCGGGTCCCAGCTGGGCAGGTGGCCCTTGCCGGGCTCCTGGTTGCGAAAGTGCACGTGCACCACGGCGGCGCCTGCGTCGTAGGCGCGGCGGGCCTCTTTTGCCAGTTGTCCGGGCGTGACGGGCACATGGTGCTGGCCGGGGTCCGTCAGCACGCCGGTGATGGCGCAGGTGATGATGGCTTTGTTGCTGTGGTCGGTGCTGTGCATGGGGCCTGTCTCCTTCATTCAAATGCCCAGCTGTTTTGCAGCCAGGTCTTTCATGATTTCTTCCGCACCGCCGCCGATCATCATGACCTTGACCTCGCGGTAGATGCGTTCGCTGACGGTGCTGCGCATGAAGCCCATGCCGCCCAGGATCTGCACGGCCTGGTCGGCGCAGAACTGCATGGTTTGGGTGGCGTGGTTCTTGAGCAGGCACACCTGCGCTACCCACTCGGGGCCGGTGCGGCCCGCATCGGCCTGCGCGGCCACGGACTCGCACCACGCGGCGGTGGACTGGATGCGCATCTGCATGTCCACCAGCTTGTGGCGGATGACCTGGTGCTCCACCAGCGCGGCGCCAAAGGTCTTGCGCTGGCGGGCCCAGGCCAGGGCTTCGTCGTAGCAGGCCTCGGCAAAGCCCAGGGCCGATACGGCCAGGCCAAAGCGCTCGCCGTTGAAGTTGGTCATGATGATGCGAAAGCCCGCGCCTTCTTCGCCCAGCAGGTAGCGCGCAGGCACGCGCACGTTGTCGAAGCGCAGGTGGGCGGTGTCGGAGCAGAGCCAGCCCATCTTGTCGAGCTTGCTGCGCGACAGGCCTGCGCTGTGGCCGGGGATGAGCAGCATGGAGATGCCGCCACTGCCCTTGCTGCCAGCGTCGCCAGTGCGCACAGCCACCGTGATCCAGTCCGCGCGCATGCCGGAGGTGATGAACACCTTTTCACCGCTGACGATGTACTCATCGCCCTCGCGCCGCGCGGTGGTCTTGAGCTGTGCCACGTCGGACCCGCCCCCGGGTTCGGTGATCGCCAGCGCGGCAATCTGTTCGCCCGCCAGCACGGGCGGGATGACCTCGGCACGCACCGCGTCGCTGCCATGCGCCAGCACGGGCGGCAAGCCAATGTTGTGCGACAGCAGGCTGGCCAGCACGCCGCCGCTGGCGCCGTGGCGGCTGAGCGCGCGCCACAGTGGCAAGCGCAAGGCGTAGCTGGCAGGCGTGCCGCCGTACTGTTCGGGGTAGCCCAGCCCGAGCAGGCCCAGGTCGGCCGCGCGGCGGTACAGGCTGCGGGGGAATTCACCGGCGGCATCCCACGCGCCCACATGCGGCGCGATCTCGGTGCGGGCAAAGCGGGTGACGGTGTCGGTGAGGGCGGTGCGGTCTTCGTCGCTCACAGAACTTGCATCGGATGTGGCGGTCATGCGGGCGCTCCTTGCGGGGCGGGTGCAAAGCGGGCCAGCACCTGGCCGGGCGACACCTGCTGGCCGGGGACCACCAGCAATTCGACCACGGTGGCAGCTGCAGGGCTGGCCAGGCTGTGTTCGAGCTTCATGGATTCGATGACCACCACCGTATCGCCCGCCGCCAGCGCCTGGCCTGCGGCCACAGGCAGCGCCACCACCTTGCCGTTGAAGGGGGCGCGCAGTTCCGTCGCATCGCCCGCCGCACCCGCGCGCGCAGCGGGTTCCCATGAGGCGTCTTCCACCCAGCCGTCCACGCTGCCGGTTTGCCAGTGCCAGCGCAACGGCCCAACCGCAACGTAATGCACACCACGCTGGGGCAGTTGCAAAGTCACAGGTTCTGCCCCAGCCTGCTCAATCTGCAGCCGCCCACCGCCCAGCTCGCGCACGGCGACCGCGTGCACCTCGCCCTGGTGACGCAGGCGCAGCGGCCGGGCCATGGAACAAGGCAAATCTGACGCAAGATTTGAAGCAAAAATGGCCTCTAGCGCAGGAGGAACAAGCGCTGATAGCTCTTCATTTAATAGCAACTCCTGTAGGCCAGCAGAGTACTCCGCCAGGAACGGCACCAGCGCCTGTCCACTGGCAAACACGGGGTGCTGCAGGCAGGCCGCCAGAAACGCGCGGTTGGTGGGCAAGCCCAGCACGCGGGTGCCCTGCAGCGCACGCACCAGCGCGGCAATGGCCTCGGGCCGCGTGGGCGCGTGCACGATAAGCTTGCCCAGCATGGCGTCGTAGTGAGGCGTGACCTCTGCCCCCTCCTCAAGCGCGTGGTCAAAGCGCAGCGCACCCGGCGCAGCCCGCTCAAACGCGGTGGCAGGAGGTGCGCTGAACTGCAGCACACGGCCGGTGTGGGGGCGGAAGTGCGCGTCTTCGGCACACAGGCGCACTTCGACGGCGTGGCCTTGCAGATGCACCTCATCTTGCGTGAGCGGCAGCGGCTCACCCCGCGCCACGCGGATTTGCCATTCCACCAGGTCCAGCCCCGTGAGCGCTTCGGTCACCGGGTGCTCCACTTGCAGGCGGGTGTTCATCTCCATCAAGAAGAATTCAGCCCCATCCAGAAGGAATTCCACCGTGCCCGCACCCACATAGCCAGCGGCCTGTGCCAGCGCCACGGCGCAAGCGCCCATGCGCTCGCGCAGCGCGGCGTCCACGGCGGGGCTGGGGGACTCTTCGATGATCTTCTGGTGACGGCGCTGTACCGAGCAATCGCGCTCGCCCAGGTGGATGCACGCGCCATGGGCGTCGGCAAAGATCTGCACCTCCACATGGCGCGGCTGCAGCAGCGCACGTTCGATCAGCAAGTCGCCACAACCAAACCCCGCCAGCGCCTCCGACCGGGCGCTGGCCAGTGCTGCGGGCAACTGCGCCAGGTCGGTGACGAGGCGCATGCCGCGCCCTCCCCCACCCGCCACGGCCTTGACCATGAGGGGCGTGCCGATGCGCGCAGCCTCGGCGGCAAAGCGCTCGTCGCTCTGGTCGTCGCCCGCATAGCCGGGCAGGCAGGGCACGCCATGCGACTGGGCCAACGCCTTGGCCCCGGCCTTGCTGCCCAATGTGCGGATGGCGGCGGGCGGCGGGCCAATCCAGGTCAGGCCCGCATCGACCACGGCCTGGGCAAAATCGGCGTTCTCGCTCAGGAAGCCATAGCCGGGGTGCACGGCATCAGCGCCGGTGGCACGCGCCGCAGCCAGCAGCTTGTCGGTGCGCAGGTAGGTGTCGGCGCTGGCCGCGCCGCCCAGCGCAACGGCCTGGGTGGCTTCGCGCACGTGCAGGGCGTTGGCATCGGGGTCGGAATAGACCGCGACCGTTTCGATGCCCATGCGGTGGGCGGTGTGGATGATGCGGCGTGCGATCTCTGATCGATTGGCTATGAGGATTTTCTTCATGAGTTCGCACTCCAGGGCGGCGCCTTGCGCGCAGCAAACGCCGCCAGCCCTTGCGGCGCCTCGGGGCCACGCAGCGCCTGCGAAAAGGCAATTGCCGCTTCGTCCAGCAGTGCGGGCAGCGGCGTTTCGGCTTGGGCCAGCAACAAACGTTTGGTGGCGGCTACAGCTTGGGGTGCGGCGGCGGCGTGGCGTGCGATGGCAGCCCGTACAGCCGCATCCATGTCGCCCTCCACCACGTCATCGACCAGGCCCAAGCGCTGGGCGACAGCAGCATCCCAGCGCTCCCCTGTCAGCAAACACCGCCGCGCAGCAGACGGGCCAAGGCGCCGCACCACAAAGGGCGCGATCTGCGCAGGCACGATGCCCAGCGTGACCTCGGGCGTGGCGAACTGCGCGCCGCTGTGGGCCAGCACATGGTCGGCGCAGCACACCAGGCCAAAGCCGCCGCCCATGGCCGCGCCCTCCACCGCCACAATGAGCCACTGCGGCAGCGCGCACAGGGCCTGCAGCAGCGTGCCGAATCGGCGGTTCAGGGGCACCAGCGGGTCGGCTTCGCCGGCCGCCAGGGGCTGGCCAATGGTCTTGGCAAAGCCGCCCAGGCTGCCCCCCGCGCAAAAGTGGCCACCCGCGCCGCGCAGCACCACGCCGCGCAGGTCGGCATCGGCCGCAGCCCGCTCACACGCGGCCAGCAGGGCGTCCACCATGGCTTCTGACAGCGCATTGCGGCTGGCGGGGTCGTCGAGCGTCCAAGTTTCCACGCTGCCGCTAGCCAGCGGCGCGCGGTCGATCAACAGCGAATCAGCCATGTCAGTGCACGGGCCGCTTGGCGATGCCCATGAGCTTGGACAGGATGCCCAGCATTACCTCGTCGGCCCCGCCGCCGATGGACGCCAGCCGCCCATCGCGGTACATGCGCGAGACCTTGTTCTCCAGCGTGTAGCCCATGCCGCCCCAGAACTGCAGGCAGGTGTCGGGCACCTCGCGGTTCAGGCGGCCGGCCTTGAGCTTGGCCATGCTGGCCAGCTCCAGCACGTCCTGCCCGTTCACATACAGATCGCAGGCGCGGTAGGTGAGTGCGCGCAGCGCTTCGACCTCGGTCTTGAGTTCGGCCAGCTTGAACTGCACCCACTGCTGGTCGGCCAGCGTGCTGCCAAACAGCTTGCGCTCCTGTGCGTAGTCGATGGTCCACTGGATGCAGTGGTTCAGCGATTCAAGCGTGCTGGCGGCGCACCACAGGCGCTCTTCCTGGAACTGCTGCATCTGGTAGATAAAGCCCTGCCCTTCGGCACCGATGCGGTAGCGCTGCGGCACGCGCACCTCGTCAAAGTAGATCAGGCCGGTGTCGCTGCTGTGCATGCCGATCTTGCGGATCTTTTGCGCCACCTCGATGCCCTTGGTGAGCTTGCCGCCCGGGCCATCGCGCATGGGCACCATCACCAGGCTCTTGTTCTTGTGCACGGGGCCTTCGCCGGTGTTCACCAGCATGCACATCCAGTCGGCCTGCAGGCTGTTGGTGATCCACATCTTCTGGCCGGTGATCACGTAGTCGTCGCCGTCCTTGCGCGCCACGCTCTTGATGCCGGATACGTCGCTGCCCGCCGCAGGCTCGCTCACGCCGATGCAGCCCACCATGTCGCCCGCAATCGCAGGGGCCAGAAAGTTGCGCTTGAGTTCTTCGCTGCCATAGCGGGCCAGCGCCGGGGTGCACATGTCGGTCTGCACGCCAATGGCCATGGGCACGCCGCCGCAGTGGATGTGGCCCAGTGCCTCGGCCATGGCCAGGCTGTACGAGTAGTCCAGCCCCTGCCCGCCGTATTCCTCGGGCTTGCACAGGCCCAGCAGGCCCAGGTTGCCCATCTTCTTGAAGACTTCGTGCGCGGGGAAGATCTCGGCCGCCTCCCACTCGTCCACATGGGGGTTGATCTCCTCGTCGATGAAACGCTTGAGGGTCTTCTGGATCTCGCGGTGCTCGTGCGTGAACTGCATGGTGCTTGTCTCCTGCTGTTGCGTTTGTGTGTTGGTGTGCCTGCAAACCTCGATCACGAAAGCTGAAACTGCCCCAGCGGCAGCGGCCGCCCGTTAAGCACCAGCTCCACCTGGTGCGCGCCGGGGTAGTGGGTGCGTGTGGTCATCTGCTGCAGCGACAGCGTCTTGCCTACGGCCACGGTGGCGCCGGGGGCGATGTCCAGCGTTTGCAGCTTGAACACCTTGGGCGCCGCGCCGCAGTGGGCCTTGACGTAGTGCACCTTCAGGTCGGCCAGCACGCGCTGGGGCTGGGGTGTGGGGTTGTGCAGTTCGACCTCGATGCGCACCTTGTCGCCAATGCGTGCGCGGGCGGGCAGCACGCGCGCGGCCCGCACATCCAGCGCCACGGCATGGCCCACGCCCAAGGCATCGAGCGCGCCAGCGTCGCCGCGTTTGATGAGAAAACGCAGGCCATGGCGCACCAGGGCCTCGCGCGGGGCGGGCGCACCCTGCAGCCAGGTGCGCGCGGTGCCCACGGCGAGGTCGGGGTGGTCCTTGGCGATGTCCCCCAGGTGGTTGGCCACCGAACGGCGCACGTAGGACGATGGGTCGTCCTTGAGCGCATCGAGCAACGGCAGGGCCAGTTGCGGGTTGTTCTGGAATGCAGGCAAACGCGGCGCCCAGGGCAGGCGGGGCCGCGTGCCTTCGCTCACCAGGCGGCGCACGTGGGCGTTGCCATCCTGCGCCCAGTCCCGCAGCCGCGCGAGCGTGGCGCCCTGGTGGTGCAGCAGGTAGGGGCGGATGCTGAACTCGGCGGTAAAGCGCTGGGTGAGCGCGTGCTGCGCGGCCATGGCCGCCTCGAAATGCGGCAGACCGTGTGTGCCGATGTAGATGCTGTGGGGCAGGTACAGAAAGGCGCTGTAGGGGCGGTCACCCGCGTCGGGCTCACCGGCGGCATCGATGCCCATCGGCGGGTCCATCGAATCGACCAGCACACCCAGCGCGCGCGGCACGTCTTGCGGCAGGTGTGCCTGCAGGGCCTGCGCAATGCGCTGGCCGCGTGCCATCAGCTCCAGCGATTCGTAGCCGGGCTCGATATGCTGCAAAAACGCAGTGGTATCGAACTTGCGCCACGCACCGCGAACCATGGCCGCGATACGCGGGGGCACGGTGTCGTTGAGCAGGTATTTGAGAGGCTCGGCCATATCGTGCGGAAGCCCTCACATCCGCGCCACGCCAAAGCTCAGAGGCCGCAGCGTGCGGGCCTGGGCCTCGGCGCAGGTATCCAGGCAAAACGCCAGCACGGCCCGCGTGTCGCGCGGGTCGATCACCCCGTCGTCCAGCAGCAGACCGCTGGTGTAGAACGCATCGGCTTGCGCCTCGAACATGGCGACGATCTTGTCGAACTGGGCCTGCGACTCAGCCGGGTCGGGCGTGATGCCTTTGCGGGCCAGTGCCGCCTCGGTCACGATCTGCATGGTGCGCGCGGCCTGCTCGCCGCCCATCACCGCCGTCTTGGCACCCGGCCAGCTGAACAGGAAGCGCGGCGCATAGCCCCGCCCGCACATGCCGTAGTTGCCCGCGCCAAAGCTGGCGCCGCACTGGATGGTGATCTGCGGCACGGTGGCGTTGGTCACGGCCTGGATCATCTTGCTGCCGTGCTTGATCATGCCGCCCTGCTCGCTGTCCTTGCCCACCATGTAGCCCGTGGTGTTCTGCAGGTAGACGATGGGGTGGCCCAGCTGGCACATCCACTGGATGAAGTGCGTGGCCTTGTTGGCGCCCGCCACGTCGATGGGGCCGTTGTTGCTGATAAAGCCCACCGCGTGGCCCTGGATATGGCCCTGCGCGCACACGGTGGCCATGCCGTAGCGGGCCTTGAATTCGAGCAGCTCCGATCCGTTCACAAGCCGCGCCATCACCTCGCGCATGTCCACGGGTTGGCGCAGGTCGTCCGGCATCAGGGCCAGCAGGTCGTCGGCGGGCAGTGTGGGGCCGGGAGCGCAGGGTCGCGCGGCGGTGTTCCACCCCAGCTGCGCGACCACATCGCGTGCAAGGCCAATCGCCTCGCGGTCATCCTGGGCCAGGTATTCGCCCAGGCCCGAGACGGCGGTGTGCATCTCGGCGCCGCCCAGTTCCTCTTCGGTCGCGACCTCCCCCGTGGCGGCCATGAGCAGCGGCGGCCCGGCCAGAAAGGCGCGCGAGCGGCCCTGCACCATGATGACCACGTCCGACAGCCCCGGCATGTAGGCGCCGCCTGCGGTGCCCGAGCCGTGCTGCACGGTGATGACCGGAATGCCCGCCGCCGACAGCCGCGCGAGGTTGCGGAACAGCGTGCCGCCGTGCACGAAGCCCTCCACCCGGTAGCGCATGAGGTTGGCGCCTGCGCTCTCCACCAGGTGGATGAACGGCAAGCGGTTTTGCAGCGCGATCTCCTGCACGCGCAAGATCTTTTCCAGGCCCATGGGCTGGATGGCACCGGCCTCGATGCCCGAATCGCTGGCCACCACCATGCAGCGCACACCGCTGACAAAGCCGATGCCCGCGACCATGCCGCCACCGGGCACGGACTTCTCGGGGTCTTTCACGTCCTGCAGGTAGCCCGCCAACGTGCACAGCGGCAGCCAGGGCGCACCCGCATCCAGCAGCAGCGCCACGCGCTGGCGCGGCAGCAGCTGGCCGCGCTTTTCAAACTGGGGCAGCGACCGGGCCGAGGCGGCGGCGGCACGCTCTTCCAGCGCGCGCAGGGCATGAAGGCGGGACTGCAGCGCCGCGCGGCGCTGCGTGGCCTCGGCGCTGCCTGGGTTGAATCGGGAAGTGAAGACGGCAGTCATGCGGCCTCGGTCTTGGGGGTATGGGAAGGGGCAAACACCTGCGGCACCTGCGCGCGGTGAAAGCCGTCAAATGGCCGCACGGCCGGGTGTGCAGCGGCGGTGGCACCAGGCGGGCGCTGCGGCCAGCCCATGCGCACCTGGGGCCGTGCGCCGTCCACCCGCAACGTGGTGCCGCTGATGAAGCTGGCTGCCGGGCTGAGCAAAAAGGTGATGGCCGCCGACACCTCGGCCTCGTTGCCAAAGCGGCCGAGCGGCACCGTGCGCGGCATGGCACGCAGCATGTCTGCCGCCTCAGGCGGGTAGTTGTCCATGCCGCTGGAGGCGATGTAGCCCGGCGCCACGGCGTTCACGCGCACACCGCTGTGCGCCCATTCCAGCGCTGCCGTTTCCGTCAAGCTGACCATCCCCGCGCGCGCAGCCCCGCTGTGCCCCATGCCCGGCATGGAGCCCCACATGTCGGCCACGATGTTGACGATGGAGCCGCCGTGCTGCGCCATCCACTGCCGGTAGCACTCGCGCGCCATCAAAAAGCCGCCGGTGAGGTTGGTGTGCAGCACCGCCTCCCAGCCCTTGGCGCTGATGGATTCAAGCGGCGACATGAACTGCCCGCCCGCGTTGTTGACCAGCGCATCGATGCGGCCCTGCGCAGCAAGGATCTGCTGCACCAGCGCCACCACGCCTTCTTCGGATCGGATGTCGCACACCTCACAGGAAACACGGCCGCCATCGGCAGTGATCTCTTCGGCCACCGCCAGCAGCTTGTCAGGCTTGCGCCCCACCAGCACCACATGCGCCCCCAGGTGCGCCAGTTCGTGTGCCGTACACCGGCCAATGCCCGAGCCGCCGCCGGTGACCACTACCACCTGGCCCTGGAACAGGCCCGGAGCAAACACAGACTGGTAGGCGTTGCGCGCTGTGGGGGCCATGGTGACTCTGCCTTGATGGGGTTGTTTGTTATGAACGGATGAACAAGGCCAGCGCCTCGTCGGTGAGCGCGTCAAGCGACTTGCCCTTCTTGGGCGAGAACCACTGCACCGCCCAGTTGAGCGCCCCAAAGATGAACAGCCGCGCCACACCGGGCTCTGCCTGCAGCGCGCCCTGCTGTGCCAGCGCTTCCAGCACGGGCATCCAGGTGGCCTCGTAGCTGTCCTTGATGCGGGCAATGCCCTTGCGCTGCGCAGGCGTGAGCGAGCGCCACTCGTACAGCATCACAGGGATGAAGCTGCTGCGGGGCCCGAGCAGGATTTCGAAGTGGTGGCGAATGAGCGTGTGCAATTGCTCGCGCGGTGTGGCCTGGGCTGGCAGCGCATCGAGTGCCTGCTGCTGGCTTTGCGTGGCCATGGTCATGCCTTCGCTCATCACGGCGTAGAGCAGCGCGCTTTTGCTTTCGAAGTGGTAGAAGGGCGAGCCGCTGTGCATGCCCGCCGCCGCCGCAATGTCGCGCGTGCTGGTGGCGGCGAAGCCCTGGGTGCGGAACAGCTTGGCCGCGCCGTCCATGAGCTTGCGGCGGCGGTTGCCGTCGTCGAGTTCTTCGGCGGTTTTGCGGGGGCGGCCGCGGGGGCGGCGGGTGGGGGTTGCCTCTGCAGTGGCTGCATTGGCGTCGGAGGAGGCTACGGCCTTGCTGCGAGGGCGGGCCGGGGGTTTCTTGGGAGCGGGGGCGATGGCGCTGGTGCGCGGCACGGGTGAATCCATGCGGGCACGATAGCAAAACTGTTTATTTTTAGCAAGCAAGTGCTTTGTAAAAATAGATAGCTTGTCTGATCATGATTGCTGCGGGTGTTTTTTGAGGTTAAGCGCCAGCATTCACTGCCTCATTTGCTATTCATTTGGAAGCAGATGGCATGCCCATGCGAAGAGCGGAGGCCGGGAGTCGCCCGGCATGCGAGTAACTTTCTTTCGCTTGCTCGACAAGAAAGTCACCAAAGAAAGGGCGACCCTACTGTCTGCGACCCCTTCGCTGCGCTACGGGGCAACCTGGGGTGCTCGGTCACGGGGTGCACCGCAGAACTCGCTGCGCGCCTTTGGCGCTCCGCTCGGACAACTGCGGTGAGTCAGTTCACGAGGCATGCGCGCTCCGACGCGCATGCCACCCCGCGCCCTGCGCGCCCCAGGCGCATCCAGAAGGGAACCCGACGGACATCCATTCGGGCCATCGCTGCGCTCGGCCCAGACTCCGCAGCGCGTGGCGCTTGCGCCCGCGAGATGGCGCCGAGCGAAGCAAAGGCCCGTGTGGGTATTCGGCTGTTGGATGTTCGGCTGTCCAACCCCCTGCTGGCTGCGCCTGCGGCGGGGCGGTTGTGGGGTGGCATGGGCGTCGAAGCGCCCATGCCTCGTGCTCTGACTCGCCGCAGTTGTCCGAACGGAGCTGCGAAGCAGCGCAGTGAGTTCTGCGGCGCACCCCGCAACCGCCCCGACGCAGGTTTGCCCCGTAGCAAAGCGCAGGGGTCGCAGACTGGGGGTCGCCTTTCTTTTGGGTACTTTTCTTTGGCGAAACAAAGAACAAGTACCTCGGCCGCCGGGCCGAGACCCGGCTTCCGCACTGAAACCAAGCACACCTTCCAACCCAGCGCTCCCTGGCTTCGATCGGCTCAGCTCAAACAGTAGGCGGAAACTCGACAACTATAAAAACAATAGCTGCTAGCGCTTGATAGAAAGGCGCCAGCAGCCAAATAACCAAGATCCAAGGTTTCAGAGTGCGCCGAAATCCGGTCGGTGCTTTTAGCGAAACCGCCATCGGCCTGCTACGCAGTCCACGCCGCTGACGCGGCTACCCGCCTTCAGACTGCGCTGAAGTCGGGGCGGCGCTTTTCCATAAACGCCGCAAACGCTTCCCGCGCTGCAGGCTCACGCAACATGCGCCCAAAGCTCTCGCCCTCTTCCGCCATCACCTCCAACACCTTCGCCGTCTGCCCACCCTTCATCAACCGCTTGGTTTCGATGAGCGACGACAACGGCTTGGCCGCCAGCTTCTTCGCCTGCGCCTGTGCGACGCCATTGCACTCGGTGGGCGGCACCACACGATTCACCAGCCCCACTTCCAACGCAGCCTCGGCCATGAAAGGCTCGCCCAGCAGCAATGCTTCCGCAGCGCGGTGGTACCCCAGCATCTGCGGCACCAACAGGCTGGATGCTGCCTCGGGGCACAGGCCCAGATTGACGAATGGCATGGAGAACGCCGCGTTGTCGCCCGCATAGACCAGGTCGCAATGGAACAGCATCGTCGTGCCAATGCCCACGGCCGGGCCACACACCGAGGCGATCACGGGCTTGGGGAAAGTGGCGATGCCGCGCAGAAAACGGAACACGGGCGAGTCCTGCGTGGCGGGCGGCTGCTGCAAGAAATCGCCAATGTCATTGCCCGCACTGAAGATCGCCACATCGCCCTGGAACACCACCACGCGCACGCTGGCATCGGCCTTGGCGGCATCGAGCGCATCCGCCATGGCGGCGTACATGTCGCGCGTGATGGAGTTCTTCTTGTCCACGCGGTTGAAGGTGATGGTGGTCACGCCCGCTTCGGAGTGGACGAGGATGTCTTGGGTGGCTTCGATCATGGTGATGGAGGTTCCGGGTCGGATGGATTGGGACGAGAGGAATGCGGTACGGCACAGGGCAACAGGCCGACTTCCTATTCCTTGTAGTAAACGATCTGATGGCTGGTGGCCAGCATGGTGCCAGCCTCGTTCCACAGCTGCACGGTCTGGTCAAAGAAACCATTGCGGAATTCCTGCCCGCGCGCCTGGCCGAGCAGGAAGCCCGTGCCCGTGGCCTGCAGTTGCTCTGCCGTGGCGTGAAAGTACACGGTGATGGACACCGTGCCCGCAGGCACCTGGCGCGCGCGGCGCAGCCACACGCGGGGGAAGAACACATCGGCCAATGCGGACAGCGCCACGAAGTCGAGCGGCCGGGGTGGTGTGTCGCGCATCCATAGCTGCGTGAGGCTGTGGTCGCCACTGCCGTCCCAGGTGCGCGGGATGAAGCCAGCGATGGGGCGCATCTCGTAGCGGTTGAGCCATTCCACGGCGCCCAAGGGGGCGACGATGGCCTTTTGCTCTGCAGGCGGAGGCACCTGAGGCATGGGCACATCGCCCACGCTCCAGGTCTCGCGGCGCACGGCCGTGACGGCGGTGGCCGTGGTGGTGACCACCTGCGCGCCGTCGGCACCGGCCTGCAGGATCGACAGCGTCCAGTGCTGGGTGGAGCGATTGGTGCGAACAGGAGTTGCCTGCACCGTGAACGCACCAGCGGTCAAAGCGCCCGCATAGTTGACCGTGAGCGACAGCGGGTCGCCCAGCCGGTCGGGATGTTGCAGAACGGCCTGCAGCAGCGTGGCGGCGGTGATGCCGCCAAACGGGCCCACCATGTTCCAGTAGCCGGGGTGGGTCTGCCCTTCGTACTGGCCCGTCGCATCGGACGAGGCCGTCAGTTGCAGCGCCTCGTCCAGCGGGTGGGTCGCGGAGGACGAAGACGCAGACGAAGAAGTGGATGAAGAGGAAGTCATGCTGCAAGTGTGCCGCGAAACGACCGCTCAGGCCGTCGTACCGGAGACTTCGCCGTGGGGCATTACGCCGCCGCCCAGCGTGGCCAGCGCAGCCGCTGCGCGCGGCCACAGGCTTTGGCGGAACTGGTCGCGAAAGAAACCAAAGTGCCCAATGCGCCGCACCTGCAGGTCGGCCGGCGTGATGCTCTCCACCCGGCGCTCGGTGTTAGCGTACAGGTTCACCAGGTTGTGTGTGCCGCGCAAGGTCATCAGTTCGTCGTCGGACATCGACAGCGCCAGCACCGGGAACCGCACCGCGCCATAACTCTGCGCTACCGCAGGTCCCTCAGCCCCCACGCTGTAAGCAGGGTCCAGACACCAGCGCCGCCACTGCAGGATCACCCCCGCAGGCAGGTCGCCCACCTTCTTGAGCGTGCGCCCCGGGAAGTACCCGCACAGCCGCGTGGCCAGCGGCACCAGCACCCACCAGAAATACGGAACGATGCGCTTGAGCTGCGGCGCGTTGTCACGCCAGTAGCCGCTGCCTGCGGCCACACTCAGCAGGCCCGCCACCTGCTCGGGCTTCTTGAGCAGCCCTGGCAATTGCGCGCCCAGGCTATGGCCCAGCAAATACAGCGGCTGCGCAGGCAGCGCGGCCTTGGCAGCAGAGATCACCGCCTCGTAGTCCTGTGCCCAGTCAAACAGATCCGCCTTCACATCACGCATCGCGCCCTGCAGCGAATCGCCGTGGCCTCGGTAGTCAAACGTGGTGACCCGAAACCCCTGCTGCGCCATCCACAGCGCAAAGGCCTCGTAATACGACTGCCGCACCCCCATCGCGCCGCCGATGACAACGCTGGCGCGCGGCGCGCCCTGGGGTTCGTAGACACGCAGCGCCAAAGACACTGCCCCGTTGACCTGCAAGGTTTGCTTGTTCATGTCTGTCTCCTTGGTTCGAAACCGATCTACGCCGGCTTGAATTCGGAACTACCCCCTGAGCGACTTCGTCGCTTCCCCCTTCTCTCGCGCGATGCGCGGGAAGGGGGACGCCGCCAGCGCGGCGGGGCGGCCCTTGCGCGGCGGCTGCTGGGCTAAGTCGCGCCAGTCTCAACCGCTGCGCACCAGCCCATCACAGTGCTTCAATAATTCCAGCAGCACCTTGGCCTGTGCCCACGCACATCGTGACCATGCCGTACTTCAGCTTGTGCCGACGCAGCGCATGCACCACCGTCGCCGCACGGATGGCACCGGTGGCGCCCAACGGGTGCCCCAATGCAATCGCGCCGCCCATGGGGTTCACGTTCGCAGGGTTCAGCCCCAGCGTATTGATGACGGCCAGCGACTGCGCAGCAAACGCTTCATTCAGCTCATACCAGCCAATGTCATCGCTCTTGAGACCCGCATAACGCAGGGCCGCAGGAATCGCTTCGATAGGACCGATACCCATGATTTCGGGCGGCACGCCGCGCGCTGCGTAGCTCACAAAACGCGCCAGCGGCGTCAGGCCAAACTGCTTCACCGCCTTTTCGCTGGCCACGATGAGCGCACCCGCGCCATCGCTGGTCTGCGAGCTGTTGCCCGCCGTGACGCTGCCGCGCGCCGCAAACACGGGCTTGAGCTTGGCCAGACCTTCCAGGGACGTGTCGGGGCGCGGGCCCTCATCCAGGCTCACGGTGCGGCGCTTTTCCACCACTTCGCCGGTAGCGAGGTTGGGCGAACGCTCCACGATCTCGAACGGCGTGATTTCGTCGCTGAACTCCCCGGCCTTTTGCGCCTTGATGGCGCGCAGGTGGGATTCGAGGGCGAACGCGTCTTGCGCTTCGCGGCTCACCTTCCACTGCTGGGCCACCTTTTCGGCGGTCAGGCCCATGCCGTAGGCGATGCCCACGTTTTCGTCCTTGGCAAAAATCTCGGCGTTGAACGAGGGCTTGTTGCCGCCCATGGGCACCAGGCTCATGGACTCGGCGCCACCGGCGATCAGCACGTCAGCCTCGCCCACGCGGATGCGGTCGGCGGCCATCTGCAGCGCGGTGATGCCCGATGCGCAAAAGCGGTTCACCGTCACGCCGCCCACGGGGTGGTCGAACGCCAGGCCCACGGCGATGCGGGCCATGTTCATGCCCTGCTCGCCTTCAGGGAAAGAGCAGCCGATGATGGCGTCTTCAATCGCCTTGGGGTCCAGCGTGGGCACCTGCAGCATGGCGCTCTTGATGGCGGCGACCAGCAGGTCGTCGGGGCGGGTATTCTTGAAATAGCCGCGGCCCGAGCGCCCGATGGGCGTGCGCGTGGCGGCGACGATGTAGGCGTCCTGGACTTGTTTTTGAGCCATGGTGAAACTCCTTCAATTCTTGGGGGGGCGACTGGAAGGAACCCAGGCCCACGTAAATACACATTCGACCGGCTCCACACCGGCTTCGTCGGTCACGGTGACTGTCACCTGCACCTCGCCCTTGTCGCCGGCCAACATGGCGGCGCGCTGCTCGGCGGTCAGCGTGGCCACGGCTTTGAGGCCGCCCGTAGCGCGCTTCTTGAACGCCATGGACAACTCCTTGGCCAGCGGGATGCAGTCGTCGCGCACGTTCATGCCCACCACCATGCCGGTGGCCGTTTCTGCCAGCAGGTTCATGGCCGAGGCATGCACACCACCGATGTGGTTCTGCACGCGGTGGTCATTGGCCAGGTGCACCTCGACGCGCTCGGGTGTGAGCGAGACGAACTTCACCCCGGCCGTGCCAGTGAAAGGCACAGCCCGGCGCAGGATGATGTTCTGCACGAAGCCGCGCAGGAAGGCGGGGGCCTCGTCCAGGCGCATCAGCGAGCGCTGCAATTTGTTGGGGGCGTGTTCGCTCATGTCGGTCTACCGGTTATCAATCGACGTCCGGATCAGTTGCGAACCGGCTTGCCGGTGGACAACATGCCCAGGATGCGCTCATGCGTCTTGGGCTGGGCGATCAGGTGGCAGAACACCTTGCGCTCCAGCGTGAGCAGGTATTCCTCGCTCACCATCGAGCCAGCATCCACATCGCCGCCACAGACCACCTCGGCGATCATGGCGCCGATCTTGAAGTCGTAGGCACTGATGAAGCCGCCGTCGCGCATGTTCACCAGCTGGGCCTTGATGGTGGCCAGACCACTGCGGCCCGCCACGGGGAACAGGCGCTTGTGCGGTGCACGCCATCCGCTCGCAGCCATGGACTTGGCTTCGTTGATGGCGACGAACAGCAGCTCGTCCTTGTGGGGCACGATCACGTCGCTATCCAGCAGGAAGCCCAGCTTGCGCGATTCGATGGCGCTGGTACCCACCTTGGCCATGGCCGCGGCGGTGAAGCCTTCGGTCAGGAAAGGCAGGATGTCCTTGCTGGTCGAAGCGGCCATGTTCTCGGCCGCGCGCCGGGCAATGTAGGTCAGGCCGCCCGCGCCGGGCACCAGGCCCACGCCCACTTCGACCAGGCCGATGTAGCTTTCCATGTGGGCCACGCGCTTGGCCGAATACACGGCCAGCTCGCAACCACCGCCCAGCGCCATGCCATGGATGGCTGCGACGACAGGCACCTGCGCATAGCGAATGCGCATCATCAGGTTCTGCAGCTCCTGCTCGATGCTTTCCACCGCATCGGCGCCGCCGACCATGAACGCGGGCATCGTGGCTTCCAGGTCGGCCCCCACGCTGAAGGGCGCGTCGCCGGACCAGATGACCATGCCCTGGTACTCAGACTCGGCCAGTTCCAGCGCTTCCATCAGCGCTTCCATCACTTCGGGGCTGATGGCGTGCATCTTGTTCTTGATGCTGGCGATGAGCACTTGGCCATCGAGCGTCCAGGTGCGCAGGGCTTTCGATTCGGCAATGGTGGTGCCAGCGGTGCGCCAGTCGGGCAGATTGGATTCGCCCAGCAGCGCCTCGGGGAAGATCTGGCGCTCGTACACGGGCAGCTGGCGGCGGGGCACAAACTTGTTCTGCGATGCACTCCACGAACCTTGCGCGGTGTGCACGCCACCGGCGTCGGCCACGGGGCCCTTGAAGACCCACTCGGGCAGCGGTGCCTTGCACAGCGCTTTGCCAGCGTCGATGTCTTCCTGGATCATCTTCGCCACTTCAAGCCAGCCGGCTTCCTGCCACAGCTCGAAGGGACCCTGCTTCATGCCAAAGCCCCAGCGCATGGCCTGGTCCACGTCGCGGGCGTTGTCGGCTATTGTTGAAAGGTGCACGGCTGCGTAGTGGAAGCTGTTGCGCAGGATGGCCCAGAGGAACTGGCCGGGCGCGCCTTCGGCATTGCGCAGCAGGCGCAGGCGTTCGGCCGCAGGCTTCTTGAGCATGCGGGCATACACCTCGTCGGCCTTCTGGCCGGCGGGCACGTACTCTTCGCTTTCCAGCTCGAAGCGCATCACGTCGCGGCCGACCTTCTTGAAGAAGCCTGCCTTGGTCTTCTGACCCAGGTTGCCCAGCTCGAGCAGCTTTTTCAGCACGGCGGGCGTGCCAAAGCTTTCGTAGAACGGGTCGGTCTCAATGCTCAGGTTGTCCTGCAGCGTCTTGATCACGTGGGCCATGGTGTCCAGGCCCACCACGTCGGCGGTGCGGAAGGTGCCGCTGGATGCGCGGCCCAGCTTCTTGCCCGTGAGGTCGTCCACCACGTCGTAGGTCAGGCCGAAGTTCTCGACTTCCTTCATGGTGGCCAGCATGCCGGCGATGCCCACACGGTTGGCGACGAAGTTGGGCGTGTCGTGCGCACGCACCACGCCCTTGCCCAGGCCGCTGGTGACAAAGGCTTCGAGCTGGTCCAGCACTTCGGGCTGGGTGGTGGGGGTGTTGATCAACTCCACCAGCGTCATGTAGCGCGGGGGGTTGAAGAAGTGGATGCCGCAGAAGCGGGGCTTGATGCTCTCGGGCAGCACTTCGCTCAATTTGGTGATCGACAGGCCCGAGGTGTTGGACGCCAGGATGGCGTGCTTGGCCACGTGGGGAGCAATCTTGGTGTACAGGTCGAGCTTCCAGTCCATGCGCTCGGCAATGGCCTCGATCACGAGATCGCATTCCTTGAGCAGGTGCATGTGCTCTTCGTAGTTGGCCTGCTGGATCAGCGCCGCGTCGTCGGCCACGCCCAGGGGCGAGGGCTTGAGCTTTTTCAGGCCTTCGACGGCCTTGGTGACGATGCCGTTCTTGGGGCCTTCCTTGGCGGGCAGGTCGAACAGCACCACGGGCACCTTCACGTTGACGAGGTGGGCGGCAATCTGCGCGCCCATCACGCCTGCGCCGAGTACGGCGACTTTTTTCACTTGGAATCGGGACATGGGTTGGGTTCCTGGTTGGGGCGTTGCGCAACACCGCAGGGGGCGCGCAAGGCCACGGGAATGGGGTTTACTGGACGCGGATCCAGGTTTGCGTGCGGCCGAACGGGCCGATCGAGCCCCGCACTTCAAGCTTCTTTCCGCCCTCGACGGGGGTCATGCGCAGGGTGTAGTTGCGGCCGTTCTCGGGGTCGAGAATCTTGCCGCCTTCCCACACCTCTTTGCCGTCAGCCTTCTTGGCACCCCGGATGATCTCCAAGCCCAAGATGGGCTTGCCCTTGCGGTCATCCGAGCATTCGTCGCAGACCTCATCGGGCTTGGCGTCCTTGGACAGGCGCTTTTCCAGCGCCCCGTTCAACACGCCGCCGCCGATGTCGCGGATGCGGATTTCGGCCTTGGCCTCGCCGGTCTTGTCGTCGATGTTGCGCCACAGGCCTTCGGGCGTCGCCTGCGCCCAGACGGGTGCCGCAGACGCTACAAAAACAATAGCTGCTACCGCTTTATACATAGGCGCTCCGTGCCAAAAAAGCTTGAAATCCGCAGGTCTACCGATCAGGCCAGGGCCAGATCCGTGTCCATGAGCACCTTGCTACCGGCACGGGCCGTGCGCATCAGCGTGGCGGTTTCGGGGAACAGCTTGGCAAAGTAGAAGCGCGCCGTCTGCAGCTTGGCGCCATAGAACGGGTCGGTGTTGCCAGCGGCGATCTCGCGCAGGGCGACCTGGGCCATGCGGGCGAACAGATAGCCGAACACCAGGTGGCCAGCCACGCGCAGGTAGTCCACTGCAGCAGCGCCCACTTCGTCCGGGTTCTGCATGCCCTTGAAGCCGATCTCGGTGGTGAACTTGGTCATCTGGTCACCCAGCATGGCCACCGGGTTGATGAACTCGGCCATCTTCTCGTTCACGCCTTCTTCTTCCACCAGCTTGCCAATCAGCTTGCCCAGCTTCTTGAGCGTGGCGCCGTTGTTGCCCAGGATCTTGCGGCCCAACAGGTCCAGCGACTGGATGGTGTTGGTGCCTTCGTAGATCATGTTGATGCGGTTGTCACGCACATACTGCTCCATACCCCATTCCTTGATGAAGCCATGGCCGCCGAAGACCTGCATGCAGGCGTTGGTGGAGATGTGACCGTTGTCGGTGATGAAGGCCTTCACGATGGGGGTGAGCAGGGCCACCATCTCTTCGGATTCGGCACGCACCTTTTCATCGGGGTGGCTGTGCACCTTGTCCAGCAGCAGCGTGCAGAAGATCTGCAGCGCGCGGCCGCCTTCGGCGTAGGCCTTGGCGGTGAGCAGCATCTTGCGCACGTCGGGGTGCACGATGATGGGGTCAGCATCCTTGTCTTTTGCCTTGACGCCCGACAGGCTGCGCATCTGGATGCGGTCCTTGGCGTAGGCCAGCGCGTTCTGGTAAGCCACTTCGGTCAGGCCCAGCGACTGGTTGCCCACACCCAGGCGGGCGGCGTTCATCATCACGAACATGGCAGCCAGGCCCTTGTTGGGCTGGCCCACCATGGTGCCGATGGCGCCGTCGATGGCAATCTGCGCGGTGGCGTTGCCGTGGATGCCCATCTTGTGCTCCAGGCCCGTGCAGAAGATGGGGTTGCGCTCGCCCAGCGAGCCGTCGGCCTTCACATTGAACTTGGGCACGACGAACAGGCTGATGCCCTTGCTGCCCTTGGGCGCGTCGGGCAGGCGGGCCAGCACCAGGTGCACGATGTTGGCGGTCATGTCGTGCTCGCCGGCGCTGATGAAGATCTTGTTGCCGGTGAGCTTGTAGGTACCGTCGGCCTGGGGTTCGGCCTTGGTGCGCAGCAGGCCCAGGTCGGTACCGCAGTGGGGTTCGGTCAGGCACATGGTGCCGGTCCACTCGCCGCTGGTCAGCTTGGGCAGGTACAGGGCCTTTTGCTCTTCGGTGCCGTGGGCGTGCAGGGCTTCGTACGCGCCGTGCGACAGGCCGGGGTACATGGTCCAGGCCTGGTTGGCCGAGTTCATCATCTCGTACAGGCACTGGTTCAGCACGAAGGGCAGGCCCTGGCCGCCGTAGGCAGGGTCGCACGACAGTGCCGCCCAGCCACCTTCGACGTACTTGGCGTAGGCATCCTTGAAGCCCGTGGGGGTCTTCACTTCGTGGGTGGCCTTGTTGAGCACGCAGCCTTCGGTGTCGCCGCTGATGTTCAGCGGGAAGGTCACTTCGGCAGTGAACTTGCCGGCTTCTTCGAGCACGGCGTTGATGGTGTCCACATCCACCTCGGCGTGGGGCGGCATGGCCTTGAATTCATCGCTGACCTTGAGCACTTCGTGCATGACGAATTGCATGTCGCGCAGGGGCGGCGTGTACATAGGCATGGGGTTTACTCCTTGGAGGTGGTGGTTTGGTTGGAAACTTTGCGGCGCTTGGCAGCAGCAGCGGGGGCGGCTTCTGCGGTGGCGCCAGGTTTTGCGGCGCTGTAACGCGCCAGGATGTTGTGAAAGCCCTGCACGGCCCGGGCCATGGAGCCAGGGGTCTGCAGGAAGCGCGCCTCGTAGTGCAGCGCGAGGATGAGGCCGTGGATCTCGAACAGCATCTGCTCGGCATTGGTGTCCGCGCGCAGCTCGCCCAGGCCCTTGCACTGCTCGATGGCGCGGCGCATGGCGGCGTGCCAGGTCAGCACCGAGCTGGCCAGCGCGTCGCGCACGGGGCCGGTGCGGTCATCAAATTCGACCGCACCGCTGATGTAGATGCAGCCCGAATCGATTTCGATGGAGGTGCGCTTCATCCAGTTGTCGAACATGGCGCTGAGCCGGGCCAGGCCACGCGGCGCGGACATGGCGGGGTAGAACACTTCCTGCTCGAAACGCGTGTGGTATTCACGAACCACGGAGATCTGCAGCTCTTCGCGAGAGCCAAAATGGGCAAACACGCCCGACTTGCTCATGCCCGTGACGTCGGCCAACGCCCCAATGGACAGGCCTTCCAGCCCGATGTGCGTGGCCAGGCCCAGCGCTGCCTCGACGATGGCCGCCTTGGTTTGCTGGCCTTTTTGCAGGGCGCGGCCGGTACCGCTGCGAGCGCGCGGGATGCGGGTGACCTGGCTGGATGAAGAGGTGGCGGACATGCGGGCAAATAAAAACGAACGTTCGTTCTATTCTGCAGCAAATTCTCCGCCCGACCAAAACCCCCGGAAAAAATAGGGAGGCCCACCCAAACCATTCGTTGCGGCGGTGCCACCCTCTGCCCCACCCCATCGCTTCCGCCCCCGCCACAGGGCCGCCCACGGCAGGCGGCACCCAGGCGGTGGTATCAGAGAATCAGCGCCAGGCTGGCTTCCAGGTGTTCCGATGGCAGGCGCTTGAAACCCGAGCGCGCGTAGCGTTGCAGGCGCCCCACGGCAAACGCCGTGAGCACGCTGGCCGCGACCTGGGCATCCACAGTGGGTGTGGCAGAGCCCGCTACCGCCGGGCGCAGGCACTGGCGCAGGGTGGATTCAATGCGGTCAAAAAACTGGTTCATGCGCTGCTGCAGGCGCTCGTGCTCAAACACCAGGGCATCGCCCACCATCACGCGCACCATGCCGGGGTTGCGCTCGCCAAACTGCAGCAGCAACGCCACGATGCGCGCAGCCTGGCGCGTGCCCACTTCGGCAGACTGGTCCGGATCGGGTACATCGCGGCCGGTAATCTGCTGGACCAGGGTGAACACGGTCTGCTCGATGAAGTCGATCAACCCTTCGAACATCTGCGCCTTGCTGGCGAAGTGGCGGTACAACGCGGCCTCGCTGACTGAAAGACGCGCCGCCAACGCGGCGGTGGTGATGCGCTCTGCCCCGGGTTGCTCGAGCATGGCCGCCAGCGCTTGCAGGATCTGTACGCGCCGCTCACCCGGCTTGGGCCGTTTGCGCGCAGCCGGAGTTTCGCCCCCGTCGTCGGTACTGGCTGGCTCGGGGAGGGGCGAAAGTTCAGACATGCAGGAACAAGGGCTGGGGTAAGGCCATGCGGCCAAGGGCACCCTGCGCCGGGTTCACATGCCAGGTGGGCATGCACCGGCCTGCGGCAGGGCGTAAATCATGTGTGGAAATGATTCTCGCACAGGCCCTGGGGCGGCCCCATGGGCACGGGCGAGAGCAGTTGCCGCTACGCCGATTTACAGCGGAAACACCACAGTCACCAGCAGGCCGTGCCCCAGCGGGCCGGTGCCCAGCGTGAGGGCAGCGCGGTGCACGCGCGCAATTTCGTCGGCAATGGCAAGCCCAAGCCCCGTGCCCTCGCCCACCGTACCGGGCACCCGGTAAAAACGCTGCATGACGCGCCCTCGCTCGGCATCGGGCACGCCAGGCCCATCGTCTTCCACCTCGATGAACACACGTGGCGGCCCTGCGCGCCCTTGGCGCATGCCACAGCGTATGGTCACAATGCCGCCCGCCGGGGTGTACTTGATGGCGTTGTCCACCAGGTTGGACAACAACTCGCGCAGCAGCCAGCCATGGCCGGTGACATGCACGGGCTGGACTTCCAGCCCCAGGTCCAGCCCCTTGCCGGTGGCTGGGTCGAGAAAGGTCTCCAGCAGGGTTTCGCACAGGTCCTTGAGGTCTACACGCTGGGGCGGCTGCGCGTCCAGGCTGCGCGCATCGGCGCGCGACAGTGCCAGCAGCTGGTGGGCAAGCTGCGAAGTGCGGCGCGTGGCATTGCGCAGCTTCTCGATCTGATCAACTCCTAAAACAATAGCACCTTTCGCTTGCCCATCATGCGCTAGTGGCAATTTTCCCTCAAAATTTGACAAGGACACCCGGGGTGGTGCCGCCGCCTTGGCCATCATGGCCCAGGCTTCGACCTGTGCCTGCAGGCCCGCCAGCGGGGTGCGCAGCTGGTGCGCCGCATCGGCCACAAAGCGGCGCTGCCCTTCCGCCTGCGCATTGACCAGTGCAAACAGGCGGTTGAGCGAGTGCACGAGCGGGCGCACCTCGGCGGGCGACGAGGCTTCGTCGATAGGGCTCAGGTCACGCGGCGAACGGTGCTCCACCGCTTCGGCCAAGTCCACGAGCGGTTTGAAGGCCCGGCCCACAGCCCAGTGGATGGCCAGCGCGGCGGCGGCCACCAGCACCAGGTTGGGCAGCAGCACCCGCAGCAGGAGCTGCTGCGCCCATTGCTGGCGCGGGTCAGACCCGTCGGCCAGCGCCACCACCAGTTCGCCAGCCCCGGTGCGACCACGCTGCACCGCCACCCTATAGGTCACCCCGCCAAACTCAACGCTGTGGAATTCGGGCGCATGGGTGGTGGGCACGGCACTGTGCACCCAGTCGTCGCCCAGCAGCAGGCGTCCAGAGATGTCGCGCACGCTGTAACCCGCAAACCCGGTGTTCTGGCGCAGAAAGTCTTCGACCGGAGGCGCCAGCAGCAGCAAGGGCGGCTCGTGGTCACGGATGGAGGGGGCCAGCACCGAATCTGCCAGAGCGGGCAACAGCCGCAGCAGGCGCTGGTCGTGCCGCCCGGCGGCCTCGTCGGCCGAGCGGTAGTCGAGCCACACGCCCACCAGAGCCAGCGCGCACAAAGGCAGCACCAGCAAGATCAGCAGCCGATTGCGCAGGTCGGAGGTCATGGCACGCAGGCCGGGCCGTGGGGAAGGGATGGCTCGGTCCGGCGGCGTCATCATGATCCTTACCGACGGCTTCAGCCAGGCCGGTTCCGCTCAGGCGGCCTGGAGTTCAAGCCGATAGCCGAACCCGCGGATCGAACGCAGCGCCACGCCATGCGGCTCCAGTTTGCCGCGCAGCCGGGAGACGTAGACCTCCACCGCGTTGGGCGTGATCTCCTTGTCCCAGCCCGTCAGAGCCTGCAGAAGCTTGTCCTTGCTGGCAGGCTTGGGGGCATTGATGAGCAGGTACTCCAGCACAGTCCATTCGCGCGGACCGAGCTCAATGACCTGCTCCCCGTCCCCGGTACGGATGCTGGCGCGGCGGCCAGCCGTGTCCAACTCCAGCGGACCAAAACTCAACACCGCTGTGGTCGCGGCCTGCGAGCGGCGCAGCAGGGCGCGCAGGCGTGCCAGCAGTTCAGGCAACTCGAAGGGCTTGACCATGTAGTCGTCGGCCCCGAGGTCCAGCCCCTGCACGCGGTCGTGCAGTGCATCGCGCGCGGTGAGGATCAGCACCGGCAGGGCGGGGCTTGCCATATCAGGGCGGCGCAGGCGGCGGGTGAGTTCCAGCCCATCCATGGCCGGCAGGCCGATATCGATGATGGCCGCGTCGAACGACTCGGTGCGCAGCACCTCTTCGGCGCGCTCACCGCTTCCGACCCAATCCACGGCGTACCCCGCGTCGGTCAACCCCAGCTTGATGCCGCTGGCAACCATCACATCGTCTTCGACCAGCAAGAGTCGCATATCAACCCACTTGTTCGCTGTGCATAGCAGCATGCCCGATAGGCTGGCGCAGCCTCATCCGGCGGCCGCCGTGCAAGGGCAGCCAATACCCTGTGCTGGCGCTGGCGACGTCACCCACCCCGCGAAGCGAGAGAAGGGAGAAGGCGAGAAGCGACTCAGAGGGATAGACCATTTCAATGGCTACGAATCATGGTCCCGTAGGCCTGGTCGGTCAGGATTTCGAGCAGCATGGCGTGCGGCACACGCCCATCAATGATGTGCACTGCGTTCACGCCGGCCTTGGCAGCATCCAGAGCTCCCGCAATCTTCGGCAGCATGCCGCCAGAGATGGTGCCGTCGGCAAACAGCGCGTCGATCTCGCGGGCCGTCAGGTCTGTGAGCAGATTGCCCGCCTTGTCCAGCACGCCGGGCGTGTTGGTCAACAGCATCAGTTTTTCAGCTTGCAGCACCGTGGCCAGCTTGCTGGCGACCACGTCGGCGTTGATGTTGTAGCTCTCGTTGTTCTCACCAAAGCCGATGGGGCTGATGACGGGGATGAAGGCGTCGTCCTGCAGCGCCTTGACCACACTCGGATCGATGGAGACGATGTCTCCCACCTGCCCCACATCGTGCTCGATGGACGGGTTCTTGTTGTCCACCATCTTGAGCTTCTGCGCACGGATCATGCCGCCGTCGCGCCCCGTCAGGCCCACGGCCTTGCCGCCGGCCTGGTTGATCAGGCCCACGATGTCCTGCTGCACCTCGCCGGCCAGCACCCACTCGACCACTTCCATGGTCTCAGCATCGGTCACGCGCATGCCCTGGATGAACTCGCCCTTCTTGCCCAGGCGGTTCAGCGCCGTCTCAATCTGAGGCCCGCCGCCGTGCACGACCACGGGATTCATGCCCACGAGCTTGAGCAGCACCACGTCCTCGGCAAAGTCGGCCTGCAGCGCGGGGTCGGTCATGGCGTTGCCGCCATATTTGATGACCATGGTCTTGCCATGGAACTTGCGGATGTAAGGCAGCGCCTGGGCCAGGATTTCAGCCTTGTCGCGCGGGGCAATCGAAAGAAGGTCGGTCATGGAGGCGGGCCATCCAGAGAAAACGGTGAGGCGCAAATTGTGCCGCATTCGCGCGGCGCGCTGGGTTTGCCAGCACACCCGCCGTCAGTGGCGCAACCAGTTGGGTACCTTGAAACGCACAATGGCCAGGTAGGCCATCACATAGCTGATGACGAACAGGCCGCAAAACGCCATCAGCAGTGGGGTATTGCTCCAGAACAGTACCGCAGGCACCACCGTCAGCAAGGTGAAGCCCCACAGGTAGGGGGATGTGCGGTTATTGCGCATCAACACCCTGCGCGATTCATCGTCATGGAAGACACCCCGAACAATGCGACGGTAAATCAATTGGTGAAAGTGCAGCGCATCGGCCACGCCGGGGGAAACGCCCCGCACGGTCTTGCGGTAAATCGAGAAGATCGTTTCCCAGACGGGGTAGATCAACAAAAGCATGGGGAACCAGGGCGAAACATCGGCGTTGCGCTGCACCAGGGAAATGCTGGCCAGGGCAATCACGCCGCCCCACACGTAGGCACCGCCATCTCCCGCGAACAGCATGCCGCGCGGGTAGTTCCAGACCAGAAACCCGCCCGTCGCCGCCGCCGTGGACACCAACAGCGCCGCCAACGCACGGTCCCCCACCTGCAGGGCCACATGGGCCAGCGCCAGGCAAACGATCAGAGCCACCATGCCCGCCAGGCCGTTGTAGCCATCAATGATGTTGAATGCATGGGGAAGTCCCGCAACCGCCAGAACAACCACCGCAACGCCCAGCCACGGAGCAGCGGCCAGCAAAGAATCCAGCCAGGGCCACCCCATGCGCGGCAAGGTCAGATCCAGCAGGATCACCGCCAGAGCGCCCGATGCACCGGTCAGGCTCAACCGGTAACGCACGGACAGGCGCTGGGTCATGTCCTCCGCAATGCCGCCCAGCGCGGCGGGCAGCAAGGCCACCAGCCAACCCCCCACCCAAGCTCCGAGCTTCAGCGAGCCAGGATCACCCCAATGGGTAGATTGAAGAACACCAAGGCCCCAACTGCACCCAATGCCCAGCAGCAATGCGGCCCCCCCCAAGCGGGGAACGTCCCCCAGATGAAAGCGTTGAGGCATGCCGTTGCCGTACACGGAAGCGTGGCTGTGCATCCACCGCACGATGAACCCTGCCGCCAACGCTGCAACGATGAATGCCACCACAGATAACCAGATCATGAGCGGCCGATGGTACCCGCACTCGGTCCCAGTGCCTGTAAGAAAGCGCTATCCACGCAGCCCCATCCCAGCGGGCTGGGGCTGCTGGCATGCTGCAAGGATGCTATGTGAGGAGAACCTGGCAAGACGCCACCACGAAGGTCCGAGCCTGAATCAGGCCGTCTCCCCGACAACCCCGAGGGGGCCATGGAGAGGTTCATGCGGTCAGAACCCGGGGCCACTACCGAAGCAAGCCACGGTAAAAACGCATCACCTTTTCCACGTACTGCTGCGTTTCGGGATACGGAGGGATGCGCCGACCATACTTGATCACGGCACCTTCCCCTGCGTTGTACGCCGCCAGCGCCAGTTCCTTGTCGCCATCGAACATGCGCAGCAGATCGGCCAGGTAGCGGGTGCCAATCTGCGCATTCACTTTGGGTTCCATCGCGGCATGCTCTCCGTCTGACGAAGGGCGCGCTGCAACCCCATAACGCTCAGCCGTTGCCGGCATGACCTGCATCAGCCCCAACGCACCTTTGCGCGAAACGGCTTTCACATTGAAGGCCGACTCTGCTGCCGCGACGGCAATCACAAATGCGGGGTCCAGCGACTGCGCCACCGCCGCCGCTTCCAGGTGCTGCTTGACGTCGTCATAGCCTGGAAACTGCAGTGCAGAGGGGCTGCGATCCTTGCCCTTCACCACCGAGGCGGGAGGCACACGGCTGAGCCAGATCACACCCCGCGTAGCCGCCGAAGGAGGCACATTGCCGATGTGGGTTACGCCCTCCCCATCCACAAACTCCCACACCTGGTTCGCCCAGGAGGATGGCAACCATCCCCCAAGCAGAAAAACCAAGAGCATGACACCACGCATGACCGTCCCAAGCGATGGGAGGTCGCGCTCGTCAGACTCCTTCCAAAACAGACTCATGGTTCTCATTTGACCTCGCGCCCTTCGCGAAAGAAACTTTTCAGCCCAGCACCGACCCGTTGAAACCAGGAGGCCGCTGCCTCGGGCTCAGGCTCCGGCCATGCCTCCCCCCGCCTTGAACGGATCAGCCGGGCGGGCATACCTGCAGCCACCATGCCCGCCGGGACATCCTGTCGTACCAGCGCCCCGGCTGCCACGACCGCGCCACGGCCAATCGTCACGCCCTCTAGAACAATCGCGCCAGCACCGATCCAGGCGCCGTCTTCCACAACGATTCTTGCCCGGGTGATTCGGTTGCGCGCAATCACCACATCCCCCCCATCGATGGCATGGCCGGCAGACAGCAGCTTGGCATGGGGGCCAATCAGGACATCCTCACCAATCTCCAGGCCACCTTCACCCGACAGATAGCCTCCCACATTGACGATGGTACGGGCTCCGATGCGGATACCCACGCAGGGATCTGCCACCACATCGCCCAGCACCAGCCGTGTCTGGGCATAGATACTGACCCCGTCGGCCAGGCACAAGACATCGGAGCGCTGGCCGAAACGCATGACCGAGACGGACGGGTCGATCCGACATTCGGCGCCCATGCGATCCACACCTGCGTGTGACGCCGTGAAAGCAGGAATTCCCAGCAGCATGTCCGTCATGTTCACCGGCTGTGATGCGAGCCCATGAGCCTGCGCCAACGGCTGCGCCATGCGCGATCGTTCAGCTCCGCCGTCCTGGCCTGCAACGCTATTTGCGTGGTCGCAAGCTCAGACTCCACCAGTGTCTTTTCGGACCGCAGCGAACCCACCTCTGTGCGCAACTCATTGATCTCTTGCTGGAGTTTCCCAATGAGGTCCTTGGCTTCCGCAAAGGCCTTCTGGTGCTCCAGCAACGAAGCTCGTTCGCGCTGGTGCAGCACCGTCAGTGCTTGCAACTCGTCGCGCAAGCTTTCCGCCATGCCCCGAGCCTCTTTCAGCTCCCACGTTGGGGCATCCACAGAAGGCGTGACCACCACCATCCACTGGTAGACGTCAAAGTCCTGCCACCCAGCCAACAACGCCTGGCGCTGGTCGCCCGACAGGGCGCTCCAGTAGCCGGCGAATTCGCTGCATTCAACGGGTACCCTGTTGGCTTCCCAGACCCGGGGAGCCCATCCGCAGTCCAGCAACATCTTCTCCATGCTGCGTTTGGTAAAGAAACGGACATGGGTCCTGTCCAGTTGGCCCTTGTCGGAATAGTCAAAGATGCCGCTTCGCATAGAAGCCAGCACCCCGGCATAGGCGATGTTCGGAACGGAAATCAGTAGACAGCCCATGGGCGCGACAAACTCACTCAACCGCTGCAGCACATCTTCGGGCTTTCTGAGGTGTTCCAGCACATCACACGCCATCACCGTATCAAACTGCCGACCCTTGAGCGCATCCAACCAGTCGGTGCTGTCCAGATTTCCAGGGATGACCTCCACGTCCAGTATCTTGAGCACTTCCAGCGCCTCGGGGTCGTTTTCCACCACCGTGACGCGATAGCCCCGAGCCAGGAGAACACGGGTCATGGCGCCAGGGCCCGGCCCAAGCTCCAAGACCGAGCCGCCACCTGGTGGTACGCGGCGCAACAACCGAGCGGCCCACTCCTCACCATCCGGGTCGAATGCGTAGTCGTATCGCTCAATATTGGTCATGGATTTCCCTCCGCCTTTGGCGCCGGTTCGGGCTGCCACATCTGATCCCACAATCCCCACTGCCACCATGCCCAAGGCCGGGCCAGAACATCCTGCTCCAGCCGCTGGATGACTCTATCGATCGCCTGCCTGGGATGTTCCGGCAATGGCTCGACGACAACCTCCAGATGGTCAGGGCGTCGGGAATAAGTCACAGCATGCAGCAACGGAACGCCCGTGGATTGCGCCAGACGCTCAATACCTGTGGGCAGACTCAGGTTTCCGCCCAGAAAAGGGTTACCACGCAAACGGCCAAACTCAGGTCGCCATGCATCAGCCAGAATCACCCACGCTTGCCCCGCCCGCAGACTTTCATGCACCGGGCGCAGCCCTTCACTCGTGGTGTGCCATTTTCCACCGGTCACCTCGGTATAGCCTTGAATTTTTCGCAGCAAAAAACGGCGCTGCGCAGCCTCAAGCTCCGGGTTGTCCAAGACCGGCATGGTCAGAACATTGGTGGCGACACCCTCCCTCGCCAAAGCAACCGGGGCCGTCAGAAGCCGGTCATAGTGATTGAGAACCAGTATGAAGCCCTTGCCTTGACGAGCCAGGACTTTGGCAAACTCGGCACCTTGCAGATCAATGGTCGGCCCTCCGGAACGGCCCAGGCGGCTGAAGGCCATGGCATCCACCATCTCCTGCGCTAACATGTCCAAGTGGGCGCGAGCCCATTGCGCATGCTGCCCCCCCGTGGCTTGCGGGAAGACCCGGGCAAACAAGCTTTCGAGCCAGCGCAGCAGGTGCTCGCGCTCCGCCGCTGATTCCCGCCCTATCCGCCCGACCAGCCGCCAGGGCAGGGTCGTAGGCAGCCGGGCAATGAGAGGGAAAAGCAGGTCCAGAGACCAGGCTCGCGTCATTCCACCAGCACCCATTCGTGTTCCAGCCAGGCAACACCAAACTCCCGGTGCTTCTGGTTCAGCACGGTAAAAGGCTGGATGAGTTCGGCCATGTCCAGCACCTGGATACCTGAATCATCCAGGACATACACGCTCCAGAGGTATTCACCAGACAGAAGCGGCAAGCGTGGGAACCGGGCACGAATGCGGTGGCTGCCAGTGCCCTGCAGCGGCTTACCCTCGGCACGAAACTGCGTGCTCGTGCCAAAAACGTTGTCCTTGTCCGGGCGAACAATTGCAAACAACACATGAAACGGCGCGTCCCCATAGGACTCGATCTCGATCTCTACCGACAGATCCTGAAACGAATCCACTTGCGCAGGGTTGATGCCGTCCCCCGTTTCGATCGTCAGGCCGGCGATTTTTACCAATGGCGCTCCCGACGAAGACGCCGCTGCGGGCTGCGCTGCTTCATCCTTTTTTGCAGCCTCATGGGCCTCGACGCGCAGGTGGGCATACCTGCGTCGCTCATGGGATTCGTAGGCGGTCACCACGTCCTCGGTAGCTCCGATCGCCTGCACGCGACCGCCGTGTATCCATGCCGCCCGCTGACAGAGGCTTCGTACCTGATACAGGTTGTGGGAACAGAAAAGCACCGTGGCGCCTCGCTCACGAAGCTCCAGAATACGATTGAGGCTCTTCTTCTGGAAATGCAGGTCCCCCACGGAGAGCGCCTCGTCCACGATCAATACATCCGGATCGATGGCCGTCGCAGCGGCAAAAGCCAGCCGCATGAACATGCCCGATGAGTAGGTCTTCACCGGCCGCTCCAGCGTTTCCTTGGTCAACTCCGAGAACGCAGTGGCACGGACAACGAAGGCCTCCATGGCGGCGCCCTCCAGCCCATGCAACGCGGCCATGAAGCGGATGTTGTCGTAGCCGGACTCCTCCGGGTGAAACCCCGCCCCAAGCTCCAGCAACGCGGCAACGCGGCCTTCTTGAAACACCTGCCCACGGGTGGGACGGATGGTGCCTGCCGCGATTTTCAGCAAGGTGCTTTTGCCCGCACCGTTTTCACCGATGAGGCCAAACGTTTCGCCGGCCTGCACCTCAAAATCCACCCCGGTCAAAGCGACATGTATACGGTGGCGCTGCTTACGCGTCACCCACTCCCAAAGCCGGTCCTGCGGACGGCTGTAGACCATATAGGTCTTTTCAATGCCTTCAAAGCGGATCGTCATGGCTTTACAAGGCCTCGCCCAGTGCAGACTTCATTGAGCGGAAGAACCACCACCCCCCTCCACCCAGCAACAATACCCATACGGCCAAGGCCACGGGGGCTCCTGGCGGTACCGGCATATGCAATACAGTGCTCTGCACCATCAGGACCAGGCAAGCTACGGGGTTGAAAAGGAACCAGTTGTGGAATTTCTCCGGCACCTGGGACAGGGGGTATACGACAGGTGTCAGGTAGAACCAGAGCTGTAGTGCGAAGGCCACCATGGAGCCCACATCACGCCACAGAAAGTGGGCCATGCTCAGCAGCAACGTAAGACCAAAGGTCAGCGCAATCTGGGCCAGCACCAGAACCGGTAGCCAAGCCAGTGACGCGTAAGGCCCCACACCCTGCACCACCGACAAGACAATCAACAGCGCATAGCCAATACCCAGAACGAGCAGGCTACCTCCAACGGACACTGCGGGCAGTATCTCCGCAGGCATAGGCTGCTTGCGCAGAAAGTCCTCGTACGCTGCCAAAGACCCAACCCCCCGGCCAATGGCATCGGTAAAGGGCAGCCAGACTGCAAGCCCCGCCAGAAGGTGCAGCAGATAGCCATTGTTCACGTCCAGCCCGGGCACCCGCACCGCCAGCACCAAGCCAAAAAGAACATAGAAAATAGCCAGCGTGGCTACGGGCTGAACAAAAGCCCAGGCAAAACCCAATACCGAACCGGCATAGCGCGTCTTGAACTCGCGCACCATCCAGTACCGCCAAAGCACCCACAACTGGCGCGCATTGCGCGGCGCTGCCGATGAGACCCCTGTGGAATGGGAAACAGGGCGCGTCATGCTACCGTCCGCAGCCATTCGACCGATTTGGCCACCCCATCCTCGAAAGCCATCGTCGGCTTCCAGAACAGCTCGTTCCGGGCACGCTGAATGTCCAACACATTGACCGGTGGGTCAAAAGGACGCGCAGGGAATACACGCCGTTCTACGGCATGCCCCAACAACTGCTCCAGTGTGTGCACAATATCGTTGACGCTGTGCCCTGCACCACCGCCAATGTTGAATATCCGGGTCTCCCCCTCATGGCGCGCCGCTGCTGCGAACGCATATCCCACATCCGCAGCGTAAACAAAATCGCGCACCACGGACCCGTCCCCCCACACATCCAGCGGTTGCGCATTGAGCGCACGGTGTGCAAAAACGGCAATCACACCTTGGACCCCATGGGGTTGCTGCCACTCACCGTAGGGATTGCTCAAACGCAGAATCCGGCATGGCAGGCCATGCTGTGCCTCTTCGATGCGCAAGTGGTGCTCAATCGCCAGTTTGGTGGCGCCGTAGGCCCCCATGGGCATGGTGGGGTGGGCCTCACACAAAGGCACATACTGCGGCCGCCCGTACACCGCCCCACCGGATGACGCAAACAGCAACTTGGGGCGCGCGGCCTTTTTGCGCAACTCCTGAAGAAGGCGCAAGGTTCCCACCAGATTGGTCTGGACATCCTGGATGGGGTCCTCACTGGCCGTGGCCGGCACCGTGGAGGAAGCGAGGTGAACAATCACGTCTGCCCCCCCCACCACATCCCACCAGGAGGGCAGGTCAAAACAATCTGCCTGCACCTCTCCCGCCAGCCAGGGAGCACTACCCGCAGCCGACAATGACCGGTCTACCGACCACACCTCTGCGCCTTCCGACGCCATGGCACGCCCAATATGGCGCCCCAGAAACCCAGCACCTCCCAGAATCGCGCAACGCATCAGAAAGCCTCCACTTGCTGCTGGGTGCGCGCGTGCAGCAGGGCTGCTTCAAAGTCCTTCGCAACCATGTCCCAAGTCTGCGCCCGCGCAAACTTTTCGGCCCGTGCGCTCAAAGCATGGCGCCGTTCATCGTTCTGCAACAAGTCACAGACGGCATCCGCCAACCCCTCGGGCGAAGACTCCGCCAGAGCGGCCATGTCTTCATTGAGGAGCCATTCCACATTGGGCCCCCGATTCGAAACCACAGCACAACCCGAAGCCATCAACTCCAGGGGCAACAGCGATGCATTCGTGAGCGACAGAACCAGCGCCACATCGCACTGGCTGTAGAGATCCGGCAGATCATCGAGCGCCACGGTTCCACACCCCAAGTGTGGAAACGGAATGTGATAGCCAGCCGTGTCCCAGCCTGCCAGTACGAACTGGACGTCGGGCATCCGCTCCCACACTGCATTCAGCACCAGAAGTCCTATCTCAAACGCCCTGCGGGGAGTGGGGGGACGCGCGTAGAAGAACACCCGGCGAATCTCCGGCTCCCTGCGCGGCAAGCGCCGGTAACGCTCTAGTTCCACACCAAAACCTATAGCGTGGGTGGTCATGCCATATTCATTCGCCAACTTGCTGGCCAGCCAGCCGCCCGCCGTGATCCCGAAAAATCCAAAGCTGTAAGTATTCTGTGCCAGGACCGACTCCGACCCGACGGGGTAAAAATGCGGCTCGTAGTCCTGTACAAAGTAGAGCTTGTGCTTCGCGCCCGTAAAGGCGCGTACGGTGTAGGCAGTGTCCCATCCCGTAGCAATGGAGAATTCGCACGGCGGCAGATCTTCAAGACCCAACAACACCTGCGCCTGAAGCGGAAAGAAGTGCTTCCGAATGGCCTCGCGGGCCTCCTGCGCATCGTGGTGCATGACGGGCTTGCCGATCACGATACTGGAGGTGTAGCCCATCTGCTCCAGATGCCAGATGGTGCGGAAGATGTTCAGATGGCCACCGGACCCGACATTGAAGTCAGGAATGAACCACAGCAAGGTGCCCGGCTTGGCCTCACCCGACTGGGCAGGCAAGACATAAGGCAGGGCAAAGTCGTAGTGGCGAAAGACATCCACATACTTCCCTGGGCCTTGGCGCAGGCGACGCACCACAGCACGCAGGGCGGCAAAAACGCCTTCCTTGCGCGCCATTTCTTTCACACGCCAAATCTTCTTGGACAGATTCAACGCCATGGTCAGACAGCTCCCGCACGCTGCAATTGCTCATCGCGCGACACCGAGCGCAGCAGCCAAGCGGGCAAACGGTCATGGTGCGTGCCCAGGTATTGTCCCGAAACCCTCGCCATTTCAATGAAGCCCATGTAAATCGCATTTTTACAAAGGCGCCAGCCCTGCAGCCCCCCGCTGCGCAACCAGCCAAGATCCCGCTTAGCCAAGTACAGACCAGACTTCAAAGCCTGCGCCAAGCTGTCCTGAATGCGATAGCCAAAGTAGAGATGGAATGAGCGTGCTTCGTCAAAATTGCGCTGCAACGTCTCCCACACACCGAAATCGTGCGAATGGTAGACCACCGCATCTGGCACAAAGGCCTTCGCGTGCCCCGCCTCAATGGCGCGCAGCGCCCATGTCTGGTCCTCTGCAAATGCCACTTCTGGCAAAGGCAATTGCTCCCACACCGAGCGGCGAATGCATGAATTGTTGCTGGAGAAAAAGTGCAGCCACTGGCGATAACCAGGATCTCTGGCAAACCGGGCGGGGTCTTCAAGGCGAACCACAGACAGCTTGTCACCAAAGCCGGCAAAATGCTGATTCAGCTCACAGTGCGTAACATGCCGCGCTTGGGGATGGGCTCGATGAGGACCAAAAGCCCCCGCGACGCCTGGCTCAGCATCGCAGCCCTGCACCATGTTGTACAGCCATTTGGGGCCCGCAGGTCGCGCGTCTTGCGTGATAAACACCAGAAACTGCCCCCTTGCCATGGAAGCCAGTAGATTGCGGGTACGGCCGTGGCCGAACTCTGCAGCAGGAATGGTCTCTACACGAACACCACGCTGCCGGGCACATTCCACAGAATTATCGGATGAACCGGAATCCACCACGATAACCTCGAATGGCCAAGGTGCTTGCTGCGAGAGCACAGCATCCAGCACTTCACCCAGCAAGGGCCCTCCGTTCTTGACGGGGATCAACACGGAGGCGCGTATTTCAGTCATTGGCAGAATTGGCGGGGGCTCAATAGGAAGATAGCGCCATGCGCCTTGTCGTCAGATTGCACATTTCTGGCAGAGCGCCATGGCAATCTGCAAAACCGACCATTGTACTGCGCCACCCGAAAGTGGCGCCCCTCCCCGGCTTCCAATTACGTCAGCGGTTATTTGGCTGGAGGCTGCTTCAAGAATAACGATCTGATTGCAGCGTTATCCAGTTCAACGCCGTACTTAGCAAACAAATCGCTTCGAACCTTCTTGACACCCTCTTGGCGACAAAAGGAGACGGCACGGGCGGGCACAGACACAGCAACCTCTTCCCACGCCAACTGACGCCCCTCACGCTTTTCATTCACCTTGAAAAGATAGGCGAAATCACCTTCGCGCAGTGGGCCTACCATCTCCCCTTGTTTTGTCGTAGCCAAAACACGCAGCACACTCACATCTTCGTCAAAGAGGGTAACCCATCCCAAATCGCCTTGGGGATTCAGCTTGTACACGGCCTCTGCTTGCTTGACCAAATCATCAAACGACTTCTTCCCCGACGCAACGGCTTCCGCCTCTTTCATAAGCCAAGCTGCGGCAGGCTCACCATCCAGGGTCTCGGATGCAGGAAGAATAACTCGACTGAGCCGAGCCATCGGCGGCACCCGGAATGCTTGAGGGTTGTCGCTAAAGTACTGTCGCGATGCCTTCTCGTCAGCAGGAGGCGCACATACAGGAAGCAACTTGGCATAGACAGCTTGCGCATAGACATCATCGAAACGCTGTTCCTCCCGTCCATCTTGGCGCGGCTCCCCGATTTGTGCGCCCTCTAGGGAGAGCACCCGCACTGTGGCCATTTCCCGCAATACGGTTTGCACACCCCATACGTTGCGACTAGAAGCACGCAGATCTACCCGCCTCTCCACGTAGGCCGAAAAGTCATCGCGACTGATCGTTTCACCGTTGGATAGACGAACCAACGTCTCCGACGCACTTGCCAGCGAGGCAGCAGCGACCGCAGCACACATTACCAAGGCTCGAAGCCAGCCCGAGTTGCACAAAGAAGGGGTCATAGAAATAACTAAAAAAACAAACTCAAAGACGTTCGACAGCGCGATTCCAAAGCGGGCCGTAGATCACATCCACAACGGTATCGACGGAATTGAGCACCACCAGATCCTGCTCACCATCGCCATCCACATCGATGAGCTGTAGACCCGTAGAGAATCCGCTGGTCTTTATCCAGCGCGTTTCCAACACTTTCGCGTCAGCATCAAGGCGCTGCAGATACATCTTTCCATCTTCAGCCCACACCACCAGATCGTCAGACAGTGGAGCGACAGCAACACTGCCCGTCAGAGGTGACTGTATGTATTGGAGTTCCCCGGTTTGCATGTTGATACGGGCATTGCGTGCGCCGGTCTCTAGCGCCACATACAACCATTGACCCGAAGGTGAAGGCCGCGCATGGCGAGCGACGGCACCAAAAGTGGCAAGCACACGAGGTGCCGCCAAGAGATCTGCATCGGAGACTGCGACAACCTTGCGGTCGTCAAGACAAGCGACGGCAAACCCACCCCCTGCCAAGCCAGGAATTTTGGTTACGCGAACAGGATGCCACGGAGCCTCACACCATCGCACCGCTTTTGGCACTGCTGCCTGTCGATTGTCTTCATGCCAATCGATCCAAGCCACATTCTTTCCGCTGTAAGGTGTTGCCAACAACTTGTATCGGCCTTGTGACGCACTCACCAAGATGACATCACGCGGGGCAAATCCGACGGGAGCCTGGTGTATCCGTACTAGGCGCTCGCCCTCAACCCTGAAGATATCGAGGCTACCCGTAGCTTCAACAGCTGCCGCCACCAGAGTGTCCGACAACCACACCGCAGAATCCGGATGATAGGCCACAGGTTGACGATCCAGCTGACGAGAGGTTCTTCCGCTGAGTTGGTGCAGAACCACCCGCCCCTCTTCATGCTCGACTAACACGAAGCGGCACTCTCCCTTGGCAAAACAGCGCACCTCACCACCCCAGACCATGTGGGCTTCAATGGCCATTCGATCAGAAGCCTTTTGAGTGTCCGGCGCCTTGGCGGGAGGGGCCACTCCCCCTTCAACAGATACAGGATGCATTTGGCAACCCGCCAGAGCCCAAACACCCAGCACAGCAAGAAGTCGGAAAGGAACAGAGCAAGAGAATTTCATAGGAACCCCAGACATGCAAAAAAAATGGCGCCGTTTGGCGCCATTTTTTTGGAGCAGCCCCAATGGGACTGCTTGTTTTTCTATTTTATACACAGCAGAAATCGCCGTGTATATCAAGAAAAATTAGTTGTGCGTACCAAGGATGGACTGCACAGCGCCGAAGGCAGGCATGGAGATCACGCTGTACGTGAACACAGAGCCACCCAGGGAGAACAGCGACTGACCAGAAGTACCTGGGTAGTCAGCTGGCTCAGCAGACATAGGCGACCACTCGATGAAACCATCGGCGAAGTTTGCAGGACGGCCTGGGATCGTTTCTGGGTTGAAGAACGACAGTTCGGCTTCAGCCAGAGCGAAGTTCACAGACTTACGGTTTTGAGCCGCATCGTACATGTTGACCGTGTGGGTACCACGATGGTCACCAGTCGACCACACCACAATGCGGGTTTCCAGACCTGCATTCAGGGTGTTGTCCACAGCGTAGCGCATGGCGAAAGCAGGCGTTGCCGAAGCAACGTTACCCGTCACCGAACGAGCGCCAGCAACGTTCAGCAGGCTCATTGGGCCCAGGATCGTCAGATCAGAGCCAGTAGCCAGCGTCAGAGGGCCGTCGATCACTGGAACATAAGCCACGTCTTGGGCGCCAGTGGTCACGTGGAAGGCGCTCGCACCGATTTGGCCGTTAGCAGCCACACCAGCCGTTGCGTTAGCCACGTTACATGCGGTAGCTGCGCTGGTGGTTGCAGTGTTTGCACCAACAGCGAACACCAGGTAACCACGCGTGCCAGCCAAGCCATTGCCAGATTGCTGCGACCAGATGAAGGGCTCGAAGTCCTTGTTGGTCATGGGGAAGCAACCGTCGGTAACGTGGTTGGAGTTCGCATCAAAGAACGTCCAGAACACAGGCACAACGTTGCCGGTGTTGTTGACGATACCCACTGCGGTGGTATCGGCATCGCCGTTGTGGATCACGTTAGGAACCACGAAACCATTGCTGTACGTACCCACGGTGTACGCCTGCGCCACACCTGCACTCAGCGCAGCGGCTGCAACGGCTGCCATTGCAAATTTTTTCATCTTCTCAGTCCTTAGATAATTGAAGGAAGCTTTCCCACCCTGTGCGGGATCTGCAACCCATCCGTACTCCGTTTGGGTTGATGCAATCTTATACTGATACCTTCGATTTTTTCAACCTATTTCAGCCAGAAAACCACTGCACGGCAGTTTGTTGCACTCAAACAACGAACCATCACTGCGCTGTTGGAAACATGACACTAGGCCGCTGTACATGGTGCCATGCACCATCAATGCGACGCCATTCGTCTTCCAGAACGGCCTCCAGTTTTTTTACACGCAACAATGGTAATGAGTAGCGCATCCACACTGTGACGATAGCGCGATCCCCCTCAATGCTGCGAACACCACGCACCTCCACGGCATCAAATGTAATGCCCCCACGCTTGAGGTAGCCTTCCAACGTGGCGGCCGGGTCCTTGGACAGCGCCTCATAGGCCCAAGCGCCTACACGATCATTTTTCTGAATCAGCGCCCAGTACGCTTTTGTGCGCGTTAGAAGTGCTGCCTGGTCATCTTCGGCCGACACCACTGAGCCACCAGTGGCAGCACAGCCCACCAGCACCGCCAAAACCGCAGGCGCTGCCAAGGTCGCGACGAGATGACGACGGGTAACAGGTTTTGTCATGTAAAGAATCTCCTGATTGACTATCTATATATGGGATACGCCACGCTGACTAGGGCCATAGCAGCCAGGCGCAGTCAGCGCGAAGGTTGCAACTGGGCATCTGGGGGGCGGAAACTCATGGGTTGGGCCTGCAAAGACAAGGAGCGCATGCGTTCGCGCATCTCCGCACTGGCCGAACGCAGTTGATCATCGTCCTCCAGGGCGCGGGGCGTCATTAACACCAGCAGCTCCGTGCGGTTGCGCTGGTTTGACGTGTTGGAGAACAAGGCCCCCAACAATGGGACATCCGCAAGCCCCGGCAACCCGCTACGAGTATTGCTGTCATTTTCACGGATCAACCCGCCCAGAACGATGGACTCGCCGGAACGCACTGCGACACGCGTTTGTATTTGCCGGGTCTGAAAGGACCGCTGTTTTGTCACAGCATCCTCTTCACCCACATCGGTGACTTGCTGAGAGATGTCCATGGAGATCAACCCTCCCGCATTGACGGATGGCGTGACGGTGAGCAGTACGCCAGTGTCTTTGTATGTTATGGACTGAGTAATGAAATTACTGCCCGTAGCGGCCGCCGTTGAACTCAGAATGGGTTGTTGCTGACCGACCTGAATATTGGCGGTGTGGTTGTTCAGAACCAAGATAGACGGACTGGACAACAACCGCACTTGCGATTTTGTGGCAACGGCGTTCAGCGTGGCGCGAACTACATCCGCCTTGCTGATGGTGTACGAGAAACCGGGTACTTTGGCGCCTATGCCACTGCTGTTGTTGGAGTCCAGCAGCGCCTCGCCTTGACGCCCCCTGCTAAGACCGTTTTGCAAGTACCACTCAACGCCGTATTCCAGGTTGCCCGTGAGGCTCACCTCCACGATGCTGGCCTCGATCAACACCTGCATCGGAGCCTTGTCCAGCTCGCGCAATGCCTGCTCGATCCGGCGGTATTCGGTGCGCGGAGCGCGAATCAGCAGAGCGTTGCGCTTCTCGTCTGCAACCACACGCACATTGCCATCCAATTGACTCGTTGACGTAAGGGATGTGTTGTTCGAAGAAGTTCTGTTTCCGCCAGCACCCAGCGCGGCGTTCAAAGGACTACTGCCCGTGCCGGAGCTGCTGCTATTGCCATAGAGGCCGCTGGAACTGCCCGTATTGCCAGTGCTGCCCGTCCCCAGACCGGAGCCCCCCGCCCCCCGAGAGAACTGCGTGGGCGCCGAGCCCGCCGCGACGCCACCCGAGCCGGCTTGCCCGGACTGCCCACCAAAAAGGCCATTGAGCATTTCCGCCAGCTGCAATGCCGAGCCGTTTTGCACCGGATACACGAACAGGCTGGCCTCCAGCGTATCGGTGGGACGGTCCAGGCGACGGATCCAGGTTTCCACTTGGGCCAACAAATGACTGCGCGGCGTGACCACCACCAGGGCATTCAGACGCTCAACGGGAAAGACGCGAATCAAGCCACCCAAAGGGGTCGCCATCTGGGCGCCGGCACCGCTGGCACCACCACTTGCGGCCGCACCACCTGCAGCAGCACCCGACGTGCTAGGCGCCCCCCCCGCAGGTGCGGCACCAGCCCCCCCATAGGGATCGGAGGATTTGTCGGAGCCTAGCATCGCCTGCAGAGCATCCCGTACCACGTTGACGTTGGCGTTTTCCAACACGAACACACCCAGCGACATGCCAGAGAGAAAGTCCACGTCAAACGCTTCTACCATTTCCAGCCAACCACCCAACTGGGCCTTGCTGCCCTGCAGCACCAGCAGGTTGCGCAGGGAGTCCACGTAGACGATGGCCTCACGGGGTGCGATAGGCGCCAGAATCTTGGCCATCTCGGCCGCTGCTATGTGGTTCAAGGGAACGATAACCGTCCCGGCACCTGACAGATCCTTGAATTTGGACGCCCCTACCACCGGGCGCGCGCCTACGGTAACGGTACGCTTGGTCACGTGATAGACCCCCGCGTTGTCGCGGACGATGGCCAAGTCGTGGGGCAACAGCACCGCATCCAGCACATCCAGCACCTGACTGCGCAGCAGCGGCTGGCGCGTATGCAGGCTCACCACCGTTTCGCCACCTGCGTCGATGGTGTAGTTGAGCTTGAGCAGGTCACCTAGCAACGCTGTAGCCAAGTTGCTGACAGTGACATTCTCGAAATTGAGCGCCACCTTGTCGCCCTTGGCAAGCACGGGATCGATTGCAGGCGCCTTGTCGCGCTTGAAAAACTGGTCGTTGCCAGGATATAGCTTGGTGCTGGAAGAAGCATTCTTTTGCGCCTGCTCCTTGGGCGCTGACGCCGCCGGTGCAGGGCTTGGCGCCACTGGCGCAGCCGCAGCTGCAACAGGCTGCGATGGCCCCGGTGCTCCGCCAACTGCGACCTTGGAGTCCGCAACTCCGGACGCCGCAGGACCTCCCTGCGTGCTGGCACAGCCTGCCGCCAGCAATGCGAGCAAGAGGATGGATGGCCGAATATTCATAGAGATAGCTCCAATATTGGGGTACGCCGCTAGGGCTTATTGATTTGTTGCAGGCCTGCGCAGGCGGTCACCGATCGGTCCGGCTTTCACGGCCGCCGCACTTCCCGCTTCCAGCGGGCGCTCTACACGTTGGTCATCAGCTGACACAAAGAGAGCCTTGCGGCCATCAAAGGACTCAACTCGCCAGGGTTTGGTTTCCCCGGTGATCTTGAGGGTGCTGCCATCGGGGCGCTGCAAGATGGCCACACGCTCCTTGCCAGACTCAAATACTGCAGTGAGGCGCGCCTGCAGCAACTCCGTGACCAAACTGGTCTTTTTTTCTTCCACCGCCACCGGGCGCCGCGATGCCCACAACAAGGGGCGCTCCACTGCCTGCTTTGCCCGGACCTTGATCACAGGGGGCATGGGCTCAACCTTTGGAAGATCGGGCCGGCGCGCTTGCGGCGGGTTCCAGCGCTCTTTTTCGGTATGCCACCAGTAAGCGCTCGCAGCCACAGCTACGGCACCCAGGACGGGGCCGACGTACCAAGGTTTGATCATGGCTTGGCCTTTTCTGGTGCCAAGGGGGCCTCCAGCTGCAAAGACAGGCGTGCATTTTGCGGACCCGCGCCAGAACTTGCCCCCTCACGCGTGATGTTGGCGGTGCGCACCCAGAAAGGAGGGCGGTGCGTCTGAAGACTTTCCATAAAACTCACCAACTTGACCCATTCACCATTCACGGTTGCCGTCAAGCGTATGCGCGCCAGCTTGCCATCCACCCCAGGCTCCAGCGCGACCTGGGATGAAACCAGCGTGCTGCCAGAAGCCATGATCATCTGGCGAAGCTTCTGCTGGATATCGTTTTGAGAAGTTTCGCCAGCAGGGTGCACCAGCGGGGCCACTGTACTGCTTGCAGCGCTGAGCAGGGTTTCGATTTCAGCGCCGGCGTTCACCACCCCTTCCAGGCGTTCGCTACGGGGCTCCAGTTGTTGCAGGGCGTTGTTGTAACGCGCCCAGAGAGTGCTGTAAATCAGAGCGGCACAAGCCAAGGCGCCAACAAACAGCACCAGCAGCAAAACCACCGAATGACGGCGCCATACATTCATTTTCATGGTTTTGCTCCCTCGCCCCGCCAGCGCATTTCAAACGTGAAGCGCTCTTTATTCAGCGTGCCGTCGCGCACATTTGCCCCGGTGGCGCGCACATCCACCAGGCCAGGCTGGCGCCCTAGATGCCCAATAAGTTCGGTAGCATTTGCCGTCAATCCCGTGATCCGGATTTCGCTACCGTTGACTTCGATGCGATCCAGCCAGGTGTCGGCAGGAATAGCGGCGGAAAGCGCATCCACGACACTGGCGAGAGGCAGGTCCGTACTGATGTTCTTGCGAAGCTCTTCCGCCAAGTCTGCCTGGCGGCGCAGTTCATCCATCTTCTGGCGCAAGGGAGCCGCCTTGGGCTCCAGCATGTTGACGTGCTCCACAGCGCGGACCACCGCCTGGCGCTTCAAGACCAGAGGCATGAGTGCCGGCAATGACAGTGCGGCGAGCAGGACAAGCACCAGCCCCACCCCCAACCAATCCATCCAACGCTGGCGGTTGTACTGCTTTTGCCACGCCGCTGTACGGACGGGAAGCGCGCGCCCCTGGCGCATCAGATATACAGGGGCATTTTCGGCAAACCCGTGCTGCGTCAATTGCTCGGCCAGGGTGTTGCGTCGGCACATGCCCCACTCCACCATCCAACCACCTTGGGCTTGAGGTTCTGCCCACCATGCCGCCACAATCTGTTCCGGCGGCATGGGAGAGACCCGCCACAGGGCTTCTTCGACGCCGCCTGCCAACGAGCGCCGCGGCATATCCGGCAACTGCACGGTGCCCCAAAGACAGCCGGACTCCGGTACCAGCAGGCTGGAAGCCTTTCGATTGTTGGCGCGCTTGCGGGCACGGGTTCCAGTGATGGTCCAACGCCCTCCGTCGGACGCAATGGCTGCACTCGCGATTGCAGGCCAGGCGCCATGCTCCATGAGAACGCGCTTGAGATCACCGAAACCCCATGCCATTCGGTCCAGTGTTTTTTGCGCACGAAGAGATAGCTGCCCCCAACCTGTCATGGCTTGAATTCCTGTTCCGGCTTGTTTAAGCGGCGTGTCGGCTCCAAAGAGAGCGTTGTCCAGGGCGTCAGACCACCGGGACGCTCGCTGAGATCGATCCATGCCTCACGCTGCCACCAGCGATCACCTTCAGCCCGCACAAAAGCATTGAGGCGCACTGTCAGACCGCCTCCAGCGCGGGCAGGCGAGAAAAATTCGGCTGCAGCTCCTGTCAAAAGCACGCCAGCCCGCGTTTCCGGTGGGGAGTTGTGAATGCGCGCCCCCAAACCTGGCTGTCCCGTGAGGACGTCGATCAGGGCGGGAGGGGCTGAATCGATTTCGATGCGTTGCTGCCCATTGATACCCAAGTGGGGCGCGATTATCTCATAGAGCTCAGACGTCATTCCCAGGACTGATCTCAGTTCCGAAAGGTCATCCAGCGCGCCATTTCGAGGCAGGGAGGGCCAGCCAGCAGCGCGGTATTGGGCAGCCTCAGCCCCGCCCACCCCACCTGGCGTGTCGTCAGGGTCGATGAAGTCCCGCACACGTGAGGTCAAGATGGCAGCCTCCCCCGAGGAGAGCCCTCCAGCTCTTTGAAAGAGCGCCTGCAGCAAAGCTTCGCTGGCGACATTAACGTCTACCAGCCCTCCAGAGGGCGTGATCTCCACCCAGATGTCATTCGACCCCATTGGCAAACGTTGAATGCGGTACCAACTGTCTGCGGTCTTTTCGGTCATCATTCGCTGCGCAGTCAGTTGGATCGCGGCGTCCAGCACGGACTCAGCGCGCAAGCGTTCCAAATCCAGCCCTGCGCGCTGCGTTTGCTGGCGAATCCCCCGTGAACTCGCCATCACCACCAATGACAAGGACGCAACCAGCCACAGCACCAGAATCAGCGCTGCGCCCCGGCTGCCGTGTTTCGACCGCTTCATCACCTTGCCCTCGCGAGAGGGAACACCAGAGGAGGCCAGTCTCCGCGCGCATCGGCAATTTCCACCCGGATACGTGCCGGGTACTGCGCTTTGGCAGAGTCCCATTGCTGAGTCCACTGCCCCGTCAGTCCGTCCTGGTAATGCCACTGAAGCGTTCGCACATCCGACAGAAGTGTTTCGCGCAAAGCCTTGCCCCAGTCCAGCGCCATCAGTGCTCCGTCATAAGGAACGGCTTCTACCGACAGATCGACGCGCCCATCGGCATGGCGCAGGGGGCTCATGCGAAATACATAGAGCCCCCCAGCATCCCCCCGCTCCGGCAATGGCGCAACCCAGATCGCACCCGCAGCATTTCCGCTAAAGAAATTCACAAAGATGTTTTCGTCGCGCCGACTCAACAAGCGCAGGGTGTCAAACTTGCGCCCAAGCCATTGGCTGACCACCAACATGCGTTCAGAGCGCTCAATGACGCGCTGGTTGCGCTCTTCCGAACGCCCGATGACTCCCACGCCCGCAAACATCAGAGCGACCACTGCGGACGTCACGGCCAATGCGACCAGCAACTCCAACAAGGTAAAACCACGGGAAGTTTTTCGAAAAGAGTGGGTCATGGTGCAGACCTGTAGGGCTTCCATGTGGTCCATGTGACGGCCGTCACCCCATCTTTACTGACCTCTACGGTCACCCTTGCCGCACGCACAGGTGGCCCGGCCACCGGGCGACCACTCTCGTCCATCATTTGGACCGGTTCGGGCGCCACCTGAATCCGCCAATTCCAATCGCCTGCCCGCCCGGAATCCTGTCGCATCAAATCCTCTGCAAAGGTTCCAGCAGCCACTGCCGACCTGGCCACGAGAGAGGCCTCCACCCGAGCCTCCACATCCACCACATTTTTGGAGCCTTGCCCCACGCTGCGGTAAAGACTCGCAAGCGCAATGGAAGCAATTGCCATGGCGACCAAGGCCTCCAGCAAACTGAACCCCCGTTGATTCCGTGGCGCTCGCCTGAATGACTTGAAAATAGGATCAATCAGGGGCAACAGACAGCACGTCACGGTCATGACTGGGCCGCGACCATGGATTGCTCCACCGTCCCAAGGAGCCAGTTCACGCGAAAGCTGACGCCCTGCCCACCTCTTAGCACTGCAAGCCGCCCGCCACGTGCGCCGCCGTCGGAATTGAACACAAAAATAGGTTCTCCCACGGCAGTTGCAGTTTTGCCAGTCCGCGAATTGCGTTCAATCGCTTCCCACTGGACCACCAGTGATGCAGGCACCTCCAGGGCCAGGCGCCCGTCAACCACCAGCCTGCGAATGTCTGACTGGTAGGTCACGGTCACCGAACGGCCTTCCTGGACGCTGAGCGCACGCGCTTTGTTCAATTGGCTGGAAACATCCCGTACCGTCTGGTTGTAGCGTGACCGCTCCATGTACGCCTGCCCGCCCGCCCCTACCACGGATACAGTAATGGCAGCCAGCACCAGCACGACCAGCATCTCCAACAAGGTGAAGCCACGGATGCGGAGGTCTGACGCCAACAAAGGGCGGCTCATGCGAAACAAGTCACCAGACGGCACTGGGGAGTGGAAAGCGCAACAGAGCGTCAGTTAAAAACGTCCGCGTTCTCACCGTCACCGCCCGGCTTGGCGTCGGACCCCAGAGAGAACACGTCGGGCCCGCCATTGCGTCCCGGGTTTTTGTACAAATAGGCGGCACCCCAAGGATCAGAAGGCAGGCCCTTCTTCAGGTAGGGACCATTCCATCCCTGGGCCGTTGCAGGCCGCTCTGCCAGGGCACGCAGCCCTTCCGCATCATTGGGATAACGGCCGACATCCAGCTTGAAAAGGTCCAGACTCTGCTCAATTTCCGAGATCTGAATGCGGGCCGTCTTGGACTTGGCACCGCCGAGTTGATCAAGCACCTTCGGGCCCACCAGCCCGGCAAGCAACGTCAGAATCACCAGAACCACCAGCAACTCAATCAGCGTGAAGCCGGAGGAACGCTGCGCTCGCGCCATTGCTTTGTGTTCAAAATTCACTACATTCATTTCAAAATCTCTCAAATAATCCAGAATCAAATTGTGTCGTTGATCGACAAAACGCCACCCAGAATCGCAATAATAATGAAGGCAACCAAGGCCCCCAAAACAATAATAATCAAGGGCTCCATGGCTGCCAAAACACGCCCCATGGTACGCCGACCTTCATCCTCGTAACGATCTGCCAAACCCAGCAGAGTAATATCAAGCTGCCCTGTTTCCTCAGCAACCCGAATAAGCTGCGGGGTGCTGGATTTCCCGAAGTAAGGAGAGACAAACCCTGTGGAAAGTCGTTTGCCTGTTTTTACAATGCCCACCAGAGGTTCAATATCCTTGCGCAATGCGGTATTGGTCAGTGTGTCCACAGCAATGCGCAACGCATCCACCATGGGTACACCCCGCTGCAGCAAGATGCCGAAGGTGCGGAAATAAATAGCAAACTGCAGATTCCGCAACACCTTGCCGAACAGGGGGAGGCCCAACAGCACACTGTCAACGCGCAACCGCCCCGCAGGCGTCGCGCCCCAGCGGGAGCCCAGGAACAAGACCACCGTCAAGCCTAACAGGATTGCCATCCAGTGCGAGCGGATCAGATCACTGAGATCGACCACCAAGCGCGTGGAGTAAGGCAGTTTGTCGCCCATGGAATCAAAAATTTCCCGAAACTGGGGAACCACAAATGCCAGGAGCATCACGACGGACAGCACCGCAACAATCAGCAAGATGACGGGGTACGTCATGGAGGAAATGACGTAGTTGCGAAGCTTGTCTTCTGCCTCCAGTTGCACTGTGAGTTCTTTCAGAACCACATGCAGCGAACCAGAAGTTTCCCCCGCCCGAATCAGAACCAGATATTGGCGCCCAAGATCCCGCTCAAACGGCAGCAGCGACTGGTACAGAGACTTACCGCCACGCACCCCTTCCTCGACCTTGGCAATGAACGCTTTCAGCCGCTCCGTGTTGGCCGTCTCCTTGAGCATGACCAGCGCCTTGTCCAGCGGCATGTTGGCCTGCTTGAGGTGGGCCATCTCGCGGCTGAACAAAAGGATCTCGCCACGTTTGAGCTTGCCCCCTCGGCTTTGCGGCTCATCTTGGGCAACTGCTGCCGACTCGTCTGCAATACGAACCGGCGTCACGCCCTGCCCAATGAGTCGCAGTCGCGCGGTCTCCACGTTCAGCGCGCGGATCGTCCCCTGGCAGGCCTTGCCATCGGACGTGATTCCATCGTATTGAAATTCAATCATTTTGACGCGCAACGCGCAGGACTTCTTCCGCAGTCGTCAGACCTTTGAAGACCTTGGTGGCGCCATCCTGCAACAAGTTCCCCCCGGCATAGGCGCCATCTCCGCCCCCCAACGAAGAACCTCTTTCGAGCACCACTTTTTTTACGTCTTCTGACATTACCAGCAATTCATGAACAGCCAACCGCCCTCGGTAGCCGGTCCCCCGGCATGCAGAACAACCGACGGACCGATAGATGACCTGGCCCTCCTCCATGGCCATGCCCAGGGAGGCTGCGGCAGCCTGCGCCTGGTCCGGCAGCAACGGCGCTTTGCATTCCTCACACAGCTTGCGCACTAGGCGCTGCGCCAGCACGCCAATGACGGACGCCGTGATCAAATAGGGCTCGACCCCCATGTTGATGAGCCGCACGATGGCCCCGAGCGCGCTGTTGGTGTGTAGGGTGGACATGACCAAGTGGCCCGTCAATGCCGCCTGGACCGCAATTTCAGCGGTTTCGCCATCGCGCATTTCCCCGATCATGATCACATCAGGATCCTGGCGGAGAAAGGATCGCAGCACCTTCGCAAAGGTCAGCCCGATCTGGGGCTGGACCTGCACCTGGTTGAGCCATTGCAGCCGGTACTCCACCGGATCTTCCACCGTCAGAATCTTGAGGTTCTCGCCCTCCAGTTCCTGCATGGAGGCATACAGCGTGGTGGACTTCCCGGAGCCTGTGGGACCGGTCACCAGAAAGATCCCATGTGGCACGCTGAGCAGCTGACGCATGGTTTTCAAAGTGGGTGGCGTGAAGTGCAGGCTCTCCAGCGAGAGCAGGTCGAAGTTCTTTTCCAGCAAGCGCATGACGACCGATTCACCAAACATGGTGGGAATGGTGGACACGCGAGAGTCCATTTCCTTGCCATGCACGCGCAGCTTGGTGCGCCCGTCCTGCGGCATCCGGCGTTCCGCAATGTCCAGCTGCGAAAGGATCTTGATGCGGGACACCACAGCGGGGGCATCCTTGTTATCAATCTCGTCAATGGGGTACAGCTCGCCGTCCACCCGTATCCGGACCACCGATTTTTCTTCGTAGGTTTCGATGTGAATGTCGGAGGCCTGGGCCGCCACGGCCTGGGAGAGGATATGGCTCACGCGCTGGATGATGGGGGCCTCCGAGGCCATGTCCCTCAGGTGCTCGATGAATTCCGAAGCCTCAAACTGGTCCGCAACGACTTCTCCTTCCGGCTCCGACTCCTGGACGTACCAGGCATTGAGCTGACTGGATATTTCAGACTCCAGGCCAAAAAAGACCCTGGGCACATCCCCAAAGACCAGGCGCAATGCATCGCGCAATGCCGCGCTCTTCGGATCTACCGACGCGAAATCCGGCGTGGACTCTGCATCCTCTGCATTTCCCAAAGGAAGCAGGTTGTTGGCCAGCAAAAAGCTGGTGTTCAGTCGTGAAGTTTCCGGCTTTTCCTTCGGGAAAGCGTCCTGACGCACCAAAGGCAATCCGGCCTGCCGGGACAGTGCGGAGTAGACATCCACCTCAGACACCAGCCCCAGACTGATAAGCAGGCGCCCCAGGCGACCGCCCATGGAACGCTGGACCTCTAGCGCCCTCTCCAGGTCATTGCGCGACAACTTCTGGTCCGCAAGGAGCATCTCACCGAGCCTGGGCGCAGCGATATCGACGCTTTCCACTTCACCAATTTCAGCCGAGAGCTTCATTACCAACGCCTTTGAACATTCTTCCAACCACCCAATACCCGGGCCCGACTTGTCTCACTCGGGCGGAGTGAATCACTTGAACCACAGCAAACAGCGGCTTAATCGATCCAATTCGGGGCCCACATAATATTCGCGATACCCAAAAATTCTCGCCCTCAGAGGCCCATCCCTCCACGCAAGGTATTCTGACACGTAGCCTTCATCCAGCCCCAAGGCGCGCAATCGCAGCTGCAGCGCCTGCGCCTGCAGATAGGTAGCCCCACCCAGCCCCCGGACACGCCGGACGATCCCCTGGCCGTTCGTCAACAGCCGGAGCAGACGCGTCTTCAGGCTACGATCCTTGGCTCCTACCTGGTTGGCGCCATGCTGGCGATACAGGATCAGCGGGGTTGGCACAAAACGCCTATGGCCGCTTCCACTCACCAGGCCACACCACCAGTCGTGCATGATGGTTTCCTGCGGGAGGGGCAAGGCCATTCGCAACAGGGTGCGGTTCACCATCATCGTGCATCCCGTCACCTGGTTCACGCTGAGCAGCGAAAGTGGCGAGCACTGCAGAGGGTCCATACGCTGGTATGTGGCGAAGGACTCCGAAATCACGCCCAAGTGCTCATCCACCACCGTCAGGTCGGAGTGCACCAGACAAGGCAATTCCGCACCACCCTCTTGCTCCATTCGCACCATTTCTTGGAGACACAGCTCGATTTTCGGAGGGAGCCAGACATCGTCCTGGTCCGAGAAAGCAACCCAAGCAGCCACACCATCATGCAGGCTGGCCACCATGAGATTCTCAAAGTTTCGGACCAGCCCTTGCCCATGGTGGGGATTGGGTACAAGTACCAAACGCTCTCCAAAGCGCACCCGGTAGCTCTCCAGGACTGCAAGCGTGTCATCCGAAGACCCGTCATCGCTGACGAGGAGGCGGAAATTCTGGTGGGTCTGGGCCAACAGCGAATCGAGCTGGGCACGGAGATACTTCGCCCCGTTGTACGTAGCCAGCAGCACATCCACCAGCGGTGACTGCGACGGGGCAGCCCCGCCCGCCCCTCCGCGTGAGGCCAATCGATGAGTCGGCTCAGTCACACGGTCCCCGTGCTGGTTGTTGCAGCGCTGTGGGGCCGGCATTCTGAAAGCATCAGCGCCTCGTAGGCATCTGCGATGCCCTCCCAGGTGTAGTGCTCCGCCACGATATCGCGGGCGCGCTGGCTTCGCTGCGGCAGCATGGCGTCCGACTGGCCAACCACCAGGTCCAGGCTGCGAGCGAGTTGCTCGGGGGTGGCAAAGTAGTCGGCCGCATCGCGTGCCACTTCGCGGTTGAACGGGTTGTCATGCGCAATGACCCAGTTTCCGCAGGCCAGTGCCTCGAGCAGCGAAGGGTTCGTCCCCCCCACCGAGTGCCCGTGCAGGTAACAGGCCGCATGTACACGCAAGCTTGCGAGCTGCCCGGTGTCGTAGATGCCCCCCAAGAAACGCACGCGGTCGCTGGCATGTTGCCTCAGCAGTTGCTGGTAGGCCGTGGCACCGGACACATCCCCTACGATGACCAACGGCCAGTCACCGCCGTGCATCTCATAGCCTTGAACGATTTCAAGGATATGGTTTTCCGGCTCCGGGCGCGCCACGACCAGCATGTAGCGGCGGGGCTTCAGCCCCCAGGCAGAAAGCACGGAAGGGTCCACGTCCCGGTCCTGCACCAGTTCGGCGCCGTAGGCAATGAAGCTCGACGGAGCCCCCTTGGGATAAGTCTCGCGGAACCGCTGTGCAATGGCCTCGGCATCGGCGATGAGGCGCGTGGCCACCCGGCTGGCCACCCACTCCATGCAGCGCAGGTAGATGCGTGCAACCCTCCCCCATTTGCTGCGGGCCCACTCCAGTCCGTCCACATTGATCCAGACCGGAACCCCAAAAACCCGGGGCCACCAGCAGGCCCAGGCAGCGCCATACCCCAGCATGTAGACCAGGTCGTACCCCCGCCGGGCGTCCCACAGGCAGGCACAGTCGTAGGCCAGGACCGATGCAGCTCCCCACCGGGGCCGACGTTTGTGGCGCACGCGAACACCTTGGTAGAAGGTGTCTTCGACGGACGACTCGCTGGTCTCTGCATACACAGTGACCTCGTGGCCACGCTCCACCAGGCGTATCGAGAGTTGTTCGGCAAAGGTTTCGAACCCCCCATAGCTCGCGGGGATGCCCCTGGCTCCCAACAGGGCGATCCGCAGCTTGGCAGGGCGGTCCAGAGATCCGCCCGTTGCACGCCCCTGCGCCGTCGTCAAAGGTCTGCCTCAGCGAACCAGCGCCCCGCCTGATCCTTCGCCGAAAGCTGAATGGCGGCCTCCACGGCTGGCCAGGCGATGGCAAGCTGTGGATCGTCCCAGCGAATGCAGCGCTCATGCTCTGGGCTGTAGTAGTCGGTGGTCTTGTAAAGGAAGTCAGCCGATTCGGACAACACCAGAAAACCGTGAGCAAGCCCCGGCGGCACCCAAAGCTGCTGGTGGTTGTCTTCGGTCAACAGGGCCCCCACCCACTGGCCAAAGGTGGGTGACCCCTTGCGAATATCCACCGCCACATCAAACACAGCGCCACGCACCACGCGCACGAGCTTGCCCTGCGCCCTGGGGGGCAACTGGTAGTGCAGGCCCCGCAATACACCCTGGCTGCTGCGGCTGTGGTTGTCCTGCACAAAGTCGCACTGGACACCCGTGGCCTCCCGGAAGGCCTGCTGGTTGAAGCTTTCGTAGAAAAAACCACGGCTATCGCCGAACACCTTGGGCTCAAGGAGGACAACGTCTGGGATGGATTGCCGGATGGAGTGCATGGGGGATCAATAGACTTTGTCGTTCAGCAAACGCTGGAGGTACTGGCCGTAGCCGTTCTTGGCAAGAGGTTGTGCCAGGCGCTGCAACTGGGCACTGTCGATCCAGCCGGCGCGCCAGGCAATTTCCTCGGGGCAGGCAATCTTGAGGCCCTGGCGATGCTCCAGCGTCGCAATGAACTGGCTGGCCTCCAGCAGGCTTTCATGGGTGCCAGTATCCAGCCAGGCATAGCCGCGGCCCATGATCTCGACATTGAGCTGCCCCTGCTCCAAGTACAGCCGGTTCAGGTCGGTGATTTCCAGTTCGCCGCGTGGCGATGGCTTCAAGCTCCGGGCCATCTGCGCAACCTGGTTGTCGTAGAAGTAGAGGCCTGTGACGGCATAGCTGCTCTTGGGCTGAGCAGGTTTTTCCTCCAACGACAACACCTTGCCCTGGGCATCGAACTCGGCCACACCGTAGCGCTCCGGGTCGTGCACATGGTAGGCAAACACGCTGGCACCCGCAGAGCGCTGTTGAGCGTTGCCCAGCAGTTCATGGAAATCGTGCCCGTAGAAGATGTTGTCTCCCAGCACCAGAGCGCTCGGAGCCCCATCCAGAAAAGACTCCCCGATCACAAACGCCTGCGCCAGGCCGTCCGGGCTGGGCTGCACCGCGTATTGCAGGTTCAAGCCCCATTGGCTTCCATCCCCCAGCAGCTGGGCAAAACGCGGCGTGTCCTGCGGGGTGCTGATAACCAGGATGTCCCGGATGCCCGCCAGCATCAGCGTGCTGAGCGGGTAATAGATCATGGGCTTGTCGTAAACGGGCAGCAGTTGTTTGCTGATGGCCAGCGTGGCCGGGTGCAGCCGGGTGCCGGAGCCTCCTGCGAGGATGATGCCTTTGCGTTGCGTCATGGTCTGGGGTCCGTTCAGAGAATTTCCGTGAGCATGCGCGCCACGCCCTGTTGCCAATGGGGCATCTGCAAACCGAAGGTGGACTGCAGCTTGTGGGTACCCAGGCGCGAGTTGTGGGGGCGCACGGCCGGTGTGGGAAATGCGCTTGTGGGCACAGGCGCGACCTCTTTTGCTATTATTTTTGCAGCTATCTGCGCTTTCTGGGCTTGCGCCAGCACGTATTTTGCATACTGATTCCAGTTGGTCTCGCCCGCAGCCACGCAGTGGTACAGGCCTGCATCCTGCGGGCGCTGCTGCAGGTGGCGCAGCGCGTGGGCGGTCACATCGGCCAGCAGGTCGGCACCGGTGGGCGCACCCCATTGGTCATCAATCACCGTCAGCCGCTCACGCTCTTGCGCCAGCCGCAGCATGGTCTTGGCGAAGTTGCCGCCGCGTGCTGCGTAGACCCAGCTGGTGCGCAGGATCAGGTGTTTGGCGCCCGCCTCTGCAATGAGCTGCTCGCCTTCGAGCTTGGTGCGGCCGTAAACGCTCAGCGGGGCGGGTGTATCGGTCTCCACCCAGGGGCGGCTGCCGCTGCCATCGAAAACATAGTCCGTGCTGTAGTGCACGAGCCAAGCACCCAGCTTCGCGGCCTCCTGCGCAAGGGCTCCGGGCGTTGTGGCATTGAGGGTGCGGGCAAACTCGGCTTCGCTCTCAGCTTTGTCCACGGCCGTGTGGGCGGCGGCATTGACGATGACATCGGGGCGCAGGGCGCGCACCGTATCAGCCACGCCGGCGGGGTTGGAAAAGTCACCGCAGTGCTCGGTGCTATCGAAGTCCAACGCCGTGACGGAGCCCAGCACCGACAGGCTGCGCTGCAGCTCCCAGCCGACCTGGCCACCCTTGCCAAACAGCAGGATGTTCATGCAGTGGCGCCCGTCACAGCCGCAGCGGAGGCCTCCTGCGCATACTGGGTCTGCACCCAGTCGCGGTAGGCGCCGGTCTGCACGCTGGCCACCCAGTCCGCATGGTCCAGGTACCACTGCACGGTCTTGCGGATGCCGGTGTCGAAGGTCTCGGCGGGCTTCCAGCCCAGCTCGCGCTCGATCTTGCGGGCGTCGATGGCGTAGCGGCGGTCGTGGCCCGGACGGTCTTTCACATAGGTGATCTGGGTGCGGTAGCTTTGGCCGTCAGCACGGGGGCGCAGCTCGTCGAGCAGGCTGCAGACCATGTTCACGATCTCGATGTTGGGCTTCTCGTTCCAGCCCCCCACGTTGTAGGTCTCACCGGGCGCGCCGGCCTCCAGCACGCGGCGGATGGCGCTGCAGTGGTCCTTGACGTAGAGCCAGTCGCGCACCTGCATGCCATCGCCATACACGGGCAGGCTCTTGCCAGCCAACGCGTTGACGATCATCAGCGGGATCAGCTTTTCGGGGAAGTGGTAGGGCCCGTAGTTGTTGCTGCAGTTGGTGGTGAGCACCGGCAGGCCGTAGGTGTGGTGCCAGGCGCGCACCAGGTGGTCGCTGGCGGCCTTGCTGGCGCTGTAAGGGCTGTTGGGCTCAAAGCCACGCGTCTCGGCGAAGGCCGGGTCGGTGGGGGCCAGCGATCCGTAGACCTCGTCGGTGGACACATGCAGGAAGCGGAAGGCGGCACGTTCGCCCTCGGGCAGCGCGCTCCAGTAGGCACGCACGGCCTCCAGCAGGCGGAACGAGCCCACGATGTTGGTCTGGATGAAATCCTCGGGGCCATGGATGGAGCGATCCACATGCGATTCAGCCGCGAAGTTGACCACGGCGCGGGGCTTGTGCTCGGCCAGCAGGCGGGCCACCAGCGCGGTGTCGCCGATGTCGCCCTGCACAAAGATGTGGCGCGCGTCACCCTGCACGCTGTCCAGGTTGTGCAGGTTGCCCGCGTAGGTGAGCTTGTCGAGGTTGACCACGGGCTCGCTGGAGGCAGCAAGCCAGTCAAGAACGAAGTTGGCGCCGATGAAACCCGCGCCGCCAGTAACCAGAATCATAGGGAGGGCCGTGTGAAATGCCTGCTCGGCAGAACCCACGATTATCCCACCCCGCCCGGCCCCCGGGTAACAGAGTTCAACGCGGGTATTTCTGCCCGGGCCGGCGGGTCATCAGAAGTGGATGCCTCGCATCATCTGCTGCAGCGCCACGGCCTCGGCCGACAGCTGCGGCTTGGCGTCCTTGCTGCCCTTGGCGGCGGTGGAGTCCGGGAACATGCGAAAGCTCGTGTTCATGGTGATCTGCGCCACGCGTGGCACCAGCGCGTGCAGCAGCTGGCCGGTGATGCCCAGCCGCGTGGCGATGCGCACCGGCTTGAAGATGCAGGCCTGGGCGATCATGTCCGCCGCCTCCTCGGGGCTCAGCGTGGGCACGTTGTTGTAGATCTTGGTGGGCGCAATCATTGGGGTGCGCACCAGGGGCATGTTGATGGTGGTGAAGGTGATGCCCTGGTCGGCAAACTCGCTGGAGGCACAGCGCGTCCACGCGTCCAGCGCCGCCTTGCTGGCCACATAGGCCGAAAAGCGGGGCGCGTTGGTCAGCACGCCGATGGAGCTGATGTTGACCACATGGCCCTTGCGCTTAGCCACCATGCCGGGCAGAAAGCCCATGGTCACGCGCAGGCAGCCGAAATAGTTGAGCTGCATGGTGCGCTCGTAGTCGTGGAAGCGGTCGTAGCTCGACTCGATGGCGCGGCGGATGGAGCGGCCCGCGTTGTTGATGAGGAAGTCCACACCGCCGTGGTTGTCGATGAGCAACTGCACAAAACGGTCGCAGTCGGTCATGTCGGCAATGTCTGCCGAATAGGCGATGAACTGGTAACCCTTGGCCTTGGCTTCGGCACAGGCCTCGTCGAGCTTGTCCTGGTCACGCCCGCAGATGATGGTGGTGGCGCCTGCCTCGGCAAACTTGTGCGCTGCCGCCAGCCCAATGCCGGACGATCCACCGGTGATCAGCACCACCTTGCCCGCCACCGTGCCCTTGAGCGTGCGGTCGATGAACAGCTCGGGGTCCAGATTGCGCTCCCAGTAGTCCCACAGCCGCCAGGCGTAGTCCTTGAGATTGGGGCATGTGACGCCGGAGCCCTTGAGCGCGGCCAACGTTTCGCGGCAATCAAAGCGCGTGGGGTAATTCACGAAGGTGAGCATGTCCTCGGGCAGGCCGAGGTCCTTCATCACCGCGTTGCGCACGCGGCGCACGGGCGCCAGCGCCATCAGGCTCTTCTTCACGCTCTTGGGGATGAAGCCCAGCAACGCGGCGTTGACGAACAGGTTCATGCGCGGCGCATGGGCTGCGCGGCTGAAGATATCGAGCACATCGCCCACGCGGTAGCCCACCGGGTCCACCAGGTGGTAGCACTTCTTGCCGATGTCCTTCTGGTGGCTGATGACGTTGAGCGCGTTCACCACAAAGTCCACGGGCACGATGTTCACGCGCCCGCCCTCCAGGCCCACCGTGGGCATCCAGGGCGGCAGCAACTGGCGCAGGCGCTGGATGAGCTTGAAGAAGTAGTAGGGGCCGTCGATCTTGTCCATCTCGCCGGTCTGGCTGTCGCCCACCACCATGGCCGGGCGGTACACCGTCCAGGGCACCTTGCAGTCCTGGCGCACGATCTTTTCGCTCTCGTGTTTGGTCTGGAAGTACGGGTGGTCCAGGCCCTCGGCTTCCTCGAACATGTCTTCGCGGAACACGCCTTCGTACAGCCCGGCAGCCGCGATGGAGGAGACATGGTGGAAATGCCCGGCATCAATCGCCTTGGCCAGGTCCACCGTGTTGCGCGTGCCCTCAATGTTCACGGCCACCTGGGTTTCCTCGTCCGCACCCAGGTCGTAGACGGCAGCGAGGTGGTAGAAGTGGTCGATCTGGCCCTTGAGCTTCTTGACGTCTTCCGCCGCCACGCCCAGCTTCTTCGCGGTGAGATCGCCAAACACGGGAATCGCACGCGTGGGCCCGACACCCCAGAAGCTACGCAGGTCGGCCACCTTGTCCGCACTTTCCTTGCGGATCAGGAAATGCACCACCGCCCCCTTTCGCTCCAGCAGCTTCTTGACCAGCCGCTTGCCAATGAACCCCGTTGCCCCCGTCACGAAATACTGCATGGATAACTCCTCTGAGATAGCTTCATTCTTGCCCAAGGCCTGCGCGCACCGATTCAGCAGAAACCCGCGCCGATGCTAGGCGGCCAGCGAACGCCCCCGCTAGATGGCACGCTCTACATTTTTAGGAGCGCGCGCCTACACCTGTCGCGCCGTGCGGCGTACAGTGCGGCCATGCGTCGAAGGCAACCCGCCCCGGCAAACCCAACCAACCGCACAACGGAGGCCCCATGGTCAAGAAACTGCAGAAACTCAGCGCCGACAAAAAGAAGAGCAACGCCCAACTGTCCAGCACCGTAAAGGACTCCGCCCAGCAGATCTGGCTGGCAGGCCTGGGTGCCTTCTCCAAGGCACAGGAAGAAGGCGGCAAGGTGTTTGAAGCCCTGGTCAAGGAAGGCCTGACCATCCAGCGCAAGACCCAGGCCGTGGCCGAAGAAAAGATCACCGAAGCCACCAGCCGCGTGACCACCATGGCCAGCGACATCGGCTCCAAGGCCCAGGGCCAGTGGGACAAGCTCGAAAACATCTTTGAAGACCGCGTGGCCAAGGCCCTCGCCAAGCTGGGCGTGCCCTCGGCCCGCGACCTGGAAGCCCTGAACGCCCGTGTGGACGCCCTGGCCAAGGGCAGCAAGGCTGCACCCGCCAAAGCTGCTGCCAAGGCAGCCGCCAAACCCGCAGCCAAGGCCCCCGCCAAGAAGGCAGTGGCAAAGAAGGCGGCTCCTGCCAAGGCAGCCGCCAAGGCCCCCGCCAAGAAGGCTGCGGCCAAAAAGACCGCGACACGTGCCGCTGCCGACGCAGCCACCAGCACGCCATCGGCCAGCTGATCACGGCTTGCCACCGGCAAGCACCCAGCCCGCTCCAAGCGGTCCACGCGCCAAGGCGTTTGGACCGCTTTTCTTTTTTTGGTGAAACCCATGAAGTGCGCTACAAGCAGCCTAGGTACTGCATACGCACCCTACGTTCATGTCGCACTGCAGCATGACCGCGTGGGTTAGAGTAGCCATCAGAGACAACGCAACAACGACGCCAAACGACGCGAAGGGGCCCGCACACATGGTGAAGAAAGCGCCACGCCGCACCGCAGAACGCATTCTGGAAGTGACGCTGGACCTGTTCAACCGGTTCGGTGAGCCCAACGTCTCCACCACCCTGATCTCGGCCGAGCTGCGCATCAGTCCCGGCAACCTGTACTACCACTACCCGGCCAAGGACGAGCTGATCAACGCGCTGTTTGATCGCTACGAAACCTCGCTGACCGAACTACTGGCCGCCGCCGATGGTGTGCGCAATGTGGAGGACGCCTGGTTCTTCATGCACTCGCTGTTCGAGCTGATCTGGCAGTACCGTTTCCTGTACCGCGATCTCAACGACCTGCTGTCCAAGAACCGGCGCCTGGAAACCCACTTCCAGGCCATCCTCAAGAACAAGACCCGCGCCGTGCGCGCCATGCTCGACGGCATGGGCCGCGCAGATGCACTGCACATCGACTCGCGCGAGCTGGAGGCCACCGCCACCAGCATGGTCGTGGTGCTCACTTACTGGCTGAGCTTTGAATACGTGCGCGACCCGCGCCGTGCACTGGAGCCCGAAAGCGCCCAGGCTGCGCTGCTGCGCGGAGCCCACCATGTGCTGAACCTGCTCATGCCCTACCTCGAAAGCGGCCAGCGCGCCCACCTGCTGCAGCTGGTCGGCGCCTACGCACCAGCGCCAGGCTGATACACGGCCCACCCGCCACAGACACCCACCAACAAGAACTTCCGGAGACACACACCATGGCCAAATGGACCCCCTTCCCCCACGCTGGCGACTACCAATTTGACGCTGCGAGCGTCAAGAAGCATTGGGCACGACTGCATGGCGGTGATGCCGAACCCTGCCCCAAGGAGGCTGCCGTGCTGGAAGCCTGGGCGCTGTTCCACAACGGTGATTTTGAGAAAGCTGCGGCAGCGGGCCTGACTGCCGGTGGCGCGGGTATCACTGCCGCCAACAAGGCCACCTCCATCTATGCCAACTACCTGGAGCCGAAGGAGAAGGCGCGCCTGGATCTGTTCATGCAGGTGGCCGAACGGGCGGAGGCCCAGGCCGCCAAGGAGCCCGACAACGCCAACGCCTGGTACTGGCACGCCTACGCACTGGGCCGCTACAGCCAGGGCATCAGCGTGGCCAAGGCGCTGGCGCAGGGCTTGGGTGGCAAGGTGAAGGACTCGCTGGAGAAGGCCATTGCCCTGTCGCCCAAACACGCCGATGCGCGCATTGCGCTGGGCGCCTTCCATGCCGAGGTGATCGACAAGGTGGGCTCGCTGATTGGCGGCATGACCTATGGCGCCAAGAAGGACACGGGCCTCAAGCTGTTTCAGGAAGCCCTCAAGCTCAACCCGGGATCGGCCATCGCGATGATCGAGTACGCCAATGCGCTCGTCATGCTGGAGGGCGACAAGAAAATGCAGGAAGCCACCGCGCTCTACGAAAAGGCCGCCGCCGCTGAACCCATGGATGCCATGGAGCGGCTGGATGTGGAGATGGCGCGGGCTGAACTGGAAGAAGAGTAAGAGGCATCCCCCTGAGCGGCTTTGCCGCTTCCCCCTTCTCTCGACTGGCTACGCCATTCGGGAAGGGGGACGACACCCTCGCTGCGGGACGGCCCTTGCTCGGTGTCTCTGGCTTGCGCAGCGCCAGTTTTGCACAGAGGTTTGCAGTAGATTGCCGTGTCGCGCTGCTATGGATGCGGAGCTCAAAAGCCCTCAGCCCCCAAACCGCTGCGCGGCAATCTCCAGCAGGCCGTCAAAAATCAGGTTGTCCACCAGCTCGAACGGCCGTGTCATGCTGGGCGCCATCTTCCATCCGGCGCCGCCGGTCATGATGCAGGCGGGCTCCTGGCCACAGTGCTGCAGCAGGTGCTGATACATGCGCTCCACGGCCCCCGCGATGGCGTAGGTGCCGCCGCTGGTCAGTGCATCGCTGGTGTTGGTGGGAAACGGGCGCACTTCACCCGTGGGCACATGCAGGCCGGCGGTGCCCGATTCGAGCGCGCGCAGCATGATGCCGTGGCCGGGCAGGATGAGGCCGCCCATGAAGCGGCCCTCGGTGTCGATGCACTCCACCGTCACGGCCGTGCCCACCATCACCACCACCAGCGGCCGCGCCGGGCCACGTGCCAACACATGGTGGCGCGCGCCGATCATGGCCACCCAGCGGTCCGAGCCCAGGCGCGAGGGATGGTCGTAGCCGTTGGTGAGCCCCGCCTCCTGCGCCGACGACACCACCCAGGAGGGGGTGACGTCCCAGATTTCCATCTGCTCTTGCACGCGGCGTTTGACGGCATCGCCCGCCACCACGCAGCCCAGCATGCGCTCCGGGTGGGGCAGCGACTCCCAGCTACCTTCAGCCAGGCGGTCGATGTGATCGAGAAACTCGGCGCCATGCGCAATGAGCGCAGCCCCGGGGCGGGGAGCGTCGTACAACGCCCATTTGAGACGGGTGTTACCGACGTCGATGGCCAGGAAAGTCATGCGGCGGATTATCCCGAGTTTTGCGATGCACCTCTGCCCGAGGGCGACAGCCCCCGGCTGCACCACCCCTGCCCGCCCACAAATTGTGAAAAATCGTGTCGCGCCCCTGTCCGACACGACGCAGCCGCCCGTACCCGCTACAGTGGTCCTTCCTGTTTCTGCAACATTAGGAGGTACGACATGGGTCTTTTCAGTTTCATCAAGGAAGCCGGCGAAAAGCTGTTCGGCGGCAAAGAAGCACAGGCCGCCACGGCAGCAGCCCCCACGCAAGATGAACTCAACGCCAAGGCATCCAAGGCCATCGAGACCTACATCGCGTCCCAGAACCTTGGCGCCAGCAATGTGCAGGTCGCCTTTGAAGGACCGGAAGGCAAAGTTACCGTGGAGGGCACAGCCCCTACGCAGGCGGCCAAGGAAAAAGTCACCCTGTGCTGCGGCAACGTGGCCAGCGTGACCAGCGTCGAGAACCTGATGGATGTGACCAACCCCGAGCCCGAAGCCCAGTACCACGACGTGGTGCGCGGCGACACTCTGAGCGCCATTGCCAAGAAGTTCTATGGCGACGCCAACAAGTACCCCGTGATCTTCGAGGCCAACAAGCCCATGCTGAGCCACCCCGACAAGATCTACCCCGGCCAGAAGCTGCGGATCCCGCAGGCCAAGTAACCCCCTGAGTCGCCTGCGGCGCCTTCCCCCAAGGGGGACGCACCCGGTGGCCCGGCAAAGCCGGTTCCACGGGTGCACTGGCCTGAGTCGGGGGTGTACCGACGCCCCAGACGAACGGAACGCCGGGGCAAGTCAAGCTTTAGAGCCAGCTGCCAGCGCTTATCTATAAAGCGCTGGCAGCTATTTTTTTGGGAGCATCAACCCTGCTTCCACGGCAGACCGTGAAAACGCCAGCCGCCCTTTTTGCCGCGCTGACCCTGCGCATCGGCGTCGCCCTCAAAACCTTCCAGGATGTTGTAGGCCGTGATGCCCAGCTCAGTAGCGCGGCGCGCGGCGGCGATGGAGCGCACGCCGCTGCGGCACAGCAGCACAGCCCGGGCGCCCTCAGGCACGGCCGTGCGCATCTGCGCATCAAAATCCGCGTTCATGACCATGCCCGGCCACTGCTTCCACGCCACGGCGATGGCGCCGGGCACCTGCCCCACCCATTCACGTTCGGCGTCGCTGCGCACATCCACCAGCACGGCCCGGCCGGCCTGTACCCACTGCCAGGCCTGCTGGGGCGTCACGTCACCGGCATAGCCGTCGGCGGGAGAAACGGAGGAGAGCGTATTTGTCATGGTTTGGATCCTTTCTGGGCACTAGGCAAAACGTTTGAACTGGGCGCGACCAGTGCGAGGGACGCAAGCCAAGGGCCGCCCCGCAGCGAGGGCGTCGTCCCCCTAGGGGGAAGGCGCCAAAGGCGACTCAGGGGGATTCACCACAAAGGCGCGGGCTCATCCCGCAAGCGGCTGCGCAGCTGCGCATAGTCGGGCACCACGGTGGCCACGGTGTCCCAGAAGCGCGGACTGTGGTCCATCACGCGCAGGTGGGCCAGTTCGTGCGCCACCACGTAGTCGATGATGGCTGGGCGATAGTGCAGCAGGCGCCAGTTCAGGCGGATGGAGCCGTCGGCCTTGGCACTGCCCCAGCGGGTGTTGGCGCTCGACAGGCGCAGGCTGGCCCAGCGCACGCCCAAGAGCGGAGCAAAGTGATCCAGCCGCTCGGTGAAGTGGCGGCGCGCGTCGCGCATGAGCCAGGCCTGCACGGCGTCGCGGATCTGCGCGGGGCTGGCGCTGTGAGGCAGGCCGATGTGCAGGCTGTGTGGCACCACATCCGTGCCCGCCACCAGCGCACCGCCTTTGCCCGCAAAACCGTGGCTCGGGTCCAGCACCACGGTCAAAGGCTCGCCCAGATAGGGCAACACGGCGCCATCGGCCCAGACAATACGACCGCCTTCCATGCGCTGGTGGCGCTCGCGCGCCTCAGACAGCTTGCGCAGGATCCATTCGGACTTCTCGCGCAGCGCAGAATCCACGCCCGACAGGGTGACCCAGCTGGGCGCACGTACCGACAGTCCATCGGCCCCCACGGTAAAGCCGATGGTGCGGCGCCGCGCGCGCTGCAACGCATAGGCCACGACGGCATCGCCCAGCAGCACTTCGCGGCTGGCCTGCGGGTGGCGGAATTCGGCCGGAGACAGCAGAGATGGCAGCGGTACAGCAGGTGCAGCAGGCCGATTCACTACTGTTTTAGGAGCTACTGGCGCTTTCCCATCCAGCGCTGGGGGCAGTTTTGACTTGGAATCTGCAGCCTTCACCCCCGGCACCGCAGCCGGTCCTGCCGGTGCGACCGGCGGGTCGAAAAAGTCGAGCGCCAACTGCACAAGCCGCTGCATCACGCTGTGGCCTACTTCTCGCCCGCCTTGGCGTGCGGGGGGATGACCACGGCTGGGTACGCATCAGGATCCAGGCGGCGCATCTCGGCCTCGATCCATGCCTCCACTTCGCGCATCAGCTCGTCGGGCTTGCGGCCTACGCTGGAAATGGGCTTGCCGATGGACACATCCACCACGCCCGGGCGCTTGATGAACGCCTTGCGCGGCCAGACCTTGGCGGACGTCACAGCAATTGGCACCACTGGCGCGCCGGTGTCGATGGCCAGGCGGGTACCGCCGGTCTTGTAGTTGCCCTTTTGCCCACGCTCGATGCGCGTGCCTTCGGGGAACATGATGATCCAGATGCCCTGGGCCAACAGGTCTTTGCCCTGCTGCACCACCTTGTGGAAGGCCTGGGTGCGCTGATCGCGGTCGATGTGGATCATGTCGAGGCGGCCGATGGCCCAGCCGAAGAACGGCACACGCAGCAGCTCCTTCTTGAACACATAGGCCAGGGGGCGCGGCATGATCGCGGGCATCAGAAAGGTCTCGTACGTGGACTGGTGCTTGACCAGCAGCACCGCCCCCGCGTTCTCGCCCTGCGGCAGGTTCTCCATGCCGATCACGTTGGCGCGGATGCCCAGGATCACGCGGGCACCGCTGATGCACAGTGACAGCCACGCGCGGGCGATGCGGTACAGCGGCTTGCCGCGCACGCCCAGCAGCGTGCCCAGCATGATGGTCAGCGCATAGGGCACCACAGTGATGCCCATCCAGAGAAGGTGAATGACGGAACGGATAAAGGCCATTTTGATGGTCATTTTGGCCGCCAGCGCTTATCTATCAAGCGCTAACAGCTATTAAAGTAATAGCATCAGACAGCGGCACCACCAGGCGCTGGCAGGGGTGTAGCCGCCAGGGGTGCCGCAGCGGGCTGCACAGCAGGCAAAAGCTGGTCCACAAAATCGCCCAGGCTGGCATGCACGCGCAGGCCCGGTGGCAGCCCCACAGGCAGCGGCCCCATCGGGTGCACCTGCGCCGACTGCCCCGTGCACACCAGGTGCAACTGCGCACCCAGCGCGGCCCCGGCCTGCAGGTGTGCGGCGCAGCTGCCCACCACCTGCACATCGTGGCGTTCCACCCCATATCGGTCGCTGATCTGCTCCAGCAGGCCGGGGGCAGGTTTGCGGCAGGCGCATTCCTCGTCGGCCGCGTGGGGGCAGTAAAAAACAGCGTCGATGCGCCCGCCCACGGCCGCCACCTGGCGGTGCATCTTGGCGTGGATGGCGTTGAGCGCCACCACGTCAAACAGCCCGCGCCCCAGCCCCGGCTGGTTGGTGGCCACCACCACATGCCAGCCCGCGTGGTTGAGCCGCGCAATGGCCTCCAGCGCGCCAGGCACGGCCGTCCACTCGTCGGCCGAGGTGATGTAGTCATCACCCAGCGGGTTGAGGGTGCCGTCGCGGTCCAGGATGACGAGTTTCATAGGAGGAGGTGCCTTGTGGAAACAGACCGCCAGCCTATCAGCCTCGGGGTCAGGCCGCCAGACGCGAGAGGTCGGCCACGCGATTCATCGCGTTGTGCAGCATCTTGAGCAGGCCCAGGCGGTTCATGCGCACGTCCAGCTGTTCGGCGTTGACCATCACATCGTCAAAGAACGCATCCACAGGCGCGCGCAGCACGGCCAGGGTCTGCAGCGATGCGGTGTAGTCGCCAGCATCGAACTGGGCGTTGGCTTCGGGCACGAAGCGCTGCAGGGCAGCGTACAGGTCCTGCTCGGCTTTTTCCTGCAGCAGCTCGGGGTTCACGTGCGCGTCCACCGGGCCTTCGACCTCGGCCTTTTTAAGGATGTTGCCCACGCGCTTGTTGGCGGCAGCGAGGGCGGGGCTTTCGGGCAAGGCGGCGAAGGCACGCACTGCGGCCAGTTGCTTTTCGACCAGTGCCAGACGCTGCGGACGCAGGGCCAGCACCGCGTCGACTTCCTGGGCGCTGTAGCCTTGCTCACGCAGGCTGCCGGCGAGGCGGTCGTAGATGAAGTCGGCCAGGGCCGCTGAAGCATCGGTGATCTTGTCGCCAAAGGCGGGCACTGCACCAGCCAGAAGCGCATTCATCTCCAGCGGCAGATCCTTCTCGACCAGCATGCGGATCACGCCCAGCGCGTGGCGGCGCAGCGCAAACGGGTCACGGTCCCCCGTGGGCAGGTTGCCAATGCCAAACATGCCCACCAGGGTTTCCAGCTTGTCGGCCAGGGCCACCACGACGCCTGCGGTGTTGCGCGGCAGCGCATCACCCGCAAAACGCGGCTTGTAGTGGTCTTCGATCGCGTGCGCCACGGTCTCGCCCAGGCCGTCGTTCAGGGCGTAGTAGCCGCCCATGATGCCCTGCAGCTCGGGGAACTCGCCCACCATGTCGGTCACAAGGTCGGTCTTGGCCAGTTGCGCGGACAGGTCGGCATCGGCCACCAGAGCAGCGTCGCCCAGTCGCGTGGCAATGGCCTTGGCAATGGCCCGCACGCGCTCCACGCGTTCACCCTGCGTGCCTAGCTTGTTGTGGTACACGACCTTACCCAGACCTTCGACGCGCGAGGCCAGGGTCTTCTTGCGGTCCTGATCAAAGAAAAACTTGGCATCGGCCAAACGGGGGCGCACCACGCGCTCGTTGCCGCCGGTCACAAAGCTCGTGTCTTCGGGGCTGATGTTGCTGACCACCAGGAACTTGTTGGTCAGCTTGCCTGCAGCGTCCAGCAGCGGGAAGTACTTCTGGTTGGCCTTCATCGTGAGGATGAGGCATTCCTGCGGCACGCCCAGGAACTGCTCTTCAAACTGGCAGATGACCACGTTGGGGCGCTCCACCAGCGCGGTCACTTCGTCGAGCAGCGCCTCGTCTTCAATGGGGCGGGCGCCATTGCCCACCTTCGCAGCAGCAGCGGCCAGCTGGCGCGCGATCTCGGCCTTGCGCTCGGCAAAGCTGGCGATCACGGCGCCATCCTTCTTCAGCGTGGCGGCGTAGCTGTCGGCATCGGCCAGCACCACGGGCGAAACGGCGGCTTCGAAACGGTGGCCGGTGGTGCTGTTGCCAGCCGTGAGGCCCAGCGCCTTGACCGGCACCACGGTGCTGCCATGCAGCGCCACCAGGCCGTGTGCGGGGCGCACAAAGTTCACGCTGGTCCAGCCGGGCAGCTCGCAGTCGGTTTCAAGCTGGTAGCTCATCACCTTGGGGATGGGGAGCTTGGCGATGGCTTCATCCAGCGCCTTTTGCAGGCCCGCCGCCAACGTGGCACCGGCCACCACGCTGTCGTAGAACAGGGCTTCGGCCTTGCCGTCCTGCGCGCGCTTCAAGGCAGCCACAGCGGCTGCGGGGTTGGACACATCGGCGCCCAGCGCCTGCAGCTTTTTCAGCAGCGCAGGCGTGGCGTTGCCGTCTTTGTCCAAGCCCACGGTCACGGGCATCAGCTTTTGCTGCACAGCCTTGTCGGCGGCCTTGTCGGCCACGGCGGTCACATGCGCAGCCAGGCGGCGAGGCGAGGCAAAGGGCGTGACCACTGAGGCAGCCGTCGCCAGGCCCTGGGCCTTGAGCTGGTCGCCCAGCACGGTAGCGAAGGCATCGCCCAGCTTTTGCAGTGCCTTGGGGGGCAATTCTTCGACAAACAGTTCAACGAGGAGGTTTTGAGTCGTCATGTTCTTGTTCTTTCCGCGCGCTCACGCAGCCTTCTTCGTCATCTGTTCCACCCACTCGCGCGGCGCCATGGGGAAGCCCAGGCGTTCGCGGCTTTCGTAGTAGCTCTGCGCCACGGCACGGGCCAGGTTGCGGATGCGGCCGATGTAGGCGGCGCGTTCCGTAACGCTGATGGCACCGCGCGCATCCAGCAGGTTGAAGCTGTGTGCGGCCTTGAGCACCTGCTCATACGCGGGCAACGCCAGCTGCTGCTCCATCAGGTACTTGGCCTGCTTTTCGTGCGCGTTGAAGGCGGTGAACAAAAAGTCCGCGTCGCTGTGCTCGAAGTTGTAGGTGGACTGCTCCACCTCGTTTTGCTTGTACACGTCACCGTAGCTCAGGGTGTCGGTCCACTTGAGGTTGTAGACGTTGTCCACGCCCTGCAGGTACATGGCCAGGCGCTCTAGGCCGTAGGTGATCTCGCCGGTGGCGGGCTTGCAATCGATGCCGCCCACCTGCTGGAAGTACGTGAACTGCGTCACCTCCATGCCATTGAGCCACACCTCCCAGCCCAGGCCCCAGGCACCGAGCGTGGGGTTTTCCCAGTCGTCTTCCACAAAGCGGATGTCGTTCTTTTTAAGATCAAAGCCCAAGGCTTCGAGGCTGCCCAGGTACAGCTCCAGGATGTTGGCCGGTGCGGGCTTGAGCACCACCTGGTACTGGTAGTAGTGCTGCAGGCGGTTGGGGTTCTCGCCGTAGCGGCCGTCCTTGGGGCGGCGGCTGGGCTGCACGTAGGCGGCCTTCCAGGGCTCGGGGCCGATGGCGCGCAGGAAGGTGGCGGTGTGCGATGTGCCGGCGCCCACTTCCATGTCATAGGGTTGCAAAAGGGCGCAACCCTGCGCGTCCCAGTAGGACTGCAGCTTCAAAATGATTTGCTGGAATGTCAACATGGCGTCTTTGGCTGAGGCACTGGCAAGCCAGGGCCGAGCAAGTAAGGGGAAAAAGAAGAAAAGGCGGTGCGGATGCCAGCCCCGGCGCCTGCCACCCAAAGGTAGCAAGGACGGGCCTCGCGCGCGCAAACCGGTGATTTTACGGCGCGCAGCCGCACATGCTGCGGCAGCGCCAGCAACATCGACCCGCGCCCATGAAAAAAGGCCGGAGCCCTTTTGGAGCACCAGCCTTCCCAACCAGTCACGCAGGCTATAGCCCGTTGCGTACCAGTGACCACCTTTGCGGGTAGCCCGTCGGCGCACGTGTTGTGCGCCAAGTCAAATCAACTATCCATCGCACTGGCCGGAGCGCCACCACAAGGCGCTGCCTGGGCGAGTGCCCCCGCGCAAGGGCCGCCCCGCCGCGCTGGGGGCGTCCCCCTTCAGGGGGAAGGCGCGCACAGCGCCTCAGGGGGTCTTCTCAATACTCCCAGAAAATGCGCTGCAGTTCCTTGCTGTCATTGGTCTTGGTGAGGGCCACCATGGCCAGGATGCGGGCCTTTTGGGGGCGCAGGTCGTGGGCCACCACCCAGTCGTACTTGTCGTCGGGCTGCTCGGCATTGCGCAGCACAAAACCGTCGGGCACGCGGGCCGAGCGAACGATCTGCACGCCCGCAGCACGCAGTGCCTTGAGCGAATCCACCGCCTGTGCCGCCACCGAGCCATTGCCCGTACCGGCGTGGATCAGCGCCTTCACGCCAGCCTTGCCGTAGGCTTCAATACCCGTGGTGTTCATGTTGCTGTAGCCATAGACGATGTCCACGGCGGGCAGCGCCTTGATGTCGTCGATGTTGAACTCGGACTGGGTGGTGTGGCGCTTGACCGGCGCGCGGAACCAGTAGTTCTTGCCTTCCACCACCATGCCCAGCGGGCCCCATTGGCTCTTGAAAGCCTCGGTCTTGATGTTGATGGTCTTGCTCACGTCGCGACCGCTCTGGATCTCGTCGTTCATCGTGACCAGCACGCCCTTGCCAGCGGCGTCCTTGCTGGCGGCCACGGTCACGGCGTCGTACAGGTTCAGCGCGCCGTCGGCCGACAGGGCCGTGCCGGGGCGCATGGAGCCCACCACCACGATGGGCTTGTTGGTGCGCACGGTGAGGTTCAGGAAGTACGCGGTTTCTTCCAGCGTGTCGGTGCCGTGGGTGATGACGATACCGTCCACATCGGCCTGCTTGGACAGGGCAGAGACGCGCTGGCCGAGGCGCAGCAGGTGCTCGTTGGTGAAGCTTTCAGACGCGATCTGGAACACCTGCTCACCGGACACCTTGGCCACATTGGCCAGCTCGGGCAGGCCTGCCAGCAGTTTATCGACCGGCACCTTGGCAGCAGCGTAGGTGGCGCTGTTGGCGGCCGAGGCGCCAGCACCTGCAATGGTGCCGCCGGTGGCCAGCACCACCACATTGGGCTTGGCAGCCTGGGCCATGGCCACAGCGGACGCGGCCGACAACAGCAAGCCTGCGAGCCAGCGGCTGGCAGTGGGGGAGGAAGAAATGCGCATGAGGGTGTCTCCTGATTTTTTGGGGGTTGGCGGCGCGCGTTGCGCCGCTCTTTGCAAAACCCGCCCGTGAAGCGGTGCCGCATCCTATGAGAAAGCAGAACACAGTCATGCGGAATAATTGACCCACCCTTATGAATTTCACTCACACCCCCAACACCTCCACACGATCCCAGTATTCGGGTCGCACAGGCACATACACCGGAGCATCGCTGGAATGAACTTGCGGCAACTGGAAGTTTTTCAGGCCGTGCTGCAGACTGGCAACATGAGCGCAGCGGCGCGCCTGCTGTGCATCACGCCCTCGGCGGTCAGCAAGGCCATTGCGCACACCGAGCTGCAGCTGGGCTACCGGCTGTTCAACCGCACACCTTCGGGCTTGACCCCCACCCCCGAGGCCCAGGTGCTGGCGGCCGAATCCACTGGCATCTACCGGCAGCTCGACGCACTAAAGCGCACTGCGCGCAACCTGGCCACCAGCGATTCGGGCGATGTACGCCTGGGGGCGATCCCGTCGATCACCCACGAGTTTCTGCCGCGCCTGTTGCAACACCATGCCGAGCAGCATCCGCAGGTGGGCGTAGAGGTGCGCACCATCCACCAGGACCAGATGACGCAGGCGCTGCTCACGCGCAGCGTGGACTTTTGCCTGGGTTTCTACAAACACCCGCACCCGCAAATTGCGAGCGACCTGCTGGTCAGCGGCAGGCTGTACCTGGCGGTGGCGACCAGTGTGTGGGCACGTGCACCCCGTGCCGCCAGCCCCGGCGCGCGGCTGGCGCAGGTGCCGGTGATCCGCCTGGTGGGCGACGACCCCATGCGCCAGGCGATTGACGAACTCGCGCAACGGCTGGGCTCTCCCGCCGGGCCTGGCATCCAGGTGCAGACATCGCGCCTGGCGCTGGAGCTGGTGCGCCGGGGCATGGGCTGGACGGTGGTGGACTTTCTCACCGCCAAGGGGCTCGACCCCGCGCAGATAGTGGCGCAGGAGCTGCACGAACTGCCCCCCATGTCGCTGTACAGCTACCACGCAAGGGCGTTGCCACCAGGACTGCAGGCCACGCGCATGCTGGCGATGCTGCCCACCCTGCTGCACGAGGCCCTGCAGCCCAACCCCAAGCCTGCCAAGCGCTAGGAGGCTGCGCTGCAGAAGGAGCATCGGCTGCAACGCGCGATAAACCGGTCTCGCGCGGTACTACCTCCTGCGCCCAGGGACCCACCCTGGGCTTGTCGGTAGCTCCACGCGATCCTCGGTTTTCGCGCGTTTCGCTTCGATGCCTTCCGCCGCGCAGCCTCCTAGCCCATGAAAAACGGCCTGCATGTCCAAAGACAGGCAGGCCGTTGCAGTGGGCAGGCTGCGGTCAGTGGTTCCAGCGGCGCAGCACCAGGCTGGCGTTGGTGCCCCCAAAGCCGAAGCTGTTGGACAACACCGTGGTCAGCTGCGCATCGCGCGTTTGCGTAACCAGGGGCATGTCACCCAGTGCCGGGTCGGGCGTCTCCACGTTGGCAGAACCGGCGATGAAGCCCTTGTTGAGCATGATCACGCAGTAGATGGCCTCTTGCACACCCGTGGCACCCAGCGAGTGGCCCGTGAGCGACTTGGTGGACGAAAACGGCGGCACCTTGTCGCCAAACAGGGCGCGCATGGCGCGCACTTCCTGCATGTCGCCCACCGGCGTGGAGGTGCCATGGGTGTTGATGTAGTCGATGGGGGCGTCGAGCCCTTCCATGGCCTGCTGCATGCACGCAATAGCGCCATCGCCCGAGGGGGCCACCATGTCTTCGCCATCGCTGGTGGCGCCAAAGCCCACCACTTCGGCCAGGATGGTGGCGCCGCGCGCCTGGGCGTGTTCGAGGCTTTCCAGCACCACAGCACCGCCACCGCCCGCAATCACAAAACCGTCGCGGTTCGCGTCGTACGCGCGCGAGGCCTTCTCGGGCGTGGCGTTGTACTTGCTGGACATGGCACCCATGCCATCAAACAGCAGCGACATGCCCCAGCTCAATTCCTCGCCACCACCCGCAAACATCACGTCCTGCATGCCCCAGGCAATCTGCTGCGCGGCTACACCGATGCAGTGGGCCGAGGTGGAGCAAGCCGAGGTGATGGAGTAGTTGATGCCCTTGACCTTGAAGTTGGTGGCCAGGCAGGCAGAGACGGTGGAGCTCATGCAGCGCGTGACCTGGTAGGGCCCGACGCGGCGGATACCCTTTTCGCGCAGCGTGTCGGCCGCCTCGATCTGGTTGGCAGGCGATCCGCCGCCCGAGCCCATGATGAGGCCGGTGCGCGGGTGGCTCACCTGCTCAGGCGTGAGACCCGCCTGGGCAATGGCGTCTTCGAGCGCGATCTGCGCGTACGCGGCCGCATCACCCATGAAGCGCAGCTGCTTGCGGTCGATACGCGCCTCGATGTCGATCTCAGGCGCACCACCCACCTGGCTGCGCAGGCCCAGTTCGGTGAATTTTTCGACGGCCTTGATGCCGCTTTTGCCTTCACGCAGGGAGGCTTCCACGGTGGCCAAGTCGTTGCCAATGCACGAGACGATGCCCGCGCCGGTGATGACTACGCGCTTCTTGGTGGTCATGCTGCGTCCTTGCCGTCTTCCTCGCGCTTGAACAAGCCCACGCGCAGGTCATTGGCTACATAGATTTCCTTGCCATCAGCCAGCAGGCGGGCATCGCCAATGGCCATGACCAGCTTGCGCTTGATGACGCGCTTGATGTCGATTTCGTAGGTGACGAGCTTCACGTCCGGGCCCACTTCGCCCGTGAACTTGACCTCGCCCGCACCCAGCGCACGGCCCCGGCCGGGCAGCTGCAGCCAGGTCAGGTAAAAACCGATGAGCTGCCACATGGCATCGAGCCCCAGGCAGCCGGGCATGACCGGGTCGCCCTGAAAGTGGCAGGCAAAGAACCACAGGTCGGGTTTGACATCGAGCTCGGCGCGGATCTTTCCCAGCCCGTGCGCGCCACCATCGCTGTCGATGTGCGTGATGCGGTCAAACATCAGCATGGGCGGCAGCGGCAGGCGCCCGCTGTCGGCGCCGAACAGCCGGCCCTCGCCCGAGGCGATCAGTTGTTCGTAGGAAAAGGAATCTGCCATTTTCAGTCGTGCTCCAGAACAGCGGTTGGCCCGCCTCAAATCATCGTTGTATGCAATACAGCCCCGTCTTGCGGGGCTCTATTATCAAGGCATAGGGAGCTGCCTCTAAACAATGGCCTGCCAAGCCACCCGCCCCGCCCTGTCGGCGCCTGACCTGGATCAATGGCGGCGCGCCCCCATGTCCTTGTTTCTGGCCCACACGCCAAGCGCCAGCACCAGCGCCCCGAACATCCAGAGCGGCCACAGGCCCCAGCGCGACACCCACCAAGCGTAGGGCGTGATGGCCCAGCCACTTTGCGCATCCAGCCCCCGGCCTTGCACCTCGCCCTTGAGCACGCCGCGTGTAGTGCGCGCCAGCTGGTGCGTCACCACACCCCGGTGGTCGATGATGGCGGTGGCGCCGGTGTTGGTGGCGCGCACCATGGGGCGCTCGAACTCCAGGGCACGCATGCGGCTGATCTGCAGGTGCTGGTCAATGGCCACGGTGTCGCCAAACCAGCCGATATTGCTGAAGTTGACGAACACCGTGGGCGCCTGAGCCGGGTCGATGAAACGAGCCCCCAGCTCTTCGCCAAAAAGGTCTTCGTAACAGATGTTGGGCGCAATGCGCTGGCCCGCCCAGGCAAAGGAGGGCTGCCCCACCACACCCCGGTTGAAGTCGCCCAACGGAATGTTCATCATGGCCGTGAACCATTTAAAGAAGGGCGGGATGAATTCGCCAAACGGCACCAGGTGGTGTTTGTCGTAGCGGTAGGGCGTGGCCCCGGTGGCGGGGCTCATGCCAAGCACCGAATTGGTGTAGCCCTGCGCCTCGTCGCCCAGCGGAATGCCCAGCAGCGCGGCCTGCGGACCCTGCGCGTAGCGCTGCTGGATGCCTTCCAGATAGCCCGGTATGAGCTGCTGGGGCAGCAGCGGGATGGCCGTTTCCGGCGCCACCACGAGATCGGCCTTGGCGTCGCGCAGCGCTTCGGCATACCACTTCAGTGCCAGCGGCACGCCGCTGCCCGACTGAAATTTCTCGTCCTGCGGGATATTGCCCTGCAGAAGCTCCAGACTCAGGGAAGGCGCCGGGCGCTGCAGGGGTGTGGAGCAGAGATGGATGGCACAAAAGCGGTCTACCGTGGCCAGGGCCAGCGCTGCCCCCAAGGCCAGCAGCAGCGCCCACAGGCGCCAGCCACGGAAGTCGGCGCGCCGCACTTGCACCGCCCCCATCGCCAGCATCGCAGCAACCGCCCCCAGCCCATAGACGCCCCCGTAGCGCGCCAGCGCCGCCAGCGGCCCATCCACATGGGCATAACCGCCAGCGCCCCAGGGGAACCCCGTCCACAAGGTGCCACGCGCCAGTTCGGCCACCAGCCAGAATGCTCCAAAAATGATAGCTGTTAGCGCTTTACTGGTAAGCGCCAGGCGGCAAAAAATCCCCAAGATCGCCGCGTAGTAGCTGGCGAGGAACGCCGCCAGCCCCAGCACCGCCGCCACGGCCAGCGGCGCTGCCAGCCCGCCGTAGGTGTGCATGGAGATGAAAAGCCACCAGAAGGTCCCGGCCAGCCAGGCCGTGGCAAACAGGCCACCGATGGCCGCGCCGCGCTGCCAGGAGACAGACACCGTGGCATGTGGTCGCACCAGCCAGGCCAGCACCGCCATGGAGGCGATCTGCAGCCACCACAGAGGCTCTCCGCTCCAGGGCCAGGCCAGCGAGGCCGCCTGCGCAACGCCGGCAGCCACGGCCAGCAGCGCCTGCAGGGCCAGCGGCAGCCCCGGCGTGGAAGTAGCGCGGGCCATCAGTCGCTGGCGCTGGCTTCTTCGACCCGCGACACCTTGAACCAGCGCACGGCGCCGCCCTTGGTGTGCAGCACGACGAAGTGCAGGCCGCTCAGCTGCAGGTGCTCGCCGCGCTTGGGCACATGGCCCATTTCATGGGCAATCAGGCCGCCGATGGTTTCGAAGGTTTCATGGGGGTCGCTGCCCTGAACCAGCACATCAAACGCCTCGCACACCCGCTCCACCGAGGTGTCGCCACTCACCCGGTAGGTGCGGTCGGCCAGGCCAAAGATGTCGCCGTCGTCTTCGGGGATGTCGAACTCGTCCTCGATCTCGCCCACGATCTGTTCGAGCACGTCTTCAATGGTGATGAGCCCGGCCATGCGGCCAAACTCGTCGATCACGATGGCCAGGTGGTTGCGGTTGCCGCGAAACTCGCGCAGCAGGTCATTCAGGCCCTTGCTTTCAGGCACAAAGGCGGCCGGGCGCAGCAGCGCTCGGATATTCAGCTCCGGCGCCCGCTGCAACTTGAGCAGGTCCTTGGCCATGAGGATGCCGATGATGTTCTCGCGCTCGCCCTGGTACACCGGAAACCGCGAGTGCGCGGTGTTGATGACAAGGTGCAGCATCTCGTCAAACGGTGCGTCGATGTTGACGAGGTCCATGCGGGGGGCGGCCACCATCACGTCGCCCGCCGTCATGTCGGCCATGCGGATGACGCGCTCCAGCATCACGCGCGAATCGGCCCCAATGACCTGGTTGTCTTCGGCTTCGGCCAAGGTCTCAATGAGTTCTTCCGTGGAGTCTGGCCCCGGATGGATGAACTCGGCCACTTTCTGCAGGAAGGTGCGCTTGTCTTCCCTCTCGGGTGGTCGCCCGGGGTGCGCGGGATGCGGGTCAGACACTGGAGTGCACGACGTGCGGTAGTGAATCAGGCCCCTAGGATAGCGGATAGTTGTGACGGCCCGCTACGCAAACCCCGCAGGCCGCGCAGCGCGACCTTGGGATGGATGGACCGACTATTCAGCAGATTGGTGGCGCGCGTGCTGCACGCCACTGCGCACTTCCTGCACGCTGGCCAAAAAGTCCCAGAACTGCTTGGCCTGCTTCTTGATCTGGTAATCCACCTCGGCGAACTGCTGCTCGACCATCTCGGTCATGCGCGTGTCCAGGCTGGCCGGTTCGATCTGGAGGTAAGCCTCGGACTCCGAACCATCGCGGCGCACGGTGGCACCGGCCTTGCGGGCAATTTTCAGCATGGCGGTGTTTTCGGAGAGCGCATGGATAAAAACCATGTTCACACCTTCATTGCGCGCATGCATCACGGCCCGCTCGAACAGACGTGCGCCGAAGCCCCGGCCACGCGCCTGCTTGAGCACCGACACGCCAAATTCGGCGCAATGTTTGTACTCTGGGTGCTCCGAGAAGGCCAGATGCGCCATGGCGATCAGTTCGAGGCGGCGGTTGTAGATGCCGAATATCTCGTCGCGGTTGAAGTCGAGTTGCTCGGCATAGCGCCGGATCTGCTCGTCGTTGGCGGCGTAGCCAAAACGCAGGTAGCGGTCTGCGGGCTCCAGCTGGAGCAAATGTTGGGTGATCCGCTCCCGGTAGGAGGGACCCAGGGCACGAATGGGAACCATCACGGGGACCTCCTGCTTGACGCGAGTTTCATGGGCAGGCGATTCGCCCATCACCGGGCGCAGCATATCCCTGCCTGCATACCAGGATGCCTTGAGCCAGTCTTTGGTTGCGATCATGGCTGCAAATATAAGGGTTTTCCCTCATTATTTCCAGCAAAAATGCTGCGTTGCAACAAATTAGTGAGGTAGCTCAAACCTGTTCCACACAGCACTCCTGCCCCACTTGGCAAGCTGGGCGCCTCCGCCAACGGCTTCCCGCAAGGGTATAGCGGCATGGGGCGCGGGGCAACATGGGGTGTCACGCTCGCGGCACCTTCAGCACCCGTTCAAAAGCCTATTTACACCGGCACGGCTGTGGTCGCCTTCACGCGGTCCAGCACAAAACTGGTCTTGCAGTCCTGCACGCTGGGGTGTTTGAGCAGCGTGTCCATGATGAACCGGCTGTAGTGCGCCATGTCAGCCACCACCACGCGCAGCAGGTAGTCCATCTCGCCCGTGAGCGACGCGCACTCCACCACTTCGGGCCAGGTCTGCACGCTGGCGCGGAACAGGTCCATGGGGTTGCGCTTGTGGCTTTCGGTGTGTTTTTCGAGCCGGACGTTGAGGTAGGCCGTCAGCCCCAGGCCCACGGCCTCGGGGGGCACCAATGCAACGTACCGGTCGATGACGCGGCTTTCCTCCAGGCGCTTGACGCGGCGCAACACCGCACTGGGCGACAGGCCCACCTGCTCACCGATGACGTCGTACGTCTCACGGCCATTTTCTTGCAGACGGCGCAGGATGGCCCTGTCCAGCTTGTCGAGTGCGTTTAAAGCTTGCATGGCGCAAGATTTTATGAAGTTTTGACTTTTCGCGCCTTCTGAATTGCAGGCTCGGGTATGTCCCGATAGTGACTCCACACGAAGAAAAGAAGAATAAACCTCGCAAAAACGAACGGTCGTTCTTTTTTTGCAAATACAAAAAACATACCTATGGAGACAACTGCATGACCGGATTCCTCAGCCGCTTTTTGCGGCGATTTGTTCTGGCCGCGACCGCCGCATTGCTGCTCGTCGGCGCCAGCGCGCAAGCCCAGACGGGCACCACCCAGACCCGCTACCCCATCGTGCTTGTGCACGGGCTTTTCGGGTTTGATTCGGCCCTGGGTGTCGACTACTTCTACGGCATCCCTGACGCCCTGCGCCAGGGCGGCGCCAAGGTCTACGTGGCCCAGGTGTCGGCCGCCAACAGCACCGAGGTCCGGGGTGAGCAGCTGCTCGCACAGGTGAACACCATCCTGGCCATCACCGGCGCGGCCAAGGTGAACCTGGTGGGGCATTCACACGGCGGGCCTACGGCGCGCTACGTGGCCGGGGTGGCGCCGGGCAAGGTTGCCTCGGTGACCTCGGTCGGTGGGGTCAACCGGGGATCGCGGGTGGCGGACATCATGCGTGGCGTGGCACCCGCGGGTTCGGTCTCCGAAACCATCGCCAACGGGGCGGCGTCGGCGCTGGTCGCGCTGATCAACCTGACTTCGGGCGGCTCGGGCCTGCCACAGATGCCCACCGCCGCGCTGGACTCGCTCACCACCGCCGGTTCCGCCGCCTTCAACCGACGCTTTCCGCAAGGCGTCCCCACCTCTGGCTGCGGCAGCGGCGCAGAACTCGTCAACGGCGTGCGCTACTACTCCTGGACGGGCACCAAGACCCTGACCAACGTGCTGGATGCGAGCGACGCCCTGCTGGGCGTGTTGGGCCTGGTCTTCGGCGAAGCCAACGACGGCCTGGTGTCGGCCTGCTCCTCGCGCCTGGGCAAACACCTGGGCGACTACCGGCAGAACCACCTCGACGAAGTGAACCAACTGCTGGGCCTGCGCGACTGGTTCTCCACCGACCCGGTGACGCTGTACCGCCAGCACGCCAACCGCCTCAAGGCACAGGGCCTGTAAGCCGTGAACCGCGCCCGCGCCTTCGCCGCAGGGGTGGCTCTGGTCGCCGCCGCGGCCGCCGTGGTCTGGTGGCCGGGTTCGCAGCAAGGCCTGCCGGGCGCGGTGGACCCGCGTTCGGTGCCCGGCGCGGCGGAAGCGCCAACCGGCGGTGCAGGCCAGACCCTGTCGGCGCGGCCCATGGAGAGCAGCTTCTTTGCCACCCGCCGCGCCACCGACCCCGACCGCGGTGAAGACCCCCTGCTGACGCACGGCCTGCGCGACACGCTGGAGGCACTGCTCACAGAAGCCCTGGAGGACGGCGCGACAGACCCCGCCGCACTCAAACAACGCCTGGCGGCGCTGGTGGGCAAACACTTCCCGGCAGCCCTGGCTACGCGTGCGTTGGCGCTGGCCGAGCGCTATGTGGACTACCGCGTGGCCCTGGGCCAACTGCGTCCTCCCCAGGACCCGAACGACCCCGGTGCCCTGCGCGAGGCGCTGGAAGCGCGCCACAAGGTGCGCCAGCAGTTTTTTGACGGCCCCGAGCACGACGCCCTGTTCGCCCGCGAGGCGGAACTGGACCGCTACACCCTGGCACGCCTGGAAATCGAGCGCAACCCCCAGCTCAGCGCTGAACAGCGCGCCCAGGCCTTGCGCGATGCAGAGAATGAATTGCCCGCAGCGCGCCGCGCCGAGCGCGCCGCCACCACCGAACACCTGAGTGCCGCCGCCCAGACCGCCGCGTTCAACGCGCAAAACACCGACGAGCGCACCCGCCACGCGGCCCGGAGTGCGCAATACGGCGAGGCCGCCGCCCACGCGATGGCCCAGCTCGACCGGGAAGAACAACACTGGCAGCAGCGGCTTGACCAGTACAACCAGGCGCGCGGCCAACAAGGCGAAGGCCCCGCATTGCAGCAACTGCGCCAGCAGCTTTTCTCCGCCGAGGAGCAACAACGCATCGACGCCGCCCTGGCGCTGCGGCGCCTGCCACCTGCTGCGTCAGGCTCCTGAGCTCCCCTGGCCCCACGCAAGAGACAGCCGCCACATACCGGGGTAGCGCCCTCGTCTTGCGCTGAAATTTGATCATTCACAATATTCCTGCAAATCGGAGGCCCAAGCCTCTTGATTTCGCCAGAAACATGAGGCAGGGCGCGCCTACAGTCCATGACATTCCTCAACGAATGCCGGAGACACCCCATGAACGCCGCCTTGCCGCAAGAAACCGCCGCCCAGCTCGAAGCCTGGGACAACCCCATGGGCCTGATGGGGTTCGAGTTCGTCGAATTCACCTCGCCCCAGCCCGGCGTGCTGGAGGCCGTGTTCGAAAAGCTGGGTTTCACCCTGGTCGCCAAGCACCGCTCCAAGGATGTGGTGCTGTACCGCCAGAACGGCATCAACTTCATCCTGAACCGCGAGCCCCATAGCCAGGCCGCCTACTTCGGCGCCGAGCACGGCCCCTCCGCCTGTGGCCTGGCCTTCCGTGTGAAGGATGCGCACAAGGCTTACAACCGCGCGCTGGAGCTGGGCGCCCAGCCCATCGAGATCCCCACCGGCCCCATGGAACTGCGCCTGCCCGCCATCAAGGGCATTGGCGGTGCGCCGCTGTATTTGATCGACCGGTTTGAAGACGGCAAATCCATCTACGACATCGACTTCGAGTTCATCGAAGGCGTGGACCGCCGCCCGGTGGGCCATGGACTGAACCTCATCGACCACCTCACCCACAACGTGTACCGGGGCCGCATGGGCTTCTGGGCCAATTTCTACGAGAAGCTGTTCAACTTCCGCGAAATCCGCTACTTCGACATCCAGGGCGAATACACGGGCCTGACGTCCAAGGCCATGACCGCGCCCGACGGCAAGATCCGCATCCCGCTGAACGAAGAGTCCAAGCAGGGCGGCGGCCAGATCGAAGAATTCCTGATGCAGTTCAATGGCGAAGGCATCCAGCACATCGCTCTGATCTGCGACAACCTGCTGGACGTGGTGGACAAGCTGGGCATGGCCGGCGTGCAGCTGGCCACCGCGCCCAACGAGGTCTATTACGAAATGCTGGACACCCGCCTGCCCGGCCACGGCCAGCCTGTGCCCGAACTGCAGTCGCGCGGCATCTTGCTGGACGGCACCACGGCCGACGGCACGCCCCGCCTGCTGCTGCAGATTTTCTCCACCCCCATGCTGGGCCCGGTGTTCTTCGAATTCATCCAGCGCGAAGGCGACTACCGCGACGGTTTTGGCGAAGGCAACTTCAAGGCGCTGTTCGAATCGCTGGAGCGCGACCAGATCCGCCGTGGCGTGCTGAACACCTAAGACATCAGACATCCAGGGTTAACCCTGAACAGGTGCCTATACTGCGCGCTCCCCGGAACTCATAAGGATCCCGATGTCGCTCCGTAGCACCCTGTTCAGTGTTGGCCTGACCTGTGTGGCCACCTTTGCCATGGCCCAAAGCCCCTCTGCCCCGCTCACCATCGTGGTTCCCTACCCCGCTGGTGGTCCGCTGGACACCTCGGCCCGCATCGTGGCCGAGGGTGCTGCAGCCCAGCTTGGCTCCATTACCGTGGAGAACAAACCGGGGGCGGGTGGTAGTACCGGTGCGGACCAGGTCGCCAAATCACCCAAGACCAGCAACCAGGTGCTGATGGGCGCCGTGGCCACCCACGCCGTCAATCCCTGGCTGTACAAGAACTTCCCTTACAACGCGCTCAAGGACTTCAAGCCCATCGCGCTGGTAGCCCGCACGCCCAACGTGCTGGTGGTCAGCGCGGCGCAGGCCACCAAGCTGGGGATCAAGACCACGCCGGAGCTGGTGCAGTACCTCAAGAAGAACCCGGACCAGGCCAAGTACGGATCGGGCGGCAACGGCAGTATCGGCCACATCTCGGCCGAGATGTTCAAGTCGCTCACCAACACCAAGATGGGCCACACGCCCTTCCAGGGCTCCAAGCCCGCGCTGGCCGCGCTGGAATCCGGCCAGGTGCTGATGGTGTTTGACAACCTGGCCTCGGCGTTGCCGCAGATCCAGTCGGGCAAGCTGCTGGCGCTGGGTGTAACCACGTTGAGCCGCAATGAGGCGCTGCCGAACGTGCCCAGCATCAACGACAGCGTCCAGGGCTTCAACGTGTCGACCTGGTTCGGCCTGTTCGCGCCCGCCTCGCTGCCCGATGCCGACGCGCGCCGCTACGCCAATGCGTTCTCGGCAGCGATGCATTCGCCCGCTGGCAAGGAGAAGTTCAAGAAGATGGGTATCACGCCCGAAGAGCTGACGCTCGACGGGTTTGCGCAGTTTGTGCGCTCGGAAAACAGCAAGTACGAGTTCCTGATCCGGGCCGCAAAGATCAAGATCGATTAGCAGCCGCGTGGGCTGGTGCGCACCCCCGTCGCGGTGCGCCGACCATGGCGGCAAAGGAGAAAAAAATGGGACAAGCCCCTGTCGTCTATGGCCAATCCACCCGCCCACCGCGTGGCGACTACTCGCGTGCCAACGCGGACTACACCTGCCCGCAGGACTACGCGAGCTACACCGACGCCGACCACGACACCTACCGCCGCCTGTACGAGCGCCAGCGCGCCCTGCTGCCCGGCCTGGCGAGCCAGGCGTTCATCGACGCCCTGCCCTCACTGGGCGCCAGCGACCGCATTCCGCGCTTCGAAGAGGTCAACGAGCGCCTTTACAAGGCCACAGGCTGGGAGCTGGTGGGCGTGCCCGGGCTGATCCCCGAGGTGCCGTTTTTCACCTTGCTGGCCAACCGCAAGTTCCCGGTGACGGACTGGATCCGCAAGCCCGAGGAGTTCGAGTACATCGTCGAGCCCGACATTTTTCACGACCTATTCGGCCACGTGCCGCTGCTGTTCAACCCGGTGTTTGCGGACTATGTGCAGCGCTACGGCCAGGGCGGTCTGAAGGCTCAAGGGTTGGGGTCGTGCGAGATGCTGAGCCGCTTGTACTGGTACACCATCGAGTTCGGGCTGATCCGCGAAGCGGGGCAGTTGCGGGCCTATGGCGCGGGCATTTTGAGTTCGTCGGGCGAACTGGCGTACTCAGTGCAGAGCCCGGAGCCACAGCGCATTCCGCTGCAACTGGAGCGCACCATGCGCACGCGGTACAAGATCGATACGTACCAGCAGACGTATTTTGTGATCGACAGTTTTGAGCAGCTGTTCGAGATGACGGCGGCGGACTTTGCGCCGATCTATGAGCGGCTGCGGGGGTTGCCGGAGTTTGCTGCGGATGAGCGGGAAGCTGTTGCGGCTTGACTTTTCGAATGAAATTGGCTGCTACCGCTTTTCTATAAAGCACCAATAGCTACCATTTTCATAGCATTCAGCGGCCGTACGGGCTGAACCTCTTGAAGCTTTGGCGTGCTAGTTTGGAAGGCGTGCCAGTGTTTCAGGGCGGAGGCCGGGAGTCGCCCGGCATGCGAGTAACTTTCTTTCGCGTCGCCGATAGAAAGTCACCAAAGAAAGGGCGACCCTACTGTCTGCGACCCCTTCGCTGCGCTGCGGGGCAACCTGGGGTGCTCGGTCACGGGGTGCGCCGCAGAACTCACTGCGCGCTGACGCGCTCCGTTCAAACAACTGCGGCGAGTCAGTTCACGAAGCATGGGCGCTCCGACGCCCATGCCCACCCCGCGCCCTGCGCGCCCCAGGCGCATACAGAAGGGAACCCGACGGACATCCATTCGGGCCATTGCTTCGCTCGGCCCCATCTCGCGGGCGCAAGCGCCACGCGCTGCGCAGGCGCGGCCGAGCGCAGCGATGGCAAGTGTGGATGTTTGGATGTTCGGCTGCCCAACCCCCTGCTGGCTGCGCCTGCGGCGGGGCGGTTGTGGGGTGGCATGGGCGTCGAAGCGCCCATGCTTCGTGATCTGACTCGCCGTGGTTGTCCGAGCGGCGCTGCGCAGCAGCAAAGCGAGTTCCACGGCGCACCCCGCAACCGCCCCGCCGCAGGTTTGCCCCTTCGCACAGCGAAGGGGTCGCAGACTGGGGGTCGCCTTTTCTTTGGTGACTTTCTTTTGGCGAAGCAAAAGAAAGTTACTCGCACGCCGGGCGACTCCCGGCCTCCGCCCTCAACAAAGGCACGCCCCCAATCAGCGCACGCAACAAAACACTACAAAATCAATAGCTACCAACGCTTTATAGACAGGCGCTAGCAGCCAAAAAACCACAGAATCACCCTCGACCTATCTCCTCCAGACAAGCCTCCATCACCCCGGGGTCAAACGCCATCTGCACATGCGCAACCCCTTCCACCAAGCGGTGTTCCGCCCCCGCCAACGCCGCGGTGGTCGCCGGAAACACGATGTTGTCGCAGTTCGAATACCAACAGGTAAACAACGCCGCCCGCCCTGCAGGCTCCGCCCGCTGCAAGGCCACCACCCAATCCCCCGCCAAGCTCATCTGCCGCCCATTCACCGCCCGGCTGAACCGCCCCAGCCACGTGCCCCCGTGGGGCGTGCCCAGCGTCAACACCCGGTGCACTCGGCCGTCGGCCTGGTGCGCCCGCAGCCACGCCCGCACCGCCAAGCCCCCCATGCTGTGGCACAACAACACCGGCGCCTGCCCCGTGGCAGCCGTCACTTGGCGCACAGCGTCTTCGATGATGTCGGCATACTCGTCAATCGACCCCATCACCGGCTCCAGATTGACCGCCACATAGGCATGTCCCCGTGCTTGCAATGGCGCAAACCACGGCAGCCACAGGCCCCGGTTGCACATGAAGCCATGCACCAGCACAACGCCGCGCTTTCCGGCGGGCTGCGCAGGCAGCCAATCGGGCAATGACTGGTGGCGAAACGGCTGGCGCCAGCAAAACACCATCAACGCCACCCACACCTCGGCCCACCAGGCACCCACGACCTGTGACAGGCGGGCGCGGGGCGCAGTATCGGCACGGTTGGTGATGTGCATCAGCACAAACTCTACCGCCATCACCACCAGGTAAATGCAGAGCGGCACCAGTGCCCCCAGCACGGCACGCAACGGTGAATAGGGCCACTGCCACACCAGCCAGGCGGCCATGGTCAGCAGAATGAACAGGAGCAGGATTCGTTGCCAGCGCGCGATCATGGTGGTGAGGGCAAATGTTGTAATGGACCAGCCGCATTGTGCGGTCTGACCACCGCCCGACACCGCACCCCTCAGAACGCAGAAAGGACCCCGCCCCATGGATGCCGCCCAGACCATCCGCGACTGCATCGCCGACGTGACCGCCCTGCGCCTGCACCGCACGGGCGACCCGGCGCTGGGGGCGGCGGTGGGCAGCGTCAAAAGCCTGCAGGCGCGGCGCTTTCGGGGCACCTATGCGGACCTGATGGGCTCGCCCGCGTTCGGACCCGCAGCGCAGTTCTTTCTGGAAGAGCTGTACAGCGACACCGACTACACCGACCGCGATCTGCAGTTTGGCCGCATTGCGGGCACGCTGCAGACCATGTTCCCCCAGCCCGTGGTGACCACCGCCGTGGCCCTGGCCGTGCTGCACGCACAGACCGAGGAGCTGGACCAGGACATGGGCCGCGCGTGGTTGCTGCTTGAAGCCGATGCGGCCAACGCTGCCACCCGCTACACCGCTGCCTGGCGCACTGTGGGCCAGCGCCATGCACGAGCGCAGCAGCTGCAGCGCGTGCTGGCCATGGGCACTGATCTGGCGCGCCTCACGCGCACACCTGGGCTGCGGGTGATGCTGCGCATGATGCGCGGCCCGGCCAACGCGGCCGGCATGGGCGCGTTGCAGAGGTTTCTGGAGGCCGGGTTTGACACCTTCGGCCAGCTCGCGCGCCAGCGCGGCGGGGTGGAGCAGTTTCTGGCCACCATCGAGCAGCGCGAGCGCGCGCTGATGGATTTGCTCTTCGATGCCGATCCTGTCACCTGCGGGACCCAGCTCGCCAGCACACTAGGACAAGCCCGATAGTCCGTTACGCGCCCGCCTTCCACAATCTGTGCCCACCTATCAATGGCATTTGGCGAGCACAAGGAAACAAGCGCATGGAAAAGATCTGGCTCAAGAGCTACCCCCCGGGCGTCCCACACGACGTGAAGCCCGAGCAATACCGCTCTGTGGCCCACCTGCTGGAAGAGTCGTTCCGCAAACACGCATCCAGCCCGTTCTCGGTCTGCATGGACCAGTGGATGACCTATGGCGAGCTGGAGCGCCGCTCGGCCGCGCTGGGGGCCTATCTGCAGAGCCTGGGGCTGGAGCCGGGTGCGCGCGTGGCCATCATGCTGCCCAACATCCCCCAGTTTGGCGTGACCATGGCGGCCGTGCTGCGCGCAGGCTACACCTGCGTGAACGTGAACCCGCTGTACACCGCGCGCGAGCTGGAGCACCAGCTCAAGGACTCGGGCGCCACGGCCATCGTGATCCTGGAGAACTTTGCCCACACGCTGGCTGAGGTCATTGACCACACGGCTGTCAAGCATGTGGTGATGGCCTCCATGGGCGACCTGCTGGGCTTCTGGTTTGGCAAATGGATCACCTTCGCCGTGCGCCACCTCGCCAAGATGGTGCCTGCGTATGACCTGCCGCTGTCCAACGGCCGCAAGGTCGTCACGTTCAAGAAGGCGCTGTCGCTGGGCGAGCACAAGTCGCTCGCGCCCAGCCAGGCCACGCTCGATTCCATCGCCTTCCTGCAGTACACGGGCGGCACCACAGGCCTGTCGAAGGGCGCGGTGCTCACCCACCGCAACATCGTGGCCGCCACGCTGCAGGCCGAGGCGTGGTTCACGCCCGCACTGTCCAAGGTGGGCGACCTCTCCAAGGCCAACTCCATTGCCGCGCTGCCGCTGTACCACATCTTCGCGCTCACGCTGTGCCTGCTGGCCATCCGCCAAGGCTCCAGCCTCACGCTGATCCCGAACCCGCGCGACATTCCGAAGTTCGTGGCCGAACTCAAGAAGCGCCCCTTCCACATGCTGCCTGCGGTGAACACGCTGTTCAACGCGCTGCTGCAAAACCCGCAGTTCAAGACCCTGGATTTTTCGCACCTGTGCGTGTCGCAGGCCGGAGGCATGGCAGCCAGCGAGGGCACGGCCAAGCAGTGGCAGAAAGTGACCGGCAGCACCATGATCGAAGGCTGGGGCATGAGCGAGACCTGCGCCATCGGCACCAACAACCCGGTGATCAGCACCACCTTCAGCGGCAACATCGGCCTGCCCTTGCCGGGCATCGACATCGCCATCAAGGACGACGAAGGCAACAGCCTGCCCCAGGGCGAGTCGGGCGAGATCTGCATCCGCGGCCCCAACGTGATGGTGGGCTACTACAACCAGCCCGAAGAAAACGCCAAGGCCTTCACGCCCGACGGCTTCATGCGCACGGGCGACATCGGCATCATGGACCCGCAGGGCTACACCCGCATCATCGACCGCAAGAAGGACATGATCCTGGTGAGCGGCTTCAACGTGTTCCCCAACGAGCTGGAGCAGGTCATCAGCCTGTGCCCCGGCGTGGTCGAATGCGCGGCCATTGGCGTTCCCGACGAGAAACAGGGCGAGGCCATCAAGGTGTTCATCATCAAGAACGACCCCGCCCTGACCGAGGACGAAGTGGCGAACTACTGCCACCAGAACCTTACGGGCTACAAGCGCCCCAAGTACATCGAGTTCCGCGACGAGCTGCCCAAGAGCAATGTGGGCAAGATCTTGCGCAGGGAATTGCGCAAGGCTTGACGCTGTTCACAAGGGCAGCGCGCCAAGCGCCGCCCCCTGCCACCTCCCCCAGGGCGCTTCGGCGCCCTTTTTCTTGGGTTCCGACCATGCAGGTCGCCCCACTGCACCGGTACTCCAATGTCTGCATCTTCGGGTTTTCACCGACTAGCAAACGTTTGCGCAAACGTTTGCTTTCGTTATCATCCCAATCGCGACAAGGCACCGGGCATCCGCAGCCGCTCCTTTTTGGGGGCGCTGCCGGGGATTTCCCTCCACGCTGTCGGTCGCCTTAGGGCGACGCTGAATAAGCCTCCGCGATGCGGCGGGCCCTGGATCGGGATGGGCTGCAAGGCGCAAACCACAGTGATAGCCGTAGCTATCGCGAGGATTTGCAACGCTGCAGACCGTCCTGAGCCAGGGATGCGCCGGGCGCGAGAGGCTTGTTCAGCGTTGCCTTTGTCCACATTCCAACCTGGAGACAACACCCATGCAGTTCACCCGCCGTTCCGTTCAGACCGCCGCCGCCCTCGCCGTTGTGGGCAGCCTGCTGGCCAGCCCTGCCTTCGCGCAGGACAAGCCCAAGATCGCGCTCATCATGAAGTCGCTGGCCAACGAGTTCTTCCGCACCATGGAAGACGGCGCCAAGGCGCACCAGAAGGCCCACGCCAAGGAATACACGCTGGTGGCCAACGGCATCAAGAACGAGACCGACACGGCAGCGCAGATCAAGATGATCGAACAAGCCATGGCGCAGAAGGTCAGCGCCATCGTGCTGGCCCCGGCCGACTCCAAGGCGCTGGTGCCCGTGGTCAAGGCGGCCATCGACAAAGGCATTCTCGTGGTCAACATCGACAACCAGCTCGATGCCGACGCGCTGAAGGAAAAGAACATCACCGTTCCCTTCGTGGGCCCGGACAACCGCGCAGGCGCCAAGCTGGTGGGCGACCACCTGGCCAAGACGCTGAAGGCGGGCGACAAGGTGGGCATCATCGAAGGCGTGTCCACCACCTTCAATGCGCAGCAGCGCACCCTGGGCTACCAGGACGCCATGAAGGCCGCCAACATCACCGTGGTGGGCGTGCAGTCCGGCAACTGGGAAATTGAAAAAGGCAACACCGTGGCCGCCGGCATGATGCGCGAGCACCCTGACCTCGTGGCCTTGCTGGCCGGCAACGACAGCATGGCCCTGGGCGCCGTGGCCGCCGTGAAGGCCGCTGGCAAGACCGGCAAGGTGCAGGTGGTGGGCTACGACAACATCGGCGCCATCAAGCCCATGTTGGCCGACGGCCGCGTGCTGGCCACCGCCGACCAGTACGCCGCCAAGCAGGCCGTGTTCGGTATCGAACTGGCGCAGAAGGCCCTGGCCGCCAAGACGCCGCAGAACCAGCTGCCCGCCGCGGTGAAGACGGATGTGGTGCTGGTGACGAAAGACAGCAAGTAAATCCGAGAGCGGCGAACAAGGCCCTTCTGGCGTTGTTCGCCGCTCAACCGATAAACCCCGCCCTGCAGCCGCCCACTTCAAGCCCCCATGCCCAGTCGCTCGCCCGCTCCTCAGTCCCCGCCCTTGCTCGCCATCCAGGCCGTGGGCAAGGACTACACCGCCACCGTGCTCGACGGCGTGAACGTGGAGCTGTTTGCGGGCGAGGTGCTGGCGTTGACCGGGGAGAACGGCGCGGGCAAGAGCACGCTGTCCAAGATCCTCTGCGGGCTGGAGCAGCCCACGCGCGGCGGCATGTTGCTGGCGGGGCAGGCCTACGCCCCCACGTCGCGCCGCGATGCCGAGCACCACGGCGTGCGCATGGTGATGCAGGAGCTGGGCCTGGTGCCCACGCTCACCGTAGCCGAGAATTTGTTGATGGGCCGCCTGCCGCACCGCCTGGGCTGGCTGCAGCGCGATGTGCTGCACGCCGCCGCCCGTGCGCAGCTGGCCAAGATCGGGCTCGACAACATCGACCCCGCCACCCCGGTCTCGCAGCTGGGCATCGGCCAGCAGCAGATGGTGGAGATTGCGCGCAACCTGCAGGACGACACGCGCATCCTGGTGCTGGATGAGCCCACGGCCATGCTCACGCCGCGCGAGACCAATTACCTGTTCGAGCAGATCGCCCACCTCACCGCACGCGGCGTGGCCATCATCTACGTGTCTCACCGGCTCGAAGAGCTGCGCCGCATTGCCGACCGCGTGGCCGTGCTGCGCGATGGCCGCCTGGTGGACGTGCGCCCCATGGCGGGCATGAGCGAAGACGACCTCGTGCAGCGCATGGTGGGCCGCGTGGTGAGCGACCTGGACCACCGCCCGCGCCGCCCCATCGGCCCCGTGGTGATGAGCGCCCAGGGCCTGGGCCGGGGCACCGCCGTGCAGGACGTGAGCCTGGAGCTGCGCGCGGGCGAGATCTTCGGCATTGCCGGGCTGGTTGGATCGGGCCGCACCGAGCTGGTCCGCCTGCTGTTCGGCGCGGACCGGGCAGACCGCGGCAGCGTGACGCTGCACCCAGAATTTGAACAAAAACAGCCTCTAGCGCTTGATGTGCAAGCGCAACCAGCTATACAAAACATAGCAAACCAGAAACCTGCGGTTTCCCAGGCCGCACCCCGCACGATTCCCCGTGGTTTCGCGTCGCCGCTGCAGGCCATCGCCGCCGGTGTGGGCCTGGTCACCGAAGACCGCAAATCCCAGGGCCTGCTGCTGTCGCAGCCCATCCGCATCAACGCCACGCTGTCCGACCTGTCGGCCGTGTCGCGCGGCGGCTGGCTGCAGCGCGGGCTCGAAAGCCGCCTGGTGCAGGGATTCATCCGCACCCTGCGCGTGCGCTGCCACGGCGCAGAGCAGCCCGTGGGGCAACTGTCGGGCGGCAACCAGCAAAAGGTGGTGTTTGCCCGCTGGCTGCACCGCGAAGGCCGCGTGCTGCTGCTCGATGAACCCACGCGCGGCGTGGACGTGGGCGCACGCGCCGAGCTGTATGGCGAGCTGGACCGCATGGCCGCAGAAGGCCGCGCGCTGCTCATGGTGTCGTCGGACCTGCGCGAACTCATGGCCATGGCCGACCGCATCGGCGTGATGAGCGCAGGCCGCCTGGTGGCCGTGTTCGAGCGCGGCGAGTGGTCCGAGCAATCGCTGCTGGCGGCCGCGTTCTCCGAGCCCGGCAGGCGCACCAGCACCACCCCTTCAACCTCTTCTCCTGTGACCGCATGAACGCTCCCACCGCATCTGCCGCGCCCGCTGCGGCGCCTTCCTCCGCTTCGGTCTGGCGCAGCCAGCTGGGCACCTACCTGGGCCTGCTGGCCGTGCTGGCAGGCATGGTGGCGCTGTTCTCGTCGCTGTCCGAATACTTCTGGAGCGCCGAGACCTTCATCACCATCGCCAACGAAATCCCGGCCCTGGCCGTGATGGCCGTGGGCATGACCTTTGTACTCATCATCGCGGGCATCGATTTGTCGGTGGGCTCTGTGATGGCGCTGGCCGCCGCCACCTCGGCCGCTGCCATCCTGCAGTGGGGCTGGACGGTGCCCGCCGCCGCCGCGCTGGCACTGGCCACGGGCCTGGTGTGCGGCACCATCACGGGCACCATTTCCGTCGCGTGGCGGTTGCCCTCGTTCATCGTGTCGCTGGGCATGCTCGAAGCCGTACGTGGCAGCGCCTACGTGGTCACCGACTCGCGCACGCAGTACGTGGGCGATGCGATCTCGTGGCTGTCGGCACCCTTCTTTGGCGGCATCTCGTTCGCGTTCTTGCTGGCCGTGGTGCTGGTGGTGGTGGCGCAGCTGGTGCTGTCGCGCACGGTGTTCGGCCGCTGCGTGGTGGGCATTGGCACGAATGAAGAAGCCATGCGCCTCGCAGGCGTGGACCCGCGCCCCATCCGCGTCATCGTGTTTGCCATGACCGGCCTGCTGGCGGGCCTGGCGGGGCTGATGCAGTCGGCCCGGCTGGAAGCCGCCGACCCCAACGCCGGAACCGGCATGGAGCTGCAGGTGATTGCGGCCGTGGTGATTGGCGGCACCAGCCTCATGGGCGGGCGCGGCTCGGTGGTCAACACCGCGTTTGGCGTGCTCATCATCGCGGTGCTGGAGGCGGGTCTGGCCCAGGTGGGCGCCAGCGAACCCAGCAAGCGCATCATCACGGGTTTTGTGATCGTGGCGGCCGTCATCGTGGACACGCTGCGCCAGCGCCGCGCCAAGGTCTGAGAGACTGATTACCGCGACCGTCTGCCCCACCAACAACGACCTCATTCTTCTTTTTGCATGGCTACTATCAAGGACGTTGCGCGCCACGCCGAGGTGTCGGTCACCACGGTGTCGCACGTTGTCAACGGCACGCGCCGCGTGAGCCCCGAGGGGCGCGAGCGCGTCGAGGCCGCCATCCGCGCCCTGGGCTACGTGCCCAGCGCCATTGCGCGCAGCCTCAAGAGCAACAACACGCGCACGCTGGGCATGCTGATCCCCAACAGCTCCAACCCCTACTTTGCCGAGATCGTGCACAGCGTGGAAGACCGCTGCTTTGGCGCAGGCTACAACGTCATCCTGTGCAACACCAATGACGAGGCCCACCGCCAGGGCACCTACCTGCAGGTGCTGGCCGAGCGGCGCATTGATGGGCTCATCGTGGTCTCTACCGGGCACGACGCCACGCTGGCCACGCAGCTGGCGGGCCTGTCCATCCCCACCGTGCTGGTGGACCGAGAAATCGACATCGCCGAACAACAGCCCTGTGACCTGGTGGAAACCGCCCACATGCAGGGCGGCCTGCTGGCCACGCGCCACCTGCTGTCGCTGGGCCACCGCCGCATTGCCTGCATTGGCGGCCCCGACGGCATTGCACCCAGCGAGCAGCGCATTGCCGGCTGGCGCACCGCGCTGGCCGACGCGGGCTGCGGCGCGGGGGAGGGCCTGCTGTGGCATGGCAACTTCACGAGCCAGGGTGGCTACGAAGCCATGCACGCCGTGCTGCGCGCGCCCGAGCCGCCCACCGCCGTCTTCGTGTGTAACGACCTCATGGCCATGGGCGCGCTGTGTGCCGCGCACGAACGCGACCTGCGCGTGCCCGAGGCACTGTCCATCGTGGGTTTTGACGACATCGAATTGGCCGCCTTCACCAGCCCGCCGCTCACCACCGTGGCCCAGCCCAAGCAGCGCATCGGCGCGCTGGCCGTGGACATGCTGCTCGAGCGCATCGATGGCAAGCGCCAGGACGCACGCAAAGTGATGCTGCAGCCCGAACTGCGCGTGCGCGCCTCCACGGCCCATGCGCCTGGAGGTGCGGCATGAGCACCACCCACACGCCCCGCATCGCCGTCGTCGGCAGCCTGAACATGGACCTGGTGCTGCAGGTTCAACACGCGCCGGGCCCTGGCGAGACCGTGCTGGCCGACGCCCTGCACCTGGTCCCCGGCGGCAAGGGCGGTAACCAGGCGGTGGCCTGCGCGCGCCAGGGCGCCCAGGTGGCCTTGTTTGGCCGCGTGGGCGATGACGGCTACGGCCACACGCTACGCGCCGGGCTCGATGCCGACGGCATAGACCACAGCGGCGTGCAGACCGACACCGACACCACCACCGGCGTGGCCGCCATCACCGTGGAGGCCAGCGGGCAAAACCGCATCGTGGTCGTGCCCGGCGCCAACGGCCGCTTTGTGCTGGATGCCGCCGCGCTGGGCACCGCACTGCACGGCGCAGGCGGCCTGGTGCTGCAGTTCGAAACCCCCCTGCCCCAGGTGCTGGCCGCCGCCGAGATGGCCCGTGGGGCGGGTTGCCCGGTGGTGCTGAACCCCTCGCCCATCCAGCCCCTGCCCGATGCGATGTGGCCGCTGGTGCACACGCTGGTGGTGAACGAGGTGGAAGCCGCCGCGCTGGCGGGCCAGAGCGTGGACACCCCCGCCGATGCCGCGCAGGCCGCACAAGCCCTGCGCGCCAAGGGCCCCGCACAGGTCGTAGTAACTCTGGGCGCTGCGGGCGCCGTGGCCGCCGATGCGGCAGGCAACCGCTACCACCCCGGCCTGGTCGTGAAAGCCGTGGACACCACGGCCGCTGGTGACACTTTCCTGGGGGCACTGGCCGTGGCGCTGGCACGCGGCGATCCGCTGGACGCCGCCGTGCGCGAAGGCATTCGGGCATCGGCCCTGTGCGTCACCCAGCCCGGCGCCCAGCCTTCCATCCCCACCCGCGCCGCCGTGGCGCAAAGCCCCCAACCGCCCGCCTGGAGCCCCCTGTGAAACGCACCGCCCTGCTGCACGCCGAACTCTCCCACGCCATCGCCACCCTGGGCCACGGCGACATGCTGGTGATTGGCGACGTGGGACTGCCCATCCCCAATGGCCCGCGCCGCATCGACCTGGCGCTGACGCCGGGCATCCCGGCCGTGGCCGATGTGCTGCGGGTGGTGCTGGACGAAATGCAGGTCGAAAAAGCGCTGATCGCCACCGAAGCCGTGGAGCGCAATAGAGGGCAGTTGCCCGCCTGGTGCCACTTGCCGGTGGATCCCCAGGCCGTATCGCACGATGAGTTCAAGCGCTTGACCCAGCAAGCCCGTGTGATGGTGCGCACGGGTGAGTGCACGCCTTATGCCAATGTGATTCTGGTGGCGGGCGTGACGTTCTGACACAGCCTGGGTGGCCAGGCTGCGGGTTTTGGAGGACTTCGGGCAGGCGCGACCTGCGGTACGCTGGGCAGCAGCCCACGGCGCGGCGTTGATGCCCGCCACCGATGCCCCGAATTCCTGCACCCATGCCCACCACAGCGCCCCACGATCTCCTGCCCCCTGAAATCACCGTTCTCGAACGCGGCTGGCTGTCGGCCAACAACATCCTCTTCATCGGCCACCACGACACGGCCATCGTGGACACCGGCTATTGCAGCCATGCCGAGCAAACCGTGGAGCTGGTGCGCGATGCTCTCGCGGGCCGCAGGCTGGACCGCCTGCTCAACACCCACCTGCACAGCGACCACTGCGGCGGCAATGCCGCGCTGCAAAAGGCCTGGCCCGGCGTGCTCACGGCCATTCCACCCGGCCAGGCCGACCATGTGCGCCAGTGGGATGCCTATGCGCTCAGCTACACACCGACGGGCCAGGAATGCCCACCCTTTCGGGCCGACACGCTGCTGGTGCCCGACTCCTGCGTACTGCTGGGCGACAAGCCCTGGCAGGTGCATGCCGCGCCGGGGCACGATCCGCATTCGGTGGTGTTGTTCGAGCCCCAGGGCCGTGTGCTGATCTCGGCCGATGCGCTGTGGGAAAACGGCTTTGGCGTGGTGTTTCCCGAGCTGGAAGGCGAAGACGCGTTCGCCCAGGTGGCCGCAACGCTGGATGTGATCGAGCAGCTATCGCCCCAGGTCGTGATCCCCGGCCACGGGCCGGTGTTTGTCGATGCGCCCCGTGCCATCGATGGCGCACGCCGCCGCCTGGACGGTTTTGTGCGCAACCCGGGCAAACATGCGCTCTATGCGGCCAAGGTGCTGCTCAAGTACAAGCTGTTGGAATGGCAGCAGATCAGCCTCCAGGACCTGGCTGCATGGGCGCAGGCCACGCCCTACTTCGGCATGCTGCGCGAGCGCCACTTTGCCGATCAGGCCGAGGTTGAATGGCTTGGCAGCCTGAGCGACGAACTGGTGCGGTCCGGTGCGGCCACCCGCCAAGGCGACATGCTGCACAACGCATAGATACGACGTCCGCCCGGACCTTGGCATCCCCGATGAACGCAGCAACGTACCTCAGTCAGTGCCGCCAGGCACGCCCTTGACCGGGCCGCTGCAGGCGTCCCTCTTGGGGGACGGCACACAGCGCCTCGGCACGGCTTCAATGCTTGTGCTGCTTGTCGCACCCCGTCACATGGTTGTTGCTGCTGGACATGCACTGGTAGAACGCCTTCTTGTTGCCCGATGCGCCCTGGCAGTCCGATACGCTGTATTTGCCCTTGGCTTCACGGATCTTGGGTGCCGCCTTGTCAAAGTCCGCCTGGGCCATGTAACCGTCGCGCACGTTCTTCTGGCCCACTTCCAGCATGAGGTCGGCTTGGTAGTGGATGTTGTCCACGGCGGTGGCGCAGTTGAGCGGCACTTGCTTGCCGTCCACCGTGCCCAGGGCCTTCTTCAGCCCCTCGCCAAATTCCTGAACGTCTTTCGGAATCTTCTTGGTGCCGTCGGGGTTGAACTGGGTGGCACCCGCCGACTTGCCAGCAGAAGAGGCACTGCCCTTGCTGCCTGCCCCACCGCTGCCACTGGTACCGTTGTTGTTCTGCAGCTTCATCGGCTCGGCATCCTGTGAGGTAGGCGGCGGCTGCGATCCGTAATGGGTTTTGCCGTCGGCATCGACCCACTTGTACACCGGCTGCGCCTGCGCTGCTGCGCCCAAAGCCATCGCCAGGGCGACCATGGCCACCCAACCCAGTTTTCCCATGGCTTACCCCTCCAAATATTGGCAAAAATAGGCCCTAGCGCTTATCTGATAAGCGCCAGCAGCTCTTCTATTTATAGCAACCACCGGCCCATCAAGGCAAATCCTTGTTCACCTCTGGCAACGCCGCATCGCGCGGGCCGATCGTGCCCAGGCGGCTCTTGAGCGACTGGGGCTGGCCGGTGAGCATGGCCGCGTAGTTGGTGGTGTTGGACAGCACTTTCTTCACGTAGTCACGCGTCTCGGCAAACGGCACGTTCTCGGCCCAGATGGCGGCGTCCAGCACCGGGCCGTTGCGCCAGCTGCGCGGGCGGCCGGGGCCAGCGTTGTAGGCGGCCGCGGCCATGGGCATGGAACCCGCAAAGTCGTCCAGCGCGAGCTTGAGGTAGGCCGTGCCGATGGTGATGTTGGTGTCGCGGTCATTGATCTGGTCGGCCGTGAAACCGTTCAGACCGATCTTCTTGGCCGTCCAGCGCGCGGTGGCGGGCATCACCTGCATGAGGCCCGAGGCGCCCACGTGCGAGCGCGCATCCATGATGAAGCGGCTTTCCTGGCGGATCAGGCCGTACACGTAGGCCGGGTCCAGGCCGATGCCATTGGCACGCTCCACCACCGCGCTGCGGAAGGGGGTGGGAAAGCGCTGCGTAACGTCCACGACGCTCTTGGTGCGCTCGCTGGTGTTGATGCAGCGGTCCCACACCTCGCGCTGGCAGGCAAAGTCGGCAGCGGCCAGCAGTTCGCGGTCGGGCATGCCGCCGCTTTGGTGCAGGTTGGTGGTGTAGTTCCACTCGCGCACGCCTTCGCTGCGCAGGCCCAGCAGGATGGCGTACAGGGCGCGGTTGAGCCCCGGGTTGGCGCGAGCGGCGGCCTTTTCTTCGGCGGTGAGGGGCGCGGGCGCGGGCGGCGTGGTGATGCGCTGGCCCAGCTCTTCGAGCGCCAGCTGCTCATAGAAGCCGCGCGTTCCGGCAATGCCTTCGAGCAGTTGCCGTGCTTCGGCGCGTTCGGCATCGCTCACGCGGCCCGCCAGCAGCGAGCGCGCCTTCCAGTACACCCAGGTGCTGTCCTGGCGGCCTTCAGGGCCCATGGCGTCCACCGCCTTGCCCACGGCCTTCCACTGGCCAGCGCGCAGGGCGGCACGCACCTTCCAGCCCAGCAGGTCGTCGTTGAGGTCGCTGTCCTTGGTCACATTGGCAAAGTAGCCATGGGCGTTGCTGGCCAGCTTCTGCGCGGCGGTCTTGCCAATCACGCCCCAGGCCCAGTTGCGCTCTTCGGCAGAGAGGTGCACGCCCCATTTGTTCTCCAGCTGGTAGGCCGCGCTGTCCGGGTCGCTGGTGGCCAGCTTCAACAGGGCGAGCAGCACCAGTTCCTGCCGGGCCTTGCCAGCGGCAGTGGCGCGCGAGAGCAGGTATTTGCTGGGCGCATCGAGCACATCCTTGAGTTGCGGCAGCGATTCCGGCGAGACGATTTCGACCGCCGTGCGCACCACGCGGGGCCGGTTGGCCTCCACGCCCAGGCGGGCCTTGCGCCACACATCCAGGGCCGAGAGCTTCTTGTAGCCATACAGCTCGCGCGCGGCGTGGGTGCAGCCATCGTCGGCGTCGCGGATCGCATACCAGTTGCTGCGCACGTCCTCGGCCACGGTGGCTGGTGCCGTACCCTTGATCTGGTCGATCAGCAGGGCGTAGCAGCGCACTTCCTTGTCGTCCGACATGCGGTAGCTCGGGTGCTGCTCGGCAAACTGGCTCCAGTCGCGGCGCTGACCCAGCAGCAGCAGCCAGTCGTTGCGCAGGCGGTCTTCCTGGTAGGTGCCGGCGTAGCGCTGCATAAAGGACTGGATCTCCTGTGGCGAGGCCTCGCCAAGACGCACGCGCAGCTCCCAGTAGGCAGCCCAGGGCTCCAGCGCATGGCCGCGTGCCGCAGGCAGCAGCTGCGCGAGCTTGTTGCGGTCGCCCTTGCGGAACGCCTGCTGCATCTCCAGCAGGGTATCGTCACCACGGTTTTGCGCCATGACAAGGGGCGCGGTAGCAGCCAGCAGGGTGGCGGCCACAAGGGGTGTCAGAATCGCTCTGAGAAATTGCATGGGGGAATTATCTGATGGACAAAGCAGCCCTTCGGCGCGCATTGATAGAAGAACGCCTCAACCTGCCGGACCGCCTACAGCGGGCCGACCTGTTACAGCAGGTGATGCGCATCTGGCTGGTGAACCGGCCCGATACGGTGATTGGTGCCTACTGGCCCATCAAGGGCGAGTTTGACCCCCTGCCCGCCCTGCACCGCTGGAAGGAAGACGGCGAGTTGCTGGACGAGCCCCTGCGCCGCCGCATCGGCCTGCCCGTGGTCAACAAGCAGCACAAGACCCTCACCTTCCACGCCTGGTACCCCGGCTGTCCCATGGAAGAAGACGCCTACGGCATCCCCAAGCCCAAGGACACTGAGGTCATCGTGCCCACGCTGCTGTTTGTTCCGTGCGTGGGCTACGCGCCGGGTGGCTACCGGCTGGGCTATGGCGGTGGGTTTTACGACCGCACGCTGGCCACGCTGCAGCCCAAGCCGTTCACCGTGGGTCTGGGCTTCACCCATGGCTATCTGGATGATTTCGAGCCTGAGGAGTTCGACCTGCCGCTCGATGCCATCCTGAACGACAACGGGGTAGTCTGGCCTGTCTGACCGGCCAGACCGGCTCCTCGGGGCCCGGTGATGCGCGCTGCGCATCATTCAGACCTTTTTTGGCATCGCTGGCGCATCGCGCAGCCGCTAGCATGGCGGGCTGACCTTCATTTTTCAGGTGTCCCCATGTTCAAGCTCTACATCGGCAACAAGAACTACTCCTCATGGTCCATGCGCCCCTGGGTGCTGCTCAAGCAGGCGGGCATTGCGTTTGAAGAAGTGCGCGTGCGCTTCGACAGCTTTGACGCCGATTCGGAGTTCAAGCGTGTGATGAGCCCCGTGAGCCCCACGGGAAAGGTGCCTGCACTGGTCGATGGCGATCTGGTCGTCTGGGACACCCTGGCGATTGCCGAATACGTGGCCGAAACCCACCCCGACAAGAAGCTCTGGCCCGCGGACGCCAAGGCCCGCGCACGCGCACGCAGCGTCTGCGCCGAGATGCACAGCGGCTTCACCGCCCTGCGCGGCAACTGCCCCATGAACATTGAGGCGAATCTGGCCGATGCCGGCGCGCTGATCTGGCGCGACAAAGCCGGCGTGCGCGCCGACGTGCAGCGCCTGGTAGAGATGTGGAGTGCACTGCTGCAGGAGCACGGCGGCCCCCTGCTGTTTGGCGAGTTCACCGTGGCCGACGCCTACTTTGCCCCCGTGTGCATGCGCCTGCACTCTTATGCCCTGCCCGTACCCACCCCCATCAAGGCCTATGTAGACCGCGTGCGCGCACTGCCCGGCGTGAAAGCCTGGATCGACGAAGCCCTGGCCGAGAAGGACTTTCTGGACTTCGAAGAGCCGTACCGCCTGCGCCATACCGAGGGTTGAGCATCGCCATGGCTGTCACCATCTACCTGCGCTACGTGCTCAACACCAGCAAGCTCAAGGAGTTCGAGCACTACGGCAGGCTGTGGATTCCACTGGTCGAGAAGTTCGGCGGCCAGCACCACGGCTACTTCATGCCCAGCGAGGGCGCCAACAACATCGCGCTGGCGCTGTTCACGTTTGAGAGCCTCGCGGCCTACGAGGTGTACCGCCAGCAGTCGATGCAGGACGCGGAGTGCCAGGCAGCGTTCCGCTACGCCGAGGAGACGGGGTGCATCGCGAGCTACGAGCGGAGTTTTTTCAGGCCGGTGTTCAACTAAGACTTCAGGTCGGGTCAGTAGGAAGCCCAGCGCGAGGACTCTGTCTATTCGCGCACGATCAGCTTGCCTTCATCGTCATATTCGTTAGCCCAGCCAATGTGAATCGCCATCTGGCCCAATCCCACCAGCGCGACAATGGCTGCGATCGCGAATAGAAATGCGCGGCCATCGTAGACAGCTTCGTATGGATAGAGGATCCGCTCCTTGTCGGCGATCTGGAACACGCGCGCACCATCGTGCCAAACAGTGAGTTGCGCTTGACGCGCCTCCATCCTGACCAATTGTTCGATAGGGCACCTGCCCGACTTTCCCCTCTTGCAGGAAACCTCCGAGCCCGAGGCAGTCTGAAAGACGGCCTCCTGAACCACTGGCCCCGGGTGCTTCACCCTAACTGTCGCGCTCTCCGCCGTAAGCGTTTCAAATGGAGGAGCGTACGGCCAAAGAGCGGCTCCCATCAGCAAAGCCGACAAGGCAAAGGTGAAAACCGTCACACGTTTTTTCATAGCTCGCACTCCTTTCATTGCACGTCCATCACCTCACAGACAGAACGCTGATCAGTTCGTCCAGACCTCCAACAACGAGCTATCGGAACTGCTTGCGCAAGAACGCCTTGTGCCGCGCAATGTGCGCCAACTGCGCCGGGGCAATGGTGCCGCCCAGGTCTTCCTCCTCCGCGTTCAGCACTTGGTTGGCATAGGCGAGCGCACGTGCTACCACCTCTTCGTCGCTCACACCCTGCTGCGCAGCCAGATCCAGCGCCACGCGCTTCATGGCGCGCTGTGACAGCATCCACATGGCGCCGAAGGCATCCCACGCGGCCATCGCTTCCTTGAACTTGTCGCGGTCGGCCAGGATTTCATTGAGCGGCTTGGCCAGGATCTCTTGCAGGTCGTCCACCTTGGCCTTGAGGGCTTCGAACTGTGCCTCGCGCCGCAGGGCTTCTGCGGCGGCGTTGGCCGCTGCGTCGGGCGCCGTGGGCACGGGCACGCTGCCGTCGGGGTTGAGCTGGGCAATGGTGAGTTCGGACGATAGGGACATGGTGGGCTGGAATATACGACCGAGGGCTCGTCCTAAACTACACCGATGCAAATCTACATGGTGGGCGGCGCGGTCCGCGACAAGCTGCTGGGCCGGCCGGTGAATGACCACGACTGGGTGGTGGTAGGTGCCACGCCCGAGCAGATGCTGGAGCTGGGCTACCTGCCCGTGGGCCGAGACTTCCCGGTGTTTTTGCATCCCGAGACACGCGAGGAATATGCACTGGCACGCACCGAGCGCAAGAGTGGGCGGGGCTACCGGGGCTTTGTGGTGGAAAGCTCGCCCGACGTGACGCTGGAAGAAGACCTTTCCCGCCGCGACCTCACTATCAATGCAATAGCTACTAACGCTTATGGGACAAGCGCTGGAGGCATTTTTGACCCATATTCTGGCGCCAAAGACATCGAGGCGCGGGTGCTGCGCCATGTGACCGACGCCTTCCGCGAAGACCCGGTGCGCATTCTGCGCGTGGCGCGGTTTGCAGCGCGGTTCACCGACTTCACGGTGGCGCCCGAGACGATGCAACTGATGCGCGAGATGGTGGCGCATGGCGAGGTGGACCACCTGGTGGCCGAGCGCGTGTGGCAGGAGCTGGCGCGGGGCCTGATGGAAGAAAAGCCTTCGCGAATGTTCGAGGTGCTGCGCGAGTGCGGCGCGCTGCAGGTGCTGTTGCCCGAAGCGGCGCGCCTGTGGGGCGTGCCCCAGCGGGCCGAGTACCACCCCGAGGTGGATACGGGCGTGCACCTGATGATGGTGCTGGACATGGCGGCCCGGCTGCAGGCGCCACTCCCCGTGAGGTTTGCCTGCCTGGTGCATGACCTGGGCAAGGGCACCACGGCCGCCGATATGCTGCCGCGCCACATCGGGCATGAGGAGCGCAGTGCGGAGCTGCTGAAAGACGTGGCCGAGCGCCTGCGCGTGCCCGTGGACTGCCGCGAGACGGCCGATGTGGTGGCCCGCGAGCACGGCCACATCCACCGCAGCGGCGACCTCTCGGCCGCCGCGCTGGTGCGCCTGCTGGAGCGCTGCGACGCCATTCGCAAGCCCGAGCGGTTCGCCGACATCCTGTTGGCCTGCGAATGCGATGCGCGCGGACGGCTGGGGTTTGAAGAATCCGCCTACCCGCAGCGCCAGCGGCTGGCGGCTGTGCTGGCGGCCGTGCAGTCGGTGGTCACGCGCGACATTGCAGCGCAGGCGGCGGCCAAGGGCGTGGCTGGGCCGCAGGTGGGTGCGTTGATCCACCAGGCGCGGGTGGAAGCGGTGGCGCAGTGGCTGCACGTTGCCTGACCCTGCACACCACCGCCCAAGACGCGGACAGCCCCTCCTACAATCCGCGTCCGCCTGTATTCCATCCGGGGTACAGCCTTGCAAAACCCTGGTGCAGTTTCGCGCCCGCACAGCCATCCCAACGTCTCCATGACCACTGTTCACATCCGCCTTGCCACCCCGGCCGACGCTGACACCGTCGCGCCGCTGTTTGATGCCTACCGGCAGTTCTACGAGCAGGCGCCAGACCTGGCCGGAGCGAAGGCCTTCATCGCGGAGCGGTTAGAGCGTGAAGAGTCGGTGATCCTGCTGGCGCTGGATGCGTCGCAAACGGCGGTAGGCTTTTGCCAGCTATACCCCACGTTCTGCTCGGTGGAGGCCGCCCCTATCTACACGCTGTACGACCTGTTCGTGGCCCCCGCCGCCCGCAAGACAGGCGCCGGGCGCAGCTTGCTGATGGCAGCAGAAGCCACGGCCCGCACCCATGGAAAGGTGCGCATGGACCTGACCACAGCACACACCAACACCACCGCGCAGTCCCTCTACGAATCGCTGGGCTGGACGCTGGACACGGTTTTCCGAGCCTACAACAAACGCGTCAGCGCCTGAACCACCAGGGCGCTTGGCACACTTGCCGCGCCCCCTCACCAGCGCAGCAGGCGCGGCCCCAGCACCGCCCCCAGCGCAGTCGGGATGGCCATGCCCGCCACATACCAGACAGCCAGGAAGGGCGTGGCCATTTCGGGGCAATGCAGGGCGTACACCAAGGCGCCCAGCGCACCCGCCAGCAAACCAGCGCCCGCACCCGTCCACACCAGGCGCGTGGGGGCAGCGCCCTTGAGGGCCCAAAAGCCTGCAACAAATGCCGGCACCGACAGCGCCGCGATATTGAACGGGCAGGTGCGCCAGGTGCTGCCCAGGATGAGCGGCATGCGCTCTGCGGCGGACACCTGCGACAACGCCCACAAGGCCATGGCCCACAGCACCAGCGGCGGTACGGCCAGCCACAGGGCTGCGTGGCCCAGCGCCATGCCAGGGCGGGCCATGCGGCGCAGCAGCGCCAGCCCGGCAGCAGCGAGCGCGGCGGCAAACACCAGCTTGCCCCAGAACATGGGCAGCGCCATGGTGGCCAGCAGATCTGGGCGCAGACCGAACAGGGACAGCATTAGCACCCCGGCGCCGGCAATGCCCGCCAGTGCGGCCACCACAAAGCGCTGCTCTATCGCGTTGCGCTGCACCGGCCGGTCATCGGTGGCCAGCAAGTGGATCAATTCATCGGTTTTCATGCCATTCCCCTGATCTTGGCGGCCAGGGCCTTGAGCCCCCGGTGCACGCCGACTTTGACAGCCGACTCCGACAGCCCCGTGAGGCGCGCCGTCTCGACCACCGACAAACCTTCCAATTTCACATACTCAATCGGCAGCCGTTGCTTGTCGGGCAGCGTGCGCAGCAACTGCCCCAGGTCCCGCCGGGCTTCGGCGGCCTCGCTGTCGCTGCGGGCAAACAACTCGTCGGCATCGTCCAGCGGGTCGTTGCGCCCCTCTTTGACTTCATGCGAGCGCAACCAGTCGATGAGCTTGTAGCGCGCAATCGCGTGCACCCAGGCCGTCACCGGCATCTCGGGCCGGTAGGTGTGGCGCTGGTTGTGCACCGCCAGCAGCGTCTCCTGCACCAGGTCTTCCACCTCATCGGGCCGCTGCGCAAGGCGGCGGCGCAAAAAGGCGCGCAGGTGGGCGCTCAGCTCTTTCAAAAAGCGCTGGTAGGCGGCTGCGTCGGCATCCAGCCCCTGCATCAACAAGCCGCGCAGGCGTTCTTCCACACTCTCCATGGTGTCTCCCTGCAAGAAATTCGTATGCCGGAGCCATTGGGTTACAGGCATCGCAAAAAATGTTTCGCCATGCCGCTCCGAAATTTTTCGTACAGCGCTGTAACCCGCAAGTTGCGCTGCGCGAATTACAACGCAGATCGGGCAGTTCAACGCGGCCTCTCGCTGCACCCCGATCGGATTCAACCCTGACCCAACCCTCGGAGAACCGTACCATGACCACTCGCACCCTCAGCCTCGGCGCCCTTGCCCTTGTAGCCCTGACCTCTGGCGCCGCCATGGCCCAAACCACCTCCGCCCCCATGGACGGCGCCAAACCCGCCATGGAGAAGTGCTACGGCGTCTCGATGGCTGGCAAGAACGACTGCGCTGCCGGCCCCGGCACCACCTGTGCGGGCTCCGCCAAGGTGGACTACCAGGGCAACGCCTGGAAGTTTGTGCCCGCAGGCACCTGCGCCACCATCAAGACGCCCAAGGGCATGGGCTCGCTCACCCCCATCAAGGCCTGACCGATGGCCCTGTGCCCTCTCACCGCTGGCCTGGGCCTCAAGCCCCAGCACTATGACGAGGCGCTGCACTGCACCGCCACGGGTCTGTGGTGGGAGGTGCACCCCGAAAACTATCTGGCCGAGGGTGGCCCCCGCCTGGCCTGGCTGGAGGCCATCCGCGCTCGCCACCCCGTGGCGCTGCACGGCGTATCGCTGTCGCTTGCTGCCGATACTCCGCCCGACGCGGCACACCTGGCGCGACTGGCAGCCCTTGCAAGGCGGGTGGAGCCAGTCATCATCTCGGAGCACTTGGCATGGTCCAAGTGGCGCGGGCAGTACCTGCCCGACCTGCTGCCGTTTCCGCGCACGCAGGCCGCCTTGCACCGCATCGTAGACAACATCGCCCGAACGCAGGATGCGCTGCAGCGCCCCATCGCCATCGAGAACCCCACGCACTACCTGCACATCGACGGCCACGACTGGCTTGAGACCGAATTTCTGACCGAGCTGGTGCAGCGGACTGGCTGCGCCCTGCTGCTGGACGTGAACAACGTGTACGTCAGTGCCAACAACCTGGGCTTTGACGCGCAGACCTACCTCGACGCCTTTCCCCTGCACGCCGTGGCCGAAATCCACCTGGCGGGCCACCATGCCGACCCGGTGCATGGCGATGCCCTGCTGATCGACAGCCACGACGCGTCCATCGCCCCGGCGGTGTGGGCGCTGTACGGGCAGGTGATCGCGCGCACAGGCCCCGTGCCCACCCTCATCGAACGCGACGACAATCTGCCCGCCTTCAGCGAACTGCTGGCCGAGCGCGACAAGGCCCACAACGCGCTCACAGCGGCGCAGCCCGAGGAGGCAGCATGCAGCTGAGCGCATTCCAGGACGGCTTCTCTGCCGCGTTGTTCGGCCATGCCGAGCACTCACCGTGGCTGTCTGCGCTGGAATCCCAGCCCGGCTTTGCCGTGTACCGCAACACCGTGCTCAAGGGCTGCATTGATGCCCTGCAGGCCAGCTACCCCACGGTGTGCCAGCTGGTGGGCGAAGACTGGCTCCGCGCCGCTGCGGCGGTGTACGCCCGCACGCAGCCGCCGGTTGACGGACTGCTGATGGACTACGGCGCGGGGTTTGCTGACTTTCTGGCCGGTTTTGCACCAGCGGCCGAGCTGCCTTATCTGCCGGCCGTGGCGCGCCTGGACCGCGGCTGGACTGAATGCCATCTGGCGGCAGACGCCACCGCTGTGGACCGCAACTGGCTGGCACAGCAGGCGCCCGATACATTGCCTCTGGTGCAACTGCGCCCCCACCCCGCCGCACGCTGGGCCTGGTGCGACGAGCATCCCGCCTACGCGTTGTGGCAGAGCCACCGCGAAGGTCTGCTCCCCACAGAGCCGCTGGACTGGACCGGCGATGGGGCCTTGCTCACCCGGCCCCACGCACCCGTGACGTGGCGCCCACTGTCGCGCGCCGGAGTGGCCTTTTTGGACGCCTGTGCCCAAGGCCAGACGCTGGAGGCCGCCGCCACTTCAGCCCTTGCGGCCGAGCCCACCGCAGACTTTGCGGCCCTGATGGGCACCCTGCTGGACGCAGGTGCATTGATACCCACCGACTCACACCAATTCACCCCGAGGCCAAGGAGCCCCTGATGACCACCAGCACACATTTCCCCACTGCACCCGCCAAAGGCCAGCGCAAGCTGTTGGCGCGCCTGGCCGATGCAGCCACCTCGCTCACCCCGCACAGCCTGCTGGCGATGGTCAACCGCGTGGCAATTGCAGGCATCTTCTGGCTTTCAGCGCGCACCAAAGTCGAGGGGTGGTTCACCATCTCCGACAGCGCCTATGCGCTGTTCCGCGACGAGTACAAGCTGCCCCTGCTGCCACCCGAGCTGGCGGCGCAGATGGCCACCGTGGCAGAGCATCTGTTCCCTGTTCTTCTGGTGCTGGGCCTGCTCACGCGCCTGTCGGCCCTGGCCTTGCTGGGCATGACGCTGGTCATCCAGGTGTTCGTGTACCCCGATGCCTGGCCCACGCACCTGTCATGGGCGGGGCTGATGCTGTACCTGGTGGGGCGCGGCGCAGGCAACGTGTCACTGGACCGGGCACTCGGAATTCGTTGAGGCGCCTGTCTTTTTTAAACTGCCGCTGTTCGCACCCAGCGCACGATGTCCGCAGCCCCCAGCGCGCCCGAAACGCGCGCCACCTCGCGCCCCTGCTGGAACAAAATCATGGTCGGAATGCTGCGGATGGCATAACGCGCCGCGATGGCCTGGTGGTCTTCGGTGTTGAGCTTGGCCAGGCGCACACGCGGCTCCAGCTCGCGGGCGGCCTGCGCAAAGGCCGGGGCCATCTGGCGGCAAGGCCCGCACCAGGGCGCCCAGAAGTCCACCAGCACGGGGATGTGGCTGCGCACCACATGCTTGTCAAAACTGGTGGCATCCAGCTCCAGCGGCGCCCCCGCGAAAAGGCACTGATGGCACTTTCCGCAATCGGGCGCGTTGCCCAGGTCGGCGCGCTGCACGCGGTTGGTGGTGTGGCAATGGGGGCAGACGATGTGCAGGGCTTCGGTCATGGTGCGGCAATCGGTGTGAGCAAAAAGCGGGCCTCTTAGAACCTGTTCAAGATCTTTTCGGGGATCGCAACAGGTTCTTACACATGGCGGCACAAGCCGGGCGTTTCAAGAGCGGGCCTAGCAGTCCTGAGGTCTTGATGTTGCACCCCGTCGCACACCTTGCGCGCGTTTACCAGCGCTGAAACACCCTTTCACCCGGGTCAGCTTCACTGCGTCTGATAAGGTTTCGCCCATGCAGCTGCTCCCCCTACTGACAACTGCCCATGCGCTTTTTCTGGACTTTGACGGCACGCTCACCGAGCTGGCGCCGCGCCCCGAGGCGGTGCGCATCGCTTCCGGGCTGGTCCCCACGCTGTCATCGCTGTACACCCATCTGGACGGCGCGCTGGCCATCGTGACCGGGCGGCCTGAGGCCGACATCGACGGATTTCTGGCCCCGCTGCACCTGCCGCTGGCCAGCGAGCATGGTGCCCAATACCGACTGACCGACACATCCCACCCTGCCGTTCTGCCGCCAGACCTGGAGAACGTTCTGCGGGCTGCGTACGACCTTGCGGCGCACTATCCGGGGTTGCTGGTAGAGCCCAAGCGCGCGAGCGTGGCCCTGCACTACCGCCAGGCCCCCCACCTGGAAGGGTTGTGCCACGACACCCTCGTGCGCGCCATGCAGCAGGTGGAGGGTGTGGAACTGCTGCGCGGTAAATGTGTCTTTGAAGTGAAGCCCCGGGGCGTCCACAAAGGCCAGGCCATTCTCGATTTCATGACACAGGCCCCCTTTGCCGGGCGCACCCCAGTCTTTGTGGGAGATGACGTCACCGATGAGGCTGGCTTTGCCGCAGTTCAGGCACTAGGCGGCTGGGGCATCAAGGTGGGCGAAGGGCCGACCATGGCACAACACCGCTGCATGACATCCGCCGCCTTGCGCGGCTGGCTGTCTTCTGCACGTACGACCTTGGAGCGCGAACGATGAACACGGCAGCCAACGATCCCCAAGCGGGCTCACTCAACCTCGGGATGATCGGCAACTGCGCCATCAGCGCACTGATCGACAACCACGCCCGCATGGTGTGGTGCTGCCTGCCCCGTTTTGATGGCGACCCGGTGTTCAACGCCCTGCTGCAGCCCGGCGACGAAGGCAGCCACTTCGCGATCGAACTGGAAGACCTGGCATCGGCCCACCAGTGGTACGAGCCGAACACCGCCATCCTGCGCACGCAGCTGTTTGACAAGGCGGGCCACGGCATCGAGATCACCGATTTTGCGCCGCGCTTTTACAGCCGCTCGCGCTACTTTCGCCCCATGACGCTGGTGCGCCGGGTGCGCCCCATCCAGGGTGCGCCGCGCATCCGTGTGGCGCTCAAGGTGCGCTACGACTGGGGCCAAACCACTCCCGAGATCACACGCGGCAGCAACCACATCCGCTACGTGGGCGAGAGCATGACGCTGCGCCTGTCCACCGATGCGCCGGTGTCGCATGTGCTGTCGGGCCAGGCATTTGTGCTCACACGCGAACACAACTTTCTGCTGGGGGCGGACGAGACGCTGGTGGAGGGCATCGCCGACACCGCGCGCCTGTTTGAGCAGGAGACCACCTCCTACTGGCGCAGCTGGACCCGCGCTCTGGCCGTGCCGCTGGAGTGGCAGGAGGCCGTGATCCGCGCGGCCATCACGCTCAAGCTTTCGCTGTACGAAGACACCGGCGCCATCGTGGCCGCCATGACCACGAGCATCCCCGAGTCCGCCCACAGCGGCCGCAACTGGGACTACCGCTACTGCTGGCTGCGCGATGCGTTCTTCGTGGTGCGCGCGCTCAACAGCATCTCCGAAGTGGGCACCATGGAGGACTACCTGCGCTGGCTCAGCAACGTGGTGGTGGAAGGCGGAGATGGCCACATCCAGCCGCTGTACGGTATTGGCCTGGAGCAAGAACTGCCCGAGAGCCTTGTGCCGCAGCTGGCGGGCTACCGGGGCATGGGTCCGGTGCGCGTGGGCAACCAGGCGGCCGAGCATTTTCAGCACGATGTGTACGGCAACATCGTGCTGGGCGCAGCCCAGGCGTTCCACGACCACCGCCTGCTGCACCGTGCGGGCCTGGCCGAGTTCACGCGGCTGGAACAGGTGGGCGAGAACGCGGTGCGTGTGTATGGCCAGCCCGACGCCGGCATGTGGGAGCTGCGCACGCGCGCCAGGGTGCACACCTCGTCCGCGCTGATGAGCTGGGCAGCCTGCGACCGGCTGGCCAAGATCGCCGCCACCCTGCAGCTGGCCGACCGTACCAGCCACTGGCAGCAGCATGCCGACCGCATGCGCGCCGAGATCCTCGACAAATCCTGGTGCGAAGCGCGCCAGGCGTTCGCCGAGAGTTTTGGCGGCCATGAACTCGACGCGAGCGTGCTGCTGATGGCCGAGGTGGGCCTGATCGACCCCAAGGACCCACGCTTTGTGAGCACCGTGGAGGCCATGGAAAAGAGCCTGTGCGATGGCCCCTACATGCGCCGCTACGAGGCGGCCGACGACTTCGGCAAGCCCGAGACGGCCTTCAACATCTGCACCTTCTGGCGCATCGACGCGCTGGCGCGCATTGGCCGCAAGGCCGAGGCCCGCGCCATCTTCGAGACCATGCTGGCCGCCCGCAATCCGCTGGGCCTGCTGTCCGAAGACACGCACCCCGAGACCCAGGAAATGTGGGGCAACTTTCCGCAGACCTACTCCATGGTGGGCGTCATCAACGCCGCCGTGCGCCTGTCGGCCCCCTGGGACAGCGTGATTTGAGGCACTGTCCGACAGCGGCCCGGGGCGATCCACAACGATGATGAACCCATGAGCCGTCTTGTTGTCATCTCCAACCGCCTTGCAGACCCCCGAAAACCCGCCGCCGGCGGCCTGGCCGTCGCCCTGGGCGAAGCCCTGAACCAGACCGGGGGCCTCTGGTTCGGCTGGAGCGGCACTGTGGTCGAAGGCGGCACACCCGGCGAGGGCGAACTGCACACCCGGCAGGCAGGTGCCGTCACCCTGGCCACCGTGGACCTGTGCCGCGAAGACCACGACAGCTACTACCACGGCTACAGCAACAGCGTGCTGTGGCCGGTGTTCCATTACCGCCTGGACCTGGCCGACTTCAACGCCAGCTACATCGCGGGCTACCGCCGCGTGAACCAGATGTTTGCGCGCAAGCTGCTGCCGCTGCTGCGCGACGACGACGTGATCTGGGTGCACGACTACCACCTGATCCCGCTGGCGGCCGAGCTGCGGGCCATGGGCTGCAAGCAGCGCATCGGGTTCTTTCTGCACATTCCCATGCCGCCGCCGCTCATCATGGCGGCCATCCCGCAGCATGAGTGGCTGATGCGCTCGCTGTTTGCCTACGACCTGGTCGGTCTGCAGAGCGAGGCCGACGTGTCGCATTTCACGCGCTATGTGCGCAACGAAGGCAGCGCGGAAGAGGTGGACGAAAAGCGCGTGCGCGCGTTTGGAGCCACCGTGGTGGTGCAGTCCTTTCCCATCGGCATCGACGTGGACGAATTCACACGCCTCACGCACGCGCCCGACGCGGTGGAAACCTACGAGAACATGCGCGACGAGTATTCACGCAGGCGCCTGCTGCTGGGCATTGACCGGCTCGACTACTCCAAGGGCATTCCGCAACGTGTGCGGGCCTTTCGCGAACTGCTGGACCGCTACCCGGAAAACCGCGACAGCGCCACGCTCATCATGATCGCCTCGCCCACGCGCGACGACGTCAACGCCTATGCCGACCTGCGCCAGGAGCTGGAAGGTCTGTGTGGCGCTGTCAACGGCGACTACGGCGAACTGGACTGGATGCCCGTGCGCTACATCCACCGTATGGTGGCCCGCAAGCGGGTTCCGGGCCTGTGCCGCGCCGCCGCCGTGGGGCTGGTCACGCCACTGCGCGACGGCATGAACCTGGTGGCCAAGGAGTACGTGGTGGCGCAAGACCCGGACGACCCGGGCGTGCTGGTGTTGTCACGCTTTGCCGGTGCGGCCGAGCAGCTGAAAGAAGCGCTGCTGGTGAACCCCTACGACACCCAAGGCATGGCCGACAGCATCCAGCAGGCATTGCAGATGCCGCTGGTGGAGCGGCAGGCGCGCCATCAAAAGCTGATGGCCCGTATACGCCAGCACGACGTGCACTGGTGGCGCAAGGCGTTTCTGGACGCATTGCAGGCGGCGGGGTAGCCGCCCAGCTGCGGCCCGTTACAACAGCTTGGTGATCAGGCTGACCACGAAGCTCAGCAGCAGCGTGGACGCCAGCGGCACATCCCAGTCGCGCCCCAGCCAGCGAAACCGGAAGTCCCCCGGCAGGCGCCCAAAGCCCAGGCGGCGCAGCAGCGGTGTGAGCCAGCTGATGAACATCAGGGCCAGGAGAATGACGAGGAGCCAGCGGAACATGGTGCGCCGAGTGTAGGCGCCACCGCATTCGGCTACGCCGTGGCCCGGTCGACCCGGTCAGCCAGCAGGGCCAGCGCCTGGGCATGCAGCTGCGGCGTGGCAGCCGCCACCACCCGCCCATCCGATGCCACCGTGAGCGCGCGGCCCTGCCAGTCGGTAATGCACCCGCCCGCGCCTTCCACCAGGCAGACCAGCGAGAGGTAGTCGTAGGGCTGCAGCCCTGCCTCCACCACCAGGTCCACATGCCCGCCCGCCAGCTGGGCATAGGCATAGCAGTCGCCGCCAAAACGGCGCAGCGCGCACTGGCGGCTGAGCGCGTCAAAACACTGCCAGTCGGCCGCACCAAAGGCGTCCGGCGACGTGGTGTAGATGCGGGCCTGCGCCAGTTGTTCACACCCGCTGGCCCGCACAGGCTGGCCATTGCACTGCGTCAGCTGGCCTGCCAGCCCCGTCCAGCGCTCACCCAGCACCGGCAAATCCATGAGCCCCAGCACGGGCTGGCCCTGGTGCAGCAGTGCCACCAGCGTGCCCCACAGCGGCGATCCGGTGATGAAGCTCTTGGTGCCGTCGATGGGGTCGATCACCCACACGTACTCGGCGTCCAGCCGCTCGCGGCCATGCTCCTCGCCCAGGATGCCGTGCGTGGGCGCCTGCGCCTGCAGCACCGCGCGCATCGCGGCCTCGGCCTCGCGGTCGGCAATGGTGACCGGACTCTCGTCCGATTTGGTCAGCACATCCAGCGGGGTGCGGAAGTACCGCAGTGAGTGCACACGGGCCGCATCGGCCAGGGCGTGCGCCAGGGCCAGGAAGGGGGAAACGGGGGTTGGCAAAGTGTTCATGGGAAGGGTCAAGGGAAGAGGTCCGGGCAGTGGTTGGGCAATGAAAAAGGGCCTTCCGCTCGGCATGAACGGGTTGGCATATTTAGTGCTTGTGTATTTTCGTGCAAAAACAATAATTTGCACAAGTGCAATAAAACGCACAACTTTGGTGAACAAATCCCCTGGCCTGCGGTGACCCCGCACTGTTTTTTGGCAACGCACCGTTCTGGAGAAATTCATGCGCACACGCTCCTCCCTCTTTGCCGCCCTGCGCCTGCTGCCCGTGCTGGGCGCCTTGGCCTGCGGGCTGACCGCCGCCCAGGCGGGCACCGTCACGGCCTACACCGCGCTCGAAGAAGACGAGATCAAGGAATACCTGGCCGCCGCCAAAAAGGACTTGCCCGATGTGGATGTCAAAGTGCTGCGCCTGTCCACCGGCGACCTGGGCGCGCGCATCCTGGCCGAAGCCGCCAATCCGCAGCACGATGTGATCTGGGGCTGGGCGCTGACCAACACGCTGGACCCGCGCATCACCGCCCTGCTGGAGCCCTACAGCCCCAAGGGCAGCGACAAGCTGGCTGCCAAGGACAAGGCCGCCGATGGCAAATGGTTCACCACCACCGGCTACATGGCCGCGTTCTGTGTGAACACCGAGGTGCTCAAGGCCAAGAAGCTGCCCATGCCCACGTCGTGGAAGGACCTCACCAACCCCGTCTACAAGGGCGAGGTCGTCATGCCCAACCCGGTGTCCTCGGGCACAGGCTACCTGCAGATCGCCGCGCTGATCCAGTCGCGCGGCACTGACGAGGGCTGGAAGCTCATCAAGGCTATGGACGGCAACGTGGCGCAGTACATCAAGTCGGGCTCGCGCCCCTGCAAGGCCGCGCGGGCGGGTGAGTTTGCGATTGGCACCTCGCTGGCGTTTGCGGCCATGCAGTCGGTGGACGAGGGCTACCCGGTCAAGATGGTGATCCCCACCGACGGCGCGGGCTATGAGCTGGAAGCCTCGGGCCTGATGGCCAGCTCCAAGAACAAGGCCGACGCCAAGCGCTTTCTGGACTGGACGCTGTCGCCCGGCGCGGCGCAGCTCTACACCAAGTACAAGGAAATCGTCACCGTGCCCGGCGTGCCGCAATCCAAGGCGGCCGCAGCGGCAGGCCTGCCCGCCGACCTCTCCAAGGTGCTCTACCCCATGGACTTTGCCAAGTCCGCCAAGGAACGCGACGCGATCCTGAGCGCCTGGCAAAAGACCATCGGCCGCTGAACCGCTGTACCGAACCGCTGCACTGAACCGCACTCCCCGAGGACCACACACCATGTCCCTGCAGATCACCGACCTGCACAAGAGCTTTGACGGCCAGGTCGCGCTCGAACGCATCCACCTCGCGGTGGGCGCCTCGGAGTTCGTGTGCCTGCTCGGCCCCAGCGGATGCGGCAAGACCACGCTGCTGCGCATCATCGCGGGGCTGCTGCCTGCCGATGGCGGCCGCATCACGCTGGGCGGCCGCGACCTGGCCACGCTGCCGGCGCGCGACCGGGGCTTTGGCATCGTGTTCCAGTCGTACTCGCTGTTCCCGCACATGACGGTGGCGCAGAACGTGGGCTACGGCCTAGCCATCCGCCGCACGCCGGCCGATGTGGTGCAGGCGCGCACGGCCGAGCTGCTGGACATGGTGAAGCTGGCCGACTTTGGCACGCGCTACCCGGCGCAACTGTCGGGCGGCCAGCAGCAGCGCGTGGCCATTGCGCGGGCACTGGCGGTGAACCCCTCTCTGCTGCTGCTCGACGAGCCCCTGTCGGCCCTGGACGCCCGCGTGCGCGCCGACCTGCGCCATGAGCTGCGCGAGGTGCAGTGCCGCCTGGGCATTCCCACCATCATGGTCACGCACGACCAGGAAGAAGCCCTGGCCATGGCCGACCGCATCGTCTGCATGCAGGGCGGTCGCATTGCACAGGCGGGCTCGCCGCGCGAGCTGTACCTGGCGCCGCGCACCCGCTTCGTGGCCAACTTCATGGGGCACAGCAACCTGCTGCCGCCCGCCCAGGCACGGCTGCTGCAGCCCGCGTTGGGCGATGCCCCCGAAGGCATGGCGCCCGAATCCGCCCTGCTGTGCATCCGCCCCGAACGCCTGCAGCTGCAGGCCAGCGCGCAGGGCGCGGGCCGCGTCATCAGCACCACCTTCCTCGGCAGCATCCAGCGGGTGCTGCTGCGCTGGAACGACCTGGACCTGCTGGCCGAATCCAGCAGCGCCAGCACCTGGAAGGCTGGCCAGAACGTGGACATCTCGGTGAGCGCGAAGGACTGCGCCTGGGTGCACGCATGAACACCACCGCAGCCCTCCACCTGCCGCCCATGCATGCCAGCGAGCGCTGGCTGCTGCGCGCCTGCCTGCTTCTGCCGCTGGCCGCGCTGGTGCTTTTCTTTGGCGTGCCCATGCTGGCCATTGCCTGGCGCAGCCTGGTGCAGGACACGGGTGGCATCGGCTGGGGCAACTACGCCGCGCTGCTCGACACCCCCGGCGTGTGGCGTGCCCTGGCCAACAGCCTGCTGCTGGGCGCGGTGACCACGGCCGTCACGCTGGTGCTGGCCTTTGTGGTGGCGTTTGGCCTGGAGCGCACCTGCATGCCGGGCCGCCGCTTTGTGGCCGGTGCGCTGGCGCTACCCATGCTGGCGCCCTCGCTGGTGCTGGGGCTAGGCCTCATCTTTTTGCTGGGGCGCAACGGCATCGTGGGCAAGATGCTAGGCGTGCGGCCCGAAATCTATGGTTTTTGGGGCCTGCTGATTGCGGACGTGCTCTATGCTCTGCCGCAGGCCGTGCTCATCGTGCGCACCGCGCTGCGCCAGGGCGATGCCCGGCATTACGACGCCGCCGAGGTGCTGGGCGCCACGCCGTGGCGACAGTTTTGCGACATCACGCTGCCGCAGGCCCGCTACGGCCTGCTGAGCGCGGGGTTTGTGGTGTTCACCATCACCATCACTGACTTTGGCAACGCCGTGGTCATTGGCGGCAACTTTGCCGTACTGGCCACCGAGATCTACAACCAGGTCAGCGGGCAGATGAAGTTTGGCATGGGCGCGGTGGTGGGCATGCTGCTGCTGGCGCCCGCCGCGTTGTCGGTGTTCATCGAACGCATGGCCGCACAGCGCGCCGGGGCAGGTGCCGAATCGGCCCTGCCGCCCACGCTCACCCGCCGCCCGGGGCGCGATACCGCATTCTTCATCGCCTGCATGGGCATTGCGGGCAGCATCGTGGCCCTGGTGCTCACGGTGGTGGTGGCCAGCTTCATCCGGCTGTGGCCCTACCGGCTGGACCTCACGCTCAAGCACTACGACATCACCATTGCGGGCGGCTATGCGCCGCTGTGGACCTCGGTGTGGGTGTCGGCCCTGGCCGCCAGCGTGGGCACGGCGATGCTGTTTGTGCTGTGCTTTGGCATCCGCCGCCTGCCGGGGCGGCTGGCGCAGGCAGCCACAGCGCTATCAGCCTTGCCGGTAGGCGTGCCTGGGCTGGTGCTGGGGCTGGCCTATGTGTTCACCTTCAACACGGCCACCTGGCCCTGGGGCATGCTGTATGGCACGGCCATGTTGCTGGCGCTGTGCAACTACTACCATTACCACACGCAGGGCTTCATGACCATGATGACCGGCATGCGCAACGTGCCCACCACGCTGGAAGACGCCACCACCGTGCTGGGCGGCAGCACCGCCCGCGTGCTGAGCGATGTGTACCTGCCCGCGCTGCTGCCTACGCTGCTGGCGGTGCTGGTGTTCTTGTTCATGCGCTCCATGGTCACGCTGTCGGCGGTCATCTTCCTCATCACGCCCTCGCTGCCCATGGGGGCGGTGACGGTGATGCGGCTGGATGAAGCGGGGCTGACCTCGCAGGCGGCAGCGTTCTCCACCTGCATCATGGCGGTGGTGGGCTCGCTGGCGCTGCTGCTGCACTTTGGCACGCAGCGCCGCGTCCGACGCACCCCAGGTTCCAAGCCCGCCTAACATCGCCACCATGCTGCAAGAAGAACGTTTCCTCCGCATCCGCACCCTGCTGTCCACGCTCTCGCGTGTGAGCACCGAGCGCATTGCGCAAGACCTGGATGTGTCGCGCGAGACCGTGCGCCGCGACATCCTCGCGCTGGAGTCGCAGGGCATTCTGCGGCGCGTGCACGGCGGCGTGGTGGCCCAGGGGCCAGAGCCCGAACCCCCACTGGCCGTGCGCCAGGCGGTGCGCGAGCGCGAAAAGCGCGCCATCGCCCGCACCGCCTTGCAACTGCTGCAGCCGGGGCAAACGCTGTTCATTGATGCGGGCAGCACCACCACCCTGCTGGCCGAAGCGTTGTCGAGCCTGTCGGGCCTGACCATCATTACCAACGGGCTGAACGTGGCGCTCAAGCTCGCTGCGGCCGACGCCGGGCGCAACACGCGCAACGACGTGATCCTGCTCGGTGGCCGCACCGACCCTGCCGTGCAGGCCACGCACGGCGACACCACCGTGGCCGAAATCCACCGCTACCGCGCCGACGTGGCGCTGCTCTCGCCCGTGGGCATCAGCGTGCACAGTGGCGCCACCAGCTTTGAACACCACGAGGCCGCCGTGGCCCGCGCCATGGCCGCGCAGGCCAAGGAGCTGATCTTGCTGGCCGACCACAGCAAGGTGGGACAAGCCAGCCGCGTGACCTATGCCAGCCTGGCCGACGTGGGCACGCTGGTCACCGACGCAGGTGCCAGGTCCTTGCCCGCCTTCTCGGCACTGCAGGCAGCGGGCTGTCACATCGTAGTGGCCTGAGGCATTCACAGGGGGCAGAGCACACCATGGCCTACCAGCACACCATTGGCGGCGAGCGCTGGCAGTTCAGCGACCTGCGCGAAGTGATGGCCAAGGCCACGCCGCTGCGCTCGGGCGACGCCCTGGCAGGCGTGGCAGCCACATCGGCTGTGGAGCGCATCGCCGCGCGCCTGTGCCTGGCCGACATCCCCCTGACGCGCTTTCTGAGCGAGGCACTCATCCCCTACGAAAGCGACGAGGTCACCCGCCTGATCCTCGACACCCACAACGCCGCCGCGTTCGCACCCCTCGCCCACCTAACGGTGGGCGACTTCCGCAACTGGCTGCTGGCCCACGGCACCGACAGCGCCATGCTCGCCGCCGTGGCACCCGGCATCACGCCCGAGATGGCGGCGGGCGTGAGCAAGCTCATGCGCAACCAGGACTTGATCGCCGTGGCGCGCAAGTGCCGCGTGGTCACGCGGTTTCGCAACACCATCGGCCTGCCGGGCCACCTGGCCGTGCGCCTGCAGCCCAACCACCCCACGGACGACCTGCGCGGCATTGCGGCGTCGATGATCGACGGCCTGCTGTACGGCGCGGGCGACGCGGTGATTGGCGTGAACCCCGCCACCGACAGCATCGCCGCCCTGACCGGACTGGTGCACATGCTGGGCGATGTGATCGAGCGGCTGCAGATCCCCACACAGTCGTGTGTGCTCACGCATGTGACCAACACGATTCAGATGGTGGAGCAAGGCGCGCCGGTGGACCTAGTGTTCCAGTCCATCGCGGGCACCGAGGCGGCCAACGCAAGCTTTGGCATTTCGCTGGCGCTGCTCCAAGAAGCGCGCGAGGCTGCACTGTCCCTGCGGCGCGGGAAAAACTTTGGCGATGGAGTGGGCGACAACGTGATGTACTTTGAAACCGGCCAGGGCAGTGCCCTGTCGGCCAACGCGCACCATGGCGTGGACCAGCAGACCTGTGAGGCTCGGGCCTATGGCGTGGCCCGCGCGTTTGCGCCGCTGCTGACCAACACGGTGGTCGGCTTCATCGGCCCGGAATACCTGTACGACGGCAAGCAAATCATCCGCGCGGGCCTGGAAGACCACTTCTGCGGCAAGCTGCTGGGCGTGCCGCTGGGCTGCGATGTTTGCTACACCAACCACGCCGAGGCCGACTCGGACGACATGGACACGCTGATGACGCTGCTGGGCACGGCGGGCCTGACCTTCATCATGGGCGTGCCGGGGGCGGACGACATCATGCTCAACTACCAGAGCACTTCGTTCCACGACGCGCTCTATCTGCGCGAGGTGCTGGGCCTGCAGTGCGCACCCGAGTTTGGCGCCTGGCTGCAGCGCATGCGCATCACCGATGCAGGCGGACGCCTGCTGCCTGCCCACGATCAACACCCGGCGCTGGCACAAATGCGGCAATGGAGGCTGGGCGCATGACACACGAACCAGCGCCACACGGCATCCCTCCCGACCCCTGGGACGACCTCCGCGCCCACACCCAGGCGCGCCTGGCCCTGGGGCGCGCGGGCGCGGCCCTGCCCACGGCCGAGCTGCTGCGTTTTGGCCTGGCCCATGCGCAGGCGCGCGACGCCGTGCACATCCCGCTGGACGCCGACGCGCTGGCCACCCAGTTGCAGGCCCAGGGCTGCGCAACGCTCCCCGTGCACAGCGCCGCCCCCGACCGTGCCACCTACCTGCTGCGCCCCGACCTGGGCCGACGGCTGTGCGACGCCGATGCGCAGGCGCTGCGGGAGTCCTCTGCAAACGGAACCACTCCCATCGATCTGCTGCTGGTCGTGGCCGACGGCCTCTCGTCCCTGGCCGTGGCGCGGCAGGCGCCGCCGCTCATCGACGCGATTCGCCAGCAAACACCTGCAGGCTGGCAGCTGGGCCCCGTGGTGATTGCCCAGCAGGCCCGCGTGGCGCTGGGTGACGAGGTGGGCGCGCTGCTGGGCGCCCGCCTGGTGGCGGTGCTGATCGGCGAGCGGCCGGGCCTCAGCTCGCCCGACAGCCTGGGCATCTACCTGACCTGGCACCCGCAGGTGGGGCGTAACGATGCGCAGCGCAACTGCATCTCCAACGTGCGGCCGGAAGGCCTGCCCCCCGCCGCTGCCGCTGCGCGCCTGTGGTGGCTGTGCCAGGAGGCGCGGCAACTGGGGCTGACGGGGGTGGGACTCAAGGACCGCAGCGATGGGATGACGCTGGTGGCGGGGAGCTCCCACCAGATCTCCGACCGTTCAGGCTGAACCGGTCGAAGCCAAGGAAACTTCAAGCCAAATTCGGCTCTAACGCTTGCCCACCAAGCGCCTGCAGCTATCTTTCTCGAAGCACACGAATACCTGGATCACAACCGGTGCGACCGGTCCCCGTGCGCAAACCCCACGGGTTCCCAAGGCTCGCCTGCCCCCACGGCCAGCACCTTGAACAACTCGCCCATCTCGTGTTCCATGATCAATTTGGCCGCTGTCGCCCGTCCCGCTTGTGGTAGCAGCTCCATTTTGGGGAGCAAACCACAGTTGATGAGGAAATGCGCCTGCGTGGTGTAACCCAGCACATTGAGGCCCGCCTCTTGCGCGGCCAGCGCCATGGCGGTGAAGTTGACGTGCGCGGTGATGTCTTTGAGCCCCACCGCCACCAGCGGGTCGCCATCGGCCAGGTGGCCCTGGTGGCACATCACGGTGCCCATGTGGCGCTGGGGGTGGTAGTACTCGTCTTCGCCAAACCCATAGTCCAGCAAGAAGGCTGCGCCGCACGTGAGCCGGTCGGCCAGCATGCGCATGAAGCCTTCGCCCTGGGCGTGGATCTCGGTCAGGTAATCCTGCGGGCCTTCGATGTCGATGGGCGGGCGCAGGTCGGTGGGGCGGTCGGCCCAGGCAAAACTGCCGTCCTGAGCTACCGCCACGCCGCGCTCATGCCACACACCGCCCTGCTGGCCGCCGTGGCGCGCCAGCAGTTGCACGGGCATGGCGTCCAGTACCTCGTTGCCCACCACCACGCCGCTGAATTTTTCGGGCAAGGCATCCACCCAGCGCAGCTTGTGGGCATGCGCCACCAGTTTGGCCTGCTGGCGCGCGCGCAGGCTGCCCGACAGATCGACGATGGTGTAGCGCTGCACCTGATCGCCCAACGCATCCAGCAACTGCAGCGCCAGCGCGCCGGAGCCCGCGCCAAACTCCCAGACCTCGTCGGTGCCGGTTTGGGCCAGGGCTTCACCCACCTGCACGGCCAGCGTCTGGCCGAACAGTGGGGTCATCTCGGGCGCGGTCACAAAGTCGCTGCCGGACTCAGGCATGGCGCCGAACTTGGTGGAACCGTTGGCGTAGTAGCCCAGGCCGGGCGTGTACAAGGCCAAGGCCATGAAGCGGTCAAAACCCAGCCATCCGCCCTCGGCGGCAATGGCCTGGGTGATGTGCTGGTGCAGGGCGGTCGTTAAACTGTCGGGTCTTTGGGTCACGGCCCGCATTGTCTCCCAGCCCACATGCCTACTCCCTCCCACCCACGCACCGTTCTGGTCACAGGCGCCGCCAAGCGCCTGGGCCGCAGCATTGCGCTGGCCCTGGCGGCGGGTGGCTGGCAAGTAGCGGTGCACTACCGATCGTCCGAGCAGGACGCTATCGATACGGTAGCTGCTTGCGCACGACTGACAAGCGCTAGCGCCCATTTTGATGCTGATTTTGAGGATGAGGCTGCGGTGCGCGGCTTGTTGCCCCGCGTGGTGACGCACTTTGGCCGTTTGGATGCGGTGGTCAACAGCGCCTCGTTGTTCGAGCATGACAACGCCGCCACCTTTGGTTTTGCCGCGCTCGAAAAGCACCTGCGCAGCAACACCGCCGCCCCCGTGCTGCTGGCCCAGGCGCTGCACCAGCACGTGGCCGACCGCGCGGCCCAGGGCGAGGCCGACGCGCAGGGCGCCGTGGTCAACCTGCTGGACCAGAAGCTCTGGAACCAGAACCCCGATTTTGTGAGCTACACGCTCTCCAAGGCTGCACTCGAAGCTGCGGGCACCATGCTGGCCATCGCCCTGGCGCCGCGCGTGCGCGTGGTGGGCGTGGCGCCGGGCCTCACGCTGACCAGCCACATGCTCAGCGACGAAAAGTTTGCCCAGTTGCACTCCCTCAGCCCCCTGGGCCGCTCGTCCACCGCCGAGGACGTGGCGAGTGCGGTGAAGTTTGCGCTGGAGAACCGGTCGATGACCGGCACCACGCTGCTGGTCGACGGTGGCCAGCATCTGATGAAGTTTGACCGCGATTTCTCTTTGATGTGAGCGCCCGCTCACTCCAGGACCTATTCATGACCACCGCTGCAGGCACCCAGATCCTCACGCTCACCGGTTTGCGCTTTGACGCCAACCTGGGCATCCTCGACCACGAAAAGACCGACCCCCAGCCCATCCAGGTCGATGCCGAACTGAGCCTGGGCGTGCAGCCGCTGGCCCCGCGCGACGACGACATCGGCCATGTGCTGGACTACCGCCGTGTGCGCCAGATCATCATCGACGAGTGCACAGCAGAGCATGTGAACCTGCTGGAGAGCCTGATCGGCAAGCTGGCCAACCGCCTCATGCAGCTGCCCGGCGTGCTGGGGGTGCGGGTGAAGATTGCCAAACTCGAAATTTTTGACGACTGCGAAGTGGCCATTCGCATCGAGACAGGACAGTGGTGACCCCATGAGCGCAGTATTGAATGAAGCCCCAACTTCCGCCCAATCCACTGGCTGGACGGAGGAAAGCACCGAAGCCACCAGCGGCGCCGCCCGCATGAAGATCGAGCGCGAAACCCACAAGCTGGAAAAGCGCCTGTGCCGCGAGGTCGGCAAGGCCATCGTCGACTTCAACATGATCGAAGAAGGCGACAAGGTGATGGTGTGCATGTCCGGCGGCAAGGACAGCTATGCGCTGCTCGACATCCTGCTCAAGCTCAAGGCCCGCGCGCCCATTCACTTTGACCTGGTGGCCGTGAACCTGGACCAGAAGCAGCCGGGGTTTCCTGAGCATGTGCTGCCCGAATACCTGGCCAGCACCGGCGTGCCCTTCCACATCGAGAACGAGGACACCTACAGCATCGTCAAGAAGCTGATCCCCGAGGGCAAGACCACCTGCAGCCTGTGCAGCCGCCTGCGCCGGGGCATTCTGTACCGCGTGGCCGATGAGCTGGGCTGCACCAAGATCGCGCTGGGCCACCACCGCGACGACATCCTGCAGACGCTGCTGCTCAACATGTTCTTTGGCGGCAAGATGAAGAGCATGCCCCCTAAGCTGGTCAGCGACGACGGCAAGCATGTGGTGATCCGCCCGCTGGCCTACGTGGCTGAGAAGGACACCACCCGCTGGGCTGCGCACCGCAACTTCCCCATCATCCCGTGCAACCTGTGCGGCAGCCAGGAGAACCTGCAGCGCAAGCAGGTGGGCGAGATGCTGCGCGAATGGGAAAAGCGCTTCCCGGGCCGGGTGGAGAACATGTTCAATGCGCTGCAGAACGTGGTGCCATCGCACCTGCTGGACGGCAGCCTGTACGACTTCAAGAACGCGAAGGCCACGGGCATCGCCAGCGAAGACGGCGACAAGGCGTTTGACAAGGAAGAGTTTGTGGCGCCCTCGCCATCGCTGCCCGGCGTGCAGGTGGTGCAGCTGTCGTGAACCCTGGCAAGCTGGGGCACTCTCATGGAGACTTCTTTTTCTGGAGCGTCTGACCATGACAACGCAACGCCGATGGATTCCCCTTCTTGTACTGGGCTTGGCAACCGCCTTGCTCGCGGGCTGCAGCACCACCCGCGTGGTCGACGGGCAAGTACAGAGCTTCTCAACCCTGGCGGCCGCGCCTGCACCTGCCACCTACCGCATCGAACGCCTGCCTTCGCAGCAAACCCCATCGTTTGACGCCATCGCCGCACTGGCAGAACAGTCCCTGGCACGCGCCGGCCTGCAACGCGACGATGCCGCGCCCCGCCTGCGGGTGCAACTGGGCGTGCAGGCTGACACGGTGCCGCGCAACGATCCTTTCAGCCCCTACGGGCCCTACGGTGCGTATGGCCCCGGCCCTTGGGGCGTGGGTGGCTGGTATGGCCGAGGCTGGGGCGTGCATGGCAGGTGGCGCTTTGGCGAGCCCACGCCCCTGCACCGCCGCGCTGTCAGCATCGTGATGCGCGATGCCAACACCCAGGCGGTGGTGTACGAAACCTCGGCCGTGCACGAAGATGTGTGGGTGAGTGACCCGGCCGTCTATGGTGTGCTGTTTGACGCCGCACTCGATGGCTTTCCCAAACCACCCCAGGGCCCTCGACAGGTGCGCCTGCCCCTGGCGCAAAAATGAAACATTCCCCTGAGCGGCTGCGAGCTACATCCAACGCCATCGAAAACTGACATGCACGCTACCCGCATCATTGCCATCCGCCACGGTGAAACCGCCTGGAACGTGGACACCCGCATCCAGGGCCACCTGGACATTCCGCTCAACAACACCGGGCTGTGGCAGGCCGATCAGGTCGCCCAGGCACTGGTGGGTGAACCGATTGCCGCCATCTACACCAGCGACCTGCAGCGCGCGCACGCCACGGCCCAGGCCGTGGCCCGCACCACGGGCGCGCCTTTGGTGACCGATCCCGGCCTGCGCGAACGTAGTTTTGGCCACTTTCAGGGCCGCACGTTTGCCGAGATCGAGGCCGAGCTGCCCGAAGACGCGCTGCGCTGGCGCAAGCGCGATCCGCACTACACCCCCGAAGGTGGCGAGTCGCTCGTCGCGCTGCGCGAGCGCATCGAACGCACCGTGACCGTCCTGGCGCAGCAGCATGTGGGCGAGCAGGTGGTGATGGTGGCGCACGGCGGCGTGCTCGATGTGTTGTACCGCCTGGCCACGCGCCAGGACATCCAGGCGCCGCGCACCTGGCAACTGTCCAACGCCGCCATCAACCGCCTGCTGTGGACGCCTGACGGCCTTACCCTCGTCGGCTGGGCAGACACCCAACACCTTGACCAAGTCGTCCTGCGCGATGAAACCCACGCCTGAATTGCAATCCACCGTCGGCCAACGCGTGGACCTGATCGACACCCCCGCTCTGGTGGTGGACCTGGACGCCATGGACCGCAATATCCAGCGCATGGCCGACTTTGCGTGCAAGCACCAGGTGCGCTGGCGCCCCCACGCCAAGCTGCACAAGAGTGCCGAAATCGCGCTGCTACAACAACGCGCGGGCGCACAGGGTGTGTGCGTGCAGAAGGTGGCCGAGGCGGAGGCGCTGGCGGCCGGTGGGGTGGATGACATCACCATCACCAACCAGGTCATCGCCATGCCCAAGCTGCACCGCGTGGCGCGGCTGGCCGCCCAACTGGCGGCACGCGGCGGGCGCCTGGGCGTGGCCGTGGACCACATCGACGGCATTGAGCGCCTGGCCGAAGCCATGGCGCAATCCGGCAGCGATGCGGGCATCGACGTGCTGGTCGAGATCGACGTGGGCCAGGGCCGCTGCGGCGTGCCGCCGGGCGAGGCCGCCGTGCCTCTCGCGCTGGCCGTGTCACGCAGCCCCCGCCTGCGGTTTGCGGGGCTGCAGGCCTACCATGGGCGCGCCCAGCACCTGGCCAGCAGCGTGGGTCGGCGCGAGACCATCGCCGCCGTGGTGCGCGCGGCGGACCACACGCGCCAGCTCATCGAAGCCGCCGGGCTGCCCGTGCCGCTGGTCACCGGATCAGGCACCGGCACCCTGGTGCACGAGGCTGCCAGCGGCGTGTTTGGCGAGCTGCAGGCGGGCTCTTTCTTGTTCATGGATGCCGACTACGCCCGCAACGAGCGCGAACCGGCACAACCCGCGTTTGAACACGCGCTGTACGTCAAGACCCAGGTGGTGTCGGTGCGCGACACCCACGCCGTGTGCGACGCAGGCCACAAGAGCCACGCCATCGACTCTGGCCTGCCCACCGTGGCCCTGCTGCCGGCCGACCGCACCCTGCGTTACGCCAACGGTGGTGATGAACACGGCCTGCTGTATGCCGACGCGCCCGACGCCCGCCTGCCCAGCCTGGGCCATATGCTCTGGCTCATCCCGGGCCACTGCGACCCGACGGTGAACCTGCACGACTTTTTGATCGGCGTGCGCGGCGGTTTGGCGACGGGTACTGTGGAGCGCATCATCAGGGTTGATGCCAGAGGCGCGCTGACCTGATTGCGGCAAGAATCGGCGGACATTTTGGTGTCCCCATGAGCCCCAGCCAGATCATTGTCCTTGCGACCCCCGTCTTCTTTTTGCTGATCGCCATCGAACTGGCGGTGGGCTACAGAAGGCAGCGCAACACCTACCGCCTGGCCGATGCCGTCAGCAGCATCAGTCTGGGCATGCTGAGCCAGACCAGCGCAGTGTTCACCCGGCTGCTGCGCATCGGCATCTACACGGCCCTGTTCGAGCACGTGGCGCTGTGGCGCAACGATGCATTCTGGACCAGCCTGCCCGGCTGGCTGCTGGCACTGGTGTTCTACGACCTGTGCTACTACTGGCTGCACCGCATGGGGCATGAATCGGCCGTGTTGTGGGCCGCGCACGCGGTGCACCACCAGAGCCAGGATTACAACCTCTCCACCGCGCTGCGCCAGACCAGCTCGGGCGCGCTGCTGGGCTGGATCTTTTATGTGCCCATGGCACTGGCGGGCGTGCCGCCGCTGGTGTTTGGCGTGGTGGCGCTCATCGATCTGCTTTACCAGTTCTGGGTGCACACCGAGCAGGTGGGCAAGCTCGGCTGGTTTGACCGCTGGTTCTGCAGCCCCAGCAACCACCGGGTGCACCATGCAGTGAACGACGCCTACCTGGACAAGAACTACGGCGGCATTCTGATCCTGTGGGACCGGCTTTTTGGCACCTTCAAGGACGAAGACGACCAGGAGAAGTGTGTGTACGGCACGCGCGGCCTGCTGAACAGCTGGGACCCACTCTGGGCCAACGCGCAGGTGTACGCCGGGCTGGCACATGACAGCTGGCACGCGCGCAGCTGGCTCGACAAGCTCAAGGTCTGGGTCAAGCCTCCGGGCTGGCGGCCTGCCGATGTGGCAGAGCGCTTTCCCAAGCCCGCCTTCCGCATGGCACAGATGCAGCTGTACCACCCGCCCATGTCGCGCGCCGTGCAGTGGTTTGCGCTGGTGCAGTTCGCGCTGCTACTGGCGGGTGTGGCGGCATTTTTATGGCAGGCCGATGCGGCGCCGCTGGCACGCAACGCCATCTGGTTTGCAGTGCTGCTGACGGTGCAATGGTCGCTGGGCGCAGTGATGCAGGGACGTATCACCGTGCTGATGGCGCTGATGCTGCAAAGCGGCGCGCTGGCCACCGCCACCAGCGCGCTGGGGTTCATGGAATGGCACTGGCTGTTCAAACCGCTGACGATGGTTTTTGCTCTTGTTTTGGTAGCTGCTAGCGCTTATTCGCCAAGCGCTAGAGGCCAATTTAACCCAAAGACCCTGCGTCTCCTCGCGGCCGCGCTGGCCGGATCGCTGGCCGGGGATGTGTTCCTCATGTTCCAGGGCTTCTTCATCCCGGGCCTGGTGAGTTTTCTGGTGGCGCATCTGTTCTATGTGGCGCTGTTCAAAAGCGGGCAGGCGTGGTTTCCGCACCGGGGTGCGCTGGCCGCCACACTGGGCATTGGCGTGGCCATGTACGCCTTTCTGTGGGCGGGTGGCCTGCCGCCTGCACTGCGCGCGCCGGTGGCGACCTATGTGCTGGTGATCGCGCTGATGGCGGCCCAGGCCATCGGCCGGGCGACGGTGTTGCGCGATGCGCCGTCGCTGCTCGTAGCGGTCGGCGCCGGGTTTTTCATGCTCAGCGACTCGCTGCTGGCCACCAACCGGTTTGTGATGCCGCTGCCGATGGCGCAGGTCTGGGTGCTGGCCACGTACTATGCGGCGCAGGCGCTGATCGTCAGTGGATGGCTGGCCAGCAAGGCCCCGGAGCCTGCCACCGCAGTGCAGCGAACGGGCGCGGCCGGAGAAGAGGGCCGCACGCACATGGCTAGGGACAGGGCTCCGAACATCGCCCCAGGGACGGCTTCACGCTCCTCCTGAGCACCTGTGTGCTCTGTGCGATGGTTTTTTAGCCAAAATTGCCGCCAGCGCTTTCGCATAAAGTGCGAATAGCTACTTATTTGATAGCAAATCACCTGCCTGCAGCTCACCCACTGGGCGCAGGCTCCACGCCCACAGTGATGGCCTCGTCGCGGGCAATCCGGCCGTCGATCAGCTCCACCAGCCGGTCGCAGCGCGCGGCCAGCCGGGGGTCGTGCGTGACCACGACAAAACTCGTGCCCCGCTCGGCATGGATACGGCGCAGCAGGGCAAACACTTCGGCAGAGGACGCGGTGTCAAGGTTGCCCGTGGGCTCATCGGCCAGCACCAGCGGCGGGTTCATGACCAGCGCGCGCGCAATGGCCACGCGCTGCTGCATGCCGCCTGACAGCTCTGCGGGGCGCTTGTCCATGGCCTGGGCCAGGCCCACGGCGTCGAGCAGGCTGCGCGCGTGATCGCGGTGGGCGGGGGTGACGCGGCCTTCGGCCATGAGGGCCGGCAGCGTCACGTTCTCCAGCGCGGAGAAAGCAGGCAGCAGGTGGTGGAACTGAAAGACAAAGCCCAGGGTGCTGCGCCGGCGCAGGGTGAGTGCCGCATCGTCCAGGCCCTGCACCGCCTCGCCGTCCAGCAGATAGCTGCCCGTCGTCATGCGTTCGAGCAGGCCCAGGATGTTGAGCAGCGTGCTCTTGCCCGAGCCCGAAGGCCCCATCAGCGCGATGAACTCGCCCCGGCGCACCTGCAGTTGGATGCCGTGCAGCACCTCGGCCTCGCTGGGGCGGCCCAGGTTGTAGCTCTTGCGCACGGCGTCGAGCACGATCAGTTCGGGAGCGGCGGGTTGGGTCATCACATCCTGATGGCTTGCGCTGGATCCAGCGCCGCTGCCCGCCGCGCAGGCGCCACCGCCGCCAGCACACCACACACCGAGGCAATGAGTGCAATCTGCAATGCCATGCCCAGCGGCAGCGCGATCGAAAACAACGGCAGGCCATCCGAGCCCCGCACAAAATGCGTGAACACCCAGATCAGCGCCACCGCCAGCAGAAGGCCGAGCACCGAGCCCAGCGCACCCACCACGGCGCCCTGCACCAGAAACACGCGCAGCACCTGGCCCCGCGTGGCGCCCATGGCGCGCAGGATGCCGATCTCCCGGCCCTTTTGCACCACCGAGACCACCAGCACGCTGGCAATACCCAGCACCACCACCGCCAACACCACGCCCCGGATGATGGAGGTGCTGATGGACTGCGCATTGAGTGCCGACACCAGCTGGGCATTGCTCTCTTGCCAGCTCTCGATCTTGTAGGGGAACTGGGCCTGCAGTTCGCGCGCCAGCGTCTGGGCCACCCACACGTCCTTCAAGGTCAGGTCGAGCTGGCTGGCGCCCCCCGGCAGCGCCAGCAGGCTTTGCGCCGCGCGCAGCGGCACGATCACGGTGCGCCGGTTCAGGTCTTTCACCCCCAGGTCCACGAGCGCGGTGACGCGCACCGAATCACTCACCGTACCGCCCGCGCCGCTCGTCTGCACCGTGAGGCGGTCTCCCACGCGCACGCCCAAGTCGGAGGCCAGCTCGCGCCCCACGATGGCCTCGCCCGGTGACAACCGCGCCGTGCCACTGACCACCTTGGAGCGCAGCCCCACCACGCGGTCATAGCGGTCCAGGTCCACGCCCATCAGGGCAATGGCCTGCGATGCCTCGCCGCGCAGCGCCAGGCCTGAGCCGGACACCATGGGCGACACCCCGGCGACTTCGGGCAAGCGCTCCAGCAGCGGCACCAGCGCCTGCCAGTTGGCCACGGACCGCAGGCGCTGGGCACGCGGTTGGGTTTCGGTCAGCGCAGCGGTGCCAGGCAAGGCAGGGGCTGCCGGTATGACCAGGTCGTCCGGCGCCCGCAGGGTGATGTGCGCCTGGGCGCCCAGTGTTTTGGCCAGGGTGTTCGACTGCAGACCGCTGATCAGCGCCGAGATGTAGGCAATGACCGCAACCCCCGCCGCAACCCCCACGATGATGAGCACGGTCTGCATGCGGCCCTCGCGCAGAAAGCGCAGCGCCACGCGCAACTCGAAGCCAGGCCAGATCCACATGGCGGCTCAGCGGCCCATGGCGTTCGTCAATGCGGAGCCGACATCGCCCCCCGGGGTGGGGGAAACGGCGGTGGCCGCACCTGCGGACCAGGCCACCGGGCGGGCACGCACGCGGTCGCCCGCCTGGACGGCACCGCCCCTCAGCACGGTGTCGCCCTCGGCCAGGCCGTCCAGTACCTCCACAGCGTCCAGTGTGCGCAGCCCCAGCCGCACGGGGCGGGCCTGGGCGCGCCCCTCCTGCAACACCAGCACCGTCGCCTGGTCGCCCTCCACCGGGCCGCGCAGGGCCGCCTGGGGCAGTACCAGGGTCCGCTCGCGCCGCGCAGTCTCTACCTCGACCGATAAGGTCATGTCCTCGCGCAGAAAGGCGGGGGCCTGCTGCTCCAGCGCAAACTTCACCTCGATGGCACCGCGCTGGGCATCCACCGAGGGTGCGATGGTGAGCACACGCGCTGCAAAGCGCTGGCCCGCAAAGGCATCGGCCACCACCGAGGCCTTTTGGCCCGGCAGCAACTGGTCCAGAAAACGTTCGTCCACCTGGGCCACCAGCTGGGTGGGCCCGGCCAGCGCCAGGCTGAGCAAGGCCTTGCCAGGCTGCACGATCTGCCCGGGCTCGACGTCGCGCACCAGCACGCGGGCGTCGGCCGGGGCTACCAGCGTGGCCTGTGCCAGGCGGGCCTGGGCCGCCACCGTGGCCGCCCGGGCCAGCGCCAGCTGCGCCTGCGCCTGGACCACGTCAGTGCCGGCATCGGCGTTGGCCTGGACCTGTGCCTGCGCGCTCAATTGCTGCGCCTGGGCAACATCGACGGCGCGCTGCGCCTCATCGAGCTGCGCGGCGCTATAGAACCCCTGGGCCACCAGCTGCTGCACCCGCGCCAGACTGGCGCTGGCCGCTTGCAGTGTGGCATTGGCCTGCGCGCGCGCTGCCTGTGCAGCGCTGCGGCCGCTACTGCGCAGACCCACCAGGCGGGACTGCGCCTGACGCTCTGCCGCCACGGCCTGCGCCAGCGCCGCCGCGAGCTCGTCGGACTCCAGTTGCACCAGCACGTCGCCCTGGCGCACCTGCGCGCCTTCTGCCACCCGCACCTCGGCCACGCGGCCGGTGATGGTGCTGCCCACATCCACCCGCGACAACGTGGCCACGCGCGCCGAAAACTGCAGCGTGCGCACCAGCGGCGCCGACTGCACCAACAGGGCATCGACCTGCGGACCACGCAGCGCCATCGCCCCGGTGAAGGCAGCCACCACCAGCACGACAGCGCCCAACGCAACCGCAAACCAGCGCCTATTCACAGATCTGCCCTGGTCGCCATGCGCTGTGCCTTCCGTCATTCAGAAAACAGCCCGCCAGCCGCCTTGGGCGGCGCCACCCCCAGATGTCGGAACGCCGCCAGCGTGGCAATGCGCCCACGCGGCGTACGCTGCAAAAAGCCTTGCTGGATGAGGTAGGGCTCAATCACGTCTTCGATGGTGCCCGCCTCTTCCCCGATGCTGGCGGCAATGTTGTCCAGCCCCACGGGGCCGCCATCAAAGCGGTGGATGACCGCCTCCAGCAGCTTGCGGTCCATCACGTCAAAACCCTGCGGGTCCACATCCAGCATGGCGAGCGCCTTGTCGGCAATGGGTTTGGTGATGCGCCCGTCGCCCTTGACCTCGGCGTAGTCGCGCACGCGGCGCAGCAGCCGGTTGGCGATGCGGGGTGTGCCGCGCGAGCGGCGGGCAATTTCAAAGCCGCCTTCTTCATCCATGGGCGCATTGAGCAGCCCCGCGCTGCGCTTGACAATGCGCGCCAGCTCTTCGGCTGTGTAGAACTCCAGCCGCGCCACGATGCCAAAGCGGTCGCGCAGCGGGTTGGTCAACATGCCCGCACGTGTGGTGGCGCCCACCAGCGTGAAGGGCTGCAGGTCGAGCTTGATGCTGCGCGCCGCAGGCCCCTCGCCGATCATGATGTCGATCTGGTAGTCCTCCAGCGCGGGGTAGAGAATTTCCTCCACCACAGGCGACAGGCGGTGGATCTCGTCAATGAAAAGAACGTCGTTCTTTTCGAGGTTGGTCAGCAGCGCCGCCAGGTCCTTGGGCTTTTCGAGCACAGGGCCACTGGTCTGGCGCAGGTTGACCCCCAGCTCAGCCGCAATGATGTGACTGAGCGTGGTCTTGCCCAGACCGGGCGGGCCAAACAGCAGCACATGGTCCAGCGCCTCGCCCCGCTTCCTCGCCGCGCCGATGAAGATCTCCAGCTGCTCGCGCGCCTTCGCCTGGCCCACGTACTCCTGCAGGAGCTTGGGGCGCAGCGCGCGCTCGATCGCCTCCTCCTGGGGCGATGCGGGCACGGCCGAGATGACGCGTTTTGCGGGGGCGGGGGCGAAGTCGTCGGTCTGGATCGTCATGCAGCGCGGTTACTTGTCCGCCCAGACATAAAAGCCAATGCCTTCTTCAAGGTACTGCTGGCTCAGGTTGGCGTTGATGTAGTTGCGCTCCGCTGCACTGGTTGTGTAGAAGTAGGTGTTCGTGCTGCGGTTGAAGTAGCGGTAGACAGGCATAGCACCATTGCCCGGTGCAGCCTGCCCCCACCATGCGGTGCCTTCCAGCGCCACAGTGGGGAAAGCACGGATCAGACCATCACGCTCTGCCGGGTTGGCCGTGTAAAGGTGCATCTTGCGGGCCAGATCGACCAGGCGATACACCGGGAACAGGCTGGAGTCCTGGTTGGAGCCTTCAACGGGGTAAGCGTAGAAGATCGGACCTTCGTAGATGAAGTTCGATCCAAACTGTTTGATCAGGAGATCCCGCTCGCCAACATTGCTGGTGTAGAAATGCTCCAGGCCAGCGCTGTTGTAGAAGCGATAGACAGGCACCCGCTCCGTGGGGCCAGTGGGTGGCGTGGCAGACGACAGCCAGTTCTTGAGCGCTGCGTTGAACGCCACGTCAAAACGGCCATAGTAATCGGGGACTGTGGTGGCCGTGCAGCTGGAACCACCGCCGTAGAGCGTACCGATCACATGTGTGCCACCCTTGAACAAGGCCGAGCCACTGCTGCCACCTTCGGTGGTGCCCTGGGTCCAGTTCACCTGGTAGTAGTTGCCCGTTGTACCGCTGCACTGGAACTGGGTTTCACTGGTGGGAGTGCAGGAAATCAGGCTGTTCAACGTACCCAGGCTGACCTTGAGCAGGTCGCCCCGGGGATGGTGCAGACCCACCACAGGTGTACTCAAAGCCTGGGTGCCCGCATCCCAACCGGCAAAGACGGCCCCTGCAGGAGGTGTGTCGTTCAGCTGCAGCAGGGCCATGTCCATGGCACCCGAGGCGTAGAGCAGCGATGCGCCGTTGACGCGCTGGATGGTGGCACTCGACAAGGTGCGGCTGTTACACGTTGGCGAACGGAAGAACCAGTCGGTCTGCAGCGAGGCGGCTTCGGACTGCTTGGAGATGCAGTGGTTGGCCGTCAAGAAATACGGCGTGCCCGAAGACCGGCTGTCATTGAGCAATGTGCCCGTGCACAGATAGGTGTTGGCACCGGACGTGAACAACATGCGCGCCACGGCATTGCGCTCAGTCGCATAGGTATCGTAGCAGGTGGCATCCAGGTGGCACGAAGCCGATTCGTTGATCTTGGTGGAGAGTTCTGCCTCCGTAGGGATCGACAGGTTCTCGAAGATGTGCGACACGCGCGGCACCGAGATGTCCACCGTGCTGGCATCCGCACCTACGGGCAGCTCCAGCTCCAGCGTGGCCTCGTCCGATCCGGTATCTGGCGTCCACCAGGTCTGACCGTCCAGAGTGGTGTCGCCCGCCTGCGCATTGCGCTCAATGCGCTGCAGCACTTCCTGGCCGGAAATCTGGAACACCTTGGAGGCGTTGGCCTGGCTGTACACACGCAGCACTGTGCCTTGTGGCAGCGCCTTGACCACTACGCCCAGGCGCAATCCGTACGCACCTTCGGCCGAAAAACTGATAGCAGCCACCTTACCGCCAGTGGCGGTGGGCTTCCACTGCAACTGCTGCTGTGTCTGGGCTGCGGCGCGGGTGGCCACCACATCGCGCGCTGTACCCACCTGGCGTGGGCCGATACCGCCACCCAGCGAAGCCGTCTTGGATGCATCCAAGGCTCCAAGGCTCACCCGGGAAGGCGTGGGCGCTGTGACAAGCGCGCTGCGGGATTTGATGTTCGAGACACCCTGGTCCACGCTGGCGGGCTGCACCCAGCCATCCACCATCAGCACAGAGGCCGCCTTTTGCGCGCTGGCCTCGGTACCGCTTCCGCCGCATCCGGCCAACAAGGCAAGCGCCGCACCCCAGGCAACGCCCATCCGCCACATCATTCCATTTTTCATTTCTTTCCCTCGCTCCGGTCAAAACCGCCATTGAACACGAAAACAACTGCCGCAACAAACCCGCAAGTGCACTACCTGGCCAACGCCTTCAGCGCCAGTTTGATGCCATCGCTCACACCCACCTCTGGTGGCAGGGCCTTGAGGGCCGCCGCAGCCTCTTTGTCGTTGTAGCCCAAAGCCAACAGTGCCTGCAGAATGTCGGCCTGTGCGTCACTGGCAGCGGGCCCGTGGGCAGCGCCCATGTCGGCCCCCAGCTTGCCCTTGAGCTCCAGCAGCAGCCGCTCGGCCGTCTTCTTGCCAATGCCCGGCACCTTGACCAGGCGGCCTGCCTCCTGCAGCGTGATGGCCTGGGCCAGATCCGCCACGCCCATGCCGCTCAGGATGGACAGCGCGGTGCGCGGCCCCACGCCCGATATCTTGATCAGCTCGCGGAACGCCTGGCGCTCGGGCGCCGTGGCAAAGCCATACAGCAGCTGCGCGTCTTCGCGCACAATGAACTGGGTCAGCAGGCTCACCTTTTCGCCCACAGCAGGCAGGTTGTAGAACGTGCTCATGGGCACATTCACCTCATAGCCCACGCCATGGCAGTCCAACAGCACCTCGGGGGGATTCTTCTCCAGCAGGGTGCCGGTCAATTTGCCTATCATTGATGTCCTTTGCCGCGCACTGCGGCGATCCAACGGGAATTATCCGCGTGATCCTGCGCCACACCTTCACCCCCCACAACAACACCCGACTCACGCACCTGTGTGGCCCGGCCGACGCGCACCTGCGCACCATCGAAGTGGCCCTCTCGGTGAGCATTGCGCACCGGCATGAGCAGTTCAAGGTGGACGGCCCCAAAGCGAAGGCCACGCAGGCGATGGAGCTTTTGCAGGCGCTGTATGAGATGGCCGAACGCCCGATCACCGAGGACCACCTGCAGCTCATGCTGGCCGGAGACTCCGCCCTGGTGGAGGCGCCCGAAGGCGCCATTGTGCTCAACACCCGCCGGGCCGACCTGCGCGGCCGCACGCCTACACAAAACCTGTACCTCGAAAACATCGCCAGCCACGACATCACCTTTGGCATCGGCCCTGCAGGCACCGGCAAGACCTATCTCGCCGTGGCCTGCGCCGTGGATGCGCTGGAGCGCAGCGCCGTGCAGCGCATTGTGCTGACGCGCCCGGCCGTCGAGGCGGGCGAGCGCCTGGGTTTTCTGCCCGGCGATCTGGCGCAAAAGGTGGACCCCTACCTGCGCCCGCTGTACGACGCGCTGTACGAACTGATGGGCTACGACAAGGTGATGAAGGCCTTCGAGCGCAATGCGCTGGAAATTGCGCCGCTGGCCTTCATGCGCGGGCGCACGCTGAACAACGCCTTCGTGATCCTGGACGAAGCGCAGAACACCACGCCCGAACAGATGAAGATGTTCCTCACCCGCATCGGCTTTGGCGCCAAGGCCGTGGTCACGGGCGACGTGAGCCAGATCGACCTGCCCAAGGGGGCCATGAGCGGCCTGATTGATGCAGAGCGGGTGCTCAAGCGGGTGAAGGGCATCTCCGTCACCCGCTTCACCACGGCCGACGTGGTGCGCCACCCGCTGGTCGCGCGCATTGTGGATGCCTACGACGCGCCGCGCCGCGCCCCGGCTTCTCGCAGCCGGGACTAGCACTATCATTTTGATAGCTTTCAGCGCTTATCCATCAAGCGCTGACGGCCAAAAACAGCAAAAATGACTTTAAACCAACTCTCCTTGTCGCTGCAGTTCGGCCCGTTCGACGGAGCCGCCGCCCACCGCGCCGTGCTGCCACGCCACAAGGTCACCCGCTGGATTCGCCACGCGCTGGCCACCGATGCCGAGATCACCGTACGCATCGTAGGGGCCGAAGAAGGCCAGCAGCTCAACCGCGAGTACCGCAAGAAGGACTACGCCACCAACGTGCTCACCTTCGACTACACCCAGGAGCCCTTGGTAACGGCCGACCTGGTGCTGTGCGCCCCCGTGATCGAGCGCGAGGCCAAAGAGCAGAACAAAAGCCTGGAAGAACACTACGCCCACATGCTGGTGCATGGCACGCTGCATGCCCAGGGCTGGGACCACGAGACCAGTGAAGAAGATGCACAGGCCATGGAGTCCTACGAAACGGACATCCTGCGCGAACTGGGGTTTGCAGACCCTTACGCCACTGGTCTATAGCTCCCCTGTTGCGGGAGGCACTCAGCCCCAGTCTTTGGAACACAGACCAAAACGTCCCGGAAACAAAAGGTATCAGTTCTTCTGTTCCTTTACCAGGTGGTATAAAAGTTTCCAACTTTCAGGGAGTTGGAAATGATGCTTTTACCAGATGTGAAGGCACGGCGCATGCTGCTGCGCGCCTTTCAGTTCAGTGCAACGGGTGTTTTTGCTGCTTTGGCGATCAGCGCCTGTGGTGGAGGCAGTGGCGATGCGTCCCTGGACAAAACAACTGCCCCCTCCGGCTTCTCGGTCAGCTACGACACCAAGGGCTACCTGTTCCACTGGAGCGCTACGGCAGGCGCCACACATTACGAACTGGTGGAGGACCCAGACGGCCTCGGCCCCTTGCCCGAAGCCCAGGTGGGTGGAGCCATCGCCCCCAACAGCTACGCGCACAGCCTGGCCGCACAACTGTTGTACGAGCGTGTGAACGCCAGCTACCGATTGCGCGCCTGCGATGCCAGCGGCTGCGGCGCTTTCACCAGCGCCGTGGTGCCCGACTTGACCCGTGCCATCGGGTACTTCCGGGCCAGCGCGCCTGCACCCCGCTGGTCCGGACGCTTCGGAACCCATGACTTCGGCAGGGGTGTGGCGTTATCGGCCGATGGCTCTACCCTGGCAATCGGTGCACCCGGGGACAGCAGCGCGTCGCACGGCATCAATGGCGATCCATCTCCATCCGAAGCAACCCACTATAGCGGCGCAGTCTACGTGTATGCCAGAGTCAACGGCCGGTGGGATCAGCAAGCCTATATCAAGGCCAGCAACCAAGGCGGCAGTTTTGGTGCCACCGTGGCCCTTTCGGCGGACGGCAACACACTGGTCGCAGGCGCGCCCGCCGAATCGAGCAATGCGTCGGGGGTCAATGGCAATCAGGCCGACACATCCGTATTTGGTGCGGGGGCCGCCTATGTGTTCAGGCGCACAACGGGAACCTGGGCGCAACAGGCCTATATCAAACCCGTGCTGGAGGTGTTGCAACCCAGCACCTTTTTTGGGTCAGCCTTGGCCCTCTCGGCAGACGGCAAGACATTGGCCGTGGGATCGCCCGGCGAATACAACGGTCTCAATACACCCAGTCAGGTCAACTTTGGGGGTGCGGTCCATGTGTACGCGCGCAACAACGACACATGGACCGTCCATAGCCGGGTCACTTCCAGCGAAGCCGAAGATAGTGACCACTTTGGCACCCAATTGGCCATCTCGGGAGATGGGCAGACGCTGGCCGTCGGCGCCCCCCACAGAAAAGGCTTTCTGGCTCCAGATGCCCTCCACCCGAGTGGGCGGTATGTGAGCAGCGTGGGGGCGGCCTATGTCCTGACCCGCAATGGTGCAACCTGGACTCAGCAAGCAGCGTTGAAACCCCCGGTCATCGAATACACCGCTTTCGGCACCGCGCTCGCACTGTCTACCGACGGAAACACGCTGGCGGTGGGCGCTCCTGGATATACCGATGCCGTCACGCCGCGCCCAGTTTCCCCTCCGGACACGGCTGCGCCGGGGACCGTGTACACATTCCACCGGCAGGTCGGCCAATGGAGCCAGCAGACACTCCTTAAACCCACCATCTCCGAAAAATTGGAGGGATTTGGCCGAACGCTCGCAATGTCGGCGGACGGCCGCACAGTGGCCGTGGGGGCCCCTGCGGAAATGAGCAAGGCCGTCGGCATCAATGGCGACCCAATGGACAACTCCGCAAGGCTCGCGGGCGCTGCCTATCTCTTCACGCAAAACGGCAACGCCTGGAGCCAGCGGGCCTACCTCAAGGCCAGTAACACGGCCAGCCACATTGATTTCAGCCAGGCCATAGCACTATCGGCAGATGGAAATACGCTTGCAATAGCCTCTCGATCTGAGGCCACCAGCGCAACAGACCCCAACACCGTTCAGACTGGAACCGGCGGTTCGGTGTACCTGTATTGACGGCCTCGAGCGCGATGTACCCATAAGCACCCACTGACCCGGCGCGCAGAAACGAAACTTCACCAGGAAACAACCATGGTATTGATCCCCCGGCGCCTGAGCGCATTGTTGCTCGCTGCGCCCCTGGCTCTGGCTTTGACGGCCTGCGGTGGCTCCGGCAGCGCCCAGCCCTCTGATCCTGCGCCCCCCGGCCCCGTGTCCCCCACGGGCTTCACCGTGGGCTATGACGTCAAGGCCTACAACTTCAGCTGGAACCCCAGCACCAACGCCACACGGTATGAACTGTTCGAGGACCCCGATGGCGCAACGGGCTCCCAACCAGAGGTGCAGATCGGAGGCACGCTTGCAAACACCGCTTACGCACACAGCCTGACATCCCAGTTGTTGCACGAGCGGGTAAATGCCAGCTACCGCGTGCGCGCCTGCCATGCCAGCGGCTGCGGTGCCTTTACCGCCGCGCTGGTGCCCGACCTCACGAAAGCCATTGGCCAGATCCAGCCCAACCACACGGGCCTATCGGCACGATGGGGCAGCAGCGTGGCCCTTTCTGCAGACGGCAGCACCCTGGCGGTGGGGGCGACGGGCGACGACAGCGGCGCGACCGGCATCAATGGGGATCCGGGGAACGCCGCAGCGTCCGGCTCCGGCGCCGTGGTGGTGTTCGTGCGCAGCGGCGGCGGCTGGACCCAGCAGGCTTACATCAAGGCCAGCAATACCGCGTCCGAAACGTCATTTGGCTTCAGTGTGGCACTGTCGGCCGACGGCAATACGCTGGCCGCGGGCTCCATTGGGGAACGTGGCGGTGCCACGGGCATCAACGGCGACCAGATGGACACCTCCAAGCCGGGCAGCCCCGGAGCGGCGTATGTCTTCACCCGCAGCAACAGCCAATGGACTCAGCAAGCCTATGTGAAACCGAGCAACACCGGCGTGGCCCAATCGTTCGGCTGGAGTGTTGCGCTGGCGGCAGATGGCAACACGCTGGCCGTAAGCGCGGTGGGTGAATCCAGCAACGCCACCGGCATCCATGGCGACCAGACGAATTCCGTGATGCCAAGCGCTGGGGCTGTTTACGTATTCAGCCGTTTTGCGAACACCTGGAACCAGCAGGCCTATGTGAAGGCAAGCAACACCGAGCAGACGCCCGAATACGTGACAGCCCCGGGGTTCATCAACGTCATCGCCAACGCCCAGCAATTTGGCACCAGCCTGGCCTTGTCAGCCGATGGGAACACGTTGGCGGTTGGTGGGCTGGGCGAACGCAGTGCGGCAACGGGCATCAACGGCAACCAGGCAGACAGGTCCGCGAACAAAGCGGGGGCCGTATACCTGTTCACGCGAAGCAGCAGCGTCTGGATCCAGCAGGCTTACATCAAGGCCAGCAACACCGATGCCAACGACTTTTTCGGTTATCGCCTCGCCCTTTCAGGCGACGGGGCAACACTGGCTGTGGGCGCGCAGGGCGAAGCCAGCAAGGCCACGGGCATCCAGGGGGTGCAGAGTGACAACTCTGCACAAGGAGCCGGGGCCGCCTACGTCTACACGCGCGGCAGCGTCGGCTGGAACCAGCAGGCCTATATCAAGGCCAGCAATACCGACACGGGGGACGTGTTCGGCAATGCCCTGGCGCTATCGTTTGACGGCAACACACTGGCTGTGGGCGCCCCCCAAGAGGCAAGCAGCGCCACCGGCATGAATGGCAACCAAGCCGACAACACCGTCTGGCAGGCAGGCGCCGCGTATATCTACCGCCGCGACGGCAGCACCTGGAACCAGCGCGCCTATGTAAAGCCAATGAGCACCAAGATGTCGCTGGCCTTCGGCCGGACCCTGGCCTTGTCGGCCGATGGACACACGCTTGCCGTCGGGGCAGACAACCAGTTCGACGGTGCGCTGTATCTTTACTGACCGCCCTCGAGAAGAAAAGCACCGCTACCATGCTTTCGATCCTCCGGTGCCTGGGCCTCCGGTCCCTCGGCACCCTCAGGCATCGCCGTGGACAATGACGTAAAGGACTACAACTCCACCCGGAACGTCAACGCCACACCGTACGAGCTGTCATGTGGACGTTGGCCATCGGACGTACGCAGACAAAACTGTTGCACCCGCGCCAGCGCTAATGACCGCTGCGCCGCCTTCTAATATCGGTGCATGTTTAACACCGCCCTGCTGCTCACCGCCGCCTTCGTTGCCGGCGCCCTCAACGCCGTCGCCGGAGGCGGCAGTTTTCTGACCCTGCCCGCCCTCGTCTTCACCGGCGTGCCGCCTGTGGTGGCCAATGCCACGGGCACGGTGGCCCTGCTGCCCGGCTACATGGCCGGCGCATGGGGGTTCCGCGAAGACACGGCCCCGCCGCCGGGGCTGTCGATGCGCTTGTTGGTGGTGCTCTCACTCATCGGGGGCGCGGCCGGGGCCGCGCTGCTGCTGGTCACACCCGACGCCACCTTCCGCCGCGTGGTTCCCTGGCTGCTGCTGGCGGCCACGGCGCTGTTTGCATTCGGGCCGCAGCTGCGCCGGATGCTGGCGGGCGGCAAACCCTCCACCGCCAAGGCCACGGTGGGCGTGCTGGCGGTGGCCGCCTATGGCGGCTACTTCAACGGCGGGCTGGGCATTTTGCTGTTGGCCCTGTTTGGCCTGCTGGGGCAGACGAACCTGAACGCCATGAATGGCCTCAAGAACTGGGTGTCGGCCCTGCTTACCGCCATTGCCGTGCTCATCTATGCGGCAGGTGGCGTGGTGCTGTGGCAGCAGGCGCTGATGATGATGGTGGCCGCCACCGCAGGCGGGTATGGTGGTGCACGCGTAGCGCGCAAGCTGCCTGCTAACGTGCTGCGCTGGGGCATTGTGGCTACCGGGCTGGTAATGGCCGCTCTGTTCTTCTGGCGGCAGTGAGCGGCAGCCCCCTGCCGTCCTCGTCGGCATCTCCATCCCTTCCTGCGGACAGCGGCCGGCCATCACCGCGTGCGCTGTGGGCCATGCTGCTTGCGCTGCTCAGCGGGTTTGCACTGAGCCAGGCCTTTCGCACCACCACGGCCATGGTGGCCCAAGGACTGACGGCAGACTTCGGGCTCTCGCCAGGGTCGCTGGGCGCGTTTGCGGGGCTGTTTGGCCTTTCCTTCGGCGTGGCCCAGTTGCTGATGGGCGTGGGGCTGGACCTGTACGGCCTGCGGCGCACGGTACTCACGGCGTTTCCGCTGGCGGTTGCGGGGTCGGCGCTCTCGGCCACCGCGCCGACCTACCCCTGGCTGATGGCAGGGCAACTGCTGATCGGCGTGGGCTGCTCGCCCGCGTTTCTGGCCTGCACGCTGTTCATTGCACGGCATTTTCCAGCGGACCGGTTTGCCTACCTGTCGGGCGTGGCGATGGGTGTGGGTGGCCTGGGCCTGCTGTTCACCGGCACGCCGCTGGCCTGGCTGGTGCAACACGGCGGTGGCTGGCGCACGGGTTATGCCGTGTTGGCGGTGCTCAGCGCGCTGTCGTGGCTGCTGATCTGGCTGCGCGTGCACGAGCCCACCCCTCTGGTGCCGCCCCCGGCGCAGCGCGAAACCTGGGGCCAGGCGCTGCTGGGCTTTGGCCAGCTGCTCACCGTGCCGCACACCTGGGGCATTCTGCTGCTGGGCATGTCGGGCTACGCCGCATTTTTGTCGCTGCGCGGCCTGTGGCTGGCACCGCTGCTGATGGACCGCTACCACCTCTCGCTGGTAGACAGTGGCAACGTTGCGCTGGGGCTCTCGCTGATTGCCCTCTTCGCGCCGGGTCTGGGCGGTCGGCTGGACCCGGGCATCGCCCGCCGCAGGCGCTGGATCGGCAATGCATCGCTGCTCATGGCGAGCCTGTTCATGGTGCTGGCGTTCCTGCACGGGAGCGCTGCGGCCAGCGTGGTGCTGATTTTGCTGATGGGCCTGCTGTCGGGCTATGGCGTGCTGCAGTACGCCGATGTGCGGGCCTCCTATCCGCCTACGCTCACAGGCCGGGCACTGTCGGCCTACACCATGGCGATGTTCCTGGGTGTGGCGCTGATGCAGTGGTTCACTGGCATCGTCGCCACCTGGGCGCAGCGCCAGGGGTGGGATGCCTACACGGCCGTCATGCTGGCCATTTCCACCTGGCTGGCACTGGCGTCGGCAGGGTTCCGGGTGCTGCCGGTGTCGCCCTTGGTTTCTCTCGAAAATAAAAGGAAAACAAGGCCATAGCGCTTATCCATCAAGCGCTGAATGCTATCTTTTTTGACCACTAAGCCGCTGTAGGAGGTATCCGCAGCGGGATGGTCACCGGGCCGTCATTGATGAGGTGCACCTGCATATCGGCGGCAAACTGGCCCGTGGCCACCTCGGGGTGCACCTTGCGCGCCTGGGCAACCACATAGTCGTACAGCCGCCGCCCCTCATCGGGTGCAGCCGCCTGGGTGAAGCTGGGGCGGTTGCCGCCGGTGGTGTCTGCCGCCAGCGTGAACTGGCTGACCAGCAGCAGGCCGCCACCGGTGTCCTGCACGCTCTGGTTCATCTTGCCTGCGGCGTCCGAAAAAATGCGCAGCTTGAGGATCTTGGCCAGCAGCTTGTCGGCCTCCATCTCCGTGTCACCGCGTTCGGCACACACCAGCACCAGCAGGCCTGCGCCGATGGCGCCCACAGTCTGCCCGTTCACATCTACGCGCGCTTCGCGCACACGTTGCAATACGCTGATCACTTCACGGCATCCTTCAAATCGTCACGGGGATCATCAAAATGCGCTTCCACATCGGTGGGCAGCAACTCAATGGTGGCGCGCAGGCCGGGTACGGCGGTCATCAGCGCACGCTCGACCTGGCCGCGCAGTTCGGCGGCGTGCCGCAGGGTCCAGTCGGCGGGCATGTGCAGGTGCATGTCCACAAACTGGCGCTGGCCCGCACGGCGGGTGGAGACATGGTCAAACCGCACGGCACCGGGCGCCTGCGATAGCACAAACTGCTGCAACGTGGCGTCGATGGTGGCCTGCACCTCGGGCTCTACCGCTGAATCCATGAGGCCCTGGGAGGATCGCCACACCAGCTCCACGCCCTCTTTCAGGATATTCAGCGCCACGGCAATCGCCGCCAGCGCATCCAGCCACAGCCAGCCCGTGAGGGCCGCGCCCGCAATGCCCACCAGCACACCGGCCGAGGTCCACACGTCGGTGACGAGATGGCGCGCATCGGCCTCCAGCGCGATGGAGCGGTACTCGCGGGCCGAGCGGAACATGAGCCACGCGAGAAAGCCATTGAGCGCCGAACTGAGCACCGACAGGCCCAGGCCCCAGCCCAGCTGTTCGATGGGCTGCGGGTCCATCAGCCGGTGCCCGGCCGCCCATAGGATGCCCGCCGACACCCCCACGATGAGGATGCCTTCGAACCCTGACGAAAAATACTCAGCCTTGTGGTGGCCGTAGGGGTGGTCGTCATCCGCAGGCCGCGCCGCCACGGTCACCATGGCCAGCGCAAACATGGCGCTGGCCAGGTTGACAAACGACTCCATCGCATCCGACAGCAGGCCCACCGAGCCAGTGACCACCCAGGCCAGCGTCTTGAGCGCGATGGTGATCCCCGCCACCGCAATAGACGCCCACAGCAGATTGCGGGGTGTGAGCCATTGGTGAGGCTTTGGAGCAGGGTTGGACATGGGTGGAGGTATTGGAGGAGCAGCGCTGAAGAACCGAGCCGGAATTACACCAGAGCGGCCTTAAGACCCGCTTTACGCCGATTGCTCAGACAGCGCTACCTTCGGCGAAGCGCGTCCCGCGCAAGCCCCCATGCCAGAATCCGCACATGATCCCGGCATGGCGCCGCCGCCTTCCTTCGTACCGCACCCTGCATCTCCCCAGCCTGCTGCTCTGGGCCGTGGTCGCATGCGCAGGCGCCAGCTGGCTGGCCGTCGCGCGTTTGCAGCAGCTGCACGCAGCGTTCGAGACCGACGCGCGCATCGTGCACCGGCTACTGAGCCAGCGTGTGGTGCAGCACGATGCCATCATGGCCACGCTGGCGTTGCTGCAGCCCACCGCTGCAGCGAGCAACGGCACCGACGCCGCATCCCCCCTGCCCCGCCTGCCTTCGGTCTACCCGCAAATTCTGGCGGTGCTGCAGCGCACGGCGCAGAGTGAATGGCCCCCCGCACTGCAGGCAGAACTGGCGGCCGCTGAAGCCTCCTCACGCCGCACCGGCCATGCGACCATGGCAGGGCTGAACCTGCCCGCAGGCCGCTATCACCTGGTGCTGACAGGCACGCCCGCCAGCTACGCACTGCACATCGACCTGCGCAGCACCATTCCCATGGACGAGTGGCCCATGGACAGGTCCACCAGCCCCGTGCGCGTGACGCTGGAGCGCGATGGCGAGGCTTTCGTCGTACAGCCGGGCCGATCCGAGGTGGGCGCCTGGAGCCGCACCTACGAGTTTCACAAGCTGCTGGCGGCACCAAGCCAGCCGCTGGACGTGGTGGCCCGCCGCAGCGTGGGCCTGAACGAGCTGCCGTGGTGGGGCATGCTGGGCTGGTGCGTGCTGACCGCTGCGCTGTGGGCTGCAGGCCACGCACTGTGGCGCCAGCGCGTGGCCCGCCAGCGGGCCGAAGAGCTGCTGCGCCTGGGCCAGGTGGCACGCCTGAACACACTGGGCGAGCTGGCCGCCGGCATGGCGCACGAGTTGAACCAGCCGCTGACGGCCCTGCTGTCGAGCACCCAGGCCGCCCAGCGCCTGCTGGCCGATGAACCGCCCGACCTCGACACCGCCCAGACGGCCATGGCCCGTGCGGTGGAGCAGGCACGCCGCGCCTCCACCGTGGTGGGTCGCCTGCGCCGCCTGGTGGAGCGCCCCGACCTGGCAGGCCAGGCCCAGCCGCTGGCGCTGCCCACGGCCGTGCACGACGCGCTGCACCTGCTGGAGCCCGAGCTGGCCCAGCGGGGTGTGGTGCCCAGCGTGACCACCGCCCCCGACCTGCCCACCGTGCTGGCCGAGCCTGTGGCCCTGCAGCAGATCATCCACAACCTGCTGATGAATGCATTGCAGGCGCTGGAACAGGTGCCAGCCACCGAACGCCAGCTGCACATTGCCATGGCGCGCACCGATACCGGGCACGTGGCCCTGTCGGTGCGCGACCACGGCCCGGGCATACCACCCGAGGCCCGCCAGCGCCTGTTCGAGCCGTTCTACACCACACGCACGGGCGGGCTGGGACTGGGCCTGACACTGTGCGACAGCCTGGCGCAGGCCATGGGCGCGCAGCTGGCCCTGGCGCCGGAGGCCGCTGCGCCAGCCCAAGACCTACGGGGCGCAGAGTTTGTGCTGACCCTGCCCACCGCACCGCCCGCCCATGACCGATAGCGCGCCATCCCTCTCGCCCCTGATCCACCTGGTGGACGACGATGCCGCCGTGCGCGACAGCCTCTCCCTGCTCATCAGCACCGTGGGCCTGCGCGTACAGGCCTGGGCCGACCCGCAGTCCTTCATGGCGGGATTTGACCGCGCCAGCATCGGCGCCATCGTGCTCGATGTGCGCATGCCCGGCATCAGCGGTCTCACGGTACTCGAGCAGCTGCTGGCGCAGGGCGTGGACCAGCCGGTGATCCTGCTCACCGGTCACGGCACGGTAGAAATGTGCCGACGCGCGTTCAAGACCGGTGCGGCGGAGTTTCTCGAAAAGCCTGTGGATGACGAAGTGCTGATCGAGGCGCTGCAGAACGCCGTGCGCCAGCACGTGCGATCCCGCGAGCGCCACCAGGCCGACCAGCAGGCACGTGAGCGTTTTGCGCAGCTCTCGGCCCGCGAGCGCGAGGTGCTGGGGTTGATCGTCGAAGGGCTGACCAACAAGGAAATTGGCCGGGCGCTGGAGCTGTCGCCCCGCACGGTGGAAACGCACCGCGCCAACCTGTTTGGCAAGCTGGGGGCGGAATCGCTGGCGCAGCTGATACGGCGGTATGCGGCGCTGGTGGATGCGGCATCCTGAGCTGCTTTGCCAAGGCCTTCCGTAGTTTTACGGAGGCCCGCGCGTAGCCGCCCGAATGGCTGAAAACCGCAGCGTTTTCTACAGTTCTCCCACGGCGCCACAACGGGTGGTGCCGACGTCAAAAACACCGGAGAACACCATGCAAAACCGCCTCGCCACCATCGCCGCCCTCACCCTGTCCCTGATCGCCACAGCGGCCAGCGCCGAAGGCGTACGCATCGAAAAGAACATCTCGCTGGACCTGGCCACGCAGATCGCCGCGCAAACCGTCGCCACCTGCAGCGCCAACGGCTACAACGTGACCGCCACCGTGGTGGACCGCGCAGGCACCGTGCGCGCTGTGCACCGCGCCGACAACGCAGGCCCCCACACGCTGGAAGCCAGCCGCCTGAAGGCCTACACCTCGGCTTCGGCCAAGAACACCACGCTGGCCATGATGGAAGGCGCCCAGAAGAACCCTGCGGCGGCCAACCTGGTGCACATCCCCGGCTACCTGCTGCTGGGCGGCGGCGTGCCGGTGAAGGTGGGCAATGAGGTGATCGGTGCCGTAGGCGTGGGCGGTGCACCCGGTGGCCACCTGGACGAGCAGTGCGCCGTGGCCGGCATCGCCAAGGTGCAGGATCTGCTGAAGTAACCCCCCGCCCACACCTGCAACGTACGCCATCGGAGACACCCATGAAGCACTGGAACCTTGTATTCACACTGGCCGCTGCACTGGCCTGTGCCACCACGGCCCAGGCCCAGGTGCCTCCGACGGCTGCCGAAACAGCGGCCTACCAGGGCCTGCATGCCGCTGCGGCGCGGGGTGACATGCCGACGTTGAACAAGCTGATTGCCGCAAAGGGTGATCTGAACGCCCGCGACGCTTACGGCCGCACACCGCTGCATGTGGCCACATACGCCCGGCAGGCCGAAGCGATCCGCGCCCTTGCCAAAGCGGGCGCTGGCCTGGACCTGCTGGAAAACGACCGTTACGACGCCGTGACCATTGCCGCCGTGGCCGACGACGAGGCCACGCTGCGCGTGCTGCTGCAACTGGGCGCCAGCGCCAAACAGGTGACCAGCCGCTACGACGGCACGGCGCTCATCGCCGCTGCCCACCTGGGTCACGACGGCGTGGTGCGGCAGCTGATCGCCGCTGGCGCGCCGCTGGACCATGTGAACAACCTGCACTGGACGGCGCTCATCGAGTCCATCGTGCTGGGCAACGGCGGCCCGCGCCACCAAGCGACACTGCAAGCCCTGCTGCGGGCGGGTGCGAGCCAAACGCTGACCGACCGGCAGGGCAACACGCCGCTCCAACTTGCACGGCAGCGCGGCTTCAGCGAAATGGTGCGGATGCTGGAAGAGGCAGGCGCCAGGTAAAGAGACGGCGGGTGCGGGAAGCACCCATGCCAATGCCCCCATACGCACTTCGCTTCAGCGGTACAGCTTAGCGCCCGCCATGCGCACCTTGTCGGCGCGCGCCGCGCCCAGGGCCTCCACCACCGGCTCCCACACACTCGCGTAGGCGGGCATGGCGTGCGGAGCAAACGCCGTATGGGGCCAGTCCGAACCCCACACCAGCCGCTCACCCATCAGCCCGGCCACGCGGCGGATCGCGCCGTGCAGTTCGGCGTAGGGCGCCACGGCCTGCAGGCGGTACCAGCCCGACAGCTTGACCCACGCCCCCAGGTCGGCCAGCCTTGCCAGCGCCTGCCAGGCCGCATCGTCCTGCGCCAAGGCGGCGTGCATCCCCGCCAGATGGTCCAGCACACAGGGCAGCCCCGTTTGCGCATGCAGCTGGGCAATCTGCGCGAGTTGTGCGGGTGCTGCGTACCACTGCACATGCCAGCCCAGCGCCTTCAGGCGGGGCGCCAGCGCCTGCATGGCCTGCGCCCCGTTGCCCACGGGGGACACCAGATTGAAACGCACGCCGCGCACGCCCAGGGCGTGCATGGTCTGCAGCACAGCATCCGCAATGTCGGTATCCACCACCACCACCGCGCGGTGCCGACCCGGTTCGCGGGCCAGGGCGTCGAGCACCAGCCGGTTGTCGGTGCCATACACGCTGGGCTGCACCAACACGAGGTGGCCCACGCCCAGCTTCGCGGCTTCTGCCTCAATGCGTTCGAGAGGCTGGTGCGCAGGCTGGTAGTGCCCGGCCTGAACCGGGGCGGCGGCATCAAACACATGGATGTGCGTGTCCCATCCCTCCAGGGCATCCCGCAACGGTGTGGATGTGGCCAGCGCACCCATGGGTCAGCCCACCACGATCTTGCGCTCACGGATGACCTTGCCCCACTGCGCTTGCTGGGCCTGGATGAACTTGCCCGCACTGGCCTGGGTGGCATCGGGAAAGGCATCGCCGCCCAGCGCGCGGATGCGGCCCAGCACCTCAGGGTCTGCCAGCGCCTTGCGGATGGCGTTGACCAGCTGCGTGCGCACCTCGGGCGCAATGCCCGCCGGAGCCAGCACGGGGTTCCACTCCAGCACTTCGTAGTCGGCCACGCCGGCCTGCGCCATGGTGGGTACATCGGGCAGCGAACGGGCGCGCACGGCGCTGGTCACTGCCAGCGGTCGCAGCTTGCCCGCCTGGATGTGGCCCAGGGACGAGGCCACATTGGCAAAGAACAGCGGCACCTGGCCGCCCATCACGTCGTTCATGGCAGGGCCGCCCCCACGGTAGGGAATGTGGGACAGCCGCACGCCTGTGCGCTCTTCAAACAACGCCCCCGCCAGATGCTGGGCCGAGCCATTGCCGGACGACGCATAGGCCACGTCCTCGGGCTTGGCCTTGGCGCGTGCGATGACCTCCTTGACGGAATTGACGCCGAAGCCCGGGTGGCACACCAGCACGTTCGGAAAGGTCGCCAACACGGCCAGTGGCGCAAAGGCCGCGTTGCTGTCGTAGGGCAGCTTGGGGTAGAGCGATGGATTGACAGCGAACGACGATGCATCGAGCAGCAGTGTGGTGCCATCCGGCGTGGCACGGGCCACCGCCGATGCGGCCAGCTGGCCGCTGGCGCCGGGCTTGTTGTCCACCACCACGCCTTGCCCCAGCGCCTCGGCCATGCGGGGCGCGATGATGCGGGCCATCAGGTCGGCACCGCCGCCTGCCGGGTAAGAGACAACCAGGGTCACGGTGCGTCCGCCGCCCACGCCCGCGGCGCGGGTGTGCACCCAGGGGGCGGCCAAGGTGGCGCCCACGGCAGCCAGCGCCGCGCGGCGCGACAGACCAGGGGGGTTCAGAGGATCGGACAGATGGTGCATACAGGTCTCCTTGGTTGAGTTTTCAGGCGTTCAGGGGGCCACGCAGGAAGCTGGCGCTCCAAGTCCAGCAGGGGGGGGTGGAACTGGCTTGCCAGGCCACGGCCCCCCCCCCGCGGTTGTCGTTCATGTAATGGTCACGGTGTAGTGAAAGGCATGGGCATCGCCGCGCGTGGTGCGCCATTCGACGCAGCGCCCGCCCAGGTCGTAGGCGGCCCGTTGCACCACCACGCCCGGATGGCCTGCGGCCAGCCCCAGGGGGATGGCCTGAGCGGCCGTCAGCACGGCAAAGCCAATGTCGTCCACGGCACGGTGCACATGCACGCCGCAGCGCCGCGCGAACATGGGGTACAGCAGGTCGTCCCATTCGGCGGTGCTGCCTTCGGCCAGGGGAGCAAACACATCCAGCGGCAACCACAGCTCTTCCAGCAGACAGGGCTGGTCGGCCAGCAGGCGCAAACGCTGCAGCCGCAGCACCATCTCGCCCGTGGCCAAGCCCAGCCTGCGGGCCACGGCGGCCGGGGCCGCCACGCGCTGGCGTGACAGGATGCGCGAGCGTGGCATTTCGCCACTGCCGCTGTCAAACCTAAAAAAGCGCAGCATCGACGCACCGGCAATCCCTTGGCGCACAAAGGTGCCCCGGCCGTGTATGCGTTCTACCAGGCCTTGCGCCACCAGGAGTTCCAGCGCACGGCGCATGGTGCCCAGCGCCACCTGGTGCTCGGTGGCCAGCAGGCTTTCTGCCGGCAGGGCCGAGCCGGGTGGCCACTCCCCGGCCACCACGCGGGCACGCAGGGCGGCGGCCAGGGCGGCGTAGCGGCTCAGTCCCGGGGCACTGGCAAAGGCAACAACTTTGTGGGATGTGGTCATGCCAAGAACTATAGTCCTCTATAGGTCTTGACGCAATGCGCAGATGTCACAGGCGGCGTGAAAAAACAGCTGCGGAAATGATCCGCCGCCGGGCAGAACCTGGTAACTATCAAACAGATAGCAACAAATGACACCCATCAAGCGCTGGCGGCATTTTTCACCCAAACTTTCACCTGCCACCAGCGCAGCCAGCCTCCGCGCAGCGGCGCTGGCCCCACGTGAGCGCCTCAGAGGCTGAGAGTTTTTAGGCGAGCCCGAAAAGCGCGCGAAAACGCCTCGGATCTGGGCGCAAAGCACAGCCACAGCTCGGGCTATGGCGAGCATTTGCAACGACGAGCCGGGGCGTTTTCGCGTGCAAGGCGGGCATGGATAAAAGACTCTCAGCCTCTCAGTCCGTGACGAGCCGCGCCTTCACGGTCTTGCCCTTCACGCGGCCCTGGTTCAGGCGCTGGGCGGCCTGGGCGCCGATGGCGCGATCCACCGCCACGTAGGTCGAGAAGTCGTTCACATTGATCTTGCCGATCTGCTCGCGGGTGTAGCCCATCTCGCCGGTGAGCGCGCCCAGTACGTCGCCCGCACGGATCTTTTCCTTGCGGCCACCGATGATCTGGATGGTGACCATGGGCGGCACCAGCGGGCCGCTGCCCGTGGGCGTGAGGTCCGCCACCGGGAACCAGCGCGACTCGCGGCCCTGCAGTTGCTCGATCTTGCCCACGGAGCCCATCTCGTCCAGGCTGGCCAGGTTCAGCGCCAGGCCGTCGGCATCGCCCCGGCCGGTGCGGCCAATGCGGTGGATGTGCACCTCGGGGTCGGGCGTCACATCCACGTTGATCACGGCGGCCAGGTTGGCAATGTCAAGGCCCCGCGCGGCCACGTCGGTGGCCACCAGCACCGAGCAACTGCGGTTGGCAAACTGCACCAGCACCTGATCACGCTCACGTTGTTCCAGCTCGCCAAACAGCGCCAGCGCGCTGAAGCCCTGGGCCTGCAGCACCCCCACCAGGTCGCGGCACTGCTGCTTGGTGTTGCAAAAGGCGATGGACGATTCTGGGCGGAAGTGGTTGAGCAGCTGCGACACCGTGTGCAGGCGCTCGCTGTTTTTCACCTCGTACCAGCGCTGCTCGATCTTGCCTTCGGCATGCTGCGCCTGCACCGTGATCTGCTCGGGCGATTTCATGAACTGGGCGCTGAGCTTGGCGATGCCCTCAGGGTACGTGGCCGAAAACAGCAGCGTCTGGCGCTCCTTGGGGCACTGCTTGGCCACCACGACGATGTCGTCGAAGAAGCCCATGTCGAGCATGCGGTCGGCCTCGTCGAGCACCAGGGTGTTGAGCGCATCCAGCGACAGGTGCTGGCGCTCCAGGTGGTCCATCACGCGGCCGGGCGTGCCCACCACGATGTGCGCGCCATGCTCCAGGCTCAGCGTCTGGGCGCGCAGCGGCACGCCGCCACACAGGGTCACGACCTTGATGTTTTCTTCGGCCCGTGCCAGGCGGCGGATCTCGGTGGTCACCTGGTCGGCCAGCTCGCGCGTGGGGCACAGCACCAGCGCCTGCACCGCAAAACGGCGGGGGTTGAGGTTGGCCAGCAGGGCCAGGGCAAACGCGGCGGTCTTGCCGCTGCCGGTGCTGGCCTGGGCGATCAGGTCCTTACCCAGCAGCGCGGGCGGCAGGCTGGCCGCCTGGATGGGGGTCATGGTGGTATAGCCCAGCTGCTGCAGGTTGGCCAGCGTGGCGGGGCTCAGGGCCAGCGTGCTGAAATCAGTGCGGGCTTGGTTTTCTTTGGAGGTCATGGGCCGATTATCCGGCCCCGCCTTCACCAGCCGCTATGCCTGCAGGGCCAACACCCCCACAAAAGCCAGGGTGTGCGCCAGCACGCCCGGTGCCACAGCCAGCGCGTAGCGCCAGCCACCACTGGCCAGGGCCACCGCGCACTTGCTGCCTGCATGCACCAGCAGCGCGGCCATCAGGGCCTGCGCGATGGCGGGTGCGGCCGCGCTGTGCGGGCCGCCGCGCACCAGCACGGCCGCCGTGGCGGCATGCACGTCGGCCAGGGCCGCCAGCAGCGCGCCCGCCAGCATGCCCGCGTCGCCTTGCCACGCCGTGAGCCCCTGCACACCGGCCTGAATGCCAGTGAGCAGAGCCGCAATCAGCAAGGCATCGCGCAGCTTGAACATGGGGGTGTCAGGGGGTACAGCAACCGCCACCTCCGCACCGGCGTCCGTAGCCTTCGCAGACAGGTGCGCCGCGCCGCGCCCGCCCCACCATCCCACGGCGGCCGCCACACACCCGCCCGCCAGCGCGGGCAGCCACAGCCGCGCCAGCCACTGCGGCTGCACGGTGGCGGCCACCACCACGATCTGGGCCATGGTGGCCACACACGACAGCACCGCAGCGCCTGCGTTGGTGTGCGCTGTGGCACGGCCCGCTCGCACCTCCATACCCAGGCTGCCAATGGTGGCGGTGCTCGAGACAAACCCGGAGGCCAGCGCCGACAGCGCCACGGCATGGCGCGCCTGCATCAGTCGCTTGGCCAGGTGCGCCAGCGACTGGATCACCAGCAACACGATGACCAGGCGCACCACCACCTGCGGGTTCAGCACGTCTTGCCACAGGGGGGTGTTGGGGGCCAGCGGATACACCAGCAAAGCCAAGGCGGCCAGAATGAGCCCGCTGCGCACCTCGCCGGGCTGCAGCCACTGGTTGGAAAACTGGTGCAACACGTCCCGCAACGCCAGCAGCCCCGTCACCACCACCGCCAGGGCGGCGGCCAGCAACTGGTCGCGCGCGCAGGTCACCCCGATCAGATAGGCCAGAAACAAGGCGATCTCGGTAGTGACGCCAGGGTCGCCAGAGCGGTCGCGCGCATAGGCCACCACCGTGAGGGCCGCTACCAACACGGCCCCCACCACCACCAGCACAGGAACCGCCGTGAGCGCAGCTGCCGCGCCCCCCAGGGAAGCCAGGGTGAACGACCGCACCCCGGCCAGCGCCCGGTCGGGCCCCGCCCCTTTGCGACGCTCGCGCTCAATACCCATCAGCAAACCGCACCCCGCTGCGCTCGCCAGCACGGCCAGCGCTGAGGAAAAACCTCCGAACTCCTGCATGGAACTCCCGCACCTTTCCTGTCTTTTGTTCTTCTGGCAATGCCCCATGGTGACAGAAAGACCCACCGCAACCCACCCACCCGCGCAGCAAACTTGCATGGGGAGTTGCCCCAAGCCTTGCTGTCAGGTCTATCGGCTATAACAAAACCCATCAGCGCCTGCCCATGCAAGACCTCACCAACGCAGCCCCCACCCCTGGCCCCCGAGGCTCCAGCGATGCTTTGCTGCGGCTGATTGCAGACTCCGTGCCCGCGCTGATGGCCTACTACAACCTGCCCGGCCTGTGCTGCCAGTTCGCCAACCAAGGCTATGCCGCCTACAACGGCCACACGACCGAGTCCATCCTGGGCCTCACGGTGCAGGAGGCCATCGGCGACAAGGCCTGGCTGGCCATCCAGCCGCATGTGGAACGGTCCGCATGCGGCGAACATGTGAAGTACACACGTGAGCAGACCTTGCCCAATGGCGAGGCCCGCATGATCGAGGTCAACCTGATCCCGCACTTTGACGCCAGCGCGCAGCAGCTGGGCTCGTTCGTTCTGATCACCGACATCACTGAGCGCTGGCGCGCGGAGCGCCAAGTGCGCCAGAGCGAAGAGCGCATGCGCAAGTTCACCGAGGCCACGGACGAGGCCATCGTGTTCCACCGCGACGGCATCATCACCGACGGCAATGAGGCACTCACCCGCCTGACGGGTTATGCGCTGCAGGAGGTGGTGGGGTTTTCCATCTTCCACTTCATCAGTCCGGAATGGAGGGCCGTGGCGCTGGACTACACGCGCACCGGGCGCGAAGACCCCTACGAAGTGACCATCCGCCACAAGGACGGTCATGTCATTCCCGTGGAGGTGGTGGGCAAGACCATGCCACTGCACCATGCCGACTACCGCATCGTGGTGGTGCGTGACATCACGGCCCGCAAGCAGGCCCAGGAACGCGAGGCCTTCATTGCGCTGCACGACACGCTCACGCAGTTGCCCAACCGCCACTTCCTGATGGAACAGCTGTCGCAGGTGCTGTCGCTGGCCCGCAGGCGCCACGGCCGTGCGGCCGTGCTTTTTGTGAACCTGGACCATTTCAAGACGGTGAACGACTCGCTGGGCCACCATGCAGGCGACCAGCTGCTGTGCAACGTGGCCGAACGCCTGCGCCAGGGCGTGCGCGACGCTGACGTGGTGGCGCGGCTGGGCGGCGATGAGTTTGTGGTGGTGCTGACCGATGTGCAGGGCCCCGACGATGCCGCCCGGGTGGCCGACAAGCTGCTGGCGTCCATGCACGGCGTGTTCACCCTGGGCCAGGTGCCGCTGACGGTGTCCCCTTCCATCGGTATCAGCCTTTTCCCCGAACACGCCACCACCGGCGATGCACTGCTGCGCTGCGCCGATGCAGCCATGCACCACGCCAAGGAAAGCGGCCGCGGCAACCGCCAGTTCTACACCCCGAGCATGGAAGCCAGCGCCATCGACGTGCTGCAGCACGAGCGCCTTCTGCGCGAGGCCATTGTGGACAACGCCTTTGTGCTGCACTACCAGCCCCAGATCAGCCTGGAAGACGGCTCCCTGCAGGGGCTGGAGGCTCTGGTGCGCTGGCGCCACCCGCAGCGCGGCCTGGTGGGGCCGGACGAGTTCATCACCTTTTCGGAATCGCGCGGCCTCATCACCCCCATCGGCCGCTGGGTGATGCGCGAGGCCTGCCGCCAGCTCAAGGAATGGCAGGACGAAGGCCTGGCCCTGGTGCCCGTGGCGGTGAACCTGTCGGCCCTCGAATTTCGCCAGCGCGATGTCGCTGGCGAAATCGCCGCGGCGCTGCGCGATACCGGCCTGGCGCCGCAGTACCTGGGGATCGAGCTGACCGAATCCGTGCTCATGCACCAGACCGGCCAGGTGCTGGACACCCTCAATGCCCTCAAAGCGCTGGGCGTGGGCATCTCGATCGACGACTTTGGCACAGGGTATTCGTCGCTGGCCTACCTCAAGCGCTACCCCATCGACAGCCTCAAGATCGACCGGTCTTTTGTGGTGGACACGCCCGGCAACCCCGACGACGTGGCCATCGTCACGGCCGTCATTCAGATGGCCCGCAGCCTGCAGCTCAAAACCGTGGCCGAAGGGGTGGAAACCCCGGCGCAGGTGCAATTGCTCAAGGGCCTGGGGTGTGACCTGATCCAGGGGCATGTGGTGTCGGTGCCGCTGGATGCCGTGGCGCTCCAGCGCTGGATGCGCGATTTGCCGGTTTAAGAACCTGTTTCCGATCCCTTCCCGGTGCCGTCACACAGACACGTTCCCGGCTTGTGGACAATAGGGGCATGCCCCTCATCCCCGACTTCATCGCCCCCACCCGCCACACCGACCCGGCCGACGCACTGGCCCAGGTGCAGCGCATTTACCAGCAACAGATTGGCCACCTGCGCGACGCCATGCAGCGTTTTGTGGCAGGCGAAACGCCCGAAGGCGCCGTGCGCGCGTTCTACCCCTTTGTACGGGTGCACACCACCACCGTGGCGCGGGCCGACACCAAGCTGGCCTATGGTTTTGTGGAAGGCCCTGGGCGCTACGAAACCACCCTCACCCGGCCCGACCTGTTCGCTCACTACTACGCCGAGCAGTTTCGCCTGCTGCGCGCCAGCCACAACGTGGAGCTGGAAGTGGGCACCAGCGCCCACCCCATTCCGATCCATTTCTCGTTTGCCGAGCACGACCACATCGAGGGCACGCTGACGCCCGAGCGCCGCATGCTGATGCGCGACGTGTTCGACCTGCCCGACCTGGCTGCCATGGACGACGGCATCGCCAACGGCACCTGGCAGGCCCGCCCAGGCGAGGCGCAGCCGCTGTCGCTGTTCACCGCGCCGCGCGTGGACTACTCGCTGCACCGCCTGCGCCACTACACGGGAACGGCGCCCGAGTGGTTCCAGAACTTCGTGCTGTTCACGAATTACCAGTTCTACATCGACGAATTTGTGCGCCTGGGCCACGCCGAGATGGCCAAGCCCGACAGTGAATACATCGCCTTCATCGAGCCGGGCAACGTGGTCACCCGCCGCGTGGGATTGGGTGCCCAGCCCGGCGACGAACTGGGCGTAGCCCCGCCGCGCTTGCCGCAAATGCCCGGCTACCACCTCGTGCGCGCAGACAGCAGCGGCATCACCATGGTCAACATCGGCGTAGGCCCCGCCAACGCCAAGACCATCACCGACCACATCGCCGTGTTGCGCCCCCACGCCTGGATGATGCTGGGCCACTGCGCGGGCCTGCGCAACAGCCAGCAGCTGGGCGACTACGTGCTGGCCCACGCCTACGTGCGTGAGGACCACGTGCTGGACGAAGACCTGCCGCTGTGGGTGCCCATCCCGGCGCTGGCCGAGATCCAGCTCGCATTGCAGCAGGCCGTGGCCGATGTCACACAGATCAGCGGCGCCGACCTGAAGCGCGTGATGCGCACCGGCACCGTGGCCAGCACCGACAACCGCAACTGGGAGCTGCTGCCCGACAACACGCCCCAGCGCCGTTTCAGCCAGAGCCGCGCCGTGGCGCTGGACATGGAAAGCGCCACCATCGCCGCCAACGGCTTCCGCTTCCGCGTGCCCTACGGCACCCTGCTGTGCGTGAGCGACAAGCCCCTGCACGGCGAAATCAAGCTGCCCGGCATGGCCAACCACTTCTACCGCGAGCGGGTGGACCAGCACCTGCGCATCGGCATGCGCGCCATCGAGATCCTGCGCAACGGCGGCGTGGACCGCCTGCACAGCCGCAAGCTGCGCAGCTTTGCCGAGGTCGCTTTTCAGTAAACACAGGCCCCGGGGCCACTGCGTATGCCACTGGATTTCCTCACGCTGATGACGGTCATGGCGGCCAACCTGTTCATGATCTCGGCCGCGCTGCCGCTGATCATGGGCCGGGACGTGAGCCGCGCGGCCCGCCATGTGCAGGCGAGCATGCTGCTGCAGGCCGTGGCCTGGGCGGCCATCATTGCCTCATCCACCCTGTGGGACCAGACCCTTTCCACCGTGTCGATTGCCTGCAACGCGGCCGCACAGTGGATGCTGTACCGGGCGCTCGAAGAATGGCTGGGCCCCCGTCCCTTGCGCCGCCTGCTGCTGGTGCTGGTGATAGCCGCCCCACTGGGCTACACCCTGGGCTTTGGTCACTACGCCTGGCGCGTGGGCTGGGCCAACTTTGTATTGGCCACCATCCTGTGCATCGTTGCGCGCGCCACCCTGGCGCCGGTGGTCGAGGCCAACCTGCGCTGGCGCAGCCTGCTGCTGGGCTGCCTGCTGACGTCGGCCGCGTTCACGTTGGCGCGGGGCATGCTGGGCGCCTTCACCGACCAGTACCCCAGCTTTCGCACTCCCCATCCTGTCAACCTCGCTGCCGCCGTGGCCACCAACGTGAGCCTGGTGCTCGGCACGGTCGCCCTACTGGTGGCCTGGCGGTCGGAGGCTGAACACAAGCTGCGCACGCTGGCGATGACCGACGGCCTCACCGGCGTGCTCAACCGGCGCGGCTTCACCACCCAAGGCAGCAGCCTGCTGGCCCACGCCGCACGCCACCAGTTGCCCATGACGGCAATGATGCTGGACCTGGACCACTTCAAGCAGGTCAACGACACCCATGGCCACGAGGCCGGGGACCGCGCCCTGCAACTGTTTGCCAGCCTGCTGGGCGACACCTGCCGCAGCGGCGACCTGGTTGGCCGCCTGGGTGGCGAGGAGTTTGGTGTGCTGCTGTTGCACAACAGCGAGCCCGCCGGACTGGCCCTGGACCGGCGACTGCGCAGGCGCCTGCATGCAGCCAGTGTGGCCGAGCTGGGCTTTGCGCTGGACTACAGCGCCGGGATGGCCGTCCTGCAGCCCGGTGAGGCCGCCCTGGCGGAACTGATGGCCCGTGCCGATGGCGCCCTCTATGCAGCCAAGACGGCGGGCCGTGGGCGGCTGGTCGCAGCGGACTGAGCCAATTGATCCTCTTTTGATAGCAATCAGTGCACTATCCACCTGCGCTAAGTGTTGATCTTTGCCACAACGACTGCGCGCAACACCGGGTATGCCCACGTCGCACACAATCCCTCCATGACCGCACTTTTTGAAGCTCTGCACCTGCGCAAACGTTATGGCGAGACCACGGTGGTGGACGACGTGTCCTTCGCGATTGCTCCCGGCGAATGCCTGGGCGTCATCGGCCCCAACGGTGCTGGAAAGACCACCACCATTCGCATGTGCCTGGGCCTGGCGTCACCGGATGGCGGCGAAGTGCATTTCACCTCCAAGCCCGGCACCGCACCGCTGCACATGCCACGCGATGCGCTGGCCATCAAGGCGCAGCTGGGTGTGGTCACGCAGTTCGACACCCTCGACCCGGACTTCACCTGCGCCGAGAACCTGCGCGTGTTCGGCCGCTACTTTGGGCTGAAGGGCGCAGTGATGGACCAGCGTGTACCCCAGTTGCTGGAGTTCGCAGCCCTCACCCACAAGGCCGATGCCAAGCCGGGCGAGCTATCGGGCGGCATGAAGCGGCGCCTGTCGCTGGCGCGCGCCCTGGTCAACAACCCGCGCCTGCTGCTGCTGGACGAGCCCACCACCGGCCTGGACCCGCAAGCCCGCCACCTGATGTGGGAGCGCCTGCAACTGCTGCTGCAGCAAGGCAAGTCCATCCTGCTGACCACCCACTTCATGGACGAGGCCGAGCGCCTGTGCTCGCGCCTGCTGGTGCTGGACCACGGCCGCAAGATTGCCGAAGGCCGCCCGCGCGAGCTAATCGCCCAGCACCTGGAGCCGGATGTGGTGGAGGTGTTCGGCGTGGGGGCCGCCCAGATGGCCGAAGACGCCGCGCTGCGTGCCCAGGCCGCCCGCGTGGAAATCAGCGGCGAGACCGTGTTTTTCTACACCCAGAACGCCCAGCCACTGCTGCAGGCCTTGGCCGCACACGGCCACCTGCGCACGCTGCACCGGCCGGCCAATCTGGAAGACCTGTTCCTCAAGCTCACGGGGCGGCAGATCCGGGAATAGGGCCGGCGGAACGGCCTGCCACCCGACCCTGCCACCAGTTTTCAAGGTCTTGTGGCGCGCAAGGCTGGGAAAAGAGGTAACCCTGCAGTTCGTCGCAGCCCAGCCGGGCCAGCCACTGGGCTTGGTGGTCGGTTTCCACGCCCTCGGCCACCGTGCGCAGGCCCAGCCTTTGCGCCAGGGCCACGATGGCGTCCACCAGCATCTCGCCCCGGTCGTTGCTCCCCAGGTCGTTGACGAAAGAGCGGTCGATCTTGAGCTTGCGCACCGGAAACCGCTTGAGCTGGCTGAGTGACGAATAGCCGGTGCCGAAGTCGTCGATGGCCAGCTGCACGCCCAGCGCGGTGAGGCGCTGCATGGTCTGCAGGGCCTCCTCCACGGGCTCCATGATCGAGCTTTCAGTGATCTCCAATTGCAGCAACCGGGGTGGGCACCCGGTGCTTTGCAAGGCGCGGGCCACCACCTGGTCCAGCTCGGGCTCCTGGAACTGACGGGCCGAGAGGTTCACCGCCACCGGGATCTCCCCCCACCCGGCATCCAGCCACCGGCGTGCCTGCGCGCAGGCCTCGTTCAGCACCCATTCGCCCAGGGGCACGATCAGCCCCGTTTCTTCCGCAATGCCGATGAACTGCAGCGGAGACACCAGCCCACGCTCCGGGTCCGCCCACCGCACCAGCGCCTCCACCGACGACAAACGCCCCGTCCGCGCATCCATGATGGGCTGATAGTGCAGGCGCAGCCCGTCGTGCTCGATGGCATGGCGCAGGCCCGCCTCCACCCGCAGGCGCTCCGTCAACACCTCCGTCATGTGCGGGCTGAAGAAAGCCAGCCGATTCCCCCCCAGGTCCTTGGCGTCGTACATGGCCACGTCTGCATTGCGCAACAACAGGTCGCCAGAGTCCCCATCCTGCGGGAAGACCGCAATGCCCAGGCTGGTGCCCAGCAACCAGCTGGACGTGCCGGTCTCCACAGGCAGGGTCAGCGCCCGCACAATGCGCCGCGCCATGGGCTCCACGACCGCCGGGTCCGGCAGGTCGGGCAGCACCACCACAAACTCATCCCCACCCGGCCGGGCCACCACATCGCCAGGACGCACACAACCCTGCAACCTGGCCGCCACCTCCTTGAGCAAGGCATCGCCCCGGGCATGGCCCAGGCTGTCGTTCACCCCTTTGAACCGGTCCAGGTCCATGGCCAGAACGGCCACGCAGTGGCCCTGCTCCCGCGCCCGGTCCAACGCCGCGTCCAGCCGCTCCGTGAGGCTGTAGCGGTTGGCCAAGTCGGTCAGGGGGTCTCGCCGCGCCTGGCGCTCCAGCGTCTCCGTGTGCAGCGCGATGGACTGCTGCTGGCGCAGCAGGGACTCCGCCATCCGGTCCAGTGCCCGGGCCACCTGCCCCAGCTCTCCCGGGGGATAGGGTGTACCAATGGGTTCGGCGTAGTTGCCAGCATCCATGCGGCCAATGGCACGTATGGCGCGCATGGCATGGCGGCGCACCGCAAATTCCACCAACAGAAAAGCAGCAACGAACACGATGGCCGCCAGTGCCAGCACCCCCAGCAGTGCGCGCCGGAACTGGCGCTCCACCGGGCCACGCAGGTCGTCCTCGGGCACGGCCAGGGCCAGACGCAGATCCGAGCCCTGTGCGCGCGGCAACTGGGCGCGCACCCAGACGCGACGCACGCCATCGGCCCCCTCCATCACGGCATGCCCTTCGACTGCTTGCAGCATGAAAGTGCGTTCGGCGTCCCCCAGGGTCAGCGGCGCCACCTCCGGCCGGCGGAAGTCCATGACCACCGAACCGTCGGCATTCCATACCTGCAGATGCATGCGCTCATAGCGCTGTGCATGCACCGTGGCCTGCCCGTAGTCCTGCATGTCGAGCGAGGCCAGCAGGATGAAGCGCAACGCGCCTCCCGCATCGCGCACCGGGTAGGCCACCTGCAGCACCCCTTTGCCCGTCAGGCGGCCTATGACCGCTTCCAGCACCGGCCCGGAGGCTGTCAGCGCACGCTGAAAGTAACTGCGGTCCCGCAGGTCCAGGGTACGGCCACTGCGCAGCGAATCACAGAACAGGGAACCATCGGGCTGAATGGTGAGGATGCCGGTGTACTGGGGATGTTCCTTGAGGACATCTGCCAGGAAATCAGAGCAGGCGGCCTTGTCGCCCGCTGCCAGCAGGGGTACGCGCCCAAGGCCAAACAAGAGTTGCCCGGTACCAGCGATCTTGTCGTCCAGGTCGCTGGCAATGATGCCTGCCCGGGCCACCAGCCGGTCGCGCGCCTGTCCGGTGGTGGCCACCCGGAACTCCAGCAGCAGCCACACCAGGGCCGGCACAGGCAACAAAGAGGCTGCCAGCACCAGCCACAAGATCCGCGCACTCAGGCTCACAGGGGTTTCTCCTTCAGAAGCGCCGTCGTCGCACCGGCCCGCCGCAACTGCGGCCGCAGGCTATCAGGCCACGCGGGGCCTGACCTTGCTCGCCGCCAGCTTGGCGTTCGCACGCGCCGTGTCCACATTCTCAGCCCGCGCCAGCGCCACGCCCATGCGGCGCTTCACAAAACTCTCGGGCTTGCCGAACAGGCGCAGGTCGGTGCCCGGCACGCGCAGGGCTTCTTCCACACCATCGAACACGATGCCCTGGGCTTCTACACCGCCGTAGATGACGGCACTGGCGCCGGGGTTGCGCAGACTCGTGTCCACCGGCAGGCCCAGGATGGCGCGGGCGTGCAGCTCGAACTCACTCTGGTGCTGGGTGCACAGCGTGACCAGGCCGGTGTCGTGCGGGCGGGGGCTGACTTCGCTGAACCAGACCTGCTCGCCCTTGACGAACAGCTCCACGCCAAACAATCCCTGGCCGCCCAGGTTGTCGGTGACGGCCTTGGCGATCTGGCGCGACTTTTCGAGTGCGGCCGGGTGCATGGGGTGGGGCTGCCAGCTTTCCACATAGTCGCCACTCACCTGCACATGGCCGATGGGGTCGCAGAAACTGGTGGTGATTTGGCCATCTGTGCCCACCGAACGCACGGTGAGCTGGGTGATTTCGTAGTCAAAGTCGATGAAGCCCTCGACGATCACGCGGCCGTGGCTCACCCGGCCACCGGCCATGGCGTAGTCCCAGGCCTTTTGCACGTCGGCGGGGCCGTCGATCTTGCTCTGGCCCTTGCCGGAGCTGCTCATCACGGGCTTGACGATGCAGGGGTAGCCGATGCCTGCATCAATCGCGGCCTGCAGTTCTTCCAGCGAATTGCAGAATTTGTAAGGGCTGGTGGGCAGGCCCAGCGTTTCGGCGGCCAGCACGCGGATGCCTTCACGGTCCATGGTCAGGCGCGCTGCGCGGGCCGTAGGGATCACGCGCACGGTGCCCGCGGCTTCCAGCTCTTCGAGCATGGGGGTGGCGATGGCTTCGATCTCGGGCACCACCAGGTGCGGGCGCTCGGCCTCGATCAGGGCCTTGAGCTGGGCCGGGTCGCTCATGGTGATGGTGCGCGCGTGGTGGGCCACCTGCTGGCCGGGGGCGTTGTCGTAGCGGTCCACGGCAATGGTTTCCACCCCCAGGCGCTGCAGCGCGATCAGCACCTCCTTGCCCAGCTCGCCCGAGCCCAGCAGCATGACTTTGGTGGCATGGGGGGACAGAGGGGTTCCGAGGGTGGTCATGGTGGGTGCTTTCGAGAAGGTGAAAAAGTCGGTAAATGGCGGGACGCAGGCGACTTTAATGCACCCGGGCGCAGAACTTGCAATCGCCCTGACATGCCCCCACCGCCCATGCCCTCCCCTTCCAGCACGGCCCGCTCGCACAGCCCCACCGACTGGCACGCCCAGGAGCTGCTGCTGATGCGCGAGGTGATGCGCCTCATCGGCCGCAGCCTGGCGCCCGGCCTGGTGCTGCGCGAAATGCTGCACCTGATGAGCGAGCTGCTGGGCCTGAACCGGGGGCGCATCGTGCTGGTGGACAACGCTCCCTCCTCCCCAGCCGGCGCGCCGCGCACCGCCTCCATCCAGCATGCGTACGGCCTCACCCAGGCCGAGGTGCAGCGCGGGCGGTACGCCTGGGGCGAGGGCATCACAGGCCGCGTGCTGGCCACGGGGCAGCCTGCCATCGTGCAGGACATTGATGCCGAACCGCTGTTTCTGGCACGCGCAGTGGAGCGCAGCCAGCTGCCGCCCGAGACGGTGGCCTTCATCGCCCTGCCGATCGAGGTCAACAACGCGCCCATCGGCGTGCTGGCCTGCCACCGCATCCGCAGCCGCCAGCGCCACCTGAACGACGACCTGGCCGTGCTGCGCGTGCTGGCCACGCTGGTGGGGCAGCTGCTGCAGCTCGAAGCCCTGGTGGCCGACCAGACGCGGCAGCTGGAGGCGCGCAATGCCGTGCTGGCCAACGCGCTCAACACCAAAAGCGCGCGCTACGGGCTCATTGGCAGTTCGCCACCGCTGCTGCAGGCGTTGAGCGAGCTGGAGCGCGTGTCGCAAACCCAGGCCACCGTGCTGCTGCTGGGCCAGTCGGGCACGGGCAAGGAGCTGTTCGCACGCGCCGTGCACCTGGCCAGCGGGCGGCGCGACCGGCCCTTCATCAAGGTCAACTGCTCGGCCATTCCGGACGCGCTGTTCGAATCCGAACTGTTTGGCTACGAGAAAGGCGCGTTCACCGGCGCCAGCACAGCCCGCGCGGGCTGGTTTGAGCAGGCTGACAGCGGCACCATCTTTCTTGATGAGATTGGCGAGCTGCCGCTGGCCCTGCAGTCCAAGCTGCTGCGCACGCTGCAGGAGGGCACGCTGGTGCGCCTGGGCGGGCAGCGCGAGGTCAAGGTCAACGTGCGCCTGGTGGCGGCCACCCACCGCGACCTGGCGGCCGATGTGGAGGCCGGCCGCTTTCGGCAGGACCTGTACTACCGCCTGCACGTGATTCCGATCCATCTGCCCTCGCTGGCCGAGCGGCGTGAAGACATCCGCGCGCTGGCGCTGCACTTTGTGAGCCGCGCCAACCAGGCGCACCAGCGCAACGTGAACCTCTCGCCCGACGCGCTGGCGCGGCTGGAAGAACACCCCTGGCCCGGCAACATCCGCGAGCTGGGCAATGTGATCGAACGCCTGGTGCTGCTGACCAATGACACGCTGGTAACGCGTGGCGAGCTGGACCGGTTTCTGCCCGCTGCGGCTGTGGTTTTGCCACCCGCACCGGCGCCCGTTCAGCAGATTCAGGCCGAGATGCCGTCTACCCCTATCGCCGCAGCACCGCTGGTGCGCGACTACGCCTCGGCCCAGTCCCACAGCGTTCAGGTGCTGCAGGCCGCGCTGGTCGAACACCACGGCAACCAGTCGCGCGCGGCGCAGAGCCTGGGGTTGACGCTGCGGCAGTTCGCTTACCGGCTGCGCAAAGCAGGCTTGAAGTGACGCCCAACACTGTGTCAACAATTTGTAGACACAGTGTTCAGCGTCCGCGTTGGACAGGCTGCGCTCTGGTGATAGTCGGCACAAAATACTATCAAATCAATAGCTTCCAGCGCTTTACCAATCAGCGCTAGCAGCCTATTTCATTCAAATTTCTTTGCATTCACAAGCTCTGGCACACCTGTTGCAATAAGGAGGAAAGGCATCCCGCCCACCTCCGCATCGAAAGGTTTTGTCATGAGCACCCCTACCGCATCCGCCTCCGACGCCGTCCTCATCTCGCCCACCCAGTTGTTGGCCCTGCAAGCCGCAGAGCCTGTGGTGCTGATCGACACCCGCGACGCCGACACCTATGCGCTGGGGCACATCCCCGGCGCGGTGAACCTGCGCGAGACCTTCACGTATCTCGCCACCTCCACGCCCCAGGGGCTGCAGGAACTGAAAGACACCTTTGCCGCGCACCTGGGCGCCATCGGCCTGTCGGGCGCCGAGACGGCCGTGTTCTATGAAGACGCGCTCAACAGCGGCTACGGCCAGTCGTGCCGGGGCTACTACCTGCTGACCTGGCTGGGCTACCCCAAGGTCAAGGTACTCAATGGCGGCTACTCGGCCTGGAAGGCGGCAGAGCTGCCCACGTCCACCGAGGCCGTGGTGCCCACACCCGCCATCTTCCCCACCCAGCTGGCCACCACCGACGTGATGCTGACCAAGGAGGATGTGATCGAGGCCCTGGGCACCGACACCGTGCTGCTGGACGTGCGCGATGTGGACGAGTGGATTGGCGACAGCTCCAGCCCTTATGGCAAGGACTTTGCGCCGCGAAAAGGCCGCCTGCCCGGTGCCAAGTGGCTGGAGTGGTACCGCTTCATGAAGCCCTCGCCCCAAGGCCCGGTGTTCAAGTCGCCCGACGAAGTGCGCGCTGAATGCGCCACGGCGGGCATCAGCCCTGCGGACACGGTGTATCTGTACTGTTTTAAAGGCGCGCGTGCGTCCAACACCTTCCTCGCGCTCAAGCAGGCGGGCTTTGCCGATGTGCGCATGTACTTCGGCTCGTGGAACGAATGGTCGCGCGACGACAAGCTGCCGATTGAAAGCGGGCTGCCGCTAGTCAAGTTCCCCAAAAAGCCTGCGCTGGCGCTGGCGGCCTGAGCCCTGTGCGTTGTTGCAGCGGGCGTGGCCCGCTGCGAACCCTGTCCTTCTTTTTTGCATTCCCTTCTCTTTCTCCAAGGAACACCATGTCCACCGATCTGCTGGAACCATCTGCCCCCGTCACCACCGTGCACACGCACCTGCGCCCCATCGACCGCGACGGGCTGATGGCCTTTGCCGACAAGGGCCGCAACAACCCTGCCAGCCGGGGTACCAACAAGGTCCATACGGTGATGGAGGGGCAGTACCGCTCGCTGAGCTATGTGGGCAACCATGCGCCGGTGGTGGTGGACGAGCCTCTGCACCTGTTCGGTCAGGACACGGCACCTGCGCCCGGCGAGATCGTGCTGTCGGGCCTGGGCGGCTGCCTGGCCGTGGGCATCACGGCCGTGGCCACCTGGAAGCAGGTCAAGCTCAGCAAGATCGAGGTCTTCATGGAAGGCGACATCGGCAACCCCGCCGCCTGGGGTGCGGGTGGCGCATTGCAGAAGACGCCGCCGGAGATGGGCTTTCAGGCGATCCGCGTGAAGGTGCTGGTGGAGGGCGATGCACCGCGCGAGGTACTGGACGAGATCGTGCAGCACGCCAACTTCTACTCGCCCGTGGCCAACAGCATGCGCAACCCCATCCCCTTCGAGATCAGCCTCGCGGACTAAACAGCCCCGCAACCGAGCCCGCCCTGCGCACCCAAGGAGCCCCATGAATCCCGCCGACCTCCCTCCCCAACTCCACCTGGACGGCGCCCTGCGGGGCGATGCGCTGCTGGCCGCCGTGCGCCAGATCGCCCAGGGCCCGCTGGCCGCGCAGGTGGAGGCGATTGACCGCACCGGCTACTACCCCTGCGCCGAGCTGCAGCAGCTGGCCGCCGTGGGCGCGATGAGCGCGCACCTGGACAGCACGGCCGGCCCGGCCGACTACGGCCTGGCCATCCGCGCCATGGCCGAGGCCTCGCGCGTGTGCGGCGCTACCGGCTTCATGATGTGGTGCCAGGCGGTGTGTGGGCTGTACCTGCAGCAGTCGGGCAACCCCGCGCTGATGGGCGATGTGCTGCAGCGCCACGCCAGCGGCGCAGGCAGGGGCGGCACGGCGCTGTCCAACCCCATGAAGAGCTACGCGCAGATCGAAAGCCTGCTGCTCAAGGCCACGCCGGTGGAGGGCGGCTACCTCGTCAACGGCACCCTGCCCTGGGTGAGCAACCTGGGGCCCGACCACTACTGCGGCGCGATTGCGGCGGTGGTGGAGGCCGACGGTGCGGCCAGCCAGCACGAGGTGATGTTCCTGCTGCGCTGCGACGCACCGGGCGTGGAGATGCGCGAATGCCCCAGCTTCTCCGCCATGGAGGGCACGGGCACCTATGCGCTGCGGCTCAATGACCATTTCATCGGCACGGCCGACACCATGGCCGACCCCACCCGGCCTTTCATCGCCCGCATCCGCGCTGCGTTTGTGATGCTGCAATGTGGCATGGCCGTGGGCATCACCCAGGGCGCCATCGACTCGATGTGGGCGGTGGAGGCCCAACTGGGCCATGTCAACCAGTTCCTGGAAGACCGGCCCGACGCGCTGCAGGCCGAACTGGATGCACTGACTGCACGCGTCATGCAACTGGCCCAGACCCCGTTCGACACGAGCACCGACTTCTTCATCGACGTGCTGGACGCCCGTGCCCATGGCGCGGAGCTGTGCCTGCGCGCCGCCCAGTCCGCCCTGATGCACCAGGGTGCGCGCGGCTACCTCATGAGCTCGGACGTGCAGCGGCGCGTGCGCGAGTCGCACTTTGTGGCCATCGTCACGCCCGCCATCAAGCACCTGCGCAAGGAGATCGCCCGGCTCAGCACCGAGGAGATGCCTGGATGACGCCCGCCCTCCCCACCGCCACCACGCCGTCAGTTGCCTCCGAGTTCGTGTTGAGCGCGGCATCGCAGGCGCTGTGCGATGCGTTTGCCGACGCGGCCACCCAGGCGCCCTGGCAAAGCTACATCTGCAACGCCTGCGGCTACGTCTACCACGAGGCCGACGGCGACCCCGATGGCGGCCTGCCGCCCGGCACGCGGCTGGCAGACATACCCGACGACTGGGCCTGCCCCTTGTGCGGCGTGACCAAGGCCGATTTTTCGCCGTACGAAGCCCCCACGCTGGAGGCGCTGCGGGCGCAGGCCAGCGCAGCGCCAGCCGCCTCCCTGCGCGTGCGTGGCGAGCTGGGCGTGGTCATCGTCGGCGCGGGCCGTGCAGGCTGGCAACTGGCCGAAACCCTGCGCCAACACAGCGCCACGCTGCCCATCACCCTGGTGACGGCCTGCGCGGGCGACCGGTACGACAAGCCTTTGCTGTCGGTGGCCATGGCGCGCCAGCTGGACCCGCTGGCCCTGGTGTCCGAAACCGGTCGCGATGCGGCGCACCGCCTGGGCGTCACCCTGCTGGCCCACACCCATGCCGTGCGCATCTGCGCCGACACCCGCCAATTGCGCACCACGCGGGGCGTGCTGCGCTACGGCCACCTGGTGCTGGCCCACGGTGCGCAGGCCGCCTTGCCTCCGGGCTTGCCCGCCAGCCTGTGCTGGCGCATCAACCACCTGGACGCCTACCAGCGCCTGCGCCAGCACCTGGGCGACCAGCCCAAGGACGTGCTCATCATCGGCGCGGGCCTGGTCGGCAGTGAGCTGGCCAACGACCTGGCACTGGGCGGCCACCACATCACGCTGCTGGACACGGCCACCGAACCACTGGCGCGCTGGCACGACCAGCAGGCGGGCCCGCAGCTGCTGGACGCCTGGAAAGACCTGTCCATCCGCTTTGAAGGCGGTCTGCAGGTGGAGCAGGTGGAACGCGTGGGCTCGCGCTACCGCGTCTCCACCACCAGCGGGCGGCGTTTTGCGGCGGACGAAGTGGTGGTGGCTGCAGGCCTGCTGCCCCCCCACCGCCTGGCGCAGAGTGCAGGGCTTGATTGGACCCATGGCATTGCGGTGGACGCAGGCACGCTGCAAACCAGCGTATCCCGCATCCATGCACTGGGCGATTGCATCAGCATCGAAGGGCAGTGCAGCCGCTACATCGAACCGATTGCCCGGCAGGCGCGAACGCTGGCGGCCGCCATCCTGGGCCAGCCGGTGGCCCCCTATGAGCACCGGGCGGCCGTGGTGCGGGTCAAGACCACCACCCGGCCGCTGACCCTGCATTGAGGCAGCCTCGGGCCCGGGCGGCAATCTTGCCCGGGCTGGCACCGGTAAAAAATTTTGGCATCCACTGCATCCAAACGGCGTTTTCGTGGGTAGTACCTACAGCAGCGCAACTTGCTGCTGTCCTATCAACCCACAGACCAGAGAGAAACGCCATGACCGTCCACACGTCCCCCATCTCCCGCCTGCTGCCCCTGACGGGTGCCATTGCCGCCGCCGTGCTGCTGAGCGCCTGCGGTTCGATGATGTCGTCGCCTTCCAAATCCATGTATTCGCAGGACAGCCTGCCCGACAGCATCAAGGTGCCGGCTGGCAACAAGGTGGCGATGGAAACCGTGGGCGTGGGCGAGATCACCTACGAATGCCGCGACAAGGCCAACATGCCCGGCCAGACCGAATGGGTGTTCGTGGGCCCCAAGGCCGTGCTGAATGACCGCAGCGGCAAACAAGTGGGCACCTACTACGGCCCGCCGGCCACCTGGGAGTCGAGCGATGGGTCCAAGCTGACAGCCACCCAGCTAGCCGTGGCGCCCTCGGGCACGGGTAACCTGCCCTACCAGCTCGTCAAGGCCAACCCCGCCATGGGTTCGGGCGCCATGACCGGCGTGACCTTCATCCAGCGCGTGGCCCTCAAGGGCGGCGTGGCACCCGCTGCTGCCTGCACCACCGCCAACAAGGGCGAGCGTCAGATCGTGAAGTACCAGGCCGACTACATCTTCTGGAAGGCCGCGTAAACCACGCACACGCAATCCCCTGCCCAGCGGGGGCTACCGCCAGGCGGTGGCGGGTTTGCGGCTACGATGCGCCCACTCTTTAGACGAGGCCCCGCTGCCTGCACACCGTGCCCGACACCCCTGGCGATTTTGACTACGAAGCCGCTCTGGCCGCCTGCGCAGCGGGCGACCGGCAGGCCATGCACCGCCTGTACCAACAGGAGGGCGCGCGGCTACTGGGCGTTGCGCTGCGCATCGTGCGCCAGCGGGCCCTGGCCGAGGACATCGTGCACGATGCCTGCGTGAACATCTGGACCCGCGCCGCCAGCTACGACCCGCGCCGGGGCAGCGCACGCGGCTGGATCTACAGCGTGGTGCGCAACCTGGCCCTGAACGCCGTTCGCGACGCGGGCCGCCACGTTGATGTGGACGACACCACCACCCAAGCCCTGGAGGCCGACATGTCTGTGCAGGCCCACCATGAGGTCGAGGAAACCTTTGCGCTGAACGCCAGCCTGGGCCGCCTGCAGCATTGCCTGGAGGCCCTGGACCCCGCGCGCCGCAACTGCGTGCTGCACGCCTATGTGGACGGCTGCTCGCACGGAGAAATTGCGGAGCGCCTCGGCGCGCCGCTGGGCACCGTCAAGGCGTGGATCCGGCGCAGCCTGGTTTCGCTGCGGGAGTGCATGGCATGACCGACGTGCGCAACACACCGTCCACCCCCTCGCCGGAAGACCTGAGCGTGCTGGCCGGCGAGTACGTGCTGGGCACCCTGCCCGCTGCCGAACGCCAGGGTGTGCAGCAACGCCTGCCTGGTGACAAGGCACTGCAACAGGCGGTTGCCGAATGGGAAGCCCGCCTGCTGCCGCTGACCCAGCTGGCAGAGCCCATCGCGCCGCCCGCTGCCTTGTGGGCGCGCATCGACGAGTCGCTGCGAGCGGCGAGCCCTCAACAGACTGCGACACCCGTTGCACCGCCCCGCGCAGAAACAAAACGCAAACCGTCCGTGCGCTGGTGGGACCACCTGGGCCTGTGGCGGGCCCTCGCCGGCTCGGGCTTTGCCATGGCGGCGGTGCTCGCGGCAGTGCTCGTCACCCGCACCGCCCCAGTGGCCGCGCCGCCGCAGTTCATGGTGGTGCTGGTCGCACCGCATGACAAGGCCCCAGGCTGGGTGGTGCAGGCCAGCTCGCCCCGGCAGATCAGCCTGATTCCGCTGGGTATGGCCGAAGTACCGGCCGACAAGGCCCTGGAGTTCTGGACCAAGGCCGACGGCTGGAGCGGCCCCGTATCGCTGGGCCTGGTGCAGCCCGGTCAGCCCCTGCAGATCCCGCTGGACAAGCTGCCGCCGCTGCAGCCCAACCAGTTGTTCGAGCTGACGCTGGAACCGCCCACGGGCTCGCCGATTGGCAAGCCCACGGGGCCCATCCAGTTCATCGGCCGGGCGGTCAAGGTGCTCTGACTGTCTTCGTTACCCCACTCGGCGCAATGCATAGGCCCACGCCGGTGTAACGAGCACGGCCTATACCAGCGACCGCCGCGCAAGGGCCGCCAAGCCGCACAGGCGGCGCTTCGCTGGCGGGCGCTGGCGGTGTCCCCCTTCCCGAATTGCGCAGCAATTCGAGAGAAAGGGGGAAGGCGCGAAGCGACTCAGGGGGTTAGTACTGTTTATACGGCAGGAACTTGCCGGACAGGACCACGTTGACACGGTCGCCATTGGGGTTGGCTTCGCGCTGGATGTCCATGCTGAAGTCGATGGCGCTCATGATGCCGTCGCCAAACTCTTCGTGGATCAGCTCCTTGATGGTGGTGCCGTACACACTCACCACCTCGTACCAGCGGTAGATCAGCGGATCGGTGGGCACGGGCGTGGGCAGCGAGCCCTTGTAGGGCACCACCTGCAGCCACTTCTGCTCTTCGGCCGTGAGGCCGAAGATCTTGCCCACGATCTTGGCCTGCTCGGGCGTGGCCGTCATCTGGCCCAGGCACAGGGCCGTGGTCCATTCCTTGGACTGGCCGACCTTCTTGGCAATGGCCTCCCATTGCAGGCCCTTGGCGACCTTGGTGCTGATGATCTTTTCGGTAACGTCGTTGCGGTTCATGGTGATGGCTCCTTCGGTGGGATGGGTTTTGGAACAGGGAACAGGAACTTCAGGGTGCAGCACTCCCTGCCCCCCCAAGGGGCAACACGACAGTGCTGGGTTATTCAGGAAATCAGTGGGCTTTGGCTCGGGTGACGAGAAAGTCCACGATGTGGTTGCGCAGCGCGTAGTAGCCGTCCAGGTGGTGCAGGCTGGTGCGCGTACGTTCGCGTGGCAGCGGGTTCACCACCACCTCGGCGATGCCGCCGGGGCGGTAGCCCTCGGGCGTCTCGTTGCCGTTGCTCATGAGCAGGATGCGGTCGGCCAGCAAGATGGCTTCGTCCACATCGTGCGTGATCATGAAGACCGTCTGCTGCGTCTGGCGCACGATGGCCATCAGCTCGTCCTGGATGGTGCCGCGCGTGAGCGCATCGAGTGCGCCGAAGGGTTCATCCAGCAGCAGCATCTTGGGCTGGATGGAGAACGCGCGCGCAATGCCCACGCGCTGCTTCATGCCACCTGAGAGCTGCGAAGGCTTCTTGTCAATGGCAGGGCTCAGGCCCACCAGCGCCACGAACTTCTCCACATGCACATCCACCTGGCCCTTCTTCCAGTCGGGCCAGCGCGACTTCACGGCGAACGCGATGTTCTGGCGCACCGTCAGCCAGGGCATGAGCGCGTGGCTCTGGAACACCACGCCCCGGTCCAGACTGGGGCCGGCCACTTCGCGCCCGTCCATGATGACGGTGCCCGAGGTGGCGGTGTCGAGCCCCGCCAGCACGTTCAGGATGGTGGTCTTGCCGCAGCCCGAGTGGCCGATGATGCAGACGAATTCGCCCTTATCGAGCGTGAACGACACATCGGCAAACACGGGCTTGGCGGGCACAAAGGCTTTGCTCAGCCGGTCGATCTGGAGGAAGCCTTGGGTCACAGCAGAGGCCTTTCGTTGCGAGGCGTCAGTGGCAAGAGGGGCTGGAACAGCCGGGCGCTGGGCGACATCACTCCACATAGGTCACCACCTTCTGCAGCTGGCCGAAGGCCAGGTCGAGCAACATGCCCACCACGCCAATCACCAGGATGGCAAAGATCACGTTGGTGAGCGACAGGTTGTTCCACTCGTTCCACACGAAGTAGCCAATCCCCGTGCCGCCCACCAGCATCTCGGCCGCCACGATCACCAGCCAGGCGATGCCCATGCTGATGCGCATGCCCGTGAGGATGGTGGGCGCTGCGGCGGGCAAGATCACCAGGAAGGCCTTGCGCAGCGGGTTGACCTGCAGCGTGGCCGACACGTTGAGCCACTCGCGCTTGACCGATGCCACGCCAAACGCCGTGTTCACCAGCATGGGCCACACCGAGCAGATGAAGATCACGAAGATGCCCGAGATCGATGAGTCCTTGATGGTGTAGAGCGCAAGCGGCATCCACGCCAGCGGGCTGATGGGTTTGAGCACCTGAATGAACGGGTCGAACGCACGGCGCAGCAGCGGCGACATGCCGATGACGAAACCGAGCGGTATCGCCACCAAGCAGGCCAGGCCGAACCCTAGCGCGACCCGGCCCAGCGAATGCGCGAGCTGGATGGCGATGCCCTTGTCGTTGGGGCCGTTGTCATAGAACGGGTTGGACACGTGCCCCCACACGGTACGGCCCATCTCTGCCAGCGAGGGGAAGCCGCTGCCCTTGGAGCTGGCGCCTGGGTCCTTGCCCATCATCTTGGCGTACTCGATCTGCTCGGCGGTCATGCCGGCCGTGCTGTTGCCCACGCCCGAAGAAGCGGTGGCGATGTACCAGATCCCCAGCAGGGCCAGGAAGATGAGCACGGACAACAGGCCCGCGCGCAGGTTGAGGTTCTTGGCGGGAGTCATGTCATGCCGCCTTGCGGATGGGGAAGCTCTTGGCGTACTCGCTCGCCTTGGCGGCATCGAATTCGCGCCCCATGATCTTGAACTTGGGGTACGTGCCTTCGGGCACCTTCTGGTCCAGCGCCTTCATCTGCTTTTTCGCATCGGTGATCAGGAACACCTTTTCGGCAATCTGCTTGTAGTCCACATCGCCCTTGATGTAGCCCCAGCGCTGCATCTGCGTGAGCATCCACACGGCCATGCTCTGCCACGGCATGGGGTCGAAGTCCGCGCGGTCCGGCACGTTCTGGATCTTGCCCAGGCCGTCTGCGAACTTTCCGGTGAGCACCTGGTTGAGCACTGCCTCGGGCTGGTTCAGGTAGGCCTGGGGCGCAATCACCTTGGCGATGAGCTCCCGGTTGGCCGGGTCGCGCGCCATCGCGGCCGAGGTGAGCACCGCGCGGTACAGCGCGGCAAAGGTGTTGGGGTTCTTCTGGATGAACTCGGTGCTGGTGCCGAAGGCGCAACAGGGGTGGCCGTTCCACAGGTCCTTGGTGAGCAGGTGGATGAAGCCGACTTCCTCGAACACGGCACGCTGGTTGAAAGGATCGGGGCCGAGGAAGCCGTCGATGTTGCCCGCACGCAGATTGGCCACCATCTCGGCGGGTGGCACCACGCGCAGCTGCACGTCGGTGTCGGGGTTCAAGCCCGCCTCGGCCAGGTAGTAGCGCAACAGGAAGTTGTGCATGCTGTACTCGAAGGGGATCGCGAACTTGAAGCCCTTCCAGTTCTTGGGATCGCGGTTGTCCTTGTGCTTGAGGCTGAGCGTGATGGCCTGGCCGTTCACGTTCTGGATGGTGGCCACGTTCATCGGCGTGGCGTTGGAGCCCAGGCCCATGGAGATCGCCAGCGGCATGGGGCTCAGGAAGTGCGTGGCGTCGTACTCCTTGTTGATCATCTTGTCGCGGATCAGTGCCCAGCCGGCCGTCTTGGTGACTTCGACGCTCAGGCCCTGCTTGCTGTAGAAGCCCAGCGGGTGGGCCATGATCAGCGGGGTGGCGCAGGTGATCGGGATGAAGCCGATCTTGAGGTTGGTCTTCTCCAGTGCACCCTGTTTCTCTTGCGCCATGGCCTGCATGCTGGCCACGGGCAACACGCTGGCGATGGCCGCCATGGCCGTTCCCTTGCCCACCGCCTTGATGAAGCGGCGGCGCACTGCGTCTTGCGGAAACAGCGCCTTGACCAGCGTGGCTTCGATGAACTCGTTGCTGTAGAGCTCGAACTCACGGGTCTCGCTGCGCTGGCGCAGGGTGGCTGCGGCGGCATCGGCCGACACCTCGGTGTGGTGGTCGGCCACCGTGTGGTCGCGGCCACAGCTGCATTTCAGCATCAACGGGCGGTCGGCATCGTAGGGCGAGAAGAATTCGGACATGGCACACCTCGAAGAAGTTGGTGCCAGGCGTTACGCAAAGCGCGGGCCAGTTTTTGCCGGTGTCGGCCCGCTGTCATGAATTCGTGGGTGTGGCGTCTACAGCGTGTAGGGCCAGCACTACAAATCGGTCGTGCAACGCACCGAATTCACTCTGCCGGTGCGCCACGTGCCAGCAGCGCCAGCTCCACATCGTTGCGCGCGCCGGTCTTTTCGAGGATGCGGGCGCGGTAGGTGCTCACCGTGTTGGGCGCGAGCTTGAGCTGCGCACCAATTTCGCTCACGCTCTGGCCGGCAGTGAGCAGGCGGAACACCTGGTGCTCTCGGAACGAGAGCGCGTCCACCCCCGCAGGCGCGCCCTGCTGCGCTGTGCGCACCACGCCGGTGCGCTCCACCGCGCCCGCCAGCGCCAAGGCCGTGGCCTCGGTCAGATAGCGCCCGCCCGAAGCCACCTTGCGTACGGCGGCCACCATGTCGTCGGGGTCGGCGCTCTTGTGCAGGTAGCCCGCTGCGCCCATTTGAATGCAGCGCACTGCGTATTGCCGCTCGGGGTAGGTGCTGAGCATCAGCACCGGCAGCGCGGGCCAAGCCTTGCGCAGCGCCTGCAGTACTTCGAGGCCGTCCATGCCCGGCATGGCGATGTCCAGCAGCACCAGGTCTACGCCCAGTGCACCCGTAGGTCCTTGCAGCGCGATGACCTGCTCCAGCACCTCGCTGCCTTGGGTGGCTTCTGCCACCACGGTGATCTCGGGCGCGCCATTGGCCGGGTCGCCCAGCACCTGCTTGAGCCCCTCCCGCACGATGCGGTGGTCATCCCCGATCAATACGCGAACCACGGAATTCATGACAGCTCCAGAGGAATCAGCAATTGCAGGCACGAGCCCTGGCCCGGCTCGCTGGTGATGCTCAGTTGCCCCCCCAGCTGCCGCGCCCGCTCGCGCATGCCCATCACGCCATAGGCGGTGGGCGCCTCCAAGGCCTGGCGGGTGGCGCCCACGCCGTTGTCGCGCACGCGCAGTTGCAGCATCTCGTCCTGCACGTCGATGGCAATGTCAATGGCGCTGGCCTGCGCGTGGCGGCCCACATTGCTCAGCATCTCCTGGAAGATGCGGAACACGGCGATGGCGGCGGGCTCGGGCAGGTGGAGGGTGGCGGGCACGTCCATCTGCCACGCCAACTCCAGCTCGGCCGACTGCACAAACTCCTGCGCCTGCCACTCCAGCGCGGCCCAGAGACCCTGGTGGTCCAGGATGCTAGGGCGCAGGTCGGTGATGATGCGGCCTACGTTGTCCACCGCGTTTTCGATCAGGCGGCTCATGTTCTGGCACTTGCAGCGCATCTGGGTGCGCATGTCGCCTGCGGCCTCGGGCGTGCGCTCGCCCTGCTCGCCCAGGCGCTTGTGCAGCCAGTTGACATCCATCTTCAGCACCACCAGCAGGCTGCCCAGCTCGTCGTGCACCTCACGGGCGATGCGGGTGCGCTCGTCCTCGCGCACCTGCTCCGAGTAGGCCGACAGCTCGCGCAGCTGCGCCAGCGCCTGCGACAGCTCCTGGGTGCGCGCGGCCACGCGGCGCTCCAGCTCGTCATTGGCGCGGGCCAAGTCGTCGTGCGCGCGCTGCAGCTCGTCGGCGGCACGCTTGCGGCTGGTGATGTCCACAAAGGCAATGACGGCGCCGTGCACCTGTTCACCTTCGAGGATAGGGTGGCTTGAATACTCCACGGCAAATGCCGAGCCATCGCGGCGCCAAAACACTTCGGTGTCCACACGACAGGGTAGCCCCTGGCGGAACGCATTGAAGATGGGGCAGTCGCTGTCGGCGTAAGGGCTGCCGTCAGGGTGGCTGTGGTGGGTAAGCGCGTGCATGTTGCGCCCCATCACCTCCTCGGCGGCAAAGCCCAGCATCTGCGCGCCCACCCGGTTGATGAACACGCAGTTGCCCGCCAGATCAATGCCAAACACCCCCTCGCCCGTGGACTCCAGCAGCAGCCCCAGGCGGTTCTGCCAGAGGGCACTGGCACCGGCGGGCAGGTTCAGGACGTGGGTGGACATAGGGGTACCCAAGCAATGGCCGTGCCCAGGTGGCGACGATGAACACATCGGGGACTGTGCGCCCGCCCGCCAACATCGCACAATAAGCGGATGCAAACCGCTCACCCGCCCTCTGTGGCCACTGTGGCCCCGCCCCCGCCGTCGGTATGGCGCCCGCCCAGCCTGTCCGTGCGCTGGTGGCCCGTGTTCATGCGCAACCTGCTGGTCTGGCGCAAGCTGGCCATCCCCAGCTTGGTGGGCAACATTGCCGAGCCGCTGATGTGGCTGGTGGCCTTTGGCTACGGCATGGGGGCCCTGGTGGGGCAGGTGAACGTGGGTGGCGCAGCGGGCGACACCAGGGTGCCCTACATCCTGTTCCTGGCCAGTGGCTCCATCTGCATGAGCGCCATGAACGCGGCCAGCTTCGAGGCGCTGTACTCGGCCTTCTCGCGCATGCATGTGCAAAAGACCTGGGACGGCATCATGAACGCGCCCGTGAGCCTGGACGATGTGGTGCTGGCCGAGATGCTGTGGGCCGCGTTCAAGGCGCTGTTCACCGTCACCGCCATCCTGGGCGTCATGCTGGCCCTCTCCATCAGCCACAGCCCCAAGCTGTTGGTGGCCTGGCCGGTGCTGCTGTTCGTGGGGGTGATGTTCTCCAGCATCGCGCTCATCTTCAATGCGCTGGCCAAGGGGTATGACTTTTTTACCTACTACTTCACGCTGGTGCTCACGCCCATGATGTTTCTCTCGGGCGTTTTCTTCCCGCGCGAGCAGTTGCCCCCCATCGTGCGCACCATCTCCGACTGGCTGCCGCTGACCAACGCGGTCGAGCTGGTGCGCCCGCTGTTCATGGACCAGTGGCCCGTCCACCCCCTGCGCCACGGCCTGGTGCTGGTGGTGACCACCGTGGTGGCCTTCTGGGTGGCTCTGGCCCTGACCCGCAAGCGCTTCAAGGCATGACCGCGCTGCTCGGCCCCAGCCATATCGCCATGGTGGCCAAGGGCGTGTCGGCCATCGTGGCGTCACGCGATGCGGCCCTGCGGCCGAGCATCATGCGGGCCGTGGGCAGTCGCATCAGCGGCGATGGGCTGGAGGTCACGGTGTACCTGCGGCGCAGCCAGTCCGAACAGTTGCTGCAGGACATTGCGCACACAGGAGAGATTGCCGTGGTGTTCAGCGTGCCGTCCACCCACCAGACGCTGCAGCTCAAGGCCCGCCGGGCCACGCAGCGCCCGGCCACTGATGGCGACCTGCCGGTGTTGCAGGCCTACCTGCAGTCCATGGTGCAGGAGGTGGGCCGGGTGGGTTATGGGCCGCAGTATGTGGGCGCCATGCTGGCAGCACCGCTGCAGGATGTGGTCGCAGTGACCTTCACCCCCACCAGCGCGTTCGACCAGACCCCAGGCCCGCGCGCGGGCGCGGAGTTGTGTGCGCCGCCCGCACCACCCACACCACCCGTACTGCAGCCATGAGCTCCGCAGCGCCGTCCCTGCACAGCATCCGCCCCTGCCTGGAGGGGGCGATTCCCGCCATCATGGCGACCTGCGACCCTGACGGCACACCCAACGTGGCCTACATCTCGCAGGTGGTCTATGTGGATGCGGCGCACGTGGCGCTGTCGTTCCAGTTCTTTAACAAGACCCGCCAGAACATCCTGCGCAACCCGCGCGCTTCGGTACTGGTGCTGGACCCAGTCACCGCCCATTTCTACCGCCTGCACCTGCTGTACGAACGCACCGAGGACAGCGGGGCGGTGTTCGAGAGCATGCGCGCGCAGCTGGCGGGCATTGCGTCGCATGCGGGCATGGCCGAGGTGTTTGAACTCAAAGGGGCCGACATCTACGCTGTGGAGCGCATCGAATCGGTAGCGGGCGAAGGCCTGCCGGCACCGGCGCCGCGTTCTGGCTTGCTGCACACGCTGCGTCTGTGCAGCGAGAGCATCGCGCGCTGCTCGGGGCTGGATGAATTGCTGCAAGGCGCGCTGCAGGGCCTGCAGGACAAGCTGGGCATCCAGCACGCCATGGTGCTGATGCTGGACGCCAGCGCCCAGCAGCTCTACACGGTGGCCAGCTGCGGCTATGCCACGTCGGGCGTGGGTTCAGAAATCCGGCTGGGCCAGGGAGTGATCGGCATGGCCGCGCGCGAGCGCACGCCGGTGCGCATCAGCCACATGACGCACGCCGCCCTGTACAGCCATGCCATCCGCGAAAGCATGGACGCGCATGCCACACCCGATGCACCCCCGTTGCGCGGCCTGGACATCCCCTACCCCGGCCTGCCAGAGCCGCACAGCCAGGTGGCGGTGCCGCTGCTGTCGGCCGGGCGCCTGCTGGGCGTGCTGTTTGCCGAGAGCCCCGAGGACATGCGCTTTGGCTTCGAGGACGAAGACCTGCTGGTGGCCATTGCGGGCCAGCTGGCCGCCGCCATCGACCTGCTGCAGGCCGCGCCCGATGCGCCCGAGCCGCTGCCTACTCCGACAGCGGCACCGCCGGTGAGCGGCAGCGCGCTGCGGGTGCGCCACTTTGCGGCCAACGACAGCGTGTTCATCAACGACGACTATTTGATCAAGGGCGTGGCGGGCGCCATTGTCTGGAAGTTGCTGCGCGACCACCAGCACACCGGGCGCGTGGACTTCACCAACCGCGAACTGCGGCTGGACCCCGCCCTGCGCCTGCCCGATGTGGCCGACAACCTGGAGGCCCGCCTGCTATTGCTGCAGCGCCGCCTGCAGGAGAACTGCCCGCACATCCACATCGAAAAAACGGGGCGCGGGCGCTTTCGGCTGTGCGTGCTGCGCCCTGTGGTGCTGGAAGACGCTTGAGCCTCAGAAGGTGTGAATGAGTCCGGCGAGCCCGAGCAGGCCGTCAAAACGCGCCCGATCGAGACGCAAAGCGCAGCCATAGCTCGGGCTATGGCGAGCATTGGCAACGACGAACGGGTGTGTTTTGGCGGGATGAGCGGGCATGGCGGGTTCGTTCACACCTTCTCAGTGCACCAGACCCGGCACCACCGGCAGGCCCAGGCTGCGCATCAGCTTGGTCCACTCAGGCTGCGTGAGGTGCGGCTGCACTTGCGCCAGCACCGCTGCCAGCACAGGGGCAGGCGCATGTTGTTTCATGTCCGACAGCATGGCCGTGCGCTCGGCGGGTGACATGTAGGGCACCATCCAGCGGGCCACCACCATCATTTCGTGCGGCGGGATCGAGGCCACCAGCGCGTCGTGCACGCCCGCCAGTTCTGCGTCGGTGTAGCACTGCCAGAGTACGCGGTTGTGCGCAGTCTCTTCCTCTTGCATGTGCTCGAAGTTGTGCGCCACAAACAGCGCCAGCTGGCGGTACAGGGCCTGGGTGGCGGCGGGGCGTGCGGGCTTGGCACAGGCCATCAGGTGGTTCACCCCGTCTGCCAGGGCCGTGATGGCCTGTTCGTGCTCCACATGTTCACCGGCAATGCTCTGGCTGGATCCGGGCTGGCGCGCCTCCATGGCGGCGTGCACGAACTGGTTCTCATGGTGCAGGTGGGCGCGGCACAGGTCCAGCAGCTGCATCACGCGGTCGCAGGTGTGGGCAAACTCCAGGTCGTCCTCGACATCCATGCGGCCCAGGCCCAGCAGCGTGTCGGCCATGAAGGCGCGCAGCGCCTTGTGGATGCTGGCGTACATGTCCATGCGGGGGGCGGCGGGCTGGGCTTGTGTCAGTGCGGCAATTTCGCGGGCATCAATCTTCATCACGTTCTTTCATGGCCTCGTTGGGCTCTTTCAGCGCCTTTTTTTGGGCGCCGGGCCGGGTGCACCATGCACCCGCTTCCATGCCATGAAGTCTAGAAATTCGCCGCGTTTTTGCCTGTTAAAAACTCCTTAAACAGACCCTTTGAAAACCTTAAAAATCGCGTTCCGCGCGCCAAACGTGAAATCGTTCACGGCGCGGCGCGCAGCAGGTCCACCGCTTTTTCAGCAATCATCACCGTGGGCGCATTGGTGTTGCCGCTCACTATGCGCGGCATGATGGACGCGTCCACCACACGCAGGCCCGCGAGGCCATGCACACGCAGTTCGGCATCCACCACATCCAGCGGCCCGGGCCCCATGCGGCAGGTGCCCACGGGGTGGTAGATGGTGTCGGCGTACTGGCGGATGAACTGCTCGATCTCGGCATCGCTGCGCGCACTGGCCGAGGCCGCCAGCTCCTTGGCGCCGAACTTCGCGAGCGCCGGTTGCATGAGGATCTCCCGCGTGCGTTTGAAGCCACGCACCATGCGCGCCATGTCATCGGGATCGGCCAGGAAGTTCGGGTCCACCAAAGGCAAGGCCATGGGGTCGCGGCTGGCCAGCGTGACCGCGCCCCGGCTCTTGGGCTGCAGCAGGCACACGTGGGCCGAGTAGCCATGGCCGAACACGGTCTTGCGCCCGTGGTCCACCAGCTTGCCGATCACAAAGTGCAGCTGCAGGTCGGGCGCTGGCTCGGATGGGTCGCTCTTGATGAAGCCCCCCGCCTCGGCAAAGTTCGTGGTCAACATGCCCGTGCGGTGCTTGCGCCATTCGGCAATGCCGCGCAGCGTCTGCGCCATGCCCGACAGTGACAGGCCGAACAGGTCCTTGAGCTCGGGTGCGTCCAGCACCTGCACCACGTCGGGGTGGTCGTGCAGGTGCTGGCCCACGCCCGGCAGGTCGTGCAGCACCGGGATGCCTTGTTGCTGCAAGTGTGCCGCGGGCCCCACGCCCGACAGCATCAGCAGCTGCGGCGACAGCAGCGCGCCCGCACTCAGCAGCACCTCGCGCCCGGCGCGGACCTGCTGGATCGCGCCACCCTGGCGGTATTCCACACCCACGGCGCGCGTGCCCTCGAACAGGATGCGCGTGGCATGCGCACCGGTGATGACCTGCAGGTTGGGCCGCGCCAGGTGCGGCGTGAGGTAGCCCTTGGCTGCGCTGTGGCGCTCGCCGTTCTTGTGCGTGACCTGGTACAGGCCCACGCCTTCCTGCGTGGCGCCATTGAAGTCGGTGTTGTGCGGGTGCCCGGCCTGCACACCTGCGTCGGTGAAATATTGGCTGAACCGGTTGGGTGCACGCAGGTCTGCCACGTTGAAGGGGCCGCCCTGGCCATGCCAAGCGTTGGCGCCGCGTTCGTTGTTCTCGGCACGCACAAAGTAAGGCTTCACATCCTCCCAGCCCCAGCCCGGGTTGCCCTGCGCGGCCCAGTGGTCGTAGTCGGCGTGCTGGCCCCGGATGTAGACCATGGCGTTGATGGAGCTGGAGCCCCCCAGTACCTTGCCGCGTGGCTGGTAGCCGCGCCGGTTATTCAGCGCGGCCTGCGGCGTGGTGTTGAAGCCCCAGCCATTCAGTTCGAACTTGGCCATCACGGCCAGCCCGGCGGGGCAGTGGATGAGCACGCTGTTGTCGGCGGGGCCCGCCTCCAGCAGGCACACGCGCACGGAGGGGTCTTCGGTCAGACGGCCAGCCAGCACGGAGCCCGCCGAGCCGCCGCCGATCACGATGTAGTCGAACATGTTGTTGTGTCTCCTCCGCCATGCTGCGCAGCGGCTTGTTGGTTCAGGTTTGACGCACGATAACCGAACGGTCGTGCGATTCGCCTTACCATTCCGTTCATCCGTTTCACTTTGAAGAGGGCTCTCTATATGACGATTCAGACCGTAGGCATCATCGGCGCAGGCACCATGGGCAACGGCATTGCACAGGCCTGTGCGGTGTCGGGCATCAACGTGGTGATGGTTGATATCTCCGATGCTGCAGTGCAAAAAGGCCGGGCCACCGTGGCCGGCAGCCTGGACCGCCTGATCAAGAAGGAAAAGATCAGCGAAGCCGACAAGGCGTCGGCCCTGGCGCGCATCCAAACCTCCACCAGCTACGACGACCTCAAGGCCGCGCAATTGGTGATCGAGGCCGCCACCGAAAACTACGAGCTCAAGCTCAAGATCCTCAAGCAGGTGGACGCCATCGTGGCGCCCGAGGTGCTTATCGCTTCGAACACCTCGTCCATCTCCATCACCAAGCTGGCGGCCGCCACCAGCCGCGCCGACAAGTTCATCGGCATGCACTTCTTCAACCCCGTGCCCATGATGGCGCTGGTGGAGATCATCCGCGGCCTGCAGACCAGCGACGCCACGCACGACGCCGTGAAGGCCCTGGCCGAGGCCCTGGGCAAGAGCCCCATCACCGTGAAGAACGCGCCCGGCTTCGTGGTCAACCGCATCCTGGTGCCCATGATCAACGAGGCCTTCTTCGTGCTGGCCGAGGGCCTGGCCACGCCCGAGGACATCGACGCGGGCATGAAGCTGGGTTGTAACCAGCCCATCGGCCCGCTGGCGCTGGCGGACATGATTGGCCTGGATGTGTGCCTGGCCGTGATGGATGTGTACCTCACCGAGTTTGGCGACAGCAAGTACCGCCCCTGTCCGCTGCTCAAGGAAATGGTGGCTGCGGGCCGCCTGGGCCGCAAGACGGGCCAAGGTGTGTATAGCTATTGATCCCCCCTGAGGCGCTTCGCGCCTTCCCCCCGAGGGGGACGCCCCCAGCGCGGCGGGGCGGCCCTTGCGCGGGGGCACTGGTAAGACGCCGCGCCGGTTTTTGAAGCCGCGGCCGCATGGGAGCCCTGCGCACATGCGTTGTCCCCCTGGGGACGGCGCAGTGAGCGCACCGGGTTTTCAATCGTGGAAACGAAAAGGAGACCCGGTCATGTCAGAAGCCAACATCACCATTCCATCCAGCACCACGCCCCCGCCCGAGGGCTGCATTGACACCCTCGTGCTCGGCCACGTGCTGCTGATCGGCATCAACCGCCCGGCCAAGCGCAACGGCTGGACGCCGCCCATGTTCCGTCAGCTGGCCGAGGCTTACACCCGCCTCGACGATGACCCCGAGTTGCGCGTCGGTGTGCTGCATGCCATGGGCGACCACTTCACGGCCGGACTGGACCTGCCCGCCGTGAGCGCCTACATGCAGCGCGGCGAAAAAGCCATCCCCGAAGGCCTGGTGGAGCCGCACGACTACGGCCTGCCCGGCTACCGGCGCCGCACCAAGCCCATGGTGGTGGCGGTCAAGGGCATCTGCTTCACCGTGGGCATCGAGCTGATGCTGGGTGCCGACATCGTGGTGGCTGCCGACAACTGCCGCTTCTCGCAGATGGAGGTGCAGCGCGGCATCATGGCCACGGGCGGCGCCACGCTGCGCATGGCCGAGCGCGCGGGCACGGGCAATGCGCTGCTGCACCTGCTGACGGCCGACGAGTTCGGCAGCGCCGAGGCGTACCGCCTGAACTTTGTGCAGAAAGTCATGCCGGCTGGCCAGGAGCTGGATGAGGCATTGGCGATTGCCCAGCGCATTGCCGCCCAGGCGCCGCGCGCGGTGGTCGCCACGCGCCTGAATGTGCTCAAGGCCATCGAGCAAGGCCAGGCGGCTGCGGTGGCGGACTTCATCCCCGTGCAGAAAGCTCTGGCCAACAGCGAGGACGCCGCCGAAGGCGTGCGCGCGTTTATCGAGCGCCGGCCCGCGCAGTTCAGCGGACGCTGAGGTCCTGGTGGTGCGTCGCCGCCAGAGCCACCACGCGCCAGATTTCAAGCCAAATCGACCGCTAGCGCAGATAAATCATGCGCTAGCAGCTTCACTATTGATAGCACCCCCTGAGGGCGGCGTGGACGCGGCACCCCCGCATGCGCCAGCGGAGCGCGCGAATAGCACCGATGGCGCGGCGCCGCTCCCCCACCGACACAATCCCATCCATTAACAAAGTTTTTCACAATTCAATTGCACACAATTGAATTCACGCTCACAATTCACCCCATGCCCAGCCACAGCACACCCCACACTCCCAGCCCCGCCATCCTGCGGCTGGACAACCAGGTCTGCTTTGCGCTGTATTCCGCCTCGCTGGCGATGACCAAGCTGTACAAACCGCTGCTCGACCAGATCGGCCTGACCTACCCGCAGTACCTCGTGATGTTGGTGCTGTGGGAACAGGACGGCGTGACGGTGTCCGAGCTGGGCGAGCGCCTGTTTCTCGACTCCGGCACGCTCACGCCGCTGCTCAAGCGCCTGGAGGCGCAGGGCCACATTGCCCGGCTGCGCGATGTGCAGGACGAGCGCCGCGTGCGCATCACCCTCACGTCGCAAGGCCGCGCACTGCGCGACCAGGCCGAGGCCATCCCGCCCTGTGTGCTGCAAAGCAGCCAGTGCTCGATTGCCGAGCTGACGGCCCTGACCACCGAACTCAAGCAACTGCGGGACCGGCTCAGCGAGCAACGCTGACGGCCTACAGACAACGCAAGAACCGATTCCCTCCACCGCCCGCCAGTGGGCAACAACCGCAAGGAAGACACCATGACCAAGCTCGAAAAAGTCCTGTACACCGCCAAGTCGCACGTGACCGGTGGCCGCGATGGCGCCGCCAAGACCGATGACGGCCGCCTGGAAGTCAAGCTGTCCTCGCCCGGCACGTCCGGCACCGGCACCAACCCCGAGCAGCTGTTTGCCTCCGGCTACGCCGCCTGCTTCATCGGCGCGATGAAGGCTGTGGGCGGCAAGATCGGCATTCCCGTGCCCCAGGACGTGTCCATCGACGCCGAAGTGGACCTGGGCCCCATCCCGAACGCCTACGGCATCGCCGCCCGCCTGGCCATCAGCCTGCCCGGCCTGGACAAGGAAACCGCCCAGAAGCTGGTGGACGCAGCCCACCAGGTCTGCCCCTACTCCAACGCCACGCGCGGCAACATCGACGTGACCATCACGATCGTCTAAGACCATGGGCCGCCTGCTGATTCCCCGCATCGCGGTGGCCCTGGTGGCCATCGAGCATGTGTACATCCTCGTGCTCGAAATGTTCTTCTGGAACAAGCCCCTGGGCATGAAAACCTTCAACCTGACCCAGGAGCTGGCCGACGCCACCACCACGCTGGCGGCCAACCAGGGGCTGTACAACGGTTTTCTGGCGGCGGGCCTGTTCTGGGGGCTGTTCACCGGCAACCGGGTGTTCAAGATCTTCTTCCTGGCCTGCGTGATCGTGGCCGGGGTGTTTGGCGCCGCCACCGCAGCGCCCAAGATCTTCTTCAGCCAGGCGCTGCCCGCGATCATTGCGCTGGGCCTGGTGCTGGCGCTGGACAAAAAACCCGCCGTACAGCGCAGCCTCTGAGCTATCAAATCAATAGCTGCTACCGCCCTATAGACGGGCGGCAGCAGCTATTTTTGCTTTGAATCCTGGAAAGCACTGCGGCCTGCAAGCTGCCATTCAGCCATGCGCGCGATGATGGGGTTGGAGACAACCCCATGAAAATCGCCCTGCTGTCCGACATCCACGCCAACCGCCAGGCCCTGGACGCCTGCCTGCAACACGCCCGCGCCCAGGGCGCCGAGCAGTTTGCGCTGCTGGGCGACCTGGTGGGCTACGGCGGCGAGCCCGTGGCCGTGGTGGAGCAGGTGCGCGACCTCGCCCAGCAAGGCGCCCTGTGCGTGCTGGGCAACCACGACGCCATGGCCCTGGCGCCGCCTGCCAACCCCCGCAACCGCAGCGAGCTGGGCGCGCAGTGGACGCACGACCAGCTCGGCAATACCCACATCGCTTTTTTGCAGTCGCTGCCGCTCACCGCACGTCTGGGCAGCAGCGCGCTGCTCGTGCATGCCAGCGCCGACATGCCGGAGCAATGGCGCTACGTGGAGGACTCCAACGCCGCCGAGCGCAGCATGACCGCCGCGCAAGGCATCGACCCCGCTATCCGCTACGTGTTCTGCGGCCATGTGCATGAGCAGGTGCTGTACTTCCTCACGCCCACCGCCAAGCTGATGCGTTTTGCACCCGAGCCCGGCGTGCCGGTGCCCGTGCCACCGCACCGCCAGTGGCTGGGCATCGTGGGCTCGGTGGGCCAGCCGCGCGACGGCGATGCGCGCGCCATGTACGCACTGTTCGACGACACCGCCAGGCAGATCACCTTCTACCGCGTGCCGTATGACCACCTGGCCGCCGCCGCCGCCATCCGCGCGGCAGGACTGCCCGCGTTTTATGCCGACAGGCTGGAGCATGGTCAATGAAACTGCTCGAACCCGGCACCGAGATCGACGGCTTTCGCGTGGTGGACTGCATCCACGCGGGTGGCATGGCCCACATCTACGCCGTGGAATACGCGCAGGCCGACCGCAGCCCCGGCTTTCCCATGGCGATGAAGATCCCGCGCATGACGGCGGGCGACGGGGCCGAGAACATCGTGAGCTTCGAGGTCGAGCTGCAGATCCTGCCCGTGCTCAGCGGCCAGCATGTGCCGCGTTTTGTGGCGGCGGGCGACCTGGTGCGTCTGCCCTACCTGGTCATGGAATACATCCCCGGCCAGACGCTGCAGCACTGGCTGGACGAAGGGCCTGGCCGCTGCGACACAGCAACCATCGCACGCCTGGGCGCGGCCACCGCGCGCGCGGCGCACAGCCTGCACCAGCAGAACGTGTGCCACCTCGACCTCAAACCGGCCAACGTGCTCATCAAAGAAGATGGCACGGCCGTGCTGCTGGACTTTGGCCTCTCGTGCCACGCGCACTACCCCGACCTGCTGGCCGAGGAAATGCGCCAGGCCGTGGGCTCGCCCGCCTGGATTGCGCCCGAGCAGGTGGTGGGCGTGCGCGGCGACCCGCGCAGCGACATCTTTGCCATCGGCGTGATGCTGTACGAGCTGGCCACGGGCGAGCTGCCCTTTGGCGCCCCGACCACCAGCGGCGGCATGCGCCAGCGCCTGTGGATGACACCCGCGCCACCGCGCAAGCACCGCGCCGACATCCCGCCCTGGCTGCAGGAAGTCATCCTGCGCTGCCTGGAGCCTGAGGCAGGGAGCCGCTACCCGTCGGCCGCGCACCTGGCCTTCGACCTCTCGAACCCCGAACAGGTGCAGGTTACCGAACGCGGCGAACGCACCGAGCGCACTCCACTGCGCACGCATGTGCGCCGCTGGCTGCGTGCTGCGGGCATGCACTACACGCCCAGCCCCCTGCCCTCGCAGCAGATCGAGGACACGCCCATCCTCATGGTCGCCGTGCCCCATGCCGATGTGAGCGATGCCACGCTGTACTCGCTGCGCCAGGCCGTGGCCCGCTCGCTGGGCATCCGCCCCGGCGCGCGGCTGGCCTGCGTGACGGTGATCTCGCCCGGCGCCAGCAGCACCAGCGACAGCAACCGCAGCGAAACCACGCTGCACCGCCAGCACATGGCACGCCTGCGCCAGTGGGCCCAGGGTCTGGACCTGACGGGACATGCCGTGAGCTACCACGTGCTCGAAGCGGGCGACGTGGCCCAGGCGCTGGTGCGCTATGCAGCCAGCAACCACGTGAGCATGATGATCCTGGGCGCCGCCACGCACGGGCTGCAGATGCAGCGCTTCATCGACACCGTGCCCATCCGCGTGGCGCGTGATGCGCCCTGCACCGTCATCCTGGTCAAACAGGCGCTGCCGTTCGAGCAGCTGGGCCAGACGTTCCCGGGCTAAGCGCCCGTTCAAAGAGTGGGCCCCGCTGTCGCCGAGGTGGCGCGGCCCGCTTGAGCCGCGCCGGGCTTTCGTTTAGCGTGGCGGCATGAGCACCACCACCCTCCTCGTGCGCCAGGACAACCTGGCCAGCACCCGCCTGTTGACCGCCGACGACACCCCGCTGGAAGGCGGCCAGGTCCGCGTGCGGGTCGAGTCGTTCGCCCTCACGGCCAACAACATCACCTATGCCGCGCTGGGCGACATGCTGAACTACTGGCAGTTCTTCCCCACCGGCGAAGCGGGCTGGGGCATCGTGCCCGTGTGGGGTTTTGGCACGGTGACAGAGTCACAGCACCCCGAGGTGGCCGTGGGCGAGCGCCTCTATGGCTACTGGCCCATGGCCAGTCAGGCCGTGCTGTCGCCCCAGCGCGTCAACCCCACGGGCTTCAGTGACGGCGCCGCGCACCGCGCGGGCCTGCATGCGGTCTACAACCACTACCTGCGCACCGGCACCGACGGGCTGTACCGCGCGGACAACGAGGACGTGCAGGCACTGCTGCGGCCGCTGTTCATCACCTCGTGGCTTATCGACGATTTTCTGGCCGACCAGCAGTTCTTTGGCGCCAAGCGCATGCTGCTGTCCAGCGCGTCGAGCAAAACGGCCTACGGCACCGCCTTCCAGCTTGCACAGCGGGAGGGCATCGAGGTCATTGGCCTCACCTCGCCGGGCAATGTGGCGTTTTGCGAAAGCCTGGGCTGCTACAGCCGCGTGGTCACCTACGACACACTGGACAGCATCGACGGCGCGACGCCCAGTGTCTACATCGACTTTGCGGGCAGCGTGGGCCTGCGCCAGCGCATCCACGCCCACTTCACGGGCCTGGCCTACAGCTGCTCGGTGGGCGCCAGCCACGTGCAGGACCTGGGCGGAGCCGGCCAGCTGCCCGGCCCGCGCCCGGTGATGTTCTTCGCCCCCGCCCAGGTCAAGAAGCGCAACACCGACTGGGGCGCTCAGGGCCTGAACGAGCGCCTGGTGGCGGCGTGGAACCAGTTCAGCACCGCCGTGTCGGCCGGGCCGCAGCCCTGGCTGGTGGTGCAGCACCATACAGGGCCCCAGGCCACGCAGGCGCTGTTTGCGGGCGTGCTGGCGGGCAGCGGCGACCCGCGCGCCGGGCATATCGCGACGATGCTGCCTGGCTGAAACGCTATGCCGGGCCGTCAAGGGCGCGGCGGCGACAATGGGGCATGACCCCATTGCCCCCCGATACCGCTGCCAACGCCTCGAACGACCAACACCCCTACGCCCGCCTCACGCCCGACCAGGTGCTGGACGCGCTGGCCAGCGTGGGCCTGTATGGCGATGGCCGCCTCATGGCCCTGTCGTCGTACGAAAACCGGGTGTACCAGGCCACACTGGAAGACGGCGAGCGCGTGGTGGCCAAGTTCTACCGCCCAGGCCGCTGGAGCGAGGCGCAGATACTCGAAGAACACGCCTTTGCCGCCGAGCTGATGGCCGCCGAGGTCCCCGCCGTGGGCCCGCTGGTGCTGAAAGGCACCACCCTGCACCAGCACGATGGCTTTGCGTTTTCCGTCAGCCCCTGGCGCGGCGGGCGCCAGCCCGAGCTGGACGACTTCGAGGTGCTGGAATGGATCGGCCGCTTTCTGGCACGCATCCACACCGTGGGTGCGGCCCAACCGTTTGTGCACCGGCCGCTGCTGGACCTGGAGACCTTTGGCACAGCATCGCGCGACTGGCTGCTCACGAACGAGATCATTCCGCTCGACATGCAGGCCACCTGGAAGGCCCAATGCGACAAAGCTCTTGAATTGATAGCTGCTAGCGCTTATCCATCAAGCGCTGGAGCCTCATTTGGCTTAAAAAATGCGACAGCAATCCGCCTGCATGGCGACTGCCACCCCGGCAACATCCTCTGGACTCCGCTGGATGAATGGGGCCGGGGCGGCCCGCATTTTGTGGACCTGGACGACGCGCGCATGGGCCCGGCCGTACAAGACCTGTGGATGCTGCTGTCGGGCGACCGGCGCCAACGCACCCACCAGCTCGGCGCACTGATCGACGGCTACGAGCAGTTCCGCAGCTTCGACCGCCGCGAACTGGCGCTCATCGAGCCGCTGCGCACGCTGCGCCTCATCCACTACAGCGCCTGGCTCGCGCGCCGCTGGCAGGACCCGATCTTTCCCGTCAACTTCCCGTGGTTTGGCACCAGCGACTACTGGCGCGGGCAGGTGGACATGCTGATCGAGCAGATTGAGGCCATGCAGGAAGAGCCCCTGGTGGCGTGAGATGAACGCGCACTGAGCCGCCTGCGCTGCGGTGTGGTGCAAGCCGCTGCGGCGCCCCGGAGAGGCGCCAGAGGCGCCCGGGCATTGCAAACGATTGTCAACCCGTGTGCACAGGGGCGCGATGTCGCGCAACATCCAGAGACGCCTTCCTGGAAAGGCGTTTTCTGACTTGCGAAGGGCGCTTGCGCCCGAAGACCGACACCATGCGCATTGCCGTCCTGCACGACGACCCCCTCTTGCCCGACATGATCCGGGGCGCCCTTGAGCGCCACCACCATGTGTGCCATTTCTATACCAGCGGTGCGAGCCTGCTCAAGGACACCCGGCACGAAACCTTTGACCTGCTGATCTCTGGCTGGCACCTGCCGGACATGGATGGCATCGAGGTCATTCAGCGCCTGCGCGAGATGGCCGGCCAGCAACTGCCCATCCTGCTGGTCACACGCCGCAATGAAGAACGTGACGTGATCGAAGCGCTCAACCGGGGCGCGGACGACTACATGGTCAAACCCCTGCGTGTGGGGGAGCTGGTCGCCCGCGTTGCGGCCTTGCTGCGGCGGGCGTATCCGCAGGCCATGGGCCAGCAGCTGGTCTTCGGCCCCTACCGGTTCGATCCGGAGAAGCGGCTGTTATCCCTGCACGGCGAGCCACTGGCGCTGAAGAACCTGGAATACGAACTCGCCCTTTTCATGTTCCGCAACGCGGGCCGCCTGTTGTCGCGCGCGCACCTGCGCGAAGCGGTGTGGGGCGAGCGCAGTGAAGCACCTTCACGCTCGCTCGACACCCACGTTTCGCGCCTGCGCACCAAGCTGCAGTTGACGCAGCAGGCCCACGGCTATGCGATCACGGCCATCTATGGCATGGGGTACCGGCTGGACACGGTAGACACGGTGGCCCTGGCGGACCCACGCGGCTGAAACGCCGCGCGCAGGACGGCGCACAAGCCGCCACGTGCTCCTTCCCTGAACAACAAAAAAAGGCCAGCACGCTTTGCAGCGTGCTGGCCTTTTGGCGTTCAGCCCGCCGCCGCGAAGTGATCGCGACGGCGGTGGCGGCCGGGCTACCGGCGGCGGCCCATGGCAGGGTGCTGCCAGGCCATCAGACCCAGCAATGCAGCCAGCAGGATCAGGCCCCATTCCGACAGCGTCGGAATGTTGCTGGCGTTGCCCGTCACCGTCGTCGAGGCGCTGGACGTGTTGTTGCTAGGGTTGGTGTCGCCCGGTGCATCCACCGTGGCAGAGTTCACCAGAGGACGCGCACCGCTGTAAGGGGTGGCCAGGGTGGTGTTGATCGTGAAGGTGCGCGATGCCCCCACCGCCAGCGCTCCGACACCACAGCTGACAGTCCCGGCCGCGTTGACGCAACCTGGCGCTGAAACAAAGTTCACCCCGGCGGGCAGCACGTCCACGACCTGCGCTCCATCACTGGCCAGCGGGCCATTGTTGGTGACCACCAAGGTGTAGGCGAGCGCAGCGCCGGGCGTAAGAGGACCTGCCGGCGCTGTTTTGTTCAGTGCCAGATCCGTGGCCACGGTAAAGCGGCGCGCGGTGGTGTCATGGGTCACCACGTTGTTGGCCAGCGTGGTCTCGGTTTCGTCCACCACCACACTCGCCTGGTTGAAGGCCGTGCCGCTGGTGGCGCCATTGACGGTAAGGGTCTCCGCGCGCATGACGTAGGTGATGGTGGCGCTCTGGCCGCTGCTCAGCCCCGGAAAGCTACAGGTCAGCGTGCCGCTGGTCGCCCCCATCGTGGGTTCGGTACACGCGCCGCCTGCATTCACCGTGAGCGCGCCCTGGTAGCTGAAGGTGGCCGTGGGCGAGGAGCCCGGTGCGGGGAAGATATCGGTCATCACCACGTTGGTGCCAAACGACGGGCCGCTGTTATTCACCGTGATCGTGTAGGTCGTGTTTTGTCCGAGGTCGACCGGATCAGCGCTGTCCACCTTGTTCACCAGGATGTCCAGCTGCGCGGCAGTGACCGGGGTGCTGGTGGTGGCGCTGTTGTTGGCGGTGTTCGACTCGGCGGTTGCCGTGGTCGCAGCAACACTGTTGACCACCGTGCTGCCCGTTGCACTGCCCAGGGGGCGCATGCGGTAGTTCACCGTCTGCTGCGATCCGGAATTGATGCTGGCCCAATTACAGGTGAGCGTTCCGCCCACCGTGCCCGCGGCGATGGGCGCGCAGCTGCCGCCCCCGCTCACGCTCACCACGTCGATAAAGGCGGCATTGGACGGCAGGGTGTCCACCATCTGCACGGTCTGTGCCGTGGAAGGCCCTGTGTTGCCAATCGTCGCCACGAAGGTGATGGGAGCCCCGGCCGCAACGGTGGACGGAGTGGCCGTCTTGGCAGCCGTCACATCCACGATGGCCGTGACCTGGCTGGTCACGCTGCCACTGTTGTTGGCCTGGTTGGGGTCGCCCACGTCGGTAGAGCGCACGGTCGCGGTGTTGGTGCGAGGGCCACTGACGGCAATGCTGGGGCGCACCACCACAGTCACGGTGGCCTGCGCGCCGGAGTTCAGCGTGCCCAGGTTACAGCTCAGGTTCTGCGAGGTGCCGTTGGTGACAGCGTTGGGCGTGCAGCTGCCTTGCGAGGCCACGGCAGATTGAAACCCTCCGGTGTTCACAAGACTGCCCAGCGTATCCGACACCACCACGTTCGTGGCAGCGGCCGGGCCGACGTTGTCCACGGTGATGACATAGGTCAGGTTCTGGCCCGCGACCACAGGGTCGGGCGCAGCGGTCTTGGACACGACGCGCAGGTCGGCCTCGGTGGCCGTGGAGGTCACGCCCACACCCACGCAGTTGTTCGCACCGTTGCTGTCCACGCGCACACCCGCCCCCAGCGCCACGCAGGCGTTGTTGGTGGCGGTGCCAGTGCCTGTCAGCACGGCCGACACCGTGACGGCAGGGGCATTGGTATTGGCGTTCAATCCGGTAGAGCGCGAGCAGGTCCAGTTGCCTGGGCCGGTGAACGGCAAAGCGTCGCAAGTCCAGCCCGTCGCGCTGACCAGGCTGTCGAGCCTCACGCCCGCCGGCACCTGGTCGGTGATGGTGATGGTCTGGCCATTGGGCACGGCCAGCGGCCCGGTGTTGCGCGCGGTCAGCGTGTAATTGAAAGCCTGGTTCGGCACCACGGGGTTGATGCTGGCCGTCTTGGTCAGCTGCATGTCGGCGTCGTTGCTGGCCGTCACGTTGACCGAAGCCGAATTGTTGGCGGGCACCGGGTCTGGCAGCGCCGTGCTGATACCGGCCGTGTTGCCCAGCGTGCCTGCGCTGTTGGCCGTGGCGGTCACGGTGATCGTGGGCATGTTGCTGAAGTTGGCACCGGTGTATTCGGTGCGCGTGCAGGTGATCGTGGCGTCACAGACCCAGCCCGTGCCGACGGCAGATACGAAGCTGAGTCCGGCGCCCAGCGTATCGGTCACGGTGACCGGCTGACCCGCCAGCGACACCCCACCGTTGAGGCGCGGCGTGAGCGTGTACACCACGTTGGCACCCTGGGCCACGTTGGAGCTGGCGGCTGTCTTGGTGATGGACACGTCGGCACCCGAGGTGGACGTTACGTCCGCCGAGGTGGTGTTGTTGGAGGTGTTGCCATCGGGCATGGCGGAGTTGTCGGGCTTGATGCCATCGATGGCAAAAGCTGCCGTCACCGTGCCATTGACGTTGGACACGGCGGGAACCGTCAGCACCGAGGCGGACGCGCCACTGGCCAGGGTGCCCGTGCGCGTGCAGTTCACATTGCCGCTGCTCAGCGGATAGCCGCCCGATGGCGTGCAGGACCAGCCCGTGCCTGTCGGAACAGAGGTAATCGACGCGCCGGCTGGCACTGTGAAGGTAATGCGCTGGCTGCCATCGGCCGCGTTCGGGCCGTTGTTGGCAGCCTGCAGCGCGTAGCTGTAGGCCTGGCCGGCCACCACGTTGGCCGTGGAGGGCGTAGCCACCAGCGCAAGGTCGGCCGCCTGCGTGGCGGTGGTGTCCTGCACGCTGTTGACGTTGTTGCTGGTGTTCGGGTCGGACGTGGCGCTGCCAGCCGTGGCGGTGTTGGTCCAGACCCCGGCGGAAGGCAGCCGCACCCGGATGGTCACGGTCTGGTTGCTGTTGAACGGGATATTGCCCAACGTGCAATCGACGACACCCGCCGCCTGGCTGCAGGTGCCTGCTGTGGTGGCCACATCCACGAACGTGGAGCCCACCGGGAGTGTGTCCGTCAGCGTGACGCCGGTGGCGCCGTTGGGGCCGTTGTTGTCGATGCGCAGCGTGTACGTGAAGATGCCGCCTGCGGGCCCGGGGTCCGGCGAATCCGCATGGTTGACCACCAGGTCGGCAGACTGCGCCATGGCTGCACCCGCAAACAGGCCACCCGCCAGCAAAAGCCAGCGAAAGCGGCGTACCGCGCTGTGCGCAGGGCTTGTAGCAGGCTGCGCGGGCCCACTGGATGTGCGCGCGCGCCAGAAGGCGCATGCGCCCTCCCAAGATCGCGTCAATCGATAAAGCATCAAAAATACTCCTGAGGTGAATGGCTCCGACTTCCGGCCACGCCGCAACCTCACCAGGCCCCGAGGGGCTGGCAAAAAATGCAGGGAGTGCGTGGATGTACCGTGGCCGCCACGGACCAAGGCTGGGTTGGAATTTATCGACGGACGGGGGCGCAATCCGCGCGGCAACAATCGTTAACGGTTGCGAACGGTATTGCGTATTGTTTGCACCACGGGTGCACGCCACCCCGGTGGGCAGCACGGGTGGTGGACCGGCTGGGGGCCCCTGGGCTATGCTGCGCCATCTTCGATCTACCGCGAGTTGGCCCACCCATGAAGGACATGTTTCGCACGCTCCTCTCCATTCGCCAGAAGCGCAAGCCCGCTCCCGTGGGGCCTTTGCCCGCCGTGGGCACCGTGATCCTGCGGGGGCAGGTCAAGATGGCCGTCACCCATCCGCTGCCCAGGGAGCTGTGGGACTGGTTGGTGCTGTCGGGCTGGCGCAACCTGCCGGTCAAGAACGACCGGCGCAAGGGACTGCGTTTGCCAGAAGGCGCGCTCAAGGAGCTGATCGACACCCCCTCACAGGAACGCAACCAGGCACACAGCCGCATCCTGGAGCAAGCCCAGCCCGAAGATTGAGCGGCTTTGGAATGCCCATAAAAAAACCGGCGTTGCCAGGCATCACCGGTTTTTACTACTATTTTTATAGCATATAGCGCTTGATGTACAAGCGCCAGAGGCCGATTTGGCCTTATTTTTACACCAGCAAGGCGTTCACGCGCTTCACATACGCGGCGGGGTCTTCAGGCAAGCCGCCCTCGGCCAGCAGGGCCTGGTCAAACAGGATGTGCGCTAGGTCGTGGAAGTGCACACTGCCATCGAGCTTCTTGACCAGCGCGTGCTCGGCATTCACCTCCAGCACAGGTTTGGTCTCGGGCGCCTGCTGGCCAGCCTGCTTGAGCATGCGCGCCAGCTGGGTGCTCATGCCATCGTCCTGCACCACCAGGCAGGCGGGTGAATCGACCAGGCGCGTGGTCACGCGCACGTCTTCGGCCTTGTCCTTGAGCGCTTCTTTCAGCTTGGCCAGCACAGGCTTGAAGGCTTCGGCAGCTTCTTCGGCGGCTTTCTTCTCGGCCTCGTCCTGCAGCGTGCCCAGGTCCACGGCGCCCTTGGCCACGCTTTGCAGCGGCGTGCCGTCAAACTCGTGCAGGTAGTTCAGCGCCCACTCGTCCACGCGGTCGGTCATCAGCAGCACTTCGATGCCCTTCTTCTTGAAGACTTCGAGCTGCGGGCTGTTCTTGGCAGCGGCCAGGGTGTCGGCGGTGATGTAGTAGATCGCCTCCTGGCCTTCCTTCATGCGGGCCTTGTAATCGGCAAAACCGACCGTCACGGCGTCGCTGGAGGTGGATGCAAAACGCAGCAGCTTGGCCAGGCGCTCGCGGTTGCCAAAGTCTTCGCCCAGGCCTTCCTTCAGCACGGCGCCAAACTCGGCGTAGAACGCGGTGTACTTGCCTTCCTTGGCCTTGTCGTCGGCATCCACCACATCGGTCACGCCGTCGGCGCCCGCTGCGGTGTCATGCTTGTCGTGTTTGGCCAGATCTTCCAGCATCGAGAGCACGCGCTTGGTCGAGCCTTCGCGGATGGCACGCACGTCGCGGCTTTCCTGCAGCAGCTCGCGGCTCACGTTCAGCGGCAGGTCGGCGGAGTCGATCACGCCCTTCACAAAACGCAGGTAGGTGGGCATCAGCGCTTCGGCGTCGTCCATGATGAACACGCGCTTCACATACAGCTTCACGCCCGCCTTCTTGTCGCGGTTCCACAAATCGAATGGCGCCTTGGCGGGGATGTACAAGAGCTGCGTGTACTCGGTATTGCCCTCGACGCGGTTGTGCGCCCAGGTCAGCGGGGCTTCGTGGTCGTGGCTGATGGTCTTGTAGAACTCGGCGTACTGCTCGTCGGTGATGTCCTTCTTGGGACGCGTCCACAGGGCGCTGGCCTTGTTGATGGTTTCCCACTCGCCCGTCTTGACCATGCCGCCGGGCTGGCGGCCACCGTTTTCGTCGTTGGGGTTGATCAGCTCGCCGTCTTTCCACTCTTCCTTTTCCATCAGGATGGGCAGGCTGATGTGGTCGGAGTATTTGGCGATGACCTGCTTGAGCTTCCAGGCGTTGAGGTATTCCTCGGCGTCGTCGCGCAGGTGCAGGATGATGCTGGTGCCGCGCTGGGCGCGGGTGATGGTTTCCACCTCGAAGTCGCCCGTGCCGCCACTGATCCAGCGCACGCCTTCTTCGGCCGAAAGGCCCGCGCGGCGCGATTCCACGGTGATCTTGTCGGCCACGATGAAGCCGGAGTAAAAGCCCACGCCGAACTGGCCGATGAGCTGGGCATCCGCCTTCTGGTCGCCTGAGAGACGGCCCATGAAGTCCTTGGTACCGCTCTTGGCGATGGTGCCCAGGTGGTCGATGGCTTCTTGCTGGCTCATGCCGATGCCGGTGTCGGTGATGGTCAGCGTCTTGGCGGCCTTGTCGAAGGTCACGCGTACTTCGAGGTTGGGCGCGTCTTCAAACAGCGCGGAGTTGTTCAGGCCTTCAAAACGCAGCTTGTCACAGGCGTCGGACGCGTTGGAGATCAGCTCGCGCAGGAAGATCTCCTGGTTGGAATACAGCGAATGGGTGACCAGGTGCAGCAGTTGCGCTACTTCGGCCTGGAAAGACAGGGTTTGTTTTGTGCTCATGGTGTCTTGGAGGTTGCTGTGTAAGGTGCAAAAAGAACGCGTTTCACGCCCAGGAGGCCAGGAAAGGCATTCGCGCGTGTTCACCTCGGGGCGGACTCGGTGATTTCAAGGGTTGCACTGTGCGGCGCACACCCCTCACCACCCGCGGCCCGCACCGAAGCCATCCCGCACAGCCATTTCGGCGCTGAAGATTGTTGACAATTTGCAGGCATTTGGCAGCAATTTCTGTCATTTAGACCCCATAAGATGCACGCCACCGAAGGCGCTCGGTGCGAAGCCGCCTTCCCATCCTCTGCCCCTTTCCTCCGGAGCCCTCTTGCCATGCCCACATCCCTGAAAAAATGGTCCGCCGAGTTCCTCGGCACGTTCTGGCTGACATTTGGCGGTTGCGGCAGCGCCGTACTGGCTGCCGCCTTCCCGCAGCTGGGTATCGGTTTTGTCGGCGTGTCCCTGGCCTTTGGCCTCACAGTGCTGACCGGGGCCTATGCGCTGGGGCCGATCTCGGGCGGGCATTTCAACCCTGCCGTGTCGGTAGGGCTGGCGCTGGGGGGCCGATTCAAGGCGTCCGAGCTGCCGGGCTACGTGGTGGCCCAGGTGCTGGGCGCCATTGCTGCAGCGGCCGTGCTGTACCTCATTGCCACGGGCAAGCCGGGCGCAGACATCGGGGGCTTTGCCACCAATGGTTACGGCGAACACTCCCCCGGCGGCTATGGGCTGATGGCCGCCGTGGTGACGGAGGTCGTGCTGACAGCCATCTTCCTCATCGTGATCCTGGGCGCCACGGCCAAACGTGCGGCGAGCGGCTTTGGCGGGCTGGCCATCGGCATGTGCCTCACGCTCATCCACCTGATCTCCATCCCGGTGACCAACACCTCGGTCAACCCGGCCCGCAGCACCGGTCCGGCGCTGTTTGGCCCAGCCTATGCGCTGTCGGAACTGTGGGTCTTCTGGGCCGCGCCCATTGCAGGCGCACTGCTGGGCGCCGCCATCTACCGCGCGCTGCTGAGCGACGACTGAAGTGAAACACCCCCTGAGTCGCTTCGCGCCTTCCCCCTCTCTCGCCTCGCTGCGCGAGCCGGGAGGGGGACGCTCCCAGCGCGGTGGGGCGGCCCTTGCGCGGGAGCACTGGCCTGGGCCGCGCCAGCTTCGTGCGCCGTGGGTGGCGCGAAGCGCAAGGGATCACTGGTGCGACGTGCCTTGCCGCGCAACAGCACTGTCGGCAGCTTCCAGCCTGGCATTCCGGTTGAATGCAAACCATGCGGGCCTTGTGGCGGCCTGCCCCGTCAGCCTTCCAGCGTGATGCGCTGCACCAGCGACTGCAGGATCTGGTCGGCCTTGTCATTGGCCACCTGGCAGGTGCCCGCTGCCGCATGCCCACCGCCCCCAAACTCCAGCATGAGGTTGCCGATGTGAACCTGGCTGCTGCGGTCCAGGATGGACTTGCCGGTGGCCAGCACCGTGTTCTGTTTTTGCAACCCCCACATCACGTGGATGGAGATGTTGCAGTCAGGGAACAGCGCGTAGATCATGAAACGGTTGGTGGCCCAGATGGTGTCCTCCTCGCGCAGATCGAGCACGACCAGCTTGCCAATGCGGATGGCGCAGCGCTGCAACTGCTCCTGGGCCTTGGGGGCGTGTTCGCGGTAAAGCTGCACGCGCTCCTGCACATCGGGCAGGGCAAGGATCTCTTCAATGGTGTGGTCGCGGCAGTACTGGATGAGGTCCATCATCAGCGCGTAGTTGCTGATGCGAAATTCGCGAAAGCGCCCCAGGCCCGTGCGCGAATCCATCATGTAGTTCAGCAGCACCCAGCCCTGGGGGTCGAGGATGTCTTCGCGCGAATACTGGGCCGAGTCGGCCTGGTCCACCGCCGCCATCATCTCGTCGGTGATGCGCGGAAAGGCCGCCTTGCCGCCGTAGTGGTTGTAGACCACACGGGCTGCCGAGGGGGCATGGGCTTCGATGATGTGGTTTTCGGAGCGCCGCCCCGAATTGCGCACGGTTTCGGACTCGTGGTGGTCGAACACCAAATGGGCCCCGGGCACATAGGGCAGGTTGGTGGTGATGTCACGGCTGGTGATGGCAATCTTGCCGTCCTGCATGTCCTTGGGGTGGACGAAGGTGATCTCGTCGATGAGGTTGAGCTCATTGAGCAGCACGGCGCAAACCAGGCCGTCAAAGTCGCTGCGGGTTACCAGGCGGTATTTCACGTCACTCACTAGCTTCTCCTTGTTACATATCTCGTGGCCACATGGTAGCGGTGGCCTCACACCCGGCAAGACCGCTGGCGGGGAAAAACAGGCCATCCGAACCGCTTTTCCGGTTCTGCCGTGTTGCCTGTTTTTTTTGCTTGTCTTCACGCAGGCTGCAGCCATTGCTCCAGCTGCTGCGCCACACCCGCATCTCCCAGCAACGCCAGGTGGCCCATCCGGTGGAACACGGCCTGCCGACTCTTGGCAAAACCCAGGGTTCGTTTCGCATCATCATGGATGCCCAGAGCACTGTGCAATGGCACCAACCCGTCCCCCACCAGCCGCTCGGCCGCCGGACTGCGCCGCGCCGCCAGCGTGGCGGCCACGGCATGGCAGGCCACCCCTTCGGGCAGGGGCACGGGGGTGCGCCGGTCGGGGTGCCGCACGAAGCGGTCACGCCCCTGCCAGTCGGCCTCCAGCACATGGCCATGGCGCAGGTCAGTAATGCCCGCGCTGCGCAGCTGCGCCAACCGTGCAAACGGCCGGGAATACGGCGTGCTGCCCAGCAGGGTGTCCACCCAGTGCCCCGCGCGCTCCAGCGGTGCGCCATGGTGGGGCGTTCCCAAAAATACGAGGTGGCGCAGCAGCGCCAGCCAGCCCTGCCCCGCAGCCGCCGCCTGGTGGCAGGCACTGCGGGCCACCAGGCCGCCCATGCTGTGGGCCAGCACCGCTACCTCCTTCACGGGCACGGGCCAGGCCGCCACCAGGGATTCCAGCTGGGCGGCCAGCTCGGCACCATTGGCGGACGTGTGCAGGCCCGTGTTGTAGCGCAGGTAGACCGGCGTATAGCCCAGCGCCTGCGCGAGGTGGGCGCCATGGTCATGGCCCTGGTGCAGCCACTGCAGATCGTTCATGCACAGGCCATGGACCAGCACCAAGAGCTTGCCCGTGGCCCCGCCGCTGGCGGCCAGGGCGGGCAGGTCCAAAGGCAGCCCATCCCGGTAGAACCCCATGCGGGTGCACAGTGGGTTGTCGTCGCGCTGCAGGCGGTCGCCCATCACGCCGTTGAGGGCGGCGAGCACGGCCTCGCGCTCCCACTGCACTGCGGTGGGCGGCGCATCGGGTTCAAAAAACGGCTCCAGCCGCGCCAGGCCTGCCTGCAGGCCCGCGTCCACCAAGCGTGTCACGCCCCGAATGCTCTGGTAGACCAGCCCGGTCAGGCCGCGCGCCTGGCCCGGCTGCGCCCCTCCAGGCAGGCCCAGCGTGCCCAGCACCGACTGGTGCACCCCCTCGGCCACGCGGCTGATGCCCGTGGTGGCCTGTGTGGCCAACCGCGCCACTCCCCGCAAGTCGGACGCACGCAACTGGCGCAGCGGATGGGGTTTGGCTGCGTTGGCAGCATCAGCGCGCGGTCGCGGTGGGGTAGGCATGGAGAAGGCTCCGTTCAAGGGATGCGGTGCGGTGACGCGGGGAGCCTGGTGGTACTCAGAACCGCTCGCTGGGAGACAGGTAGCGCCACTGCCCCACCGGCAGATTGCCCAGGGTGACGCGGCCGATGCGAATGCGCTTGAGCCCCACCACCTTGAGGCCCACCAGCTCGCACATGCGGCGGATCTGGCGCTTCTTGCCTTCGGTGAGCACAAAGCGCAGTTGCTCGGGGTTCTGCCAATCGACCTTGGCGGGCTTGAGCGGCTCGCCGTCCAGGCTCAAGCCGTGGCGCAGGCGATTGAGCAAATCGGGCGGGAACACCGCCTGCACATTGGTGCTGACAGGATCGCGCTCGTCAATCTCCTGCAGCGGCGCGGAGCGCTCACTGGGATGGCGTGGCACCACCTGACCCGGTGCCTGGTAGACGACGCGCACCAGGTACTCCTTTTCCATCTCGGAGTCCTCACCAATGATCTGCCGGGCCACCCGACCATCCTGGGTCAGCACCAAGAGGCCCACCGAGTCGATATCGAGCCGCCCCGCAGGCGCCAGGCCACGCAGCTGCGGCGGAGAAAAACGGTTGCGGCTGGGGTCGTCACGCCAGTGCGTGCGGGGGTTGATCAATGCCACCGCGGGCGTGTGGCCATCCTCGGCCTGGCCGCTCACATAGCCGATGGGCTTGTTCAGCAGGATGGTGACGCGCTGCTCCTGGAAACCCTGGGCAACCTTGTCCACGTCGATGCGGTCGGTAGGCAACACCTGCACGCCCATTTCGGCCACCTGGCCATTGACCTTCACCCAGCCCTGGGCGATCCAGTCGTCCGCCTCGCGCCGCGAGCACAGGCCCAGCTCGGCCATGCGCTTGTTCAGGCGGGAGCTGACCATGCCGTTCACGGTGATCGTCGCGGACGCTCGTTCGGGCGCTTGCTTGATGGGCGCAACAAACGAGCCCGACGCCGTGCGGTAGTTGGGGGGCGCGGGCGCCCTGGCAGCGCGCGGCGGCGGCGCAGGCCGGACGGGAGCGGCTTTGGCGGCCACGGCGGGACGGCGGAGAACAGGACGGGTTGCGGGTGCCGCTGGTGCGCTGGCGCCTGCAGCCGGCGCAGGGGCGGGGGCAGCAGCGGGGCCGGCAGGCGGGCGAGAACTGGAAGGAGAAGACATTGCGCGTATTTTCGCCTGCGGGGCCTGGCAGACCAAGAACTAAAGAAACTTACCCCTGGCGCACCTGATGCGCCTGCCCCTCTTGCCAGGCCAGGAAATCATCGACCGGCAGTGGTCGTGCAATGTGATAGCCCTGCGCCTCATCGCACGCCAAGGTGCGCAAGCGCTCCAGAATGGCGGCGGTTTCCACGCCCTCGGCCACTACGGTGAGCCCCAGGTTGTGCGCCAGGTCGATGGTCGAGCGCACGATCATCGCGTCGTCCTCACCCGTCTCCATGCCCATCACAAACGACTTGTCGATCTTGAGCTCATGGACCGGCAGGCGCTTGAGGTAGGCCAGCGAGGAATAGCCGGTGCCGAAGTCGTCAATCGACAGCTTGAAGCCCTGCTCCGACAGCCGGTTGAGCATGGCCTCGGCGCGCTGGGGGTCGTCCATGATGGCGCTTTCGGTGATCTCCAGGCAGAAGGCACTGGCCGGCACGCCATGGCGCACCAGAATGTCGGCAAGGCGGGTGCTGAGTTCCGGGTCGAGCAGATCGCGTGTGGACAGGTTGACCGACACCCGCAGCGCCAGGCTCTGGGTGCGCGGGTCAGCCAGCAGGCGCGCCACCTCTTCGAACATCCACAGCGTGAGCTGCCGCACGAACCCCGTCTGTTCGGCAAACGGAATGAACTGCATGGGCGGCACCAGGCCGCGCTGCGGGTGCTGCCAGCGCACCAGGGCCTCGGCAGCCCGGCCGGGCTGCCCGTGCAGCGGCACCTTGGGCTGCAGGTACAGGCGCAGCTCGTGGTGCTCCACCGCGTGGCGCAGCTCGGTCAGCAGCGACAGGGTCTGCGCGCTGGCCGAATCAAATGAGGCGTCGTACTGCTGTGCCCCGCTGAGCCTTCGCTTGGCGGCATACATGGCGATCTCGGAGCGGCTCAGCAGCGTGTCGGCATCGTCGGCATCGCCAGGCCAGCAGGCAATGCCAATGCCAGCGCTCAGGTCCACCGTCTGGTCCTCGAAGGCCAGCGGCTCTTCGAACGATTGGGTGATGCGCAGCGCCGTGGCATGGGCGGTGGCCGCATCGGCGCCCCGCAGCAGCACGGCGAATTCGTTGCCGCCCAGGCGGGCGACCATGTTGTCGGGCGATGGCACCTGCTGGCGCAGCCGCTCGGCCACCGCCTGCAGCAGGCGGTCACCAAAGGAATAGCCGAGCACGTCGTTCACGTGTTTGAAGCGGTCCAGGTCGAGCGTGAGCACGGCCAGCGGGTTCGGGGGCACCGCGCCGCCGGTGCTGCGCGCAATGGCCAGCACCACAGCCTCGCGAAAGCGCTCCCGGTTGGGCAGGCCCGTGAGGCGATCCCAATAGGCCAGGCGGCGGACCTCGGTTTGCTGCGCAGCAATGTCCCTGCGCATGTGATCGAACGAACGTGCGAGGTTGCCAATCTCGTCGCTGCGGTCGGTGTGTTCCAGCGGCACATCGTATTCACCGCGCGACAGCCGCTGCGTGGCGGCCAGCAGCGAGCGCAGCGGCGTGGTCAGGCGTTGTGCGACCAGCCCCGTGCCCACCGCAAACAGCATCACCCCCGCCACGGTGATGATGGCCAGCAGCACCTGCAGCTGCCGGTAAGGGGCGAGCACTTCGTCCACCGACCGCAGCAGCAGCGCCTGCACCTCGCCCCCCACGCTGTCCAGGCGAATGGCCCTCGCCAGCAGGATGCCCTCGGGCGTCTGCAGCTCGCCAGAGGGCACACCCTCGCGCTGCAGCAGCGCCAGCGAGCCTGGCGGCAGCGTGCTGACGGGCACCTTGGCCCTGCCGTCCTCGCCCTTCACGACCAGCGCCACGTGCACCGCCAGCAGCTGCCGCATCTCATCGGCCAGCGGCTGGTTGACCGGGAACCCCATCAGTACCCAGCCAATGACCACCGGTGCGCGCAGCGGCACCATCACGAACTGGTAGGGCACGCCGCCCATCACCGCGATCTGGCTGCCCTGCGGCTGGGCGGCCAGCGGCGGCACCAGCGCGCGCAAGGTGGCCGGAAACGCCTCCATGTTGCCCGCCAGGCTGACCGCGCGCAGTTCCAGGTCGGTGCCCAGCAGCGCGGTGACCGCCGCGCCAATGCGGTTGCCGTGGTTTTCGAGCACCGACTGGATGGTCTCCTCGTCGCCCGAATTCACGGCCGAGCGAAAACCGTAGTCGGCGGCCAGCAAGGCCGAACCCTGGCGCAGCTTGTCGGCGTTCTGCTCCAACAGACGGCGCCAGACGTTTTCATCCAGGTCCAGGGCCTGGGCAATCTGCGCACGGGCATTGCGCTCGATGGTGGCACGCACCACGGCAAAACCTGCAGCCTGCACGATGAGCAACAGCAGCAACGTGAGCCCAATCAGCCGCAAGATCAGGCTGCGCCCGAGTTCGCACAGCTTCTTCCGGTTCAAGGCTGCAGCCCTGCCAAACGCACCGATGCCGCCGCAGCACCCGTGGCGGGCACCGTGAGCGCCTGCTCCTGCGCGGGCGCGCCCACGGGCAACCGCGTGTGCCAGGTGCGCAAGGTGTAGGTGCCGGGCGGCACGTTGTCGATCTGCGCCCGGCCCGGTGCGGCAGGTGTGCGGGCGTAGTACGGGGTGTCCACCACCACAATCCAGCCGACCATCTGGTCGTGGATATTGCAGCCCAGCACGGCCACACCAGGGCGCTCGAACAGCACAGGGTTGGAAGGCGTGCCTGTATAGAGCTTGAGTTCGAACTTCTTGGCCGGCGAGAACGAATAGACGTGGTGGCGCACCGAATCATGGTTGGGGAACCGCACCTCGGTGCCTACGGGCACCACGAGCACGCCGGGCACAAACTGCCGCTTTTCCTGCGCCATCTCCGCACCGGACAGCGGCCTGACCGCCTTGCGGGCATCGGCGGATTCGAGAAACACCACGGCGTCTGGCAGCGGCCTGCCCGCCGCATCCAGCACCTCCACCTGCACTGTGGCAGCCTGGGCAGCGGTGGGCAGGCCTGCCAGACACGCCACAAACACCACAACCACGCCGGTCAGCGCAGACAAAGCCCTGGTGCGCTGGGCATGGCAGCTGGTGGTCATGGTTCGATGGCCATGCCCAGCAGGGGGGCGCCTTCACCCACGGTGCCCAGCGGCCGGGTGGCCCCTGTGCGCAGGTCCACGAGGTGCAGCCGCGTCTGGCTGTCTACCGAAGTGCGCACCGCAATCAGCGCGGTATTGCCGACGTCCGAAATATCGAACGCCACGTCGGTGAGCCGTGGCAGCCCCAGCGACCCCACGGTGCGCAACTGACCGGTGTTGGGCGACACCACAGGCGTAGTGCCTTCGCGTGAGCCCTGCATCACCAGCACGCCGAGGGTCCGGTCGATGGCGTAGTTGGTGGTGATCTTGCTGTCCTGGGCGTTGTAGGTATAGGCGGCGCCTGCGATGTCGGGATTGCGGCCGGCGTGGGTGTCGCTCCACGCATAGCGCAGGGCCGGGTCGGGTTGCACACCCTCGACGGCCGGGTCGCCATCCACGGCAGCCCCGGTGTCGGGGTGCAGGCGCAGGTTCTGGCCCGTGTTCGACACCACACGGATCCGGTCGGCCGCAGGGTTGAAATCGAAGCCGAAGGCCGTGCCCCGCAGGCCCAGGACCGCTGGTGCTGGCCCCACGGGGCGCAGCGCGCCAGTGGGAATGTCGAGCGTGTACAGGCGGCCCGCCTGAGAGAGCGCGTAGAGCACGCCACGCGCCACCCGAAAGTCGATACCCACCAGCCGCTCACCTGCGGGCAGGCCCGTGACGGGGCGCCGCTCCAGGATGCGGTCTGGCTGGCCGGCGTGGAAGGTGATGAGTTCGTGCGAGGCCGTGATCGCAACGACCAGTTCGCGCTGGCTGGTTTCTGGTGCGGGTGCGGTGGCGCAACCCGCCAGCGCGGCGCCTACCAGCGCTGCGGCAGCCATATGGCGCACCAAGGGGAAGGAAAGAGCTTTCATCGTGGGGCCTCGCATCTGTAACGGATTTATACCTGATGGGCCACTCCCGTGTGGCCACAGAGCAATCCAGGGAAAATGGCTTGCTATATTTTGTATAGCATTTGATGCTTTAAATACAGGCGTAAACACCAGTTCTATCTGTAATCTTGCGAAGCAACAATACCGCCATACGCTTTCACAAATGGCAAAAAACTGCCCGCAAATTTGTAACAACGAGCCCATGCACATTGGGCATACCACTATCCGCAAGCGTCATGACACATTTTGTAATTTGTGCCTACACTGCCTTGAACCCGGACGCAGACCAAGGCCATTCAGCAGGTGGCTGACACGGGCACCCTTATTGCTTCGTTCTCCCCACATGATTCATTGTCCCCAGAGACTCCAAGGAACACCATGCAGGCCGCAACGTCACTCAAATCCCTGTCGATTTCCAGCCGGCTGAGCCTGGGCTTTGGCTGCATGCTGGTGCTGCTGGTGGCGGTGGCCGCCGTGGGCCAGCTCTCGGTGGGCAAGGTGCACGAGCAGATGCGCCAGATCACGGGCATCGGCGCCAACAAGGCCAAGCTGGTCAATGGCATGCTGGAGAGTGTGAGCGCCATAGGCATTCAGAGCCGGTCGGCGGCCATGCTCAACGACATCGACCCCAAACAGGCCCGCGAACAGATTGATGCTGTGGCCAAGACGCTCAAGCTGTATGCGACCCAGGAAGCCGCGCTGGCGGAGTTGCTGACCCCCGCCAACGCCACCCCCACCGAGATCAAACTGCTGGGCGAAGTGCAGGCCCTGGGCAAGAAGACCCGCCCCGAACTGGACACAGCCATCAAGGCCGCCGACGACGGCGATACCGTGAGCGCCACCCTGGCGCTGATGACCCGCGTGGCCCCCGCCGAAACCGCCTGGCGCACCAAACTGGGCGAACTCATCGACCTGCAAAACACGCTGAATGCCGAAGCCACTGCATCGGCCGAGCACACGCAGAGCCAGGCCCGCGTGGTGGGCGGGCTGCTGGTGCTGCTGGCCATTGGGTTGGGCGCGCTGATTGCCTGGCGCATCACCACCAGCATCACGGCCCCCATTGGCCGCGCCGTGGTGGTGGCCGAACGCATTGCGCGCGGCGACCTCACCTCGCAGGTCGAAGTGCGCATCCACGACGAAACCGGCCGCCTGCTCGAAGCCATCGCCGCCATGCAGGAACGCCTGCGCACCCTGGTGGGTGAGATTGGCCAGACGGCAGATTCCATCCTGGTCGCCAGCTCGGAAGTGGCCTCGGGCAACCTGGACCTGAGCCAGCGCACCGAACAAACCTCGCACAACCTGCAAAGCGCGGCCAGCTCGCTGGTGGACCTGACCGGTACGGTGTCGCAGAGCGCCGACTCGGCCCGCCAGGCCAACCAGCTGGCCTCCACCGCATCGGATGCCGCCACGCGCGGCGGCGAGGTGGTGTCGCAGGTGGTGCGCACCATGGACACCATCAGCGCCAGCTCGCGCAAGATCGCCGACATCATCAGCGTGATCGACGGCATTGCGTTCCAGACCAACATCCTCGCACTGAATGCGGCAGTCGAAGCCGCCCGTGCAGGCGAACAAGGCCGGGGCTTTGCCGTGGTGGCGGGCGAGGTGCGCAACCTGGCGGGCCGCTCGGCCAATGCAGCGCGCGAGATCAAGGCGCTGATCGGTACCAGCGTCGACCAGGTGCAGGAAGGCAGCACCCTGGTGAACCACGCCGGCAAGACCATTGAAGAACTGGTGCTTTCGGTGCGCCGTGTGTCGGACATCATGGGCGAGATCACCGCCGCCACACAGGAGCAAAGCCAGCGTATTGGCCACGTGAGCCACTCGGTGGGTGCGCTGGAAGAAATGACCCAGCAGAACGCGGCGCTGGTGGAAGAAGGCGCCGCCGCCGCCGACAGCCTCAAAGACCAGGCCGGGCGCCTCACACAAATGGTGGGCACCTTCCGCCTCACGCGCGACGGCGGCGATGACAACAGCTGGGGGGCAGGCAGCCCCTCTGCATCGCCAATGGCTGTGCCCGCCCCTGCCCGCACCACCGGCAGCCGCCCCCTGTCCTCGCCACCTTCCCGCCCCCGCGCCCTGCCGCGCAGCTAACCGGACTTTGAAACCGGCGCGCCCCACGCCAGGGACGCCCAGCAAGGGCCGCCCCGCAGCAAGGGCGTGGTCCCCAGGCGCCGATCGCCTCAGGGGGGAAACACGCTCGACCGCAGCGCAGCAAGGTCCAGCACACGCAGGCCGCCATACTCCACACGGATGGCGCCCTGCGCTTCCAACGCAGCCAGCGCCTCGTTCACGCGCTGGCGCGACAGGCCCACCAGATAAGCCAGCTCTTGTTGCGTGATGCGCAGCACCTCGCCCACGCCCGGATACAGCACCGGGTTGAACAGCGATGCCAGGCTGCGGGCCACACGCACATCGGGGTTGTTCAGGCGGTCGATCTCGCGCGCGGCGATGAACTGGCCCAGGCGCTCGTTGAGCTGGTTCATCACAAAGCGGTTGAAGCCGATGGAGTGGTCCAGCAGCCAGTGAAAGCTGTCAATCGGCAACCCCGCCACCACACTCTTGCGCAGCGCCTGGATGTTGTAGCGGTAGGGCTCGCGCTTGATGGTGGTGCCCTCGCCAAACCAGCCGCCCGGCGGCAGGCCCGCGTACGTCATGGTCTGGCCCTGGGCGTTGTCCGTGCTCATCTTGAGCAGGCCCTCGACCACACCAAACCAGTAGGTCACCGGGCGCCCCACGCGGCACACATAGTCGCCCGCCTTGGCATCCCCCACCAGCAACGAGGCCACAGCGCGCTCGCGCTCGGCGGGCAGCAGCAGTCGCAGCCAGGGAATGCCGTCCAGCTCATCCGCCGTGGGCGGCCGACGACGCTGGTGCAAAGACAGATCCTGGTTCATGCGTGAGTCCATGGCGCGAAGGTTCTCATGAAAAAGGGCAGTCTGCCGCGATGGGGAAGTGCGGGAATACCACGACCCCAATTGTCGCCAGACCGACAAAAAAATGCCAATCGTGATTGGATGATGTCGCCTCCCCCGGCCGCCGCTGCGCAGGCCCGGGCCTTTTGAGGAGACACACATGCCCGCCGACCTGCCCCCGACCACCGCCCGCCCACCGTCCCACATCGCCCGGCGCCAGTTGCTGGCTGCCGCGACCGCCACCATCAGCCTGCCCTGGCTGGGGCTGGGCAGCGCCCGCGCACAGGAAGGGACCATCCGTATTGCACAGTCCACCGCCCTCACCGGCCCGCTGGGCGATCTCGGGTCGGCCATGCACCAGGGTGCCAAGGCGGCGTTTGCGGGCATCAATGCACGGGGTGGCATCCACGGCAAGACCATTGAACTGGTCACGCAGGACGACACCTACGATGTGCCCAAGGCGCTGGCCAATGTGGAGCAGTTCCTGGCAGACCCTGGGTACTTTGCGCTGTTCAACTGCATGGGCACCCCCATGATCGACGCCATGCTGCCCAAGGTGATCGAGAGCGGCATTCCGTTTTTTGCACCCTTCACCGGCGCGCAGCTGAGCCGCACCAAGGCTCGCAGTGTTTTCAACATCCGCGCCAGCTACGCCGACGAGGCCGAAAAGCTGGTGCAACACCTGTCTACCATCGGCATCCAGCGCATCGGCATCGTCTACCAGAACAATGCGTTCGGCAAAGAGATCTTTACCGCCGCCAAACAGTCGATGGACCGCCTCAAGCTGCCCGAGGCGCTGACGGTGACGGTCGAAAACAACGCGTCGGATGCTGGCGCCGCAGCCACCAAACTGGCAAGCGGCAACCTCGAAGCCATCGTGATCGGCCTGGCAGGCAAGCCCACACTGGAATTCGTGAAGGCGTTTCGCGCCATCAAGCGCGGCGTGACGCTGTATGCACTGTCGGTGATGGGCACCCCCGCTACCGTGAAGGCCCTGGGCGCAGATGCCACGGGCATGGCCATCTCGCAGGTCGTGCCCCTGCCCTCCAACGTGGTCATGCCGGTGGTGCGCGACTTCCAGGCCGCCTGGAAGGCCTCGGGCGCCGCGGCCGAGCCATCGCACCTGGCGCTGGAGGGCTACATCAACGCCCGCGTCTTTGCCGAGGCCCTGCAGCGCGCGGGCCGCAACCCCACACGAGCCGCTTTCATCGACGCCACCTGGAACCTCAAGAAGTGGGACCTGGGTGGCTTCGAAATCAACGCCAGCACCCCCGACCGCAATGCATCGCGGTTTGTGGAGCTGACGCTGGTGGGGCGCGACGGCAGGTTTTTGCGCTGAATCTCATCACCGGACCCTGCATCCGCAGGGCCCCGGCATCACGGCACCTGAACAACCACCGGATTGGACAGCGGACCTTCGTTGCCGGATGCGTCCAGCATGGCGATCTGGTAGCTGTGGCTGCCAGATGCCGCCGCTGCGTCGGTGTAGTTCGGGCTCGTGGTGGTGGCGATCGCCACACCGTCCCGGTACACCCGGTAGCCAGCCGCAGCCCCTGCGATGAACGACTGCTTGACCGCCTGCATCTGCGGGTTGGTGCCGGCCGATGGCAGGTAGCCGTAGTTCACCGTCCACACCAGCGTGCCGCCCAGGCCCTGGTCGCGGACCCACTGGCCTTTTTCCGCAATGGAACGCTCATCCTCGTAGCTCAGATAGGTCACGGGCGTGTCTGCAGCGCGCCACCAAGGGTTGCTATAGGTGATGTAGCTTTGCTTGGCCACGCTGTCCCAATGGTAGGTGGCACCAATCTGGCCAAAGGCGTTGTCCTCCACTAGGCGCTGGTAGTTGTTCATCCAGTCGCCGTTGTTCATCCAGCCCTGCATGCCGGCCGTGCTCTGGCGCGGCCCCGTCACCGGGTTGTTGAAATAGGCGCCGTACAGGCCGATGCCGATGCCCAGCTTGGCTCGTGGCACACCGGCTTCCAGGTAGGTCTGCACAGTGGACGCCACGGAAGTCGGGTGCTGTGGCCCTTCGCCGAACAGCGGCGAGTGGTGCCAAGACAGCCAGCCCCAGTCGCCGGTCATGCTGTAGGTCATGAGGTTGAAGCGGTCCACCACCGAGGCAACCTCGGCATGCCAGGCGGTCACATCCTTGTGGTTCACGTTCACCCAGAAGCCGGGCCAGCTGATCTCCAGCGGCGTGGCCTGGTAGCGGGCACGCTGCTGCGACGCAGCGCGCAGCTCACGCAGCAGGGCCAGCGCCTGGGCGCGGCTTTGCTCGGTGTCCAGGCCCTCTTCCCAGTCGATGTCCACGCCGTCGTAGTTCTTCTGCTCGGCCTTGTCCAGGATGTTCTTGATGAACCGTGCGCGGGTCTGCGGGTCGGCCGTGGCGGCGCGGAAGCCGGGGCCATCCCCTTCGCCGCCCACCATCATCACCGCCTTGGCGCCGCTGCCGTGGGCCTTGGTGATCAGTGGCTCCTCGACCTCGGTGTGCGCGCCGCCCGCCCCCTCCACCAGGTCGCCAGCCTGCCCGCCCAGCGGGCCCGTGCCCGGCGCGTAGCGCCCGAAGACGAAATGGGTCATGGTGGTCATGTCCACCGCCTCGGGTGGGTACATGGTCCAGAACCAGCCAGCGTAGTAGCCGTAGACCCACTTGCCGCTCTGGGCAATGGGGTTCCAGCCCAGGCGCACGCCCTGGGACGTGGGGCTGGCCGTGACACCGCTCACCTGCGGCAGCGAATTGGTGCTGTCCACCGCGAGCGTGACCGACCCGCTGACGGACTGGCCCGCACTGTTGGTACACACCAGCTCATACGCCGTCGTGGCGGACGGGCTCACCGGCTCGCTGCCCTGGGTGGGGCGCGCACCGCTCCAGCCGCCCGATGCCGTGCAGCCTGTCGCGTTGCTTGCCTGCCAGTTCAGGCTGGCGCTTTCGCCGCGCCGGATGCGGCTGGGCGTGGCGCCGAAACTAGCGATGGTCGGCGCTCCCGGTGGAGTACCGCGCACCATCACCAGGGTCGATGCGCTGGCGCTGTCGCCCTGCGCGTTCTGGCAGTCCAGGCTGTAGGTAGTGGTAGCGGCCGGCGTGACGCTGGCCGTGCCGCTGGCGGGGCGGTTGCCCGTCCACCCACCCGAGGCCACGCACCCCACGGCGCCCTCGGTGGACCAGCCCAGCGTGCTGGCGCCGCCCGCGTCGATGGTGCCCGGCTCCGCCATGAACGACACGATGCGCGGCGCGGGGGTGGGCGCCTGGCCGGTGCCCTCCACCACCAACTGCGCCAGCCCCTCGCCGCCGGCTTCGAAATACTCCATGCGCACTGTGTGATCGCCGGCCGCCAGTGGCACGGAAGCGGTGTCCATGGTGATGCCATGCGGCGTCCAGTTGTTGATAACCGGCTGCCCGTCGACCAACACGCGCACGCCGTCATCGGTGAAGGTGGTGAAGGTTGCGGAGCCGCCCGTAAACGTCAGGGTCGCCGTCCAGCGCGCCGAGAAGCTGTCCACGGGCAGCCGGGGGTCGGGGCTGTCCGTCATCCAGTAGCGGTCGATGGGGCCGTTTTCACAGCGGGTCAGCACCGCCGGCCCGGACAGCGCCGTGTTGGGGAAATACTCGGCCAGCCACTGGGCGGGCGCGCAAACCTGGGCCATGGCGCTGCCGCTGGTCCATGCCAGCGCAGCCACCAGTGGCAGCGCCCAGGCGCGCAGCCCCGTGCGCGGGCGCCGTGGGGCAGGCCCCGCAGCGCCGCTGCTGCGGCCGAAGCCGCCATGTGCGTGTGATAGGTGCATCAGAAAACCTCCCTTGAAAAAAATGTCCATGTCTTCGTTCCCCTCAAAACCGCGGACCCCGCGGTCCCGCACGCCGACGCAGCCGCAGCCCGCCCAGGCCGGCCAACGCCAGTGCCGCCATGCCCAGCGCGGGTCCACTGGCGGTGGGAACGGCCGCAGGCGCCACCACCACCGGGGTGTCGTCGCAAGGCCCCATCACCGCGCGGGGCGCGCTCCAGTGGGCCGGGTCCATCTGCACGCCCCCTGCGGCGTCGCCAAAGCCACGCGGGAGGCCGCCAGGGCCGCCGCGGTCAAAGAACACCTGGTTCGTGGCGTCGGCCTCCCAGGTCACGGGGGGCACCAGCGTGATGCCGGTGGCGCTGAACTGGCCGCTGCGCAAGCCGTCGGACACCAACGCACTGGCCATCTGCGCGAGCGCGCCGCCCGCGTCCGTGGCGATGTTGCCGTCCAGCGTCTCCAGCGGGAACGCGCGCAGGCTGTGCCGAAAGACGGCCGTGCCCTGGCTGTCGAGCCGCCAGATGGCGCACTGCAGATCGCCCGGAGTCCAGGTCTGCGCGCGGGACATGGTGCCCCCGTTGTCCATCACCAAAGTGAGGCTGTAGCGGTCGCCGTCCAGCGCCCCGGGTATCGTCGAATCGGCCACCGTGCCCGCGTATGTGGTGGCATAGGGCGCGGCGCCCACCGTGGCAACGGCGGTCGACAGAACGAACGCGATAAGGACAGTGCGAAAAGATGCGGCCATAAAATTTGAACAAAAAAACAGTTCCAGCGCTTATTCAGCAAGCGCAAACAGCTATCAAATAGAGAGCAAATGAGCAGTCCATCCAGCAGCGCTGGCAGTGCTTGGCAACGCCTGGCGGCTTCGGCCACCCAACTGCATGCGATTTTGGAAAGCGCCCCGGCGCGGGTCCATTCGCCTGATGGACTACGACTTCGAAACCCTGGTCGTACGACCAGGGCACCTGCACGACGCAAGGCCCGCAGAACCGATCACCGCACCGCGCAAACGAGCCAGGCGCCATGGCCGCAGAGGCCACACCGCAGACGACAACGCCAGCGCGCTCGCAGGCCGCCATCGAGCAGGAGGCGATCCGCCGCATGCAGGCCGTGCGGGTGGGCGCAGTGCCGCTGATGCCCATGAGTCCCAGCGATGCCCCCAACACCTGAAACGCCGCGCCAGTACAGCGCGATACCAGCTTTGGAGTGCCCCAAAGGGACCTCTGCTTACTTTGAGCCACTGCATTCCAAAATTCCCAACCAACTATTTCGCACCCGACACAAAAACCGCCTGGTACTGCTCACACTCCGCAGCGTCCAAAGGCTCCCAAAGCTTGCTGTCCATCTCAAAAATCTCTTCCCACGCCGTGGGAGACAGTGCTCTCCCCATTTCCCGGTTCCGTCGCCAAACCCTGGCACGCCGTACTTCACAAGGGGCGTCCAACACGTGCATCTGGATTTCAAACCCGTCTGACTCCACCTGCCTGAAGAACACCTCCCGGGCGCGGCGTTGGATGAGCCCCAGTTCCAGGATGACGTCCACCCCGTTGGCAAGAAGCTGGCGGCTGTGGTCCCAGATCAGCTGGGTCAGCCGTTCTTTGCGAGCCACATACCACTCGGGGTCAAGCCCGGCGTCCATGCGATCTGCGTTGAAAAGCACCGAAAACCAGGTATCCAGCGCAATGTGCACGCCCTGGTTGTTCATGGCATAGGAATAGGCATAGGTCGATTTGCCAGCCCCGGCAGGGCCTTCGATCAAATGCACCTTTGGCATTTTTTGAATCGGAGATAGAGGAAGCGAAGATGCCGTCACAAAGACCCCCGCCATCCGCGCCTGCGCAACCGCAATACACCCACGCCAGCCACAGTCAGCCCCATCAGCACCAGGGCAGGCGCACCCGCTGCGGGCACAGGGGTGGCCTGGGGCCCCGGGTTCACCGGTGTGTCGTCGCAGGGCCCCATGACCGCGCGGGGGGCACTCCACTGGCCAGGGGCCATTTGCACGCCACCTGCCGCGTCACTGAAGCTGCGCGTCCCTCCACTGCCGTTGTTCCGGTCAGACAGCACCCAGTTGTTGCCATTGGCCCTCCACGACACTCGCGGAGCCAGCGCGATGCCGCTGGTGTCGTACTGGCTCGATTGCATGCTGGTGATGGAAAGCGCCGTCATCATCTGCGTGAGCGCTCCCGTGGCATCGGTGGCGATACTTCCGTTGAGCACCTGGAGTGGAACCGCGCGCAGGTTGTGCCGGAAGATGGCTGTGCCTGCACTGTTCAGCCGCCAGATGGTGCACTGCAGTTCGGTAGGAATCCAGGTCTGGCCCAGGGCCGTGCTGCCTCCGTTATCCATCACAAACGTGACGCGGTAGTTGTCACCATCCACGACCCCAGGAATCGTGGAATTGCTGACCACACCGGTGTAAGTGATGGCGTACGGGGCTGCGCAGGCTGCTGCACACGCGTACAAGAGCACCGAGGCAACAGTGGTGCGGAGCAGATTTTTCATGTTTGATATTGATCTAAAAGTGGATCTAGCGCTTTACCAATAAGGACTAGCAGCTATGAATTTATGAGCATATATCGCATTGACTCAAAGCGCCTGAACAGAGTTGCTGGTGCGTAGCCAAGCCCTGCACCAGCACCTCAGGCCAGTGAGATGAAAACCTGGCATTCATGGTGAAACAGCCACCGCAGGGAGGGTCTTGCGGGTTATGGGCCGAGCCAGATCAGTCAGCTTTTGATTGTGTTGAGAGCACTGCAGTTGATCCATTCGACTGAAGGACTACGACCTCACACCACAGGTCGTACGACCCCAGAGCCCGCAAAATGCCAGGCCGGTGGGATCGGTTCACTACAAAAAGTCCGGGAGAAGCCATGGCCGAGGAAGACAAGCCACAGCCGCCACACACGCAGGCGCAGATCGAGCAGGAGGCGATACGCCGCATGCAGGCCGTCCTGGCCGGGGCGGTACCGCTCATGCCGACGTTGCCGCTGGTCGCAGCAGCGGCGCTGTGGAACCGGTGCGGTGGTTGGCAATTGGGGGCTTGGCTGCTGGCGGCCCTGCTCGCGCCAGGCCTGCGCTATCTGCTGGTGCGCAGGTACCACGCTGCTGCCGCAGATGCAGCAGGCGCTGTGCGCTGGGCCAATGAGGTGACGGTCTCGGCCCTTCTGGACGGACTGGCGTGGGGCGTTGCCGGCATGCTGTTCCTGGTGCCCGACTCACCCGCGCTGCAAATGCTGCTGATCACAATGATCGTCGGGACCTCAGCAGGCTCGGTCTTCGTCACCTCGTTCTGGCCGCTCTCGGAATACGCCTTTGCCGTCCCCTCCGTGGGCCTGACGGCCTTGGGCCTTGCTCTGCAGGGCAGCGAAGGCGGCGTGGGCATGGCCATCGGGCTGGTGTTTTTCCTGGGCATCCTGTACGGCATCATGGGCCAGGCCCATGGCATGACCATGGAGACCATCCGCCTGCAGTTCGAGAAGACCGCGCTGGCGGAAAGCCTGCAGCAGCAAAAGGAAGTGGCCGAACAGGCCAGCCTGGCCAAGACCCATTTTCTGGCGGCCGCCAGCCACGACCTGCGCCAGCCGCTGCATGCACTGGGACTGTTTGTCACGGCGATGCGGCAGCGCCTCAGGGGTTCGGCCCACGAGCCCTTGGCCGACCGCATTGCCAGCAGCGTGGCAGCCCTGGAAGGTTTGCTCAACGCACTGCTGGATGTCTCGCGGCTGGACGCAGGTGTGATGCAGCCGCAGCGCAGCCCTGTGGCCCTGCACGACCTGCTGGGCCGATTGGGGGCCGAGTTCGCACCCCTCGCGCAGGCCAAGGGGCTGGCATGGCGCAGCGAGGGGCCAGAGGCCATGGTGGATTCCGACCCGGCCCTGCTGGAAACCATGTTGCGCAACCTGCTGTCGAACGCCGTGCGCTACACCCCAGCGGGCGAAGTGTCCCTGCAATGGCGCAGCAGCGGAGGCCAAACCGTGGTGCGCGTGCAAGACACAGGCGTTGGCATCCCGCCCGAACACCATAGGACGGTGTTCCGGGAGTTCTTCCAATTGCACAACCCTGAGCGGGATCGGAGCAAGGGGTTGGGCCTGGGACTGGCGGTGGTGGAGCGTCTGGGCATTCTTCTGGACCACCCGCTTACCTTGTTTTCGGCCCCGGGGCGTGGAACCACGTTCGAGCTGGCATTGCCAGCGCTGGAGGCGGAATCCACCTTGGCGACAACCGCGACAGAAGGCACCGCGGACGCCATCGGCCTGCGGGTCTTGGTCATCGATGACGAGGCGGGAGTGCGCGATGCCATGGCGCTGCTGCTCGGTGACTGGGGCTATCGCGTCACGCTGGCCAGCTCTGTCGGCGAGGCCCTTTCACTGCTGCGCGAAGCCCCGCAGGCCATCGTCGCAGACTACCGACTGCGTGACGAACGCACCGGCGCCGAGGCGATTGCGCAAGTCCGCGAGACCTGGGGAGCCAATATTCCTGCGCTGATCGTGACCGGCGACACCGCACCCGACCGGCTGCGTGAAGCCAGCGCCAGCGGTCACCCGGTGCTGCACAAGCCCGTTGCAGCAGCCCGCCTGCGTGCGTTTCTGCGCCACGCCGTCCACGCGCCGCAGCACGGGCTGGCTTGACCGGGTAGCCACATCTGTAACCCTCGCCCATCGGCAACGCCGGAGCCCAGCCCCCAGGCCGGCACGCAACAGGAGCGCTTTACTCCCGTGGCAGCAGCCCCTGCCGCATGGCCACCAGGACCGCCTGAGCGCGGTTGCTGACCTCCAGACTGCGAAAGATGGAGCCTGTGTGTGCCTTCACCGTGGCCTCGGTCATGCCCAGTTGGCGCGCAATGACCTTGTTGGAATGGCCATGCGCCAAACAGTGCAGCACCTGCGCCTGCCGTGGAGTCAGAGGCGTGGCGGGCGCTGGAGTGGGCGTGGAGGCCAGTAGCATCGGCGGCAGGTAAACCCCACCGGCCAGCACCAGACGCAGCGCCCCCAGCATGACATCCGGCCGCTCCCGCTTGGGGATGAAGCCCATGGCCCCCGCATCCAGCACACGCCGGACCATGCTCGCGTCTTCGCAGGCCGACAGGACAACCACCGGCATGGTTGGCGCCAGCGCGATCAGCCGCTCTATTCCGCCCTCGCGCTCACGCCCCGGCATGTCCAGATCCACCAAGGCAAGCGCTGCATCGGCGTGCTCCTCCAACAGGGCTGCCGCTGCGGCATAGTCCCCGGCGGCCAGCATCACCGCGTGCGGGTCCAGTTCCTGCAGCAGGTACTGCAGGCCCTCCCGGAACAGCGTGTGGTCGTCGGCAAGGATGATCTTCATCATGAAAACAGGGGCGTAAAACAGAGTTGGCGAGCCGGAAAAACTCGAGGGTTGCAAGCCTACTGCGCCGCCACCCCATACCGGTAGCCCTTGAACGACCAAACGGTACGCCCAGGCTCGATCTTCTCCAGCACCAGGCCGGGTGCCGCCTGGTCGCCTTCGTGCAGCACCTGACCGTTGACGATGGCCATGCGGTAGGCCGGATTGTTCGAATGGGTGGCGCCCGTCACCTTGAGCGCAGGCAACTGCGTGCGCAAGGCCTCGGGCAGGTCTCCCTGCGCAAACACGGGGCTGGCGGGCGGTGGTGCAACTCCGGCGTCTGGTGACGGCCGTGGCGCAGGCGCTGAGGGGGCCTGGGGGGCGGGCGCAGCTGCCGGGCTGCGCGGGCGCGCGGGCTGCTCGGCTGCGGGGGCGCGGGCCGCCGCAGGAGCCGCCACCACCACGGAGGCCACGGGCCGCTCACGTTCACGCGGGGGTGGCTGAGGTGCTGCGCTGCGTTTGTCTGCCGGGCGCTTGTCGGCGCTGCGGGGCTCAAGCGGTGCCATCGGTGCGGGTGCGGGTGCCGGGGCAGGCTCCGGCGCGGGCACGGGGGGCGGTAGCGGGGTTGGCGCTGCCACGGGGGGCGCCACGGCAGCGGGCGTTGGCACAGCCGGGGCCGCTGCCACCACCACAGCCGGGGCCTGGGGCCGCAGGGCCCACCAGGTGCCGCCGGCCGCCAGCGCAGCGGCTCCGACCACGCCCGCTGCGACAAACCACAGGTTGATCGGCCCGGCCTGACCCGGCATGGAAGAAGCGCCAGAAGTGGGCGCAGCCTGCGTGTGCAGGCCCGGCACGGCGCCCCGGCCGCGTTCGGCATCGGCACGCCGCAGGGCATCAAGGATGTAGGACATGGTTAAGGCGTGTTCCGCAGACGTGGCTCGTTCACGCCCGTGGCGCGGTTGAGCAGCATGAGGGTCAGGGGGCCGGCGCGGCCGTCGGGCGTCACGCCCTGGGCCAGCTGGAACCGGTGGATGCGCGACTGGCGCTGGGCGGGTGTCACCGGCTTGCTGCCGGGGCCCGAGCCACCGGCGGCCTTGCTCGCCAGCCGTTGGTCCAGCCAGGCCGCGCCCGCCGGTGAATCGGTGATCTCGCCCCGGTCGGGCATGCCCACCGGGGCGCGCCACAGCGTGGCAATCTCGCCGCGCCAGACTTGGGCCAGCTCGGCCACGGGCACGCGCAAGCTGCGGCCGCCGCCTTCGAGCGTGGCGTTGTCGCCATCCAGTCCACGCAGCAAGACCGAGACAGGGGCCTCGGCCTCTTCCGACGGGTACAGCGCAAGCAGGACGGGCCGGTCGATCTGGCGCACCAGGTTCAGGCCCGCACGGCGGTTGCGGTAGCAGCGCAAGCCCTCGCGCGGCAGGGTAGTACAGGCATCGGCGCCCGCAGGCAAAGCCGCCCCCCAGGCCGAGGCCAGCGCCTGCCAAGCCGGCGCATCGGTGGCAGGCTGGGCCTGCATAAATTGGTCCAGCGCAGAAGACGGTGCCGCCGATGACGCCGGTACAGCGGGCGCGGCAGCTACCGGGGCGGAGGCAGCCGCAGCGGATGCGGGCAGCACTGCCGCAGGCGCCGCAGCCGCCGGGGGTTTCGCGCCCGGGCTGGACGCCGCCCCCGGCGCCACGGCGGCACCAGGGCCTGTGGTGGCCACCTGCGGGCCGCCACGGTGCGCAGGCCACACCCCCATGCCCCAGCCCGCAGCCGCCACCGCTGCAGCACCCGCCACGGCACCCAGGCCCGCCAGAGCCCAGCGTGGCAGTCCCGCCTGCCGGGCGCTGCGCGCTGCAGCGGCCGAGGCCGGCGCATCGAAGACCTCGCGCGCAGCGCGGTTGACGATGGCCCGGTTCACCTGCCGCGCGCCAGCCGCATAGGCACCGAGCAGCGCCCGGTCGCACAGCAGGTTGATGCGCCGGGGCACGCCGTGCGAGAGCGCATGCACACGCCGCAGGGCACCCCGGTCAAACGGCAGCGGCCCGGTGAGCCCGGCCACGGCCAGGCGGTGTGCGATGTACTGCTGTGTCTCCTGCGGGCTCAGTGCGCCCAGGTGAAAACGTGCAATCACGCGCTGGGCCAATTGCTCCATCGACGGCTTGGCCACCATGGCGCGCAGCTCGGGCTGGCCGATGAGGATGATCTGCAGCAGCTTGCGCTCGCTGGTCTCCAGGTTGGTCAACAGCCGCAGCTGCTCCAGCACGTCGGCCGAGAGGTTCTGTGCCTCGTCGATGATGAGCACGGTGTTGCGCCCGGCGGCGTGCGCCGCCAGCAGCGAGGCGTTGAGCGGGTCAATGTAATCCTTGACCGTTTCCACACCACCCGGCACGGTGGGCTTGTGCGGCACCCCGAACTCGTCGCAGATGGAACGCAGCAGCTCACGCACCGTGAGCTTGGGATTGAAGATGTAGGCCACGTTGCAGTGCGACGGGATCTGCTCCAGAAAGCAGCGGCACACGGTGGTCTTGCCCGCCCCCACCTCGCCCGTGAGCAGCACGAAGCCCCCCCCTGCATCCAGTCCATAGAGCAGGTGGGCCAGCGCCTCGCGGTGCCGCTCGCTCATGAACAGGTAGCGGGGGTCGGGGGCGATGGAGAACGGCGGGTGCTGAAGGCCGAAGAACGGGGCGTACATAGCCCGTGAGGATACCGCCCCCCTGTGAAGCGTTCCGCGATACCCCGTCCGCCACCCTCGCCAATCGGCCATTCGCCGTGCGTCAGGGTTTTACCCGAGGAGTAGTTTCCCGTAAATTGTCGTCGGCAAGACAAGATGACGTCAAAGTCAGTCCTAGCATCCATCCCATACACAGATACGCAGCCACAAGGCCGCGCTCCCGGCAGTCACCGGACGGACACCTCTTACTTTCAGGAACCTGCAATGTTGACCACGTTCCCGCAATTGCTGCTCAAGCATGCCGCCGAGCGCCCCACGGCCCCGGCCCTGCGCGAAAAAGAATATGGCATCTGGCAAACCCACAGCTGGGCTGACCTGGTGCGGCTGGTGGAGCAGGTGGCCGCTGGCCTGCACCTGGCCGGGCTGCAGCGCCATGAACACATGGTGGTGATCGGCGCCAACCGCCCCCGCCTCTACGCCACCATGCTGGCCGCGCAGTCACTGGGCGCGATTCCTGTTCCGCTGTACCAGGACGCCGTGGGGGCTGAATGCGTGTTCCCGCTCAACAATGCCGAAGTGCGCTTTTGCCTGGTGGAAGATCAGGAGCAGGTGGACAAGCTGCTGGAGATCCGCGAGCAGTGCCCCCAGATTTCGAACATCTACTTTGACGACCCGCGCGGCCTGCGCAACTACGAGGAACAGGGCCTGGCGTCGCTGGACTCGCTGATCGAAGCAGGCAAGGCGCACGTCGCCAAGAACCCCCAGTGGTTCCAGAGCGAGGTCGCCAAGGCCCAGCCCGACGATGTGGCGGCGATGTTCTTCACCTCGGGCACCACGGGCAACCCCAAGGGCGTGGTGCACACCCACAGCACCCTGCTGGACCGCGCCAGCGCAGGTGCCGAGTTCGACAAGCTCACCAGCAGCGAAGAAGTGCTGGCCTACCTGCCCCCAGCCTGGATCGGCCAGAACATCTTCAGCTACGCCCAGTGGCTGGCCTGCGGCTACGTGGTCAACTGCCCCGAGTCGGCCAGCACGGTGACCATCGACCTGAAGGAAGTCGGCCCCACCTACTACTTTGCGCCGCCGCGCATTTTTGAAGGCCTGCTGACCAGCGTGATGATCCGCATGGAAGACGCAGGCACCATCAAGCGCGCCATGTTCCACGCCTGCATGAGCGTGGCCAAGCGGGTGGGCCCCGCCCTCATGGACGGCGAACCCGTGGGCACCCTGGACCGCATCAAGTACGCGCTGGGCAACCTGCTGGTGTACGGCCCGCTGCGCAACAACCTGGGCTTTAGCCGCGTGCGCGTGGCGTACACGGCAGGCGAGGCCATTGGCCCGGATCTGTTCACGTTCTACCGCTCCATCGGCATCAACCTCAAGCAGCTGTATGGCTCCACCGAGACCGCCGTGTTCGTCTGCCTGCAGCCCGACAACCAGGCGCGCGCCGACACGGTGGGCGTGCCGATTCGCGGTGTGGAGATCAAGGTGGCCGACAACGGCGAGATCCTCGTCAAGTCCGCCGGCCTGCTCAAGGAGTACTACAAGAACCCCAAGGCAACGGCCGAGGTGCTCACGGCCGATGGCTGGTACCACACCAGCGATGCGGGCTTCCTCGACGCGCATGGCCACCTGAAGATCATCGACCGCGTCAAGGACGTGGGCCGCATCAAGGGCGGCGCCAACGACGGCGCGATGTTTGCCCCCAAGTACGTAGAGAACAAACTCAAGTTCTTCCCGCACATCAAGGAAGTGGTCGCGCTGGGCGACGGCCGCGAGAAGGTGTGTGTGATGGTCAACATCGATTTCGACGCCGTGGGCAACTGGGCAGAACGCCGCAATCTGCCCTACGCGGGCTACACCGACCTGGCACAAAAGCCCGAGGTGTACGAACTGATCCGCGAGTGCATCGAAAAGGTCAACGCCGACCTCGCCACCGACACCATGCTGGCGGGCAGCCAGGTCAGCCGCTTCCTGGTGCTGCACAAGGAGCTGGACGCGGACGACGGCGAACTCACGCGCACCAACAAGGTCCGCCGGGGATTCATTGCCGAAAAGTACGCGGTGCTGGTGGATGCGCTGTACGCAGGCCGCACCGAGCAGTACATCGAGACCCAGGTCAAGTTCGAGGACGGCCGCACAGGCAGCGTGAGCGCCACCCTGAAGCTGTCGGACACAAAGACCTTCGCGCCCGTCAAGGCTGCAGCATGAAACCCGCTCTCTACCCGCCCGAGCAGCAACACCCCACCATGACCAAAAAGAAGATCGGCGACGTCATCCTGGACGTCAAGAACATCAGCCTGCGGTTTGGCGGCGTGAAGGCGCTGACCGACATCTCGTTCAACGTGAAAGAGCACGAGATCCGCGCCATCATCGGCCCCAACGGCGCGGGCAAAAGCTCCATGCTCAACTGCATCAACGGCGTGTACACCCCGCAGGACGGCTCGATCACCTTCCGGGGCAAGACGTTCTCGCACATGAACTCGCGCCAGGTGGCCGAGATGGGCGTGGCGCGCACATTCCAGAACCTGGCGCTGTTCAAGGGCATGAGCGTGATCGACAACATCATGACCGGCCGCAACCTCAAGATCAAAAGCAACCTGCTGATGCAGGCGCTGCGTATCGGCCCGGCCGAGCGCGAGGAGATCCGCCACCGCGAGTACGTCGAGCACATCATCGACTTCCTGGAAATCCAGGCGTTTCGCAAGACGCCCGTGGGCCAGCTGCCCTATGGCCTGCAAAAGCGCGTGGACCTGGGCCGCGCCCTGGCCATGGAGCCGCAGGTGCTGCTGCTGGACGAGCCCATGGCCGGCATGAACGTGGAAGAAAAGCAGGACATGTGCCGCTTCATCCTCGATGTGAACGACGAGTTCGGCACGACCATCGTGCTCATCGAGCACGACATGGGCGTGGTGATGGACATCAGCGACCGCGTGGTGGTGCTCGACTACGGCAAGAAGATCGGCGACGGCAGCCCCGACGAAGTGCGCAACAACGAAGACGTGATCAGTGCCTATCTGGGCACAAGCCACTGATCGGGAGAACAACTCATGGCATTCTTTTTGGAAACCCTCATCGGCGGCCTCATGGCCGGCATGCTGTATTCGCTGGTGGCGCTGGGCTTTGTGCTGATCTACAAGGCTTCGGGCGTGTTCAACTTCGCGCAGGGCGCGATGGTGCTGTTTGCAGCGCTGGCCATGGCCCGCTTTGCCGAATGGATCCCCAAGTGGACCGGCATCGACAACCCCATCGTGGCCAACCTGGCCGCCTTCGTGATTGCGGGCGCCATCATGTTCGTGGTGGCCTGGCTGATTGAAAAGCTGGTGCTGCGCCACCTGGTCAACCAGGAAGGTGCCACGCTGCTGATGGCCACATTGGGCATCACGTACTTTCTTGAAGGCCTGGGCCAGACGCTGTTTGGTAGCGACATCTACAAAATCGACGTGGGCATGCCCAAGGAGCCCATTTTTGCGTTCGACACGGTGTTCCAGGGCGGCATCCTGATCAACAAGGAAGACGTGATTGCTGCGGCCATTGCCGCCGCGCTGGTGGCCCTGCTGTCGGTGTTCTTTCAGAAAACCTCTACCGGCCGCGCACTGCGCGCCGTGGCCGACGACCACCAGGCGGCCCAATCCATCGGCATCCCTTTGAACCGCATCTGGGTGATCGTGTGGTGCGTGGCAGGTGTGGTGGCCCTGGTGGCCGGGATGATCTGGGGCAGCAAGCTCGGGGTGCAGTTCTCGCTCACCACGGTGGCCCTGCGTGCGCTGCCGGTGGTGATCCTGGGCGGCCTCACCTCAGTGCCCGGCGCCATCATCGGCGGCCTGATCATCGGCGTGGGCGAGAAGCTCTCCGAGGTGTACCTGGGCCCGTTCGTGGGCGGAGGCATCGAGATCTGGTTTGCGTATGTGCTGGCGCTGGTGTTCCTCCTGTTCAGACCGCAAGGTTTGTTCGGAGAAAAGATCATCGACCGCGTGTAACCCATAACAACAAGAACAGGAGACTTCCATGCTCTACCGCGAAAACGGCCAGTTCAAGACGAGCTACCGCGCTGACCAGCAGATCTTTCCGATCGCGCAGGACCGCATTGCCATCGGCATCATCCTGGCCATTGCCTTCATCGCCGTGCCCATGCTGGCCAGCGACTACATCTTCCGTGCCATCCTGATCCCCTTCGTCATCATGGCGCTGGCGGCCCTGGGGGTGAACATTCTGGTGGGCTACTGCGGACAGATCTCGCTGGGCTCGGGTGCCTTCATGGCCGTGGGCGCCTACGGGGCCTACAACTTCTTCGTGCGTTTCCCCGGCATGCCGCTGATCCCGGCACTGATCCTGGGCGGGCTGTGCGCCACGTTCTTCGGCATCCTGTTCGGGCTGCCCAGCCTGCGCGTCAAGGGGCTGTACCTGGCCGTGGCGACGCTGGCCGCGCAGTTCTTCAGCGACTGGATGTTCCTGCGCATCAAGTGGTTTACCAACAACTCCGACTCGGGCTCGGTGTCGGTCACCAACCTGCAGGTGCTGGGCATGCCGATCGAAAGCGCCACCAGCAAGTACATCTTCTGCCTAGCCATCCTGGTGGTGGTGGCCCTGCTGGCCAAGAACCTGGTGCGCGGCGCCATCGGGCGTGAGTGGATGGCCATCCGTGACATGGACGTGGCTGCGGCCGTGATCGGCATCCGCCCCATGTACGCCAAGCTCAGCGCGTTTGCGGTCAGCTCGTTCATCGTGGGCATGGCCGGCGCGCTGTGGGCCTTTGTGCACCTGGGCGCGTGGGAGCCTGCGGCCTTCTCGGTGGAAATTTCGTTCCGCCTGCTGTTCATGGTGATCATCGGCGGTCTCGGCTCGATCATGGGTGGCTTCTTTGGTGCGGCCTTCATCGTGGTGCTGCCCATCGTGCTCAACCAGTTCCTGCCGGCCTTCATGGGGATCTTTGGCATCGAGGTGTCCACCGCCGGTGTCTCGCATGCCGAGCTGATGATCTTCGGCGCTCTGATCGTGTGGTTCCTCATCGTGGAGCCCCATGGCCTGGCCAAGCTGTGGTCCACCGCCAAACAAAAACTCCGCCTCTGGCCCTTCCCCCATTGATCCCCTGCCAGTTTTCCCAGTGCTTCAACACATTCATCCAAAGGAGACATCCATGAAGCTTTCGAAACTCGTGATCGCCGCTGCGGTGGTTGCTGCCGGTGCCTCGTCCGTTGCGACGAGCGCCCTCGCACAAGCCAAGGAGCAGTTCTTCCCGCTGCTGTCTTACCGCACAGGCCCCTACGCACCCAACGGTGTGCCATGGGCCAACGGCAAGCAGGACTACATCAAGATGATCAACGCCCGCGACGGCGGCATCAACGGTGTGAAGCTGACTTTTGAAGAATGTGAAACGGGCTACGCCACCGACCGTGGCGTCGAATGCTACGAGCGCCTCAAGAGCCGCCCCGGCGTGTCGCTGTTCGACCCCCAGGCCACCGGCATCACGTTTGCACTGACCGAAAAAGCCCCTGTGGACAAGATTCCGCTGATGACGCTGGGCTACGGCCTGTCGGTGGCGCAGGACGGCCAGGCGTTCAAGTGGAACTTCCCGTTCATGGGCAGCTACTGGACCGGCGCCGACATCCTGATCCAGCACATTGGCAAGGCCAACGGCGGTCTGGACAAGCTCAAGGGCAAGAAGATTGCGCTGGTGTACCACGACAGCCCGTTTGGCAAGGAACCCATCCCGCTGCTGCAAGAACGCGCCAAGATGCACGGCTTTGAGCTGCAGATGCTGCCCGTGACCGCGCCCGGCGTGGAGCAGAAGGCCACCTGGCTGCAAGTGCGCCAGAGCCGCCCCGACTACGTGCTGCTGTGGGGCTGGGGCGTGATGAACTCCACCGCCCTCAAGGAAGCCCAGGCCACCGGCTACCCCCGCGACAAGATGTACGGCGTGTGGTGGGCTGGTGCCGAGCCCGATGTGCGTGACGTGGGCGAAGGTGCCAAGGGCTACAACGCGCTGGCACTGAATACCTCGGGCCAGCAGCCCAAGGTGATCCAGGACATTCTGAAGAACGTGCATGACAAGGGCCAGGGCACGGGTCCCAAGGACGAAGTGGGCTCGGTGCTGTACACGCGCGGCGTGATCATCCAGATGCTGGCCGTCGAATCGGTGCGCCGCGCACAGGAGCGTTTTGGCAAGGGCAAGGTCATGACCGGCGAACAAGTGCGCTGGGGCATGGAAAACCTGGCCCTGGACCAGAAGAAGCTCGATGCGCTGGGCTTTGGCGGCGTGATGCGTCCGCTGTCCACCAGCTGCGCTGACCACATGGGATCCACCTGGGCGCGCGTCCACACCTGGGATGGCAGCAAGTGGAACTTCTCGTCCGACTGGTACCAGGCCGATGAGCAGATCTTGAAGCCCATGGTCAAGGCCGGTGCGGACAAGTACCTGGCCGACAAGAAGATGACGCGCCGCGACGCTGCGGACTGCCAGAGCTAAGCAGATCCCCCTGGGCGGCTTTGCCGCTTCCCCCTTCTCTCTTAGCGCTTCGCGCTGCGGGAAGGGGGACGCCACCAGCACGGCGGGGCGGCCCTTGCGCGGTGGCACTGGTATTTCAGGCTGCGACCGTTTCAAGGGCCAGTGACGTAACGGCTGCTTTCTGGCAGCCGCCAATCCAAAGGGTTGTGCAACAGCTCTTTGGATTGGTACAGGAAGGCAACACCATGGACTCCAACAGCAATATCGTTCTCAACGTCAACGGCATCGAGGTCATCTACAACCACGTGATCCTGGTGCTCAAGGGCGTGTCACTGCAGGTGCCGCAGGGCTCCATCGTGGCCATCCTGGGGGGGAACGGGGCGGGCAAGACGACCACGCTGCGCGCCATCTCCAACCTGCTGCAGGGCGAGCGGGGCGAGGTCACCAAGGGTTCCATCGAGCTGCGCGGCGAGCGCATCGAAAACCTCTCGCCCGCGGACCTGGTGCAGCGTGGCGTGGTGCAGGTGATGGAGGGGCGCCACTGTTTTGCCCACCTGACGATTGAAGAGAACCTGATGACGGGCAGCTACACCCGTACCAGCAAGGCCGAGATCGCAGCCAACCTGGAGAAGGTCTACAACTACTTTCCGCGCCTCAAGACGCGCCGCACCTCGCAGGCCGCCTACACCTCGGGTGGCGAGCAGCAGATGTGCGCCATCGGCCGCGCGCTCATGGCCAACCCCAGCATGGTGCTGCTGGACGAGCCCTCGATGGGCCTGGCGCCGCAGATCGTGGAGGAGGTGTTCAACATCGTGAAGGACCTGAACACCAAAGAAAAGGTCACCTTCCTGCTGGCCGAGCAGAACACCAACATGGCGCTCAAGTATTCCGACTACGGCTACATCATGGAAAGCGGCCGCGTGGTGATGGACGGCGCAGCGAGCGACCTGGCCAACAACGAGGACGTCAAGGAGTTCTACCTGGGCGTGGGCGGCGGCGAGCGCAAGAGTTTCAAGGATGTCAAAAGCTACAAGCGGCGCAAGCGCTGGCTTGCTTAGGGAGCCCCCTGAGGCGCTGACGCGCCATCCCCCTCAGGGGGACGCACCCGGTGGCCTGGCAAAGCCAGTTCCACGGGTGCGCTGGTGGGGCATCGCGGGCGGCCAGCGCAGTGCTCATTTTCGGACCTCGGACAAATTCACTCTCAATTTCATAGCTGCTTGCGCTTTATGGATGAGCGCCAGAGGCCAATTTCACTTCAAACCACCTCACAAGGAACCCCAGGCATGAGCACGTTTTATGACGCCCTGGAAACGCGCAGCCCCGCCGAGCGCGAAGCGGCGCTGATGGCTGCGCTGCCGCAGCAGATCGCCCATGCCCAGAAGACATCGCCCGCATTTGCCGGCATCCTGGCTGGCGTGGATGCAACCACCATCACCGGCCGCGCGGCCCTGGCAAAGCTGCCCGTCACGCGCAAGTACGAGTTGCTGGAGCGCCAGCAGGCAGGCCGCGCCACCAACGTGTTTGGTGGCTTCAGCGCGCTGGGTTTTGGCGCGGCCATGCCGCGTGTGTTTGCCAGCCCCGGCACCATCTACGAACCCGAAGGCACGCGGCGCGACTACTGGCGCATGGCGCGCGCCATCCACTCCGCAGGCTTTCGGCCCGGTGAGCTGATCCACAACAGCTTCAGCTACCACTTCGTGCCCGCGGGCTCGATGATGGAAACCGGCGCACACGCTCTGGGCTGCACGGTGTTTGCAGGCGGCACGGGGCAGACCGAGCAGCAGGTGCAGGCCATGGCCGAACTGCAACCTGCGGGCTACATCGGCACGCCCAGCTTTCTCAAGATCATTGTCGAAAAAGCCGCCGAGATGGGTGTAACGCTGCCCACGGTGACCAAGGCGCTGGTGTCGGGCGAGGCCTTTCCGCCCTCACTGCGCGAGTGGTTTGCCGAGCGCGGCATCGCGGGCTACCAGTGCTACGCCACGGCCGACCTGGGGCTGATTGCCTACGAGACCTCGGCCCGCGAAGGCCTGGTGCTCGATGAAGGTGTGATCGTCGAGATCGTGCGTCCCGGCACGGGCGACCCGGTGCCCGAGGGCGAGGTGGGCGAGCTGGTGGTGACCACGCTCAACCCCGACTACCCGCTGATCCGCTTTGGCACGGGTGATCTGTCGGCCGTGCTGCCAGGGCAGTGCCCCACGGGCCGCACCAACACCCGCATCAAGGGCTGGATGGGCCGGGCCGACCAGACCACCAAGGTCCGCGGCATGTTCGTGCACCCCGGCCAGGTGGCCACGATTGCACAGCGTTTTCCGCAGGTGCTGCGCGCACGCCTGGTGGTCAGCGGCGAGATGGCCAACGACCAGATGGTGCTGCAGGTGGAAACCGTGGAGACCGCCGAGGGCCTGGCACACCAGCTCTCGGACGCGATCCGCGAAGTGACCAAGCTGCGGGGCGACGTGCAGATGGTGGCCCCTGGCACGCTGCCCAACGATGGCAAGGTGATTGAGGACGCGCGGAGCTATAAGTAGCCTCCGCCATGGCGCCCTGCGGCGCCTAGCCGCAGCTGCCAGGGGCTGCAGCTCCTCTATCCCCAACGGAAACGCCGCCCGTGGCCTGGCAAAGCGTTCCACGGTGGCGCTGGCATCGGATCGTGCCTGTCTCGGTGATGAGGGGCATGGGCGTGCTGTCAATGCGCAGACGCGTGCCCTTCCCGCTCCGCCCAAAGGTTTGCGTCAGCGCAAAAAGTGCCCGCTTTGCGCGGTGGCATGCCGCAGTGTTTACCCTAGCATTGCTCCTTATTTTGTAGCATTCAGCGCTTTATAGACAAGCGCTACAGACGTCTTTTTGTTAAAGACCATGCCCCCTGTGTGCTACGTAATATCCGCAATGTTCCCGCAAACCCCCCTCGCTATCATGGCCCGTCATTCACAGGAGAGACCCATGAAAACAACGCTGAAACTTGCATTGATCGCTGCGGCCGCAGCCACCGCTTTTGGCGCCAGTGCCCAAGACTATCCCGCCAAGGACAAGACCATCACCATCGTGGTTCCCTTTGCTGCGGGCGGCCCTACCGACCGCGTGGCGCGCGACCTGGCCGAAGCACTGCGCAAGCCCCTGGGTGCTACTGTGGTGGTGGACAACACGGCCGGCGCCGGCAGCTCCATCGGTGCAGCCCGCGTAGCCCGCGCCGCACCGGACGGCTACACGCTGCTGCTCAACCACATTGGCATGTCCACCATGCCCGCGCTGTACCGCAAGCTGTCGTTCAGCGTGCCCAACGACTTTGAATACCTGGGCATGGTCAACGATGTGCCTATGACGCTGATCGCTCGGCCCACCATGCCTGCGAACAACTTCAAGGAACTCACCGCCTGGATCCAGCAGAACAAGGGCAAGATCAACCTGGGCAATGCCGGCCTGGGCGCAGCGTCGCACCTGTGTGGCCTGATGTTCCAGAGCGCCATGCAGGTGGACATGACCCCCGTGCCGTACAAGGGCACGGCCCCCGCCATCACCGACCTGATTGGCGGCCAGATCGACCTGCTGTGCGACCAGACCACGAACACCACGCCACAGATCGAAGGCAAGAAGGTCAAGGCCTACGCCGTGACCACGCCCAAGCGCCTGACCACCCCGGCTCTGAAGGACCTGCCCACCCTGGCGGAGTCGGGCCTGAAGGACTTCAACGTCAGCATCTGGCACGGCCTGTACGCGCCCAAGGGCACGCCAGCTCCCGTCGTGACCAAGATCAACGAAGCCCTCAAGCTTGCACTGAAGGACCCCGAGTTCATCAAGAAACAAGAAGGCCTGGGCGCGGTGGTCGTCACCGACAAGCGCATGGAACCCGCCGAGCACAAGAAGTTTGTACAGGCCGAAATCGACAAGTGGGGCGCTGTGATCAAGGCTGCAGGCACCTACGCAGACTGATCAATTTTTCCCTTCCAGCCATTGATGGAATAGCCGCCTCGGCCTTGGCCGAGGCGGCTTTTTTGTGCCTGCCATTGAGCTCGGCACCACCACCTTGGGGTAATCCATCTGCACGGATCGCGCCGTGCCGCGTAAAAAGCTTTGCATGCATACGAAACACCTGCGAAAGGACGCCCCCGCCATGACAACACGCCCCCATCCACGCCGCCGCACCGTTGCGGCACTGGCCTGCGCCGCCCTGGGTTGCGCTGCCCTGCTGCCCCTTGCGCACGGCCAACAACAAGCCAGCACCTGGCCCACCAAGCCCGTGCGCATCGTGGTGCCCTTTGCCCCCGGTGGCACCACCGACATCCTGGCGCGCGCCATGGCGCCCGAACTCTCGCGCGCGTTTGGCCAGCAGTTCATTGTGGACAACCGCGCCGGTGCTGGCGGCAATGTAGGCGCCGACATCGTCGCCAAGTCGCCGGGGGACGGCTACACGCTGCTGATGGGCACCGTGGGCACGCACGGCATCAACCGCGCGCTGTACGCGAAGCTGCCCTACGACCCCATCAAGGACTTTGTCCCCGTCACGCTGGTGGCTGCGGTGCCCAATGTGATGGTGATGAATGCCGACAAGGCCAAGGCCCAGGGCATCGCCAACGTGCAGGATTTCATCCGCGTCGCCAAGGCCAACCCCGGCAAGATGAACATGGCCTCCAGCGGCAACGGCACATCGATCCATCTGGCAGGCGAGCTGTTCAAGAGCATGACGGGCACCTTCATGCTGCACTTGCCTTATCGGGGTTCCGGCCCCGCGCTCATGGACATGGTGGCGGGCAACGCCGACGTGATGTTTGACAACCTGCCTTCGTCGATGGCGCAGATCAAAGCGGGCAAGCTCACGGCCCTGGCCGTGACCAGTTCAGAACGCTCCAGCGCCCTGCCCGACGTTCCCACAGTGGAGCAGGCCGGAGGCCCGGCCCTCAAGGGCTACGAGGCCAGCTCCTGGTTCGGCCTGCTGGCACCAGCCGGTACACCGACCGAGGTCGTGAACCGCATCCAGCAGGAAGTGGCCAAGTCACTGGCCACCCCGGCGATGAAAGAACGGCTGGTGGCGCAAGGCGCTATTCCGGGTGGCAACACACCCGCCGAGTTTGCCAAACACATCGACAACGAACACAAGAAGTGGGCGCAGGTGGTGAAGGCGTCGGGGGCGAAAGTGGACTGACCTGTTGCCGTGGTGACGGGCCTGCGGGTCAGCCCGTGATGGCTGCCTGCGCGTGCTGCAGGCGCTTTTCACCCGTGGCAAACGAGGCGCGCTGGATGCGCCCGTTCGAGACTTCATACACGCACAGCATCTCCAGCGTCCCCAGGCCCTCGGGAAAATTGCGCGTGATCAATTCGCAGTCCACCACCACATTCGCCACCACCGTGCGCGACAGCAGCCGTGCATGCAGGTCGGGCTCGGCAAAGCGCGCCAGAAAGCGCGGGCGCATCTCGGCATGCCCTTGCGCAAGCCGTTCTCCGTGGAGGACAAACTGCTGCGCGTCTTCGGCGTAGGTCGCCAACAGGGCGTCGATGTTCTTGGCGTTGTAGGCGTCCAGCTGAGCCTGGACGACGGCCAGCGGAGAAAGGTCGCGGGTCATTGGAGGGTTGCACGAGAAAGAAGAAGCCTGCAGGGGGCTACCGTGAAGATGCGCCGCGAACGAAGCTGCCCGCAACCCACTGGCTCAAAGACGAGGCGCTACACGCCCCAGACCACGTCCACATCCGCCGCAGCACTGCGCTTGAGCATGTCGATCAGCGGTGCCACCCGCTGCCGCAGACGCACGGCCTCAGCGCGGTCTTCCGCACTGGCCTCGTCCTCTCCACCCGCGTCTGCGGACGCCTGCTGAGCCTCTTCGGACGCCACGGCGGACTCCAGCGCAGCGATGGCGGCAGGGATCTGGGCGGCCGTCACGATGCCGCTGGCACCGGGTGTCTTGCCCATGATGGTCACCACCTGGCGGCCCTGCGGCTCCAGCATGATCAGATCGGCTGCGGCGCGGGATTTGAATTTGTAGAGCATGGAGAAGCGTTTTCGTGGAAGAAGCAGACTCAGCTGCGGTAGATGTAATCGCGAATGAACGGATAGCCTGATTGTGCGCCGGGCATGGTCCCGGTGGCCACATCTCCGTCAGGCTTGATGGCCAGCATCTGGTGCAGTGCCATCCAGCCGCGCTCAAACCCCAGGGCACTGCCCGCAAGATACAGGCGGTACGCACGCAAGACCTTATCACCCGGCTGCGCCCCACCCTGTGCGGCCAGCACCTCACGGGCCGCAGGCAATTGGGCTTCGAGCCCGTCGGACCACGCCCACAGCGTACGCGCATAGTGTGGGCGCAGGTTCTCGGTGTCCACCATCTCCAGGCCTGCGCGGGCCATGTCGTGCAGCACCGTGCTCACATGCAACAGCTCGCCGCCGGGGAAGATGTACTGCTCGATAAAGTCACCCATGCCCGCGCCCAGTTGCGCGTTGTCTGCGCCCCCCGCTGTGATGCCGTGGTTGAGCACCAGCCCTCCGGGCCGCAGCAGGCGCGCCACCGTCTCAAAGTAGCGCTGCATCTGCGCGCGGCCTACATGCTCGAACATGCCCACCGAGGCGATCTTGTCGAAGGGCTGCGCCACCTGCAGCTCGCGGTAATCCACCAGTTGCATGCGCACGCGCCCCTGCAGCCCACGCTCTTCAATGCGCCGCTGCACATGGGCGTGCTGGTTGCGCGACAGCGTGATGCCTGTGGCATCCACACCGTAGTGCTCGGCCGCCCACAGCAGCAGGCCACCCCAGCCCGCGCCAATGTCCAGAAACCGGTCCCCCGGTTGCAGCTGCAGCTTGCGGCAAATGTGGTCAAGCTTGGCCTCCTGCGCCTGGGCCAGCGTCAGGTCTGGGGACCGGTAGTACGCACACGAATACACGCGGCGCGGGTCCAGCCACAGCGCGTAGAAGTCGTCCGACAGGTCGTAATGGAACTGCACATGGCGCGCGTCATGCGCCAGCGTGTGCACCGCCATCGACCGCGCGCGTGCCAGCACCCGCTGCCACCAGCCGTGGTGCTGGTCGCGGGCCGGGTCGCGGGTCAACAGGCCCGCAGCGGCGGCCATCAGGTCGCGCATGCCGCCTTCCAGCGCCACGCGCCCCTCGACGATGGCAGCCCCCACATTGCCGATCTCGCCCGTGGCCAGCGCCACCAGTGCCATGCGGTCACGAAAGCGCAGCGTTACAGCAGGCTCGGGCGCGCCCAGTTGCTGGCCCGCAGGCAACTGGACGGCCATCGGCACCGGCAAGGCCGCGAGCCGCCCCTCCAAGGTGTGCAGCAAGTGCTTCATGCGGCGCATCTTGAGAAATTTGCTGCACTGCGTCAACACCCCGCGATGGCATCAGGGGTTTCGCCGGGAAGGCCCCATTGACAGCATTTTGTTTAAGCCTAAACTATTTTGGCATGAACATCCTCTGCATTGGCGGTGGGCCCGCCGGGCTCTACTTCGCCCTGCTCATGAAGCAGCAAAACCCCGCGCACCGCGTCACGGTGGTCGAACGCAACCGGCCGTTCGACACCTTCGGATGGGGGGTGGTGCTGTCGGACCAGACGCTGGCCAACCTGCAGACGGCCGACGCGCCCACGGCCGCGCTCATCGGCGATGCGCTCAACCACTGGGACGACATCGAAGTGTTCTTCAAGGGGCGCAGCGTGCGCTCCACCGGCCACGGCTTCTGCGGCATTGGCCGCAAGCGCCTGCTCAACATCCTGCAGGACCGGTGCCTGGCGGTAGGCGTGGAGCTGGTGTTCGAGACCGACGTGGCCGACGACCAGGCGCTGGCTGTGCAGTACAACGCCGACCTGGTGATCGCCAGCGACGGCCTCAACAGCCGCATCCGCACCCGCTACGCCACCACCTACCAGCCCGATATCGACCTGCGCGAGTGCCGTTTTGTCTGGCTGGGTACGCACAAAAAGCTGGATGCTTTTACGTTTGCTTTCGAGCAAACTGAGCATGGCTGGTTCCAGGCGCATGCCTACCAGTTCGATGCCGACACCTCCACCTTCATCATCGAGACACCCGAAGCGGTGTGGAAGGCGCACGGCCTCGACCAAATGGAGCAGCCCGAGGCCATTGCATTCTGCGAAAAGCTGTTTGCCAAATACCTGGACGGCAACGCGCTCATCAGCAACGCCACGCACCTGCGCGGCTCCGCCAACTGGATCCGCTTCCCGCGCGTGATCTGCAACACCTGGGTGCACCGCGAGACCATCGGCGGCAAGCAGGTGCCCATCGTGCTGATGGGTGACGCGGCGCACACCGCACATTTCTCGATTGGCAGCGGCACCAAGCTCGCGCTCGAAGACGCCATTGACCTCGCCAACGAATTCGCCACGGGTTTGCCGATTGACGAGGTGCTGCAGCACTATGAAGCGCGCCGCAGCGTGGAGGTGCTGAAGATCCAGAACGCCGCGCGCAACAGCACCGAGTGGTTTGAGAACGTGGCGCGCTACGTCGGCATGCCCGTGGAGCAGTTCACCTACTCGCTGCTCACGCGCAGCCAGCGCATCAGCCACGAGAACCTGCGGCTGCGCGATGCCGCATGGCTGGAGGGCTATGAGGCTTGGCTCGCGGGTGGCAAGGCCGCGATTCCGCCCATGCTCACGCCCTTCACGCTCAAAGGCCTCACGCTCAAGAACCGCATCGTTGTCTCGCCCATGGCCACCTACAGCGCAGTCGAGGGCGTGCCGCAGGACTTCCACCTGGTGCACCTGGGCGCCCGGGCCCTCGGCGGCGCAGCGCTGGTGATGGTGGAGATGACCAGCCCCACGCCCGAGGGCCGCATCACCCCCGCCTGCCCCGGCCTGTGGAACGACGCACAGCAAGCCGCCTTTGCGCGCGTCGTCAACTTTGTGCACGGCAGCAGCACGGCCAGGATCGGCCTGCAGCTGGGCCACAGCGGCCCCAAGGGCTCGACCCGCGTGGGCTGGGAAGGCACGGACGAACCGCTGGAGGCGGGCAACTGGCCCCTGCTGGCCGCCAGCCCCATCGCCTATGGCGCGCAGAACCAGACACCTGCCGCCATGACCCGCGCCGACATGGACCGCGTGACCGCCGCGTTTGTGGACAGCGCCCGCCGCGCCGTGGCCTGCGGCTTTGACTGGCTGGAGCTGCACTGCGCACACGGCTACCTGCTGGCCAGCTTTTTGAGCCCCGCCACCAACCAGCGTACCGATGCATACGGCGGCAGCCTGGAGAACCGCTGCCGCTACCCGCTGGAGGTGCTGACCGCGCTGCGCGCCGTGTGGCCGGCCGACAAGCCGCTCTCCGTGCGTATCTCGGCCCACGACTGGCTCCCCGACGGAAATACTGCCGACGACGCCATCGCCATTGCGCGCTTGTTCAAGGCGGCAGGCGCAGACCTGATCGACGTGTCCTCCGGCCAGACCACGCGCGACTCGCGCCCGGTGTATGGCCGCATGTACCAGACGCCGTTTGCCGACCGCATCCGCAACGAGGTGGGCATTGCCGCCATGGCCGTGGGCGCTATCACCGAAGCCGACCATGCCAACAGCATCGTCGCGGCCGGCCGCGCCGACCTGTGTGCCATTGCGCGCCCCCACCTGGCCGACCCGGCCTGGACATTGCATGCCGCCGCGCAGTTGAGCCCCCAGGCCGCAACGCACACCGACTGGCCTGTGCAATACCACAGCGGCCGCGACCAGATGCTGCGCGAGATTGCCAAGCAAAAGCAGATGGCCGCGCTGACCGCACCGGCGCAGGAATCCAGCAAACCCGCAGCCATCGAGTAAGCCACCATGGACCTCGAAGCCCGCCTGCACGGCGCCGCCCCCAGCGAACACCCTGAGGCCCTGCGCCTGTGGCTGCGCCTGCTCACCTGCACCCAGCTCATCGAAAAGCAGGTGCGCAGCCACTTGCGCGCGCAGTTCGACACCACCTTGCCGCGCTTTGACCTGATGGCGCAGCTGGAGCGTGCGCCCGATGGCATGAAGATGAAAGAACTCTCGCGCCGCATGATGGTGACCAGCGGCAACATCACCGGCATCACCGACCAGCTCGTGGCGGAAGGACTGGTGGAACGCATGGACGTGGAGGGCGACCGCCGCGCCTACCTCGTACGCCTCACGCCGCAAGGCCGCGAGCAGTTCAACACCATGGCGCGCCAGCACGAGCAATGGATCGTCGAGGCCTTCGCCACGCTGGGCGAGCGCGACATCGCCACCTTGTACCGCCTGCTGGGCAAGGTGAAGGAACACACACAGAACAATTCTTTGGAGACAACGGAATGAAGCACTACATCGGGGCGAGCAACCCCATGCGCGAGCAGTTCAACCCGCAGGCCAGCTATGTGGCCGAGCACTTTGCCTGGAGCTTTACCGATGGTGTGGGCACCGTCACGCTCAACCGGCCCGACCGCAAGAACCCGCTCACCTTCCAGAGCTATGCCGAGCTGCGCGACTTCTTCTATGCGCTGCGCTTTGCCACCGACGTGAAGGCCATCGTGGTCACCGGCGCGGGCGGCAACTTCTGCTCGGGCGGCGACGTGCACGAGATCATCGGCCCGCTGACCACCATGACCATGCCCGAGCTGCTGGAGTTCACGCGCATGACGGGCGACCTGGTCAAGGCCATGCGGGCCTGCCCGCAGCCCGTGCTGGGCGCGATCGACGGCATCTGTGCCGGTGCGGGCGCGATGATGGCGCTGGCCTGCGACATGCGCTACGGCACCGAGGCCACCAAGACCGCCTTCTTGTTCACCCGCGTGGGCCTGGCCGGGGCCGACATGGGCGCCTGTGCGCTGCTGCCCCGCATGATCGGCCAGGGCCGCGCGAGCGAGCTGCTGTTCACCGGCCGCGCGATGACGGCGCACGAAGGCCTGGCCTGGGGGTTCTTCAACGATTTGTACGAAAGCGCCGACCTGCTGGCCAACGTCCAGGCCACCGCGCGCGCGCTGGCCGACGGCCCGACCTTTGCCCACGGCATGACCAAGACCATGCTCAGCCAGGAATGGAGCATGACCATCGAACAGGCCATCGAAGCCGAAGCGCAGGCCCAGGCCATCTGCATGCAGACCGAAGACTTCCGCCGCGCCTACGAAGCGTTCGCCGCCAAGCAGAAGCCCGTTTTCCAAGGGGACTAACAACATGCACGTAGCCACGCCACCCGCCCCTTGCCCACCTTCGACGGCGCACCTGGCCCTGCCGTTTTTCGACGATGCCCACCGCGCGCTGGCCGCAGGCCTGGTGCCCTGGGCCGCCGCGCAAGAGGTCGATGAAACCGACGACCGCGCCGCCTGCCGCGACTGGGTGCGGCGCCTGGGCGCGGGCGGCTGGCTGCGCTACTGCGTGCCTGCCGCGCACGGCGGCGCGCTGCCCTCGCTGGACTCTCGCGCGTTGGTGCTGCTGCGCGAGACTCTGGCTTATCACTCGCCGCTGGCGGACTTTGCGTTTGCCATGCAGGGGCTGGGCAGCGGTGCTATCACGCTGGCGGGCAGCCCCGCGCAGCAGGCGCACTACCTGCAGGGCGTGGCGCGTGGCGAGCTGATCGCGGCGTTTGCGCTGAGCGAGCCCGAAGCAGGCTCTGACGTTGGCGCTATGAAAACTATAGCCATCAGTGCTTATCCATCAAGCGCTAACGGCCAAAAAGACTCATATTCGCTGACTGGAACCAAAACCTGGATCAGCAATGGCGGCATCGCCGACTTCTACTGCGTGTTCGCAAAGACCGACCCGGCCGGGGGCACGCGCGGCATCAGCGCGTTCATCGTGGATGCAAACACGCCGGGGCTCGACACCTCGCGCCACATCCACGTGATGGCGCCGCACCCGCTGGCCACGCTGCAGTTCGACCAATGCGCCGTGCCTGCCACCGCGCTGCTGGGCGACGAGAACGGCGGCTTCAAGCTGGCCATGCGCACGCTCGACATCTTCCGCGCATCGGTGGCCGCCGCCGCACTGGGCATGGCGCGCCGCGCACTGGCCGAGGCCGTGCACCACGCACGCCAGCGCCGCATGTTCGGCCAGACGCTGGCGGACTTTCAGCTCACGCAGGCCAAGATCGGCGAGATGGCCGCGCTGGTGGACAGCGCCGCGCTGCTCACCTACCGTGCGGCCTGGCTGCGCGATGAAGGCGAGAAGCGCGGCGGCACGCGCGTCACGGCTGAAGCGGCCATGGCCAAGATGACCGCCACCGAAAACGCCCAGCGGGTGATCGACATGGCGCTGCAGCTGCACGGCGGGCGCGGCGTGGAGGTGGGCAGCAAGGTCGAATCGCTGTACCGCGACATCCGCTCGCTGCGCATTTACGAAGGCGCCACCGAAGTGCAGCAGCTCATCATCGGCAAGGCCGTTTTGCAGGAGTAATCGCATGAAAGCCCCCTCCGCCCAGACCGACCATTTCGTGCACGACCGCCTGCCTGCACCCGAGGCTTGGCCCACACTGCGCTACGACCTGCCCGAACTGCAGATCGCCAACCAGGCCAACCTGGTGCAGGCGCTGTTCGACCAGGCCGAACGTGCGGGCCACATCGACCGCCCCCTGTTGCGCGGCCCGCACCGCACGTATACCTACCGCGACGCCCGCACCGAGGCCGCGCGCATTGCCGAGGTACTGACGCAGGACCACGGCCTCGTGCCCGGCAACCGCGTGCTGCTGCGCGGCGGCAACACGGTGGAGATGGCGCTGGCGTGGCTGGGCACGGTGTATGCCGGGCTCATCGCGGTGGCCACCATGCCACTGCTGCGCGCGGGCGAGCTGGGCAGCATCATCGACCGCGCCCAACCCACGCTGGCGCTGTGCGACGGCCGCCTGCTGACCGAGCTGCAAGCCGCGCAGACGCAGCACCCCGTGCTCGCCACCATCGTGCCCTTCCACACAGCGCCAGATGCGGCCGACCTGCTGCAGCGCGCGCAGGGCAAACCCGGCACAACGCCGCCCTGCCCCACGTCGGCCGACGACATCGCGCTGATGGCCTTCACCTCGGGCACCACCGGCGCGCCCAAAGCTGCCGTGCACACCCACCGCGACGTGCTGGCAGGCTGCGAGGCCTGGCCGCGCCATGTACTCAAGGCCACGCCCGATGACATCGTGGCGGGCTCGCCACCCCTGGCGTTCACCTTTGGCCTGGGCGGCTTGCTGGTGTTTCCGATGTGGGCCGGGGCCAGCGTGTACTTCCCCGACCAGCCCTACACGCCCGAAACCATGGTGCGGCTGATGCGCGATGCGGGCGTGACCATCTGCTACACCGCCCCCACCTTCTACCGGCAGATGGCGCCGTTCGCCAAACAGATCGGCCTGCCCCAGCTGCGCACCAGCGTGAGCGCGGGCGAGGGCCTGCCGGACGCCACACGCCAGCTGTGGAAAGAGGCGACCGGCCTGGACATGACGGACGGCATTGGCGCCACCGAAATGTTCCACATCTTCATTTCCTCGCCCGGTGGTGAGAGCCGACGCGGCGCCATCGGCAAGGTGGTGCCCGGATACACCGCCAAGGTGGTGGACGACGAAGGCCACGAGGTGCCACGCGGCACAGTGGGCAAGCTCGCGGTGATCGGCCCCACGGGCTGCAAGTACCTCGACGACCCGCGCCAGGCCAAGTATGTGAAGGACGGCTGGAACTACCCGGGCGATGCGTTCACGCAGGACGCCGACGGGTACTTCTTCTACCAGGCGCGCGACGACGACATGATCATCACCGCCGGCTACAACGTGGGCGGCCCCGAGGTGGAAGACGCCCTGCTGCGCCACCCGGCCGTGGCCGAGTGCGGCGTGATCGGCGTGCCCGACGAGGAGCGCGGCATGGTGGTCAAAGCCATCTGCGTCTTGAAGCCCGGCCACACGGGCGATGCCGCCATGGTCAAGACGCTGCAGGACCATGTGAAAGCCACCATCGCCCCGTTCAAATACCCGCGCGTGGTGGAGTTCGTCACGGCCCTGCCCCGCACCGAAACCGGCAAGCTGCAGCGCTTCAAGCTGCGCCAGGGTGCGGCCGCATCACCCTCCGCCGGATCGCCCACTTCCACAAAAACAACATGACGATGAAAAACACCCTTTTGCAGCCCGAAGGCTGGGTCACCCCCAAGGGCTACGCCAACGGCGTGGCCGCACGCGGCACCATGGTCTTTACCGGAGGACAGATCGGCTGGAATGCGCAGCAGCAGTTTGAAAGCGACGACTTCATCGACCAGACGAGGCAGACGCTGCTGAATGTGCGGGCGGTGCTGGAGGCTGGCGGCGCAGGCCCCGAGCACCTGGTGCGGCTGACCTGGTATGTGACCGACCGCAACGAATACAACAGCCGCTTGAAGGAGCTGGGTGCGGTCTACCGCGAGGTGCTGGGCAAGAACTTTCCGGCCATGGCCTGTGTGCAGGTGGCGGGACTCATGGAAGAGCGCGCGAAGATCGAGATTGAAGCAACCGCTGTAATCCCGGACTGAGCTTTTCAAGCCACCGCTGCAGCGCTTGACCGTAAAGAATGAACGCCAGCGCCGCCCCAATCAACGGCAGCGCGGCAAACACCCAGCCCGTGAGCAGCTCGCCCCCCAGCGCCACGCCCACCAGCAAAGCCACCGCAGGGTTCACGAACGAATAGCTGCCCGCCAGCGCGGCCGACGTGTTCTGCAGCAGCCACAGGTATGCATTGAGCGCCACCAAGGTACCAAACACCAGCAGATAGACCCACGCCGCCCACGACTTGGCAGTGACCTGGCCCAGGGCGCTCAAAGGCTCAAACCACAACGCCACCACCAGCCCCATGGCGCCCCCCGCAAACCACTGCGCGGCCGATGCCATGGCGGGCGCAGGTAGCGACAGCTTGCGCGATGCATACGAGCCCATGCTCCAGCACAGCGGCGCACCAAAGGCCAGCAGCGCACCGAGCCAGGTGGCCGAGAAATCGCCCTCCAGCGCTAGCAGCAGTGCGCCCACCACGCCCAGCGCCAGACCGATCCAGCTGGTGAAGGGCACCCGCTCGCCGCCCCAGCGCGACCACAGCGCCAACCACATCGGCATGGTGGTGACCACCGTGGCCATCAGGCCCGAGCCGATGCCCAGCTTTTGCGCAAAACCCATCAGGTTCATGGCCAGAAACACCATGCAGCCGCCCACCACCGCCGAGTTGCGCCATTGCACCCACGTGGGCAATGCATGGCCTTGCCACAGCGCAATCAGCAGCATCACCCCCCCTGCACACAGAAAGCGGATCGCATTCATCAGCAGCGGCGGCATGCTCTGCAGCGCAATACCAATGGCGAAATAGGTAGTGCCCCAGACGATGTAGACCAACAGCAGTGCCATGGCCACCGCCCCTTTGCGCTGTGCACGGGCTTGCGCGTTGAAAATTGCCGGCATATTCTTCACCTGACCGAATAATTTATGGAAACCGCGAGGTTTTCGGAATTTTTACCAAAATCAAGCGGCTATGCAAGCAAATATTCAGACAGATGACATGGATGCCAGAATTATTTCGGCACTAGGTGCGGATGGCCGACGTTCCTATGCCGATGTAGGGGCTGAAGTGGGGCTATCTACCGCCGCCGTGCATGAGCGGGTGAAGAAGCTGCTGGATAAGGGCGTGATCCGCCGGTTTTCGATCAGCGTGGACCCGGAACGTGTGGGGCTGAACTTCACCGCGTTCGTGGCCATCCGCAACGATGGCGGCATCCACTGCCGCGATGTCGCGCCCCGCCTGCGCGCCATGCCCCAGGTCGAAGAGCTGCACAGCGTGGCGGGTGAATACGACTTCCTGGCCAAGATCCGCACCACGCACGCCCGCGCGCTGGAAGACGTGATCTACGAGATCAAGGCCATCGCGGGCGTGGCTCGCACCACCAGCACGGTGGTCCTGAACACCGAGTTCGAGGACCGCCCGCTGGACCTGGGCTGGGTGAATGGCGACAAGGGAGGTTGACGCGCAGGGGCGGCCTCGGCTTGGCCGCGCGGCTTTTTACGCTGCCACCGGGGCGAGTTCAGCCGCAGCGGCAACCGCCGCTGGAACTGGCGCCAGCCGCTGCACCAGCGCCATGTAGTAGCCCAGCGGGGGCGTGACCAACCCCGGCACCTTGGCATGGTCGTCATAGCGGCGCAGGCGGATGGCCTCCTGCGCAAAGGGCTGGGCCGCAAACTGCATCGCCTCTTTGGGTGTGAAGGGACCGCCCTGCAGCACCAGGCTGTGCTGCGATGCGGGCGACAGTGTCTCCCAGTACCCCGGCTCCATGGTGCACAGGTAGCGCTTGGCATCCACATGCAGGCGGATGGGCTCCAGCACCGCGTCGGGCATCAGGCCCCGCAAGAACGGGATGGCCATGTACTGGTGCAGGTCGTCCTGCTCGGCCGTGTCGCCCCCGGGCGCCAGCAGGTGGCCCAGGTCGTGCAGCAGGGCAGCGACGACAGTGGCCGGGGTTTCACCCGATTTTTCGGCCCACTGCGCACACTGCAGCGCATGCTCCAGCTGGCTGACCGCCTCGCGGCCGTACTGGTTCACGCCCCGAGTGGAGAGCAGGTGGGCAATGTCTTCAAGGCTCAATGCCATCGTCTTTCCTTACTAGACCAATGCCTTGCGGATGCGGGCCGACACCAGGTCGATCACGCTCACCGTGACCACAATGATGAGCATCACGGCGCAGGTCTCGGCGTACTGGAAGCCCCGGATGATTTCCCACAGCACCACCCCAATGCCTCCGGCGCCCACCATGCCCACCACCGAGGCCGAGCGCACGTTGGCCTCGAAGCGGTACAGCGTGTACGAGATCCACAGCGGCATGACCTGCGGAATCACGCCGTAGATGATTTCGTGCAGTGCGCTCGCACCGGTGGAACGGATGCCTTCCACCGGCTGTGGGTCAATCGCCTCCACGGCTTCGGAGAACAGCTTGGCCAAGGTGCCCGAGGTGTGGATCCACAGCGCCAGCACGCCCGCAAAAGGCCCCAGGCCCACGGCCACCACAAACAGCATGGCAAACACCATTTCGTTGATGGCGCGGCAGGCGTCCAGCACGCGGCGCACTGGTTGGTACACCCACCAGGGCACGATGTTGGACGAGGCCAGCAGTGCCAGCGGCACGGCGGTGACCACCGCCAGCGCCGTGCCCCACAGCGCAATCTGCAGCGTGACCAGCATCTCCTGCACATAGATCTGCCATTGTGCAAAATTGGGCGGAAAGAACTCCGCCGCATAGCTGACCATGTTGCCCGAATCGTTCCATAGGTCGAGCGGGCGCATGTCGGCGCCCTTCCAGGACGCCGCCAGCAACACCAGCAGGATGCCCCACGACAGGTACCAGGCCAGGCTGCGCTTGGGCGACGAGGTGCTGGCCAGTGTGGCCAGCGAGGGATTCAAAGCAGAGGACATGGAGACACCCGGGCCGCAACAAGAAACCTACGAATTACTTCAACGACGCCAGCTGCTGGTCGATCTCGGCCAGGCGGGTCTTCTTGTCGGCATCGGCCAGCGTCGCGTCGGCCTCGATCTTGTTGCGCTTGCCGAAGAGGTCCAGCTGGCGGATGGGGGTGAGCTGGGCATTGGTCGATGGTTTGAAGCCCGAGAGCTTGGAGATCTTCATCACGATCTCCTTCTCGCGCGCATCGGTCTTGGCGTAGTTGTAGAAGAAGTCGCGGATCTTGGTCTTGGTGGCCTCAGGCAAGTCCTTGCGCATCACCAGCGGGTCCAGCGGAATCAGGGGCGAGGTCCAGACGATCTTGATGTCCTTGAATTTCTCGGGCTGGCGCTCCTTGATCTTTTCCAGGTTCTCGCTGTTGTTGGTGGCCACATCGACCTGCTTGTTGGCCACAGCCAGCGCGTTGGTCTCGTGGTTGGCACTGCGCGTGATCTTGAAGTGCGTCTTCGCGTCGATCTTGTTCTGTGCAAAGGCGTAGTAGCCGGGCACCAGGAAACCCGAGGTGGAGTTGGGGTCGCCGTTGCCAAAGCTCAGCGACTTGCCGTTCTTGAGCACGTCATCCAGGGTGGCCAGGGGGCTGTCCTTGTGCACGATGAGGTGCGAGTAGTAGCCCTGCGTGCCGTCGGCGTTCACCATCTGCGCAAAGACTTCGCCGTTGGCGCGGTCCACGGCTTCCATGGCCGACTTGTTGCCCAGCCAGGCCACCTGCATCTTGTTGAAGCGCATGGCTTCGATGAGGCCTGCGTAGTCGGATGCAAAGAAGGCATTGATCTTCAGACCGGTCTGCTTGGCCATGTCATCCAGCAGGGGCTGCCAGTCGGCCTTGAGGTTTTGCGAGGCCTCGGTCGAGATCATGCCGAAGTTGATGTCCTGGGCCAACGCGCCCGTGGTCAAACCCAGCCCGATCGTCAGGGCGGCACACAGTTTCTTGAACATGTTGAAAACTCCAGAGAAAGGAATTGAAAAGAAACAAAAAGACCGTTCAGGCGGCCTGGACCATGGCGGGCGCCCACTGTGGGACGGGTGTTGGGGCGTGCACGGGTGCTGTGGGGGCACCCGGTGCATCCGACAGAATTTCGTCGGCGTGCACGCCATAGAGGCTGCGCAGCAGTGCGGGCGTGAGGGCCGCCGATGGGCCGTCGTACACCACCTGGCCGTGGTGCAACGCCACCACGCGGGGGCAGTATTTGATGGCCACATCTACCTGGTGCAGCGACACGATGACGGTGCAGCGGTCCTCGCGGTTGATGCGGGCCAGGATGTCCATGACCTTGCGCGAGGATTCGGGGTCCAGCGAGGCGATGGGCTCGTCGGCCAGCACCACCTTGGCGCCCTGCACCAGCGTGCGGGCAATGGCCGCGCGCTGCTGCTGCCCGCCGGACAAGGTGGACGCACGCTGTGCATGGCATTCGGCAATGCCCACGCGATGGAGCGCTTCCAGCGCCAGCGCGCGCTCCTGCGGCTTGAACATGCGCAGCCAGCCGCGCCACCAGGGCGTGCGGTGCAGCAGGCCCACCAGCACGTTCATCAACACGGGCAAGCGGTCCACCAGGTTGAACTGCTGGAACACAAAGCCCACCTGGGAACGCACCTTGCGGATGTCACTGTGGATGCGCCCGCCCTGCTGCACGCAGCGGCCGTCCACCTCGATCAGCGAATCGCTGGACGCATCGGCCACCACCAGGCCCGCCACATGACGCAGCAGGGTGGACTTGCCCGAGCCCGAGGCACCAATCAGCGCCACCATCTCGCCGCGCTGCACGGTGAGGTTGATGTCGCGCAGGGCGTGTTTGCCGTTGGCGAAATGCTTGTTCAGTTGGTGGATGTGCAGTGCGGCGGTCATGGCAGCCTCCTTGGGGGGTTAATTCCGTTTCCAAATCATTCGTGTCTAGGCGCGAAGCCGCAGACAGTGCTGTAGCACGGCAAGGCGAAGCAACAACGACACGGATGATTTGGAAACGGAATAAGTCGTCTAGACAACCGGAGTGTGGTGGTCGGGCGTGACAGTGCTTTGACAGTTGGGAGAAGTTTGGATGTCAGGAAACGACCTGCACGCGCTCTACAGCACCCGCTGCCCTTCGCGCCACACCCCACGCACCACGGCCTGGCGACCGCCATCAGGCAGCTCGGCCATGTGCACCTGCACCAGGTCGGCGCGCAGGCCGGGCGCCAGCGCGCCCCGGTCCAGCATGCCCGCCGCCTTGGCCGGGTTGTGGGTGACGGTGGCCACAGCCTGTGGCAAAGGCAGGATGTCGTCCTGCACCAGCCGCATCACCGCGCTAAGCAGACTGCCGGGCACATAGTCGGACGAGAGGATGTCCAAGAGCCCCCTGCGCGCCAGGTCGGCCGCCGCCACGTTGCCCGAATGCGAACCACCGCGCACCACGTTGGGCCCGCCCATCACGGTGAGCAAGCCACGTTCGTGCGCGGCCTGGGCTGCGGCCAGTGTGGTCGGGAACTCCGACATCGCGGCCCCTTCGGCATGGGCCTGCTCCACATGGGCCACCGTGGTGTCGTCGTGGCTGGCCAGCGAGATGCCGTGCGTGCGGCAGTAATCCACAAAGTACGCACGGTGTGGCTCGGCGTACTGCGCCTGCAGCGTGGCAGCGTGCGCCACCTGGCGCTCGAATTTCTCGGCGCTCCAGCCCTTCTTGCCGGTGTAGTAGGTGCGCGCCTGCTCGATGTTCTCCCACTGGCGCTGACCTGGGGTGTGGTCCATCAGTGAGATCAACGACAGGCGCGGGTGCCCGTGGAACGGCTCGAACAGGTCGATGGTGTTGGGCGCAGGCAGCTCGCAGCGCACATGCAGGTGGTGGTCGGCCCGCAGCAGGTTGCGCTCGGTGCAGGTGTCGATGGTGTCGAGCACACGGTTCCAGGCGCTGCCGCGCAGGCTGTCCACGTCGGCCTCGCCCACGCCCAGCGCGTCGAGCACCGTGGTGATGCCTGCGGCCGCAATCTCGGCGTCGTGCGCCAGCAGTGCGGGCATCTCGGCCCATTGCACCTTGGGTCGCGGCATCAGGTGGCGCTCGAAGTTGTCGGTGTGGATTTCGACCAGCCCGGGCAGCAGGTAGTCGCCCCCCAGGTCGATACCTTGCAAAGCTGAGGTGGCCCCGCTGTCCAGCGACGCAATGCGCCCGCCATCCACGTGCAGGCTGCCCAATACCACTTCGCCCGGCAGCACCATGCGGGCGTTCTTGAACACGGTTGCAGTCATGCCGATGCTCCCCGGAAGTCACCCACGTTCACGCGGCGCGTGGCCACGGCAGCGCCGACCTGTGCGTCATGAAAAATGCCCACCAGGGCCGCGCCGCGCGCCACGGCCTCACGGATCATGGCAATCACCGTTTCGGTGTTGGCCGCATCGAGCGATGCGGTGGGCTCGTCCAGCAGCAACAGCGGCTTGGGCTTGATCATGTTGCGGGCGATGTTGATGCGCTGCTGCTCCCCGCCGGAGAACGTGGCGGGTGGCAGATGCCACAGCCGCTCGGGAATGCGCAGTCGGGTCAGCCACTGGCGGGCGGCCTCGCGCGCGGCCTCGATGCCCGCTGGGTCGTCGCCCGCGTCTTCGGCCAGCGGCTCGGCCACCACGTCCAGCGCCGACACGCGCGGGATGACCCGCAGGAACTGGCTCACATAGCCCACGGTGTCGCGCCGCAGCTGCACCAGCGCACGCGGCGTGGCCTGTGTCACATCCACCACGGCGCCATCGGCCGAGCGCACGGTGATGCTCCCTGCATTGACCCGGTAATTGGCGTAGATCATCTTGAGCAGCGTGCTCTTGCCCATGCCCGAGGGTCCGTCAAGCACCACACATTCACCGGGCTGAACGGCCAGGTCCACGTGGGCGAGCACGGGCAGTTCAATGCCGTTCTGGTGGTGCAGGGTGAAGCGTTTGGCCACTCCCTGCATCTGGAGAATGGGCGCAATGGAAGGCTGGTTCATGGCTGCAGTACCGAAGAAACGAGGAGCTGGGTGTAGGGGTGTTGCGGGTCGTCGAGCACCTGGTCGGTCAGGCCCGCCTCCACCACGCGGCCGCGTTGCATGACCACCATGCGGTGGGCCAGCAGGCGTGCCACGGCCAGGTCGTGCGTGACCACAATGGCCGCCAACTGCATCTGCCGCGTGAGCTGGCGCAGCAGGTCCAGCAGGCGCGCCTGCACCGATACATCGAGGCCCGAGGTGGGTTCGTCCATGAACACCAGGCGGGGCTGCGTGACCAAGTTGCGGGCAATCTGCAGGCGCTGGCGCATGCCGCCCGAAAACGTGCGCGGTGCATCGTCGATGCGCGCCGCGTCGATCTCCACGCGCTGCAGCCATTCGGTGGCCGTGGCGCGCAGCTTTCCGTAGTGGCGCTCGCCCAGGCCCATCAGGCGCTCGCCCACGTTGGCACCGGCGGACACATCCATGCGCAGGCCGTCCGCCGCGTTCTGGTGCACAAAGCCCCAGTCGGTGCGCGCCAGCAGGCGCTGCTGCGCTTCGGTCATGGCGTAGATGTCCTGCAGCTCGCCGCTGCGCTGGCGGAACTGCACCGTGCCTTCGTCCGGAGCGCTGCGTGCTGCAATGGCGTTGAGCAGCGTGGACTTGCCGGAGCCCGACTCGCCCACCACGGCCAGCACCTCGCCGGGCCACAGGTCAAAGGACGCGCCTTGCAGCGCCACGCGGTCGCCATAGCGCTTGCTGACGTTGCGCACGCTCAGCAGCGGCGCAGCAGGTTCAGAGTGGTTCATGTGAGGGTTTCAATCACAAAGCTCAGGCCATGCTGCGCAAAGCCCAAGGATTCATAGAAGGCATGCGCGCCCTTGCGGCGGGCGTTGGACGAGAGCGCGAGCTTGTAGCAGCCCGCATCGCGCGCCCGCTGCATGGCGTGGGCCATCATCTGCCGGCCAATGCCTCGGCCCTGCTGGTCCTGTGCCACCACCACGTCTTCCACGATGGCCGAGGGCGTGCCCCGATGCGCCAGGTTGTGCATGACGAGCAGCGCATAGGTGCCCACCACGGCGCCGTGCTGCGCGGGGTCGCAGGCCACCCACAGTCGGTAGCTGGGGTAGCGGGCGAACTGGGACCATACGGCCTCGGCTTCTTCCAGGGTCAGCAGGTCGACCGGGCTGTCTTCAATGGCGGCATACAGCACCAGCACGCTCTCCAGGTCGGCCTGCCGGGCTTCGCGAATGTGCACGGCGCTCATGCCGCGCCGCCTTCCACCTGCGCCGTTTCGGCCTGCTGCGCCTGGCGCTCGTGGCAGTAATCCGAGTCCGAACAGACATGCATGCGCCCGCCCTGGTCGTCGGTGATGACCTCGTCCAGAAAGCTGTCGGTGGCGCCACACAGCGCGCAAGCAGCATCCCAGCGCTGCACCTCGAACGGGTGGTCCTCAAAACCAAGGCTCTCCACCGGCGTATAGGGCGGCACGGCATAGATGCGCTTTTCGCGGCCCGCGCCAAACAGCTGCAGCGCGGGGTTCATGTGCATCTTGGGGTTGTCGAACTTGGGGATGGGCGACGGCGCCATCACATAGCGGCCGTTGACCAGCACGGGGTAGTCGTAGGTGGTGGCGATGTGGCCGTAGCGTGCGATGTCTTCGTAGAGCTTGACGTGCATGAGCCCGTACTCGGCCAGGCCATGCAGAGTGCGCGTTTCGGTCTCGCGTGGCTCCAGGCGCTGCATGGGCTCGGGCACGGGCACCTGGTAGACGATGACCTGGCCTTCGGTCAGCGGTGTCTCGGGGATGCGGTGGCGCGTCTGGATCAGCGTGGCTTCGCGCGTGCGGGTGGTGGTCTCCACGGCCGTGGTGCGCTCGAAGAAGCGGCGGATGTTGACGGCGTTGACCGTGTCATCCGATCCCTGGTCAATGACCTTGAGGCAGTCCTGCGGGCCGATGATGGACGCGGTAACCTGGATGCCGCCCGTGCCCCAGCCATAGGGCAGCGGCATCTCGCGCGAGCCAAAGGGCACCTGGTAGCCGGGGATGGCCACGGCCTTCAAGATGGCGCGGCGGATCATGCGCTTGGTGCGCTCGTCCAGGTAGGCAAAGTTGAAGTGGCCGTCCACCGGTGCGGCGTCGGCGGGCAGGCCCATCACGGTGGGTTCCATGGGCGCGTTCATGCGGCATCCTCCTCAGCGGGGGTGGTGGGGTGGGCGGCAGCGGCGCGCATCTTGCGCACCAGCTCCAGTTCGGACTGAAAGTCCACGTAGTGCGGCAGCTTCAGGTGCTGCACAAAGCCCGAGGCTTCGAGGCTGTCGCTATGGCCCAGCACAAATTCCTGCATCTGCGCGGGCGACTCCACCGGTTCACCCAGCTCATCGGCACGCAGGGCTCGGTCCACCAGGCTCATCGCCATGGCCTTGCGCTCGCTGTGGCCAAACGCCAGGCCGTAGCCGCGCGTGAACTGCGGGGGCTGGCTCTTGCTGCCCGCAAACTGGTTCACCATTTCGCATTCGGTGATCTCGATATCACCGATGTCGATGGCAAAGCCCAGCTCTTCGGGTTCGATCTCCACTGCCACCGTGCCCAGGCGCACCTCACCCACAAACGGGTGCGAGTGCGAGTAACCGCGCTGCGTGGAATACGCCATGGCAAGCAGGAAGCCCTCATCACCGCGCGCCAGGTTTTGCAGGCGCGTGGCGCGGTTGGCGGGGAAGCGCAGCGGCTCGCGGGTCAGGTCTGTGGGCGCCGGGTCGCCCGGGGGCACGGGGCGGGTTTCGATCAAGCCTTCCTGGTTGAGCAGGTCCACCACGCGCGGCGTGGGGCCGGGTGGCACCGCAGCTGCCGCAGCGGCAGGCGGCGCCACCGGGCCTTCGGCCAGCAGCTTGAAGTCGAGCAGGCGCTGCGTGTAGTCGTAGGTGGGGCCCAGCACCTGGCCGCCCGGCAGGTCCTTGAAGGTGGCGGAGATGCGCCGGTCCAGCACCATGCGGCTGGTGTCCAGCGCGCAGGTGGTGCCCAGGCGCGGCAGCGTGGCGCGGTAGGCGCGCAGCAAGAAGATGGCTTCCACCAGGTCGCCCGCTGCCTGCTTGATGGCCAGGGCCGCCAGCTCAGGGTCGTACACCGAACCCTCGGTCATGACGCGGTCCACCGCCAGCTTGAGCTGCTGGCGGATCTGCGCTACCGAGAGTTCAGGCTGTGCGGCATCGCCCCTGCGCTGGCGGGCCAGCAACTGGTAGCTGTTGAGAATGGCGGCTTCTCCGCCTTTGACGGCTACGTACATGCTCAGGCCTCCTGAAGGGCAGTGGCACCGCGCGTTGCCCGCGTGGTGCGTGGCAGACCCACGATGTGGTCTGCAGTGGCCAGCAGCAGATCCACACCGCGTGGAAACACCCCATGGTTGGCCGCCCACTGGGCCTCGAAGTCGTCGGGCAAACCATCCACCTGCAAGGCCGCCACCTCCTGGATGCCGGGGCCACGCAAGTGCCACGCATCACTCGCGTCCACCGTGGTGGCGGCACGCGATACATCGACCACGCAAGTCGCTGACTGATCGGGGTAGATGTCGGTACCCAGGGCCAGACAGTTCAGGGCAGGCAGCGCATCACCCTGCGCCACCCACACAAAACGAGCCTGCGCAGCGTCGGCCACCACAGTGCAGCCCGTGTGAAAGCGCAGCCAGGCACCGGCATCACTGGCTGCCAGCCTGGGCGAGAGCCACAACGTGCAGTCGCTGTCGAGCAGTGCCAGCAGCACGGCAGCTGATGCGGCATGCACCACGGCAGGAGCTTGCGCGTCGTGTTCTACCGCCACCGTGCGACCGGGGTGCGACAGCGCCTGCAGCACGGCGCGGAACACCGCCTGGCTGCCAAAAGCTTCGTTCGAGAATCCGGCACCCAGCGATGCCAAGGGGGTCGTGCTCATTCGGTGTCCTCGTCGTTGTCGGCACCGCTCTCGCGCGCCACGGTGAAAAAGTCCACCTTGGTGCTGGCAGCCCGCGCCTGGCGCTCGGCCTGCGTATTGCGCAGGTGGTTGCGGATGGGTTCGAGCAGTTGTGCGTCCAGCACCGGTTGCTGAACAGGGTCTTGCAGCAGCGCATCGGCCAGGGCCGCCAGCTGCACCTGGCGGTGCGAGCGGCCCAGCACGTAGGCCACGCCCACAGTGGCCTCGGCGGCGTCCGATGCGTCGGCCACGCGCAGCGCGCAGCGGGTGACGGTGACCTCGCCCAGGTTGAAGCGCTCGCCCGTGCCACCGGCGCGGCCCTGCACCATCATCAGGCCGGTCTCTGGTGCACGCAGCCAGCGCGCGGGGCGCGTGGCGTGCTCGTGCAACACAGATTCGAGCAGCCCCAGCGGCGCCCGGGCCAGCAGCGCCATCCACTGCGCGCGGCCCAGGGGGCGGCCCGGCCCCGGGTTGTCAAAGGCTTGAAACATTGAAGTGGTACCCTGAAAGTTGTATAGACAAATTGAACAACTGGCGCCAGCTTAAAGAGCGCGCATGTAGGTTTCATGACAGCCAGCACCACCTCTCTCACGACCCCGTTGCAGGTCCCGCAAGCACCACCACTGCGCCCTGCGCGCGACAGCTTCTGGACGCGCATTGCCGCCGAGCTGGCCGAGGCCATCGGCAGCGGCGTCTATCCGCCAGGCCAGCGACTGCCCTCGGAGCACGCGCTGGCTGAGCAGTTCGGCGTGAACCGCCACACCATTCGCCGCTCGCTCGCCAGCCTGTGCAGCCAGGGGCTGGTGCGCATCACACAGGGCAGTGGCACCTATGTGGAAGACTTTGCGGTGGACCTGGTGCTGGGCAAGCGCACGCGCCACCAGCAGGGCTTGGCACAAGCGGGTCTGCGCGGCAGCCTGTTGGTGCTGCAGGCCCAGACCACGCGCGCCACGGCGGCGCTGGCGAAGGCGCTGCAAGTGCCCGCGCGCAGCCCGCTGCTGGCGCTGCGCGTTCGGGGCGACGCCGAGGGCCAGCCCCTGCACATCAGCGAGCGCTACTTTCCCCTGCCCCGCTTCGAAAACCTGGCGGCCGTGGTGCGCGAAACGGGCTCCATCACCGCAGGCTTCACCGCCCACGGCGTGGCCGACTACACCCGCCGCGAAAGCCGCATCACCGCCGAGCTGCCGAGCGCCGAAGTGGCCGCCCAGTTGCGCCAGCCCACCTCACGCCCCGTGCTGCAGGTAGAGAGCCTGAACGTGGACCTGGCAGGCACGCCCATCGAATGGGCGCGCGCCTGGTTTGCGGGCGACCGCGTGAAACTGACCATTGACCACGATGAAAACGCCTGAAATGCCACCCACCCACCACCGCTATGCGGTCTATTTCGCACCCAACCCGGGCAGCTTGGGCTGGCTGGCCGGCAGCCATTGGCTGGGGCGCTGCGCCGCGCTGCTGCAGCCGCTGCAGCAGCTCGCCATCGACGGCGTGGCGGCGGACCACCTGCACCGCCTGACGGCGGCGCCCCGCCGCTACGGCTGGCACGCCACGCTCAAGGCGCCGTTTGCACTGGCGCCCGGCACCGACTGGATCGCGCTGCACCAGGCCGTGCAGTCCGTGGCGCGCGGGCTGCAACCCTTTGTGCTTCCGCCCCTGCAGGTGCAACGGATCGACGACTTTCTGGCGCTGGTGCCCCCGGCGTTGCACCCCGCCAATGCGCAGATCCAGGAGACCGCCGCCACCTGCGTGACGGCGCTGCAGCCTTTGGCCGCCCCCTTGTCCGACGCCGACCTGGCCCGGCGCCGCGCGGCGGGGCTCACTGCCCGGCAGGACGCGCTGCTGGAGCAATGGGGCTACCCGTTTGTGCTGGACGAGTTCCGATTCCACATGTCGCTCACCGGCAGCCTGGCGCAGGTGGACACACAGACGCAGGCGCTGGTGTTCGAGGCCGCGCAGGAGTTCTTCTCGGACCTTCCCATCCTGAAGTTCAACAGCCTGGCCTTGTTCGCAGAGCCCACACCCGGCGCCGACTTTGTGCTGCTGGATCACCTGGAGATGGGCGCATGACCGCGGGCCGGCTGGTCTACTGCATGGGCCCCTCGGGCGCGGGCAAAGACAGCCTGCTGGACTGGTTGCGGGCACACCTGCCCACCCCGTGCCCCGTGCACTGGGCGCAGCGCACCATCAGCCGTGCCGCCATGCCCGGCGGCGAAGCCCATGAAAGTGTTTCGCCCGAAACGTTTGTTGCTTTGCGCCACGAACTGGCCTTTGCCCTGCACTGGGAAGCCAACGGCCTGGGCTACGGCGTGCGGCATGCACAACTGGCGCCGCTGGCCCAAGGCCACTGGGTGCTGCTCAATGGCTCGCGCGCCTACTTGCCTGAGGCCCTGGCGCGCTTCCCGGACCTCGTAGCGGTGCACATCACCGCCAGCCCCCAGGTGCTGCGCGAGCGAATACTGTCGCGGGGCCGCGAGGGTCCTGAGCAGGTGGAGGCCCGCGTGCAACGGGCCATGGCCTACACACCGCCCCCAGGCACTGTCAGCCTGGAGGTACACAACGACGACGCGCTGGGCAATGCAGGCCAGCGACTACTGAACGCGCTGGAGCAGTTGCCGGGCTGGCCCCTGCACAGTGGCAAACTTTCACGCCAACAACCTGCCTATTCGTAACCCTTTCCATCCCGTCAGCCATCCACAGCACCCACCATGACTGCCATCACCGTCTATCACAACCCCAAATGCGGCACGTCCCGCAACACGCTGGCCATGATCCGAAACAGCGGCGTGGAGCCCGAGGTCATTGAGTACCTCAAGACCCCGCCCGACCGTGCCACGCTGGTGGCGCTGATTGCTGCCACGGGCGAGCCGGTGATCAACGCCGTGCGCACCAAGGAAGCGATCTTCACCGAGCAGCAACTGGACGCACCGAGCGTCACCGACGCACAGCTCATCGACGCGATGCTGCAGCACCCCATCCTCATCAACCGCCCCATCGTGGTCACGCCCCTGGGCACGCGGCTGTGCCGCCCGTCCGAGAAAGTGCTGGACATCCTGCCCGCGCCCCAACAAGGCGCCTTCACCAAGGAGGATGGCGAAGTCGTCATCAACGCGCAGGGCCAGCGTGTCTGAGGCAACCTCGCGCGCCCCCACCATGGCCCACCGCGCGGCATGAGCGCCACCTCGCAACGCTGGACCGTGGCGCGCCTGGGCACGGCCCAGACGCTGGCCTGGGCCTCGTCCTACTACCTGCCCGCCATGCTGGCCGCGCCCATGGCGCGCGACCTGGGCGTGACCACACCCACCGTGTTCGCCGCGTTTTCGGTGGCGCTCATCGTGTCGGCGCTGCTCGGGCCTTTCGCGGGCCGGGGCATCGACCGCCATGGCGGCCGCCCGGTGCTGGTGGGCACCAATCTGTTGTTTGCCGCCAGTCTGGTCGGCATGGCGCTGGCGCAAGGCCCCGTGGGCCTGTTTGCCGCCTGGGTACTGATGGGCGTGGCCATGGGGTCAGGCCTGTACGAAGCCGCATTTGCCACGCTGGTGCGGCTGTACGGCCAGGACGCGCGCAGCGCCATCACCGGCATCACGCTGATCGCGGGGTTTGCCAGCACCGTGGGCTGGCCGCTGTCGGCCTGGATGGAGACGCAGTGGGGTTGGCGCGGCGCGTGTGCGGGCTGGGCCGCATTGCACTTGCTGGTGGGCGTGCCGCTCAATGGCTGGCTGCCGCGCGCCGGCGCCGCAGAAAAGGCTACCGAACCATCGACGGACGCCATCGCAGCGCCCGCCACAGAACCGGCCGTATCCGCCCCGCCCACTCCAGCACACCCGCTGCGCACCACCGTGCTGCTGTCCTTCGTGTTTGCGGTCACCTGGTTCACGAGCACCGCCATGGCAGCCCACCTGCCTCGCCTGCTGCAGGCCAGTGGCACATCGCTGCAGGCGGCAGTGGCCCTGGCGGCGCTGGTGGGCCCGGCACAGGTGGCGGCGCGCCTGCTGGAGTTTGGTTTTCTGCGCCGCCTGCACCCGCTGCTGTCGGCCCAGCTGGCTGCCGCCGCACACCCCGTGGGCGCGGGCCTGCTGATGGTGCTGGGCGGGCCTGCTGCCGCAGTATTTACCGTGCTGCACGGAGCAGGCAACGGGATACTGACCATTGCCAAGGGCACGCTGCCACTGGTGCTGTTTGGGCCAGCAGGCTACGGCGCGCGCCAGGGCCTGATGATGGTGCCCGCCCGCGTGGCGCAGGCTTTTGCACCGGTGCTGTTTGGCATGCTGCTGGACAGCGCCGGGGCAGCTGCCCTGTGGCTCACCACACTGCTGGGCCTGGCCGCGTTGGGAGCGCTGTGGCTGCTGCGGCCCGTGGCGCGGGCCTGAACGAGCTATCAATCCATCGGTCAGCCGCGCGGCACCTCAAACGCCTTCCGCGCCGCGAGCGCTGCGGGGCGCGAGTGGCAGCCTTCCAGGTGGTCGTTGACCAGACCCATCGCCTGCATGAAGGCGTACACCGTGGTGGGTCCCACAAAGCTCCAGCCGCGCTTTTTCAGGTCCTTGGACATGGCAATGGATGCGGGCGAAGTGGACAGCGTGCGCGCCACCTCGCGCGTGATGCGCTCGGGCCGGTCGGCGGCAGTGGGCTCGTAGCGCCAGGCGTAGTGCGCCAGCGAGCCGAACTCGCGCTTGAGCTCCAGCACGCGGCGCGCGTTGTTGATGGTGGACTCGATCTTGCCCCGGTGGCGCACGATGGCCGCGTCCTGCACCAGACGCTCGACCTCGGCGGGGCCGAAGGCCGCGACCTGCTCGGCGTCGAAGTTCGCGAACGCGGCGCGAAAGCCCTCGCGCTTGTTCAGGATGGTGAGCCAGCTCAGACCCGACTGAAAACCCTCCAGACAGATCTTCTCGAACAGCCGCCGGTCGTCCGCCACGGGGAAACCCCACTCGTGGTCGTGGTAATGGCGATAGAAAGGCGTGGCCTGGCACCAGATGCAGCGTGGGCAATCGGCCTCGTCGGCAAACAGGCCGGCAGGCAGGTCAGGGGCGGATTCAGCGGTCATGCGCTGCATTCTAGAAACTGCACCGGCCACACTGCTGACACCCCTTCAAACGCTCCGCGCGATCTGCCCATAAACTGCCCGCATGCGCCAGTTTCTCCCCCATCTGCGAGCCGTGTCTCCCCTCATGATCAGCCTTGCCTTGGCGGGCTGCGCCAGCACCACCGGCCCCACCAGCATGCTGGGCTACTACTGGCAGTCGGTGCAGGGGCACATGCAGATCATGCAGGCGGCCGAACCCATCGACCGCTGGATCGCCCGCACCGACATCCCCCCCGCCCTGCGCGAGCGGCTGCAACTGGCGCAGCGCGCCCGCGCCTTTGCCGTGGCCGAGCTGGGCCTGCCTGACAACGCCAGCTACCGCCGCTATGCGGACCTCAAACGCCCCGCCGCCGTCTGGAACGTGGTGGCCGCGCCGCCGTACTCCCTCACGCTGCACACCTGGTGCTTCCCTGTGACGGGTTGCATTGGCTACCGGGGCTACTTCACCGAGGCTGCCGCGCAAGCCGAGGCAGCGGAGCTGGCCGCCCAGGGGCTGGAAGTGGAGGTGTATGGCGTGCCCGCGTATTCCACGTTGGGCTATATGAACTGGGCGGGCGGCGACCCGTTGCTCTCCACCTTTGTCGCCTGGCCCGAGGGCGACTTTGTTCGCCTGCTGTTCCACGAGCTGGCGCACCAGGTGGTCTATGCCAAGAACGACACCTTGTTCAACGAGTCCTTTGCCACGGCGGTGGAGCGCATCGGCGTTGTGCAGTGGCTGGCAACCCAGTCCACCCCGGAGGCCCGCAAGGCCTTTGCCACCAGCGAGGCACGGCGCAGCGCCTTCCGCGCGCTGACCCGCGCCACCCGCGCTCGGCTGGCAGCCATTTATGAACAAAAAGAAGCTCTAGCGCTGGATGATCAAGCGCTAGCAGCTATGAAAAGTGAAGCAATGGAGGCTTTCCGCACCGGTTACGCGGCCCTGCGCACGCAATGGCTGAACACATCCAGCGGGGGGGCACCCCAAGCCACCACCGCCCAGGTGGCGGGCTACGACCGCTGGGTGGCCAAGGCCAACAACGCCAGCTTTGCCGCCCAGGCTGCCTACGATGAACTGGTGCCCGCGTTCGAAGCCCTGTTCGAACGCGAGGGCCGCGACTGGCCCCGGTTTTATGATGCCGTACGGCAACTGACGCAACAGCCCCAGCCACAACGGCACGAGGCACTACGCGCCCTTCTATCTGATACCCACCACCTCAAGGAGACACCCGGTGCCTGACATCCATATCCACCGCGACCACCACCTGGGCTTCAAGGAGGCCCGCAAGGTCGCCTTCTCCTGGGCCGAAAAGGCCGAAGAAAAATTCGACATGGAGTGCACCTACGAAGAGGGCGAGACGGAAGACCTGCTTACATTCACCCGCTCGGGCGTCAAGGGCACGCTGCTCGTGGATGCCCACCAGTTCGAGATGAAGGCGCAGCTGGGCTTTTTGTTCGGCGCGTTCAAGGACCGCATCGAGGCCGAAATTGGTGAACAGCTCGATGCCCTGCTCAACGCACCCCACCCCGGCGCCAAGAAGCCCGCGGCCGACAAGAAGAAGCACGCAGCTGAGACAGGCGCAGACAAGCAGGGTACCAAGGCGGCGGCCAAACCTGCCGCCAAAGCCAAGAAGGCATAGCCACCAGGGCCGTCACCATGACATCCACCGTCACGGACTCTGCCACCCACAGCACGGCATTCGACACCCTCTCCACGCTGCTCCACACCCGCTACAGCTGCCGCGCGTTTCTGCCCGAACCCCTACCGCGCGCCACCATCGAAGCCATCCTGGTCACCGCGCAGCGCACGGCATCGTGGTGCAACGCGCAGCCCTGGCAGCTCACCATCGCCAGTGGCGCCACGCTGGAGCGCCTGCGCGGCGCGCTGCAGTCGCACATGGCCAACGCAGCCCCTGCGCCCGACCTGCCCTGGCCGCGCGAATACCGGGGCGTGTACCAGGAGCGGCGGCGCGAATGTGGCTGGGGCCTGTACGAAGCCCTGGGCATTGCCAAGGGCGACCGCGAAGCCTCCGCGCAACAGGCGGCGCAGAACTTCGCGATGTTCGGCGCGCCGCATGTGGCCATCATCAGCAGCGACGAGGCACTGGGCGTGTACGGCGCGGTGGACTGCGGCGCCTACGTGAGCAGTTTCATGCTCGCCGCGCACAGCCTGGGCGTGGGCTCCATTGCACAGGCCGCGCTCGCGTCCTACCCCGGCGTGCTGCGCGAGGTGCTGGGCATTGGAGAGGACCGCAGCATCGTCTGCGGCATCTCGTTTGGCGTGGCAGATACCGCCCACCCGGCCAACCATTTCCGCACCACTCGCGCCGACCCGGGGAGCAGCGTGGTGTGGAGGGAGTAAATGAGCGCTTCATACGAGCCAGGTGCACGCGTGGCGCTGCAGACCTTTCTCGGGACGACCTACGCCCCCGCAAATTGCCGACCCTCCGATAACTATTGGCTGCTGCTGGGGGCTACCGGCACGGTGCTCACACCGCCAAACGCCGAGAGGCGGATTCTGGTGCGCTGGGATGTTGACATAGCAGGGCATGGCCTCGCTTGCCACAACCCTGAGCCCAACAGCTTGCTCATCGCCGAATCCGATCTAGTGGTGTTGCGTCGGGGCTGACCAGGCCCAGCCCCAACACCTTTGTCAAGCGACGGCTTTGAGCCGGGGAGCGAAGGAGGTGTCCGTTGCGAAGGCCGTTGGTTGCAGCAGCCCAAACAGGTTCTTAGGGTCTGACAGCTGGGGGATGAGTTCGATGGGTTGGCCCATGCCCAGCTCGGTGGCCGCATCGCGCAAGAACCGCAGCGCAGAAAAGTCCTCCAGCGCAAAACCCACGGAGTCGAACACCGTCACCGCCGCATCGCTGGCCCGGCCGGTGTGCTGGCCTGCCAGCACTTCCCACAGCTCGGTCACCCCAAAGTCGGCAGGCAACTGCTGGATGTCGCCTTCGATGCGCGTCTGCGGCGCGTATTCCACAAACACCTGGGCCTGGCGCAACACGTCGGCATGCAGTTCGGTCTTGCCAGGGCAATCGCCCCCCACGGCGTTGATGTGCATGCCGGGCGCCAGCATGTCGGGCGAGAGGATGGTGGCATTGGTCTTGTCGGCCGTCACCGTGGTGACGATGTCAGCACCGCGCACGGCCTCGGCCGTGCTGGTGCAGACCACGGTGCGCAGGCCCGTGCCTTGCAGGTTGGCCTGCAGCTTGGCGGTGGCGGCCGGGTCCGTGTCAAACAGCCGCAGCGTGGTGACGCCCAGCAGGTGGTGGAAGGCCAGCGCCTGGAACTCGCTTTGGGCGCCGTTACCGATCAGCGCCATGGTGCGCGCACCGGGGCGTGCCAGGGCGTGGGCGGCCACGGCCGACATAGCGGCGGTGCGCAGGGCGGTGGTGAGGGTGAGTTCGCTCAGCAGCAGCGGCGCGCCGGTGGCTACATCGGCCAGCACGCCAAACGCCATCACGGTCGGCAAGCCCCAGCGCGTGTTCTTGGGATGGCCGTTGACGTACTTGAACGCATAGGTCTGGTTGTCGGCAATCGGCATGAGTTCGATCACGCCATCGCGCGAGTGGCTGGCCACACGCGCCGATTTGTCGAAGGCGTTCCAGCGCAGGTAGTCGGCATGCAGATAGTCGGCCATGCCGCGCAGGCAAGCCTCGACGCCTTTGCGCTGCACCAACTCGATGACATCGGGCGCACTGAGGTAGAGGGTGGAAAAGTGGTTCTTGGAAGGCATGGTGCTTGTCTCCGGGTGGGATACAAGCAGTGTCCCGGAGCAACGCAGCAATGGGAATTGCCCAAACTGCCGCATGTTGTGGAGTGGTTTGCCTGTATGGCAGAACAAATTGCCACTTTGCACAATCGTCGGCCCCGCGCCATGGGGGCATGGGGGCGCTATCCTCCCGCATCCGGCACATTCCACGCACGTCCGACAACATTCCGCACCATGACGCAACCCCAAGTCCTCATCAGCGAAGTCGGCCCGCGCGATGGCCTGCAGTCCGTCAAAGCCACCATGCCCACGGCCGACAAGCTGCGCTGGATCGACGCCCTGGTGGCCGCCGGGCTGCGCGAAATTGAAGTGGGCTCGTTCGTGCCTGCCCGCCTGCTGCCCCAGATGGCCGATGTGGCCGAGGTGGTGCGCCACGCGCTGACCCACCCTGGCATCACTGTGATGGCGCTGGCCCCCAACCTGCGTGGCGCCGAGGCGGCCCTCGCGGCAGGTGTGCACAAGGTCACGCTGCCGGTGTCGGCCAGCGCCGCCCATTCGCTGGCCAATGTGCGCAAGACGCGCGAGGCCATGGTCGAGGAAGTACGCGCCGTGGCCCACCTGCGCGACGCGCAGGCCCCCGGCATGCTGGTGGAGGTGGGGTTGTCCACCGCCTTTGGTTGCACCCTGCAGGGCGAGGTGCCCGAGGACGACGTGATCTGGCTCGCGAGCCTGTGCGCAGAGGCCGGGGCCGACGAGGTGGGCCTGTCGGACACCACCGGCATGGCCAACCCGGCCCAGGTGCGCCGCCTCTTCACGCGCCTGCGCGCCGAGCTGGGCGCCAAGGCCGGTGCGGCCCACATGCACAACACCCGCGGCCTGGGCCTGGCCAATTGCCTGGCGGCCTACGACGTGGGGGTGCGCACCTTTGATGCGTCGCTGGGCGGCCTGGGCGGCTGCCCCTATGCGCCGGGCGCGTCGGGCAACGTGGTGACGGAAGACCTGGTGTTCATGTTCGAAGCCATGGGCATTGCCACAGGGGTAGACCTGGAGCGCCTGATGGCCGCACGCGCGCCGCTGCAGGCGGGGCTGCCAGGAGAGCCGGTCTACGGCATGACGCCGGAAGCGGGACTGCCCAAGGGGTGGGTCCGGCGTTAGGCACCTTTGCCCCCAAAGCAAAAGGCGACCGAAGTCGCCTTTTGCTTTGGGGTACCGCCGTATCAGCTCAGCGAGGTGATCAGGTCCACATACTGTTGCTTGGCCTCGTCGGCACCCGTGCCCTTGAGCTTTTCCCAAGCGTCCCACTTGGCACGGCCCACCATGTCGGAGAAGCTGGGCTTCTTCTCGGTGTTGTCGCCGGCGGTGGCTTGCTTGTACAGCGCGTAGATCTTGAGCAGCGTGGCGTTGTCGGGACGCTCGCTCAGGTTCTTGGAATTGGCCACGGCGGCTTCGAAGGTGGCGTTGAGGTCGGCCATGTCGGTGTGCTCCTTGAGATCTTTGGGGGAGGGAAAGAACGGTGTCGGCAAGGGTTTGCTGCGTTGTATCTTACGGGCTGAGCACAGTCTGGGACCGCTCAATCCATAGAGGCAAGTCCCCAAAAATCAAACAACAGGTGTACATCCGATGGTGACCCGCATTCCAGCCCCCAGCAAAGCCACTCCGGGCAAAGGCTCCAGCCCCCTGCGCACGATGCGCAACCAGGCCCCCGAGGTGGCGCGCAAGGCCGCCCAGGCCCTGCCCCCAGCCGCCCGCAAGGCCGCCACCGTGGTGCAGAAGAACGTGCGCCGCGCTGCCACCGGCATGCTGGGCCTGTCGGGCGAACGCATGACCAAGGTCGACACCGCCTGGCTGCGCATGGATTCGCACAGCAACCTGATGATGATCAACGGCGTGTGGACCTTGTCGCCCGGCATCACCTGGGACGCCCTGTGTGAGCGCGTTCAGCAGCGCCTGCTGCAGTACCCGCGCTTTCGCCAGCGCGTGGTGGAAGACGCGGCGGGCGCCACCTGGGTGGAGGACCGCAACTTCGACATCGCCGCGCATGTGCTGCGCGAGAAGCTGCCCCACCGACAAGGCCACAGCATGCAGCGCGCCCTGCAAGATCGCGTGGGTGAACTCGCCATGCAGCCGCTCGATACCCGGCGGCCGCTGTGGCAAATGCACCTGATCGAAGATTTTGTAGGTGACGACGGCCAGCCCGGCAGCGCGCTCATCGTGCGCATTCACCACTGCATTGCGGACGGCATTGCGCTGATCTCGGTGACCATGTCCATCGTGGACGGCGGCGCCGAACCGCCCAAGCGCACCCGCAAAGAGCGCGAGCAGGCTGCCACGGCCGAGGACTGGATTGCGGACGCGCTCATCAAGCCCTTTACCGACATGACGGTGAAGGCGCTGGATCTGGCCGGTGACGGCGCAGCCAAGTCGTTCAAGATGCTGAGCGACCCCGAGAAGACCATGCACCATGGGCTGGCTGGCACCATGGACATGGCACGCGTGGCCTACCAGTTGGTGAGCGATGCCGCTGCCCTGGCATTGATGCCCGATGACTCGCCCACGCGCCTGAAGGGCCAGCCCGGTAGCGCCAAGCGCGTGGCCTGGTGCCCGCCGATTCCGCTCGAAGAGGTCAAGGCCATTGGCAAGGCGCTGAACTGCTCCATCAACGATGTGCTGCTGTCGTGCGTGGCGGGCGCCATCGGCGGCTACCTGCGCAGCCAGGGCGACGACCCCACGGGCCAGGAGATCCGCGCCATGATTCCGGTCAACCTGCGCCCCATGGAAGAGGCCTGGAAGCTGGGCAACCGCTTTGGGCTGGTGCCGCTGGTACTGCCGATTGGCGTGGCCAACCCCGTCGAGCGCGTGTACGAGGTGCGCAAGCGCATGAACGCGCTCAAGGGCAGCACCCAGCCCATCCTGGCCTTTGCGATGCTGGCCGTGGCGGGACTGATGATCAAACCCGCGCAGGACGCGCTGCTCAATCTTTTCGGCCGCAAGACCACTGCCGTGATGACCAATGTGCCCGGGCCCAAGGAGCAGCTGACACTGTGCGGCTCACGCGTCACCCAGTGCATGTTCTGGGTGCCGCAGTCGGGCGACATCGGCCTCGGTGTCTCCATCCTGAGCTACGGTGGTGGTGTGCAGTTTGGCGTGATCACCGACACCACGCTCTGCCCCGAGCCGCAGCAGATCATCGACGCGTTTGCGCCCGAGTTTGACCAGCTGTCGCTGCTCACGCTGATGCTGCCCTGGGGCGAGTGAACCGGGGAGCCTCGGTGGTGCTGAGGGCGCGCTTGGTGGACCTTGCCGGGGTGCTGTTGGCCCTGGTCTGCGCGGGCACCGCCCATGCCGCCGTCACGGAAGAACATATCCAGCAGCCCTACCCCGTGCGCGCCCTGCCCGGCGAGACCCTGCGGAAAGCGCTGAACGCCGCCACGCCCATCACCGTCGATGGCCAGCGCTTTCACGGCTACACCCGCTGGAACGTGCGCTGGACCTTTCGCTGGTGGCGCGAGGCATCGGGCCGCTGCGCCATCACCGAGGTGACCACCCGGCTGCGCACCGAAGTGCAATTGCCCGAATTGCGCAGTGGCACGCCCGCCCAGCAGGCGGTTTTCGACCGGTACCTGCGCGCCTTGTCCCGCCACGAACAGGGCCATGTCCAGTTCGGGCGCGATGCGGCGCAGGCCATTGACGAGGGCATTGCCGCACTGCCTGCTGCCCCCGACTGCGCGGCGCTGGAGCGCCGGGCCAACACGCTGGGCCACCGCCTGCTGCGCGAACACGCGGAGCGCGAAAAACAGTACGACCGCGACACGCGGCACGGCGCATCGCAAGGCGCAAGGCTGGAGTGAAAGGCCGGGTCCATCAACAAACGTACAGGCTTGTGCGCTATCCCCGCACCGCGCTGCGAAAGGCCGCCGACAACGCTGCCAGCGCATCGCGCGGGCGACCTTCCTGGTTGCGTGTGTGCAGCAGCACCGGCAGACGCGGCAGCTCAGGCAGCCCCAGGCGGGCACCCACATCCACCGCCCCCAGCGGCAGCATGCGCGGCGCCAGTGCCGCCACGCCCAGCCCGGCCATCACGGCCGCCGCCACGGCCGCAACGCCTCCACCCACAAACACTTCGGCCCAGGCGATGCCCGCAGCGTCCAGCGCCTGCCCCGCCATCGCCCGCACACCGCAGGGCTCGGCCAGCGTGGCCAGGGGCAAGGGCTCGCCCGCACGGTGCTGCCAGCCGGGGGCGGCGAACCAGCCGAAGGGCTCTTCGGCGATCAGCTCGCCATCGCTGCGGCCCACGTGCATGCGGGCCAGTACGGCATCCAGCTCACGCCGGTCGTAGTTTTGCAGCAGGTCGCCCGACGAGCCGATGCGGATCTCGATGAGCAGCTGTGGGTCTTGCTGGTTCATGCGGGCGATCAGCGCGGGCAGCTCCGGCCCGGCCACATGGTCGCTGATGCCGATGGTCAGGCGCTGGCGGGCCTGAGCGAACGTGGCCAGCGCCCGGTCGTGCGCGGCCAGCAGTTCACGCGCATGCTCCAGAAATGCCGCGCCCCGGGCCGACAGCTGCACGTGGCGCGGCGTGCGCTCGATGAGGCGACAGCCCAGCCGGTCCTCCAGCCGCTTGAGCTTCAGGCTCATCGCGGCCTGCGCCGTGCCCATGGCTTCGGCTGCGCGCGTGAAGCTGCCCAGCTCGGCAATGCGCACAAAGGCTTCGACGGCATCCAGATCCAGGGATCGCTCAACCATTTGAATTTGATATTTCTGAAATAGATATCCATAGCATATTCATATGGATAGGATTTCGCCAGCATCTTGTTCAGAAAGGATCTTGCGATGCCCCTCATCCACATTGCCATGCGCGCCGGCAAGCCTGCGGCCTACCGGCAGGCGATCTTTGACACGCTGTACCGCGCCTTGCGCGAGACCTTCAACGTGCCCGAGGACGACCAGTTCATGACCATCACCGAGCACGAAGCCGCGAACTTCCGCTACAGCCCCACCTACCTGGGCGTGGCCCGCAGCGACGACGTAGTGTTCATCCAGATCACCGCCAACAACACGCGCGGCCTGGAGCAGAAGAAGGCGCTGTTTGCGCGCATCGCGCAGCTGCTGGGCGAGAGCCCGGGCCTGCGGCCCGAGGACGTGTTCATCAACATCGTCGAGGTGGCCAAGGAGAACTGGTCCTTCGGCCACGGCCTGGCGCAGTACGCGTGAGGTGATGCGCAGCTCCGGGCAGGCAGGCTATGCGGCCAGGCCCGCCAGCAGGCGCTCCACGCTGCCCAGCACCGCCTTGACCGGCTCGCCCATTTGCACACGCACGATGGCGCCCTCCACCACCAGCGTCACGGCCTGCGCGTCGCGCGCCCGCTGTGCGCCAGGCGGCAGCAGGGTGGCCAGAAGGTCCGTCATCTCATGCTTGTGACGCTGTGCAATCTCCATCACCTCCGGCACCGTGCTGCCCAGCTCGCCCACGCTGTTGATGAAGGCGCAGCCCCGGAAGTCATCGCGGCCAAACCATTCGGCCAGCGTGGCCACCAGCGCATTCAGGCCGGACGCACCACCACGCTTTGCACCCCCATGGCGCTCCAGGGCCGCAGCGAACCATGCGATCCAGCCTGCATGGCGGTATTCAAGATAGGCGCAGATGAGATCGTTTTTGCTGGGGAAATGCCGGTAGAACGTGACCTTGGTGACGCCCGACTCGGCGATCACGCGGTCGATGCCCGTGGCACGGATACCGTCGCGGTAAAACAGCGCGTGCGCGGTCTGCAGCAGGCGGTCGCGGGCAGGCAGGTCTTTCCAGTCAGAAGGCGGCAGGGGAATCATGCGTGCATTGTAGACAAGTCTGTCTACATTTCGCTATGATGCGATGTAGACAGACTTGTCTACCAATTCCTCTTGACCCACAACCCCAAGGTGCTCCCCATGGAAACCCGTCCGCCTCTTCCCCCCTTCTCCCTGCAAACCGCCATCCAGAAAGTGCGCCTGGCCGAAGACGGCTGGAACTCGCGCGACCCGGCGCGTGTGGCCCTGGCTTACACCGAGGACACCCGCTGGCGCAACCGGGCTGAGTTTCCCGTGGGCCGCGAGGCCGCCCGGCAGCTGCTGGAGCGCAAGTGGGCGCGCGAGCTGGACTACCGCCTCATCAAAGAGCTCTGGGCGTTCAGCGGCCACCGCATCGCCGTGCGGTTCGCCTACGAATGGCATGACGACGCGGGCCAGTGGTACCGCAGCTATGGCAACGAGAACTGGGAGTTCAACGATGCGGGTCTGATGGCTGTGCGCCACGCGAGCATCAACGACCGGCCCATCCAGGCCGCAGACCGGCTGTTCTTCTGGCCGCTCGGGCGTCGGCCGGACGACCATGCGGGGCTGAGCGATCTGGGACTGTGAGCCCCAGACCGTGGGCTGCGCGCAGGACACCCGCAGCGCAGCCCGCCATCCGCCCCCTGCACCATCAGGTCACCGAGCAGGTAAAGCTCTCCGCCTTGCTGACGTCACCCGTGCCGTTGTAGCGCGGGAACTTGGGGTACTCGCACACCGGGCGCTGGGCCACTGGTGTGGTGGTGCCGGGTGCGAACTTGGTGGCCACCAGCTTGTCGGGCGCCGTGCCTTTTTCCACCCAGGCGTCCATGGCGGCCAGCAGGTCGATGGAGCGGGGCTCGGTGCCCGCGCCGTCCAGGTCATGCCCGTTGGAGGGCGAGGTGACCATGCGCGCAAAGCTCTGCACCTTGCTGGCGCCCAGGCGCTGCTTCACCGTGTCGAGGTACTCCACCGTGCGGTACATCGACACGCAGGTGTCGCCCGCGCCGTACCAGATCAGCAGCTTGCCGCCGTTGTCGGCAAAGGCAGCAATGTCCGGGTCGGTGCCGTCGATCATCTCGGCCAGGCGGCTGTACTGCGCCTGGTACTGCGTGGGGTCGTGGCTCAGGATGTTGGCGTTGGGGTTGCCCTCCACCAGGCGCGCAGCCGCCGTCACGGCCATATGGTTGAACGAATCGGGGGCATCGAAGCTGGTGCCGAACATGTACGACTGCCAATCGGACGTGGACGCGCCGCCCCGGCCAAAGCGCGGGTAGCCCACTGCGCCGCGCGACAGGGTCACGGGCGTCTTGTGGTCGCTGTAGATGAGGCGGATGGATTCGATCTGACCGGCCGTGAGGCAACTGTCGCTGTCCGCGCCCTGGCACAGCAGCTCGGTGGGCACGTAGTTGCAGGCCTCGACGTTGCCGATGATGCCGTCCTTCAGACCGTCCAGCCCGTCGCACGCGGCCGTCTCGGCCTTGGCGTAGAGCGCGATCTTGGCGGGGCTCATCCAGTTCTCGCGGCTCTTGAAGATGTGGCGCAGCACCGTGGGGCCCAGGTTGACCTGGTGCGCCTGCTGGGCGATGGCGGGCTCCATGGCCACCACGCCGTCGTAGTCCTTGGGGTACTTCTGCGTGGAGATCAGACCTGAGCGCCCGCCGTTGGAATGGCCCATGTGGTAGCGCCGCACAGGGCGCTTGCCGTAGAACTCGGTGGCGATGGCGGTGCCCACCTCCAGCACAAAATGGTTGGCGTCGAACGCATGGTTGCGCAGCGCCACATCGCTCTTGCCCCAGGCAAAACCCTGGATCTGGTGGCCGGAGTCGGAGCTGATCTTCACATACGGATTGGCCGATGGGCCCACCAGCTGCTGGTACCACGGGTCGTCCGTGGGGATAAACCCGTCGAAGCCGCCACCGCCGATGGTCAGCGTCTTGCTGTTCCATTGCGCCAGCGTGGGCAGTTCCACCGCCCAGTTGATGGTGGAGTCGGGCGAGGACACGATCTGCCCGCGCACGATGCACACGTCGGGCAACGTGCCCTCGGCCTTGCGCAGCTCGGTGCGCGTGAGCTTGGCGCCATGGGGCAAGGTGGTTGACGTGTAGGCAGCGCAAGCTTCTGCCAGGGGCTTGCTGGCCAGGGGCGCAGGGGCATCGCCGCCACCGCCGCAGGCCGTCAGCGCCAGGGTGGCTGCGGCGCCCAGGCCGCTCAGCGCACGCGCGGGCCATCGGCCCAAGGGTGCCGCGAGTGCGGTGCGACGGGGTTGCGCCACGGCGGCGCGGGTGGGGTTCGAGAACATGCGGAAAGTCTCCTGTGGTGTGTTTTTCTCAGGAGCCCAGCTTGTGGCGGCAGCGCCACCGCAGTCTCTGGGACTCCGGTGCGGACGATAGAAAAAGAAGCTGCCGCTGCGGCCTCTGCAAATGCAGAGGGAGCGGGAAACTACCGAGCCTGCACGGCAACAGGCGCTCTTAACGCTAGCGGGCCGGAAGGTGCTCTGCGCGTCACGCCCTACGCGTTGCGCAGCGCCGCCACCAGCTCCAGCTTGTTGCGCACGCCCAGCGCTGCGTAGGCGGTGCGCAGATAGGTGCGCACCGTGGCGGGTGTCAGGCCCAGCGTGGCGGCAATGTTCTTGTGCGATTGCCCCTGGGCGTAGAGCATGGCCACACTCAGCTCGCGCGGGGCCAGCACTTGCTTGTGCTGGCGCGAGGCAATGCTGAGCGCCACCAGCGGGCCGCAGGGCTCCAGCCGCAGGCGGCAGGCCTTGCCCAGCACCAGGTTGCAGGGCGCGCCGGGCAGCGCCTGCACCACGGCCGGTGGCAGGCGGGTGCCCGCCCACTCCGGGTAGGCCGCGCGCAAGGCCTGGCTGATGCGTAAGCCCGCAAACAGCAGCTCGCCCGTGAGCTGGGCCAGCGCAAAGCTGTCCCACGGGCGGAGTGGCGAATCGCTTTGCAACCGCTGCAGCCGGTGGTGCCAGTGCTGCAGCAGGTGCAGCACAAACTCGCCAAACAGCACGGTTTCGGCATCGGTGAATTCGCTGCGCGTGGGCGTCCGGTAGACCGAGACAAAAAACAGCAGTCCGCTGTGCGGCAGCTCGGCCGTGAGGGCCATGCAGTGGTACAGGCCGTGCCGCTCTGCGAAGGCCATCACCTGCGGGTCTTCAGGTGGCGCGCCGACCAGGTCGCGCTCGCGGATCACCTCGCCCAGGTGGCGCATGGAATGCTTCGCAAAATCGTCCGCAGCGGCCAGGGCGTTCCACTCGTCGGCAAAGCCCCGGGCCAGGCCGATGCTGCCGTGCAGCCAGTTGCGTGGTGCGGCCTGCACCTCCAGCGCACCGCCCCCTGCGCAAGACTCGCCCGCAGACACCTCGCCCCACCACGCCGAATCAAAAGGCACCAGCCCGCGCAGCGTCTGCAGCGCCTGGTGCAGCAGGTCCTGCGGCGGCGCGTGCTGGACCTGTTCAGCCAGCTTGAGCAGGCTGCGGCTGAGCGCGCGCAGTGGATCGGCTTGCTGCGCTTGCGCTGCCACGTGTGCCACGCTGGGCGGCCTCATGGGCCAGCGTGTTCTGCTGCGTGCGGGATGGGGAGTGTGCGGGGGCGTGGCGCCATAGGGTCTCCTGGTTTTTAGGAACGATGGTAGCCGCCATGCGCCAGCGGCTCCCTCGTAAAAACCAGGCCCATGGACCTGAAATACTATATTTTTTATAGCTACTTGCGCTTTCTGGATAAGCGCCAGGTCCATTTTTTACCAAGTATTCAAGAAACCAGCCCCTCCACCGCCTGGAACATCGACTGCCGCGCCTGGCTGATGATCTGCCCCTTCCAGGCATCGGTGTCGGTGTAGAAGGCAGCCAGCATTTGCGCCTTGATCTGGGCGGCCTTGTCGGCGGGCGTGTCGGGGTGCAGGTTGAGCCACTGCTCGGCACGGATGGCGTTCATCACGTCGAGCACGGGCACCGTGCCGTACTCCATGGCGATGCCGGTGTACTCGGCATGCGGGCATTCGTCGTAGATCGAGGTCCACATCAGGCCGGTGAGGAAGGCCGAGGTGGACGAGCCGTCATAAATGGACGTGACTGGCGTGGCGCCGCCGCCGTCCCACCAGGCCCGCGCGCGGGCCACGGCCACGTCGTCGTCATTGCCCGCATAGATGCGTTCGCCATGGCCGCTGGGGCCCAGGCCGGTGTGCAGGTCGATCCAGGCAATGTGCGACGCACCTGCACCGTGCTGGCGCAGCACCTGGCGCAGCGTGCGGTTGCTCCAGGTGGGCTCGGTGCCGCCAAAGAAGACCCCTTGCGGAAACTCATGCTGGCCTTGCGAGATGGCGGCCTGCCATGCCGCTTCGCCCTTGGTGGCGATGTACTGCTCCACGGCGGCCACGTTGTCGGGGCCGGGTGGCCACTGCTCGGGCAGCAGCAGGGGCTGCACCTCTCGGTAGGCAGTGTTCACGGGCAGGGGCCTTGAAAAGTTCTGGAAGTTGCGGTTCAGGTCCACGTTTTCGTGGGTGAAGCGGCGCACGTGCGAAAAGCCATACGGGTTGAGCGCATGGATATAGAGCGTGGCCACACCGGCGTCGCGCGCCTTCGCACGCCACTCGGCGTCGTGCAGTGCAAACACCTGCACGCCGCTGCCGCAATAGCCTTCGACGCCATGGCAGGCACTGCTCACGATGAGCAGCTTCTTGGCATCGGCCGGGCCGTCGCGCACCACGTCCATGGCCAGGTCTTCACCATCGCGGCCCTTCAGGGGGTGGGCATGTGACTCGATGGGCAGGCCTGCGGTGGCGGCCGCCTCCAGAAACTTTGTACGCGCCTTAGCGTAACTGGGCGAAAACGCGTCAACGAGACCGATCATGGACAGGGACTTTCAGACGGGGGTGGAAACAAAACACCCCGGCGCGCGCGATGGGCGCCAGAGCGGGCATGGCTCGGATCTGTGCGTCAGGCGGCGTCAGCGGGCTGGGCCAGCCACTCCTCGGCCAGCTTGACCCAGTAGGTGGCGCCCAGCGGGATCAGGTCGTCGTTGAAGTCATAGCTCGGGTTGTGCAGCATGCAAGGCCCGCCGCCGTGGCCCATCTCGCGGTGCGCGCCGTCGCCGTTGGCGATGAAGCAGTACGCACCGGGCTTGGCCTGCAGCATGTAGGCGAAGTCTTCGGCGCCCATGGTGGGCTCCTGGGGCAGCACACGCTCCTCACCCACGATGCCCGCCATCACCTTGCGGGCAAATTCGGCCTCGGCGGGCGAGTTGATGGTGGGCGGGTAGTTGCGCACAAACTCGAACTCGCAGGTGGCGTCGTGTGCGGCGCAGGTGTGCTCGGCAATCTGGCGCATGCGCTTTTCGATCAGGTCCAGCACTTCCACGGTGAAGGTGCGCACCGTGCCCTGCAGTTCGACGCTGTCGGGCACCACATTGGTGGCCTCGCCCGCATGGATCATGGTGACCGAGATCACGCCCGCGTCCACCGGCTTCTTGTTGCGGCTGATGATGGTCTGGAAGGTCTGCACCATGCCGCAGGCGATCGGCACCGGGTCGATGCCTGTGTGCGGCAGGGCCGCATGGCCGCCTTTGCCGCGCAGGGTGATCTTGAATTCGCTGGTCGATGCCATGACCGGGCCGGGGCTGACGGCAAAAGTGCCCACCGGCATGCCGGGCCAGTTGTGCATGCCGTACACGGCCTCCATGGGGAACTGCTCGAACAGGCCGTCTTCGATCATCACGCGGGCGCCGCCGCCGCCTTCTTCGGCGGGCTGGAAGATCAGGTACACAGTGCCGTCAAAGTTGCGGTGCTTGGCAAAGTGCTGGGCCGCCGCCAGCAGCATGGCCACGTGGCCGTCGTGGCCGCAGGCGTGCATCTTGCCCTGGTGTTTGCTGGCGTGGGCGAAGGTGTTGAACTCCTGCATGGGCAGGGCGTCCATGTCGGCGCGCAGGCCAATCGCCCGGCCACTGGCGCCACCGTCGCGCCCCTTGACGATACCCACCACGCCCGTCTTGCCCAGCCCCCGGTGGATGGGAATGCCCCATTCGGTGAGCTTTTGGGCCACCACGTCGGCGGTGCGCACCTCTTCAAAGCACAGCTCGGGGTGGGCGTGAATGTCCCGGCGCACCGCTGCAATACTGGCCGCCTGGGTGACGATGGAGTCAATAACGTTCATGATATGTGTCCTTACGATCTCACAGTCTAGCCCGCTGGCCGTCCCTTGCGCCACTCCGGGTTTATTTGCACTGCAACATGACACTCTCCCCCCACGCCCTCGAACTCGCGCAAACCCTGGTGCGCATGAACACCGTCAGCCACCACTCCAACCTGGAGCTGATCCACTTCATCCGCGACCACCTGGCTCGGCTGGGTGTGAAAAGCCGACTGACCTTCAACGACGACAAGACCAAGGCCAACCTGTTCGCCACGCTGGGCGAGGGCAAACCCGCTGGCGTGATCCTCTCGGGCCACACCGACACAGTGCCGTGGGACGGGCAGGACTGGACCATGGACCCACTGAGCGCTCTGGTCAAGGACGGCAATCTGTACGGGCGTGGCAGTGCAGACATGAAGGCCTTCATTGGCATTGCGGTCTCGCACGCCGAGCAATTCCTGAACAGCGACGCGCCCTTCGCCATCCACCTGGCCTTCAGTTATGAGGAAGAGATCGGCTGCTTTGGCGTAAAAGAGCTCATCGCCGACCTGCGCGATGCCAACATCAAGCCCCTGGCCTGCATCGTGGGCGAGCCCACCAGCATGGTGCCCGCCATCGCACACAAGGGCGTGTACCGCTACAAGTGCTGCGTGCGCGGCAAGGAGGCGCATTCGTCCCTCACGCCGCATTCGGTCAACGCCATCGAGATGGCCGCCCGCGTGGTGGGCCGGGTGCGCGACATGGCGGAAGACTTTGAAAAGAACGAGCCCCGCTTTGAGGGCTTCGACGTGCCGTTTTCGACCACCAGCGTGGGCCAGTTCCACGGCGGCATTGCCGACAACGTGGTGCCGCGCGACGCCGAGTTCCGCTACGAGTTCCGCGACCTGCCCACGGCCAATGCTGCGCAGATGCAGTCCGAGGTGGTGGCCTATGCCAAGTCGCTGGAGCCTGCGATGAAGAAGGTGGCGCCCGCAGCAGGCTTTGAATTCGAGACCATCTGCGAGATTCCGAGTTTTCTGGGCAGCAAGGACGACCCGGTGACGCGCCTGGCGCAGGAGCTGAGCGGCGAAAAAAGCACCACGCTGGTGGCCTTTGGCACCGAGGCGGGCCTGTTCAAGAACGCAGGCATCTCCACCGTGGTGTGTGGCCCCGGCAGCATCCAGCAGGCCCACCAGCCCGACGAATACGTGAGCCTGGAACAACTGGCGCGCTGCGAGGCCTTCATGCAAGGTCTGGCGCGCACACGCACACTGGACTGATCGCCTTGCAGATAGATGCCGCAGAGCCCTCCGCCGGGGCCTGCGGCGCTGCAGTCAAGTCCTCACGCGGCCGTCGCCCGTCAGCATGGACATCTCGACAAACTTCGATGCCGCATGGCTCGTAGCGCTGTAGGTGACCGGAAAGCCCGAAATCACCTGGCTGCCCAGCGACTCAATGCCGGTGATCAGGCTCTCGCGGGTGGGCCTTCCGCTGCCCTGGGCCTGGCGCAGGCCTTCAGTGAAGATGCGGGCGGCCAGAAAACCCTCCATGCTGGAGTAGTTGGCCTGCACCTTGTCGCCGCCCTTCTTGATGGCTTCCAGAAACTCGCGGGTAATCTGGCGCGACGGCTGATAGGGCGAAGGTACGACCTGCGACACCACCACACCGGCGCCATCCTTGCCCAGCTCGTCGGCCAGCGCCTGCGTGCCCACGAAAGACACGTTGTAGAACGTGCCGCCAAAGCCCGCCTTGCGCGCTGCGCGCACGAAGGATGCGGCCGAGGCATAGGCAGTGATCTGTACCACGGCATCCGGCTTGGCCGGCACCAGCTTGTCCACAGCCGCTTTCACGTCGGTCGAATTGCGCTCCACCGTGGCAGTGGCCACAGGCGAGAGCTTGAGTTCGGTCAGCGCCTTCGTCACGCCATCGAGGCCGGCCTTGCCGTAGGCGTCGTTCTGGTAGAACACCGCAATCTTCTTGAGGCCGAGGTTGGTGAGCTGGCGCACGATGAGTGCGGTTTCGTCGTAGTACGAGGCGCGCACATGGAAGATCAGCCGGTTGAACGGCTGGCGCAGCGCCTCGGCCCCCGTGAAGGGGCCAAAGAATGGCACTTTTTCCTTGGTGAAGATGGGCATCGCCGCCAGGCTGGTGGGCGTGCCGATGTAACCAAACAGGGCGAACACGTCTTCGGCAATGAGCTTGCGGGTGTTCTCGGCGCAGCGGTCGGGCTCGTAGCCATCGTCCATCGTGCGGATTTCCACCGTGCGCTTGCCCACGCCACCCTGCGCATTGAGCTGGTCGAAAAAGAGCTTGGCACCCAGGTTGAACTGCACGCCCAGCTGCGCGGCGGGGCCCGTGAAGGCAGCAGACTGGCCCAGCACAATCCGGCCTTCACTTTGCGCGTGTGCCAGCTGGAAGCCCCCCAGCGCTGCAGCGCCCAGGCCCACGGAAAACTGTCTACGACCCAATACCGGTTGGTTCATGGTGAAATCTCTGCTCTTGTGAATCGAGGGCGATCCCTCTGCGCTGCCGGTAGGCAGCCTCCTTGGAAGGGTGGCTAGATATGCACAACCGTTCCAACCCTGATTGCCAGTTTAACGATCAACCTACCAAATGCCCACGTCTTCTGCTGCAAATCCCCCTCTATCTGTACCGACTCAGGTGCGCGGCGCCTGCCCCCACGACTGCCCAGACACCTGCGCCCTGTTGACGACTGTAGAGAACGGCGTGGCCACCCGCGTACAGGGCAACCCCGCTCACCCACACACCGACGGCGTGCTGTGCGCCAAGGTGAGCAAGTACACCGAGCGCAGCTACCATCCCGAGCGCGTGCTCACGCCGCTCAAGCGCACGAGCGCCAAGGGGGCCGGCCAGTTCGTGCCAGTGACCTGGGACGAGGCGCTGAGCGACATCGCCCAGCGCCTGCAGGCCATCGCCGCGCGCGCGCCCGAAGCCATCCTGCCCTACAGCTACGCGGGCACCATGGGCATGGTGCAGGGCGAGAGCATGGACCGCCGCTTCTTCCACAAGCTGGGTGCCTCGCAACTGGACCGCACCATCTGCGCATCGGCCGGCGCCGAGGCCTTGGTGCAGACCCTGGGCGGCAAGGTGGGCATGAAGGTGGAGTTCTTCGCCGAATCGCAGCTCATCATCATCTGGGGCAGCAACTCCATCGGCAGCAACCTGCACTTCTGGCGCTACGCCCAGCAGGCCAAGAGGAATGGCGCCAAGCTGGTGTGCATTGACCCCCGCAAGAGCGAGACGGCCGACAAATGCCACGAGCACATTGCCCTGCGCCCCGGCACCGACGCCGCGCTGGCCCTGGCGCTAATGCACGAGCTGATCGCGAACGACTGGCTGGACCACGACTACATCGCCCGCCACACGCTGGGCTGGGACCAGCTGCGCGAGCGTGCACTGCAGTGGCCGCCCGAGCGCGCGGCCGAGGTGTGCGGCATTCCGGTGGAACAGATCCGCCAGCTGGCCAAGGACTACGGTACGACGAAGCCCGTCGCCATCCGCCTGAACTACGGCATGCAGCGTGTGCGTGGCGGCGGCAATGCGGTGCGCGCCGTGGCCTGCCTGCCGGCGCTCACGGGCGCCTGGCGCCACCGAGCGGGCGGCGTGCTGCTGTCCAGCTCGGGCCAGTTCCCCGCGCAGCGCGCCGTGCTGCAGCGACCCGACCTGATGCCCGCCCAGACACCGCGCACCATCAACATGTCCACCATTGGCGACGACCTGCTGCGCGAGGCCTCGCCTGCGTTCGGACCTAAGGTGGAGGCCATCGTGGTCTACAACAGCAATCCCGTGGCCGTGGCGCCCGATTCGGGCAAGGTGGTGCAAGGCTTTGCGCGCGAAGACCTGTTCACGGTGGTGCTGGAGCACTTCCGCACCGACACGGCCGACTACGCCGACTACATCCTGCCCGCCACCACGCAGCTGGAGCACTGGGACGTGCACCTGAGCTACGGCCACACCGACGTGCTGCTCAACCGCCCCGCTATTGCGCCGCAGGGCCAGGCGCGCAGCAACGCACAGATCTTCCGCGACCTGGCGGCGCGCATGGGCTTTGCCGAGCCCTGTTTTGCCGAGAGCGACGAGGCCCTGTGCCGCCAGGCGTTTGGCGACGCAGTGGACTACGCACTGCTCGAAAGCCAAGGCTTTGCCACGCTGGCGCTGCCCGATGCGCCGTTCGCCGAAGGCAACTTCCCATCACCCTCTGGAAAGTGCGAGTTCTACAGCGCCCGCCTGGCCGCCCAGGGCCTGGACGGCCTGCCCGACCACCTGCCCAACTACGAACTGCAGGGCACGGACGCCCGCTACCCGCTGGCCATGATCTCGCCGCCCGCGCGCAACTTCTTGAACTCCACCTTCGTGAACGTGCAGAGCCTGCGCAACATCGAGGGCCGCCCCGTGCTGGAGATCCACCCCGACGATGCCGAAGCACGCGGCATTGCCAACGACGCCGTGGTGCGCGTGTTCAACGACCGGGGCAGCTACCTGTGCCACGCCACCGTGTCGCGCCGCGCACGGCCCGGGGTTGTGAATGGCCTGGGCATCTGGTGGAGAAAGCTGGGGCTGGGCGGCACCAATGTGAACGAGGTCACCAGCCAGGCCCTCACGGACCTGGGCCGCGCGCCGACGTTTTATGACTGCCTGGTGGAGGTGGAGGCCAGTTCGGCGGACACCCTGGCGTTGGCATCCGCCTGATCGCGGGCGTCACCTGCTAACCTGACGCAATATCAAATTGATAGCTGCCAGCGCTTATCCAATAAGCGCTAGAGGCCATTTTCAATCACATTCTTCATCAATGCGTGTGCAAGGCCGTGGTTGAAGGGGCTGCGCCCTGCCCATCCGATCCGCCAGCCGTCAGTGCCAGAAAGTGGTGCACCACGGGCCGCTTCGGACCGACATGGAAACGCAGCGCCTCCGCTTGCAGGTCGGCATCGGCCTTGGACACGCGGTGGTGTTGGCGCAGATGCTCGGCCCACGATTCGACGAGGAACCATTCGATGACCCTGCCCGGCTCGCCCGTGTGTTCGGCCACGCCCCAGGCGTAGGCGCCGTCGCGGCGGCGCTCGGCAGACAGGTGCTGCATGGCCTGCAGGAAGGCAGGCAGATCGGGCTTGGCGATGCGGTACTCGATCTGCACCATCACCGGGCCCCGGTCGTGCGCCACAGGCTCAGCCAGCAGCGGCTCGGGCCAGTGATTCGAGGGCTGCAGGTCGGCCTCACCGGTGGGCAGCTTCACGCGGTGAAAGATGAGCGACGCCGCCACCAGACCGACCGCGCCCATCAGCAGCGTGACCGGCAAACCGGCCTGCCCTGCGATGAGGCCCCAGCCCAGGCTGCCCGCGGCCATCGCACCGTTGAAGACCATGAGGTAGATGGCCAGGCCCCGGCCGCGCACCCAGTTGGGCAGCACGGCCTGGGCCACGCCGTTGAGGGTGGTCAGCGCGATGATCCAGCCCAGGCCCAGCACCAGCATCAGCGCCACGGCGGCCCACTGGGGCGGGGCCACGGTCAGCACGCCCATGACAGCAGCGGTGAGCAGCGAGGCCAGCAGCACCAGCCCGTCGGTGTCGAGCCGCTGGCGCAGGCGGGGCAGCAGCACGGCGCCCAGGATGGCGCCCGCGCCCACGGCGCCCAGCATCACACCGTAAAAGCCTGCCGAGCCGCCCAGCATGCGGCGCGCCACCAGCGGCAGCAGCGCCCAGACTGAGCTGGCGAACAGGAAGAACACGGCCGCGCGCAGCAGCACCACATGCAGCTCGCGGCTGGCGCGGGCGTAGCGCACGCCGGCGCGGAAGGCGCCGAAGAACTGCTCGTTCAGGCCTGAGGCCTCGGCCTTGGGGCGCTTCCACCACAGCAGCGCGGCGATCACGAACACATAGCTCAGCACGTCCAGGCCGTAGGCCATGGCCGCGCCGAAGCTGGCCAGCAGCAGGCCGCCCGCCGCCGGGCCAATGGCGCGTGCGATGTTGATGCCCAGCGAGTTGAGCGCCACGGCGCTCCTGAGCTCGCTGCGCGGCACCAGCTCGGGCACGATGGACTGCCAGGTGGGCCCCATGAGCGCGGCACCGATACCGCCCACAAAGGTCAGGGCCACCAGCCACTCCACCGTCAGCGTGTGGGTGTTGGCCAGGATGAGCAGCGTTCCGCTGACGGCCGCCAGCAGCACCTGCACCCCGATGAGGAAGCGGCGGCGGTCCAGGATGTCCGACAGCACGCCCGCAGGGATGGCGAGCAGAAAGACGGGCAGCGTGGCGGCCGTCTGGATCAGCGCGACCGCGGTGGGGCTGGACGAGAGCTCGGTCACCATCCAGGCGCTGGCCACGTCGCGCATGAAGCTGCCGATGTTGCCCAGCACCGTGGCGGTCCACAGCACCGCAAAGACGGGAATGGCCAGCGGCGCAAAGCTGCCCGGTGCGGTGGTGGTGTCGGGTTTGGTTGGGCGGTGATCAGACATGGCGGCCTCCGAGGTCGTGCCAGGCGACGAGCAGCATGCCGCCCACCAGGCCCCAGTGTTCAAAAAATGCGTTGGCACTGCGCTGCCGCTCGGCGGGCGGCGCGGCCCAGAAGCGGTCTGCCAGCAAGGTGGCCAGCGCCGTGAAGCCCGCAAGGGCGAGCGCCCCCAGCCAGCGGTACCAACCCGACAGGATGAGCGCCGAGGCCGAAAGCTGCAGCACCAGCGTGGCGGCAGCGATGGGCGCGGCGGGCGCGAGGCCGAGCGAGCGCACCTCGGCCACGGCGCCCGCAAAGTTGCGGGCCTTGCCGATGCCGCCCTGCAGGTACGCGGCGCACAGGCACAGCAGCGCCAGCGTCTGCACCCAGGGCGCGGTGGCGGCGTTTTGCAATGCGTGCTGCACCGTCACACCGCCCAGCAGGCGCAGCCGAGCGCACCCCAAAAGCCCTGCAGGTCGGACACGGGGAGTTTGCTGCTCCAGGCCGTGGCATGGGCATGGCCGTGCAGGTTGCAGTTGCTCGCACAGCCGCAGTTCGCCGCCGCGTTGCGCAGCACGGCCTGCAGCGGCGCGCCGTCCGCCCCTCCCTGGGCACCCCAGGCGCCGTAGCCGCCGAAGGTGCGCACGGGCGACCAGTCGGGCATGGCGGGCGGCGGGGCCGCGTCGTCGAAGCGCGCGAAGTCGCCCACGCCATAGACCACCTTGCCGCCCACCACGGTGAGCAGGGCCGTGGTGTCGGCGATATCGGACTCGGGGCAGGCAAAGAAGTCGCGGTCAGGCACGACGAGGTCGGCCAGCTGGCCCGCCTCGATGCGGCCCTTCTTGCCCTGCTCGTTGCTGAACCAGGTAACGTTCTCGGTCCACATGCGCAGGGCCTGGTCGCGGGTGAGGCAGTTGCGTTGCGGCGTGAGCTGCAGGCCGCCCACCGTCTTGCCGGTGACTAGCCAGGACAGCGACACCCAGGGGTTGTAGCTGGCCACGCGGGTGGCGTCGGTGCCGGCGGACACATTGACGCCCTTCTCCAGCATGCGCTTGACCGGGGGCGTGGCCTCGGCCGCCGCGGCGCCGTAGCGCTCCACGAAGTACTCGCCCTGGTAGGCCATGCGGTGCTGCACGGCCACGCCGCCGCCCAGGGCGGCGATGCGGTCGATGGACTTTTCCGAAATGGTCTCGGCGTGGTCGAAGAACCAGTTCAGGCCGGCCAGCGGCGTGTCCTGGTTGACCTTTTCGAACACGTTGAGCGCGCGCTCGATGGTCTCGTCGTAGGTGGCGTGCATGCGCCAGGGCCAGCGGTTCTGCGCGAGGATGCGCACCACTTCTTCCAGCTCGCCTTCCATGCCGGGCGCGAGCTCGGGCTGGGGCTGGCGGAAGTCCTCGAAGTCGGCGGCGGAGAACACCAGCATCTCGCCCGCGCCGTTGTGGCGAAAGTAGTCCGTGCCCTGCTTGTACTGCGAGGTGGCCGTCCAGTTCAGGAAGTCCTCCTTCTCGTGCTGGGGCTTTTGCGTGAACAGGTTGTAGGCCAGGCGAATGGTGAGCTGGTCGGCATCGGCCAGCTCCTGGATCACGTCGTAGTCATCCGGGTAGTTCTGCATGCCGCCGCCCGCGTCGATGGCGCCGGTCACGCCCAGGCGGTTGAGCTCGCGCATGAAGTGGCGCGTGGAGTTGACCTGGTAGTCGTGCGGCAGCTTGGGGCCCTTGGCCAGCGTGGCATACAGGATGGCCGCATTGGGCTTGGCCAGCAGCAGGCCCGTGGGGTTGCCCGCGCTGTCGCGCACGATCTCTCCACCGGGCGGCGCGGGCGTGTCCTTGCCATAGCCCACGGCGCGCAGCGCGGCTCCGTTGAGCAACGCGCAGTCGTACAGGTGCAGGATGAACACGGGCGTGTCCGGCGCCACGGCGTTCAGCTCGGCCAGCGTGGGCAGGCGCTTTTCCGCAAACTGGTGCTCGGTGAAGCCGCCCACCACGCGCACCCACTGCGGCGCGGGCGTCACCGCTACCTGGGCTTTGAGCATGGCCATGGCGTCGGCCAGGCTCTTCACGCCGTCCCACCGCAGCTCCATGTTGAAGTTGAGGCCGCCGCGGATGATGTGCAGGTGGTTGTCGATGAGCCCCGGCAGCACGCTGCGCCCGCCCAGGTCGATGACCCGCGTACCCGCACCAGCCAGCGCCATCACTTCGCGGTCGTCACCGACCTTGGTAAAGCGCCCTTGCGCAATGGCGACCGCACTGGCCGTGGGATTGGCGCGGTCCAGCGTGGTGAAGCGGCCGTTGCGCAGGATGAGGTCGGGGGTGATGGCAGGTTGTGTCATGGTCTGCTTCGAAAATTCAGCAATGGCAGAGCGCAAAAAGGGTGCATTGGCCGTAGCGAGCGGCCCTAGCCTGCATCGAGGACCGCAGCCGTACAAGCGTACGGCGAGAACCGCAGGTGCGGGATCGGGTCGCGCAGTAGGCCAATGCACCCTTTTTTTAGGCTTCTTGGGCGTTGAACATGCTTTTGGCGTAGGTGATGCCCAGGCCATAGCCGCCGCCGAACTTCTTGGCGATGCCCGTCGTCATGTCGTACGTCTCGCCCCGCGCCCAGTCGCGCTGCAGCTCCAGCAGGTACTGCAATGCCGTGATGGGCCGCGCGCCGGCCTGCACCATGCGCTCCATGGCGCGGTTGTGGGCTTCCACGGAGATGTCGCCGCTGGCGTCGGCGATCACATACACCTCGAAGCCCTGGTCCAGCGCCGACAGCGCCGGGCCCACGATGCACACGCTGGTCCACAGGCCGGCCAGCACGATGCGCGGCTTGCCGATGGCGTTGACCCGTGCGATCACGGCCTCGTCTTCCCAGGTGTTCATGGAGGTGCGGTCCAGCAGCGCCTGGCCGGGGAATGGTGCAGTCACTTCCTCGAACATGGGGCCGCTAAAGCTCTTTTCGGCCACGGTGGTGAGGATGGTGTCCACGCCAAACCCGGCGGCCGCGCTGGCCACCAGGCCCGCGTTGGAGCGCAGCGTGATTGCATCGATGGAGTGCGTGGCAAAGGCCATCTGCGACTGGAAGTCGATCATGACCAGGGTGTGGTCGCCGGCGTTGAGCAGCGTGGCGCCGGGCTTGGCGTAGGCGACGGGGCGGGCGGTGGCGTTGGCTGCGGCGGTCGTGTTGGCGTTGGCGTTGGCGTTGGCGTTGGCGTTGGCGTTGGCGTTGGCGTTGGCGTTGGCGTTGGTCATGGTGAACTCCCTGGAAATTGAAGATGAAGGACGTCGAGAAAAACAAAAAATAGACAAGGCAATGCGGCGGGCCGGGGCGCAAGGGATGGGCGGCATCGCCCACCCCGCTCCCCAGTGCGCCCCATGCGCTCAGTGCGGCATCGTGGGCAGCTCGTTGGGCCGCAGGTCGAACACCAGCACCTCGGCGCCTTCGCCGTTGGCAAAGCGCAGGGCCCCAGCGTCGCGGATGCGGGCGCCGTCGCCTTCGGACAGACGCTCGCCGTTCACCTCCAGGCTGCCGCGGGCCACGTGCACATACACGTTGCGGCCCGGGCCCACGTCCAGATCGGCCGCCTCTTCGCTGCCGTCGAACAAGCCGGCATAGACCCAGGCGTCCTGGTGCACGGCCAGCGATCCGTCAGCCCCTTCGGGCGAGATGATCTGGCGCAGGCGGCCGCGCTTGTCGGCCTCGCTGAAGTGCACCTGCTGGTAGCGGGGCTCAGCGCCGCGCACACCCGGCACGATCCAGATCTGCAGGAAGTGCACCGGCTCAACGCCCGAGTGGTTGAACTCGCTGTGGCGCACGCCGGTGCCGGCGCTCATCATCTGCACGTCGCCGGGGCGGATGACCGAGCCCGTGCCCATGGAGTCCTTGTGCTCCAGCGCGCCTTCCAGCACGTACGAGAAGATTTCCATGTCGCGGTGCGGGTGGGTGCCGAAGCCCTTGCCCGGGGCCACGCGGTCGTCGTTGATAACCAGCAGGTCGGAAAAGCCTTGCTGGTTGGCGTCGTGGTAGTGGCCGAACGAGAAGGTGTGGCGCGAATGGAGCCAGCCGTGGTTGGCGTTGCCGCGGTGTTGGGCTTTGCGGATGTCGAGCATGGTGCAGGTCCTTTCTTCGTCGATGTGATTCACACTGGGAGGTTTTTGCCTCACCGCCCTATTCATCAAGGCTTCAGTGCTGCAGTGAAGAAAGTATCTCGCGCCGTTCCGGGGCGTATGCTGAAAGGTTTTCCAACTCATCATCGATAATTTCGATGATGCAGATCAAGGAATTGGACCATGCTGAAACTCACGCTGGAAGCCATTGAAACCATCGACGCCATTGCCCGCCACGGCTCGTTTGCAGGTGCCTCCGAGCGGCTGCACAAGGTGCCGTCCACCATCTCGTACGCCGTGAGCAAGCTGGAAGACCAGCTGGGCCTGGCCCTGTTCACCCGCAACGGCCCGCGCGTCACGCTCACCCCTGCCGGCCAAGAGATGCTCAAGGAGGGGCGCTGGCTGCTGGCCGCCGCGCAGCAGCTCGAATCGCGGATGCGGCAGATCGCCACGGGCTTCGAGTCCGAGCTGCGGCTGATGCACGACTCGCTCATCCCCACGCACGCGTTCAACCAGGACATCTGCGCGTTTGAAGACCTGCACTGCGGCACCCGACTGCGCATCAGCAGCGAAGCATTGACAGGCACCTGGGAGGCGCTGCGCGAAGGGCGCGCAGACATCGTCGTGGCCGCAGGCGAAGGCCCAGCGGGGGGTGGCTACAAGGCGGTGGCCGTGGGCAGCCTGGCCTTCGCTTTTTGCGTGACGGCCACACACCCGCTGGCCAAGCTGCAGCGGCCGCTCACGCGCAGCGACTTGCTGGAACACACGGCCGTGGTGGTGGGCGACGGGGCGCGCTCGCTGAACGACCGCACGGTGGGGTTGCTGTCAGGCCAGCGCCGTATCACCGTGCCATCGATGCAGGCCAAGATCGCTTGCCAGGCCGCAGGTCTGGGCCACGGTTTTGTGCCCCGCGCCTGTGTACGCGTGGAGCTGGAGACCGGCATTCTGATGGAGTTGCAGGTGGAGGAGCCCCGCCCGGACGAAACCTTCTGGCTGGCCTGGCGACCCGAGCACATGGGCGAGGCACTCAAGTGGTGGCGCCACCGGCTGGACCGCCCGCTGTTGCCAGGCATCCTGCCGTATTGAATGAAGCGAGCGCGTTGCGTGGGCTGGCGACAGGCATCACCACACGATAACTTCCAATTTGATAGCTGCTTGCGCTGATGGATAAAGCGCTGGCTGCCTTTTTTGCTTCCAATGTAGAACACGGATATTCCGGTGCAGCCACCCAGCGCAAATATGGGGCCGAAGCCCCTTTTCCTCATCAGCCCAATTGCTTGAGCAAGGCATGGGCGCCCTGCTCTGACGATGCCGGGTTCTGCCCCGTGATCAGCGTGCCATCGGTCAGCACATAGGGTGCCCAGTCAGGGCCTTTGGAATACACACCACCGTTGGCCTTGAGCATGTCTTCCACCAGGAACGGCACGATCTGGGTCAGCTGCACAGCGTCTTCTTCGGTGTTGGTGAAACCCGTGACCTTTTTGCCCTTCACCAGGGGCGACCCGTCGGGCGCCTTGGTGTGGCGCAACACGCCGGGTGCGTGGCACACCAGCGCCAGCGGCTTGCCGGCCGCAAAGGTCTTTTCGATGAGTGCGATGGACTGCGCGTCTTCGGCCAAGTCCCACAGGGGGCCATGGCCGCCGGGGTAGAACACGGCGTCAAAGTCCTCGGCCTTCACGCTGGACAGGGGCACGGTGCTGGCCAGCTGCTGCTTCGCTGAAGCATCGGCCTTGAAGCGGCGCGTGGCATCGGTCTGGGCGTTTTCGTCGTCGCTTTTGGGGTCCAGGGGCGGCTGGCCACCGTGAGGCGATGCGAGCGTGATCTGCACGCCTGCATCCTTGAACACGTAGTACGGTGCCGCAAACTCTTCCAGCCAGAAGCCCGTCTTTTTGCCGGTGTCGCCCAGTTGGTCGTGGGACGTCAGAACCATGAGGATGTGTGCCATGGAGGTCGCTTTCGTTGTGGGGATTGATCGGAAAAAGCAAACCACCACCGTACCAGCCATAGGGCCCGTTGTCCCGCGATGCAGGCAGGTTTGCGGCATTGGCTTACAGGACGGTACTACCGCGCTGTAAGCCCCCCAGCATCTCAGCGCAGCTGCCTGGCCAGGAACTCCGCCACCTCGTTCTCCAGCGTGGCATGGTAAGCCACGCGGTCAAAGCCTTCGGGGTTGGCTGCGGCGTCTCCCGCCTCGGACGCCAGCGGCCAGACAGACTGGGCCATGAAGGCGAAGTGGCCTGCACCCGGCACCGTACTGGCCTGTGCAGACGGCAAATTAGCCGCTACATAGCCGCCATGGTAGGGGCCCACGAGCACGGCATCGCGCTCGGCCACCATCAGCCGCACGGGCACGCTGATGGCCTTCAGGCTGTCTGGCGTGAACACCACCGCCATGGGCGCCATGGCCACCACGGCGCGGATGCGGGGGTCTGCCACCGAGACCAGTGGACCATCGAGCGCGGAGGCGCCGGCCTGCGTGGGTGCCGCAGTGGCGGCCGCAGGTGCCTCCTTGGAAGTCTGGGCGGTCTGGCCACGGGCGGGCAGCTTGCCCAGGCTGCAAAAGCCGGGGTCGTCCGACACGCTGCGGCAGTGCTGCGCCGCACGGGCCGGTTCGGCCTGCGCACCGGCCAGGGCCAGCACGGTGTAGCCACCTGCCGAATGCCCCACGGCACCAATGCGCCCGGCCGGAATGCGGGGGCCCCATTCGGGGCTGGCCAGCAGCGCGTCCAGCACGCGGCTCACCTGGCGGGGGCGCTCGCTGAAGTAGCGGCCCGAGGTAATCATCGACCGGTCTTCCCAGTTATCGCCCGGGTGGCGCAACGCCGCCACCAGATAGCCGTCGGCCGCCAGGCGTGTGGCCAGGTTGTGGTGGCCCAGTTCATGGCCGCCCGTGCCGTGCGAGATGAGGATCAGGCCCTTGAGGGGCGCGGTTGCCACCGGGGCGCCCGGCGTGACCACGGGCCGCCAGGGCCCCATGGGCTGGGTGCGCGCCACCACCGGGGTGGGGTAGAACAGCGCCACGGTCACGGGCTCTGCGCCCGGTACCACCAGGGTGCGCAGGCCGGCGTGCTGGGCCGATGCCGGCGCGGCCCAGGCCAGCATTGCCACAAAAGCTGCCAGCAGCGGGGCACGGGCAACCCGCCATGTGGTGCGGAGGGCCAGGAAGAGGATGAGGATCACGGTGCGCCTTTCGTCAATGGCCGCCCGAGGTGGCGGCTTGACGGCACTGTAGGCAGCACCCGCAGCGGGCTCCAGCGCCCTGCGACGAAACGCCGCTGCGCGGCGCGAAATGCACCACGGGAGGCGCGAGCGTCTGCCCGCCCGCCCTCCCGCTCGGCGGCGGCTTACAGCGCGGCTTCGAGGATGCGGCGGCTCACGGCGGGCGTGATCTCGCGCTGCTCGCCCAGGGTCACCATGCCATGCGCTTCCAGCTGCGCCACCACGGCACCCACGGTGTCGGCGCCCAGGCCGTAGCCCGACAGGCGGGTGGCGATGCCCATGCTTTCAAAGAAGTCGCGCGTGCGCTCGATGGCGGCGGTGATGCGTTCGTCCTCGCTGCCGGTGGTGATGCCCCATACGCGCTCGCCGTACTGCAGCAGCTTGGCGCGCTTGGCCACCCGGCGCTCATTCAGCAGCGCGGGCAGCACGATGGCCAGGGTGCGCGCGTGGTCGATGCCGTGCAGGGCAGTCAGCTCGTGGCCGATCATGTGCGTGGCCCAGTCCTGCGGCACGCCCGCGCCGATCAGGCCGTTGAGCGCCATGGTGGCGGCCCACATGAGGTTGGCACGGTCGTCGTACACAGGCTCGGGGGCAGTCAGCAGGCGCGGGCCGATCTCGATCAGCGTCTGCAGGATGCCTTCGGCAAAACGGTCCTGCACGGGCGCGTTGACCGGGTAGGTCAGGTACTGCTCCACCGTATGCACAAACGCATCGACCACACCGTTGGCCAGCTGCTGCGGCGGCAGGGTGTAGGTCTTGGTGGGGTCGAGCACCGAGAACACGGGGTAGGTGTGCACGCTACCAAACGACAGCTTGGCGCCCTTGGCGCGGTGGGTGATGACGCCGCCGTTGTTCATTTCAGAACCCGTGGCGGGCAGCGTGAGCACGGAACCAAACGGCATGGCGCCCTTGACGTTGCGGCCGTGCTTTTCGAGGATGGCCCAGGGGTCATCGCCTTCAAAGCGGACAGCGGCCGCGATGAACTTGGTGGCGTCGATCACCGAACCGCCACCCACGGCGAGCAGAAAGTCAAACCCGCCTTCGCGGATCTGCGCAACGGCCTTCATGGAGGTCTCAAAGCTGGGGTTGGGCTCGATACCGCTGAAGGTGGCGTGCTGGCGCTCGCCCAGCGCGGCGCGCACCTCGGCCAGCGTACCGGTCTTTTCGGCGCTGGCGCCACCCACGAGGATCAGCACCTTGGCGGCAGCGGGCACGAGCTTGGCCAGGTCGGCAATGCGGCCCTGGCCGAAGGCGATGTGGGTGGGGTTGTGGAAGTCGAAATTCAGCATGGGGGTCTTTCTGGGCGAGGCAGGCGCATGCGCCGTTGGGGGTCGCATTGTGCGGCGCACCCGCGCCCCGGCGGCGTCGCGTGGGCGATAGCCCTGCCACCGCCGCGCTCATCCCGGGCCCTTCAGCGGAAACCGGCGATCTGGTGCACGGTGTCCGCCAGCCGCTGGGGTTGCGAGAAATACGCCGAGTGGCTCGCCTCGATGGACGACACCGTGGCGCAGGGCGAGGCCGCGATCATCTTGCGCTGCAGCTCGATGGTCACGGCCCGGTCCTGCGTCAGCTCGATGTAGTGCCGGGGCACGCTGCCGTAGCGCGGCGCCGTCAGCGCAAGCCGGGTGAGTGCGGGCAGCGAAGGCTCGGGCGTGAGCAGCGCCTGGGCCAGCGCCACGTCGGCGTCCGAGCAATCGGCGTACAGCGCGGGGCGGTAGGCCTCGGGCGCCAGGTGGTCGGTCAAGGTGCTGCGGCTGACATGGATGTGGCGCGCCACCAGCGAGGCCTTGTCCTGGCGGAAAAAGTCGGTCACCCGCTCGCCATGGCGCAGCATGTAAGCGGCCAGGTAGGTCACACCCGCCAGCTTGTGGTGCCGCAACTCGGCCACCGTGGACGCCACAATGCCGCCCCGGCTGTGCGCCACGATGAGCGCCGGGCCGTCCAGCGCATCGAGCACCCGGCACACATGCGCCGCCATGGCCGAGAGCGTGGTGCGCCCCCGCGCCACCCGCCAGTGGCGGCCATGGGCGGGCAGGTCAGGCACATGCACCTGGTGCCCCCGGGCCTGCAGCAGCGGGACCAATTTGTGCCAGCACCAGGCGCCATGCCAGCTGCCGTGCAAAAGAACGATATTCATGAAGATGCCTTTGGGTCTTGGGGAGAAATGCCGGGCGCCAGTTGCGCCGCCAGCCGGGCGAGCGATGGCTTGGCGCCCCACTCCGACCGGAGCGTAAAACCGCCCTGCCCCAGGCACTCGCTGAATCCGGACCACCGATTGGCGGCCGGCGGCCCCCCCCTCCTCCCTCGCCCGCGACACGCAAAGATCAGGAGGCGACCTCTTGCTACTGCAGCAGCGCCTGCAGCCGCGTGGCCATGAAGTCGCGCAGCGCACGCACCAGCGGCGTGAGCTGCCTGCGGCTGGGGGCCACCAGAAACAGCGGGACCGCCTCCGTGGTCCAGTCGGTGCACAGTGGCACCAGACGACCGGCAGCCAGATCGTGCGCTACGTCAAAGTACGACTTGTAGGCAATGCCGCGCCCCAGCACGGCCCAGCGGCGCACGGCATCGCCGTCATTGGCCACGTTGTGGCTGCGCACACGAACCTGCGCCTCCTGGCCCGCCGCATCCCAGAACCGCCAGCGGTCGTGCACATCCTCGCCCAGCATGAAGCAAAGGCAGTCATGGTCCACCAGCGCATGCGGGGTGGCGGGCGCGCCGTGGGCCGCCAGGTAGGCCGGGGCCGCACACAGCACGCGCCGGTGCTCGGCCGCCAGCGGCAGCGCGACCAGGGCCGAATCCTGGGGCTTGCCATAGCGAAAGGCGGCGTCCACCGGCTCGCTGTACACGTTGGCCATGCGATCTGACAGCTGCAATCGGACGGCGATGCCCGGGTGCTCGACTTGGAACTCGTCGAGCCAGGGCAACAACACATTGCGCCCCAGGTCGGACGGCGCCGCCAGCTGCAGCGTGCCGCTCAGCGCACCCGCCCGGCCGCTGGCCAGCTGCCCCTGCACCTGCTGCAGCGCGGCCAGCGCGGGGCGGCAGTGCTCCAGAAACAGCGTGCCCTCGGGCGTGAGCCGCAGGCTGCGCGTGGAGCGCACGAACAGCAGCACGCCCAGCTCGGCCTCCAGCCGCTTGAGCGCCGCACTGGCTGCAGCCGGTGTCAGGTCCAGCGCCCTGGCCGTAGCAGACAGGCTGCCGCTGTCCACGGTACGCACAAAGATGTCCAGGTCTTGAAGGCTTTTCATGGCGACTTCAGGTGTTGTCGGCTTTATTTTCAAATATTGATTGAATATTCATTCAACTATCCACCCATTTAAAAACAAACCCGCAAGACCAATCATCGAGGCATCTCATTTTTAGAGCCAGGACCACCCCATGAAAGCCATCGGCTACCAAACCGCCCACCCGATCGACCACCCCGAATCGCTGCTCGACATCACCCAAGCCGACCCCGTGGCCACCGGCCGCGACCTGCTGGTGGAGGTGCATGCCGTCTCGGTGAACCCCGTGGACACCAAGGTGCGCAAAAGCAGCTCGCGCAGCGGCGACGGCCCCGACTACAAGGTGCTGGGCTGGGACGCCAGCGGCATCGTGCGCGCCGTGGGGCCAGAGGTGACGCTGTTCCAGCCCGGCGACCGCGTCTGGTACGCAGGCTCCATCGCGCGCGCCGGCACCAACAGCGAGCTGCATCTGGTGGACGAGCGCATCGTGGGCCACGCACCGAAGTCGCTGGACTTTGCCGAAGCCGCTGCGCTGCCGCTGACCACCATCACCGCGTGGGAGCTGCTGTTTGACCGCCTGGGCGTGACGCCAGGCAAGCAGCCCACCAACAAGACCCTGCTCATCATCGGCGCGAGCGGTGGTGTGGGCTCCATCCTCACGCAGCTGGCGGCTCGGCTCACCAGCCTCACGGTGATCGGCACCGCATCACGCCCCGAAACCCAGCAGTGGGTGCGCGACCTGGGCGCCCACCACGTCATCGACCACAGCCAGCCGCTCACGCAAGAGCTGGCCCGCATCGGCCACCCCACGGTGGACATCATCGTGAGCCTCACGCAGACCGATGCGCACTTCGACCAGATCGTCGAGGCCATCGCGCCGCAAGGCCAGTTCGCGCTGATCGACGACCCAGTGTCACTCGATGTGACGAAGTTCAAGCGCAAGTCGGTGTCGCTGCACTGGGAGCTGATGTTCACGCGTGCGCTGTTTGGCACGGACGACATGATCGGCCAGCACCGGCTGCTGTCCGAGGTGGCGCAGCTGGTGGATGCGGGGCTGATCCGCACCACGCTGGACCAGCGGTTGGGCAGCATCAATGCGGCGAATCTGAAACGCGCCCATGCGCTCATCGAGAGCGGCAAGGCGCGGGGCAAGCTGGTGCTGGAGGGGTGGACCTGAAGAGCGCCAGTCCGATGAGTCAGAGGCATGGGCGGGGCGGCCTTTGAGGCTGCGGTGAGTTCTGTATCCAGATGAAAAATACTGTGTTTAATATCAGTATTTCAGATATAAAACCGCACACAACAACCCTAGGAGTCCCTCCCATGCTGGACCACATGACCTTCCGTGTCACCGACATCGCCCGCACCAAGGCGTTCTACACCGCTGCCCTCGCGCCTTTGGGCTACAACCTGTGTTTTGAAGGCAACTACGGCTCCAACATGCTGGGCTATGCCTACCCGGCTCCGTCCGAGCCCGACGGCAAGAAGGCGGATGTGTGGTTCATCGATGGCCCCTCGCCCTACGGCGGCCCGCCCGCGACCACGGGCTGTCACCTGGCGTGGCGGGCCACCACGCGGGCCCAGGTCGATGCCTTCTACCGCGCCGCCATGGAAGCCGGGGGCAAAGACAACGGAGCCCCGGGCCTGCGGCCCGACTACCACGAGAACTACTACGGCGCGTTTGTCATCGACCCGGAAGGCAACAACATCGAAGCGGTGTGCCACCTGCCGGAGTAAGAAACACCGCAGCCCCCCCCCGCAGAGGGCGCGTCGCCAAGCGAGTGCACCCGTGGAACTGGCTTTGCCAGGCCACCGGGTGCGTCCCCCTTGGGGGGAAGCGGCGCAGCCGCTCAGGGGGGTCAGTCGAGTTTCACGCCTGCCGCCTTGATGATCTCGCCCCAGCGCTTGGACTCGGAGCGTGCCATGGCGCGGAACTGCTCGGGCGTGCCGGGCAGGGCTTCCATGCCGAAGTCGTTCATGCGCTTGACCACGGCGGGGTTGAGCAGGGCCTTGTTCAGGTCGCCGTTGAGGCGCGCCGTGATCGCAGCGGGCAGACCGGCGGGCGCCAAGATGCCCTGGAACGCAAACACCTCGGTGTTGGGCACACCGGCTTCGGCCAGGGTGGGCACGTCCGGCAGCGCGGCCACGCGCTTGGCCGAGCCGATGGCCAAGGCACGCACCTTGCCCGAGGTGATCACGGGCAAGCCGGCGGCGAGGTCCAGGAACATGCACGGCACCTGCCCACCCATCACGTCCTGCAGCGCGGGCGCGGCGCCGCGGTAGGGGATGTGGGTGAGGAAGGTCTTGGTGCGGTTCTTGAACATCTCCATCGCCAGGTGGTGTGGCGAGCCGTTGCCGGGCGATGCGTAGTTGAGCTTGCCGGGATTGGCACGCGCGTAGTCCAGAAACTCCTTCACCGTCTTGGCTTCGAACGATGGATGCACCACCAGCGCCAGCGGGAAGCGGCTGATGCCGCCCACGTAGGTGAAGTCTTTTTCGGGGTTGAACGGCAGCTTGGTGAACAGGTGTTCGTTGTAGGCCAGGATGGCGTTGTCGGCCGACATGAAGGTGTAGCCGTCGGGTTTGGCCGTGGCCACGGCCTGGCCGCCGATGTTGGTGGAGGCGCCTGGGCGGTTGTCCACGATGATCTGCTGTCCCAGCGTCTGGCGCATGGCTTCGGCCACGGTGCGGGCCAGCACGTCGGTGCCGCCGCCTGCGGGGTAGGGCACCACCCAGCGCAGGGGCTGGTCGGGCCAAGCTGCTTGCTGGGCCAGGGCCCAAGGGGCGGCGGTGGTGGCGCCTGCGGCGGCCAGGGCGGACAAGAGGGTTCTACGCTGCATGGGGTTGTCTCCTATATGAAACTATTAAATTAATAGCTGCTAACGCTTATCCAATAAGCGCTAGAGCCTGTTTTTTCTTGTATTTTTGACTGCACATGCGCGCGTCGCTTGAAACCGGCGCGCGCTAAGGCCAGCACCACCGTGGAACTGGCTTTGCCAGGCCACGGGTGGCGTCCCCCTGAGGGGGAAGACGCCGAAGGCGGCTCAGGGGGCTGCGATGCTCTGGTCAATGGCGCCAAAGATGCTCGCGCCGTCCTTGCCCTTGATTTCGATGCGGATGGTGTCGCCGAACTTCATGAATTCGGTGCTGGGCTTGCCGTCCTGGATGGTCTCGATGCAGCGCTTTTCGGCGATGCAGCTGTAGCCCTTGGGCCATTCGGTGCGGCCGTTGGCGTCGGTCACGCCCTTGTTGCTCACGGTGCCGCTGCCGATGATGGAGCCCGCGCGCAGGTTGCGCGTCTTGGCCACGTGGGCGATCAGCTGGCCGAAGTGGAAGGTCATCTCGGGGCCCGCGTCGCACATGCCGACCTTGCGGCCGTTCCAGGTGGACTGCACGGTGAGGTTCACGCGCCCATGGTCCCAGGCGTCGCCCAGCTCGTCCAGCGTGACGGCCACAGGGCCGAAGGCGGTGGCGGGCTTGCTCTGGAAGAAACCGAAACCCTTGGCCAGCTCGGCAGGGATCAGGTTGCGCAGGCTCACGTCGTTGGCAATCATCACCAGGCGGATGCCGTCCAGCGCCTGGTCGGCGGTGGTGCCCATCTTCACGTCGCCGGTGATGACGGCGATCTCGGCCTCAAAGTCGATGCCCATGGCTTCGCTGGGCACCACCACATCGTCGCAAGGGCCGATGAAGTCGTCGCTGCCGCCCTGGTACATCAGGGGGTCGGTATAGAAGCTCTCGGGCACTTCGGAGTTGCGCGCTTTTCGCACCAGTTCGACGTGGTTGATGTAGGCCGAGCCATCCGCCCACTGGTAGGCGCGGGGCAGCGGGGCCATGCATTGCTTGGGGTCAAACGGGAACGCGTGGCGCGCGCGGCCGCTGTTGAGCTGGTCGTACAGGTCCTGCAGCTGGGGCGAGATGAAGCCCCAGTCGTCCAGCGCCTGCTGCAGCTTGCTGGCGATGCCGGTCGCATAATGGGCCGTGCCCAGGTCGCGGGAGACGACAACCAGTTGGCCGTCGCGCGAGCCGTCTTTGTAGGTAGCGAGTTTCATGGTGGCAGGACCTTTGTCTCAAGGGGTTGAAAGTCTTCACCCAACACGAATTACGCTTGGGTAAATTGATTTAACTAAACAAAACTCGCAAATTTTAGTGCACATGGACAAAGAACGTGCAGGAATTCAATCGGTCGAGGTGGGTTTTGCCCTGCTGGAGGGGCTGACCCGCTCGCGCGGGCCGCTCATGCTCAAGGATGTGGCGGCCTCGGCGGGCATGAGCGCGGCCAAGGCGCACCGGTATCTGGTGAGCTTTCAGCGCCTGGGCCTGGTCACACAAGACCCGCGCAACGCCCGCTACGACCTGGGCCCCGCCGCCCTCAAGCTGGGGCTGGCGTCGCTGGCCCGGCTCGATGCCGTGCGCCTGGCGCGCGAGCGCATGCCGGAACTCATGGAAGCCATCGGTCACACGCTGGCGCTGGCCGTGTGGGGCAACCACGGCCCCACCATCGTGCACTGGGAGGAGTCGCCCCAGGCTGTCACTGCCAACCTGCGCCTGGGTGACGTGATGCCGCTGTTGTCGTCGGCCACCGGCCGCTGCTTTGCGGCGCACATGGCGCCTGATGTGGTGGCGCCGCTGCTCAAGGAGGAGCTGGCCCGCGCCGTGAAGATGCGCCGCACCGACCTGCCCTCGACCATGACCGAGGTCAACACCCTGCTGGCCGAGGTACGCGAACGCGGTGCCGCGCGGGTGGTCGATACCTTGCTGCCTGGCATCGTGGCGTTCTGCGCACCCGTGTTTGACGCGGACGGCCACCTGGAGTTGGGCATCACCACGCTGGGCTCCATTGCCACCTTCGACCCCGAGTGGGGCGGCGCCATCGACGCGCCGCTGCGCGCGGCTGCGGCCCAGCTCTCCAGTGATCTGGGCGCGGGCAGCGCCTGACGGCCCCGGCACGCAGGTAGATGCCACGGCGCGCGCTCTTTCTCATCACAGTCCTGGTGCTGGCCCTGCACTGGCTGGTGCTGAGCGGCGTGCCGCTGGCTTGGGACAGCCCCCGGTCGCCTGTCGGCAAAGTGTTCAGCACGCGCAGCATTGCGGCCCCGCCGCCACCCGCTGCCGCTGTGGCAGCTGTGGCAGCTGTGGCAGCCGTTGCCCCCATTGCGGCGAAACCTGCGGTCGCGCCCAAGCCGCCCGCGCGCCCCAAACCACAGGCACGGGCAACACACCAACCCCCGGTCGCCCAGGCGCCATCCCCTGCATCCCCCTCCACCGAGGCCACGGCCCCCAGCACCGAGGCGGGTGCAGACGTCGCGCTGGCCGCCCCCGCCGAAGCTGTCTCGACCGTTGTGGAGGAAACGCTCCCCACAACGGCAGCCTCCCCTGCATCGGCACCAGCCCAGGCATCATCAGCGCCTCTCCCCTCTGAAGCCACAACAGGCGTGGACATCGCCCCACCCGGGGCTGGCACGGACCACACGCCCAACACGGCACCACCGCCTGTGCGCCTGCCCCCGCCTACACGGCTGGCGTTTGACGTGAGTGGGCAGGCCAAGAAATTTGCCTACAGTGCCCGCGCCGAGCTGCTGTGGCAGCACGATGGCAGCCGCTACGAGGCGCGGCAGCAGATCAGCGCCTTCCTAGTGGGCTCCCGCACGCAGCGCAGCGTGGGCGCCATCACGGCCCAAGGGCTGTTGCCCGAGAAATTTTCAGACAAGTCCCGCAGCGAGCAGGCAGCGCACTTCGACTACACCAAGGGCCGGGTCACCTTCAGCGCCAACACGCCGGACGCCACCGTGGGCCCGGGGGTGCAGGACCGGCTGAGTGTGTTCATCCAACTCGGTGCCCTGCTCGCCGCCGATCCTGCCCGGTTTGTGACCGGCACCCAGATCACGCTCACCACGGTGAGCGCGCGCAGCGCCGACCGCTGGACCTTCACCATCGAGGGTGCAGAAACACTGGACCTGCCCGCAGGCGCCACGCCCACCCTCAAGTTGCAGCGCCTGCCCCGCAAGGACTACGACCAGAAGGCCGAACTGTGGGTGGCCCCCGCACTGGGTTATCTGCCGGTACGCATCAAGCTCACCCAAGCCAACGGCGACTTCGCCGACCTGCAACTGAGCCGCAGCGGCCCGCCTTGATAGTCTGGAGGGGTCTTGTTAAAAAGTGTTGCGCAGGAGCGCCATCCCACCAAAATAGACCCGCGAAACCGGAAGCACCGGGTTTTCATGAAATACTGCATCGGCAAGGGGACAAAAGCCACGGGCTTTGCCTGTGCCACTTGAACTCTGCGCACCCGCTGTCATCTGACATCTATATCGACAAGGGGAACACGATGCACATGCTCTACGACTCAGAATCCTTCGTGGTGGTCCACATGCTGCCCGACGCCGTGGAGAAAAAGAGCGCCCAGGTGCTCAACGACACCGCCCCCGCCGTTCCCCAGCTCGCGCGCCACGGCTTTGAAATCGTGGACAAGCGCTCCGGCAAAGAGGTGTACCTGGACGGCTCTTGGGCCGAGATGTTCCAGGAGCAGATCCTGGCCTGGCAGCGCGACACCCCCACACAGGAAGAAGTGGAAGACGCGCTGGACCGCTATGCGGGCCTGGCACAGAACCCGGTCGTGGTGCACTGACCGCATCCTCCACAGCAGCCATCCCTGGATGGCCCAGGGGGCCCAGATCGGTCTCCTCCATTCTCGGCAGACTGGGGCAGCGCCCCCAGTTGTCACACCTCAATCACCTCGGGCGGCAGCCCCTGCAGGTGCCGTTCATGCATCGCCAGATAGGCAGCCTCGATATCACGCGCAAACTGGTGGGTGTTGAACAAGGGGGACTGGGCTTTTTCCGCTTGGAGTTTGTCGCGCAGCGCCTTCAGGCGCGCAGGGTCCTGGGCGAGCGAGATCGCCAGGGCTTCATATTCGGCGGCGCTGTAGGTCACAAGCTCCGGCAGGCCCACAGCATGTAGCAGGCTGGCCGCCACTCGCGCCGCAAACGATTCTCCCAGCCGCGTGAGCACCGGCAGACCCGCCCACAAGGCATCGCTGGCCGTGGTGTGAGCGTTGTAGGGCAAGGTATCCAGAAACAGGTCGGCCAACCGGTGGCGCGCCAGATGCTCGCTCAGAGGCAGGCGCTGTGCAAACACCAGCCTCTCGGCCGCCACGCCGCGAGACTGCGCCTCGCGCCGCAGGCTGTCCTCCACAGCAGGATTGTCTGCCAGAAGCCACAGAACGCTGTCAGGCACCCCTTGCAGAATGCGCATCCAGCTGTCGAATACCTGCGGGAGGATCTTCTGGTTGTTGTTGAAACAGCAGAACACGCTCCCCGTGGCAGGCAGCCGCGCCTCTTCCCTGGTAAACATCCGGTCACTGATCGCGCGCTGCGAGTCGTTGACCTGGTAGCTGTGCGGCAGGTAGACGAGTCTTTCGGTGAAATGGCGCCGCGCGTCGGGGGGCACAACCACCTTGTCGGCAATCACGTAGTCCATATAGTCTGCCCCGGTCGTCCCCGGGTAGCCCAGATAACCGGCCTGGATGGGGGCGCAGCGGTGGGCAAAAATGCCAAAGCGGCAGCCCGTGGTGAAACCCATCAGGTCAATGGCGATGTCGATGCCCAGCTCCCGCGACAAGCGGGCAATATCGATCTCGCTGCGCTCGCGCACGTCGATGAAATGGTCGAAACCTGCAACCAGACGCGCGCGCATGGCATCCGTCGCGGGAGGTCCGAACGAAAACGCAAACCACTCGAAGCGTTCACGGTCATGGACTTCGAAAAGCTGCGCTATCAGATACGAAGTGGCGTGGCCGTGGAAATCCGCAGAGTAGTAACCGACCCGGATCTTGCCTGCGCCAGCACGCGCAAGGATGGGCCCCAGGACGGTGGATTCAGGAAAATCCTGCTGTACGGAAGCTTGTGCCGCCTGCTTGTGCAACTCGGGCGAGTCGAACAACGAAAGCGCGATGAAGGGTTTCACACCCAGCTCACCGGCCCGGATGCTCCGCTCACATTGCGCCATGTCGTCTGCCAAGTGCCCCCAATCGCCGGTCTTGAGCCTGCAGCTCGCAAGATACCCGAGCAGATACTTCGCATCTGGCTTGAGGCGATACACCTGCGTGTAGTCGGCCACGGCGTCCTGATGCCGGTTGAACCGGATGTGCAAATTGGCGCGGTTGTAGTACAGGTCTGGCCTTTCAGGCGCCAGCCGAATCGCTTGGTCGTAGACGGCAAGTGCTTCTGCATACCGCCCCGCCTCCAGCAACGAAAGGGCTAGAAACGCCAGGATCTCCACGTCGAGTGGGCTCAGTTGGGCAGCCTTCTGAAAAGCCTGTACCGCATTGGACAGTTGGAAAAGGCTGCGCTGCGCGATCCCCAGGTTCTTGTGGGCTTGGACCAGTTTGTCATTGCCCTGAATGGCGGCCTCGAAGTGCGCAATGGCCTGCGTCCACTGCTCTTTTTGCGCCAGGATCGCCCCCTTGCCGTTATGGGCTTCGGCGTGCTGAGGCCTCAGTGCAATAACCTGATCGAAACATTTCAGGGCCTCGTCCGAACGGCCGGCATCGGCGTGCAGCATGCCCATGTTCTGGCACGCGTCCACGTCCTGCCCGTCCAGGGCAAAGGCCTGTTCATAACATTTCAGCGCCTCGTCCAGCCGCTCCATCTGGCGCAGGGCATTACCCTTGTTGTTATGGGCGGCAGCCAGTCTGGGCTGAAGGGCGATGGCCCGGTCGTAGCTTGCGATGGCGTCTTCGGGCCGCGACAACTCCTTGAGCGTGATCCCCCGGTTGACGTAGGCTTCTGCGAAATCTGGGCGCAGGCTGGTGGCTCGCTCAAAATGCGCCAGTGCTTCGTCATGGCGCTTCAATGCGCTCAAAGCCAGCCCACGATTGATATGGGGCGCAGCATCGTCCGGAGCCAGCTTGATGGCCTGGCCGATCAGGTCCACCGCAATTTGCAAGTGACCCGCCTGGTACGCCAAAACGCCTTGCATGTGCAGGGCGCCAACGTTTTTGGGGTCATTCTTCAAAATGGTGTTGTAGAGCTGGTTGGCCTGCGCAATGGCGCCCTCCCGGTGTGCTCGCATGGCCTGGTCCAACCACGCAGCCAGTTGGGCTTTCGTCACTTGGGGAGGGCGTATTCCGAAGTTGTAGTGAATGCTCATGATCCAGGGTGTGCAGCGGATAGAAACGCGGAACGGCCGTCACCAGGACAACCCTCCAGCGCCAATAAAAGGGAGATTGTGACGCGAGCGCCCCCTCGGTCAGATCGCCGCTGCCGGATAGATACGCCGATATAGCGGGCCTACCAGCATCAGCACCGCCATCAACCGGCATACCTGAAACGCTGTGACCACGGGCACGCCCAATTGCAGCACCTTGGCGGTAATCGCCATCTCCGTGATCCCGCCCGGCGAAGTACCCAGCAGCAAGGTGACCCAGGGCAACCCCGTGGCCCAGGCCAGCAGGCCCGCGAACAACGTGCACGCCCCCATCAACACCAGCGTACCGGCGGCTACGGATACGAGCCAGCGGGGAGCCGTGCGCAGGAAATCAGCCCGAAAGCGCACTCCGAGACTCACACCGATCACCAGTTGCGCTGCGTTCACCATGGCCGCCGGCACGGCGGACAGGCTGATGCCCGCCATCGTGAGCACCATGGACACGAGCATGGCGCCCATAAACCAGGGGTTGGCACGGCCCAGCCGGTCCATCACCAGGGCACCAGCACCCGTCAGCAGCGCCATCAGCGCCAAGCCGGGCCAGTCCACCGCCCGCACGGTGGGCGGCAGAATGTCCAGGCCATGCAGACCGCTCCACTGCAAGGCAAAGGGAATCGTCACGGTGACGATCAGCAAGCGCAGGCTGTGGCTCGCTGCAACCAAGTCGGTGCGTGCGTTCTCGCGCTCGGACAGCAAGGTCATCTCGGACGCAGCACCAATTGCACCGGCGAAGTAACTGGTGGCGCGCAGCATGGGTGCAGGCACACCGTGCATGCGCGGTGCATGCAGCCTGTACAGCCAGGCACCAAACAGCCAGCCGAGAAAAAGCGCCCACACGATGCCCAGCACGATGGCCCACCACAGCCCGCTGATCAGCGCCGCCACCTGGGGTGTGAAATAAAGGCCCAGCGCTGCGCCAATGGTCCACTGCCCGGCATTGCGCAGTGGCCCCCAGCTCTGCGTAGGGCCGCCAGCGATCGACACGACGGAAGTCGCCAGCAACGGCCCGATCATCCAGGGCAAGGGCGTGTGCAGAGCCACGCAGCCGACTGCGGCGGCAAGGGCCAGAACAAGCGTTGCAAGAACGCGAAAGAAAGAATTCACAGGCATGGTGAAAGTGAGACGGCATCAGTCGATGACCAGTACACCCTGCAGCCACCATACCGACACTTTCGACCTGGCGACCAGTCCAAATGGGAAAGGGAGACAACGTGAAAAGCCGCATCCCTTTGCCTTTCAGGTTCAGGGGGCACCAGCGCCCCTGAAGTAAGCAATGGTCTGGCGCAATCCAGCATCAAGATCGATACGGGGCTCCCAGCCGCCCAGCAGTTGGTGCGCCAGCGTGATGTCGGGCTGCCGCTGCCGGGGGTCATCTCCCGGCAGGGTGTGGTGGGTGATCCGGGCGGCGGCCCCCGTGTGAGCAAGGACCTTCTGGGCGAGTTCCAGGATAGTGAATTCCCCAGGATTCCCCAAGTTGACAGGCCCCGCCACTTCATGAGGCGTTGCCATCATGCGCACCAGTGCTTCCACCATGTCGTCCACGTAGCAGAAGCTGCGGGTCTGGTCACCTGAGCCGTATACGGTCAGGTCTGCGCCGCGCAACGCCTGCACGATGAAGTTGGAGACCACCCTGCCATCGTCAGGGCGCATGCGGGGGCCATAGGTATTGAACAGCCGCACCACCTTCGTGCGCACGCCATGCTGGCGCCGGTAATCGAAAAACAGGGTCTCCGCACAGCGCTTTCCCTCGTCATAGCAGGCCCGCACGCCAATGGGATTGACGTTGCCCCAGTAGGACTCCGGCTGTGGGTGCACGCTGGGGTCGCCATACACCTCGCTGGTGGAAGCCTGAAGAATGACGGCCCTGCACTGGCGGGCCAGCTCCAGCAGGTTCAGAGCCCCCATCACGCTGGTACGCAGGGTCCGCACGGGGTCGGCCTGGTAGTGCACGGGCGATGCGGGGCAGGCGAGGTTGTAGATTTCGTCCACCTCAGCGGCCAGCGGCTGGGTGACATCGTGCCGAAGCCAACGAAAACGCGGCGAAGCCTGGAGGTGGGCAATGTTCTTTTCGGAGCCCGTGGAAAAGTCATCCACGCACAGCACCCCATGACCATCTTGCAACAAACGCTCGCACAAATGAGAGCCGAGGAAGCCCGCGCCCCCGGTCACCAGGATTGACTTAGCCTTCTTCATGGTGTGGTGGCCCCAGGTGCATCCACCGCATTCCGCCCCACCGTCAGATAGTCGAACCCCAAAGCACGCATGGACCGAGGCTCGTAGAGGTTGCGCCCATCCACGACCAGCGGCTGCCGCAGGACCGCCCGCAGGGCATCGAAGTCGGGACTGCGAAACACCTGCCATTCGGTCACGATCAACAATGCGTCGGCATCGCGCGCCGCATCCATAGGACTTTGGGCATAACGGATACGCTCCAACAGGTCGGGCCGATCCTGCAAATCGTCTTGCAGGCATCGGCGAGCCTCCTGCATGGCCACCGGGTCAAACACCTGCAGCACCGCACCACGCTCCAGCAGTTCGCGCACCAGCACCCTGCTGGGAGCCTCGCGCATGTCGTCGGTATTGGGTTTGAAGGCCAGCCCCCACAACGCAAACCGTTGGCCCGAAAAATCCGGGCCGAGCCGCTGCACCAGCCTATCCACCAGCTGCCGCTTCTGTCCTTCATTGACCTGCGCCACCGCCGCCAACAACCGCAGCGGGAGCCCGACGTCATCGCCCATGCGCTGCAACGCTGTCACGTCCTTGGGAAAGCAACTGCCACCGTAACCAACGCCGGGATAAAGAAAGCTGTCACCAATGCGCGGATCAGCGCCAATACCCACCCGCACAGGTTCGATATCCACCCCCAGACGATCTGCCAGATTGGCCATTTCATTCATGAAACTGATGCGCGTGGCGAGCATGGCGTTGGCGGCGTACTTTGTGAACTCTGCGCTGCGGCGGTCCATGCAGATAACGCGATCATGGCCATGCCCGAACGGGCGGTACAACGCACGCATGAGATCACCAGCGCGCTGCTCTTCAGGCGACTCACCCAATCCAACGATGATCCGGTCAGGCCGCATGAAGTCGTTGATCGCACTGCCCTCTTTGAGGAACTCCGGGTTCGAGACCACCGCAAAGCCAGGTGCTGGATGGGCACCGGGCCAGCGCTGGGCAAGCACAGTAGCGACGGCCTTGTGCACCGCTTCGCCCGCGCCCACAGGCACGGTAGATTTGTTGACGATCACCTTGAAGCTGGTCATGTGGGTCGCGATGGCACCCGCCACCTCGAACACATGACTCAGGTCCGCACTGCCATCGTCCGCAGAGGGCGTGCCCACCGCGATGAACTGCACGTCACCGTGGGCAACACCGCGCGCCATGTCGGTGGAAAACGCCAGCCTGCCGGCGCGGACATTGCCGACGATCAACTCCTGCAGCCCTGGCTCGTAGATTGGAATCTCTGCGCGCTGCAGTGTGGCAATTTTTTCGGCATCCGTGTCGATGCACAGGACATCATTGCCCAGCTCCGCAAGGCATACGCCGGTAACGAGCCCCACATAACCGGTTCCGAACAAGGTGAGATTCATGGAGGGGGCAAAAAAACTGAAAAATACAAGACATGGGGCTCGCGCCCACGCGAAGGGCGCCGTGAAGTTTCACACCTCAATCACATCGGGAGGCAGCCCCTGGTGCGCGCGTTCGACCATTGTGGTGTATGCCGACTCGATATGCCCCGCAAAGAGCCGGGCATTGAACAAGGGCGACTGGGGCCCCTGTTCCTCCAGCTTGTCCCGAATGCTCCTGAGTTGCACCACATCGCGGGCAAGCTCTATGGCTCGGGCCTCAAATGCAGACTGCGTCTGGGTGACAAGCTCGGGCAACCCCACGGCATGCAACAGGCTCGCCGCCACTCGGCTCGCAAACGATTGTCCTGAACACGTCAGAACCGGCAGCCCTACCCACAAGGCATCGCTCGCGGTGGTGTGCGCGTTGTAGGGCAGCGTATCAAGGAAGAGGTCGGCCATCCGCTGGCGGGCGAGATGCAGGTCCATGGGCACGCGGCTGGCAAACACGAGGCGGTCTGCAGAAATCCCCCGGGCCTGCGCCTCTCGGCACAGATTCCGCGCCGCAATCGGGTTGTCTTCCAGCAGCCACAAGACGCTGCCTTCAACGGCATGGAGGATGCGCATCCAGCCGTCAAACGTGGGTGGGAGGATCTTGAAGTTGTTGTTGAAGCAGCAAAACACAAAACCAGTGGCGGGCAAACCCAGTTCGTCGCGGGAAAATGTCCGGTCAGCTACTTTCCGCTGGGAGTCGTTGACCTGGTAGCTGTGCGGCAGATAGACCACTTTTTCAGTGAAGTCGGCCTGGGCATGGGGAGGAATCACCACCTTGTCGGCGATCACATAGTCCATGTAACTGGCGCCGATGGTGCCAGGGTACGCCAGGTAGCTGACCTGAACGGGTGCACACCGGTAGGAAAAACATCTCAAACGCGTCGCTTGCGTAAAGCCCATCAGATCCACAGCGATGTCGATACCAAGCTCTCGTGAAAGCTGTGCAATATCAAGATCGGTACGCTCACGCACATCCAGAAAATGGTCAAAGGCCACCACCAGTCGCTCGCGCATGCTGTCGTGCACCTGGGGACTGACCGAAAACGCGAACAATTCAAATCGCTCGCGGTCATGCACTTCAATCAGCTCTGCAATCAAGTACGCCGAGGGGTGATTGCGAAAATCTGCAGAGTAGTAACCGATGCGAATCTTCTCGCCCCTCGCACGAACAGGAATCGCGCCCAACGCTGCAGAGCCAGGCATATCGCGTTCTACAAGACGGCTTGCAATCTCTTTGTGAAGGGCAGGCTGGTCGAACACGGACAGAGCAGAGAATGGCTCAAGGACAGGCTTCCTAGCCCGGATGTCCTGCTGGAGCTGAAGCAGTTCTTCATCCAGGTTTTGCCAAATACAGCCATGGACCTTGGCGGTAACGATCTCGCTTTGCAGCATCGCCAAAGGAGCGGGCAGCCGCTGGGCCAGATAGAACTGCTGCAAAGCCTCGTCGTACCGCTTCATCTCCCGCAAAAGCCGACCCATGAGGAATCTGGACTCCCCCTGCTGGGGCCGAAGCTCGATCGCGCGGCTAACGTCCGCCAGTGCGCTTTCCAGATTTCTCAGTTGCAGTTGCGCCTCGCCACGGTTGTTGTACGCCTCGGCGGACTGCGGGTTAATCTCCAGCGCCCGGCTGAAGGCAGCAACCGCTTCTGCATACCGGCCCAGCCTCAGCAAAGCCGTGCCCCGGTTGTTGTGCGGCTCCGGTATCTCGGGTGCGCGTTCGATCACCTGGTCCATGCACTCCAGGGTTTCATCAAACTGCTTCATCTGCAGGTGAATGCAGCCCAGATTGAAACGCGCCTGCACATTCGCAGGATCTATCGCCAGCACCTTGCGGTAGCTTTCCATGGCCTCCGGCAACCGATCCAAGGTTTGCAGGACCGTTCCCCGGTTGTAATGTGCGAGCCCCAACCCAGGCGAGAGTGCAATGGCCTGATCGAACGAAGCCAGCGCGTCCTGATTGCGCTGCAGGCGTAGCAGCGCGTTGCCACGATTGAAGTAGGGGTCAACGTAGTCGGGCTTGAGAGCGATGGCTCGGTCGTAGGCGCGAATAGCGTCTGCGGGCCGGTTGGCCATCAGCCATTCATTGCCTCGGGTGTTGCACGCCGTCGCATCATCGGGGAGGGGCGACTCCACAGATCTAACGCCCGCAACCAAGCCCGTTCCATAGTTGATTCCGAATTTAAAACTGGGCTGGCTGGCTGGTATGGCACCAGGCTTGAAGGACTGCCCGAAATGGGGTTTCTTTGTGTCGGTCAAGGTGCTTCCCGATACAGATGAGAGATTGACATCCCGCCATGGTAAACACCTGCGCGGCATCGAACCGCCGTCCAGCGCCAGCCGGGCGGCTCCAGGGACAACAGCCAAGTCCACCGCAAAGCAAACCGCCATGGAAAGCGGGTACTGTGGCCTCCTCCTTCTGGGCGCGCAGAGCGCACTGGCGGAGCTTTTCAGCGCTCAGGCGCGCCCCGCCGGTGTGCCATTTCTTGTCCCATCCTGCCCAGCACAGCGGGCTCCAAAAGATGCAGCGCCGCGGGGTAGGCCTGGCGCTCCTCGTGGTGGATATGGCTCGCATAGCGCGCCGCAAATCGATCAAAAATCGCCTCTGCCGATTCCGAGAAGCCTTCGATTTCCCCCTGCGCCAGCGCTTGTAGCGGAACTCGCGCCGCCGCCCAGTCAGCCACCATGTCGACATGGTCCTGGTGCAGCCGCTGCACCAGAGTCCTCATCTCCGGTGCAGCCTGGGCCAGCAACAGCGGGAAGACATGGAGCTCCTCATCCTCATGGTGCAATGGCGCAGCGACATCAAAGTAGCGCAACACATCGCGCGCGGCCTGGCGCGCGCTCTCATCGGCACCTTGCCGGCGGACATGTTCACGCAGGCGGTCCAGCAGTGCCAGCGTGCGCTGCACGCGCTCGTGGCAGGCCTCCAGCATGGCGAAGGGCTCTTCGAACCCGACTGCAGGCGCGCTGAAGCCAGGAACGTGGCGAGCAGGTGCAGAAGTGGACGCCATCCTCGCCTCACCCAAAGCGCACGGGCTGGCCCTGGCGGTCGAAGGGGATGTAGGCACCATGCGCACCGCCCTTGATCGCATCCACCATGCGCTGCAAAGGCGCCTCGGCATCGGCGCTCGTGGGCGCCTTGTTCAGGGTGCCCGACATGGCGGCTGCGAACACCATGGCCCAGTCGTGGCCAGGGGCCGTGAACTGGCTGGCCTCACCGACCAGCGCGTCGAACGACGGCAGCTCCTGTGGCGTCTTGTCCACGCACATCAGTGGCACCAGCGCGCCGCCCTGCCCGGCTTCAAACCGGGCCCGCTGCGCGGGGGTGGCATCGTCGGGCAATTCAACGGCAGCAAACACGAACAGGAGCCGCTGGGGTTCAGGCTGCATGCGTGCCGCCTCAAGTAGATCGTCGAAGCTGGAAATGTTCATAAAAATTTTCGATGAATTAAAAATGCTGCGAGGGAGGCTCGGTCTTCTCAGAAGCCTGGCACCACGCCCTTTTGCGGATCTAGCGTGCTCACATAGCTGTCTGCTACAGGTCGAGCACGCGCCGCCTTGCGCGATTGCACGGTGCCAATGCTGACAAAACACAGCGCCTGCTCCCAGGCGTCCAGCTGGAACAAGCCGCGCAATCCGGGGGACTTGAGGGCCTTGCCGCTGGTGAGGGCCGATCCGAAGCCCTGTGCAGTGGCCATGAGCAACATGTTCTGCACCGCGCAGCCAGCGGACACCAAGCGCTCTGACAGGTCGATGGCAGGGTCGCCGCACTGGCTATCTACCACCACCAGCATGAGTACCGGGGCACGGTAGGCCTTTTCGCGAGCCTGCTCGGCCTGCTCGGGCGTGGCGGCAGGATCTCGTTCGCACAGAGCCTGCGCAAACACGTCGGCCAACGCCGGCCGCGCGGCGGCGGGCACCAGCACAAAACGCCAGGGCGTCAATTGGCCGTGGTCCGGCGCGTGGGCCGCAGCGCTGAGAATCTGGGCCAGTTCCCCCGCACTGGGTCCGGGAGCAGCCAGGCGTTTAGGCAGGATGGTCTGGCGCGAGTGGATCAGCGCGGCGGCCATGGCGGCGGTATCGTCTGGCGGGAGCGCAGCAGTTGGCACCTGCCGGGGGGCATGGTGCAAAGGCCAGGGAATGACAGCCATCACAGGTCCTTGAAAGAAGCTTCTTCAGCCCGGCCGGCCGTCGGCCCGCAGGCAACCGTACCACCGGCCCAGCCGCACACCCCATACGCCCATGGTGGCGGCCCACAGGAAAGCCGCCACCGGCAGCACCCACACCCACGCTATGCCAAAAACGCCCGGCACTTCTGCCGCAATGCGCAACACGGTAGCCACCTGCAGCAGCCAGAACAATGTCCAAGCCGTGTGGTCAGCAACCAGCGCACGGCCACTGTGCCCACACGACACCCGCGTCACCATGGCCAGCATCAGCGATGCCAGGCAGCCCATGGTCAGGGCATGCAGCGCTCCCAGGCCCAGGGTTCCCATGCCATAGCCCCACGCCAGCCACCGCGAAAGCCCTCCGAGCAGAAAGGCAAGGCCGAGCCACAGGAAACCGATATGCAGCATGGCCAGCAACCTGTTCTTGAGGCTTTGTACCAGCCCCCAGACACAGGCCAGCCAGACCAGCACGCCCCCGATCACCAACTGCAGCGTGCCGTGTACCAACCCCCAGGCCGGCCCCGCAGCGCTGGCAGGCAACCCGAGCCAATCCAGCCACACCGCCAGCACCTGCAGCACGGCGGCCGCCAGCATCAGCCACAGCACCCAGAAAGGCCGCCAGGCCTGCACCATGGGCATGGCACTGGAGGTGAAAAATGGAATCATGCGGTGCGCCACCGTGACATACACCACCACTACAAACCCCCACAGGCCGGTGAAGACCCAGGCACGTGCGAGCGCATGGGTGCCCACGGCTAGCCCCAGCCACAGCCCAACAAGGCTGATGCATCCCAGCGTACATGCCCAAGCGATGGTGCGAGCATGCAACTGGTCCTCGGCCTGGCTGCGCCGCACACGCCCCCAGAACTGCGCGGTCATCCAGACGAGGCCCGCCGTCGCCACCGCCAACCCGACCAGCGCCACGCCCACCCACAGGTGCGCGCCCGCCAGCCACAACAGCCACCCCACCGCCTGCGCCACCAGCGGTGCGCGAATCGCCTCCACTGGCAAAGGCTCCACCCCGAGCCATTTAGGGCCTGCTGTGAACAGGAAGCCGGAAAAGAACAGGGGAATGAATCCGAACGCCATCACGGCCGAGTGCACCAGTGTGGGAGACACTGCATAGTAAAGCCCCCACCCACCGCTGGACCGCGCCACCTGCACCAACGCCCACCACCCCCCTGACACCACCAGCACCACCATGGCCAGGAAAAACCCCAACCGGTGCGGTGCCAGCATCAGATAGCGCCAGCGCCATTGCCTGTCCAGCGACGCCAGCACCTCCGGCGACGGTTTTCCCGACGCGGTGCGCAGGGGGATGACGGGGCGAGAGGTCACCCGCAGGTCCCCAGATGCCCGCACTGCGTGCAGTAGTCACAACCATCCTTGCGGATCACGGCATGGGCGCCACATTCGGTGCATTTCTTGCCCGCCATGGCCTGGGGCACAGCCACCGGGGGGGGTGCAGGCTCATCCAGCGGCAGCTGCTGCTGTACCGGGTCGGCCACGCGGCGCGCCAGGATGTTCTGGATGGCATAGGCCATGGCCGCCACCTCGGAGTCGTGCCACATGGGCACCAGCGTCCCATCGTCCTTGCGATGGGTGCCCAGGCGCACAGGGCCGCGGTCCCAGGCGACCTTGCGCATGTCCGACAGCGCCCGCTCCAAAAAGCCGCCACGCGCTGCGAGCGACAGCATGCGCATGCTGGACGTGATCCACTGCTGCGACTCGCCGCTCTGGCCCACCGGCATGAAGAACTCGATGGCGCGGTCCACCGTACCGTTGCCCACGCCCGTGGGCACGGGCAGGAAGGACACGATGAGGTACAGGGTCTTGTGACCTTCCTGCGTCCAGTATTCAAGCTTCTCAGCCACCGCCGAAAGGCCCCCTTGCGGACGGCTTTCGATCACGGTGCGCATGGGGTCCACCGGCGGTGCGGGTGGAGCCACAGGCGCGGCAGCGGCCGCGGGCGCAGGTTCCGCATGGGTTTCGAGCACGGAACCCAGAATGCTGTTGGGCCGGTAGGTGGCCAGGCCCTTGAGCTTGGCGCGCCAGGCCTGAAGGTACAGGTCCTTGAACCCTTCGTAGGGGTAGTCGGCAGGGATGTTGACAGTCTTGGAGATGGCCGTGTCCACAAAGGGCTGCACGGCCTCCATCATGGCGATGTGGCCTTCGGCGGGCATGGCGAGCGCCGAGACGAAGTAGTCTGGCAACGCCTCCACATCCCCGCCCAGCTCGCGGTACAGGCGCCAGGCATGGTCTTCCACCGCGTATTCGGTCGTGCTGCCGTCGGACTCGCGCTTCTTGCGCTTGTACATCCACGAAAACGGCGGCTCGATGCCGTTGGAAGCGTTGTCGGCAAAGGCCAGGCTCACGGTGCCCGTGGGTGCGATGGAGAGCAGATGGCTATTGCGGATGCCATGCTGGCGGATGGCAGCGTGGAGCGATTCCGGCAGGCGGCTGGCAAACGTGCCTTCGGCCAGATAGCCCCGCGCATCGAACTTCGGAAACACCCCTTTCTCACGCGCCAGGTCCACCGATGCGGCATACGCTGCGTCGCGCATGTACTCGGCAATCCGCGCAGCCATCGTGCGGCCCTCGGGCAGGTCGTAGCGCAGGCACAGCATGGCCAGTGTGTTGCCCATGCCGGTAAAGCCCACACCAATGCGGCGCTTGGCCATGGCCTCGTCGCGCTGCTGCGGCAGCGGCCAGTAGGTCACATCGAGCACGTTGTCGAGCGCGCGCACCTGCAGCGCCACGGCCTTGGTGAACGCGTCAAAGTCAAACGCCGCCACGCCGCCAAAACCAAAGGGGTGGCGCACAAAGCGGGTGAGGATGATGGGGCCCAGGTCACAACAACCGTACGACGGCAGCGGTTGCTCACCACAGGGATTGGTCGCCGCGATGTCTTCGCAATAGTGCAGGTTGTTGTCTTCGTTGATGCGCCCCAGGAACAGGATACCGGGCTCGGCAAAGTCGTAGGCCGACTTCATGATGGTGTCCCACAGCTCGCGTGCGGGCACGGTGGCATACACCCACTGGCCGTCTGCACGCTGGCGGGCGCCCTGGGCGAGCAACGCAGCGCCGGGGCGAGCCTTGTGCACCAGCTCCCACTGTGCGTTGTTCTGCACGGCTGCAATGAACTCGTCCGACACGCCCACCGACACATTGAAGTTATTCCAGCGCCCTGGCGTGCGCTTGGCCGTGATGAACTCGTGCACATCGGGATGGTCGATGCGCAGCACGCCCATCTGCGCCCCCCGCCGCGCGCCCGCGCTCTCCACGGTGGAGCAGGACTGATCGAACACGTTCATGTAGCTGCACGGCCCCGATGCCATGGAGGCGGTGGCCTTCACCTGTGCGCCCTTGGGACGGATGCGGGAGAAGTCATAGCCCACGCCCCCGCCACGGCGCATGGTCTCGGCCGCCTCACGCAACGCTTCGTAGATGCCCGGAAAGCCTTCGTCATCCACGCCCTGGATGCAGTCACCCACGGGCTGCACAAAGCAGTTGATAAGGGTGGCCTGTATGTCGGTGCCTGCCGCGCTCATGATGCGGCCCGCACCGATGGCGCCTGCCTTCAGGTTGGCGAGGAACAAGGCTTCGTACTTATCGCGCAGCTCCGGTTTTTCGACCGAGGCCAGAGCCCGCGCCACACGCTGGTACAGCTCGTCGGCGGAGGTTTCGCCAGGTTTGAGGTATTTCTCGCGCAATACATCCAGGCTGATGGGCTGCAGGGACGAGGTGGGCTTGAGGGGGGGCTGAGGTTCGCGTTTCATGGGGGCCGATGATTTGGGTTTCACGCCTGTGAGGTCTTGCGTTCCATCAAGAGGGCCTCATTCCTCACGGATCTGCCGCGAGAATGCCGGACAAGGTCATAGCTCGTCCAGAAGAACTTGCCCATCATGCTCCACGTAAGGGTGGTAGGGGCCGGTGCCGCTGTTGTCCGCCAGCGAGGCCGGCACAAAACCGCCCGTCTTGACATCAAACACATGGACTTCTCCTTCCTCGATCACGTAGTGCCAGCCGTGCAGGCTGATCTGCCCTGACTGCACACGGCTGCGCACCATCGGGTACTCCATGAGGCGTTCGAGCTGCAGCACCACGGCGCGCTGCTCAGTGCGGCGCAGCACCTCGGGGCCCGCCTGCATGGGCAGCAGGGCCTCGCGCCCCAGGTCCAGCCAGCGGTTCAGGTTGGGCGCTTCGGGCGAAACCTCACCATACATCGCCTTGATAGCCCCACAGTGACTGTGGCCGCACACCACGATGCGGCGCACCTGCAGGTTGAGCACTGCAAACTCAATGGCAGCCGTCGTGCCATGGTGGCCGTGAGATCCGTCATACGGCGGGATGAACGCACCCACGTTGCGCACCAGGAAAAGTTCCCCCGGGCCCGCGCCGGTCAACAGGTAGGGCACCAGGCGCGAGTCGGAACAGCCGATGAACAACGTGGTGGGGTGCTGCCCCTCGTCCACCAGCGTCTGGAACTGTTCGCGGTACTGGGGAAAGGCGTCGTCGTGAAAACGACGCAGGCGATCAAGCAGCTCGTCGGGCATGGTGCGATCAGATGGCGTGCAATGCAACTACTGTACAAGCGGAGAATCGGCCGCGTCCAGTGCCACGCCCTCCACCACGGCAGCGCCCACCAGCAATTGCAGGTACTGCCTTAATGCGTTCACCCAGGCCTGCTGGCGCAGCGTGAGGGCGATGGCCTGGCGCACCTCTTCGAACGAAGGCTGCTGCCCCGGATCGCGCGCCACCACCTCCACCACATGCAGGCCAAACCGGCTGTGTACCAGGCGTGCCAGCACACCGATCTCGGCGCTGCCAAACACCTCGCGGGCGAATTCGGGGGCACAGTCGGCGCGGGTGAGCCAGCCCAGGTCGCCGCCTTGCTGGCCGCTGGGGCAGTTGGACCACTGCGCAGCCGCCTCGGCAAACTTGGCGCCACCATCGTCTGCACAGCGCAAGTCAATCAACATGGCCTCGGCACGCAGGCGCAGTTGCTTCACATCCACGCCCGGCGTCACGGCAAAAAGCACGTGGCGCAGCTGGGCCCGCTCGCCCTGGGCGTGTGCCGCAGGGTGGGCGTCGTGGTAGCGGCGGCAGGCTTCTTCCGATGGGTCGGGGATGGGTAGCTCTCGCTCCAGCAGCTGCTCGATGGCGTTGGAGGCCTCGGTGCTGATGGCTCCCTCGACGCCGGGCACATCGTCTGCTGAAAGCAAACCCGCCTGCTGGGCCGCCTGGCGCAGCAGTTCGGTGCAGGCACGCTGGCGCAAGGCCTCTTCGTCCAGCAGCTCGTGCGGGGCGTTGAGGGCCACGCCATTGACACGTGCCATCTCGGCCGTCACCGAGCCCATGCCCCCCATAGCGCCGGCTTGTGGTGCCAGGGTGGCTTGCTGGGGGGCATCGTCCATCGTTGCAACCAGTGCCTCGTAGGCCACAGCCTGTGTAGGGGTCAGCGTGCTGGCAGGTGCTGCCGCCACGCTGCTGTCAGTGGAGCCGCATCCGCAGCTCCCGGTTCCACATCCGCTCATGGTGTGCTCCTTGGGTCAGTGGGTTTCAGGCGCGGCGGTCTTGCGACTGCATGTGGCCTGGGGGCAGGTTCAGGCGGCGCGCACGCACCACCTGGTAGGGGCGCAGCACATAGGCCAGCGTGCCAAAGCCGCTCCACACATGCACCAAGCGGGTGAAGGGGAACACCAGGAAGATCGTCATGCCCAGGAACATGTGGGCCTTGAAGATCCAACCCGCTTCGGCCAGCAGCTCGACGCCGCCGCTGCGGAAGGTCACCACGCGCTGACCCCACTCGGCCAGCTTCATCATCATGGAGCCGTCCAGATGCTGCGCCGACAGCGGAATGGTGGCCAAGCCCAGCGCCAGCTGCAGCCACAGCAGCACCAGGATCAGGATGTCGCTGGTCTTGGACGTGGCGCGGATGCGGTCATCCGACAGGCGCCGGTGCAGCAGGATGGACAGGCCAATGAAGCCCAGCACGCCCGCGATACCGCCCGTCACCATCGCCATGATCTGCTTGGCACCTGCAGTGATAAAGCCTTCGTACAGGAAGTGCGGCGTGAGCATGCCCACGGTATGGCCAAAGAACAGGAACAGCACACCGATATGGAACAGGTTGCTGCCCCAGCGCAGGCTGCCGGTGCGCAGCAGCTGCGACGAATCGCTTTTCCAGGTGTACTGGTCGCGGTCAAACCGCGCCCAACTGCCAATGAAAAAGACGGCCAGGCAAATGTAGGGATAGATGCCAAACAAGAGGGTGTCAAGCCAGGCGGTCATACGGAGACTCCTTCTGGTGCCCGCTCGGCGCGGGGAGTACGAACAAAATGCATGGGCTGCGGCTGGTCAGGCTTGGCCTGGCCCTGGGTGCTGCAACCGCCAAACGCTTCGGGCTCGGCCCAGACCTCGTCCATGGGCGGCTCGGGGGTGAGCGCCACCGACTGCACGCGCTGGCCCGACACTTCGAGCACCGCAGCAATCACGCTGGCATAGGGGCTGCTTCTTGCCACCAGCGCACTGAACAGCGCGTTCAGGATGTGGGCCATTTCGCCCAGGAACTCCTTGGCCACTTCGGGCGGCTGGGTGGAGGCGAACTCCAGCACCACCGGCAGGTGGTCGGGCAGCTCGTCGGCTTCAAACTTCAGACCTGCTTTGTCGTAGGTCTGCAGCAGATCGATGAGCGCAGGCCCCCGGTCGCGCGAGTCGCCATGCACATGCTCGAACAGGTGCAGCGAGGTCTGGCGGCCCCGGTCGAAGTTGTCCACGTAGCGGGCTTCGGCTTCCAGCGGATCGAGTGCAGCCAGGTGCTCGCACACTGCCTTCAGCTCATCCATGCGATCAGCCGTAAGGGCTTGCTCGGCCTGCAGCGCGTCGATGAGCTGCGGCATCACGCTGCGCAACTGCGCATCGGGGTAGCTCAGCAGGTAGCCCAGGGCGCGCAGGGTCAGGCGCACAGAGGTCGGGTTCTTCTTGAACATGGTGATTCCTTCCTGTGTGCAATCAGACCGTGGCCTTGATCGGGATCGTGCGGGGCTTCTTGCCACCGAACATGCTGGTCTCGGTGGCGCCATCCGAGCACCCGTTGCCAAACGAGAAGCCGCAGCCGCCCCGGATGTCGAACGCGTTTTCGGCGTATTCGCGGTGGGCCGATGGGATGACGAAGCGGTCCTCGTAATTGGCAATTGCCATCACGTGGTACATCTCCTCGACCTCGGCCATCGACAGGCCGGCCTGCTTGAGCACGGCCAGGTTCTGGCGCTGCTCCACGTGCTTGTCGCGCTGGTAGGTGCGCATGGCCAGCATGCGCTCCAGCGCCCGCACCACAGGGCCGGTATCGCCAGCGGTGAGCAGGTTGGCCAGGTACTGCACGGGGATGCGCAGCTGCGACACATCGGGGATATCGCCATTCACGCCCACATGGCCCGCGTTGGCAGCGGCCGTGATGGGCGAGAGCGGCGGCACATACCAGACCATGGGCAGCGTGCGGTACTCAGGGTGCAGCGGCAGGGCCACCTTCCACTGCACGGCCATCTTGTAGACGGGGCTGTTGCGCGCGGCGTCCATCCAGCTGTCCGGGATGCCGTCGATGCGGGCTTGCTTGATCACGTCCGGGTCGTTCGGGTCCAGGAAGATGTCGAGCTGCGCCTGGTACAGGTCGCGGTCGCGCTCCACGCTGGCAGCTTCCTGGATGCGGTCTGCGTCATACAGCAGCACACCCAGGTAGCGGATGCGGCCCACGCAGGTTTCCGAGCACACGGTGGGCTGGCCCGCTTCGATGCGGGGGTAGCAGAAGATGCACTTCTCGGCCTTGCCCGACTGCCAGTTGTAATAGATTTTCTTGTAAGGGCAACCGCTGACGCACATGCGCCAGCCACGGCATTTGTCCTGGTCGATCAGCACGATGCCGTCTTCCTCGCGCTTGTAGATCGAGCCCGAGGGGCACGATGCCACGCACGCCGGGTTCAGGCAGTGCTCGCACAGGCGCGGCAGGTACATCATGAAGGTGTTCTCGAACTGGCCGTAGATGTCCTTTTGCACATCGTCGAAGTTCTTGTCCTTGCTGCGCTTGCTGAACTCGCCGCCCAGGATTTCTTCCCAGTTCGGGCCCCACTCGATCTTCTCCATGCGCTTGCCGGTGATCAGGCTGCGCGGGCGGGCCGTGGGTGCGGCCTTCGTTTCAGGCGCCGACTGCAGGTGGTCGTAGTCGAACGTGAAGGGCTCGTAGTAGTCGTCGATCTGCGGCAGGTTGGGGTTGGCGAAGATGCGCATGAGCAGCTTCCACTTGCCGCCCTGGCGGGGGGCGATGGAGCCGTCGGGGTTGCGCACCCAGCCGCCGTTCCACTTGTCCTGGTTTTCCCACTCCTTGGGATAGCCGATGCCAGGCTTGGTTTCGACGTTGTTGAACCAGGCGTATTCCACCCCGGGGCGGCTCGTCCAGACGTTCTTGCAGGTGACGGAACAGGTGTGGCAACCAATGCACTTGTCCAGGTTCAGCACCATGCCGATTTGTGCGCGAATTTTCATCGTGTTTCTCCTTGTCTTCGGCTTCAGGCGTGGGCTGCCGTGCTGGACACGGGCTCGTCGTCGAGCCAGTCCACGCGGTCCATCTTGCGCACCAGCACGAACTCGTCGCGGTTGGTACCAATGGTTCCGTAGTAGTTGAAGCCGTAGCTCAACTGCGCATAGCCGCCAATCATGTGGGTGGGCTTGAGCACAATGCGCGTGACCGAGTTGTGGATGCCGCCGCGCGTTCCGGTGATCTCGGAGCCGGGCGTGTTGATGATCTTCTCTTGCGAGTGGTACATCATCACCATGCCGGGGTTCACGCGCTGGCTCACCACCGCACGGGCTGCAATCGCGCCGTTGGCGTTGAAGAGTTCGACCCAGTCGTTGTCCACGATGCCAGCGACCTTGGCGTCGTCCTCGCTCAGCCACACCACGGAGCCGCCCCGGTTCAGCGTCAGCATCATCAGGTTGTCGCTGTACGTGCTGTGGATGCCCCACTTCTGGTGCGGCGTGATGAAATTGAGCGCGATCTCGCGGTTGCCGTTGGGCTTCTTGCCTTCGACTTCTTCCAGCGTCTTGAGGTGCACGGGTGGGCGGTAGCTCACAAAGCCTTCGCCAAAGTCACGCATCCACGGGTGGTCTTGGTAGAACTGCTGGCGGCCCGTGAGGGTGCGCCATGGGATGTACTCGTGCACGTTGGTGTAGCCGGCGTTGTAGCTGACCTTTTCGCTTTCCAGGCCCGACCAGGTGGGCGAGCTGATGATCTTGCGCGGCTGCGCCTGGATGTCGCGGAAGCGGATCTTCTCGTCCTCGCGGTGCAGCGCCAGGTGCACGTGGTCGCGGCCCGTCTGCTTGCCCAGGGCTTCCCAGGCCTTGCAGGCCACATGGCCGTTGGTTTCGGGCGCCAGCATCATCACCACTTCGGTGGCGTCGATGTCGGTCACGATGCGGGGCATGCCTTGCGTCACGCCCTCTTCCTTCACACGGCCGTTCAGGTCGCCCAGTTGGCCGACTTCGGTCTGCGTGTTCCAGCCGATGCCCTTGCCGCCGTTGCCTGCCTTGTCCATCAAGGGGCCCAGGGCGGTGAAGCGCTTGTAGAGGTTGGGGTAGTCGCGCTCGACCACGGTGACCTGCGGCGCCGTCTTGCCGGGGATGAGTTCGCACTCGCCCCGCTTCCAGTCGCGCACGCCGTAGGGCTGGGCCATTTCACCCGCCGTGTCGTGCATGATGGGCGTGAGCACCACGTCCTTTTCCACGCCCAGGTGGCCCACGCTGACCTCGCTCACGGCCTTGGCGAAACCTTTGTAGATCTCCCAGTCGCTCTTGGCCTGCCAGGCAGGGTCCACCGCCGTGGACAGCGGGTGGATGAAGGGGTGCATGTCGCTGGTGTTGAGGTCGTTCTTCTCATACCAGGTGGCCGTGGGCAGCACGATGTCCGAATACAAGCAGGTCGTGCTCATGCGGAAGTCGAGCGTGACCAGCAGGTCCAGCTTGCCTTCGGGTGCGTTGGTGTGCCACTGCACTTCCTCAGGCTTGGCCTCGTCTTTACCCAGGTCCTTGCCCTGCACGCCGTGGGTGGTGCCCAGCAGGTGCTTGAGGAAGTATTCATGCCCCTTGCCCGACGAGCCCAGGATGTTGGAGCGCCACACGAACATGTTGCGCGGCCAGTTGGACGGATGGTCCGGGTCCTCGCAGCTCATCGTGAGCGTGCCGTCCTTCAGAGACTTGACGACGTAATCCTTCGCGTCCATACCCGCTGCAGCGGCATCCTTGGCCACCTGCATGGGGTTAGTCTTGAGCTGGGGCGCTGATGGCAGCCAGCCCATGCGCTCGGCGCGCACGTTGTAGTCGATCTGCGCGCCGTGGTAGGCCTTCTTGTCAGCCAGGGGCGAGAGGATTTCCTCCATGCCCAGCTTCTCGTAGCGCCACTGGTCGGTGTGGGCGTAGAAGAAGCTGGTGCTGTTCATCTGGCGCGGTGGGCGGATCCAGTCCAGCGCAAAGGCCAGTGCCGTCCAGCCCGTCTGTGGGCGCAGCTTTTCCTGGCCCACATAGTGCGCCCAGCCGCCACCGCTTTGGCCAATACAGCCGCACAGCATCAGCATGTTGATGATGCCCCGGTAGTTCATGTCACTGTGGTACCAGTGGTTCATGGCCGCGCCGATGATCACCATGGACTTGCCATGCGTCTTGTCGGCGTTGTCGGCAAACTGGCGCGCCACGGTGATGATCTGCTCGCGCGGCACGCCGGTGATGGCCTCTTGCCAGGCAGGGGTGTAGGGGCGGTCGGCGTCGTAACCGCCACCGGGCTCTTCGCCCGGTAGGCCTCGGTCAATGCCGTAGTTGCCCGCCAGCAGGTCGAACACGGTAGCCACCATCACGCGGCCCTGGGCTTCATGCCCGGCCAGCTCCAGGTGGGACACCGGCACGCGGCGCACCATCACGTCGCCACCTTGTTCGTTGGCCGTGAAGTTGGGCGTTGCCACGCCGCCAAAGTACGGGAAGGCGACATCGGCAATGTCGTGGGCCTGCTCGCCATCTTCGATCACCGACAGCTTGAGCTTGACGGTGTTGCCGGTGCGTGCTTCCTTGTTCTCCAGGTTCCACAGGCCCTGGTCGGGGCGGCCGTCCGCCCCCCAACGAAAGCCGATGGAACCATTGGGCAGCGTGACCTGGCCCAGCTCGTCGTAGCCCACAGTCTTCCAGTCGGGGTTGTTGGACTGGTCAAGCTGGCCTGGGAAATCGCTGGCGCGCACATAACGGTCGGGCACCATCACCGTGCGGCCATCGGGCAGCGTTTTTTCCTTGAGCACCACCAGCAGCGGCAGGTCGGTGTAGCGGCGCGCGTAGTCGTCAAAGTACGCACTACGGCCCTTGCCACCGTCCTTGAAGTAGAACTCGTTGAGGATCACATGACCCATGGCCATGGCTACGGCGGCGTCGGTGCCCTGCTTGGGGTGCATCCACAGATCGCCCAGCTTGGCGACTTCGGAGTAGTCGGGCGTGATGGACACCACCTTGGTGCCCTTGTAGCGCACCTCGGTCAAAAAGTGCGCATCGGGCGTGCGCGTCTGGGGCACATTGGAGCCCCAGGCAATGATGTACGAGCTGTTGTACCAGTCGGCCGACTCGGGCACGTCGGTCTGCTCGCCCCAGGTCTGCGGGCTGCTGGGGGGCAGATCGCAGTACCAGTCGTAAAAACTCATGCACACGCCGCCCATCAGGCTGAGGTAGCGGCTGCCTGCAGCGTACGAAATCATCGACATCGCCGGGATGGGTGAGAAGCCAATGATGCGGTCGGGCCCGTGCTTCTTGATGGTGTACACGTTGGCCGCAGCGATCATCTGGTTGACTTCGTCCCAGGTGCTGCGCACAAAGCCGCCCAGGCCGCGCTGCTTTTGCCATTCGCGCTTGGAGGCATCGTTCTCGACGATGCTGGCCCAGGCGTCCACAGGGCTCTTGGCCAGGGCGATGGCGGCGCGCCAGTGCTTGAGCAGGCGGCCACGCACCATGGGGTACTTCACGCGGTTGGCGCTGTACAGGTACCAGCTGTAGCTAGCGCCCCGCGCGCAGCCACGGGGCTCGTGGTTGGGCAGATCAGGGCGGGTGCGAGGGTAGTCGGTCTGCTGGGTTTCCCAGGTGACGATGCCGCCCTTGACGTAGATCTTCCACGAGCAGGAGCCTGTGCAGTTCACGCCGTGGGTGCTGCGCACGATCTTGTCGTGCGCCCAGCGGTCGCGGTAGGCGTCTTCCCAGGTGCGGTCTTCACCGTTGGTTTCGCCATGGCCTTGGGCAAAGGTCTCGCGGGGCTGCGAGAAGTACGAAAGGCGATCGAGGAAATGGCTCATCGAAGGGCTCCTTTTCTGATTTCTGTTCTGGGGTTGACTAGCAAGGCATCTCGGCGTGCTTGCGTGCGTAGGTCCACCAGGTGATCACGATGCAAACGAGATAGAAGGCGAAGAACGTCCACAGTGCGGCGTGGGGGCTGCCGGTCAGCGCGATGGAGCTGCCATAGCTCTTGGGGATAAAGAACCCGCCGTAGGCGGCCATGGCGGCGGTGAAGCCCAGCGTGGCCGCGCCCAGGGTGTTGCCCTCCTTGTTGGCGCTGGCCACAGCGGCGGCGTTGTGCTTGTCCACGCCGCGCATGGCTTCGGTCAGGAAGATCACGGGGATCATGCGGAACGTCGAGCCGTTGCCGATGCCGGTGGTGAGAAACAGCACCAGGAAGCACACGAAGAAACCTGCAAACTGGCCTTCGTTGCCGCCAGGGCCACCAGAGGGCAGGAAGAACGTCACGCCCATCACGGCCACGGCCATGACGATGAAATTCCACAGCGTGACGCGCGCACCACCGAGCTTGTCGGCCAGCCAGCCACCAAAGGGGCGGATCACGGCGCCCACCAGCGGGCCCAGCCAGGCGTAGGCCAGCGGGTTGATACCAGGGAACTGGCTCTTGATGAGCAGCGGAAAGCCCGCTGCATAGCCGATGAACGAGCCGAAGGTGCCGAGGTACAACACGCACATCAGCCAGTTGTGCTTGCGCTTGAAGATGGCGGCCTGCGCGGCAAAGGAGGCCTTGGCATCGGCAATGTCGTTCATGCCGAACCAGGCGGCCAGCGCCGTCAGCGCAATCCATGGCACCCAGATGAAAGCGGCGTTCTGCGTCCACACCTGCACGGTCTGGCCGTTCTTGACGATGGTCTGGCCTTCGCCACCAAAGATGCCGAAGATGCCTGCCGTGACGACCAGCGGGCTCAGAAACTGCACCACCGAAACGCCCAAGTTACCCAGGCCTGCATTCACGCCCAACGCTGAGCCCTTGCGCTCCTTCGGAAAGAAGAAACTGATGTTGGCCATGCTGGAGCTGAAGTTGCCGCCGCCCAGGCCGCACAGCAGCGCCAGGATGAGCATGGTGGGATAGGTCGTGGTGTTGTCTTGCACCGCAAAGCCGATGCCAATCGCAGGGATCAGCAAGCTGGCAGTGGAGATCGCCGTCCAGCGGCGTCCACCCACCAGCGGCACCATGAACGAATAGAAGATACGCAGCGTGGCGCCGCTGAGCGCGGGCGCTGCGGCCAGCCAGAACAGCTGGTTGGTCGAATACTTGAATCCGAGGCCGGGCAGGCTCACGGCGACCACGCTCCAGACCTGCCAGATGGCAAAGGCCAGGAACAGCGCGGGCACCGAGATCCACAGGTTGAGCTTGGCGATGGCTTCGCCTTCGCGCTCCCAGAACGATTTGTCCTCAGGAGCCCAGAGGGTGAGCAGACGCCCCTGGCGCCTACTGGCGGGTGTGGCAGACATGGTGTTTCCTTGGAAAGTGAAAGTTCAGCGGCCAGCCGCAGCAGCCGGTGCTGCCTGCGTGGCCATCAGATCGGTGCGGCGCACTTCGGTGAAGTACATCCAGATGAGCGAGACCCACACCACGCCGTACATCAGCATGAAAGCGCTGGAGCGGATGCCCGTGAGGTCCATCAGCGCGCCGAACAGGATGGGCAGGATGAAGCCGCCCATGCCACCGGCCAAGCCCACGATGCCGCTGATGGCACCGATGTTCTGGGGGTAGTCGTCGCTGATGTACTTGAAGACACTGGCCTTGCCAAAGGCCCAGGCAATGCCCAGCAGGAACATGAGGCCCGTGAACAGGTACACATTCAGGCCGATGTGAAAGGTCTTGGGGCCGTTGACGGTGACGATGGTGAAGTCGGTCTGCGGATAGCTCAGCAAAAACAGGCAGATCCAGCTCACCCACATCACCCACCAGGTCACGCTGTGGGCGCCGTACTTGTCAGACAGCATGCCGCCGATGGCGCGCAGCACACCGCCGGGCAGCGAGAAGCACGCGGCCAGCAGTGCCGCCACGCGAATATCGAGGCCAAACTCGCCCACGTAGTACTGCACCATCCACAGCGACAGTGCCACATAGCCGCCAAACACAATGCTGTAGTACTGGCAGTACTTGAGCACCTTGGGGTCCTTGAGCGCCTTGAGCTGGTCGGTGAACTTGACGTTGCTGGGCACCAGGTGGGCCGGGTCGCTGTAGCTGAACAACCAGAACAGCACCAGCGTGCCGAGCATGATGGCCGCATACACCTGCGGCACCATGGTCCAGCCAAATGCCACCAGCAGCACCGGTGCGACGAACTTGTTCACCGCCGCGCCCGAGTTGCCAGCGCCATACACCCCCATGGCCGTGCCCTGGCGGTGCTTGGGGAACCAGCGCGCCACATAGGGCGTGCCCACCGAGAACGAGCCCCCCGCCAGGCCCACAAACAGGCCGATGGTCAGGAAGTGCCAGTATTCCGTGGCGTAGCCCATCAGCCAGATGGCGGGCACGGTGGTGGCCATCACGGCGGCCATCACGATGCGGCCACCGAACTTGTCGGTCCAGATGCCCAACGGCACCCGCACCAGCGAGCCCGTGAGCACAGGCATGGACATGAGCAACCCGAACTGCGTGGAGTTCAGGTTCAGCATCTTCTTGATAGGGATGCCGATGACGCCGAACATCATCCACACCATGAAACAGACCGTGAAAGCGAAGGTGCTGACGATCAGCACCGACCAAGCCTGGCGGGTGCGCTGTGGGCTGTCGCCCGGGGGCAAAGGGGTATGTGCCATTGCGCGGTTCCTCTCTTTTTGCATGAGAGGAATGGTCGCGTTTGCAGCGACCTTTGCACATCCTTCGCTCGACCAGCACGTGGTGCGGCAGAAGGACTACTGCGCGGAGTGAAAGCATCGTTCGAAAGAACTATGGTGCGGCACTGCGGCCGCTACTGCGCGGCATGCGCAAACTGGCAAGAAGGCTGCGTTCAGCGGTACCAGAAACTAAGCGTGCTCACAACGTAACCCACGGGCGGCGGCGGGTTGCCGTCGTACCTGCCGCTGTTTGGCGCAGCGCAGATCAGCAGCAACGAACCCATTCGCCTGGGGCACCGATGTCACCGACCCGGGACTCAACGGGCCAGAACGGTTTTCCCACCGCTGATCGGGGAAGCTCTTGAAGGATAAAAGAACCACCGCCCGGGCTGCGCGCAGGAGCGGCAGTAGCGAATGAAACTCAGATCAGATCAGATCAGAGCTTGCGTCGCTGACGCAGGCCAAGCGCTGCCAGCAGGCACGCCAGCATCATCAGACCCCATTCGCTGAGCGTGGGGACAGAGGTAACGCCCACCATTGGCGGGATACCAATAGCGGTCCACGTGCCGGAAGCGCTGGGGACGCCAAAGACATTACTGCTGGAAGCATCAAAAGAAACCGCATTGCACACGTCGCCCCCGGGTGGTGTGGTGACTACATTGCACGGACTATTCCTGTAGGCGCCTTGCTCCAGAACCATTTGGTCTACGCGGTCGCCAATGCTATGCGGGGCACTCGTGTGCCAGCGCTGGAAATTCAGACCCGCGCCGACCAACGCACCACTTGCGTCAGTCCATCCGATGGCTGACGTCAGCGTCGTGTTTGGATCCACGCTGGAGTAGGTTGTCAGTCCATCGTTGAAGTTGAAACCGGTGATGAGCGGTGCGATATTGCCGTTGAAGTTTGGGGGCAGCGGGGAAACAGTGGTGAAGGTCCCGTACTGCGACATGGACGTGGTGAAGTCACCGCAGGCCCCGATCGGACATCCGGGACCGGCGTGGTTGGTCAGGGTGGGGGCTGTATAGCTGGAGCCCGTGTAGGTGTACGTGACAGCCCAGGCGCCCGCCTGAAGAAGGGCCGCAGCCAGGAATACAAGGTATTTTTTCATGGTGATTTGTCGCCCAGTGCGCAAAATGGAAGGGCTGAGGGGTGGATAAAAAATTTGCCTCCAGCGTTTATCTGGAAAGCGCAATTAGCTATCTTTTCAAGAGCAACTTCTGCCGACCACGCAAGGCCAGACCCAGCAAGCCGACGGCTGTCAGCACCAGGGCAAATGGGTTGTCCACGGGTACGGACTGCGCCCCACCCGGCCCCACCACGGGGACGTCGCTCGTCCAGCCACCGCTGCCATGGGCAAAGCCGTGGCTGGTGGCGCCGTCGTCAGCGTAGCTATGGCAGATGTCGGGGCTGCTCAGGGAAACGCAGGGGCGGTTGAAGTAGCTGGCAAAGTTGACCGACATGTAGCTCAATCGGTCGCCCACGCCATGGCTGCCGGTTTGCCACCACAGAAAAACCATGTCGTTATCAACAATCTCGCCTGCTGCGTTGGTAGAAACATGGGCTTTGACCAACCGAGTGTTGAGGCCGTTCATGCTGTAGCTGGTCACTCCATCGTTGAAGTCGTACCAGGTGATGAGGGGTGCAATGTCGAGACTGACCTGGTTGGCGGGCAGCGGCTGGTTGGTGGTGAAGTGGCCTGTTTGCCGCATGACCGTGCTGAAGTTGACGCAGGTACCGGCGGCGCAGGGTGCTGTGTAGTCCAGCAGGTTGACGTAGGTGGGGCCGGTAAAAGTGTAAGTGGCCGCCAAGGCGCTGGTTTGGAGAAAGGCCGCAGCCAGGAGTGCAAGGTATTTCTTCATGGTGTTGGCAGCAACGTAGACGGAGTGGGTGCGGCGGCGCACTCAAAATTTCAATAAAAAGAGGCTCTAGCGCTTACTCAGCAAGCGCATATAGCTATGTTTTGTATAGCAATTCGGAAATACTGCGCGGCGGCAGAGCGGTAACGCACCTGGCACCACCGATGCAGCAGAGGCCTGGCAGGCGCGCGCCCCCGCTGCAAAAGTGTTTGCACGCTCATGGCGCGGGCCAGCGCGATGTGCTGCGGCGCCGCACCTGCCACCAGCCCGTGCCTCCCACCAGGCAGGCCATTAGCAGCAGGCCCCATTCGCCCAGCGTGGGCACTGCCGTCACGCTGCCAACAGGGGCGAGCGCAATGTCCATGGTGAATGCCTGCGCACCGTTGGGCAGAATTCCGTTGGCGGCCGCGAGGGTGACGTTGTAGCTGCCAGCTGCAGACGGCGTGCCGGTGATGGCGCCTGTGCTGGGATTGATGGTCAGCCCGGGCGGTAGCGTGCCAGCGTCGGAGAAAGTGAATACCGTCGTGCCCGTGGCGGTGACGATGAAGTTGTAGGGTGCGCCTGCCGTGCCGCCGGGCGGTGGGGCGCTGGTGATGACCGGGGCGATAAGGGACTGCCCAGCGTTGATGCCGATGCCCGAAACGCTAAAGGTGTAACTGACACCATTGACCTGAATCGCGGCACCGTCGGTTTGCGACCCTGTCGCAATGGGACTGAAGGAAAAGTTGCGCAGCGTGCAAGTCGATCCCGCCGCCAAGCTCGCGCCACAGTCGCCCTGAAAAGTGTTGAACGGCGCAGCGCCTGTACCGCCTCCGCTTAGGTTCAGTGAAATAGCCGCACCCGTAGGGTTGGTCACGGTTATGGCTCGCGGCGGACTGACCGCGCCGACCAGAACCGGGCCGAAATCCAGATTGGCAGGACCTACCGTAACGCCAGATACGCCACGACCCGAAACGCCAAAGGTGTAACTGACACCATTGACCTGAATCGCGGCACCGTCGGTTTGCGACCCTGTCGCAATGGGACTGAAGGAAAAGTTGCGCAGCGTGCAAGTCGATCCCGCCGCCAAGCTCGCGCCACAGTCGCCCTGAAAAGTGTTGAACGGCGCAGCGCCTGTACCGCCTCCGCTCAGGTTCAGTGCAATAGCCGCGCCAGTGGGGTTGGTGACGGTGACGGCTTGCGGCACGCTAGTGGACCCGATAGGAACATCACCAAAATCAAATGCCGAAGGAGTGACCAGCAGTGACCCCGGGGGGATAGATGCAACCCCCGTGCCTTGAAGGGAGATCGGCGTTGCTTGGCCATTGACGACAAATTCGGTTCCCGCAGGGGTAGCTCTTGCTCCAAGGGTCGTAGGGAGAAAGGTGTAGGTGTAGGTACAACTGGCGCCCGAGGCCAGGGTGATGCCAGGGCAGTTGCCGCTGTAGGCAAAAGGCGCCATTGCCCCAGCGCTGCTGCTTGCAATAGTGACGGGGGCAGAGGTGATGTTGGTCACCGTCAACACTTGGCCGGGACTGGTCGTGTTCATAATCACGTCACCAAAATTAAAGCTGGTGGGTGTGACCCGTAAACCCTGCACACCAGTGCCGACGAAGCTCATCGGCACCTTCACGCCATTGATCGTGATGCCCTCTTCGGAGCTCACCTGTGGACCGAGTGCCGTCGGCGTAAACGTGTACGTGCTGGAGCAACTCGTACCGGCCGCGAGCGTGACGCCACTGCAACCTGTACCGGAACCCCAAGGAGCACTAACTCCACTGCCCACACTCAGCGGCCCGATCGGCGCGGAGGTGGTGTTGGTTACCGTGACCTGCTGACTGGCGCTGGTGGCGCCCAGCGCCACACTTCCAAAGTTCAGCGATGTGGGCGATACCAGCAGGCCGCCCACCATGTCGGCACAGGCAGCGCCTGACAGCAGCAGTGCAGCTAAGCCCGCAGCCCACCGGGGCCAGGGCGTGCGCGGGGGGCGTTTAGAACGGGGTTGTGACTGCATAGATGTCCTCTTGTGTGGATAGATAAGGCGGCAGGTGGCAGGGTTGATGCCAAAAATGGCCTTGGCGCATATCTAACAAGCGCAAGTAGCTATCTCTTGATGAGCAAATGGAGCCCACCGCGCCGGGTGGTGCATGGCCACCCCCACGCAGCCCGCAGCGCAGGCGTGGTGGTAGGCCGGGGCGAGGGAAACATCGGTTCTTTTCATGGCGTGGTCTGCGGGGGTTGGCTTTTGAGGCGCGATATCTCATCGAGCGCATGAAAACCTCAATGGAAGGGGGGTTGGGCTGAAAAGAAGTTTATGGAGCCCCCCTGCGCAGCGCCCCACCCCCAGGGGTTGGGAAACGACACTTTCGATGTGCTACGTTGGGGCACGCGCATTGCGTTGAAGCGATGCAGCAAACAAACACACCACTTCATGTCCCTCACCCGAATTCAGCAGCAGGCCATTGCGCGCTTACAGCAGATGGCTGGCCTTGACTTCAACGGGCCCCAGCTCATCGAGCCCGTTTTGCATGAGTTGCATCACCTCATTGGCTTTGACTCGGGTTGCTATTTCTATCCAGGCGGCGACGTTGGGCTGGATGCGTATGTCGAGCCGTCGATCACGAGGGACACCATGCACACCTACTTCGAGCCACAGGTAATAGCCAGCGAACGCAAGGTGATTCGCCGCAGCGCTCACCACTTTGCCGAGGCGGTGCGCTTTGACCATGGGCCGCAAGTGCTGGAGCAACTTCTGGCGGTGCCCATCAGCGAGCTGTTGCGCAGCGATTTCTACAACTTGGCGTTGCGGCCCGCCGAGGTGTTTGACTGCCTGAGCCTCGTGTTGCGCACGCCGCAGGGTGCTGGCTTGGGTGCGCTCAAGCTGTATCGCAGCGCCGCCTCGTCACGCTTCAACGTGGACGACGTGGCGATGTTTGGACGGATGGAGCCGTGGCTGGCGCGGATTCTGCAACCGGGCGAGCTGGACGCGCAGGACAGCGTGGTACACGACAGTGCCATGCTGGTAGTCACGCCCCAAGGAAGACTGGTATGGACGTCCCAACAATCGGATCTGCTGATGGCGTTGGCCTTTGGGCCGAGCTGGCATCGCCGCTCTGAGCTGCCGCCAAAGTTGGACATGCTGCTGCAGCGCCTGCAATTTTCGGGCCGCAGCGGTGACAGCCGCAGTGGCCCCGCGCCTGCGTTGCCCCAGCTGGACCTGCATAACGCCAGCGGCTGGTTCAGCCTGCGCGCCACGCAGATGGCCGCCGCAGCGGGCGAAGGCCAGGCAGTGGGCATTCAGATCACCCACCGGGTGCCGCGCGTGGCGCACCTGCTGCCCGCACTGCGCGCGCTGGGGCTGCCGCAGCGCCAGCACGAGCTGGCCTATTGGCTGGCGCGGGGCCTGCCCGAAGCGCAGATTGCCGAACGCATGGGGATCAGTGCCAACACCGCCACCTACCACCGCCGCCAGATTTACACACGGCTGGGGGTGCAAAACCGGCTGGAGCTGCAAGCCCGTCTGCTGGCACCCAGTTGACAAGTCTCCGGTGGGGCGAGGGTAAGAGCCCGTTCAAAAGGGGCTTCATGAAGAAGCACCCGGGCTTCGCTCCCTTAGGCTTTTTTTTCAGCCCTACCAGGGCAGGTCCAGCCAAGCCAGCGCCACTACGGCAACGGCACAACCCGCACCGCTGGTGTGTAGGGCTCCACGCGCAGGCTGTCGTGCGCCAGCACGCTGATCTTGGCGCGGGGGGCCATTTCCAGTGCGCCGTCGGCTGCCTTGCGTGTGGCGTATTGCCAGAAGGTGAGCGCGCCTTTGGCGGCCAGGGCCTGGCCAATGGCGGCGGCTTCGGGGCGCGGGGCACCGGCCTCGTCCGGCGGCACGGCAACGATGACATCGTCCTTGACCGTAACGATCTTGAACAGCAGCGGCTTGGTGGTGTCGGCCACGGCAGTGACAGAGGCGAAGACGGTAGCAAGGGAGACTGCTGCCAGGGTTACGGCTGCGCCGAAGCGGCGCAAGGAGGTGGTTTTCATGCGTTGTTGCTCCTGTATCGATGGGGGCCAGCGCCCCGGCACCGGGTGCTGACAAAAGCATCATGCCCCGGGGCGTGCAACCAGACAAGGATCGGTCACCCGGGCAAGCAAACCGCCCACCGCTGCAACGCTACGCCCCTGCGGCCCCCGCCCGCATGGTGGTGCCCACGTGGGCATACAAGGCACCCCATGCCTCGCGCGTGGCGGTGGTGAAGGCGCCGCCAAGGGCTTCGTCCAGTGTGTCGAGCAGCGCCGCACCCACCGTGTCGTAGTGCGCGGCCTCGACGCCATAGCCCGCGTGCCGTTTGCCAAGTGCGCGCAGTGCGGCGTCCAGCTGCTCGGGTTGGCCGAGCATGCGCACGGCGCTGCCGATCATGTCCAGCAGCTTGCGCGCCTGTTCGTTCATGTCGGACGAGGCGAACAGCCCGCTGATAGCGGGATCGCGGGCGAACAGCTTGGCGTAGAACAGCGCACCCGCCTTCGCGGCGACAGGAGCAACCTGCGCAAAGCTCTGGCGAACCAGATGGATTTGTTCGGGGGAGATCAAAGGCTTCCTCAGCAATGCGGCCGTTGGCCAGTGGCAGGTAGAACACTGGAAAGAAGTCTATGAAGTTCCCCCGCGCTGCGCCCCACCCCCAGGGGTTGCATGACGACAGGCCCTATGCGCTATGTGCGATTGGCGATGTAGCGGGCGTGACGGCTTCATGCGCCGGGCCTCGCGCAGGGCGCGCTTGTGCAGGTGCACCGGCTCGCGCGCAGGGTGGTCAGCGACAAATCCCTGGCCGACCACGGCGGTTGCACTGCCGCGCTACTCCTAGTGTGGTGTTGCACACTAGCGCTGGCGGTCCGATGCGTAGACCGCCGCCTGCACGCGCGAACTCAGGCCCAGCTTGCGCAGGATGTGCTGCACATGGATCTTGACCGTGGTCTCGGCGATGTCGAGTGCGCGCGCGATTTCCTTGTTGCTGGCACCGCGCGCGATCTCGCGCAGCACGTCTTCCTCACGCGGGGACAGGGGCGCGGCGCCGTTGTTGGCAGCCTCGGGCAGCTGCGTGGACGCACCCGCCCCGGCAGGCCCGGCTGGGGCGATGAGCGCTGCCGCTTCAGCCACCCCTTGCGACTGGAACGCGGCCACCAGTTTGCCCATGAGTTCGGGGCTCACCACGGGCTCGCCCCGGGCCGCGCGGCGGATGGCCTGGGCCAGCAGATCGCCGTCGATGGTCTTGAGCAGGTAGCCCTGCGCGCCGTTGCGCAGTGCGGCGGCCAGGTCCTGCCCGTCTTCGCTGACGGTGAGCATGAGCACGCGCGAGGCGGGCGAGACTTCGCGCAGGCCCCGGATGGCGTCCACGCCCATCACGCCGGGCAGGTGGTTGTCCAGCAGGATCACCTGGGGCAACAGCTGCGGCGCCAGGCGCAGGGCCTCGGCGGCATCGCCCGCCTCGCCCACCACGAGCAGGCCCGCGTCCTGCCCCAACAGTGCAATCAGCCCCCGGCGGAAGAGCGTGTGGTCGTCCACCACCAGCAGCGTCACAGGCGGCTCTGCGGGGGGTTGGGGGCCCGCACCGGCGGGGGGGGCCAAGGGGATGGCGGTGGTGATGGTCATGCGGTGGTGGCCACCCGGCCTGCGGCCACGGCGGGTGTGAGTTCTTCGCCAGAAGCCGCGCCTTGGGGGGCTATGGCCGCTGCGGACGGAGGTGCAGACTGGGAGGGCATGGTGGTGGCAGCAGTCACCGTGGGCAGCTCGATGCACACGCGCGTGCCCTGGCCCGGGGTGGATTCAACCTGCAGCACGGCACCCACGCGGTGGGCGCGCTCGCGCATGATGCCCAGGCCCACATGCAGCGAATCGGGCGGCACGGTGGCCACGTCGAATCCCTTGCCGTTGTCCTGCACCTCAAAGCGCCAGCGTGGGTGCCGGTGCACGAGCAGGTCCACCCGCGTGGCGCCCGAATGCTTGCGCACGTTCGACAGCGCTTCCTGCACCATGTGCAGCACCTGGATCTGCAAATCGGGCGCCAGCGGCAGGCCATGGCCCACCATGCCCAGTGTGGTGGCCATGCCGGTCTGGTGCTCGAACTTGGACAACGTGGCGCGCAGGGCCGATTCAATATCCTCGTCGTTGGTGCGGGTGCGAAAGTGCACGAGCAGCTCGCGCACGTCGGAATAACACTCGCGCACGCCGACATCCAGCTCGCTGATGCTGCGGTCGCGTTTGGCCTCGTCGCCACGGTTCACGGCGTCGCGCAGCAGCTGCGTCTGGATCTTGAGGAAGGCCAGCGACTGGGCGATGGAGTCGTGCAGCTCGCGCGCCAGCATGCTGCGCTCTTCGGCCACCGCGGCTTCGCGCTCCAGGGCTGTGGCGCGCAGGCCTTCCATGGCGCTGGCCAGGTGGCGCGTCATGGCTTCTAACAAATCGCGCAGTTCGTCGGTCAGCTCAATGGGCGAGCGGAAGAACAGGTCCACCTCACCCAGCAAGCGCTGCTGCATCTGCACCGGGATGGTCACCATGGTTTCAAAACCCGCCTCGCGGCAATGTGGCAAGGCGACGGTGGTTGATGGCGTGATGGGAATCACCCGCGTGTGCGCCTGGGCCTGGGGCTGGCCGCACAGGCAGGTGCCGGTGTGCAGGCAGTGCTCGCCCTCGGCCATGGTGCGGGGCAGGCCGTCACCGGCCAGCAGCACATAACGTTCATTGGCCTCGTTGGACCAGCGCACCGCCGCCGCATCGGCCCCAGCCACGCGCCGGATCTGCTGCACAAAGCCCTGGGCCAGCAGCTCCAGGCTGCTGGCGGTGGAAGCCAGCGCGCTCACCTCATACAACGCGGCGAGGCGCTGGTTCTGCACGGCGATGCTGGCGGTTTTCTCCACCACCTTGTGTTCCAGGTCGTCGTGCGATGCCTGCAATGCGTGCGCCATGAGGTTGAAGCCCGCCGACAGCTGGCCGAATTCGTCATCCGTATCCACCGGCAGGCGGGTGCCGAGTTCGCCCTGGCGCAGCCGGGCCTGGGCCTGCTGCAGGCGCGCCACGGGGTTGATGACCAGCAGATAGCTTGCGGCCATGAAGGTCACGGCGGCAACAATGGCCAGCGCCATCATGAACAGCTGGAACAGGTGCAGCGCTGCCGTCCAGCCTGCAATCTGGATCTCGATGGCATCCACAAAACCATCGACCTGCTGCACAAACGCATCGGCTTGCGCCAAGGTCTGCGCGCGATCGGGGGGCAACGTGGTCACCCAGCCGCTGTGCGCCTGGGCCCACTGGGTGCGTATGGCCTCGAAGCGCGAGCGGGTCTCGTCGCTCCAGGGCACAAACAGCGGGCGTGAGGGGTCGCCCGTGCGCAGCAGGTCCAGGCTGGCATCGAACAGGCGGGCACGCTCCTGCACCGCCTCGGCGGGCTCGGTCTGCAGCACCAGCACCATGCGCAGCATGTTCATGCGCAGGCGGCCGGCCTCGTTGACAGCGGCGGCGCCGCCTTCGAGCTTCCAGGTTACCCACAGCGTGAGGCTGATGGAGGCCAGCGCCACCAGCAAAAAACCCGCGCCCATGGCCAGGAGCTTGGTGGACAGGGTGGGCTTGGTGCGCATGCAGGGCAGTGTAGGCACCGAGCTTGCGCCGACTCTTGACCTGGGTCAAGTCTCACCCGCGTAGCATGGCGCCATGCAACGATCATCCGACACCCACCTCTGTGCCCGTCTGCTGCTGGCCGGAGCCCTGATAGCCACGGGAGCACTGGCAGGCTGTGCCAGCACGGGCACCACGCCCCCCAGCACCCCACTCGCTGCGTGGCCCGACCGCCTGCAGGCCCTGCTCCCCACCGATGTGCTGTTGCTCGGCGAACAGCACGATGCGCCCGACCACCAGCGCCTGCAGCGCGAGACCGTGTTGTGGCTGGCCGCAAAAGGCCAGTTGGCGGCCGTGGTGATGGAGATGGCCGAGAGCGGCCACAGCACGCAGGCCCTGCCGCGCGACGCCACCGACGCCCAGGCCCAGGCCGCCTTGCAATGGAACGACGCCGCCTGGCCGTGGAAAGCCTATGGCCCCGTGGTGATGGCCGCCGTGGCTGCTGGCGTGCCGGTGCTGGGTGGCAACCTGCCGCGCGCCCAGATGCGCGCCACGATGGGCGAGGCCCGCTGGGACCAGCACCTGCCCGCCCCCGCACTGGCACAGCAACACCAGGCGCTGCGCGAGGGCCACTGCGGCCTGCTGCCGGAATCGCAAATTGCCCCCATGGCCCGCATCCAGATCGCCCGCGACGCGAGCATGGCGCGCACCGCCCAGCAGGCCCTGCGCCCCGGGCAGACGGTGCTGCTGGTGGCTGGGGGCGGCCATGTGCTGCGCAGCCTGGGAGTGCCCACCCACTGGCCAGCCAGTTTGGTGTCAAAAGTGGCCCTGGCGCAATCTGGGAAAGCGCCAACAGCTATCAAAAATGAAGCAAACAAACCAAGCGATGCGGATGCGGTGATTGAAACCCCTGCCCTGCCACCCCGCGATGCCTGTGCAGAGCTGCGCGAGAAGTGGCGCCCGGCGCGCCCAGCACCGTGACCTACGGTGCCACAGTCACGGGCTGAGCCCGCAGCAGCGCTGCGAAGTCATCGGCGGGCACGGGCCGGCTGCACAGATAGCCCTGGTACGCATCACAGCCCCGCTCTCGCAAGAAGGCCAACTGGCCGTCGGTCTCCACCCCTTCGGCCAGCACCGACAGCCCCATGCTGTGCCCCATGGCAATGATGGCGGCGCTGATGGCCATGTCGTCCTCGCTTTGCGGAATGTCGCGGATGAAGCCCTGGTCGATCTTGAGCACATCAATCGGAAAGCGCTTGAGCTGCGCGAGCGACGAATACCCTGTGCCAAAGTCATCCACCGCAATGCGCAGGCCCAGCGCGCGCAGGCGCATCAGCACCTGGCGCGCCTCTTCGGTGCGCTCGGCCAGGGCGGTTTCGGTGATCTCCAGCTCCAGCAGCTCGGGCGGGAAGCCCGAATCGGCCAGCGCGCCCGACGCGCAACCGGCCAGGTCCGTCAGGTGGAACTGGCGCGGCGACACGTTCACGGCGAGCGTGAGGTCGGGCAGGCCTGCCTGGCGCCAGGCCTGGCCCTGGCGGCAAACCTCGCGCAGCACCCATTCGCCCAGCGGGCCAATGACGCCCGAGGTTTCGGCCACGGGGATAAAGCGCGCGGGCGAGATCAGGCCCTCCACCGGGTCGTTCCAGCGCACCAGCGCCTCGGCGCCCTGGATGTGGCCGGTGGCAATGTCCACCTGCGGCTGGTAATACATCTGCAGGTGGCCCTGCGCCAGCGCCAGGCGCAGGCGCGACTCCAGCGCCAGCCGCTCGCGCGCAGCCTGGGTCATCGCCTCGTGGAAGAAACACCACGCCCCCCGGCCACGCGCCTTGGCGCCATAGACCGCCGCATGGGCGCCCTGCAGCAGAAGCTCGGTGGTGTTCGCGTGCTCAGGGAACATGCAGATGCCCACGCTCACACCCGCCACCACTTCAAAGCCATCGGGCGAACGCCAGGGCTCGGCCACGGCCGTGATCAGGTGCCGCGCCACGGCAGCGGCGCCGTCGGCATGGCGCAGGTGGCGCGCCACCACGGCCAGCTCGTCGCCCGCCAGCCGCCCCATCACGTCGCCCGGCCGCAAGGCTGACTGCACCTGCCGCGCGATGTGCTTGAGCACCTCGTCACCGGTGGCATGGCCGTAGCTGTCGTTCACGTCCTTGAAACGGTCGAGGTTAAGCAGCAGCACAGCAATGTGCTCGCCACTGGCTCGCGCCTCCAGCACGGCCTGCTCCAGCTGGTGGCCGAACCACGCGCGGTTGGAAAGCCCCGTGAGCGCATCGTTGTGCGCCAGGAACTCCAGCCGCTGCTGCTGCACCTTTTCTTCAGAAATGTCGGTGAACATGCACACGTAGTGCGTGATCTGCCCGGCAGGGTCGCGCACGGCCGACAGGGACATGTGCTCCGGAAACACCTCGCCGTTCTTGCGGCGGTTCCAGATCTCGCCTTGCCAATGGCCCGTCTGGCGCAATGTGCCCCACATGGCCTCGTAAAACGCCTTGTCATGCCGCCCCGACTTGAAGACGCGCGGCGTCTGGCCCAGCAGTTCTTCCTCGGTATAGCCCAGCAGGCGGGTGACGGCGGCGTTGGCCGACAGGATGCGGCTTTGCGCATCGGTCACCACCACGCCCTCCATGGTGTTGTCCACCACCGTGGCGGCCAGCCGCTGGCGGGCCTCGCTGTTCTTGAGTGCGGCGCGGGCGGCCTTGATCTCGTCCAGGTCCTGCAGAACGCAGACCATATGGGCGGGCTCGGCATCCGCCTCGGGGACCAGCGCTACCGTGCACAGCACGGCCACCTTGCGCCCATCGCCCGGACGCAGGCATTCGTGTTCACCCACATAGTGGTCGATCTCGCCCGCCAGCAGGCGCGACAACTGGGCAGCCACCCGGTCACGGTCGGGCGCCATCAGCACATCGCGAACATTCAGGCTGCATACCCGCTCCAGCGGCGCGCCGAGCAGATCACACAGGCGGGTGTTGGCCCACAGGAACCGCCCGTCTGGCGCCGCGCGCGCGATACCTGCCGGCACGTGGCGCACGATCTGCGACAGCTCCCTGGCCATGGCCAGGCGCACCTTTTCGGCGTGGCGCATGCTGCGCAGCAGGCACCAGGCCAGCCCACTGGTCAGCAGCACGTAGCCCCAGCCCTTCCAGGTCTGAAAGCGCGTGAGCAGCACCGGGTCGCTCACCCACCGGGCCAACAGCGCGTCGCCCACGAACACCCAGGCCACCCCCAGCACCAGGTACAGCAGCATTCCCCGCCAGGGGACAATACGCGACGCATCGCCCGGATTGGTCATTGATTTCCCTGTTCGACAAGCGCTCAGGCCATGCTGCGACAATCGCACCGCTATGACCAACGCCTACATCCTTACCCTGTCCTGCCCCGACCGCCTGGGGCTGGTGCATGCCGTTTCGGGCTTTTTGCTGGAGCACAGCGGCAACATCGAAGAAGCCGCGCAGTACAACGACCACGCCACCGGCCTGTTCTTCATGCGCGTTCAGTTTGCCTGCGACCAGCACGATCACGCAACGCTCAAGGCCCGCCTGGCCACGTTTGCAGAACCCTACAACATGCATTGGCGCCTGCACGCAACAGCTGCACCCATGAAAACCGTGCTCATGGTCAGCAAGGAGGGCCACTGCCTCAACGACCTGCTGTTCCGCTGGAAGAGTGGCCTGCTGCCCATCGACATCCGCGCCATCATCAGCAACCACCGCGACTTCTACCAGCTGGCGGCCAGCTACAACGTGCCGTTCCACCATATCCCGCTGACGGGCAGCACCAAAGCCCAGGCCGAAGCCAAGCAGCTTGAGATTATCGAGGGCGAAGGGGCCGAGTTGGTGGTATTGGCCCGTTACATGCAGATACTTTCTCTTGACCTATGTCAAAAGTTGGCCGGTCGGGCGATCAACATCCACCACAGCTTCCTGCCCAGCTTCAAGGGCGCCAAGCCTTATTACCAGGCCCATGACCGGGGCGTGAAGCTGATTGGCGCCACCGCCCACTATGTGACGGCCGACTTGGACGAAGGCCCGATCATCGAGCAGGACGTGGCCCGCGCCGACCACACCGACACCGTGGAAGACCTCACGGCCCGGGGCCGCGACACCGAAAGCCAGGTGCTGGCCCGCGCCGTGAAGTGGCACAGCGAGCACCGCGTGCTGCTCAACGGCCACAAGACCGTCGTCTTCCGCTAACCCGCCAACCCGTTCTGCCCAATGGCCACGGCAGCCCCGTCCTCATCCTTCCTCAGCAGCGCAGCCCGGCGCATTCCGCCCATCCAGTGCCTGCTGACCTTTGAGGCCCTGGCCCGCCTGCGCAGCGTGACGCAGACGGCCGACGAGCTGTGCGTCACGCCCAGCGCCGTGAGCCACCGGGTCAAGCAGCTGGAGCAGATCCTGGGCGTGCGGCTGTTTGGCCGGGCCGATTTTTCGCTGACCACCGAGGGCAGCGCCTACCTGGCCCATGTGCGCGAGGGGCTGGGCGCGCTACAGCGCTTTCCGGGCCAGGCGGCCGCGCCCGGGCGCCGGCGGCTCAAGCTGGCCGTGACGCCCACATTCGCGCGCACCATCCTCATCCCCCGCCTGCGCCAGTTCACCGAGGCCTACCCCGAGATCGACCTGGCGCTGCAGGTCTCCATCCCGCTGCTGGACGTGGTGGCCGAAGACGCCGACCTGATGGTGCGCTTCGGCCCCGGCCACTATGCCGATGTGGAGCACGTAGAACTGGCCCGCGACGTGGTCACGCCCCTGGCCTCGCCCGCCTTCGTGCGCGAACACGGCCCCTTTGACCGCCCCGAGGACCTGGAGGGCGTGCCCCTGCTGCGCAGCCCGCTGGAGCCCTGGCGCACCTGGTTTGCTGCCACGGGCCTCGACTGGGCCGAGCCCAGCGAGGGCTCGCAGTTCAACGACATCGGCCTGATGTGCGACGGCGCCGCTGCCGGCATGGGCGTAGCGCTGGTGCGCCTGAAGCTGGGCGCACCGTGGCTGGAGAACGGCACGCTGGTGCGCCTGTTTGACACCGACACCGCCAGCCCGCACGCGCACTACCTGTGCTGGCGCACCGGCACGATGGACCGGTGGGAGTGTGCGGCGTTTGCCGAGTGGCTGCGCAAAACCATGGCGTAGTCGAGGCATCCCCCTGAATCGCCTTTGGCGCCTTCCCCCTTCTCTCGGCTGCGCCGGAAGGGGGACGCCGCCCTCGCTGCGGGGCGGCCCTTGCTCGGCGGCCCTCGCCCGAGCCATGCCCTCCTCCACCAAGTTCAGGCAAAAATCAGCCCCAGCGCTTGTCCATCAAACGTTAGAAGCTATCAATTAGTGAGCGACTCGGTGTTTTTCACAAACACCTGCAGAAAACCTCACACCCCGCCCGTCCCCATCCCCTACAGTGGCGGCCATGATCACCGCCACTTCTTCCGCCCCGCTCCCGACACCCGCCGAACGCGCCGCGCGCCAGGCCGAGGTTGTCCAGGCCCTGGGCCGCGTGCTGCCCGCCCACGCACTGCTCTGGCACAACGAGGACACCACTCCGTACGAATGCGACGGCCTCACCGCCTACCGCCAGCGCCCGCTGGTGGTGTGCCTGCCCGAAACGTATGACGAGGTGCAGGCCGTGCTGCAGGTCTGCCACCGGCTGCAGGTGCCCGTGGTGGCGCGCGGCGCAGGCACGGGCTTGTCGGGCGGCGCCATGCCCCACGCCCTGGGCGTGACGATGTCGCTGGCCAAGTTCAACCGCATCCTCGACATCAACCCCGAAAGCCGCACGGCCGTGGTCCAGTGCGGCGTGCGCAACCTGGCCATCAGCGAGGCGGCCGCGCCCTACGGCCTGTACTACGCACCCGACCCCAGCAGCCAGATCGCCTGCACCATCGGCGGCAACGTGGCCGAGAACTCGGGCGGTGTGCACTGCCTCAAATACGGCCTCACCGTGCACAACGTGCTCAAGGTGAAAGGCTTCACAGTGGAAGGCGAGCCCGTCGAATTTGGCAGCGAGGCGCTGGACGCCCCCGGCTACGACCTGCTGGCCGCCGTGATCGGCAGCGAAGGCATGCTGGCCGTGACCACCGAAGTGACGGTCAAGCTCATCCCAAAGCCCCAGCTGGCGCGCTGCATCATGGCCAGCTTTGACGACGTGCGCAAGGCGGGCGACGCGGTGGCTGCGGTGATCGCGGCGGGCATCATCCCCGCCGGGCTGGAGATGATGGACAAGCCCATGACCGCCGCCGTCGAAGACTTTGTGCACGCGGGCTACGACCTGACCGCAGAAGCCATCCTGCTGTGCGAAAGCGACGGCACGCCCGAAGAGGTGGAAGAAGAAATCGGCCGCATGAGCGAGGTGCTGCGCGCTGCGGGCGCCACCGCCATCAGCGTGAGCCGCGACGAGGCCGAACGCCTGCGCTTCTGGAGCGGTCGCAAGAACGCCTTCCCCGCCAGCGGCCGCATCAGCCCCGATTACATGTGCATGGACTCGACCATCCCGCGCAAGCGCCTGGCCGACATCCTGCTGGCCATCCAGGAGATGGAAAAGAAATACCAGCTGCGCTGTGCCAACGTGTTCCACGCGGGCGACGGCAACCTGCATCCGCTGATCCTGTTCGATGCGAACGACGCCGACCAGCTGCACCGCTGCGAACTGTTTGGCGCGGAGATTCTGGAAACCAGCGTGGCCATGGGCGGCACCGTGACGGGTGAGCATGGCGTGGGTGTGGAGAAACTCAACAGCATGTGCGTGCAGTTTTCTGCGGAGGAGAACGCGCAGATGTTCGGCCTCAAGCATGCGTTCGACCCGGCGGGGTTGCTGAACCCGGGGAAGGTGATTCCCACGCTGAACCGGTGTGCGGAGTACGGGAAGATGTTGGTGCGCGGGGGGCAGATCAAGCATCCGGATTTGCCGAGGTTTTGAAGGAAGCCATTCCTCGGCGACACCCATTAGGCCCAAAATGCTACAGAGAGCATCGCTCCCAGAAACGTCGAGCGGCGCACCTTCTTTGCTTGCCCAGACTCCACCTCCTCCCAGATTCTGCGGGATAAATTACTCTAGCCCTTATGTCGCACCGTAGCCTTTCGAGTCGAGAAGCCGAAGACGAGTTCGAGTTCGTCGAAAGCGACGAAGAGCTTGAGGCATATCTCGAAGAAGTAGCTCCACAGATCGGTTGGATCGTCGTTTACTTCAATTCTCTCGAAGATCACATTGGGGATTTCATTCGGCAGTTAATCCTCCGAGATCCGTATCAAGACGAGCGGTTAGAGGTGTTCTTGACAGAGATGATGTACGCAGCGAAAGCGCGAGCACTGCTCAACTTGTACGGACAGATCTTGGGAGCAACGGAGAAGCCGAATGAACTAAGAGATCTAGGAAAGCTACTCACCGAGTGTGCAGCGCGTCGAAATGAGTATGCCCATGCGGACTGGATAGACGTGCGAAAGATGGGATATGTGCGGGTGAAATCACAGGCGGGGAGAGCGGGCGTCATTCATCGCTACAAAAAGGTTGACCTCATTCAACTGAAGGAAGATGTCGCTTTCATCCGTGCCGCTAGGCATACGCTGGTCGACTTCGATGATGCCGTCCAGTCCATTCTTTGGAGGCGCGGCGATGAGGGCTAGCTCATCGTTGAACTAAAGCCTCGGTGTCCGCGCGCTGCGCGATCTCCCCGCTCACACCAACGGCTACCTTCACATAGGTGACCGTTTCGGCTGTTGCATCGGCAGAATCTGTCAGAGTGGCCCAGCAATACCATCGACAATCCGCACCCTATCCTTCTTCCAAATCCATGCCCAGCGAAACCGCCACTACCCTTCTCCAATCCGGCAACGCCTTAGTCGTCCAGGCACAGGCCGTGGCCACGCAGGACTTTGCCGCAGCGCGGGCGTTGTGGCGGCAGGCGGGGGTGTTGTTTCAACGAGCGCATGACGCCGACCCCGGGCTGCACGCTGCGGCGTTTCGCCTGGGGCAGGCGTGGGTGGCAGAAGCCCATGCGCTGCAGAAAGAAGGATCAGAGGATGCGACGGCCATGTGGCGGCAGGCTGCGCTGCAATGCGAGGTGGCCTTTGCTCTCGACCCACACCATGCGGTGACGGCCATGCATATCGCCAGTTGCTACGCCTGGGCGCAGGACGCCGAGGCCAAGCAGGCGTGGGCGCAGATTGCGCAGCACCTGCAGGAAGAACACGCGGCCCACATGGCGGCGGATGAGGCGGCACGCTAGGCCCAGCCCCAGGCCGTCGGAGCGCGGCCGAGCAACGCGATGGCCCGTGTGGCTGTTCGGCTCCCCCACCCCTGCTGGCTGCGCCTGCGGCGGGGCGGTTGCGGGGTGAGCATGCGCGTCGGAGCGCGCATGCCTCGTGAACTGACTCGCCGTGGTTGTCCGAGCGGCGCTGCGCAGCAGCAAAGCGAGTTCCACGGCGCACCCCGCAACCGCCCCGCCGCAGGTTTGCCCCTTCGCACAGCGAAGGGGTCGCAGACTGGGGGTCGCCTTTCTTTTGGGTACTTTTCTTTGGCGAAGCAAAGAACAAGTACCTCGCCCGCCGGGGCGAGTCCCGGCCTCCGCCCTCAACACCAGCATGCTTTTCGAACCAGCATGCCCTGGCTTCGACAGGCTCAGCCCGAACGAGCGGTCAGATGCCCACCACCGCCCTCCAAATCTCCCCCGCGTGCGACACCACAAACAGCACCAGCCCGATCAGCCCGCCCACCACGGTCCCGTTGATGCGGATGTACTGCAGATCCTTCCCAATGTTCAGCTCAATCAGCTGCGTCATCTCCTCGGTATCCCATCGCCGCACGGTGTCCTCAATGTGCTGCGCAATAAACGCCGACACATCCGGCGCCAGCCCCTCCACCCACCGCTCCAGCCGGTCATTGAACGACTGCCGCAGCGCCGCATCCCCCGCCAGCGACTCGCCCAGCCATAACCCCAGCTTGCCCACCTGCCGCGCCAGCACCGAATCGGCATCGGCCAGGTCGCGTTGCAGAGCGCCGCGCAGATCCAGCCACAAGGTCTGCACATAACCTGCCACCGTGGCGTCGGTCTGCAGCCAGGTGCGGATCTCCTCGCCCTTGCGCTCCCATTCCGGGTCGCTGCGCAGGCGCTCGATAAAGCGCTGCACCGCCACATCAAACTGCGCACGCAGTGCGTGCTGCGGGTTGGTTGCCACATCGGCCATCAGGCTCTCGAGCGCGCGGGCCAGCAGGGCCGAGCCCTTGTCGCCCAGCCAGTCGCTGGGCAGCAACTTCTCGGTGCGCGGGTGGTCCTTCTTGAGCCAGGCCACGATGGACTGCGCGACCCAGGTGCGGGTTTGCTCGTTCTGCAACAGTTCGATGAGCTTGGCCAGCACGTCGTCCAGCAGCGCCTGGTGACGGCCATTGTGCGTGAGGGTGTCGAGCACTGCCGCCAGGGCACGCGACATATCCACCTGCCCGATCAAGGCACGCGCGGCCTTGTGGATGAAGCGCTCCACCTGCGCGTCCTGCACCGTCTCCAGCGCAGCCGATGTCAGGCGCGTGGCCTGGTGGCCCAGCAGCGCGGCGTTGCCGGGGGCAGTCAGCCACTGCGCCAGCCGCTCGGCGGGGTCGTGCCGGCGGATCAGAGACACCAGCGAGGACACATCCAGGAACTTGTCGCGCACAAAGGTGGCGAGGTTGCGGCCAATGCGCGCTTGGTTGCGCGCAATGACCGCTGTGTGCGGAATGGGCAGGCCCAGCGGGCGCCGGAACAGCGCCACCACCGCAAACCAGTCCGCCAGCGCACCCACCATGGCGGCCTCGGCCATGGCTTTCACGCAGTTGAGCAGCAGGCCGCGTTCGACCACGCTGGTGGCGATGAACACGGCCGTCACCAGCAGCAACAGTCCCAGCGCCTGCCGTTTGGCACGCCGCAGGGCGACGGTTGCGCTGTCAGTCTCTGGCTTCATCCGGGCAAGCCCGCCGACCTAGACCGCAACCCGTTAGGCCGCCGCCGCAATCTGGTCCAGCGCCTTTGACAAGTGGCCCACGGTGCGGTCCACGTTGTGCCACTTCTCCAGGCCAAACAGGCCGATGCGGAAGGTCTTGAAGTCCGGCCCTTCATCGCACTGCAGCGGCACACCCGCAGCAGTCTGCAGGCCCACTTCCATGAACTTCTTGCCGTTCTGGATGCCGGGGTCGGTGGTGTAGCTCACCACCACGCCGGGCGCCTTGAAGCCGTCGGCCGCCACGCTGGGGAAGCCGCGCGATTCGAGCAGCGCCCGCACCTTGGCGCCCAGTTCGATCTGCTCGTCACGCACCTTGGCAAAGCCGTAGGCGCGCGTCTCGGCCATCACCTCGGACAGGCGCACCAGCGCGTCGGTGGGCATGGTGGTGTGGTAGGCGTGCTGGCCCTTTTCGTAGCCCTCGGCGATCTGCATCCACTTCTTGAGGTCGCACGAGAAGCTGCTGCTCGTGGTGCCCTCAATGGCCTCGCGCGCACGCTCGCTCAGCATCACCATGGCGCAGCAGGGCGAGCCGCTCCATCCCTTTTGCGGCGCACTGATGAGCACGTCCACGCCCGTGGCCTGCATGTCCACCCACATCGCGCCCGAAGCGATGCAGTCAAGCACGAACAGCGCGCCCACCTCATGGGCAGCAGCCGTCAACGTGCGGATGTAGTCGTCCGACAGGATGATGCCGCTGGCCGTCTCCACATGCGGCGCGAACACCACCTTCGGTTTTTCGGCGCGGATGGTGGCCGCCACCTCGTCGGCCGGGCACGGCGCCCAGGGCGCCTGCGGGCCATCGCCCTGGCGGCGCGCCTTGCACACCACCGCACCGCCGCCCAGACCGGTGTCGGCATCAAAGATCTGGCTCCAGCGGTAGCTGAACCAGCCGTTGCGCACGATGAGCACCTTCTCGCGGTTGGCGAACTGGCGGGCCACGGCCTCCATGCCGAAGGTACCGCTGCCGGGCACCAGCACGGCCGTGTGGGCGTGGTAGACCTCTTTGAGCGTGCCCAGGATGTCCTGCACCACGCCGGTGAAGCGCTTGGACATGTGGTTGAGCGCGCGATCGGTGTAGACCACCGAAAATTCGAGCAAACCATCGGGGTCGATATCGGGCAAAAGGCCGGGCATAGGGGAGTCTCCGCGTGTGAAACTGGGGTAGGAAAAAGGGACGATCAGGTCAGCTTATCATGGCCCTGCGCCACCCCAAGGCCGCGCGCCATGCAGCAAAAACCCTTCCGATTCCTGCCCACCGCACTGCCCGGCATCGAAGCAATGCAGGCCGACTCCCGCCTCGTCTTCGGCAGGCACATGCACTTGCAGTTCGGCCTGGGCGTGATCGAGCGGGGTGCGCAGAAATCGGCCAGCGGCCGGGGGATTGTGGAATCGGGCCCAGGCGACACCATCACGGTCAACCCCGGCGAAGTCCACGATGGCATGCCGCTGGACGAGCGTGGACGCGCCTGGCGCATGCTCTACCTGGAACCTGCCCTGGTGGCGCCATTGGCGGCCGAGGTGCATCCGGGCCCGCTCGGCTCCGCTTTCGAATTCCATGCTCCGACGATGCGCGATGCGCGGCTGGCGGCCCAGGTACTGGCGCTGTTCGACGCGGCCACTCACCGCCCCAACCACTCGGCCGCAGCGCTGCATGTGGAGGAATGCTTGTTGCAGGTGCTGGGCGGCCTGCTGCGACCGAAGGGCCACCAACAATCCGCCGCGTCCATCACCAGGGCTCGCACCATGATGGACGACGATCCCACCGCACCCTGGAGCCTCGCGCAAATGGCCGACGCAGCAAGTATGAGCCGCTACCAGCTCGTGCGCCAATTTGCCCAGGCCACGGGCCTGACGCCACACGCCTACCTGCTGCAGCGCCGACTGCAGCTTGCGCGCCATCTGATGGGTGCGGGTACGCCCCTGGCCGATGTCGCCGCAGCCAGTGGCTTTGCCGACCAAAGCCACCTGACGCGCCTCTTCACGCGCAGCTTTGGCATCACACCCGGCGCCTACGTCCGCGCACGCGGCTGACAGCCCGGCCCCTGCAATTTCGTTCAAGACCGTTGTGCGGGGGTTGGCGGATGCTGCGGGCATCGCCACTTCACGCCGCCGCCGCGCGGCCTCTCGCCATGGGCATCGAATTTCTCATCACCTCGCTCATCGTGGTCGTCTCGCCGGGGCCAGGAACCCTGCTGACCGTGGCGGCCGGACTCTCGGGCGGCGCGCGGGCCGCCGCCGTGACGGCGCTGGGCTGCACGCTCGGCATCGTGCCGCACCTGCTGGCGGCGATCACCGGGCTGGCCGCGCTCCTCAACGCCAGCGCCACGGCATTCGAAGTCCTGCGCTTCGCGGGGGTCGCCTACCTGGTCTACATGGGCTGGGCCACGTGGCGCTCGCCCGCCACACTGGAGGTTCGCACTGACGCGCCCACACGCGCTGCCAGTGGGCGTATCGCGGAAGCCATGCTGATCAACCTGCTCAACCCCAAGCTGTCGCTGTTCTTCCTCACCTTTCTGCCGCAGTTCATCGCACCGGGCGAAGCGCAGCCCGCGTGGCGCATGCTCCAGCTCTCGCTGGTCTTCATGGCCATGACCTTTGTGGTGTTCTTGGGGTATGGCGTCTTTGCCGCCCGGTTTCGTGACCAGGTGCTGCAGCGCCCCGGCACGCTGGTGTGGCTGCGCCGCGGCTTTGCGGCCGCGTTTGTCGGGCTCGGCGCAAAGCTCGCCCTGATGCACCGATAGGCACCACCGTGTCAGGTGCCGTGCTGCTTCACCAGGTATCGATGCAACGTGGACCCAGCGGCGCCACCTGCGCCGATGCCAACCCCCGCGCCAGCCACGCCCGGGTGTCGGCCGGGTCGATCACCGCGTCGATCTCCAGCGTGGCGGCCATGTGCATCGCCTCGCCGTTGGCGTAGGACTTGGCCAGCAGCTTGGCAAACAGCGCGTCGCGCTCGGCGCCCTCGGGCAGCGCCTCCAGCTCCTTGCGAAAGCCCAGGCGCACGGCGCCTTCGAGCCCCATGGCGCCGAACTCGCCCGTGGGCCAGGCCACGGTGAACACGGGCGCATGGAAGCCCCCGGCCGTCATGCCCATGGCGCCCAGGCCGTAACCCTTGCGCAGCACCACGCTGAAGGTGGGCACGCGCAGGCTGGCGGCGGTGACGAACAGGCGGCTCACGTGGCGCACCTGGGCCGTGGCTTCGACCCCGGGGCCGACCATGAAGCCGGGCGTGTCCACCAGGCTCACAATAGGCAGGCCATGCGCGTTGCACAGCTGCATGAAGCGCGCGCCCTTGTCGGCCGCATCGGCGTCGATGGCGCCGCCCAGGTGCTGCGGGTTGTTGGCCAGCAGGCCCACGGGGCGGCCTTCGATGCGCGCCAGCGCGGTGTGGATGCCGGCGCCGAAGCCGGTGCGCAGCGGCAGCAGGCTGCCCTCGTCCACCAGGCCGGCCATCGCCGTGCGGGTGTCGTACACGCGCAGGCGGTTCTCGGGCACCACGGCGCGCAGCAGGCGCTGGTCGGGTGCAGACCACTGCGATGTGCGGCCCTGGAAGAACGACAGATAGTGGCGCGCGGCCTGCACCGCCCCGGCCTCGTCATCGACCAGCACGTCGATCACGCCGTTGGCATGCTGCACGCGGCTCGGGCCGATCTGCTCGGGCTTGAAGACGCCCAGCCCACCACCTTCGATCATGGCCGGGCCGCCCATGCCAATGTTGCTGGCGCGGGTGGCAATGATCACGTCGCTGCAGCCCAGCAGCGCCGCATTGCCCGCAAAGCAGCGCCCCGCAGCGATGCCGACAACAGGCACCTGGCCCGACAGCGCCGCGTAGCTCGCAAACGTGTGCACATGCAGCCCCGCCACCACGGGCATGTCGGTGTCGCCCGGGCGCCCGCCGCCGCCCTCGGCAAACAGCACCACCGGCAGCTTCTGCGCCAGGGCAATGCCCAGCATGCGGTCGGTCTTGGCGTGGTTGCGAGCGCCCTGGGTGCCTGCGAGCACGGTGGCGTCATACGACATGACCACGGCGCGGGACTTCTCGTCGCCAAACAGTGCGCCATTGATGCCGCCAATGCCCGTGACCATGCCGTCGGCGGGCGTGTTGGCAATCAGGTCCTCCTTGCTGCGGCGGCGCGCCTGCGCAGCAATGGCGAGGGCCCCATATTCGATGAAGCTGCCGTCGTCGCACAGGTCGGCAATGTTCTCGCGCGCGGAGCGGCCGCCTTGCGCGTGGCGCTTGGCCATGGCGTCGGGGCGCGCGGCGTCGAGCGTGAAGGCGTGGCGGTCGATCACGCGTTGCAGGTCGGCGCGGATGTGGTCGGGGTCGTGCGCAGCGCTGCCCTGCACTTCGACATCGGCCGCATCATCCACCGCGTCCAGCACCAGCAGCGGCTGCCCCTGCGCGACGTAGCCACCGGCCACGGCCAGCAGCGCGCCGACGCGGCCCGCGTGTGGGGCCAGCAGCACATGCTCCATCTTCATGGCTTCGAGCACGGCCAGCTCGGCGCCGGCAGCGACCACGTCGCCCTCGGCCACGCTCAGCTGCACCAGGCGGGCGGGCATGGGGGCCAGCACGGCACCTTCGGGTGCAGGCATTGAGAAATTTGAGTCTTTTTGGCCGCCAGAGCTTGATGGATAAGCGCTGAAAGCTATGTTATTGGAAGCACCCAGCAATTCAGGCAACACGGATTCCAGCCAGCGCGTGTGCACCTGCTGGCTCTCCATCTCGGGCCGTGCGGCAAGGGCCTGCAGCAGCGCGAGGTTGGTGGCCACGCCGTCGATGCGGCACTCGGCCAGCGCGCGCTGCGAGCGGCGCAGCGCATCCGCAAAACGCGGGCTGCGCGTGTGCACGATGAGCTTGGCCAGCAGCGTGTCGTAGTGCGGCGACGGCGTGGCGCCCGCTGCACCGTGCGTGTCCACGCGCACGCCGGGGCCTGCGGGCAGGTCAAAGCGGCTGAGCGTGCCGCTGCCGGGGGTGGCGTTGCCCTGTGCGTCCAGCGTTTCGGCATTGATGCGCCACTGCACGGCAAAGCCCAACACGGCGGGCGGTGCGGCGGGGTCGAGGCCGATGTCCTGCAGCGTGCGGCCTGCGGCCAGTGCGATCTGCGCCTGCACCAAGTCCACGCCGGTCACTTCTTCGGTGATGGTGTGCTCCACCTGCAGGCGTGGGTTGCATTCGATGAACACAAACGGCAGGTCGTTCGAGGCCAGGTCCACCAGAAACTCGAACGTGCCCAGGCCCTCGTAGGCCACGGCGCGCGCCATGTCCAGCGCAGCAGCGGTGATGCGCTCGCGCAGCGGCGCGGGCAACGAAGGACTGGGCGCGATCTCCACCACCTTCTGAAAGCGCCGCTGCAGCGTGCATTCGCGCTCGCCCAGCGCGATCACCTCGCGCCCGTCACCCAGCACCTGCACCTCGATGTGGCGCGCGTTGCCCATCAGGCGTTCCACGTACACGCCGTCCACACCAAAGGCGGCCTGCGCCTCGCTGCGGCAGCGCGCGTAGGCAGCAGGCAAGTCATCGACCAATGCCACCGCGCGCATGCCGCGCCCGCCGCCGCCACCGATGGCCTTGATGACGATGCCAGCATGGGCGTGCTGCGCGAAGAAGGCCTGCGCCTCCTGCAGCTTCACGGCCGTCTGCGTGCCGGGCATGAGCGGCACGCCCTGCTGCTGCGCCAGCGCACGGGCCTGCGCCTTGTCGCCGAACAGCGCGAGCTGCGCAGGCGTGGGGCCGATGAAGCGCAGCCCCGCCTCGGCGCACGCGCGGGCAAAGTCGGCGCGCTCGCTCAAGAAGCCGTAGCCCGGGTGCACGGCGTCGCAGCCCTGCGCCTTCGCAATGGCGATGAAGCGCGCACCGTCCAGGTACGCCGCCGGGCCGGTGGCGCCCAGCGCCACGGCCGCACTGGCTGCGTGGACATGGGGGCTGGTGGCGTCATCGTCGGCATACACGGCCACGCTGGCAATGCCCAGGTCGTGCAGGGCGCGCACAGTGCGCAGTGCGATCTCGCCACGGTTGGCAACCAGCACTTTGGTGAACAGAACAGAAGATGGCATAGGGCAGTCGCTATGTTTTGTATAGCTACCAGCGCATATTCATCAGGCGCCAGCAGCCAATTTCTCATTCAATCACGCAATATCCCGAAGCAGGCGGCGCAGCACTTTGCCAGCGCCGGTGGCGGGCAGTGCGTCGATGAAACGCACCTCGCGCGGGGCTTTGTAGGGCGCCATGTTCTCGCGGCACCAGGCCACCAGGCCGGCGGCGTCCACATCCTGGCCGGGCTTCTTGACGATGAAGGCGCGCACCACCTCGCCCTTTTCTGCATCGGGCACGCCAATCACGGCGGCCTGGGCCACGGCGGGGTGCTTGATGAGCAGGGTCTCGACCTCTTCGGGGAACACGCTGTAGCCCGACACCTTGATCATTTCCTTGAAACGGCCGATGAAGGTGACATAGCCGTCCGCATCGATCTTGCCCATGTCGCCGGTGTAGACCCAGCCGTCACGCAGGGTCTTGGCCGTGGCCTCGGGCTTGTTCCAGTAGCCCTTGAAGTTGCCGGGGCCGTGGATGGTGATCTCGCCCACCTCGCCAGCAGCCAGCGGCGCGCCGGTTTCGGGGTCGACGATGCGCAGGGTGTTGCCCGGCACGGGCTTGCCCTGGGTGCCCCAGCGGATCGCGTCCACCGGCATGGCGGTGTCCACCGTGTGGGTTTCGGACAGGCCATAGGCCGCCTCGTGGGAGATGCAGTTCGGCGCGAACTGCTGCCACTGCAGGGCCAGCGCCTCGGTAAAGGTGATGCCGAAGCTGGTGACTGGGTTGCGGCGCAGCGCGCTCCAGTCCATCTCGCGTGCGCCGGGCACCTGCATGAGCGCGCCGTTCATGGGCGCGATGCTGTACCACCAGGTCACGCGGTGGCGCTCCAGCGCCTGGGCCACGCCCAGTGGGTCAAAACGGTACAGCAGCACGGCGGTGGCGCCGGTGTAGACCGGCAGGTTCACGCCCATCACCATGCCGGCGATGTGGTACAGCGGCGCCACCGCCAGCAGCGTTTCGTGCGGTGTCATGCCGTTGCAGTCCGCCGATGCCGCGGTCTTGAACGTGGCGTTGCCGTAGCTCAGCATCGCGCCCTTCGGTAACCCGGTAGTGCCCGAGGTGTAGGTCATGAGCGAGACGTCATCCATCGACAGCGCCACGGGCGCAGGCCGCGCGCCGGTGCGGGTGGCGGCCAGGAAGTCTTCGCAGCCCGCAGGCACCGGCGCCATGGCGGCGCGCATGGCCAGGAGCTCGGCGGGTACGTCGATGCTGGGCTCGCTCTCGGGCAGCAGCTCGGCATAGCGCACCACAAACACCTGCTGCAGCGCGGTCTTGGCGCGCACCTTGTCCACCACGGGCAGCAGCACATCGGCCGCGACGATCACGCGCGCCTGCAGGTCGGTGAGCTGGTACTCCAGCTCATGCTCCTTGTTCAGCGGCCCGCAAGGGCAGACGATGGCGCCGATCTTCTGGATGCCGTAGTGCGCCATCACGTACTGCGGGCAGTTGTTCATGAACAGTGCCACGGGCTCGCCCTTGGCCACACCCAGCGCCTGCAGGCGCGCGGCAAATGCATCACTGGCCGCATCAAGCTGCGCCCACGTGAGGGGCTGGCCGTACCAGAGGTAGGCGATGCGGTCGGGCGTTTCGCGCGCGTGGCGGCGCAGGTGTTCGTGCAGCGGCAGCTGCGGTGCGGCAGAAGGCATGGCGTTGTCTCCGAGGTGTCTGGAATCGCTGGTTCTTGGCGGCTACTCAGGGTTTTCTCTGAGCGCCCTCACCCGCCAGCGTCTTGCCAATATATACCGCTCGGTAGAACAATGCTACCCATGGGTATAACTTCAACGTCGCGCAAAGGACACCGATGAACCAGCAGCCCCCCGTGCAGGCCAGCGGCCGCCAGAAGGCCGCCACGGCCGGGTCGGACGAGAAGCGCGAACGCATCTTGCGCGCGGCCGAGGCGCTGTTCGATGCGCAGGGCTACGCCAACACCACCATCGAGCAGATCGTGCAGCAGCTGGGCGTGACCAAGCCCTTTGTGTACTACTACTTTCGCAACAAGCAGGAGATCTTCGAGACGCTGTCGTGGGCGCCTGCCGTGGCGTGTTTCACTGCGATGGACTTTGCGGCGGACGATGACCGGCCTGCCCATGTGAAGGTGACGGTGGGCATCGAGCGGCTGATCCGCGCCACGCTGGAGCACCACCCGTCGGCGTTCTTCCCGTACCGCGAGCCGCAGGTGTACCGGCCCGAGTACCTGGCGGCGCAGAAGGATTTGGCGAACCACTTCTACGACCGGCTGTGTGCACTGCTCGAACAGGGCCGCCAGGACGGCATGTTCGAGTTCAACGACACCAAGATCACCGCCCTGGCCGCCTGCAGCCTGCCCGGCTTTCTCTACAACTGGTACCGCCCTGACGGCCGCCTGTCGCAAGACGAGGTGGCGCAGGAGCTGGCGCAGCTGGCCTGGCGTGTGCTGGGGCTGCGGCGAACCCGCAAGCGCAACTCAGCCTGACGCGCATCGCAGCACCCCTACACCAAGCACAACAACCACCGGAGACAAAACCCATGAAAACCGTGTTCCTCACCCCCCTGGCCGCTGCGGCGGCACTACTCATCGGCACGGCCGCCAGCGCACAGGAGACCTTCAAGGTTGCCTACATCGACCCGCTGTCGGGCCCGTTCGCCAACGTGGGTGAGCTGATGCTCACCCACACGCAGTACGCCATCGAGGACATCAACGCCAAGGGCGGCGTGCTCAAGGGCACCAAGCTGCAGCTGCTGCAGTTCGACAGCAAGCTCTCGGCGCAAGAGAGCCAAAGCGCGCTGCAGGCCGCCATTGACCAGGGAGCCAAGGCCATCGTGACGGGCGGCTCGGGCTCGTCCGTGGTCACGGCGCTGGTGCAGGCGGCAGCGCGCCACAACCAGCGCAACCCGGGCAAGGAGATCCTGGTGCTGAACCACTCCTCCATCGACCCCGAACTCACGGGCAAGGCGTGCAACTTCTGGCACTTCCAGTTCGAGGCCAACACGGCCATGAAGATGAAGGCCATCGCCAACTACATCAAGAAGCAGCCGGACATCAAGAAGGTGTACCTGCTGAACCAGGACTACGCGCACGGCAAGCAGTGGGCGCACTATGGCCGCGAGATGGTGGGCCTGGCGAGGCCCGACATCCAGTTTGTGGGCGAGGCGCTGCATCCCATCGGCCGCGTGAAGGACTTTGCGCCCTACCTCGCCAAGGTCAAGAGCACCGAGGCCGACTCGGTCATCACCGGCAACTGGGGGCAGGACATGACGCTGCTGCTCAAGGCGGCGGGTGACGCGGGCTACAACCTGCGCTACTTCAACCACAGCGCGGGCTCCATCCCCGGCACGGTGCTGGCGGTGTCGCAGGCCAAGCAAGGCCAGCTGACCTGGGTGGCCGAATGGCACCCCGGACAGGCCGACACCCCCAAGGTGGACGCGCTGGCCAAGACCTACAAGACCAAGACGGGCAAGGACTTCCTCGCGCCGCGCATCGAGATGACGCCGCGCTTCCTCGCCGCCGCCATCAACAAGGCCCAGTCCACCGACCCGGTGAACGTGGCTCGCGCGCTGGAAGACCTGACGATTGATTCGGTGGTGGGCCCCGTGCGCATGCGCGGCGAAGACCACCAGCTGCTGCTACCCCAGGTGGTCAACACCATCGCGCCGGTGGACGGCAAGGCCGTGAAGGTGGGCTGGGAAGGCACCAACTATGGCTTTCGCACCGATGCGGCCTACACCGGCAATGAAATAGCCCAAGGCACCGAGTGCAAGATGACGCGGCCTTGATGCCACGGCGCCGAAGGGCGCCGAAATCCCCACAGCGGCAACCGCCACAGGCCGCCGCTACCATGGCCGGTCATTGCATTCATTGACCCGACCCACAAGGACCGCGCCCATGCCCGACTTTCGCAGCGACACCGTCACCCAGCCCACGCCCGCTATGCGCGAGGCCATGTTCAAGGCCCCGCTGGGCGACGATGTGTTTGCCGACGACCCTTCAGTGAACGCACTGCAGGAACATGCCGCCGAGCTGCTGGGTTTCGAGGCTGCGCTGTTCGCCCCCTCGGGCACGCAGACCAACCTGATCGCACTGTGGGGCCACTGCCAGCGCGGCGACGAGGCCATCGTGGGCCAGAGCTGGCACACCTACCGCTGGGAGGCGGGTGGCATGGCGGTGCTGGGCTCCATCCAGCCCCAGCCCGTGGAAACGCAGCCTGACGGCACCCTGCGTCTGGCCGACATCGCCGCCGCGATCAAGCCCGATGACCCGCACTTTGCGCGCACCCGCCTCGTGGTGCTGGAGAACACCACCGGCGGCCAGGTGCTGCCGCCCGCCTACATCGCCGGGGTGGCACAGCTGGCGCGCAGCCGGGGGCTGGCCATGCACCTGGACGGCGCACGCATGTTCAACGCCGCCACGGCCAATGCCGCGCGCAACGGTACCGATGTGTACGCGGAAGCGCGCGCGCTGTGCAGCCACTTTGATTCCGCGTCGCTGTGCCTGAGCAAGGGCCTGGGTGCGCCTGTGGGCTCGCTGGTGCTGGGCTCGCGCGACTTCATCCGGCAGGCGCGCCGCACCCGCAAGATTTTGGGCGGTGGCATGCGACAGGCGGGTGTGCTGGCGGCTGCCGGCCACTATGCGCTGCAGCACCATGTGCGGCGCCTGGCGGAAGACCACGCCCGCCTGGACCGGCTGGCGCAAGGGCTGGCTGAAGCCAACCGCAGCCACCCTGTGCTGCAGGGCAAGCTCACCGTGCTGCCGTGGCAGACCAACATCCTCTTCACCGACCTGCACGCAGAGGTGGCCCCAGCCTTCACCGCCTGGCTGGCGCAGCACGGCGTGCGCGTGACCAGCAGCCTGTATGGCGGCGCCACCCGGCTGCGCTGGGTGACGCACCTGGATGTGAGCGAGGCGGACGTGACGGCAGCGCTGGATTGCGTGGCGCGCTTCACGCTGCCGGGCTGAGCCCGCTCAGGCGGCGGGGTAGGTCCGTCCACCAAACACGCCGGTGCCCACGCGCACCAGCGTGCTGCCCGCCTGGATGGCGGCCTCCAGATCGGCCGTCATGCCCAGGGACAGGGTGTCGAACTTCCCCAGGCCCGGTTCGCCCAAGGCAGATATTTGGTCAAAAAGCCTCTTGGCGCTGGTGTGGATTGCCAGTTGCGCTCCAAATTCAGGAGCATGGTCCGGAATGCTCATGAGCCCCCGCACCACCAGCCGTGGCAGTTTTGCGACAGCCCGCACCAACTCCAGCGTTTCAGCAGGAGCCACCCCTGACTTGGTGGGGCCTCCATCGATATTGACCTGGATACATATCTGCAGCGGCGGCAGGTGATCGGGCCGCTGGGCCGACAGGCGCTCGGCGATCTTGAGCCGGTCCACCGTATGCACCCAGTCAAAGTGCTCGGCCACCAGGCGGGTCTTGTTGCTCTGAATGGGGCCAATACAGTGCCACTGCAAAGCTGCACCGGGCAAGGCAGCGTGCACAGCTGCAATCTTGTCCACGCCTTCCTGGATGTAGTTTTCGCCGAAGTCGCGCTGGCCGGCGGCCACGGCCTCCAGCACCGCATCGGCGCCAAAGGTCTTGGAAACGGCCAGCAAGGAAACGCTGGCCGGATCGCGCCCGGCGGCTTTGCACGCCTGCGCCATCCTGCCCAGAACCTGTTGGAGGTTGTTAGCAATCGTGGTCATAATGTTTGGCAAGCGTACCAAACGATAGAGGGATTCCGTGGACATTACCCAACTGCTCGCGTTCAGCGTCAAGAACAAGGCCTCCGACCTGCACCTCTCCGCAGGCCTGCCGCCCATGATCCGGGTCCACGGCGATGTGCGGCGCATCAACGTCGATGCGCTGGACCACAAGACGGTGCATGCCATGGTGTACGACATCATGAGCGACGCCCAGCGCAAGACGTATGAAGAGTTTCTGGAAGTCGACTTCTCGTTTGAAATCGAAGGCCTGGCACGTTTTCGCGTCAACGCCTTCAACCAGAACCGGGGCGCCGCCGCCGTGTTCCGGACCATTCCAAGCAAGATCCTGACGCTGGAGCAGCTCAACGCACCCAAGATCTTCGGCGACCTGGCCCTCAAGCCGCGCGGCCTGGTGCTGGTGACCGGGCCTACGGGCTCGGGCAAATCCACCACGCTCGCGGCCATGGTGAACTACCTCAACGAAACCGAATACGGCCACATCCTCACGGTGGAAGACCCGATCGAGTTCGTGCACGAATCCAAGAAGTGCCTGATCAACCAGCGCGAAGTGGGGCCGATGACGCTGTCGTTCGCTGCCGCGCTGAAGTCCGCACTGCGCGAAGACCCGGACGCCATTCTGGTGGGTGAAATGCGCGACCTCGAAACCATCCGCCTGGCCATGACGGCGGCGGAAACGGGCCACTTGGTGTTTGGCACGCTGCACACCTCCAGCGCTGCCAAGACCATTGACCGGATCATCGACGTGTTCCCCGCCGAAGAAAAGGAAATGGTGCGTGCGATGTTGTCCGAGTCGCTGCAGGCAGTGATCTCGCAGACACTGTGCAAGACCAAGGATGGCTCGGGCCGCGTGGCCGCGCACGAGATCATGCTGGGCACCAGCGCCATCCGCAACCTGATCCGCGAGGCCAAGGTAGCGCAGATGTACTCCACCATCCAGACCAGCAACAGCGTGGGTATGCAGACGCTGGACCAGAACCTCACCGACCTCGTGCGCCGCAACATCATCAGCCCGGCCGAGGCCCGCAGCAAGGCCAAGATCCCCGAGAACTTCCCTGGCTGAGCCCCCCGCATCACACACCCATGAACGACTTTGCGGCCCCCGCAGGCGCCGCATACCGGAGCCCGATATGAAAGGCATTCTGAGCCTTCTGAAAATGAAAACCCGGGGCGGCAAGCCTGCGGAGGACCACACGGATTCCGTGCTGTTCTCCACGGCCTTTGCAGGCCAGGGCGTAGACGATTCGATGCTGGTGCCCTGGGAGGCACGTGCCGTGGAAGTAGGTGCCAAACGCCTGCCCACCAGCCGAGGCGGCAAGCTGCTGCAAGGGCTGTGGGCCAAGGACAAGTACATGGCGCACCTGGACAAGGACGCCGTGGAGCGCATGGAGCGCTTCTTCGAATTTGCGGCCATCCCGTCCAACCGCGATGTGATCCGCCAGGACGAGTACGGCAATTTCATGGTGGTGCTGCTCACGGGCACCATCGCCGTGGACCGTGTGCAGCCCTGGGGCGAGCAATTGCGCCTGGCCGAGACGCGGCCCGGTGACATCCTGGGCGAGATGTCGCTGCTCGACAGCGGCATCCGCTTTTCGGCCTGCACCACGCTCACCGACTGCGAGATCGCCGTGCTGAGCGCCGAAGCCATGGACGACATGATGACCAAGGACCCGCAGCTTGCAGCCAGCCTGATTGCACTGCTGGCCCGCAAGCTGTCGCTGCGCCTGCGTGTGGTGAGTGCGCGCCTGAGCGACAACCACAAGTAATGATGCGCCACGAAAAGATCAATGATCGTCCAGCCGACGAACAGCCCCGGGAGAACTTCTGATGGAACGCGATCAGGCCAGTAAATTCATCAATGACCTGCTCAAGTTGATGGTGGGCCGCAACGGCAGCGACTTGTTCATCACCGCAGACTTTCCACCCGCCATCAAGGTGGATGGCAAGGTGACCAAGGTGTCGCCCCAGCCCCTCTCCCCCAACCACACGCTCACGCTGGCGCGCGCCATCATGAGCGACAAGCAGGTGGCCGACTTTGAACGCACCAAGGAGTGCAACTTCGCGATCTCGCCCGCCGGCATCGGCCGCTTTCGCGTCAACGCCTTCATCCAGCAAGGACACGTGGGCATGGTGATGCGGACGATTCCGCTCACGCTGCCCACCATCGACGGCCTGGGCGTGCCGCAGGTGCTCAAGGAAGTGACGATGACCAAGCGCGGCCTGTGCATCCTGGTGGGTGCTACGGGCTCGGGCAAGTCGACCACGCTGGCCGCCATGGTGGACTGGCGCAACGAGAACTCGTTCGGCCACATCATCACGGTGGAAGACCCGGTGGAATTCGTGCACCCGCACAAGAACTGCGTGGTCACGCAGCGCGAAGTGGGGCTGGACACCGACAGCTGGGAAGCGGCCCTCAAGAACACGCTGCGCCAGGCGCCCGACGTGATCCTGATGGGCGAAATCCGCGACCGCGAGACCATGGAACACGCCGTGGCCTTTGCCGAAACCGGCCACCTGTGCCTGGCCACGCTGCACGCCAACAGCGCCAACCAGGCGCTGGACCGCATCATCAACTTCTTCCCTGAAGAGCGCCGCGCGCAGCTGCTGATGGATTTGTCGCTGAACCTGCGCGCCATGGTGTCGCAGCGCCTGATCCCCAAGCAGGACGGCAAGGGCCGTGCGGCTGCGGTAGAGATCATGCTGAACACGCCGCTGATCTCCGACCTGATCTTCAAGGGCGATGTCTCCGAGATCAAGGAGATCATGAAAAAGAGCCGCAACCTGGGCATGCAGACCTTTGACCAGGCGCTGTTCGACCTGTACGAGGCCAACGTGATCAGCTACGAAGACGCGCTGCGCAATGCCGACTCGCTCAATGACCTGCGCCTGCAGATCAAGCTCAACAGCCAGCGCGCCAAGTCGCCAGACCTGGCTTCGGGTACCGAGCATTTCGCGATTGTGTGACAACCCCCTGAGCGGCTGCGCCGCTTCCCCCTTCTCTTGCGCGGCGCGCGGGAAGGGGGACGACGCCAGTGGCCTGGCAAAGCCAGTTCCACGGCGTCCGCTGGCCCAGGCCGCGCCAGTTTCAAACGCCGTCAACATGGCGGCCTTTTCTCACAAGAACCATTTCCATGCCAAGCACCAACCCCCGCAACTACGACGCCACCCCTTCCCGCAAGGTCGCCTTTCTGGGCTTGGGTGTGATGGGCTACCCGATGGCCGGACACCTTGCACTGGCCGGGCATGAGGTGACGGTTTACAACCGGACCGCTACCAAATCAATAGCTTGGTGCGCAGAATATGCAAGCGCCAAGGCGCCAAAACATGCGGCAACGCCGCGCGAAGCCGCTGCGGGCGCGGACATCGTGTTCTGCTGCGTGGGCAACGACGATGACCTGCGCTCTGTGACGCTGGGTGCGGACGGCGCCTTTGCGGGCATGAAGCCGGGTGCGATTTTTGTGGACCACACCACGGCATCGGCCGAGGTGGCGCGCGAGCTGTACGCAGCCGCCCAGGCGTTGGGCCTGCAGTTTGTGGATGCCCCCGTATCGGGCGGCCAGGCTGGCGCGCAGAACGGCCTGCTCACCGTGATGTGCGGCGGCGATGCCGCAGCCTTCGAGGCAGCCCAACCCGTAGCCATGGCGTTCTCGCGTGCCTTCACGCTGCTGGGTGCCAGTGGCTCGGGCCAGCTGGCCAAGATGGTCAACCAGATCTGTATTGCCGGGCTGGTGCAGGCCCTGTCCGAGGCCGTGGCCTTTGGCCAGAACGCGGGGCTGGACATGAAACAGGTCCTCGACGTGATCGGCAAAGGCGCCGCCCAAAGCTGGCAGATGGACAACCGTGGCAAGACCATGGTGGACGGCAAGTTCGACTTTGGCTTTGCCGTGGACTGGATGCGCAAGGACCTGGGCCTGGTGCTCGATGAGGCCAAGCGCAACGGTTCACGCGTGCCGGTGACAGCCCTGGTGGACCAGTTTTATGCCGATGTGCAGAAAATGGGTGGCAACCGCTGGGATACATCGTCCCTCATCCAGCGGTTGAAATAAAGCACCCCGTGGGCGCTTTGCGCCCTTCCCCAGCGCCCGCAAGTGCAACGCTGCATTCGCAGCTTGGCGGCCCTGGCGCGGGGGTGCTGGCCTCGGCCACGCCAGTTTCACGCAGCCGCGCGGTGCGGAGTCCCCAAGAAAAAATCCCGGGTCGCGTGGTGCGAGCCGGGAATTTTTTTGATCTACCAGTTGCGCAGGCTGTCGAGCCGGCTGAAAACGATCTTCAGCCCCCAGAGGGCTTGGTGTCATCCGTGGTGACGGGTGCAGGCTGCGGAGCGATGCGGCGCAGTTCTTCTTCCGAGACAATCTCGAACACACGCACCACCTTGCTCACGCCGCTCACCCCGCGCGCAATCTCGGTGGCCCGGTTGGCTTCGCGCTGCGACACACGGCCCATCAGGTAGACAACGTTGCGCTCGGTCACCACCTTGAAGGAATTGGCCGAGATGTCCTGCGCGTCCACCAGGCTGGCGCGGACCTTGCCGGTGATGAAGGTGTCGTTGGAACGCTGGCTCAGGGTGCTGGAGAAGGTGGTGATGGTCAGGTCGTTCACCACCGAGCGCACGTTCTCCACCTGCGACACCAATTGCTCGACGGCCTGGCGCTCCTGCGTATTGGGGACTTCGCCCGTCAGCAGGGCCTGGCGGTTGTAGCTCGTCACGTTCACGTGCACCCGGTCGCCAAAAGTCTCGCGAATACGGTTGGCCGCGCGCAGTTCGATGCCTTCATCCTCGATCTGGGTGCCCGCCGTGCGGCGGTCCACGGCCATCACGCCACCCACCACGGCGCCCCCGACGATCAGCGGCGCGCAGGCCGACAGGCCTGCAGCAAGGGCGGCAGCGGCCAGCACGGTGCACACCGTGCGCTGGGTACGGTTCATGGTTGTTTGCTTCATAGCGGATTCTCCTGTTCACCAAGTAACTGGGCGTCCACACCATCGCTCAGGCAATGCAGCACCAGGGCATGGACTTCGCGCACGCGCGCTGCGCGGTCGTGGGGCACGCTGATCAACACGTCGGTTTCGCGCAGCATGGCGGCCAGCTTGCCGCCGGTGCGGCCGGTCAGCACCACCACGGTCATGTCGCGCTCGTGGGCGGCTTCGGCAGCGGCCAGCAGGTTGGCGTCGTTGCCAGACACTGACAGGGCCAGCAGCACGTCACCGGCCTGGCCCAACGCACGCACCTGGCGGGCAAACTGCTGGGCGGCGTCGTGACTGCCTCCTGTGGCGGCCGTCAGCAGCGTGCTGTCGGAGGTCAGGGCCAGCGCTGCCAGCTCGGGGCGTTCGCGCTCGAAACCCGCCACGCAAAACGCAGCGAACTGCTGCGCCTCGGCGGCCGAGGGGCCGTTGCCACAGGCCAGCACCTTGCCGCCGCTGGTCACACAGGCCAGGACGGCCTGCACGGCGGCGGCGATGGGATGGCTCAAAACCTGCGCGGCCTGGTACTTCAGGTCTGCGCTGTCGATGAAATGCTGTTGGATGCGTTGCTCAAGCATGAGGGCTCGATGATACCCGCCGCGTGTTACAGCTTTTGTAGCAAACCGTAGTCACTGGCATTGCTTTGGAGCCCGAATGGGGGACAGGGAACGGATGGGGTCACTGCGCATCAAAGGCCGCCTTGAGCCACTGCACAGAAGCCTCGACCAGCACCACATCAAAACGGCAGGGCGGCGGCGATGGCAGGCGCAGCAGGTAGTGCCGGGCCGCAAAAATGATGCGCTGCTGCTTGGTGGCACCGATGCTGGCCCCCGCGCCGCCAAACGCACTGCCCGCCCGGCTGCGCACTTCGACAAACACCAGCGTGCCGTCCCGCTCGCGCATCACCAGGTCAATCTCGCCACCGCCGCGCCCGGGCGTCCGATAATTGCGCACCACCAGTTGCAGGCCAGCCGCCTGCAGATGGGCCAAGGCCTGGTCCTCCGCCACATTGCCGCGTTCGCGCGTGGTGGCGGCAGGGGCAGCCGGGCCAAAGCCCCCCGCCGGTTTTCTCTTTCCAAGGAATTTCATTGAGCGCATCTTTCGCTTCAGCCCAGGGCGCCGCGCGCGAAGCGGCGGCTGCGCAGCATTATCCCGAGGGCGCCTTGTACGTGGTGGCCACGCCCATCGGCAACCTGGCCGACATCACCCTGCGCGCGCTGCACGTGCTGCAAATGGCCGACACCGTGGCCTGCGAAGACACGCGCCACACGCAGTCCATGCTGCGCGCCTACGGCATCGACAAGGGTGCCGCCCAACTGCTGGCCGTGCACCAGCACAACGAGGCCGAAGCCGCGCAGAACGTGGTGCAGCGGCTGCAGCTGGGCCAGCGCGTGGTCTACGTGAGTGACGCTGGCACGCCCGGCGTGAGTGACCCTGGCGCCCGGCTCGTGGCCGCCGTGCAGGCGGCGGGCCTGCGGGCCGTGCCCCTGCCCGGCGCCAGCAGCATCACCACAGCGCTGAGCGTGGCAGGCGCAGTGGCCCACAGCACTGAACATGGCGGTTTTGTGTTCGCAGGGTTTCTACCCGTGAAGAACGCCGAACGCGCCACGGTGATTGCGCAGCAGCTGGCCCTGGAGCCGCGCTGCGTGGTGCTGCTTGAAGCCCCCCACCGCATCAACGAGCTGGCCCAGGCCCTGGCGGTGCTGGGTGATCGTCCGGTAACGCTGGCACGGGAGCTGACCAAGCAGTTCGAGGAAGTGACCACGCGGCCCGCCCGGGAGCTGACAGCTTGGCTGGACGGCACACCCCAGCGCTCGCGCGGCGAGTTTGTGGTGCTGCTGCACCCGGTGGCGGTGGCCAGCGACGATGGCGCCAGCCTGCGGGTGTTGCGCCTGCTGGTGCAGGAGCTGCCGCTGAAAACCGCCGTGCGCCTGGCTGCCGAGATCACGGGTGCATCGCGCAATGTGCTGTACGACACGGCCCTGGCGTGGAAGCGCAGCGGCGCGAGCGGGGAAGACGAGGACGAAGCAGGCGACGCCGGGAGCTGATAGCACCTCGGATTTCAGGCCAAATTGGCACCTGGCGCTTGATGAAGAAGCGCTGATAGCTATATTTTTAATAGCACTTCATCCACCACAGCAAATCCACCACCGGCCCTGGTGCCGCAGCCCCCTCCGGATCTATCGCCCTGACACCGCCAACCCGGCCGCCACACCGCCAAACAAATTGCCTTCCACCTGGGGAGTGTCGGGAAACGCTGCTTTGAGCGCCTGGCGCAGCGGCCGCAGGGCCGACGAGCCCCCGGTGAGATAGATCGCATCCAGCCCCTGCACACCCAGGCCCGCCAGCTGCACACATTCCTGCGCGCAGGCCACCACCTGTTCGAGGGGTTGCAACAGGAACTGCGCCAGCCCCTCGGGCGTGACGGCGGCGCCCAGCCCTGCCTCGATCCAGTCCAGCGGCATGGGCGCGTCGGCATCGGCCAGCGACGCGGCGATCTTGGCCTGCTCCACCGTGTTGGCCATGCGGTGCCCCAGGCGCTCGTGCAGCACCCGCATGAGCCGCGCGTGCAGCCGCGCATCGGAATAGTCGGTGCGCAGGTTCTGCGCATCGCGCAGTGCACGCGGCGAGTACAGCCACTGGATCAGGTGCCAGGTGGACAGGTCAAAAAACACCCGGCTGGGCACCTCGCGCCCCGTGGGCCCGGTGTGCCGAAACCCGAGCAAGGGCATCAACAGGTCCAGGCTCAGCCGCCGGTCAAAGTCGGTTCCACCCACGTGGACGCCGGTGGTGGCCAGCACATCACTGCCGCGCTCGGCGCGCGCCATGCGCTCCGGCCCCAGCCGCACCACCGTGAAGTCCGAGGTACCGCCGCCAATGTCCACCACCAACACCAGCGACTCGTGCGCGATGCGCTGTTCGTAGTCCAGCGCTGCGGCAATCGGCTCCAGCTGGAACGACACCTCGGCAAACCCCGCATCCAGCGCAGCCTGGCGCAACGCATCTTCCGCCTGCTGATCGCGGTCGGCATCCCCATCCACAAAATGCACCGGCCGCCCCATCACCACCCGGGCAGGCATGCCGCCCAGCTCATCGCGCGCCCTTTGCACCAGCATGCGCAAGAAGAGGCTGATGATGTCCTGGTAGCTCACCATCTTGTTGTGCACCGCCGTCTTGTCCTGCAGCAGCGCACTACCGAGCAGGCTCTTGAGCGACCGCATCAGACGCCCCTCGGTGCCTGCCAGATACTGGCCCACGGCATCGCGACCAAAGTGCGTGCGGTGATCCTCTGCGTTGAAGAACAGTGCAGTGGGCAGTGTGTGCGCACTCCCTTCCAGCGCAATCATCCGCGCCAACCCCGCCCCCTGGCGCACGGCCATCGCGGAGTTGGAAGTGCCAAAGTCGATACCGAGGGTGGTGTCCTTCAGGAGGGGCATGGGTGAAGTGTCGAAGCGATGAGGAAGTGTTCAACGCACACCGGCCACAGCCTCGGTGAACGCAAACATCGGATGCGGTGCTGCGGCGAGAAGAATGCTCTGGGCAGCTTGGTGGCGCGACAGGAGACCCGTCCAAAGCCTCTCCGAAGCACGACCCAGCGCCGTGGACACCGCATGCAGAATGGAAAAAGCCCTTGATTAGCAAAAATCAAGGGCTTTTATTTGGTGGCCTGGGGCGGAATCGAACCACCGACACAAGGATTTTCAATCCTCTGCTCTACCGACTGAGCTACCGGGCCTGAGCCTCAAATTATAACCAGAAAAAAAGGCCGTTTTGGCGAAACCGCCAATAATTTCTTGCAATCCTACCCGCGTTTTCCCCGGCCGAGATCGACCCCCAGCTGGCGCAGCTTGCGATAAAGGTGCGTGCGCTCAAGGCCCGTCTTTTCGGCCACGCGCGTCATGGAACCGCCTTCGCGGGCCAAGTGGAATTCGAAATAGGCTTTTTCAAAACCATCGCGCGCTTCGCGCAGGGGGCGGTCCAGGTCAAACCCCTGGTGCGCGTGCGGGCCAGCCTCGACGCCAGCCATGATGGCCGACACAGCAGGCAGTTGCGAAAACGTGGGGTCGGCCGGGGTATGGACGGGCGCTGGGGCCGCAGCCACCGGGGCGGACTGGTGGGCAGCGTTGCGTGCCAGGCCCTGCTCCACCGCCTTGAGCAGCTTTTGCAGGGTGATGGGTTTTTCAAGAAACGAGAAGGCGCCGATCCGGGTGGCCTCTACGGCGGTGTCGATGGTGGCGTGGCCACTCATCATGATCACGGGCATCGTCAGCACGCCCGCTGTGGCCCATTCCTTGAGCAACGAAACCCCGTCGGTGTCCGGCATCCAGATGTCGAGCAGCACGAGGTCGTAGGTGTTGCCTGCCCGGGCCGTGCGCGCCTGGGTGGCGTTTTCTGCGAGGTCTACGCTGTGACCTTCGTCGTTCAGGATTTCCGACAGCAGATCACGAATGCCGAGCTCATCGTCGACCACCAGAATGTTTGCCATGTGTGTTGAAGCGCCTTGGGGTACTGCGGGGCGGTGTTGTTATGACGCCACCGCTGGTTCAGGGGCGAATGATAACGACACTTGGGCCCCCCGCACTACGCCATCTTCGGTCCGATTCGACAAGTCAATGCGCGCACCGTGCTCATCGGCAATCTTTTTGACCACGGCCAGACCCAGGCCGGTGCCCCGGGGCTTGGTGGTGACGTAGGGCTCGAAGGCACGCTGCAAGATGTGCGCAGGAAAGCCCCCACCACTGTCGGATACCGTGAGCCGCACGCGGCGCGAGGACTCACTCCAGCGCGTGCTGATGCGTACCGGGGGCACGGGCTCCGAGGTTCCAGCGCGCGCCTGCTCGGTGGCGTCTTGCGCGTTTTGCAGCAGGTTGTGCACAACCTGCCGCAGCTGCTGCGCATCGCCTGCGATAGAGGGGCAGCGCGGGTCCAGCTCGGCTTCTACGCGCACGGCGGCGTTCTCTTCGCCGTAGAGATGGAGCACGTCGGCCACCAGGGCATTGAGGTCCAGTGCATGGAGTTCTGCAGCAGGCAAGCGTGCGTAATCGCGGAATTCGTTGACCAGCCGCTTCATCGCATCGACCTGGTCCACGATGGTCTTGACGGACTTGGCGAGGATGGCCTGTTCAGGGTCGGGCAGCTTGCCAGAGAGCTTCATTTCCAGCCGCTCCGCAGACAGCTGGATGGGCGTGAGCGGGTTCTTGATTTCGTGCGCCAGGCGCCGCGCCACCTCACCCCAAGCCTGCGCGCGCTGGGCGGAAACAATTTCCGAAATGTCGTCAAAAACCAACAGTCTGGCCGAATCGGGCAGTTCCGCCCCCCGCGCGACGAGGCTGGTAGCGTGTTGCCCGACGCCGCCAGAAGACGCATGCAGCTCAAAAGGCTGCTGCCAGTGGTCCAGTCCATGGCGTTCGTGGTCGCCCAGGAAAGCGTCGAAGTGCCCTTGCACCGACGCCGCAAACTCGGCGAGCCCAGGCACTTCCGACAAGGGTCGCCCCTCATAGGCCGCCATCGGTGCCCGCAGGATGCGGGTGGCCCCCGGATTGGACGATCGGATCAAACCTTGGGCATCCAGCACGATCACCCCCGCCGTGAGGTTGTCCAGGATGGTCTGTAGGTTGGCGCGTGCGGCATCGACCTCGCCCATGCTCTGCTCCACGGCATGGCGGGCGTCGGACAACTGCTGGGTCATCAGTGCAAAAGAGCGTGTGAGTCCACCCAGCTCATCCTTGCCCTGCAATGCAGCCTTGGGGCTGAGATTGCCAGCCGCCACCTCGCGCACCCCCTCGGCCAGCACCAGCAGCGGGCGGGCCAGCTGGTTGCCCAGCAACACCGCCAGCAAAACGGCGCCAAAGACAGCCAGGAACAGGCTCAGCGTAAGCGTGCCCACATACATGCGCCGCAGCCCCCCACGGGCCAAGGCTCGCTCCTGGTATTCGCGGTTGGCCTCCTGCACGGCAATGGCGTTGGCCACCAGCGCAGGCGGCAGGGGCAACGTGGCCTGCAGGTATCGGGGCTCCACGAGCAAGCCGACGCTGGGGCTGCTGACCAGCGCCAGCACTTTCACGCGCGCACTCTGTGCCGCGGCAGGGTCCGAAATATCGTCCAGGCCCTCGATCTGCGCGGTGGCGCGCTGCTGCCGCACGGTGCGCAGCAACGCCACGCCGGGCCGGTCGGGGTTCAGGCTAAAGCGCGATTGGCCTGCACTGGCTACCGCCTGGCCCGCAGCATTCCAGAGCACGACATCGGTGGCTCCCAGCTGGTCGCGGATGCGCTCCAGCACCAGGCCAGCCGCGGCATCAGGCACCTGCGCCACTTGGGCACTGGCATTGCGCGCTTTTGAGGCCATGTCGGCGGCCAGCGAATCCAGCGACACACGGGCCAGGTTCACTCCCGCTGAAAGAGCGCCCTCCACTTTCACATCGAACCAGCTCTCAATGGACCGCGTGACAAACTGGTAGGACACCACATAGATCAGCAGCCCCGGCATCAGCCCCACCAGCGCAAAGATGGCCGCAAGCTTGACCAGCAGTCGACTGCCAAAGCGCCCTTTGCGCAAGCGCATGCCCAGGCGCACCGCCACCCACACAAGCACGGCCAGCAGCAGCACGGCCACCAAAACGTTCACGCCAAAAAGCCAGGCGTAGTTGCGCTCGTACAGCGCGCGGTTGTTGGTGGCCAGGGTGAGCAGGAACAACAGCACCATGCCGATAGCCGACATGATGGCGGCCCCAACCCCCACAGCCCAGCGCACGGCGCGCGACTGGCGTGCGGCGGCATGGGCCGACGCGGAAGCTCCCGTCTGAGAGGGCTCTGGAGGGCTCACTTGGCGACGGTCTCTGCAGCCAGGCGTTGGCTGCGGGATACCAGGAGATTCCAGCCGGAGCGCCCCACGGCACCGATCTGGAAGGGTCGGGGCAACTGCGACATATCAAGCCGGAACCGGAAATTGACCGTATGGACGGCATCTGACTCAATGACATCGCGTTCTGCGATCTTCCATCGCGAAATGCGCTGAATGGCCGACAACGCATCGGCATAACTGTCAAAATTCTGCCCCAAAACCACACCCAGGCCACTGTTGGTGAAAGGTACCGGGGAGATGTTCAGACGCCAACGTCGCGTCAACGGCTGGTAGCTTAGCCGCAGATAGCGGGTGGTTTCAGCCACTTGGCGGTCAGACCAGTACCAGCGGTCTCGCAAAACCTGGGCCTCGGCCACGAAGAACATGGGAATGCCCTTGTACAGCGCATCCTCGGCAAGCTCCGGCAGCACAAATTGCAGTGTGGTGCTGAGGTAGAGGCCATCCTCGGCACGGTCCAGCCGAAGTTCGCCCACCTCGGGGTCCACCGGCTGGCCTGCGATGGCCGACTGCACCATTGCGGCCCATGCCACCAAGAGAAAGAGCGCACAGATCGCCACCCAACGAGCCCCACGGAACTCATTGCGGCGATTTTTGCAACAGTGCGTAAAAAAATCCGTCGTGGTCACCCGACTGATTGTCCGGGACAGCTCCGGGCTTGTCCCCGTTGGCGGGAATTAAATGACCCGGCGACGGCAGCAATTGCGCATCGGTGTTGTGTGCAAGAAACGTTTGCACCTGGTCGTCGCCTTCGGCACGGAACACGGAACACGTGCAATACAGCAGCCGTCCGCCAGGGCGCAACAGCGGCCACAGGGTCTTGAGCAACCGGGCCTGCAGGCCTGCAAGCTGCGCAATATCGCTCTCGCGGCGCAGCCAGCGCACATCCGGATGGCGGCGCACGATGCCCGAGGCCGTGCAGGGCGCATCCAGCAAGATGGCATCGAACTGCGCACCATCGCAATGCTGCTGCCACCAGTCTTGCGGACGCGCCGCATCGGCCACCACCACCTGGGCGCGCAGCCCCAGGCGCTGCAAGGTCTCACCAATGCGCGCGCTGCGGGTGGCATCGATCTCCAGCGCAGTGACCTGTATCGGCGCACCAGCGCCCGCCCACTCCAGAAGGTGGGCGGTTTTACCCCCGGGCGCCGCACAGGCGTCAAGCACCCGCACAGGCCGGGTGAGGTCCAGACCTTCAAGCAACAGGGGCGCAGCCATCTGGGCTGCGGCATCCTGCACCGAGACCCAACCCTCTTCAAACCCCGGCAGCGATTGCACGGGCACGGGGTGCTGCAATACCAGCCCTACACTCCCAGACGGAATTGCTTCCAAATTAATAGCTTCCAGCGCTTTCTGGTAAAGCGCTAGAGTGCTTTTTTGTGCATTGACCCGCAGCGTCATCGGTGCGTGGGCATTGTTGGCCTGCAGAATCTGCTCCCAGTGCTGGGGATGGTCCTTGCGCAGGCGCTCGACCCACCACACCGGATGGTTCCAACGGGCCAGCGGATCGTCATCGGTGCGCGCAACCAGCACTTCGCGTTCGCGCAGAAAGCGGCGCAAGCAACCGTTGAGGAATGACGCCTGCGCACGCGTGGACGCGCTGCGTTTGGCCGCTTCCACCACCTGGTTCACCAAGGTGAACGGCTCGTACGGCGACTCTTCAGGGTTCCAGCACAGCGCCAGCGCCGTACACAACAGCGCATCCGCAGCCGGTGGAGGCGTGCGTGCAACCATCTGGCGGCGCAACGCCTCGGCCCGTCCGGCCTGGCGCAGCACCTGGAACAGGAGAGACTGCACCCCAGGGCGCAGAGCTGTGTCTACCGCCGCCAGTGCTGTGGTGCCCGACTGCCCGGCGCGAATGGCCTGCAAGGCACTGGCCACAGCCTCCAACTGTTGCCATAGCGCCACGGGCTGACCGCCCGCCCCCGGGCGACTGGCGCCGCCCGGGCCGGAAAGCGTCCGGTCACGGGCTGGCGCATTGTTGGCTCGGTCGGCTCGCTTGTTAGGCCCGGGGCGGGACGCAGGGCGTGGGGGTTGTTGTCGTGGTGCGGGTGGGTTCATCGTGGTCCTGGCAACCTTTCTACAGCCTGCGGGCGGCCTTGAATCCGAACACCCAGGCCAGCAGGTTGGCTGGAAACTGGGCAATGGCAGCGTTGTAGTGCAACACCGCTTCGTTGAAAACACGCATCGCTTGGTCGTTCTGCAGAACATGCTCGTCCCACCGAACCTGCCACAGAGATGGGGACACGGGCGGCGCGTCCGCAGCGGCGGTAGCCACAGACGTCTGCGCCCGGGTCCCTTGCCCACTGTTGTGTGTGGCCTTCTGCCAGGACGCATGGAGCACCTCGCGCGCTGCCGCCAAGGCGGCCACCGCGTCTGGCTGCAAGGGACGCGCCCGCGCCATGGCCAAGGATGCGCTCAACTGGGTGGTGGCGCCTTGCAGTGCCGCCATCTCTGGCTCCGTGCCACCTGCCGATGGGGCCTGCTGTACGGCTTGCGCCGCACCATACTCACCCATCAAAGACAGCTGGCGCACCATGTGAGCGTCAAAGCTGCCAAACGCCTGCACAACGGCCGAGCGCAGCCGCATCAGGCGGTTGTAGGCGCCCAGCGCCCAAAAAGCGGCAATGGCAAAAACAATCCAGAAAAGGGGCGATGACCACATGCACAGTTGCCGTCCTCGCGTGCACCACGCGTTACGGCCCGATAAGGAAATGAGGGAGAAAGGCGAAGACTACGAAAGATCGAAGTGCGGGTTCCAGAAAAAAGCTCCCGGCCTGCCAGGGACAGGACGGGAGCTTTTCAGAGGCGGCCCGAAGGCTTAGTCAGCGGCTGCGTCGGTCGCGGTGGAGGTGCTGCCCTCGACTTCCGTTGCTTCACCCTGGGCTTCCATCTCGGCGGCTTCGGCTTCGGCAATGGCACGGCGCTCAGCGTCGTCCATGGCGTCCTTGGCCTTGCGTGCCTGGTGGTAGGCCATGCCGGTACCGGCCGGGATCAGGCGACCCACGATCACGTTTTCCTTCAGGCCACGCAGCTCGTCGCGCTTGCCCATGATGGCAGCCTCGGTGAGCACGCGGGTCGTTTCCTGGAAGGAAGCGGCCGAGATGAACGAGTCGGTCGACAGCGAAGCCTTGGTGATACCCAGCAGCAGGTTGCTGTAGGTCGCGGGGATCTTGCCTTCGGCCTGCAACGCATCGTTGGTGTTGAGGATCTCGGAACGCTCGATCTGTTCACCGGCGATGTAGTTGGACTCGCCAACGTTCTCGACCACGACGCGGCGCAGCATCTGGCGAACGATCACCTCGATGTGCTTGTCGTTGATCTTCACACCCTGCAAGCGGTACACATCCTGCACTTCATCAACGATGTAGCGCGACAGCTCTTCGATACCCAGCAAACGCAAGATGTCTTGTGGGTCGGCCGGGCCGTCCACAATCGATTCGCCCTTGTTCACCACCTGGCCTTCGTGCACCAGGATGTTCTTTTCCTTGGGCACGAGTTCTTCGAACACATGGCCTTCAGGGTCGGTGATCTGCAGGCGGACCTTGCCCTTGGTTTCCTTGCCGAACGACACGGTACCGGTCATCTCGGCCAGCGTTCCCTTGTCCTTCGGCGTACGGGCTTCAAACAGCTCGGCCACACGGGGCAGACCGCCGGTGATGTCGCGGGTCTTTTGACCTTCGACCGGAATACGCGCCAGCACTTCGCCGGGGCCCACATCCTGGCCGTCGCGCACCTGGATCAGAGCGCCGACCTGGAAGCCGATGGTCACCGAGTGGTCGGTGCCAGGGATCTTCACTTCGTTGCCCTGGGCGTCGATCAGCTTAACCTGCGGACGCACGACCTTGGCAGCACCACGGCGCTTCGGATCGATCACCACCAGCGTGGACAGGCCGGTCACTTCGTCGACCTGCTTGGCCACCGTGAGACCTTCTTCGACGTTCTCGAACTTGGTCTGACCGGCGAACTCGGTGATGATGGGGCGCGTCAGCGGATCCCAGTTGGCGAGGATAGTGCCAGCCTTGATGGTCTGGTCGGCCTTGACCGTCAGCGTTGCACCGTAAGGCACCTTGTGGCGTTCGCGCTCGCGGCCATGCTCGTCGTGGATGATGATTTCACCCGAACGCGCAATCACCACCAGCTCACCCTTGGTGTTGCTCACGTAGCGCATCGTGGCGTTGAAGCCGATCACGCCGTTGGACTTGGCTTCCACGCTCGATGCGATGGCAGCGCGCGATGCGGCACCACCGATGTGGAACGTGCGCATGGTCAGCTGCGTGCCGGGTTCACCGATAGACTGGGCAGCAATCACACCCACGGCTTCGCCGAGGTTGATCAGGCCGCCACGGCCCAAGTCGCGGCCATAGCACTTGGCGCACAGGCCGTAGCGGGTTTCGCAGGTCAGTGCCGTGCGAACCTTCACTTCGTCCACGCCAGCCGCTTCGAGTTCTTCGATGAGGTCTTCGTCGAGCATGACACCCGCTGAGACCAGCACCGAGCGGTTCTCGGGGTGCAGCACGTCTTCAGCCGCCGTGCGGCCCAGAATACGGTCGCGCAGCGATTCGATCACTTCACCGCCTTCGACGATGGCGCGCATCAGCGAACCATTGGAAGTGCCGCAATCTTCTTCGGTCACCACAAGATCCTGCGTCACGTCCACCAGACGGCGGGTCAGGTAACCCGAGTTGGCGGTCTTCAGCGCCGTGTCGGCCAGACCCTTACGGGCACCGTGGGTGGAGATGAAGTACTCCAGCACGTTCAGACCTTCGCGGAAGTTCGCGGTGATAGGCGTTTCGATGATCGAGCCGTCTGGCTTGGCCATCAGACCCCGCATACCGGCCACCTGACGAATCTGGGCTGCAGAACCGCGAGCGCCAGAGTCGGCCATCATGTAGATGGAGTTGAAGGACTCCTGGTCCACTTCCTTGCCGTGGCGGTCCATGACCTTCTGCTTGGACAGCTGGGCCATCATCACCTTGGACACTTCGTCGCCGGCCTTGCCCCAGATGTCCACCACCTTGTTGTAGCGCTCGCCAGAGGTGACCAGACCGGACACATACTGCTGTTCGATCTCCTTCACTTCCTTCTCGGAACGCTCGATGATGCCGGCCTTTTGTGGCGGCACCAGCATGTCATCAATGGCGATCGAGATGCCGGCGCGCGTGGCCAGACGGAAGCCGTTTTGCAGCAGCTTGTCGGCGAACACGACCGTTTCCTTCAGACCGCACTTGCGGAACGAGACGTTGATCAGGCGCGAGATTTCCTTCTTCTTGAGCGCCTTGTTCATGTTGGAGAACGGCAGGCCCTTGGGAAGAATCTCTGACAGCAGCGCACGGCCGGCCGTGGTTTCCACGAGCGAGGTGGACGGAACGAATTCGCCCGTTTCCTTGTTCTTGGTCCACTCGGTCATGCGCACCGTGATCTTGGCGGCCAGTTCGACCTCGCCAGCGTCCAGAGCACGTTGCACTTCACCGGTATCGGCAAACACCAGGCCTTCACCCTTGCCGTTGATGCGATCGCGGGTGGCGTAGTACAAGCCCAGCACCACGTCCTGCGAAGGAACGATGGAGGGTTCGCCCGACGCAGGGAACAGCACGTTGTTGGAGGCCAGCATCAGCGTGCGGGCTTCCATCTGCGCTTCCACCGACAGCGGGACGTGGACAGCCATCTGGTCACCGTCGAAGTCAGCGTTGAAAGCCGCGCAAACGAGGGGGTGCAGCTGAATGGCCTTGCCTTCGATCAGGATGGGCTCAAAGGCCTGGATACCCAAACGGTGCAGCGTAGGCGCACGGTTCAGCATCACGGGGTGCTCTTTGATCACCTCTTCCAGGATGTCCCACACCACGGGGGTGCCGGATTCGACTTCCTTCTTGGCGGCCTTGATCGTCGTCGCGATGCCCATGGCTTCGAGGCGCGAGAAGATGAAAGGCTTGAACAGTTCCAGCGCCATCAGCTTGGGCAGGCCGCACTGGTGCAGCTTGAGCGTTGGGCCCACGGTAATCACGGAACGACCGGAGTAGTCCACGCGCTTGCCCAGCAAGTTCTGGCGGAAACGACCCGACTTGCCCTTGATCATGTCGGCCAGCGACTTCAGAGCACGCTTGTTGGCGCCCGTCATGGCCTTGCCACGGCGGCCGTTGTCCAGCAGCGAGTCAACAGCTTCCTGCAGCATCCGCTTTTCGTTGCGGGCGATGATTTCAGGGGCCTTCAGCTCCAGCAGGCGGCGCAGACGCGAGTTGCGGTTGATGACGCGGCGGTACAGGTCGTTCAGGTCGGAGGTCGCAAAGCGGCCGCCGTCCAGCGGCACCAGCGGACGCAGGTCCGGTGGCAGCACGGGCAGCACTTCGAGCACCATCCACTCGGGCTTGATGCCCGACTTCTTGAACGCTTCCAGCACCTTCAGGCGCTTGGCGTTCTTCTTGACCTTGACTTCAGAGCCGGTGAGGTCGCCACGCAGGCGCTCAATCGACATGTCGATGTCGATGGATTCCAGCAAGTCCTTGATACCCTCAGCGCCCATCTTGGCGATGAATTCGTCGCCGTATTCCTTGCGCTTGGCGTCGTAGTCGTCCTCGGACATGATGCTGAACTTCTTCAGCGGCGTCATGCCAGGGTCGGTCACCACATAGGCTTCAAAGTACAGCACGCGCTCAATGTCGCGCAGCGTCATGTCCAGCACCAGGCCCAGACGCGAAGGCAGCGACTTCAGGAACCAGATGTGGGCGCACGGTGCGGCCAGGTCGATGTGACCCATGCGTTCGCGACGCACCTTGGTCTGCGTGACTTCAACACCGCACTTCTCGCAGATCACGCCGCGGTGCTTGAGGCGCTTGTACTTGCCGCACAGGCATTCGTAGTCCTTGATGGGACCAAAAATCTTGGCGCAGAACAGGCCGTCGCGCTCGGGCTTGAACGTGCGGTAGTTGATGGTTTCGGGCTTCTTCACTTCGCCGAAAGACCACGAACGGATCTTTTCGGGAGAAGCCATGCCGATGCGGATGGCATCGAAATGCTCGTCCGGCGTGAATTGCTTGAACAGGTCGAGTAGCGATTTCATAGTGACTCTTTCCTTTTCTGCTTAGGAGCGTTCCAGCTCGATGTCCAGGCCCAGCGAACGGATTTCCTTGACCAGCACGTTGAACGATTCCGGCATGCCGGCTTCGATGGCGTGTTCGCCCTTGACAATGGATTCGTACACCTTGGTACGGCCCACCACGTCGTCGGACTTCACGGTCAGCATTTCCTGCAGGACGTAGGCGGCGCCGTAAGCTTCCAGCGCCCACACTTCCATTTCCCCGAAACGCTGGCCACCAAACTGCGCCTTACCACCCAGCGGCTGCTGCGTGACGAGCGAGTAAGGACCGGTCGAGCGGGCATGCATCTTGTCGTCCACCAAATGGTGCAGCTTCAGGTAGTGCATGTAACCAATGGTGGTCGGACGCTCGAAGCGCTCGCCCGTACGGCCATCGAACAGGTACGCCTGCGTGCGGGTGGGCGTGAGGCCCTTGCGCTCTGCAATGTCGTCTGGGTAGGCGATCTTGAGCATGTCCTTGATTTCTTCTTCCGAAGCACCATCGAACACGGGCGTCGCATAAGGCACACCATTGGTCAGGTTGGCAGCCATGGCCATCACGTCGTCATCGCTGAGCAGCGACAGGTCTTCCGTGCGGCCGCGCGAGTTGTACACCTCTTCGAGGAACTTGCGCATGTCGGCGGCCTTGGCCTGTTCCTGCAGCATGTTGCCGATGCGTTGGCCAATGCCCTTGCCGGCCCAGCCCAGGTGGACTTCCAGCACCTGACCAATGTTCATCCGCGAGGGCACGCCCAGCGGGTTCAGAACGATATCGGCAGGTGTGCCGTCGGCCATGTAAGGCATGTCTTCGACCGGAACGATCTTGGAGACCACACCCTTGTTACCGTGGCGGCCGGCCATCTTGTCACCTGGCTGCAGACGGCGCTTGACGGCCAAGTACACCTTGACCATCTTCAGCACGCCAGCTGGCAACTCGTCGCCTTGCGTGAGCTTCTTGCGCTTTTCTTCAAAAGCCAGGTCGAAGCTGTGGCGCGTCTGCTCCAGCGCGTTCTTGATGGACTCGAGTTGCGTAGCTACTTCGTCTTCAGCCGGGCGGATGTCGAACCAGTGGAACTTCTCGACGGAAGACAGGTAGGCCTTGTCGATCTTCGTGCCCTTGGCCAACTTCTGCGGGCCGCCGTTAGCCACACGGCCGTTGAGCAGCTTCTCGATACGGTCGAAGGCGTCAGCCTCCACGATGCGCAGCTGGTCGTTCAGGTCCAGGCGGAAGCGCTTGAGTTCATCGTCGATGATCTGCTGGGCGCGCTTGTCGCGCTGGATGCCTTCGCGGGTGAAGACCTGCACGTCGATCACGGTGCCCGACGAGCCTTGGTCCACGCGCAGCGAGGTATCCTTCACGTCGGAAGCCTTCTCGCCGAAGATGGCGCGCAGCAGCTTCTCTTCAGGCGTGAGCGTCGTTTCGCCCTTGGGCGTGACCTTGCCCACCAGCGTATCGCCGGGTTGCACTTCGGCGCCCACGTAGATGATGCCGGACTCGTCCAGGCGGTTCAGTTGCTGCTCGGACAGGTTCGGAATGTCGCGCGTGATTTCTTCGGCGCCCAGCTTCGTGTCGCGCGCCATGACCACGAGTTCCTCGATGTGGATCGAGGTATAGCGGTCTTCGGCCACCACGCGTTCGGAGATCAGGATCGAGTCTTCGAAGTTGTAGCCGTTCCAAGGCATGAACGCGATCAGCATGTTCTGGCCGATGGCGATTTCGCCGAAGTCCGTCGATGCGCCGTCGGCGATCACGTCACCCTTGACCAGCATGTCGCCCTTCTTGACGATGGGGCGCTGGTGGATATTGGTGTTCTGGTTGGAACGCTGGTACTTGATGAGGTTGTAGATGTCCACACCCACCTCGCCGGCCACGGCTTCGGCATCGTTGACGCGGATCACGATACGTGTCGCATCCACATAGTCCACCACACCGCCACGGGTCGCCGTCACGACGGTGCCCGAGTCCACGGCAGCCACGCGCTCGATGCCCGTGCCCACCAGCGGCTTTTCAGGACGCAGCACTGGCACGGCCTGGCGCGACATGTTGGCGCCCATCAGCGCGCGGTTCGCATCATCGTGTTCCAGGAAGGGCACCAGCGAAGCCGCGACCGACACGATCTGCGCGGGCGACACGTCCATGTACTGCACGCGGTCTGCACCACACAGAATGGATTCACCCTTCTCACGGGCAGACACCAGATCACCCGTCAAACGGCCATCCTTGTCGAGCACTGCATTCGCCTGCGCGATCACGTACTTGCCTTCTTCGATGGCGGAGAGGTAGTCGATCTCGTTCGTGACCTTGCCATCCACCACGCGACGGTAAGGGGTTTCGATGAAACCGTACTCGTTCAGCCGAGCGTACAGAGCCAGCGAGTTGATCAGGCCGATGTTAGGGCCTTCAGGCGTTTCGATAGGGCAGACGCGGCCGTAATGGGTTACGTGCACGTCGCGCACTTCGAAGCCTGCGCGTTCGCGGGTCAGACCACCCGGGCCCAGGGCGGAAACACGGCGCTTGTGCGTGATTTCGGCGAGCGGATTGGTCTGGTCCATGAACTGCGACAGCTGCGACGCGCCGAAGAATTCCTTCAACGCCGCCGAGATCGGCTTGCTGTTGATCAGGTCGTGGGGCATGAGCGGCTCTTGCTCGGCCTGGCCCAGACGCTCCTTCACGGCCTTTTCGATACGTGCCAGGCCCGTGCGGTACTGGTTTTCGGCCAGTTCGCCCACGCAGCGCACGCGCCGGTTGCCCAGGTGATCGATGTCATCGACTTCGCCGTTGCCGTTGCGCAGGTCGACCAGGATCTTGACCACGGCTAGGATGTCCTCGTTGGACAGCACCATGGGGCCGGTGGATTCGTCGCGGCCGATCTTGGCGTTGAACTTCATCCGGCCCACGCGCGACAGATCGTACGTGTCGGGGTTGTAGAACAGACGCTGGAACAGGGCCTGCACGGCGTCTTCCGTTGGCGGCTCGCCGGGACGCATCATGCGGTAGATGGCCACGCGTGCAGCAAATTCGTCCACCGTTTCGTCGATGCGCAGGGTCTGCGACATGTACGCCCCCTGGTCGAGTTCATTGGTGTAGATGCACTGTACGTCTTGCACACCAGCGCTGCGCAGCTTCTTGAGCAGCGCTTCGGTCAGCTCGTCATTGGCCTTGGCGATGATCTCACCAGTGTCCGCATCCACAATGTTGCGGGCCACGACACGACCTATCAGGAAGTCTTCGGGCACGCTAATGTGCGTCGTGCCAGACTGTTCCAGTTCGCGGGTGTGGCGAGCCGTCACGCGCTTGTCCTTGGCCACTACGACCTTGCCGGACTTGTCGGTGATGTCAAAACGGGCCACTTCACCACGCAGACGCTCGGACACAAATTCCATTTGTGCACCGCTGTCCATCAAGCGGAAGTTATCGTTGACGAAGAAGTTCGCCAGGATAGATTCTGGATTCAGGCCGATGGCCTTGAGCAGGATCGTGACCGGCATCTTGCGGCGACGGTCCACGCGGAAGTACAGGATGTCCTTGGGGTCGAACTCGAAGTCGAGCCAAGAGCCACGGTAAGGAATGATGCGTGCAGAGAACAGCAGCTTGCCCGAGCTGTGGGTCTTGCCCTTGTCATGCTCGAAAAACACACCCGGCGAACGGTGCAGCTGCGACACGATCACACGCTCGGTGCCGTTGATGATGAACGAGCCCTTGTCGGTCATCAGGGGCACTTCACCCATGTAGACCTCTTGCTCCTTCACTTCCTTGACCACCTTGGACTGCGACGTCGAGGACTCGCGGTCATAGATGATCAGTTGCACCTTGGCGCGCACAGCCGAGGCGAAAGTCAGACCACGGGTCTGGCACTCGCGCACATCAAAAGCCGGCTTGGCCAGGTTGTATTCAATGAACTTCATCTCCACAAAACCGTTGTGGGAGACGATAGGAAAGGCAGCGTCGAATGCAGCCTGAAGGCCTTCGATGGTTCTTTTCTGGGGTGCTTTATCAGCCTGCAAGAAAGCGGTGTAGGCGTCCTTCTGCATCTGCAGCAGATAAGGAACTTCGAGCACGCTATCGCGGGTGCCGAAACTTTTGCGAATTCGCTTGCGTTCGGTGTAGGAATAGGCCATGAGATCTCCGGGCAAAGACATGAGTCCTGGGTCTTCGACGACTGACCCGCAAGGAGCGCTGTCCTTACGGGCTTGGCGGTTGGCCACTACCAACCATGGCGGACGGTGATGCGTTGCACATCACCCGAACCAAGGCGTCTTCTGCTGTCGGGGTTGTCAGAAGACACTCGAAAACCAGCGTTTGTACGGCGGCTTTCGGGTGCGCTCTGAAAGCACCAAAGGCTGGAGGCCCTTTGAGGAGCACTCCAGCCCTTGAGCAAGACCGAATTACTTGAGTTCGGCCTTGGCGCCGGCTTCCACCAGCTTCTTGACGGCTGCTTCGGCGTCGGCCTTGGCAATGCCTTCCTTGACGTTCTTGGGAGCGCCGTCCACCAGGTCCTTGGCTTCCTTGAGGCCCAGGCCGGTGATTTCGCGCACTGCCTTGATGACGGACACCTTGTTGGCGCCAGCTTCGGTCAGCACCACGTTGAATTCCGTCTTTTCTTCAGCAGCAGCAGCGCCAGCGCCACCACCAGCGGCAGCAGGAGCAGCCATGGCTGCAGCGCTCACGCCAAACTTCTCTTCAATGGCCTTCACCAGGTCATTGAGTTCCAGAACCGTCATGCTGTCCAGCGCGGTCAAAAATGCGTCTTTATCGAATGCCATTTTGATTTCCTAACAATTGTGTTGGTTGTCTGCCGGGCTATCAAGCCGCAACAGGTTCGGCGGCCGGTGCGGCTGCGCCTTCGCCTTTTTTCGCCGCCAGTGCGCCCAGCACAACGGCCGTACGCGACATGGGGGACATAAGCAAGCCACAAATCTGAGCCAGCAGAACTTCCTTGGAAGGAATGTTGGCCAGTTGCTTAACGCCGTTCACGTCCAGGGCCTTACCACCGAAAGCGCCACCGCGAATCACCAGCTTGTCGTTGGTTTTCGCAAAGTCAGCCACCACTTTCGCGGCAGCCACGGCGTCTTCGGAGAAGCCATAGATCAGAGGACCGGTCATCTGGTCAGCCACCACGTCAAACGCGCTGCCAGCCACAGCACGGCGGGCCAAAGTGTTCTTCAGAACACTCAGGTTCACGCCCTTGCTGCGAGCTTCCACACGCAGTTTGGTCATGTCGGCGACCGTGATGCCACGGTATTCCGCGATCACAAGCGTTTGAGCTTTAGCGGCGAGGCTGGTCACTTCACTGATGACCGCTTCTTTCTCACTGCGATTAAGACTCAAGGTCTACTCCTTAAATTGTGCATTCAGGCTTGCGCCCTCGTACACGCTCTTGTTGCAGCGACCAACTGTTTCGGAATGAATTCCATCTGCAGCGGGATCGCCATCTGCGTTGGCCCCGGAGGGATTAAGTGCAAGGCTGCACACCAACGGTCTTGGATGGCCTGGAGATGGTTGTTAGACCACCCCAGCCCACCACATCAGGCCCTTGCAGGCCCGAAGATTTTTTACCGCAATTACGCTGCGATGGATTGCGTATCCACGCGGACGCCAACGCCCATCGTGGAGGACACAGCGACCTTGCGCAGGTACAGACCCTTGCTCGAAGCAGGCTTGGCCTTGTTCAGAGCGTCGATCAGTGCAGCCAGGTTACCTTGCAGCTTTTCATTGTCGAACGAGCGGCGGCCAATAGTGCTGTGCACGATACCGGCCTTGTCCACACGGAACTGCACCTGACCAGCCTTGGCGTTCTTCACAGCCGTAGCCACGTCGGGAGTAACCGTGCCCACCTTGGGGTTTGGCATCAGGCCACGTGGGCCAAGGATCTGACCCAGGGTACCCACAACGCGCATGGCGTCAGGAGCAGCGATCACCACGTCGAAGGGCATGTCACCAGCCTTCACCATGGCAGCCAGGTCATCCATGCCAACGATGTCAGCGCCAGCAGCCTTGGCTTCTTCCGCCTTGGCACCTTGCGCGAAGACGGCCACACGGGTCGTCTTGCCAGTACCGTTGGGCAACACTACAGCGCCACGCACCACCTGGTCGGACTTCTTGGCATCAATGCCCAGTTGAACAGCCACGTCGATGGATTCATCGAACTTAGCAGTAGCAGCTTCCTTCACCAGAACCACGGCATCTGCAAAGGCGTACAGCTTGGTGCTGTCAACCTTACCCTGCAGGGCCTTTTGCTTTTTTGTCAACTTGGCCATTTACAAACCCTCCACCGTCACGCCCATCGAGCGAGCGGAACCAGCCAGCGTACGGACAGCAGCGTCAACATTCGCAGCATTCATGTCCTTCATCTTGGTCTTGGCGATTTCTTCGAGCTGTTCGCGCGTGATCTTGCCAACCTTGGTCTTCAGCGGATTGGAAGAACCCTTTTCGAGCTTGATAGCCTTCTTGATCAGAGTCGTCGCAGGCGGCGTCTTGATGATGAAGGTAAAGCTCTTGTCCGCGAACGCCGTGATGACCACGGGCAGTGGCAGACCTGGCTCCACACCTTGGGTCTGCGCATTGAATGCCTTGCAGAACTCCATGATGTTGAGACCACGCTGACCCAGTGCTGGGCCGATGGGTGGGGATGGATTGGCCTTACCAGCTGGAACTTGCAGCTTGATAAAACCGACGATTTTTTTCGCCATGTTTTACTCCTTACGGGTCATAACGCTGTTGTCGCACCACGCAACAACTGGCTCCCCGGGGTTAACGACTCGCTATCACGATGTTCGCACCGAGTCGAAAAGTGCGGCATCCAACTGCTTACCCTGGCCTTGCCAGGGAGAACTTAGGTGTTATCCGAAAGACCTATGTCTTTTCGACCTGCCCAAACTCCAGCTCGACGGGCGTGGAGCGACCAAAAATCATCACGGAGACCCGCACGCGGCTCTTTTCGTAATTGACCTCTTCAACCGAACCATTGAAGTCGGTGAAGGGACCTTCTTTGACACGTACAAGTTCGCCGACCATGAATTCGATCTTGTGGCGAGGCTTGTCTGTGCCTTCCTGCATCTGACTGACGATTTTCTGGACTTCCTCTTCAGAAATCGGCGCAGGGCGATTTTTCGCCCCCCCTACAAACCCCGTCACCTTGTTGGTGTGCTTCACCAGATGCCAAGTGTCATCGTCCATCACCATCTCGACGAACACATAGCCAGGAAACAAGCGACGCTCTGTCGTCTTGCGCTGGCCGTTCTTCATTTCGACCACTTCCTCGGTCGGCACAAGAATGCGACCAAACTTGTCCTGCATACCCGAGCGACCAATCCGCTCCTGAATATTGCGCTCCACAGCCTTTTCCATGCCCGAGTAGGCATGAACAATGTACCAACGCAGATCGGGATTTGCCGAAGCAGAAGCGCCTGCAGGAGCTTCTGCTCCAGTGATTTCCGCAGCGGTTGTCATGACTTTCTCCAGCCCAAAATCAAGTCGTACAAGACCCATTCCAGCGTCTTGTCAGTGAACCACAGGAAAAGGGCCATGATCACCACAAAGGCGAATACGTAGGCCGTCATCTGCAGGGTTTCCTTGCGGGTGGGCCAAACGACCTTCTTCACCTCGCGCCAAGCGTCTTTGGCAAAGGCAACGAACTGGCGACCGGACTCCGACACCAAGAACACGCCAGCAGCAGCAGCCAACCCAACAATTAGCGCAGCCCACTGCACCACAGCGCCTTGTTTTCCCAACAAATAGAAGCCTGCAACCGAAGCGATGACCAGAGCCACCACCGCAGCGAGCTTGGCCTTGTCTGCGCCTGTATTGACTGTTTCAACCTGTGAAGTGGCCATCTTTGAGTATTTCCTGCTTCCGATGCACGGCATCACTTAAGACACCGAAGCCCGCCAGGGTCTGGCGGGCTTGTTTTGGGCCACATTCAAGTGGCAGGGGCAGTAGGAATCGAACCTACAACCTTCGGTTTTGGAGACCGACGCTCTGCCAATTGAGCTATACCCCTGTATACCTTGCTAATTAAGCAATGATCTTGGCCACGACGCCAGCGCCCACGGTACGGCCGCCTTCGCGGATAGCGAAGCGCAGACCTTCTTCCATGGCGATGGGGTTGATCAGCTTCACAGTGATCGACACGTTGTCACCAGGCATGACCATTTCCTTGTCGGCTGGCAGCTCGATGGCGCCGGTCACGTCGGTCGTGCGGAAGTAGAACTGAGGGCGGTAGTTGTTGAAGAAGGGCGTGTGACGGCCGCCTTCGTCCTTGCTCAGAACATACACTTCAGCGGTGAAGTGAGTGTGGGGCTTGATCGAGCCGGGCTTGCACAGCACTTGGCCGCGCTCCACGTCTTCGCGCTTGGTGCCGCGCAGCAGCAGGCCGACGTTGTCGCCAGCTTGACCTTGGTCCAGCAGCTTGCGGAACATTTCCACGCCGGTGCAGATGGTCTTTTGCGTGTCGCGGATACCGACGATTTCGATTTCTTCGCCGACCTTGATGATGCCGCGCTCAACGCGACCGGTCACCACGGTGCCACGGCCGGAGATGGAGAACACGTCTTCCACGGGCATCAGGAAGGCACCGTCCACAGCGCGCTCTGGCGTGGGGATGTAGGTGTCCAGCGCTTCAGCCAGCTTCATGATGGCTTCTTCACCCAGCTTGCCCTTGTCGCCTTCCAGGGCGAGCTTGGCAGAACCACGGATGATGGGGGTGTCGTCGCCTGGGAAGTCGTACTTGTCCAGGAGTTCGCGCACTTCCATTTCGACGAGTTCGAGCAGTTCTTCGTCGTCCACCATGTCGCACTTGTTCAGGAACACGATGATGTAAGGCACGCCCACTTGGCGAGCCAGCAGGATGTGCTCGCGGGTCTGGGGCATGGGGCCGTCAGCAGCCGAGCACACCAGGATAGCGCCGTCCATCTGGGCTGCGCCGGTGATCATGTTCTTCACATAGTCGGCGTGGCCAGGGCAGTCCACGTGGGCGTAGTGGCGGTTGGCCGTTTCGTATTCCACGTGGGCGGTGTTGATCGTGATACCGCGGGCCTTTTCTTCGGGCGCTGCATCGATCTGGTCGTATGCCTTGGCTTCGCCGCCGAACTTGGCAGACAGCACGGTAGCGATGGCCGCCGTCAGCGTCGTCTTGCCATGGTCCACGTGGCCGATTGTGCCCACGTTGACGTGAGGCTTGGTGCGCTCGAACTTACCTTTTGCCATTTTTCCGACTCCGAAAAAAATCTATACCAATACAACTGGATCTCGGCGCAACCAGAATCGGACGCACCTGAAAGTGGTGCCCATGGCGGGAATCGGACCCGCGACCTCTCCCTTACCAAGGGAGTGCTCTACCACTGAGCCACATGGGCAACTTGACACCGCTCGCGCGACATCAAAATCTCTAACTCAACAAACCAGCACAACAAGCAATGGAGCGGGAGACGGGAATCGAACCCGCGTCATTAGCTTGGAAGGCTAGGGTTCTACCATTGAACTACTCCCGCATCGACCAACAGTCTCTGCGCGCCCAGCCCCGCAAACAACGGGACCAAGCACCAACCTCATCACTTCTATTCACTGGTGGAGGGGACTGGATTCGAACCAGTGTAGGCGTAAGCCAACAGATTTACAGTCTGCCCCCTTTAGCCACTCGGGCACCCCTCCGGAGAATTTCGAATTATAGCACCAGTTTTTTGCAGTCCAGAGAAATTCATAAGGCCAAGCCAACACGCCAAGTTCATGACAGGAAGCAAAGCTATACAAATCCATGGTGCGGCTGGCGGGGATCGAACCCACGACCCTTGGCTTCGGAGGCCAATACTCTATCCACTGAGCTACAGCCGCACGACCGAAATGGCACAGCTTCGCATTATCGCACGCCACCACACGTCGAAGGAATCAATCACAACCGACTCCCGTACGACGACGAAATGGATGGCACATCAGGAAGGAAGACTACAAACCTCGGCACCCGAGGACACCGGCAGCGAGAGCCCCAGCCCCAACAAAAAGGCATCGGTACAGGCACCACCAACACCCACAAGATCAAAACCACCCTCGCTCAGGATCCAGTTTCGAATCAAGCCATCGAACAGGGCATGCAAACCAATCGCCGCCTCGATCGGAGCCATCGGCAAGACAACCCCCTGGTGCTGCGCCCCCAACGCGAAATCACGCGCCAGCTGCTGTGTAAAACCCTCCGACGCAGCCACATGGCGGTCACGCACCCCCACAAGCTCACTCACATACTCTACTTTGTAGAGCGCAATCTCAAAAACCCTGCGCGTTCGCTCATCAGAGGCAACGCCGCGCAGCACGAGCGCCATCACCGCGCGCAATCGCTGCACAGGGTCTGGACAGGTGCTGCTCTCAAACTCCCCGTAGCCTTGCTCCAGCGGAAGTGTCACCCGATCCATCATGGCATTGAAAAGATCCACCTTGTCCTTGAAGTGCCAGTAGATCGCTCCCCGCGTAGCCCCCGCAGCCTGCGCAATATCACTCAGCGAAGCGCGTGAGACCCCCTTCTCTCGAAAAACCTGCTCCGCCGCATCAATCAAGCCGTTGCGCGTGGCAACCGCATCTTCCTTGGTTCGACGCGCCATTGGTATTTGTCTCCTCGTTCTACACACTACGTACCCACACGATCCACAAAGGCATCAGCCGTCACAATTATACATTCATGTCTGTATGTATAATCGCGCACTTATTTTGTCGGGCTCTGGCCTGGTCGGGCCCTCGACAAGCGGCCCATCCCCTACAACCCGATTCCTTGACGCCCATCAAAAAGGACTCCCATGCTGCGTGATGCATCTGCAACTCCCTCCTTTAGCGCCTTTCCCACCCGCAGGGCTGTCTCTCTGGTTGCCTTGACAGCAACAACACTGTTTCTCGCCTCTTGTGGCAAGACGGATGGCCAAGCACCCGCTGGAGGGCCGCAAATGCCACCTGTTGAGGTGGGTGTGGTGACGGCAACGCCTGGCGATGTCGGCTTGATCACCGAATTGCCGGGCCGTGTGGAGGCCTCGCGGGTTGCACAAGTACGTGCTCGCGCCGCAGGCATCCTGCAGCAGCGCCTTTTCAAGGAAGGCAGTGATGTGAAGGCAGGGCAGTCGCTGTTCCGCATTGACCCCGCCCCCTACGCAGCCGCATCGGAAAGCGCGCGCGCTGGCCTGGCCAAGGCCCAGGCCAACCTCGCACAGGCCAGTGCTCAAGTGGAACGCTACCGCCCGCTGGTGAGTGCCAACGCCATCAGCAAACAGGATTTTGTGAATGCCGAAGCTGCCGAAAAGCAGGCACAGGCAGATGTGGCCACCGCCCGGGCTGCTGTACGCACGGCAGACATCAACCTGGGTTATGCCAGTGTGACCTCGCCCATCTCGGGCCGTATCGGCCGGGCTCTGGTTACCGAAGGTGCGCTCGTGGGACAAGGCGAAGCAACCCCCCTGGCGGTGGTGCAGCAGATCGACCCCGTGTACGTGAACTTCACCCAGTCAGCGGGCGACGTCTTTCAGTTGCGACGGGCCATGGAAAGTGGACAGTTCAAGCGTGCTGGCAGCGCAGAGGCCGCCAGTGTCAAACTCGTGATGGGCGATGGTTCGGAGTACGCCCAGACAGGAAAGCTGCTGTTCACCGACCTGTCGGTGGACGCCACCACGGGCCAGGTCACGCTGCGCGCCGAGGTGCCCAACCCCAAGGGCGAGCTGCTGCCCGGCCTGTACCTGCGCGTGCGCATTGAGCAAGCCCAGGCCAGCAATGCCATCACCCTGCCTCAGCAGGCTGTCACGCGCACCCAGCAGGGCGACACCGTGAGCGTGGTGGGCGAAGACGGCAAGGTGTCCCAGCGCACCATCAAGGTCAGCGCCGCACAAAACAACCGGTGGGTGGTTCTTGAGGGGCTGAAGGCCGGAGAAAAGATCATGGTGGACGGTTTCCAGAAGCTGCAGATGCTGCCTCCCGGCACGCCCGTAAAACCCGTCCCGTGGCAAGCTCCGGGGGCGCCTTCGGCACAGGCCGCCACACCTGCTGCATCGGCCGCTTCGGCCGCTTCGGCATCGAAGCCATAAGGGGCATTCCAGCATGGCCAAGTTCTTTATCGACCGCCCCATCTTTGCATGGGTGATTGCCTTGTTCATCATGGTGATGGGCGGGGTGGCGATCACGCAGTTGCCGATCGCCCAGTATCCCCCTGTCGCGCCGCCGTCCATCGTCATCAACGCGGCCTACCCCGGCGCCTCCGCGCAAACCCTCGAAGACAGCGTGCTGTCGGTGATTGAACGCGAGATGAACGGCTCACCCGGGCTGATCTACATGGAGTCGGTCGCGCAGGCCGATGGCTCCGGCAGCATCACCCTGAGCTTCCAGCCCGGCACCAACGCCGACCTGGCGCAGGTCGATGTGCAGAACCGGCTCTCGCGAGCCACGCCACGCCTGCCCTCGGCCGTGACCCAGCAAGGCGTGCGCGTGGACAAGTCGCGCTCCAACTTCCTGCTGTTCACCATGCTCTCGTCCACCAATCCGGCCACGGACACGGTGGCGCTGGGCGACTACGCATCGCGCAACGTGGTGCCCGAACTGCAGCGCCTGAAAGGCATTGGCCAAGCCCAGCTGTTCGGTACCGAGCGTGCCATGCGCATCTGGATCGACCCGGCCAAGATGGTGAGCTTCAACCTCTCGGCGGCCGAGATCACAGCCGCCATCCGTGCGCAGAACGCGCAGGTAGCCAGCGGCACCATCGGCGACCTGCCCAATGTGGCGGGCCAGGGCATCGCGGCCACCGTGGTGGTCAACGGACAGCTCTCCAGCGTGGAGCAGTTCGGCAACATCGTGCTGCGCGCCAATACCGATGGCTCCACGGTCCGCATCAAGGACGTGGCGCGTGTCGAGCTGGGCGGACAGGCCTATGCCACGGCTGCACGCCTGAACGGCAAGCCCGCCGTAGGCATCGGCGTCCAACTGTCTCCCAGCGGCAATGCCCTCGAAGCCGCCAAGGCCGTGCGCACCAAGATGGATGAACTCTCGCGCTACTTCCCCGAAGGCATGAGCTGGAGCATCCCCTACGACAGCTCGCGCTTCGTGGACATCTCCATCACCCAGGTGGCCAAGACACTGCTGGAAGCCGTGGCGCTGGTGTTCCTTGTGATGTTCCTGTTCTTGCAGAACTGGCGCTACACCATCATCCCGACCATCGTGGTGCCCATCGCACTGCTGGGTACGTTCGCCACACTGCTGGCGCTGGGTTTCTCGATCAATGTGCTGACCATGTTCGGCATGGTGCTGGTCATCGGCATCGTGGTGGACGATGCCATCGTGGTGGTGGAGAACGTCGAGCGCATCATGAGCGAGGAGGGTCTTTCGCCACTGGAGGCCACCCGCAAGGCCATGCGCCAGATCTCGGGCGCCATCATCGGCGTGACCGTGGTGCTGATCTCGGTGTTCGTACCTTTGGCCTTCTTTGCCGGGTCCACAGGCAACATCTACCGCCAGTTCTCGGCGGTGATGGTGGCATCCATCGCTTTCTCGGCCTTCATGGCGCTGTCGCTCACACCGGCACTGTGCGCGACGCTGCTCAAGCCCGTAGAAGCCGGCCACCACCATGAAAAAAGCGGCTTTTTCGGCTGGTTCAACCGCAGCTTCTCACGCACGGCCAAGGGGTACGAAGGCTTTGTTGCGCGCATGCTCAAGCGGGCCGCGCGCTACCTTGTCATTTACGCCGCCATCATCGGCGCCGTGACCGTGGTGTACATGCGCTTGCCCACCTCGTTCCTGCCCAGCGAAGACCAGGGCAACATCATCGTCAATGTGCAACTGCCCCCCGGTGCGACACAGGAACGCACGCTGGCCGTGATGCAACAGGTTGAGGAATTCATCCTCAAGCAGCCCGAAGTTCAAAGCATGGTGGGTGTGCTGGGTTTCAGCTTTTCCGGCCAGGGCCAGAATGCGGCCCTCGCCTTTGTGACCCTGAAGGACTGGAGCGAGCGCCACGGCCCGGGTCAGTCTGCGCAAGACGTGGCCAACCGCGCTTTTGGCGGGCTGATGGGCATCCGCGACGCGTTCATCTTCCCGCTGAGCCCTCCTCCCATTCCCGAACTGGGCAACGCCAGCGGCTTCACATTCCGCCTGCAGGACCGAGGAGGCGCCGGGCACGAGGCATTGGTAAAGGCACGCAATCAGCTGCTGGGCATGGCCTCGCAAAGCAAGGTGCTGACCCAGGTGCGCCCGGATGGACTGGAAGACGCACCCCAGCTGCAGATCGATATCGACCGCGACAAGGCCAATGCGCTGGGTGTGCCGTTTGATGCGATCAACTCGGCACTGTCCACGGCACTGGGTTCGAGCTATGTGAACGACTTCCCGAACCAGGGCCGCCTGCAGCGTGTGGTGGTGCAAGCCGATGCGCCTGCACGCATGCAGCCGGACGATCTGCTGAAGATCAACGCCGCCAACAGCCAGGGCAAACCTGTGCCACTTTCCGCATTTGCCACAACGCGCTGGGTCAACGGCGCACAGCAGACGGTGCGCTACAACGGTTATCCCGCCATGCGCATCTCGGGCGCACCGGCCCCTGGTTTCAGCACGGGCGCAGCGATGGCAGAGATGGAAAAACTCGCCGGCCAGTTGCCTGCAGGCTTCGGCTTCGAATGGACCGGCCAGTCGCGCGAGGAAAAGCTGGCGGGCTCCCAGTCGCTGATCCTCTACAGCTTTGCCATCCTGGCCGTGTTCTTGTGCCTGGCCGCGTTGTATGAGAGCTGGTCGATTCCGCTGGCCGTGATTCTCGTGGTGCCGCTGGGGGTGCTGGGTGTGCTGCTGGCCACCCTGCTGCGCGGCTATGCCAATGACGTGTACTTCCAGGTGGGGCTGATCACCATCATCGGGCTGTCAGCCAAGAACGCGATTTTGATCATCGAATTTGCGAAGGACCTGCAAGCCCAGGGCAAGAGCGTGATCGAGTCGGCACTGGCGGCGGCCCACCTGCGGTTCCGCCCCATCGTTATGACGTCGATGGCCTTTGGCCTCGGGGTGTTGCCGCTGGCCATTGCGTCGGGGGCCGGCTCGGCCAGCCAGCGCGCCATCGGCACCGGCGTGCTGGGCGGGATGATCACCGGCACGGTGCTGGCCGTGTTCTTCGTGCCCGTGTTCTTCGTAGTGGTGCGCAGTCTGTTCAAGGGCAGCGCGCGCCAGCAGGAGATGAACCGCCGCCACGCAGAAGAAGCAGGAGTTGGAACCCATGACTAATCACCCCCGCACTACCGCCATCGCCCTGGCAACGGCCCTGCTTCTGGCCGGCTGTTCGTTCATACCCACGTACGAGCGCCCTGCAGCGCCAGTGCCGGCCACCTATGCCACCACGGACGCGGCAGCCCCAGGCACTGCAACTGCCGCGCCCTGGCAAGATTATTTTGCCGAGCCCCGGCTGCGCCAGCTCATCGAGGTGGCCCTGGCCAACAACCGCGACCTGCGCGTGGCCGTGCTCAACATCGAGCAGGCCCGCGCCACATTCCAGGTGCGCAGGGCCGACCTGTACCCCGGCGTGGGCCTGGCCGCCAACGCGAGCCGCGCGCCCGCCGCAGGGTCCGGCGATCTGACCAACTCGTTCAGCGTGGGCCTGGCCGTTTCGGCCTGGGAGATCGACTTCTTTGGCCGCATTGCAAGCCTCAAGGAACAGGCCCTTGCCCAGTACCTCTCCACCGAAGAAGGCCGCAACGCCGCACAGGTCAGCCTCGTGGCTGCCGTAGCCAACGGCTGGTTGAACCTTCTGGCCGATGAAGAACTGCTGGACCTGTCGCGCCAGACCCTCGCCTCGCGCGAGGAGTCCATCCGATTGACCAAGATGCGCCTCGATGCAGGCGTGGCCTCGGAGCTGGACTTTCGCCAGGCCGAGTCACTGACCCAGGCGGCGCGGGCCACGCTAGCCCAGCAGCAGCGCCAGCGCGCGCTCGACGAAAACGCCCTGGCGTTGCTGTTGGGACAAGCCCTGCCCGATGACATTCGTGCCAGCCTTACAGGCAGCAGACTGGCAGCCGCCCCCGCCATGGCACAGCTGCCGGCGGGGCTCCCATCCGAACTACTGACCCGCCGCCCCGACATCCGCCAGGCGGAGCTGCAGCTGATTGCTGCCAATGCCAACATTGGCGCCGCCAGGGCCGCGTTCTTCCCGCGCATCTCGCTCACAGCGCAGGCAGGCACCGCCAGCGGCGAGCTGTCGGGCCTGTTCAAGAGCGGCTCGTGGGGGTTCACGATTGCACCCTCCCTGCTGCTGCCCATCTTTGATGCAGGGCGCAACCAGGCCAACCTGGAAAGCGCCCAAGCGGGCCGCAGCATCGCCGTCGCGCAATACGAAAAAGCCATCCAGACGGCCTTTCGCGAAGTGTCGGACGCGCTGGCCGGCCAGGCCACGCTGGGCGAGCAGGCGCAGGCGCAACAGCTGCAGGCGCAGGCCGAGGCCGCCCGGCTGCAACTGTCTGATCTGCGCTACCGCAATGGCGTGTCGAGTTACCTGGACCTGCTGGACGCCCAGCGCTCGCTGTTCACGGCGCAACAGGCTGTGGTGCAGGTGAAACTTGCCCAATTGCAAAACCAGGTGGCTCTGTACAAGGCCCTGGGCGGCGGTGCACCCGAGGCGACAGCAGGCAACCCCTCCTGACGAAGGCGGCGGCCAGCTTGGCGCGGCCCCCATGGTTTTCGGGCGCGTGCCAGGCTCAGGCTGTGTGGGGTGAGATACAGGGCGCGCGCGGGCCTGAGCCGAAGGCAACAGCCCCGCAGATATAATTTAAGGTTGATTTCATCAAAGCCCCCGATACACCAGAGGACGTCATGAGCGACAACCACCACGAAGAAGCCCATACCGGCCCGATCAAGAACCCCAAGCAGTTGCTGGTCGCGGTACTTTTCTCGTTTGTGATTCCGATCTTTGCCATCATTGGCTTGGTCCTGTACGTCACGTCGGCAGACAAGCCTGCCGCTGGCGCCGTCAATCCTGAGAAAGCCATTGCCGAGCGCATCCAGAAGGTGGGCATGGTCGAGATCCGTGACGCCAACCGCCCTCTCCGGGCCGGCGAAGAGGTGTACAAGGGCCAGTGCGCCGCCTGCCATGCAACCGGCGCCGCAGGTGCTCCCAAATTTGCCGACGCTGGCGCCTGGACGGCCCGCATCGCCACCGGCTTTGAAACGCTGGTGCAATCCGCCCTGAAGGGCAAGGGTGCGATGGCACCGCAAGGTGGTGGCGACTTCAACGACACCGAAATCGCACGGGCCGTGGCCTATATGGCCAATGCTGCCGGTGCCAAATTTGCCGAGCCTGCAGCACCCGCTGCGGCTGGTGCTGCTCCGGCAGCCTCAGAAGCCGCTCCCGCCGCCCCCGCCACGCCGGTGGCAGCAGCAGCCCCCGCCGCAGAAGCCGCGCCAGCCGCTGCCGCGCCGGTGGCAGCGGCCGCTGCCGCGGGCGCAGGCGAAGCCCTGTACAAGCAGGCCTGCCAGGTGTGCCATGCTGCAGGCGTAGCCGGTGCTCCCAAGTTTGGTGACAAGGCCGCCTGGTCGGCCCGCCTGCCTGCCGGCATCGATGCGCTGTACAACAGCGTGGCCAAGGGCAAGGGCGCAATGCCTCCCCGTGGCGGTGCAGCCCAGGCGTCAGACGCCGACCTGCGCGCAGCGGTCGAGTTCATGGCTGCCGCCGCCAAGTAAGCCTTCCCCTTGCGGCATGTGCGGTGCACTCTTTGGGGCATTGCATGCAGGCATAAAAAAAGCCGGTTCAGTGGACCGGCTTTTTTGCTTTTCAGGATTGCTTTGCATCCACCATGCGCGGTGACCCAGGGGTTTCGCGGGCACCCCACTGGCCCTGCGGGCTCATGACAAAGCCGTAGCGATCAGGCAACTCTTCCGCCAGCACTTCCTGCGGCAGCCAGCGCCCTGCTTCCACGGCTTCGGCCACCAGAGGCACGTCCAGCGTATGCACCAGGCCCACGCCCAGCGCCGACGTCAGGTAGACATGGCCCTGCGCGTCCACCAGGCAGTCCTGCACCGCCGCGCCACGGCCCGTGTGGGACACCACCGAAAAATCGGACTGTATGCGCCAGATCCAGGGCGTAGCCTCCAGCTCCACATACACCCGCTGGGGCCCGTTTTGAAAGAACCATCGCCCCTGCGCATCGGATTCGTAATTGCGCGCGATGAAGCCGATGAGCTTTTCATGCTGCAGCAAGGACCCCTTGCTCTGCGGAAACGGCCCTGCTGCCTGAGCCTGGTCATCGCGCAGGTACCAGTGGCCACGCGCGTCCAGGCCCAGCCAGCCATAGCAGTCGGGCACGTTGGGCCACTTGGCCAGCGCCTGTTTGACGATGTCATCCATGCGGCGATTGTGCGCCCGCCCGCGTCCCAGCCCCTGAGTGTTCCGCCAACCACCCGCCCACCGCGTCGGGCATGGCACGCACGTGCCCCGGCAGGCGGCCATGGGCAAACCCGACGTGGCCGCCGTGTGGCGGCTGCCAGAGCGTGACGAACCCATTGCGCACCTCGTGCGGCAGCGGAAGGCTGGCGGCCGGGACAAACGGATCATTGCGCGCATTCACCACCAGGGCCGGAATTCTGATGTGGTGCAGCAGCGGCTTGGCCGACGCCCGCTGCCAGTAGTCCTCGGTGTTGCGAAAGCCATGCAGCGGCGCGGTGAACACGTTGTCAAACGCATACAGGTCGCGCGCCGCCATCAGTGCCTGGCGATCGAACAACCCGGGGTGCTGCGCGAGTTTGCGCAGCGCCTTGGGCACCAGGGTGCGCATGAACATGCGTGTGTAGACCTGTCGGTTGAAGCCACGCCCGATGGCGTGCCCCCCTGCGGCCAGATCGATGGGCGAGCACACAGCCGCCACCGCATCGGCGCTGCGCGCAGCGTCTTGGCCCACCTCGGCCGCCCACCGCAAGAGCGCATTGCCGCCCAACGAGACCCCCACGGCCACCAAGGGGCCTTGGTGCGAGGCGCGCAGGCGCTGCAGCATCCAGCCGATCTCTGCGTGGTCGCCAGAGTGGTAGGCGCGGGGTGCAAGGTTGATCTCGCCACTGCAACCCCGGAAATGGGGCAAGGCGCAGGCCCAACCGTGCTCACGCGCCCAGTCGGCAAAGGCCTCACAGTAATGGCTGCGCGACGAGCCTTCCAGGCCATGGAAGACCACCAACAGCGGCCGGAGTGCCGCAGGTGCCGTGGCACCCTCCTCCAGCAGAAAATCCACGTCTACAAAGTCACCGTCCGGCGTGTTCCAGCGCTCTCGGCGGTACACGGGGCGGGGGCCGAACACGCGGCGCGAATACAGGGCTGGCCAGATGGTCTGGAGCTGTCCACCGGGCAACCATCGAGGCGCTACATATTTCATAGCTATTTGCGCTTTCCTATCAAGCGCCAGACCCTAAAAAGGCTTGGATTCAAGGCCCCACCACTCAGTGCAGCACGGGCCGCTGGGCGTCCACCACCTGCGCATCGGGCGCGACGCCGGGGCTCGCGTGGTGGGCCACCAGGCGCCAGCCTTCCGGGGTCTTGTGATAGACATTGGTGGCCAGCACCACGGCCTGGTGCAGGCCGTCGGGCAGCATCACCTCGACCTGCTCGACCACGCTGTGCGCAGCGCTTGTCAGCGCCACCACACGGTGCACCTGCAACGGCCGCGCCCGCACCGTGCCATGCGAAAACATCGCCTCGAACGCCGCGCGAATCGCCCCAGCACCCAGCAGCCGGGGCCCGCCGGGATGCACGCAGATGATGTCGTCGTCTTCTGCCCAGCAGGACATCAAAAGCTCGATGTCGCCCCGCTGCAAAGCCTCATAGAACGCGGCTTCGGTGTCGTCCGAGGAACCTCCGAGGGTGGCGGCGCTGGCGCGAGAACGGGGCATGGTGGTTGGTGAGGCGTCTGGGATGGAAGGTGGCGCGGCGGCCACGCGGCCCGCCATGTGCGGGTTGCTATTGTGCGGCCATCTCCCAAAGCCTTGTGGCCCGCCCGGAAAGTGGCACCAGGGACTGCACTTGTTGCAGAATCAGCCAAGCTGCCGGTTGATGGCACCTTGGCATCTTGTCTCTGTGCCCCAAACTGTCCCTGAACTCCACCTGGCGAAGCCACCATGATCCAACGCATTTTTGCCCTGCTGACCGCCCTGCTGGCGCTGAGCGCATTGACCGGCTGCGGCTACAACGACTTCCAGCGGCTGGACGAGCAGTCCAAGGCCGCGTGGAGCGAGGTCCTCAACCAGTACCAGCGCCGTGCGGACCTCGTGCCCAACATCGTCGCCACCGTCAAGGGCGAGGCGAACTTCGAGCAGGAAACCCTGACCCGCGTGGTCGAGGCGCGCGCCAAGGCCACCTCGATCCAGGTCACGCCCGAAACCCTGAACAACCCCGAGGCGTTCAACAAGTTCCAGCAGGCGCAGGGCGAGTTGTCGGGCGCGCTGTCGCGGCTGATGGTGGTGTCCGAGCGCTATCCCACGCTGCAGGCCAACCAGGGCTTTCGCGACCTGCGCGTGACGCTGGAAGGCACCGAGAACCGCATCACCGTGGCGCGCAACCGCTACATCCAGACGGTGCAGGAATACAACGTGCTCGCGCGCAGCTTTCCCACCAACCTGACGGCCATGGCGTTCAGCTATGCGCCCAAGCCCAGCTTCACCGTGGCCAACGAAGCCCAGATCTCCGCGCCGCCCACCGTGGATTTCTCCGCGTCCAAGCCCAAGCCTTGAACGCGGCCCTCTCCACCGCTAAAAATTTGAGAAAAATATGCCCCTAGCGCTTATCTATAAAGCGCTGTTAGCTATATTATTGATAGCATTTGCAGTCCCATGGGCGCATGCTGACGGCGGCCTGTTGCCCGTGCCCGCGCTCACCGGCCCCGTCATCGACCAGACCGGGACCCTGAGCGCCTCCGACAAGGCCGCGTTGGAGACGCAGCTGCAAACGCTGGAGCAGACCCGGGGCGCGCAGGTGGTGGTGCTGATGGTGCCCACCACCGCTCCCGAAGACATTGCATCGTTCGCCAACCGCGTGGGCAACAGCTGGAAGATCGGGCGCCGCGACGTGGGTGACGGCGTGCTCGTGATCGTGGCCAAGAACGACCGCAAGATGCGCATCGAGGTCGCCAAGGCCCTGGAAGGCGCCGTCCCCGACATTGCAGCGGCGCGCATCATCGACGGCGCCATGAAGCCCCGGTTCCAGCAAAGCGACTATGCAGGCGGCCTGCGTGACGCCGTCACTCAGATCTCCGCACGCATAGCCGGTGAGGCGTTGCCAGCACCCGCGAGCAACAGCGGCACCGCAGCCCACAGCCCCGACACCAGCCGCGACGGATTCGACTGGACGGACCTCGCCATCTTTTTGTTTTTCGGCGTGATGGTGGCGGGACCGGTGATGCGCAGCATTTTTGGCAGCCGCCTCGGGGGCTTGCTCATGGGCGGCGGTGTGGGCTTGCTGGCCTTTGTGGTCACCTCCAGCCTGATTGTGGCGGGCGGCGCGGGCCTTCTCGCACTGCTTTACACCTGGATCTTCGGCGGCACTGGCGGTGGCAGCAGCCGACGGCGTGGTCGAGGCGGTGCGGCGGTCGGCGGCTGGGGCGCGGGTGTCGGCGGCGGAGGCTGGAGCGGCGGTGGCAGCAGCAGCGACAGTGGCGGGTTCAGCTCGGGTGGCGGTGGCGATTTTGGAGGCGGCGGCGCCTCGGGGGACTGGTGAACATGGGTCCAGGATCAACAACCACCACCTCCATAGCGACCTTACCGGCCGCCCTCTGGCGCCTGGCCCGCCATCGCTGGGGCGAGCACCAGGCACGCCGCGCGCTGCCCGGCGACACCCTGGAGCGCCTGGCCGCGCGGGTGGCTGCCAGCGAGCAGCAGCACACGGGCCAGATCCGCATCGTCGCCGAAGCCAGCCTGCCCTGGAGCTACCTACGCCGCAACGCCAGCGCGCGCGAACGCGCCCTCATGCTGTTCAGCAAATACCGCGTGTGGGACACCGAGCACAACAACGGCGTCTTGATCTACCTGCTGCTGCCCGAACACGCGATAGAGATCGTGGCCGACCGGGACCTTGCCCGGCATGTGGCAGGGGACGAATGGCGCGATGTGATTGCGCTGATGGCTCCCCGCTTTCGCCAGGAGCAGTACGAAGAGGGCCTCGCACAAGCCGTCGACGCCGTGTCGTTGCGCCTTGCCCGGCACTTTCCACGCCTGCCCGATACGCCCGGGCACAACGAATTGCCGGACGCACCGGTGCTGCGCTAGACATCGCGCGCGCAGCCTCCAGGGCAGGAGGCTGATCGCACGGAGTTGCCTCCAGAAAGTGGGTTGACACTGCGGGCTTTTGACGGCCCGTCCAAGCGATTTGCGGGCCCTGCAGGGGCGCGGTTTGCTGGGGGAGTGGCTGGCGCTTCCTGCTCCGTGCATGTCTTTCGGGGCATTCTCACTGTTCCAAATGAGCCGCAGGGTTTTCCTCTAGATCACCTTGTTTCAAGTCGATTTTCTCGCTCATTACGAAATCCCCGACCGAAGTTCCCAGCCTATTGTTTCCAATACTGGAACAGTTAGTTTGCGACTCGGTGGTTTTTCTTTGGACTTTACCCGCGTACAGTTCAACCCATCGATGAGCCGAACCCGCAAGGCGACTCACCGAACCCGGTTCAGGAATGGTTTTTTGACCCGGCTTTTTTGAGACGCTTTTTAACTTCCAAGGATTTTCATCATGAACAACACCGCCCGCTTCCTCTCCATCGCTGCCGTTGCCGCTTTCGCCTCTTTCGGCGCACAGGCTGACGAAGCCGATGCTTCGCAATTCGCTACCAAATTTGAAACCAACCGCACCCGCGCTGAAGTGCAAGCAGAAGCCGCCAGCGTTGCCCAGACCCGCTCCATCGAGCCAGCAGGCTCGCGTGTGTTGACCTACACGTCCACCGCTGACCGCGCTGCCGTGCGTGCCCAGGCTGCCGAAGCCCTGCGCGCTGGCCAGATCCCTTCGGGTGAGCGTGGTTGATTCTTGTTGAATCCACGGTTCACACGTTTTCGTATTGCCAAGTACCTCGTCCCTATTTTTTGAATTTCACTGGAGTTTCACCATGAACAAGTCTGTCCGTTTCCTCTCTATCGCCGCTGTTGCCGCTTTCACTGCTTTCGGCGCCCACGCTGACGAAGCCGATGGTTCGCAATTTGCCCTGAAGTTCGACACGAACCGCACCCGTGCCGAAGTGGCCGCTGAAGCCGCTACCGTGGCCCAGACCCGCAGCATCGAGCCCGCTGGTTCGCGTGTGGTGACCTACACGTCCACGGCTGACCGCGCTGCTGTGCGCGCCCAGGCTGCTGAAGCCCTGCGCACTGGCAAGATCCCTTCGGGCGAATTCAGCGCCATGTAATTTGCACGGCAGGGACTGCGGTCGGCACGCCGACGCAGTCTCACGCTCAAAAGCCGAGGCCCCTCACGGGGCCTCGGCTTTTTTCTGCCCTGCCAATCGTGAACAGATTGACAATGGCCCAGTCACCGGCCCAGAACACCTCAATGGCTTCCAGCTACCGCTCCATCGACCATGTCATGCTGCGCCTTCACGCAGCCGAGCCTTTGTTTCAGCTCTTCAGCGAGACCTTCGGGTTGCCCGTGGCCTGGCCCTTGCAACGTACTGATTTCGCCACGTATGGCTGGGTCCATCTGGGCAACACTGACCTCGAATTGTGGGCAGCGACCGCCAACGGCGATCTTCCCGACCATGCGCAACCGCCCTTGATCCACGGTTTTGCTCTGGAACCTGCTTCGCCCCTGGCCGAAAGCCTGGAGCACGCTATGGAGGCAGGCATCACTTGCAAGCCTCCCCGCGCCTTCCAGTCCGAGAACAGCCGGGGCGAAAGGGTCACCAATTTCACCAATTCCGTGCTGCTCGAGCTTTCCTCTCCAAGCTGCTGTGTGTTCTTTTGCGAGTGGGATCGGCGTGCGGCCCTCTACCCCTGGCCCGAAACCTCAACGCCGGTAGAACGCCGCGCGCAGCATCGGCAGGCCCTTCGGGACAGCGGGGGCGGCCCCCTGGGAATCACCGGACTGCATGCCCTGCGCATGGGCACCCCGGATGTGCAAACACACCAGCGCCATTGGCGGGCACTCACAGGCTCGCAGCCTGGCCATCCCATTGCAGTCACGCCGGATGTCTGTCTGGAGCTGGTTCCAGGAGAACACTTGCTGATTGAATCGCTGTCGCTGAGCGTGCGCTCACTATCTATAGCGCGTGCCTTTCTAAGCAGCCGGCATTTGCTCCAGGCGGACAGCGGCGATGTGCTTTCCGTGGCGTGTGAAGGGCTGCAACTTCACCTGCGGGAAACGTCCCCCGCCTTGCCTTAAAGCAGACTTCCATGACCGCTTGCTGTTTTCCAGCAGGCGGGCATAAAAAAACCCGGCCAAGCCGGGTTTTGGGGCAGATCCACCAAGATCTGAATCACTTCTTCTGGCGGAACTTGCGAAGCGCAGCAATCTGCGCCGCCATCACGGCCAGTTCGGACTGGGCCTTTGCCAGGTCGATTTCGCTCTTGGCATTCTTGAGCGCTTCCTCGGCGGAGGCCTTGGCGGCGTTGGCCTTCTCGTCGTCCAGATCCTTGCCACGGATGGCGGTATCGGACAACACAGTCACGCAGTTGGGCTGCACTTCCAGAATGCCACCGGCCACGAAGACAAACTCTTCGGAACCGTCAGCCATTTCGATGCGCACCGAGCCCGGCTTGATACGGGTGATCAGCGGGGTGTGGCGGGGATAGATGCCCAACTCGCCAGCTTCGCCAGGCAGCGCCACGAAACGCGCTTCACCGGAGAAGATGGACTCTTCGGCACTGACCACATCAACGTGGATGGTGTTCATCATTGCTCCTAGGAAAAGGTGGGTTGCTTGATTGCTGAAGGCCGAGCGGCGGTTGGCTGCTCAGCCGCCGGGCAATCAGGCCACCTTCTTGGCCTTTTCGAAGGCTTCGTCAATGGTGCCCACCATGTAGAACGCCTGTTCTGGCAGGTGATCGCATTCGCCGTTCACGATCATCTTGAAACCACGGATGGTTTCCGACAGCGGAACGTACTTGCCTGGCGAGCCCGTGAACACTTCGGCCACGTGGAAAGGCTGCGACAGGAAACGCTGGATCTTGCGCGCGCGGGCCACGGCCAGCTTGTCTTCAGGTGCCAGTTCGTCCATGCCCAGAATGGCGATGATGTCGCGCAGTTCCTTGTAGCGCTGCAGCGTGCCTTGCACCGCACGGGCCGTAGCGTAGTGGTCTTCGCCCACGACGTTCGGGTCCAGCTGGCGGCTGGTGGAGTCCAGAGGATCCACGGCAGGGTAGATACCCAGCGAGGCGATGTCACGCGAAAGCACCACGGTGGAGTCCAAGTGGGCGAACGTCGTGGCAGGCGATGGGTCGGTCAAGTCATCGGCAGGCACGTACACGGCCTGGATGGAGGTGATCGAGCCGACCTTGGTCGACGTAATACGCTCTTGCAGACGGCCCATTTCTTCGGCCAGCGTAGGTTGGTAGCCCACGGCGGAAGGCATGCGGCCCAGCAGAGCGGACACTTCGGTACCGGCCAGCGTGTAGCGGTAGATGTTGTCCACGAAGAACAGCACGTCACGGCCTTCGTCGCGGAACGACTCGGCGATGGTCAGGCCGGTCAGAGCAACGCGCAGACGGTTGCCTGGGGGCTCGTTCATCTGGCCGTACACCATGGCAACCTTGGACTCTTCGAGCTTCTCCAGGTTCACCACGCCGGAATCGGCCATTTCATGGTAGAAGTCGTTCCCTTCGCGGGTACGCTCGCCCACACCAGCGAACACCGACAGACCGCTGTGGGCCTTGGCGATGTTGTTGATGAGTTCCATCATGTTCACGGTCTTGCCCACACCGGCGCCACCGAACAGGCCCACCTTGCCGCCCTTGGCGAACGGGCACACCAGGTCGATCACCTTGATGCCGGTTTCCAGCAGCTCTTGCGAAGGCGACAGTTCGTCGTACGCAGGGGCCTTGCGGTGGATGGAGGCCGTCAGTTCCTGGCTCACGGGACCACGTTCGTCGATGGGAGCACCCAACACGTCCATGATGCGGCCCAGCGTCGCCTTGCCCACGGGCACGGTGATGGAGTTGCCGGTGTTGGTCACCATGATGCCGCGGCGCAGGCCGTCGGAAGAACCCAGCGCAATGGTACGCACCACGCCGTCGCCCAACTGCTGCTGCACTTCCAGCGTCAGGGTCGAGCCGTCGAGCTTCAGAGCGTCGTAAATCTTGGGCATCTGGTCGCGCGGGAACTCAACGTCCACCACAGCGCCGATACATTGAACAATCTTGCCTTGCACTTGAGCCATTTTTCGCTCCAATAAAGATGTTGGTTGAGCTGCTTACACAGCAGCGGCGCCAGCCACGATTTCCGAAAGTTCTTTCGTGATCGCTGCCTGGCGCGTCTTGTTGTAGACCAGCTTCAACTCGCCAATGACGCTGCCGGCGTTGTCGGTGGCGGCCTTCATGGCCACCATGCGTGCCGACTGCTCGGACGCCATGTTTTCCGCAACGGCCTGGTAGATCAGGGACTCGACATAGCGGACCAGCAGATCGTCGATCACGGTCTGTGCATCGGGCTCGTAGATGTAGTCCCAGCCATGTTCGGTCTTGTCGGCCTGCATCTGCGCGGACGACAGGGGGAGCAACTGCTCCACCACCGATTCCTGCTTCATGGTGTTGATGAACTTGGTGTACGAGAGGTACACCGCGTTGATCTTGCCTTCAGCATACGCATCGAGCAGCACCTTGACCGGTCCGATCAGCTTGTCCAGATGGGGCGTGTCGCCCAGGCCCGTCACGTGCGAAACCACCTTGGCACCGACACGGTTCAGGAAACCCAGGCCCTTGTTGCCAATGGCAACCGCCTCGGTGGACACGCCAGCGCCCTGCAGCTCACGCAGCTTGGACGTCACGACGCGCAGCACGTTGGTGTTCATGCCACCGCACAGGCCCTTGTCGGTCGTCACCACGATCACGCCAGCCGTCTTGGCATCGTTCACTTTCATGAACGGATGCACGTATTCAGGGTTGGCCTGGCCGAGATTGGCTGCAATGTTGCGGATCTTCTCGCTGTAAGGGCGGGCAGCCCGCATCCGCTCTTGCGCCTTGCGCATTTTGGATGCAGCCACCATTTCCATGGCTTTGGTGATCTTTTTGGTGTTCTCCACCGACTTGATCTTGCCGCGTATTTCCTTGCCTGCTGCCATGATGGCTCCTCGTCCGGTTTAAGCGAACGACTTCTTGAACGCGGCGATGGCTGCGGTCAATTCGGCTTCTGCGTCCTTGTCCATGGCCTTGGCCTGTTCCAGCTTGGCCAGCAGAGCGGCGTGGCTGGTCTTCAGGAACTGGTGCAGGCCGTGTTCGAAGTCGAGAACCTTCTTGACGTCGATGTCGTCCATGAAGCCCTTGTTCACAGCAAACAGCGTGGAAGCCATCAGCGAGATGGACAGCGGGCTGTACTGCGCCTGCTTGAGCAGTTCGGTCACGCGGGCACCGCGGTCGAGCTGCTTGCGGGTGGCTTCATCGAGGTCGGAAGCGAACTGCGCGAACGCAGCCAGTTCACGGTACTGGGCCAGGTCGGTACGGATACCACCGGACAGGTTCTTCACCAGCTTCGTCTGTGCAGCACCACCGACGCGCGACACCGAAATACCGGCGTTGATGGCGGGGCGGATACCGGCGTTGAACAGCGAGGTTTCCAGGAAGATCTGGCCGTCCGTGATCGAGATCACGTTGGTAGGCACGAAAGCAGACACGTCGCCAGCTTGCGTTTCGATGATCGGCAGTGCGGTCAGCGAACCGGTCTTGCCCTTGACTTCACCCTTGGTGAAGGCTTCGACGTAGTCGGCATTCACGCGGGCTGCACGTTCGAGCAGACGGCTGTGGAGATAGAACACGTCGCCAGGGTAGGCTTCGCGGCCTGGTGGGCGACGCAGCAGCAGCGACACTTGGCGGTAAGCCACCGCTTGCTTGGACAGGTCGTCATACACGATCAGGGCGTCTTCGCCACGGTCGCGGAAGTATTCGCCCATGGTGCAGCCAGAGTAGGCCGACACGTACTGCATGGCAGCCGATTCGGAGGCCGACGCGGCCACCACAATCGTGTATTCCATGGCACCGGCTTGTTCCAGTGCGCGCACCACGTTCTTGATCGACGAAGCCTTCTGACCGATGGCAACGTAAATACAGGTCACGCCCTGGCCCTTCTGGGCGATGATGGCGTCGATGGCCACAGCGGTCTTGCCGGTCTGGCGGTCACCAATGATCAGCTCGCGCTGGCCACGGCCCACAGGCACCATGGAGTCGATGGATTTCAGGCCGGTTTGCAGAGGCTGGTCCACCGATTTACGGGCGATCACGCCCGGAGCGACCTTTTCGATCACGTCGGTGAGCTTGGCGTTGATAGGACCCTTGCCATCAATAGGCTGGCCCAGGGCGTTCACCACGCGGCCGATCAGCTCGGGACCGACGGGTACTTCCAGAATGCGGCCCGTGCACTTGACGGTGTCGCCTTCGGAGATGTGCTCGTACTCACCCAGAATCACGGCGCCGACGGAGTCGCGCTCCAGGTTCAACGCCAGACCGTAGGAAGGCTGGCCGTCCTTGGTGGCGGGGAACTCCAGCATTTCGCCTTGCATCACGTCCGACAGGCCGTGAACGCGAACGATACCGTCCGACACAGACACCACGGTGCCCTGATTGCGGATATCGCTGCTGGCAGCCAGACCTTCGATGCGGCTCTTGATGAGTTCAGAAATTTCTGCGGGATTGAGTTGCATGACTCTTTCCTTCTTTCTTTGGTTCGCTGTCCTCGCCGCGCGTTACGCGGTGAGGGCCGCTTTCATTTGTTCAAGACGGGCCTTGACCGAAGTGTCCAGCACCTCGTCACCCACCACTACGCGAATGCCGCCGATCAGGGACTCGTCCTGCTGAACAGCGAGATTGAGCTTGCGGCCGAAGCGCTTTTCCAGCGCTGCGCTGACCTCGGACAGTGCGGCACTGTCCATCGGAAAAGCGCTGTACACCACGGCATCCGAAGAGCCGTTGCGGCGATTCACGAGGGTACGAAACTGCGAAGCCACTTCCGGGAGCGCGTTGATGCGTCCGTTGTCGATGACTGTGCGCAGGAAATTCTTGGCCGTATCGGACAGCGCCGAACGCGCAACACCCGTGAAGACGGCAAACACCTGGTCTGCCGTCACCTTGGGGTTGTCCGCCAGCTGACGCAACTGGGGGTTGGCGGCAATGGCCGCCAGTTCATCGACCCAGTCAGCGGTGCTGGCCAGGTCCATGACCGCACCCGCAGTAGCGGCCTTGAACAGGGCATCGGCGTAAGGGCGGGCAATGGTGGCGAGTTCAGCCATGTGTGTCCCCTTACAGCTCGGTCTTCAGGCGGTTGAGCAGGTCGGCGTGAACGCCGGCATTGACTTCCTTGCGGAGAATCTGCTCAGCACCCTTGACGGCCAGCGCTGCCACCTGCTCACGCAGGGCTTCGCGGGCTTGCACCGTTTGCTGCTCGGCTTCGGCACGGGCGGAGGCAACAATCTTGTTGCCTTCTTCCGTGGCGCGTGCCTTGGCTTCTTCGATGATGGCCTGGGCACGTCGGTCGGCGTCCGCAAGACGCGAGGCCGTTTCGTTGCGCGCCTGTGACAGCTCCTTTTCGACGCGCTGGTTGGCAGCGGTCAGTTCGGACTTGGCACGGTCGGCAGCAGCGAGGCCTTCGGCGATTTTCTGGGCTCGTTCATCCAACGCCTTCGCGATCGGGGGCCACACGAATTTCATCGTGAACCACACCAGGATCAAGAAGACGATGGCCTGAATGAACAGGGTCGCATTGATACTCACGGCAACACCTTTCTAGAGTGGCGTTGAACGGGACTTACTTGGGCAGGTTGGCCAAGAACGTCGAAGCGAAGGGGTTGGCGAAAGCGAACAGCAGAGCGATAGCCACGCCGATCAGGAAGGCGGCGTCGATCAGACCAGCCAAGATGAACATCTTGGTTTGCAGTTCGTTGATCAGTTCAGGCTGACGTGCCGACGATTCGAGGAACTTGCCGCCCATCAGTGCGATACCGATGGAAGCGCCGATAGCGCCCAGACCAACGATCAGACCACAAGCCAGAGCGACGAGACCGAGAATGTTTTCCATGATGACTCCTGAGTTAAAAAAAGAAAGGTTGAAAAAGAAAAGGGAAGCGAAAGGGAACCGTTAGTGCGCGTTGTGCGCCTGACCGAGGTAGATCAGTGCAAGCATCATGAAGATGAAGGCTTGCAGAGAGATCACCAGAATGTGGAACAGCGTCCAGATGGTGCCAGCGATGACGTGGCCCACAGGCAGCAGCACACCCGACAGCGACAGTGCAGCCGCACCACCCATCAGGGCGATCAGCATGAACACCAGTTCACCGGCGTACATGTTGCCGAACAACCGCATGCCATGCGATACGGTGTTGGCGACATATTCAATGATCTGCATCAGCAGATTCACGACGCCCAGAATCAGGGCGAAGATGGGGTTCTTGCTGGTGCCGAACGGAGCCGACACGAGTTCATGCGCCCAGCCGCCAGCGCCCTTGATCTTGACGCTGTACCAGAAGCGCAGGATCAGAATAGCAAATGCCAGCCCCAGGGTGGTGGACAGGTCGGCCGTAGGCACGACACGCAGATAGGCGTGGTGGGGATCATGACCAGCAGCGCCATAGATCTTGGCCCAGATGGCGGGCAGCAGGTCCACCGGCAACATGTCCATGAAGTTCATCAGGAAGATCCAGACAAACACCGTGAGACCCAGAGGAGCAATGAACTTGCGGCTCTCGGCGTTGTGGATATTGGCCTTGGCCTGGTTGTCCACCATCTCGACCAGCATTTCCACCGCCGCCTGGAAGCGACCGGGCACACCGGAGGTTGCCTTACGGGCAGCTGACCACAGAATCAAAAGGGTGAGCACACCCAGAACCAGACCGACGATGATCGAGTCGTAGTTGATGACGGTGAAATCAACAATCTTGGTCTGGTTGACGTTTTGAAGATGCTGCAGGTGGTGAACGATGTATTCACTTGCAGTCGGAGCGTGCGCTTCTGCGGCCATCGGACAACTCTTCTCTATATCAATCGGTTTTTCGGACACCGGGTCGCACCAAAAGCGCCACCCAGTACGTTTTCATTGCGACCACCATGCCAACCAGCAAGGCAATCCAGCTCAAGCCCGACACCAGCCGAGGTGCCGCAGCAAGCAGCGCCACCGTCAGCACGATCTTGGCAATCTCCCAACCAAAGAATCCCACCATGGCAGCACGCGGCTTGGAAGACGCCGAATGGCGCAACACACCGCGTGCAAACAACGCTGCCGGAGCCACCACAGCCAGCGCACCATAAGCCGCAGACCAGCCCACCGATGCCCTGCCCGTCAGAGCCCAGACCACCAGGGCCACCAGCATCCCGACCAGTGCCTGACCCGCCACCACCTTCCACACAGAGATGGAAGGATTGCGACTGCGCCACACCTCGGCCTCCTCGGCCGTCAGGGGCTTGAAGTCAGATTCTTCAGCCTCAATTTCAGTCTCAGGCGGGATTGTTTTCATTGTTGAATGACGCCCGCGTTACAGACTGCAACTTTCACAAAGCCTCTAATTATAAGTAAAAACCCGTGACGCACGACAAAGACCTGCAAGCCCGGCCCAAAACCGGTGCGCGTGCATGCGCTGTTGTGGTGACAGGCCAACGGCTTTTCCCATCCTTCCCGCACTGCCGTGCACTGGCCTGGGGCAGGCTGCCTGCACCCAAGCGGCAGCACAACAACCCCGCTGGCGCACAATGGCAAAGCCCCGCCAGCTATTGAAACCGAAGCAGTACGCACCATGACAACCTCCAGCCCACCACCTGCCAATGGCCTCGACACACAGGCTAACGATCCACGCAAAGACTCGTTGATCGAATACCCCTCCAGCTTCCCCATCAAGGTCATGGGCGCCAAGGTGGACGGCTTTGTGCATGCTGTCACTGAGCTGGCCCGCCAGTTCGACCCCACTTTTGACGCCAGCACCATTGAACTGCGAGACAGCCGCGCTGGCAATTACCTCGGAGTAACCATCACCATCACCGCGACCAGCCGGGAGCAGCTCGACGACCTATACCGCGCACTGTCGTCACACCCCCTGGTGAAAGTGGTGCTGTAGCCCCGGGGCTGCAGCATATTTGCCGCATGACCATCGACATTCGCATGCTGGGCCGCGTGGACTACGCCACCACCGTCCAGGCCATGCAGGACTACACCACCGCGCGTTCGGCCGGTACACCCGACGTGCTCTGGATGTGCGAGCACGCACCGCTGTACACACAAGGGCTCGCAGGCAAAAGTGATCACGTACTGAACCCGGGCAACATTCCGGTGGTAGCCACCAACCGTGGCGGGCAGGTCACTTTCCACGGCCCCGGCCAGGTGGTGGCCTATCCGCTGATCGACCTGCAGCGCGCAGGTTACTTCGTCAAGGAGTACGTCTACCGCGTGGAAGAAGCCGTGATCCGCACGCTGGCGCACTTTGGCATCACGGGCCACCGCGTGGGCGGCGCGCCTGGCATCTATGTGCGGCTGGACGACCCACACAGCCACGCCCTGCTGCCGCAGCGTCCGCAAAAGCGCATCGGCACGGCGGCGCCAATCCCGGACTTCGAGGGCCTGGGCAAGATCGCCGCCCTGGGTATCAAGGTCAGTCGGCACAGCACTTACCACGGCGTGGCGCTCAATGTGGCGATGGACCTGGAGCCCTTTGCGCGCATCAACCCTTGCGGTTACGCAGGTTTGCAAACGGTGGACCTTTCTACAATCGGGGTCCACACCACCTGGGAAGAAGCCGCGCAGGTGCTGGGCCAGCAGCTCAGCATCCGGTTGGCGCCCTGAACCTGCCTACATGCCATGAGCACCCCTGAAGTCGTCCGCGAAGCGCAATCCACCGAAGCCTACAACCCGCTGGCCAAGCAAAAAGCGGCCGCCAAGCTCTCGCGCATTCCGATCAAGGTCGAGCAAGGCGAAGTGCTCAAGAAGCCCGAGTGGATTCGCGTGAAGGCGGGCAGCCCCACCACACGCTTCTACGAGATCAAGGAGATCCTGCGCGAGCACAAGCTGCACACGGTGTGCGAAGAAGCCTCCTGCCCCAACATCGGCGAGTGTTTCGGCAAGGGCACGGCCACCTTCATGATCATGGGCGACAAGTGCACGCGCCGCTGCCCGTTCTGCGACGTGGGCCACGGCCGCCCCGACCCGCTGGACAAGGACGAGCCCCTGAACCTGGCCAAGACCATCGCCGCGCTCAAGCTCAAGTACGTGGTGATCACGAGCGTGGACCGCGACGATCTGCGCGACGGCGGCTCCGGCCATTTTGTGGAGTGCATCCAGAACATCCGCGAGTTGTCGCCCGCTACGCAGATCGAGATCCTGGTGCCCGACTTCCGAGGCCGCGACGACCGTGCGCTCGAAATCCTGAAAGCCGCGCCACCCGACGTGATGAACCACAACCTGGAAACCGCACCCCGCCTGTACAAGGAAGCGCGCCCAGGCTCCGACTACCAGTTCAGCCTGAACCTGCTGAAAAAATTCAAGGCCCTGCACCCCAATGTCCCCACCAAGAGCGGCATCATGGTTGGCTTGGGCGAGACGGACGAAGAGATTCTGCAGGTGATGCGCGACATGCGCGAACACAACATCGACATGCTGACCATCGGCCAGTACCTGTCGCCCAGCAACAGCCACCTGCCCGTGCGCCGCTACGTGCACCCCGACACCTTCAAGATGTTCGAGGAAGAGGCCTACAAGATGGGCTTCAGCCACGCTGCGGTCGGCGCCATGGTGCGCAGCAGCTACCACGCGGACCAGCAGGCGCACGCCGCTGGCGTTTAAGCCTGGCGGGACGCGCAACCCAGAGCACGATCATGGGCGCAGCGGAATCGCTCTCGCTGCGGCGCTACGGCGCATCGCCGGGCAGCCATAGCCACGATCACTTCCAGATACTGCTGGGTCTCTCCGGCGCACTGGACCTGGAAGTCGCGGGGCACGGTGTGCGCGTGGCGCCCGGTGGCGGCTGCGTGATTGCGCCGGGGGATCGCCACGACTTCGAATCGTCGCGCGGCAGCGTCTGCCTGGTGCTCGACAGCGCCCACCCCGGCTGGGCGCAGTGCGCCAGCGCGCAGCTCACTACCGCACTGCCCACCGATGCGCTGCCCCTGGCGCACTACCTGGCCAGCGCATTGCAACAAGGCCGCCCGCTGGCGCAGACCCACGGCCCGGCATTGCTGCTGGAAGCGTGGCTGGCGGGCTCAACGCCCCATACATCCCTCCACCGATCCACGCGACAACGCACTATCGATTGGCCTGCTCTGCAGCGCTGGGCTGCCCTGCAATGGCACCGCGAACTCAACGTTGCCGACTTGGCGGCGCAGGTGCATCTGAGCCCCAGCCAGTTCGCTACCAGGTGCCGCGAAGACCAGGGCATGGGTGCCATGGCCTGGCTGCGCGGCCAGCGCCTGGCACAGGCGCGGCTGCTGCGGGGCACAGGCATGGCCGTGGCCGAAGTGGCGCGGCGCACGGGCTACCGCTCGCCCTCGGCCCTCACGGCGGCACTGCGGCGCGCTGAAGATCACTGAATCACTGACAAAGGCTGCCGCGTCCAGCAGACGATCACCACGCGACGACGGACCGTCGTTGCGCGACGATTCCGAATGTCCTGCGCGCGTAAGCTCGGCGCCATGCAAGCCAACCTGTACGCCCTGGGCGCCATCGCGCTGTGGGCCTCCCTCGCCTCGCTGGGTGTCTCGCTCACCCACATTCCACCGTTCCTGCTCACGGGCATTGCGCTCATCATCGGCAGCGTGCCAGCCTGGCCGTTTGTGCTGCGTGACCCGTCGCAGTGGCGCATTCCACTGCGCACGCTAGCGCTCGGTGTGTATGGCCTGTTTGCGTACCACTTCCTGCTGTTCATTGCGCTGCGCCACGCGCCGCCCGTGGAGGCCAACCTGGTGAACTACCTGTGGCCGCTGTTCATCGTGGTGCTCTCGCCTGTGGTGCTGCCCGTTGTGGCGCTGCGCTTGCCGCATGTGCTGGCGGCGCTGCTGGGTTTTGCGGGTGCAGCCATTGCGATTGCGGGTGGACGCGAGCTGAGTGGCACGCTGGCCTGGGGCTACCTGCCCGCGCTGGCCGCAGCATTCATCTGGGCCACGTACTCGCTCATGACCAAGCGCGTGGCGGCTTTTCCGACCACAGCCATCGGCCTGTTCGGACTGGTGTCCGGCGTGCTGTCGCTGTTGTGCCATGTGGTGTTGGAGCCCGCCGTGGCGCTGCAGCCGCGCGACTGGGCCCTGCTGGCAGTGCTGGGCCTGGGGCCGCTGGGGGCGTCGTTTTTCATGTGGGACAAGGCCCTCAAGCTCGGGGACGCGCGGCACATCGGCATCCTGAGCTACATCACGCCGCTGGCGTCCACCGCGCTGCTGATCGTGGTGAGTGGCCGCTCGTTCAGCTGGAGCATCGCACTGGCCACGGTGATGATCATCAGCGCGGCAGTGATGGGGATGCGGGCGCGCTGACCATGAGAAATACGCGTAAAATTGGCCTCTAGCGCTCATCTATAAAGCGCTAACAGCTATTATTTTAAGAGCAAAACCTATCGCTCAAGAGCTCAGCAACGCCGCAGGTTCGTCGCCCTCCAGCACCTGCTGCGCCCAGGGCGCCAGCTTGCGCGTGTCAGCGCGCAGCACCTCCTGCTTCACAGCCAGGATCTGCGCGGGGTGCATGGAGAAGCTGCGCAGGCCCAGGCCCAACAGCAGCCGCGTCATGGTCACATCGCCCGCCGTCTCGCCACACACGCACACGCTCTTGCCCTGGCGCTCCCCCTCGGCGATCACGTCGCCCACCAGGCGCAGCACGGCGGGGTGCAGCGGGTCGTACAGATGGGCCACAGCCTCGTCGGCGCGGTCGATGGCCAGGGTGTACTGGATCAGGTCATTGGTGCCGATGGAGAGAAAGTCGAAGTACTTGAGGAAGGTGCGCACCATGAGCGCGGCGGCGGGCACCTCGATCATTGCGCCCAGCTGCACCGGGCCGTAGGGTTCGCCACGCGCATCCAGCTCACCCCGGGCCAGGTCCACCTGGGCGAGCGTCTGCTGAATTTCGTGCGTGTGCGCCAGCATGGGGAACAACAGGTTGACCTTGCCATGCGCCGCCGCACGCAGCACAGCGCGCAGCTGGGTGCGGAACATGGCCGGGTCGGCCAGGCTCCAGCGGATGGCGCGCAGGCCCAGCGCGGGGTTCAGGTAGTTGTCCTTGTGGCTCTTGTGGTCCAGCGGCTTGTCAGCGCCCACATCGATGGTGCGGATGGTGACGGGCAGGCCCTGCATGCCGTCAATGGCCTCGCAGTAGGCGCGGTACTGCTCGTCCTCGCCGGGCAGGTTGCCCGTTTTGCCCATGAACAGGAATTCGCTGCGGAACAGGCCCACGCCCACGGCCCCGGCGCGCACGGCGGCGGCCGCGTCGCCGGGTTGTTCGATGTTGGCCAGAAGCTCGATCTTGTGGCCGTCGATGGTGATCGCGGGGGTGTGGCGCAGCCGGGCCAGCCGCTCGCGCTCGAGCTCCACCTGGCGCTGGCGAAAGCCGTATTCGGCCAGGATGATGGGCGACGGATCGACAATGACCACACCTGCATCGCCGTCGATGATGACCCAGTCGTCCTGCCGCACCAGCTGGCTCGCGGCGCGCGCACCGACCACGGCCGGGATGTCCATGCTGCGCGCCACGATGGCCGTGTGGCTGGTCTTGCCGCCCACATCGGTCACAAAGCCCGCAAACACGCTTTGCTTGAACTGCAGCATGTCGGCAGGCGAGAGGTCGTGCGCTACCAGCACCAGGGGCACGTCCACCGTGTCGTCGAGCAGCAGGTCTTGCTGCAGGCCCAATTGCTTGTGGCGGCGCGGGCTGCTGACCGGCGGCGCCACGGGGCTGGCCACGCCCTTCATGTAGCGCAGGATGCGCTCGACCACCTGTTCCAGGTCAGCCTTGCGCTCGCGCAGGTACTCATCCTCCATCTCGTCGAACTGGCGCGCGATGACTTCAAGCTGCGTGGTCAACGCCCACTCGGCGTTGTAGAGGCGCTCGGTGATCCAGTGCTTGACGCCGCCCGTGAGGGCCTCGTCCTGCAGCAGCATCAGGTGCACGTCGAGCAGCGCGGTCAGCTCATGCGGCGCATCGGCGGGCATGTCGGTCTGCAGGCGCTGCAGTTCCTCGACCACGGCATTGCGGCCGTTGCGCACCCGCTCAATTTCGCCCTCGACCTGTTCTGGCTTCACAAAATAGTGCGCCACGTCCACACGGCTGGACGCCACCAGCACGGCACGGCCGATGGCAATGCCGCGAGCGACTGCGAGACCGTGGACGGAAAAAGTCATTCACCCTCACCAAATTTGTCGGCAATCAAGGCCAGCAGGGCATCCATGGCCTCCTGTTCACGATCCCCGTTGGTTTCAATCTCCACCTCAGTGCCCATGCCGGCGGCCAGCATCATCACGCCCATGATGCTCTTGGCGTTGATGCGGCGGTCGCCACGGCTCATGAAAACCTCACAGGGGAAGCTGCCAGCCAGCTTGGTCAGCTTGGCCGAAGCGCGGGCATGCAGGCCCAATTTATTGCTGATGGTCGTACGTGTCTTGATCATGTCGATTACGGGTGTTCTGGTTCTGCGGCGCGGAGATGGCCACCTGCATCACGCCCTGGGTGCCCCCCACCACGGCGCGGGTGACCACCGCGTCGAGGGGTTCGTGGCGGTAGCTCACGGCCCGCAGCAGCATGGGCAGGTTGACCCCCGTCACCAGGCGCGAGCGCACGTTCTCGATCACGCGCTGCGCCACGTTGCAGGGGGTGGCACCAAACACGTCGGTGAGCACCAGGGTGGAATCTGCGCCCAGCTGCTGCAGCGTGATGCGGGCCTGCGCCAGCGACTCTTCGGGCGGCTGGTTGGGCTGCACGTCGAGAGCGGCCACGTTGTCGCCACAGTCGGGAAACACATGCAGCGCACATTCGCGCAGTGCATGGGCCAACGGGGCGTGGGCAATGATGAGGATGCTGGTGGTGCTCATGGCGTGGTGGTTTGCAGCACATTATGGCGCCGCCCCTGCAGCAGGAACCACGCGTAGGCGACCGCGTTGCACGCCAGGTACACCGCCATCGCGGCCTGGAACGACTGCACCGTTGACAGGCCCGCCGCGGCAAAGGCGTCCACCCCCAGGCCAATGCCCCACTGCACCACAAACACGCCCGCAAAAATCACCAGGTTGTAGGCTGACAGCGCGCGCCCCGCCAGCGCCTGCGGGAACGCCATGGCCACCGCAGGCTGCGACAGCGACACAAACGTGCACGACACACAAAACAGCGCCCAGGCACCGCCTCCCGCCTGCGGCCCCGCCAGAATGATGCCCAGCAACACCACCAGGCACAGCGGCAAGCCCGCAGCCATCAGCCGGTCGGCCCCCAGCCCCTTGCGCAGCAGCCAAGGGTTGACCATGCCCCAGGTCCAGAACGTGCAGAGCATGGCCACGTTGATCCAGAACAGTCCCGTGGCAGCCTCCAGCGGCGAGTAGCCCGCCACCCGCTGCATCCATGGGCCTGCCCACAGGGTCTGCATGGCCACCATGCCGCCGTACACAAAGAAGCCCAGGGGCGCCAGGCGCTGGAAATACGGGTGGCGCCACACCATCGCATAGCCCGGTGGCACAGTGACACTGCTGGGGCCGCGCTCCGCCGTGGCACCACCACCACCACCGCCCGCGCCCGGTGTGCCCGCCGCCCAGCCGGGCACCCAGACGGCAATCACCACCATCGACAGCGCGATCAGCGCCGCCAACCCCCAGAACAGCGGCCGCCATCCCACCAAGGGCAGTGCCCACTGCACCGGCAGCGTGGACGCCACCATGCCCAGCGAGCCCGTCATCAGCATCCAGGAGTTGGCGCGCATCTGCGCCGTGGGCTCGAACCAGCGCCTATAGCCCGTGAGCGGCGCCATGAGGCAGGCGCTGACGCCCGCACCACACAACACACGCCCGGCCAGCAAGCCCGAAAACCCCGTCGCCACCGAAAACACCAGGCTGCCCACCACGGCCACGCCCAGAAATCCCAGCGCCACCTTGCGCGGGCCATGCCGGTCCAGCCAGGTGCCCAGCGGCAGCTGCGTGGCCGCAAAGCCCAGAAAGTACCCGCCCGCAAGCAAGCCCAGGTCGCTGGCCTGCAGCGAAAACTCCTGCGCCAGTGTGGGCGCCAGCGTGGCCGTCACCGCCCGCACCAGCGCCGACAGGAAGTAGGCGAAGGCAAAGGCCAGAAAAACGATGACCGCTGCCCGCCTGGGCAGCACCGCATGCCCGGTCATTGGAGCACCATCCCTGCAAAGACCTGGTCGGCCAACTCGGGGCGAGGCTTGCCCGTGTAAACCACCGCGTGGTACAGCCGCATCTGCGGCCCCGCAGCGCGCGCAAACCACACGCCCTGGGCAAACACGGGGCTGCCATCGGCACGCTGGCCTTGCACCACGGTGCGCACCGACTGCGGCAGGGGCAGTGCACCCTTGGGGGCATACGGCGTATCAGCCGCCGTGGCTGCGGCGCCCGCGCCGAGGTTGGCGACCACAGCGGCCCGCCAGTGCCGCAGGGCAGCACCCGCCTGGGCAGGGTCTGCCAGGGCCGCATGCGACACGGCAAATGTGGCGCCGTCGGCATCGCAGCCCGCCATGGACAGCTCGACGGGCACCCCCGCCAGTTCGACCGTGCGCGTGGCCTGGTCAGGCTTGCAAGGCAAGGTGATGGTGATGCCGGCGTTGGGCAAAGGCACGCTGCGCCAGTTCAGCGCAGGGCTGCAGCCCACGAGCAGCCACAGCAACGGTGGCAGGGCAGCAGCCCGGGTTGGTGTCCAGTTCATCGGTCGATTATCGGCACAGTGACCCAGATCAACAGGCGGCATCCCCTGCGGGCGAACTTTTGCCCGCCAAGCCGACTCCATCCCAAGTTCGGCCTGCGGGCCACCCGTGAAGACGGGCGTTGTTGTTAGGGCAGGTCCGGCACAATGCCGGTAGCAGGCCCGGGTACCCACAGGGGCCACAGTTTCAGGATGAATGGACAAGTCATGGCGATCAAGCATTGGGCGGCAGGGGTGGCAGTGGCAGCATTTGCGGCCGTGGGTGCCTATGTGTACCTGGATACAGGCCGCTCTGCGGCACCGGAATCCACCTTCGTGTTGCTAAACGGCACGAGCCAATCCACCGCCGATCTGCGCGGCAAGGTCACGCTGGTGAATTTCTGGGCCACCAGCTGCACCACCTGCGTGGCCGAAATGCCCGAGATCGTGGCCACCTACAACAAGTATCACGCCAAAGGCTTCGACACGCTCGCCGTGGCCATGAGCTACGACCCGCCCAGCTACGTGGTGAACTTTGCCGAAACCCGCAAACTGCCCTTCAAGGTGGCGATCGACAACACTGGCAAGGTGGCCCAGGCCTGGGGCGATGTGCGGCTCACGCCCTCGACCTTCATCGTGAACAAGCGTGGGGAGATTGTGAAGACCTATGTAGGTGCCCCGAATTTCCCCGAACTGCACCAGCTCATCGAGAAGCTGCTCGCAGAAACCTGAGCCACCACAACACCTTCAAAAACAAGAGGCCGATTTCGTAAGAAATCGGCCTCTTGCGCTTATGGATAAAGCGCCAGCAGCTATCAATTTTGCGAATGGCATCTGAAACTGGCGTTGCTCAGAGGAGCGGACGCCGCGCAAGGGCCGCCCCGCCGCGCTGGCGTCGCCCCCCTTCCCGGAGCGCGTAGCGCGTAGAGAGAAGGGGGAAGCGGCTCAGCCGCTCAGGGGGATGTACCCTATTTCGCGCGGTAATTGTCGTGGCAGGCCTTGCAGGTGCCGGCGGCCGCGCCGAATGCGGTCTTGAGGTTGTCCAGGTTGCCCGTCTTGGCCGCAGCGGCCAGCTTGACGGATTCGGCTTCGAGCTTGTCAGAATGCTCCTTGAACTTGGCCTGTTCGGTCCAGATTTCAGGCAGTGCCTTGGTGGGCGCGCCCTTGTCGGTGCCCGCGCCAAATCCCGCCCAGGGCAGCTTGGCCATCTGCGCCACCACGTCCGCGTTCTCCTGCGCGGCCTTGGCGTCGAACGGGATACGGCCATTGGCCATGGCCCCAAGGCGGCCAAAGTGCTGGCCCATCACAAACAGCGCGCTCTGGCGGTATTTGATGGCGTCTTCCGCCTTGGCGAACTGGGCAGAGGCCGGTGCGGACAAGGTCAGCGTAGCGGCGGCAAGGGCGAACGCGGCAAGTGCTTTCATAGGGAGATTCCTTTTTCGTGGGGTGGACAGGCTCTGAGAGCCCGGGGCAAGTATGCCGTTTTACCGCCCATTTCGCAGCGGGCATGCTCTTTCGGGTTGACCCCGCCTCCTTCACAATGCGGCCCACCACCCTTCGTCCAACCACCCTGCCCCGCCGCCATGACGCAACACTCCGTACGCATCTGGGACCTTCCCACCCGCATCTTCCACTGGGCGCTGGCCGCGAGCGTCGTGGGCCTGGTCATCACCGCCAAGGTGGGGGGCAACGCCATGGAATGGCATTTCCGGCTGGGGTACGGCGTGTTGGCGCTGCTGGTGTTCCGCATGGTCTGGGGGCTGATGGGCGGGCGCTGGTCGCGCTTCACGAGTTTTCTGTACTCCCCGATGCGGGTGCTGCGGTATCTGCGCGGCTCAGCCCACGCCGAAGACAGCATTGGCCACAGCCCACTGGGCGCCCTGTCGGTCTTTGCGCTGCTGGCCGTGCTGGTGGCCCAGGTGGCCACCGGTTTGCTGAGTGATGACGAGATCGCCTTCACTGGCCCGCTCACCCGGTTTGTGTCGAATGCAGTGGTCGGCCAGGCCACGGGCTACCACAAGGAAATTGGCCAGTACCTGGTGCTGGGGCTGGTGGGGTTGCACCTGATCGCCATCATTTTCTATGTGCTGGTTCGCCGCCAACGCCTCGTCCGGCCCATGCTGCAGGGCGACAAGCTGCTGCCCGCCCCGGCCACGCCGTCTCGCGACGACTTGACCAGCCGGGCCGTGGCGCTGGTGGTGCTGGCCCTCAGTGCCGCGCTGGCCTGGTGGGTGTCCTCTCTGGGGGCTGCGGCGGGGTTCTAGCCAGACTCGCTACACTGAGGCTTCCGCTGTTTTGAACTACTGCGTTTTGGACAAGCCTTCCGTCACCCTGCTGACCCCCACCTCGCCCGCCGAGATGGAAGCGGTCCGCACCATCTTCCGGGAGTACGCCGACACCCTCGGCGTAGACCTGTGTTTCCAGGACTTCGAGACCGAACTCGCGGGCCTGCCCGGCGACTACGGCGCGCCGCGCGGCGCACTGCTGCTGGCCCAGGTCGAAGGGGCGATTGCCGGCTGCTGCGCCCTTCGGCCACTGGATACGGCCGACTACCCCAACGCGAGCGAAATGAAGCGGCTGTACGTGCGCAAAGCCTTCCGGGGCTTCGGCCTGGGCCGCGAACTCGCGGAGGCCATGCTCGACCGGGCGCGCCAGGCGGGTTACGCCTGCGTGCTGCTCGACACGCTCGACGACATGGAATCGGCCCGGGCGCTGTACACCGACCTGGGCTTTGAAGAGATTCCACCCTACTACCACAACCCCATTGCGGGGGCGCACTACCTCAAGGTTGATATTTCTTGAGTTTTTGGTGCCTAGCGCTCACTGATATTGCATCAATAGCTATTAAATTTATAGCAACTATAGAATCAGACCGGCCCGGTGCCAAGCACTTCGAGCCTGTTGATCAGGATCGAGCCGTGGGGCAGCCCCACGGTGTTGTCTTCCAACGCGTCCATCGCGGCGCGCGAACCTCCCGCCACCCGTGGCGTGCAGTTCGCACCCAACCCGCAGGTTGGCACCGGGCCAACTTCCTACACTTCGCAGCTTCGTGACGAAGACTCCAGCCCGCACACGCGCACTGGCCAAGGCGCTGGCCATGGCCGTGCTGGCCGATGCACGGGAGCCGGAGCGTCGCACCCTCCAGGCACTGGCAGCGCGCGCAAGTGCCTGCCTGGGTAACAACACGACTCTGGCGGACAGCCCCGTTCCACTGCCCCCGCCCTTGCTCGAACAGCTGCGCCGCCTGTCCCACGCGTCCGGGGCCGAATGGGCGCGGCTGGAGCCAGAGGACGTGGCCACCTGGCTGTGCTGGGGTGTCTGGTGGCGCAAAGCGGGGCTGCGCAATGGCTCCACCCTGCAGTCGCTTACGACGACCTTCAGCCAGCAGGAGGAAAAAGACCAGGACGCCTGGGACGAGCTGGCGGGCGACGACGATAAAAACGCCGAACCAGCCCTGCCTTTGCACCAATGGCCCGACCCCCAACTCGCCCGGGCTTTCCGCACCTGGGCCGCCAGCCCACGCACCGGGGAGCCGTTGCACTGGCTGCTGCGTCCTGCCACGGCAGGCGCGCACCCCGCATGGATGGGCCGTGGGCGCACCACGCCCGTGCTGCTGGCCGCCACCGACGTGACCGAGGCCCTGGCCGTTTCGCTGGATGACCTCCTGTGGCTCGCGCCCGAGCATGCGCACTGGCGCGAACGCCAGGACGGGGGCCATGCCCTGCCCCTTTCGCACTATCGCTACCGCTTGCTGCCCAAGCCCAGCGGTGGGCTGCGCCTGCTGGAGGCGCCCCGCCCGCGCCCGGCCAGCACGCAGCGCCGCATTCTGGACAGCCTGCTGGCTGGCGTGCCCGTGCACGAGGCCGCGCATGGCTTTGTGCGCGGCCACGGCGTGGGCACCCACGCACAGGTCCACACCCAGCAGGCTGTGGTGATACGGTTTGACCTAGCCGATTTCTTCATGTGCATCACGGCCACCCGCGTGCGCGCGCTGTGGCGGGCACTGGGCCACGGCCGGCCGGCCGCCGAGCTGCTGACGCGGCTGACCACCACGCGAACCCCTCAGGCCGTCCGGGAACGATTGCTGGAAGCAGCCCTCCTGCCGCGGGAGGCCATCGCGCAGCGCCGTGCCATCAACACGCGCCTGAAACAGCCCCATTTGCCGCAGGGTGCGCCCACGTCGCCCGCCTTGGCAAATCTGTGCGCCTTCGGGCTGGACCTGCGGCTGAACGCCCTGGCAGAGCGCTTTGGCGCGCGCTACACACGCTATGCCGACGACCTGGTGTTTTCAGGTTCCAAGGCGCTGCACCAGCAGTGGGTGGACTTGCGCGCCTGGGTGACCGCCATTGCCCAGGACGAAGGATTCACCCTGCGCGCGGACAAGACCCGCGTGATGCCAGCGCACCAGCGGCAGTATGTGACGGGACTGGTGGTCAACGAGCGTACCAACTACAGCCGCACACAGTTCGACATCCTCAAGGCGCGCCTGCACCGGCTGGGCCAACAGCCCCAGGTGGACATCAGCGAACGGGCCCGGCTGACCGGCGAGGTCCAATGGGCCAGTCAATGGCTGGCGCCGACACGCAGTGCGAAGCTGCAGCAGCTGTTCCAAGCCATCCGGTTTTCCAACGAGATTTAGATCCGCTCAAGGCCTTCCCGGGATCACGTTTATGGCCGGCTTCACCAGTTCTCGCCACAGCAATGGCGACCCCGGTAGCCGGCCCAAGCCAGAACGCCCCACATCGCAGGGAGCAACTCGGCGCAGCCGGTTAACGCCGAACTCAAGCCTTTTGGGCTTGCTGGAGCAGCGTGTCAGCGTCGCTCACTTCAAATTTGCCCGGGGCTTCCACGTTGAGGGTGACCACCTTGCCGTCGCGCACCAGCATCGAATAACGGTTGCTGCGCAGACCCAGGCCCTTGCCCGTCAGATCCAGCGTCAGACCGGTGGCCTTGGCGAAAGTGGCATCGCCATCGCCCAACATGCGGACCTTGCCATCGGTCTTCTGGTCACGCGCCCATGCGCCCATGACGAAGGCGTCGTTCACGCTCACGCACCAGATCTCATCCACACCTGCGGCCTTGAACTCGGCGGCCTTTTCCACATAGCCTGGCACATGCTTGGCCGAGCAGGTGGGCGTAAACGCTCCGGGCAATGCAAACAGGGCAATCGTCTTGCCAGCCGTAGCCTTGTCTACAGGCACAGGGTTCGGGCCGATGCTGCAGCCTTCGCCCTCGACTTCCGAATATTCCATGAGCGTGCTGGCAGGCAGGGTGTCACCGACTTTGATCATTGTTATCTCCTTGGGATGGTGGAATGGATAGCGGGATGAATGGGATTGGATACGCGAAGTGCCCCGCGCCGCCAACACAACATGACGTGCGCAAAACAAGGCTCAGACAAGCGACTCACGCCAAAGCGAGTTGATGCCGCATCCCGATTTGCCTGAGTCCTAAAAAAGTGGGCCACAAAGCAAAACGACCCACATTGTGGGTCGTTTTGAAAGGCTTTGCCGTCCGGGGTCTTGACCCCGGGGCAATGGGATGCTGATTTACAGCAGACCGGCCTTTTGCACCAAGCGGGTAGCCACCCAGTTCTTGGTCTTGGAGAGCGGACGGCTTTCGGTAATTTCGATCACGTCGCCCAGCTTGTACTCGCCATTCTCATCATGGGCGTGGTACTTGCTCGACTTCGCAACGATCTTGCCGTAGAGCTCGTGCTTCACACGGCGCTCGACCAGCACGGTCACAGTCTTTTGACGCTTGTCGCTGACCACCTTGCCAACCAAGGTGCGCTTGAGGGATTTTTTAGGTTCCGTCATGTGGGCTCCTTACTTGGCGGCTTGCTTTTCAGCAAGAATGGTCTTTGCACGGGCGATATCGCGGCGGGTGGTGCGCAGCGTGTTGGTGTTAGCCAATTGCTGCGTAGCCTTTTGCATGCGCAGGCCGAAGTGGGCCTTTTGCAGCGCCTTGATTTCGGCTTCGATACCGGCGACGTCTTTTTGGCGAAGTTCAGTAGTCTTCATTGCTTGTTCTCCTGAATTAAGCGCCAAGGTGACGACTGACAAACGTGGTGCGCAGCGGCAGCTTGGCTGCAGCCAGGCGGAACGCTTCGCGGGCCAGTTCTTCAGGCACACCGACGATCTCGAAAACGATCTTGCCGGGCTGGATTTCGGCCACGTAGTACTCGGGGTTGCCCTTACCGTTACCCATACGAACTTCTGCGGGCTTGGTAGAGATTGGCTTGTCCGGGAACACGCGGATCCAGATACGGCCGCCACGCTTGACGTGACGGGAAATCGCACGGCGTGCAGCTTCGATCTGGCGGGCCGTGAGACGGCCACGATCGGTGCACTTCAGACCGAAATCACCGAACGCAACGGAGGCACCCCGCGTTGCGACACCGGTATTACGGCCCTTTTGCTCCTTGCGGTACTTGCGGCGAGCAGGTTGCAGCATACTTATTCTCCTTTTCCGTCCGCTGCTGTAGCGGGCGCGGCGACTTTGCGTACGCGCTTAACGGCGGTGTTATCAGCGCCACCAGCTTCCACTGGCTTGTCGCTGCCGTCGGCCGGAGCGGTGTTACCACCGACTGGACGACGTGGGCCACGGCCTGCGCCTGGACGATCGCCACCTGGGCGGCCGTCACGGCGTGGACCGCGTGGGCGGCGTTCTTCGTCTGGACGTGGGGTTTCCACGGCAGGCAGGTCGTTACGACCCAGCGTATCGCCCTTGTAGACCCAGACCTTGACGCCGATCACACCGTAGGTGGTCTTGGCTTCAGAGGTACCGTAGTCGATGTCGGCGCGCAGCGTGTGAAGTGGCACGCGGCCTTCACGGTACCACTCGCAACGAGCGATTTCGATACCGTTCAGACGACCGGACGACATGATCTTGATGCCTTGGGCACCCAGACGCATGGCGTTCTGCATGGCACGCTTCATGGCGCGGCGGAACATGATCCGCTTTTCGAGCTGTTGCGTGATGCTGTCGGCGATCAGCTTGGCATCGATTTCGGGCTTGCGCACTTCTTCGATGTTGACTGCCACAGGCACACCCAGGCGCAGAGCGAGTTCCTTCTTCAGGTTCTCGATGTCTTCGCCCTTCTTGCCGATCACCACACCAGGACGTGCCGAGTAAATGGTGATACGGGCGTTCTTGGCAGGACGCTCGATCAGGATGCGCGACACTGCCGCGTTCTTGAGCTTGGCCTTCAGGTACTCGCGCACCTTGATGTCTTCGGCCAGCATGCCCGCGAAGTCGCGGTTGCTGGCGTACCAACGGCTGGACCAGTTGCGGCTGACCGCAAGGCGGAAGCCGGTAGGATGGATTTTTTGTCCCATAGTCTTCCCGAGCCTTTAGTTGCCAACCGTCACGTACACATGGCACGTGGGCTTGCTGATGCGGTTGCCGCGGCCTTTGGCGCGCGCGGTGAAGCGCTTGAGCGTGGTGCCTTGTTCGACGTAGATGGTCTTGACCTTCAGTTCGTCGATGTCAGCGCCATCGTTGTGTTCGGCATTGGCGATGGCCGACTCCAGAACTTTCTTGACGATTCCCGCAGCTTTTTTCTGCGTGAAGTTCAGGATGTTCAGAGCCTGGTCCACCTTCTTGCCGCGGATCAGGTCAGCGACCAGACGGCCCTTGTCGACCGACAGACGGACGCCCCGGAGGACTGCACGTGTTTCAGACATGGTCGTTCCTTACTTCTTCGCTTTTTTGTCAGCGGGGTGACCCTTGAAGGTGCGCGTCAGGGCGAATTCGCCCAGCTTGTGGCCCACCATCTGGTCGGTGACATAGACAGGTACGTGCTGCTTGCCGTTGTGCACGGCAATGGTCAGACCGATGAACTCGGGCAGAACCATGGAGCGACGCGACCAGGTCTTGACTGGTTTCTTGTCCTTGGTGGCAACGGCCTTTTCGACCTTGGCCAGCAAGTGATGGTCAACAAATGGACCCTTTTTAAGAGAGCGAGTCATCTGTTACCCCTTACTTCTTGCGACGCGACACGATCATGATCTGTGTGCGCTTGTTGTTACGGGTGCGATAACCCTTGGTCAGATTGCCCCAAGGATCGACTGCATGGCGGCCTTCGCCGGTGCGGCCTTCGCCACCACCGTGAGGGTGATCCACAGGGTTCATGGCCACGCCGCGAACCGTAGGACGAATACCCATCCAGCGCTTCACACCGGCCTTGCCCAACTGGCGCAGGCTGTGCTCTTCGTTGGCCACTTCACCAATGGTGGCGCGGCATTCGATATGGATCTTGCGCACTTCGCCGGAGCGCATACGCACCTGGGCATACACGCCCTCGCGGGCCAGCAGCGTTGCCGAAGCACCTGCCGAGCGGGCGATCTGAGCACCGGCACCGGGCTTGAGCTCGATGCAGTGGATGGTCGAACCCACGGGGATGTTGCGGATAGGCAGCGTGTTGCCAGCGCGGATAGGGGCTTCCGAACCGGACAGCAGGGTTGCGCCCACTTCCAGGTTGCGGGGAGCGATGATGTAGCGGCGCTCGCCGTCGGCATAGCACACCAGAGCGATGTGGGCCGTACGGTTGGGGTCGTACTCAATGCGCTCAACCTTGGCCGGAATGCCGTCCTTGTTGCGCTTGAAGTCCACCACACGGTAGTGGTGCTTGTGACCACCGCCCTTGTGGCGGGTGGTGATGTGACCGTTGTTGTTACGACCGGCCTTCTGGAATTGTGGCTCCAGCAGGGGGGCGTACGCTTCACCCTTGTACAGGTGGTCACGCGTGACCTTCACCACGGCACGTTGGCCGGGCGAAGTGGGTTTCATCTTGATGACAGCCATGATTACGCGGCCTCCCCGGAGAGGTTCAGCTCTTGACCTGGTTGCAGCGTGACGTATGCCTTGCGAACGTTGTCGCGGCGGCCGATGGTCTTGCCAAAACGCTTGGTCTTGCCTTTGGTGTTCACCACAGAGACGCCCTTGACCTCGACCTTGAACATCAATTCCACAGCGGCCTTGATTTCTGGCTTGGTTGCGTTCTGCAGCACCTTGAACGTCACAGCATTGGACTTTTCAGCAACCATGGTGGCCTTTTCGGACACGATGGGAGCGACCAGCACTTGCATCAGACGACCTTCGTCAAACTTGAGTGTGCTCATGCGAACATCTCCTTGAGTTTGTCGATTGCACCCTTGGTGACGAGCACTTTCTTGAAACGCACCAGCGACACGGGATCGGCGTAACGGGGCTCAACGACGAGCACGTTCACCAGATTGCGCGAAGCCAGGTACAGGTTTTCGTCCACTTCGTCGGCAATCACCATCACCGATTGCAGGTTCATCGCCTTGAACTTGTCGGCCAGGACCTTGGTCTTGGGGGAGTCAAGCTTCAGCGAGTCGACCACAGCCAGACGGCCTTCGCGGGCCAGCTGCGACAAGATGGCAGACATACCGGCGCGGTACATCTTCTTGTTGATCTTCTGCGTGAAATTTTCGTCAGGCATGTTCGGGAAAATCCGACCGCCCCCACGCCACAGTGGCGAGGAAGTCATACCTGCACGTGCGTTACCCGTACCCTTTTGCTTGAAAGGCTTCTTGGTCGAGTGACGGACTTGCTCGCGGTCCTTCTGGGCGCGAGTGCCTTGGCGTGCATTGGCCTGGTAGGCCACGACGATCTGGTGCACCAGATCTTCGTTGTATTCACGACCGAACACGGTTTCAGGAACATCCAGCTTGGACGCGCCTTGGCCTTGGTCATTCAGGAGTTCGAGCTGCATTAGTTCGCTCCTTTGGAAGATTTGGCCTTGACCGCTGGGCGCACCGTCACGAACCCACCCTTGGAGCCCGGAATAGCGCCCTTGATCAAGAGCAATTGACGCGCTTCGTCGATGCGGATGACATCGAGGTTTTGCGTGGTCTTGGTGACATCGCCGAGGTGGCCCGTCATGCGCTTGCCGGGGAACACGCGACCGGGGTCTTGTGCCATACCGATCGAGCCAGGCACGTTGTGCGAACGGCTGTTACCGTGCGACGCGCGCTGCGAGCTCATGTTGTGACGCTTGATGGTACCGGCGTAACCCTTACCGATGGAAGTGCCTTGCACATCGACCTTCTGGCCCACGGCAAACACATCGGTTACGGGCACAGCTGCACCTGCGGCATATTTGCCAGCGGTATCAGCAGTGACGCGGAATTCCTGGATGATTTCACCGGCTTCCACACCTGCCTTGGCAAGGTGGCCGGCTTCTGGCTTGGTTACGCGCGATGCTTTGCGCGAACCAAACGTGACCTGCAAGGCCACGTAGCCATCGTTCTCTTGGGTTTTGACCTGGGTAACGCGGTTGTTGGACACATCCACCACCGTGACAGGCACTGCGTCCCCATCATCGGTGAACAGACGCATCATGCCCACTTTGCGACCCAGCAACCCGAGGGAGTTGCTCAGACTCATTGGTTTTCTCCAAAACTCTCACCGCCACAACTTCAATTGGCTGCAGCGTTTCCGCAAGCTCTCGCCCGCGTGTATGAAAGAAGGTTAATAAAACTCCGCCAATGCACACCTTTTAACAGGCGCAAATTGAGCGAAGCCCTAAAGTATAACGCGAACTGCTTTTTCAAGCAAGTTCGCGTTATTTCAGACACTGCAAGGCGGGCGGACCCACCTCACAACGGCCGTCGCTACATCACTGCAGCTTGATTTCGACGTCCACGCCAGCAGGCAGGTCGAGCTTCATCAGGGCGTCAACGGTCTTGTCCGTTGGGTCCACGATGTCCATCAGACGCTGGTGCGTGCGGATTTCGAGCTGGTCGCGGCTGGTCTTGTTGACGTGCGGCGAGCGCAGGATGTCGAAACGCTTCATGCGTGTCGGCAGGGGCACGGGGCCCTTGACGATGGCGCCGGTGCGCTTGGCAGTGTCAACGATCTCGGCAGCGGACTGGTCGATCAGCTTGTAGTCAAACGCCTTCAGGCGGATGCGGATTTTTTGCTTGGACATGGCAAGTTCCTTGTTCTGCTTATGGATTAAGCAATGATCTTGGCCACGACGCCAGCGCCCACGGTACGGCCGCCTTCGCGGATAGCGAAGCGCAGACCTTCTTCCATGGCGATGGGGTTGATCAGCTTCACAGTGATCGACACGTTGTCACCAGGCATGACCATTTCCTTGTCGGCTGGCAGCTCGATGGCGCCGGTCACGTCGGTCGTGCGGAAGTAGAACTGAGGGCGGTAGTTGTTGAAGAAGGGCGTGTGACGGCCGCCTTCGTCCTTGCTCAGAACATACACTTCAGCGGTGAAGTGGGTGTGGGGCTTGATCGAGCCGGGCTTGCACAGCACTTGGCCACGCTCCACGTCTTCGCGCTTGGTGCCGCGCAGCAGCAGGCCGACGTTGTCGCCAGCTTGACCTTGGTCCAGCAGCTTGCGGAACATCTCCACGCCGGTGCAGATGGTCTTTTGCGTGTCGCGGATACCGACGATTTCGATTTCTTCGCCGACCTTGATGATGCCGCGCTCAACGCGACCGGTCACCACGGTGCCACGGCCGGAGATGGAGAACACGTCTTCCACGGGCATCAGGAAGGCACCGTCCACAGCGCGCTCTGGCGTGGGGATGTAGGTGTCCAGCGCTTCAGCCAGCTTCATGATGGCTTCTTCACCCAGCTTGCCCTTGTCGCCTTCCAGGGCGAGCTTGGCGGAACCACGGATGATGGGGGTGTCGTCGCCTGGGAAGTCGTACTTGTCCAGGAGTTCGCGCACTTCCATTTCGACGAGTTCGAGCAGTTCTTCGTCGTCCACCATGTCGCACTTGTTCAGGAACACGATGATGTAAGGCACGCCCACTTGGCGAGCCAGCAGGATGTGCTCGCGGGTCTGGGGCATGGGGCCGTCAGCAGCCGAGCACACCAGGATAGCGCCGTCCATCTGGGCTGCACCGGTGATCATGTTCTTCACATAGTCGGCGTGGCCAGGGCAGTCCACGTGGGCGTAGTGGCGGTTGGCCGTTTCGTATTCCACGTGAGCGGTGTTGATCGTGATACCGCGGGCCTTTTCTTCGGGCGCTGCATCGATCTGGTCGTATGCCTTGGCTTCGCCGCCGAACTTGGCGGACAGCACGGTAGCGATGGCTGCCGTCAGCGTCGTCTTGCCATGGTCCACGTGGCCGATTGTGCCCACGTTGACGTGAGGCTTGGTCCGTTCGAATTTACCTTTTGCCATTTTGAATCTCCAAAGAGCAATGCCTGTGTTGGGGTTTAACGTCTGCACCCGATTGCTGGTTCGTCCCGCACAGGGCAACAGGACGGCACCGGGTCGCAGATTGCAAGAATTTTGCTACTGTTTTAATAGCTGCTAGCGCTTTATAGACAAGCGCTAGCAGCCAATCTGACTCAAAAACAAAGAGGAAAGACCTGCCCAGGGCAGACCTTTCACTCGACGCGCTTACTTGGCGCGTGCAGCCATGATGGCTTCAGACACATTGCGCGGCGCTTCGCTGTAGTGCTTGAATTCCATCGAGTACGTAGCGCGGCCTTGCGTCGCGGAGCGCAGCGAGGTCGAGTAGCCGAACATTTCGGACAGCGGCACTTCAGCGCGGATGGCCTTGCCACCGCCCGGGATGTCGTCCATGCCCTGGACCATGCCACGGCGGGAGGACAGGTCACCCATCACGGTACCAGCGTAGTCTTCCGGCGTTTCCACTTCCACGGCCATCATGGGCTCCAGAATGACCGGGCCGGCCTTGCGGCAGCCTTCCTTGAAGCCGAAGATGGCAGCCATCTTGAACGCCAGTTCGTTCGAGTCCACATCGTGGTACGAACCGAAGTGCAGCGTGACCTTGACGTCCACCACGGGGTAGCCAGCCAGCACGCCTTGCGTCACGGCTTCGTTGATACCCTTTTCCACGGCCGGGATGAATTCGCGAGGAACCACACCACCCTTGATCGCGTCGACGAACTCGATGCCCTTGCCGGCTTCGTTAGGTTCGATCTTGAGCACGACGTGGCCGTACTGACCCTTACCGCCGGACTGGCGCACGAACTTGCCTTCGGCTTCTTCCACCGTCTTGCGGATGGTTTCGCGGTAGGCAACCTGGGGCTTGCCCACGTTGGCTTCCACGCCGAATTCACGCTTCATGCGGTCCACGATGATTTCCAGATGCAACTCGCCCATACCGGCGATCAGCGTCTGGCCCGATTCTTCGTCGGTCTTCACGCGGAAGGATGGATCTTCTGCAGCCAAGCGCTGCAGTGCGATGCCCATCTTTTCCTGGTCAGCCTTGGTCTTGGGTTCCACGGCCTGGGTGATCACAGGCTCAGGGAACACCATGCGCTCCAGAATGATCTGGGAGTCGATGTCGCTCAGCGTTTCACCGGTCGTCACGTCCTTCAGGCCCACGCAGGCAGCGATGTCGCCGGCACGGATTTCTTCGACTTCCTGGCGCTCGTTGGCGTGCATCTGCACGATACGGCCGATACGTTCCTTCTTGCCCTTGATGGGGTTGTAGACGGTATCGCCCTTGCTCAGAACGCCGGAGTACACACGCACGAAGGTCAGCTGGCCCACGAACGGGTCGGTCATCAGCTTGAATGCCAGGGCCGAGAACTTCTCGCTGTCGTCCGCCTTGCGGGTGACGGGGTTTTCGTCTTCATCGGTACCCGTCACGTCAGGGATGTCCGTCGGTGCCGGCAGGTAGTCGATCACGGCGTCCAGCATGCGCTGCACACCCTTGTTCTTGAACGCAGTGCCGCACAGCATCGGGTGGATTTCCGTGGCGATGGTGCGCGTACGCAGACCGAACTTGATTTCAGCTTCGGAGAGGTCGCCCTCTTCCAGGTACTTGTTCATCAGCTCTTCGGAGGCTTCGGCAGCGGCTTCCACCATCTTCTCGCGCCATTCCTTGGCGGATGCGACCAGATCGGCTGGAATTTCTTCGTAGGTGAACTTCATGCCCTGCGAAGCTTCATCCCACAGAATGGCCTTCATCTTCAGCAGATCGACCACGCCGGTGAACTTGTCTTCGGCGCCGATTGGGATCACCACGGGCACAGGGTTGGCCTTCAGGCGCAGCTTCATCTGCTCGTAGACCTTGAAGAAGTTGGCACCGGTACGGTCCATCTTGTTCACGAAGGCCAGGCGAGGCACCTTGTACTTGTTGGCTTGGCGCCAGACGGTTTCCGACTGGGGCTGCACGCCACCCACGGCGCAGTACACCATGCAGGCACCGTCGAGCACGCGCATCGAACGTTCCACTTCGATCGTGAAGTCCACGTGACCGGGGGTGTCGATGATGTTGAAGCGGTGCTCCTCGTAGGAGTTGTCCATGCCCTTCCAGAAGCAGGTCGTGGCAGCCGAGGTGATCGTGATGCCGCGCTCTTGTTCCTGCTCCATCCAGTCCATGGTGGCAGCGCCGTCGTGCACTTCGCCAATCTTGTGGCTCACGCCCGTGTAGAACAGGATACGTTCGGTGGTCGTGGTCTTGCCAGCGTCAATGTGGGCCGAGATACCGATATTGCGGTAGCGCTCGATGGGAGTCTTGCGAGCCATGGTTGGATCCTTGGATGGGTCGTGTTATTCAGGGGAAGGGCCCAGCATTGTGGCGCTGCGACCCGTCAATTTTGTGACCACCTCAATCGCCACAAGGCTGCAGGCAAAATTGCCGGCAGCCTTGCGCTTGGCGACGAGGGCAGTTCGTCGATTTAGAAGCGGAAGTGGCTGAATGCCTTGTTGGCTTCGGCCATGCGGTGCACTTCGTCACGCTTCTTCATGGCGCCGCCACGGCCTTCGGTGGCTTCCAGCAGTTCGTTGGCCAGGCGTTGGGCCATCGACTTCTCACCGCGCTTGCGGGCGGCTTCCTTGATCCAGCGCATGGACAGAGCCAGACGACGGACAGGGCGCACTTCCACAGGCACCTGGTAGTTGGCACCGCCCACGCGGCGGGACTTCACTTCGACCATGGGCTTCACGTTGTTGATGGCAACAGTGAAGGCTTCCAGCGGGTCCTTGTCAGGGTGCTTCTTCTCGATCAGTTCCAGGGCGCCATAAATGATGCGCTCTGCAACCGCCTTTTTGCCGCCTTCCATGATCACGTTCATGAATTTGGACAGCTCTACATTGCCGAACTTGGGATCCGGCAGGATTTCACGTTTGGGGACTTCGCGACGACGTGGCATTTTTTACCTCTATCTTTGCTTCAGTTGGCATCTTTTCAGACACCGCGAGAGCCAATCAAGGACTCCCACTTACTCGACCCGCGCAGAACATCTGCGTTTGGGGCCACTACGCTGCTTCACCGCGCCACGCGGGAGACAGCACCGAAAATTCTTTTGCGCAAAAGCGCAGGGCTTACTTGGCCTTGGGCTTCTTGGCACCGTACTTGGAGCGCGACTGCTTGCGGTCTTTCACGCCTTGCAAGTCGAGCGAACCACGCACGATGTGGTAACGCACACCGGGCAAGTCCTTGACACGACCGCCACGAACCAGCACCACGCTGTGTTCTTGCAGGTTGTGGCCTTCACCGCCGATGTAGGAAATGACCTCAAAACCGTTGGTCAGGCGCACCTTGGCAACCTTACGCAGAGCGGAGTTAGGCTTCTTAGGCGTCGTGGTGTACACACGGGTGCACACGCCGCGGCGCTGGGGAGAGTTTTCCATCGCAGGGCTCTTGGACTTGATCTTTTCGACCTCGCGCCCCTGACGGACTAGTTGATTGATGGTTGGCATGAATACGTCCCTAAACGTAAAAAACGAAAACGTGAAACCCTTCGGAATTTCCGAAAAGCCTTCTAATGTAGCAGCAAGGCCTTGAACGGGCAAGCGCTACGCGGTTTTCCTCGGAAACCCAGGCTCAAGATGGAGACCAAAAGCCGCCGAAAGCGCGCGGCAAGCCAGAACCGCCGCGCTGGCGATACCCCCTTCCCGAATGGCTGCGCTGTTCGGGAAGGGGTGAAGACGCGGCAGCGCCTGAGGGGGATGTTCCTGCTACTTTATCCAGAGCCGGATGGCATCCCACGCACGGCCCAGGATGCCCGCCTGTTCCACGCCTTCCAGCGCGACCAGCGGCACTTCCGCCACAGCCTGTTCGCCCAGGAGTACCTTCAGGGCGCCCACAGACTGCCCCTTGGTGAACGGAGCAACCAGCGGGTCGGGGCGCGCAATCTGGGTGGTGATCTTGCCTGCACTGCCTGCGGGCACGGTCACCACGATGGCCTCATCGCGGCCGATCTTGAGGGTGTTTTCCGTGCCCTTCCAGACAGCGGGCGTAGCGACGGGCTTGCCGGCGTCAAACAGCTTGACGGCTTCAAACGCGGTATAGCCCCAGTTCAGCAGCTTCTGGCTTTCGTTGGCGCGCGCATTTTCGCTGGCAGCACCGAGCACGATAGACAGCAGGCGGCGCTGGCCCACGCCTGGGAATTCACGCTTGGACGTGGCCACCAGGCAGTAGCCTGCGGCTGCGGTGTGGCCGGTCTTGAGGCCGTCCACGGTCGGATCGCGGAACAGCAGGGAATTGCGATTGCTGCCGTTCGATGCAGGCGTGCCGGGGTAGCTGTACTGCTTGGTGGAGTAGTAGTGCATGTATTCCGGGAAATCCTTCATCAGGCGCGTGGCGAGAACGGACAGGTCGCGCGCCGTGGTGAGGTGGCCGGGCTCGGTCAGGCCTTCGGGGTTCTTGTAGCTGGTGCCGCTCATGCCCAGGGCCTTGGCCTGGTCGTTCATGAGCTTGACGAAGTTTTCGTACGTGCCACCAACGCCCTCGGCCAGCGCTACCGTGGCATCGTTGCCGGACTGGACGATCATGCCCTTGATGAGGTCTTCCACCGGCACCTGCATCTTGGGGTCGATGAACATGCGCGAGCCGGGCATCTTCCAGGCACGCACGCTCACGGGCAGCTTCTGGTCCAGCGTTATCTTCTTGGCGCGCAGCGCGTCAAACACCAGATAGCCCGTCATGAGTTTGGTGAGCGAAGCCTGCTCCACCGGCGCGTCAATGTCCTTGGCGGCCAGCACCTGGCTGGCCGTGACGTCCACCAGCATATAAGTGCGCGCGGCAATTTCAGGAGGCTGGGGCGCCTGGGCATAGGCGCCGAAAGCGGCAGGGGCCACGGCAGCAAAGACGGCCAGGGATCGCAGCGCGGACAGGATTCGTTTCATGGGCGATAAGGGGCTGGAAAGGCTCGGAAAAGAGGTAAAAGAAACAGCAGAAACTGCTGGGAGGCGACCAGGAGGGGCGGGTTGAAGCCAACCCAAAGTCAGACGCAGGCTTGAGTGGCTCAGCCTCGCGATTGCAGGTGGCGCACCACCAGATTTTTCAGAAGCGGCAATTGTCCGTGAAAGAAATGCCCCCCTGCGGGAATGACTGTGACAGGCAGTATCTGGGGCCGCGCCCAGTCCATCACAGCGGCCAGCGGCACAGTGTCGTCGTGCTCGCCGTGCACGACCAGGGTGCGCAGATGGGCATCGGGCGGCACCGGGGCAACGGCAAAACGGCTGGCTGCCGTGCCCACCAGCACTGCCTGGTCCACGCGACCCTGCGGCCAGAGGGCGGCCAGCGCATGGCTGGTGACAAATGCGCCAAACGAGAATCCCGCCAGCGCAATCCGCTGACCAGCGGCAGCGGGCGCCACCTGCTCCACCACGGCCAGCAGGTCCTGCAGCTCGCCCTGACCTTCGTCGTACACGCCTTCGGTGGCGCCCACGCCGCGAAAATTGAAACGCACGGCCGTCCAGCCACACTGCACAAAGGCGCGCGCCAGCGTCTGCACCACCTTGTTGTCCATGGTGCCGCCAAACAGCGGATGGGGGTGGGCAATGATGGCCACGCCACGGGGCGCAGCAGCACCGTCGGCCAGCGTGGCAGCGTCACGCACGGCCTCGATGGCGCCTGCGGGGCCGGACAGGGTCAGGCGTTCGGTCTGGGCATTCACGGGTTTACTACCAATTTAATAGCTGCTAGCGCTTGACGGATAAGCGCTAGCATCCAAAATAATTCAAAAACGGATCGACGAGACGGATGGAGGCGCATTCAGCGGCCAAGTTCCGCCGGTGTGACCAGGCGCTCCACCACCTGGCCGTTCTTGAGGTGCGATTCGACGATCTCGTCGATGTCGGCGGCATCCACATAGGTGTACCAAGTGCCCTCGGGGTAGACCACCGCGACAGGGCCGCCCGCGCAGCGGTCCAGGCAGCCGGCCTTGTTCACGCGCACCTTGCCGGCCCCCGCCAGGCCTGCCGCCTTCACCTGGGCCTTGCAGCGGTCAAAACCCGCCTGGGCGTTGTGGTGGGCGCAACTGTCCTCGCCGTTGGTGCGTTCGTTGAGGCAGAAAAAGATGTGGCGCTGGTAGTAGCCGGGCACTGCGGCCGGTGCGGGGGTGGTGTCGCTCATGACTGCATTTTACGAACCCACGCGTCCATGACGCCGTCGCGGCGCTGAATGCGACTCAGGAGGAGCCTTCCTTGCGCGACACCCGAAACACCACGTAGATCAGCGTGGCGTAGGGCCACAGCCACCCCAGCCACTGGCCCAGGCCGTAAAAGCGGATGAACCGGCCCTGCTCCCAGATCTGCAGCGTCTGCGCAAAGTAGGCGCTGGTGGGCGCCTGGTTGAGCAGCGCCAGGTGCCAGACCAGGGCCACCAGCAGCACGGCAGCGCAGGCACGCCGAGGCAAGGCCAGCAGCATCACCGCCAGCGCCAGCGCGCCCCACACGCCCACCCGCGTGGGCAGGCCCATCCATTCCCAGGCATGCACGGGGCCCCAGCTCAGGGCGGCCGACAGCGCAGTGAGCGTGACGCCCACGGCCACCACACCCAGGGCAAACAGCGCCCGTCGCCCCACATGGCGGATCACGCAGTAGCCCAGCAGGCACGGGGCCAGCAGGCCCAGCGTCACGCACAGCAGCTCCCCACTGGGCGAGAGCGGGTCGAGCGCAGCCTCGCGCAGCGGCAGCCACTCCAGAAACGGGGTGTCGGCCAGCACCTCGATGAGCGCCGCTTCCAGCCGCTCCAGCACCTGCCCCAGCCCGAACGGCACCGCCGCCGGGAACAGCAGCGCCAGCGGCCACAGCGCCAGCAGCACGATGGCGCCGCTGGCGTCCTGCACAAACCAGCGGCCCTTGAAATCGCTCCAGCGGTCGATGGCGCCCAGGCGCTCCAGCAGCGCGGCGCTCAGCGCCCCCGCCAGGGTGCCCGCCGCGTTGAGCAGCAAGTCCAGATTGGAGGGCACACGCCGGGGCAGGTAGATCTGCAGGAACTCCATGACCAGTGACAGCAGCATGCCCACCAGCGTGGCCAGCAGCACCGCGCCCCGCCCCCAGCCCGAGCGCAGCATGGCCAGCACCAGCAGAAAGCCCAGCGGGGCATACCCCACAACATTGGTGGCAATGTCAAAACCCGTCCAGTACGGCGGGGGCAGCGGCGCCAGCAGGAAGACCAGGGGGTCAATGCCCTGGGCGCGCCAGCCGTCAAACGGGAACAGGCTGGCAAAGACGATGAGCGCTGTATAGATCAGCGCGAGAGGCCAGGCGGAGGTCTTGGGCACCTGCGTGCGGGCCTAGAACGGCTTGACCACTACCAGCACGACGGCGGCCACCAGCATCAGCACGGGAGCCTCGTTGAACCAGCGGAACCACACATGGCTCCTGCGGCTGGTGCCGTCGGCCAGCTTGCGCAGCACCACGCTGCAGGCGTGGTGGTAGCCGATCACCAGCAGCACCACCGCAAGCTTGGCGTGCATCCAGCCATTGCCGGGGCCCCAGCCGATGCCGTAACCCATCCACAGCCACAGGCCCAGCGCCAGCGCAGGCACGGCCAGCAGCGTGGTAAAGCGCAAAAGCTTGCGTGCCATGAGCAGCAGGCGGTCGCGCTCGGCTGCCGAGCCCGGCGCCACCATCGCCAGATTGACGAAGATGCGCGGCAGATAGAAAAGGCCAGCAAACCAGCTGGCCACGAAGACGATGTGAAAGGCTTTGACCCAGAGCATGGAGGCAGTTTAAGGGCCCGTGCGGGCCACACGAGGCCGCACCAAAAAAAAGCCCGGCAAATCCGCCGGGCCGGGAAAGCCTGTTTTGCATCGCTGCAACCCGAGGCCCCGCTCAGGGAGGGAAAGCGGGGGGCGGCAAGCCGCCCGGCGCCAATTTAGCACCGGGCATCGGGTGTTACAAGCGGCTTTTCCAAGGTGAGAAGGCGTCGCCATGGTGTTTGAAACCGGCGCGCCCCATGCCAGTGCACCCGTGGATCCAGCTTCGCCGGTCCAGGGGGTGCGTCCCCCGAGGGAGCCGCGCAGCGGCTCAGGGAGATAATCTCGCGATGCACCTCCAAAGCCCCGCTCCCTTCCCCCAGAACCGCCCGCGCCGCCTGCGCCGCGATGCTTTTACCCGCAACCTGGTGCGCGAAAACGCTGTGACGCCGCACGACCTCATCTACCCCGTGTTTGTGCATGAAGGCAGCCAGCGCCGCGAGGCCGTGACCTCCATGCCCGGCGTGGACCGCCTGAGCCTGGACCTGCTGCTGCCCGTGGCCGAAGACTGCGTGAAGCTGGGTATTCCGGTTCTGGCGCTGTTCCCGGCGATCGACCCGTCGCTCAAGACGCCCGATGGCAAAGAGGCCCTGAACCCCGACGGCCTGATCCCGCGCGTGGTGCGGGCGCTGAAGAAGGAATTCCCCGGCCTGGGCGTGATGACCGACGTGGCGCTGGACCCGTACACCAGCCACGGCCAGGACGGCGTGCTGGACGAGACCGGCTACATCATCAACGACGAGACGGTGGAGATCCTCACCGGCCAGGCGCTCACGCACGCCGAGGCGGGTGTGGACATCGTCGCGCCCAGCGACATGATGGACGGGCGCATCGGCGCCATCCGCGAGGCGCTGGAAGTGCAGGGCCATATCCACACCCGCATCATGGCCTACAGCGCCAAGTACGCCAGCGCCTTCTACGGTCCCTTTCGCGACGCCGTGGGCACACGTGGCGCCCTGGGCAAGGCCGACAAGAATGTTTACCAGATGGACCCCGGCAACAGCGACGAAGCCCTGCGCGAGGTGGCCATCGACATCGCCGAAGGCGCGGACATGGTGATGGTCAAGCCCGGCATGCCGTACCTGGACATCGTGCGCCGCGTGAAGGACGAGTTCAAGGTGCCCACCTTCGCCTACCAGGTCAGCGGCGAGTACGCCATGATCAAGGCCGCTGCCGCCAATGGCTGGCTGGACCACGACGCCGTGATGATGGAAAGCCTGCTGGCCTTCAAGCGCGCCGGTGCCGATGGCGTGCTGACCTACTTTGCGCGCGACGCGGCTCGTTTGCTAACAAAATAATAGCTACTAGCGCTTTATGGACAAGCGCTAGAGGCACTTTTCATTCAAAACCGGGGTCATGCGCATCTTTCACATCCACAACGGCGGCGTGCAGGAGCTGACCGCGTTGCCCGCTCAGATGCCCGCCCAGGGTTTTGTCTGGATCGCCTGCGGGCGCCCCGCCTTCCAGGCGCGGCTGGCCGAGATCCAGGCACGCCTGCAAACCCTGGTGGGGCTGCAGCTGGTGGACCTGCACGTGTCCGACCTGCTCAACGCGCAGCTGCCCTCGCACTACGACTACACCTCGCAATATGACCTGCTGGTGTTTCGCCGCTTGGCCACCGCGCAGGGCGACACCGTCGACTCGCCCGTGGAAGGTGATAGCCCCGCCAGCCCACTCAAACGCAGCGGCCCACCGGTGCTGCGCCGCATCGACACCAGCCCGGTGGGGTTTGCGGTGTTCGACCAGCTGCTGCTGACCGTACACCCCGCAGACTGCGCAGTGCGCGACGCCTATGCGGCCCGTCTGCTGGCATCGCTACCCACCAGCAACGGCACCGAAGGCCGCAGCAGCCCCGTGCCCGGCGCCCGCGTGCCCGCCAGCCCGGCCGACCTGATGCTGCGCGTGGTGAACATGATGGTGGACCGCTATCTGGACCTGCGCCGCGAACTCACGCGCCAGCTCGACCACTGGCAAAACGAGCTGCTCAAGCCCCGGGCGCGGTATGTGAACTGGAGTTCGCTGCTGGAAGCACGGCTGGCCCTGCACAAGCTCGACGAGATCTGCGAAGACCAGCGCACCGCCGTGCAGGACTGGATCGATGCGCTGGAAACCTGGGCCTTGCCCGACACCCCGGCTGGCCTGCGCGAGCTGGACCTGCTCAAGGTGCGCAGCCGCGACGTGCTGGAGCACATCGAGCGCGTGGTGCACCACGTGCGGCGGCTGGAGCAGAGCACCGAAACCGCCGTGCAGATGCATTTCAGCGTGCAGAGCAACCGCACCAACGACATCATGCGCACGCTCACGGCGCTCACCGCCGTGTTCCTGCCGCTCAATCTGATAGCGGGCATCTTCGGCATGAACTTTGAGTTCTTGCCGCTCATCCACAAGGCCGATGGGTTCTGGTGGGCGTTGGGCTCGATGGTCTTCATCGCCCTGTCGCTGGTGATGCTGTTCTGGCGCAAGCGGTATCTGGCGAGGACGAGGTGACCATGCTCGCGAAGGCACTCAGCTGACGAAGCTCTCACAGCCAGACGTTCTTCGCACCAGAGTCCACGCAGCCGTCAACCCGCCAACGCCAGGGCCAGTGGTTGTCGTGCGCGAAAAGCCCATTTCGGCCCCAGACGGAAGGCCTCCAGCCTGCGCGAGGAAGCGGTAGCAAAAAAGAGGTCTTCGGACAAATGGAGGCGTTCAAATACCCGCCGCTGGCGCACCGAGCGGCGGCGCAGATCCCCCTCAAAGGCATTGCCGTCACCGCGCGATTGTTCGAACAATGCTGCCGCGCGCGCCAGGTTCTGCAGCGCCAGGGGTGTCAATGCCGGCACGGCACGCGGTGCGGACAAACGGGCCTGCGCGATAAACGGGTTTTGCCCCACCAGCAACCCCCAGGGCCGACGGCCCTCGACAGGGTCGACACTCAAGGCTTCCAGCTTGGTCAAACCGAAGTCGCGCGCCAGCGTCAGCCGCACGGCCAGCCAGGGATCGGCTTGACGCACTTGCTCAATCGCCTCGCGCGCCACGGATTCACTCCCCGGCAGCGGAAGCACCAGTGAGCCCAACAGGCGCTGCGCGTGCGCATCGCCCTGGTTGGCAGCGGCATGCAGCCACGCAATAGCCTGCTCCGACTCCACCACCGAGTTCGACGCGCGCAGTATCAAAGCCCCCAGCTTGCGCTGCGCCTCGGACTGCCCGGCCATTGCCGCTTTCTCCAGGAAGAAGCGGGCCATCTGCGGGTTGGATACCGACGAGCGGTGGTCTGCATGCGTCGCGTACAAGGCAAGCCATGCATCGTCCCGGCCCGCGTCCGCAGCGCGCAACAACAAGGCCACGCCTTTGCGCAGGTTCAGCGACGTGGCCAGCCGCGCTGGCGCCAGCGTGCCGCTGTCAATTCCGCAACGCGCACGGCCCAGCAGGCACGCAGCGTCCCGATCCCCGCGTACGACAGCCAGCTCCAGGCTGGCCTCAATCTGGTCAGGTGCCAGCCCGCGCAAGGAGTGTTTCTCGCGCTCGGCCCACAAGACCGCCGCCACGACCAGATCCGACAGGGCGTGTGTCAAGCGCGGCGCCACCATCAGCGCCACCCGCAGGCAATCGACCAGCTGGTCCAGTCCCCCTTCTTCACGCGCCTGGCGCGCAGCGATCACCGCGACCTGCACCACGTCCACTGCGGCGCTGGATTGGATCGATTCCACCATCGCCTCCAGGGCGCGGTCCGAGCGTGCACCCTCCACGGCCGCCATGACCTGGCAGGCCTCGACGTGCCCGGCTGCGGCGGCGGTCTCCAGCCACGACTGCCCCGCCGTGACGGAGCTGCGCGTCAACGCCATCCACACGCCCAGCTTGAACTGCGCCAAGGGGCTTCCCGCAGCGGCAGCCTTGTGCAACGCATCTTCCTGTTTCAGGTCCAGCAAGTCCTGCAGCGGCAAACTCTCTGCAATGGCACACGCGGTTTCGGGCAGCTCTCGAACGCTGGGATGCGAGAGGTACTCGATCCCCGTGGCCACATGGCGCGGGAAGCCGTCGCCCCCCACCAAATAACGTCGGCCCGCTTTGCTGCGGGCGGCGGGATCGCCCTGGCGGGCCAGGGTCAGCAATTGAATGTCTTGTCGGCGCATGCTTGGCTCTCTTCAAGGTGTTGCGGGGGCGGCACACCAAAGCGGCTTTTGGCACGCAAACTGGCAAACACCCCCTGCTTTGGACAGGTTTGAAGAATAGAAACGCACGCCTGACAGCGGGATTGCGCGCACATGACATCTCTGTAATGAACCGCCTGGCCTGCCCGCGACCCATGCAAAAAAGCCCGCATCCCCTGGGGGATGCGGGCCAATCGTTTACCTTGGAGACAATTGCCCATCGCAATGGGCAAGAGGAAGACCGCCTGGGGTCTTAGAACGTGTGGCGCAGGCCGAAGTCCAGCCCCTTGGAGTTGTCACCTGCACTGGTCTTGGCACCGTTCAGTGCAAGCGCAGAACCGTTCTTGTTCTTCAGGTACGCGAAGGTGGTGTACAGGGCAGTGCGCTTGGACAGGTTGTGCACGTACCCCACGGCAAACTTGTTCGCCTGCACATTGGTGTCCTGAACGCTGACGCGGGACCACGAAGCGCGGACCAGACCAACGCTGCCCACGGGAGCCGTTGCGCCGATCATGTAGTGGCGAGCCTTCTCGTCGCGGGCCTTGGACTCATCCTGCCCAGCTTCAACCAGCAGCTTGGCCACACCGAAATCGTAAGAACCTCCGATATTGGCATTCGTCACGTCGCCATACGCACCAAGGCTGGACACCGAGCCGTAGCTCACGCCCACATTGAGGGGGCCGTTTTCATAGCCAGCGCGCAACCCATAACCATTGCCGTCATTGGAGCCATTGGCGGCCTCGCCACGGTAGTACTGCACCTGGCCAAAGAACCCACCCAGATTCCTGGGCGTGAAGTACGACACGGAATTGCTGGTACGCGTCTGCATGGCGTAGCCGTAGTTGCTGCCCAGCGAAGTCGTCTTCAGAAGAGCGCCGACGCCGTTGTCGCCGAATGCGTCATAGATGTTGTTGTAGGTCGCAGTGAAATCACGGCCCAGGCGAACTTCGCCCCAGAGGTCATCCATCAGGCTGATGGTCGAGCGACGGTTGAAGTTGAAGGTGTTGCCGACGCCAGTACCGTCGTCCAGGTTGTAACCGGCTTCCAGCCAGAAGCCAGCCTTCATGCCACCACCAAGATCTTCAATACCTCGGAAACCGAGGCGGTTGGAAGCCAGACCACCGCTGCCCACGCTGGTCCGGTTCGTCTCACTGCCGCGGCCCACCTGAACCGCCACGTCGGCCACGCCAAACAGCGTGACAGACGATTGTGCATAAGAGGTTGCGCTGATGGCTGCAAGCACAGCCAATGTGGCGAATTTTTTCATGGTCATCCTTGTTAAGTGGGTTCAATCGGAGTCATGTCCCACGCCTTGTTGGCAGGACATGGTGCAAGCGTAGGCACTGCACCCTCGTGCCCACAGACCGCAGAGCGCAACCACGGGGGACACGCATGCGTCCCCCCCTCGGTTTGGGACAACGCCGTTTCACAGGTGCCACATTCCCTCCGAACTGAAAGGCTGTTGGCGATCCCCGGGAGGCGCGCAGTGGTTTGGCGGGATGGGTACGCCAGACACGGTGTGCAATAGATAGATAGCCTGGACTTGCAAAACCGCTGCAACAGCAGAGGCCGGCTGCAAACACCACGGCCCGAAAGGTTGCCGCGAAATCGGGTGAGGAGACACAACCGCTGATTGCACAAGGGCTAGGGACCCTCTGCACAAATCACCGCGCCGTGTGCAGCTGCGGTCTCGGGCGGTCTGCGGCGTTGCAAATACTCGCAATAGCTGCGGCTATTGCTGCGTTTTTGCGCCTTGCAGCCCATCCCGATCCGCAGCGCCCACTTGCCGCTCGATTCGTGCAGAGGATCCCTAGCGCAAACAGCGCGCCCGAAGCATCCGCGAGGATCATGGTCACACTCCAGACCAATCCTCCCGCGAGGCCGCACACAAGCTCTCACGACTGTTCGTGAATTCGCAACAGTGCATTTCGATCCAGCAAGCTTCTCAAATCCACACGCACCTTCAACAATCCACCAAAGTCAATCCGCAGCTTCCCTCCATCCGTCTGCACTCCACCTTCTTTTTGTCCCTTGAGAAACCGCTGGGATCTCGTCACATGCGCTTGCTTTCCATTGAAGACGAACGATCAACCGCTGCTTACCTGTACAAGGGCTTGACCGAGCATGGCCATGTCGTAGACACGGCGTTCGACGGGGTGGAAGGCCTGCACCTGGCTACCTCAGGGCACTACGACCTCATCCTGCTGGACGTGGGGCTGCCCGGCGCCAGTGGCTGGGAAGTGCTGCAGGGCATTCGGACACAACAACAGACACCGGTGTTTTTCATATCGGGCCGCGACGAGGTCGAAGACCGCGTCAAGGGGCTGCTGCTGGGTGCCGACGACTACATGGTCAAGCCCTTTGCGTTTTCCGAACTGCTGGCACGCATCCAGGTGGTCGCGCGCCGCCGCGCACCCATGTCCGCACCAGAGGGCGTGCTGCGCGTGGGCGAGCTGGAAGTCGATACCGCCCGCCGACGCGTCAAACGGGGCGCGCTGCGCATTGATCTCACCACCCAGGAGTTTGTTCTCCTGGACTATCTGGCCCGCCATGCCGGCCAGGTCGTATCGCGCACCCTGATCGCGCAGAACGTGTGGGACATGCACTTTGACAGTGACACCAATGTGGTCGATGTGGCGGTGCGCCGACTGCGCGCCAAGATCGACGAGCCCTTCGCCGAAAAACTCATTCACACCGTGAGGGGTGTCGGCTATGTCCTTGAGCCCCGGCATAACGCCTAAGGCGCGGTCCATTCTGCGGCGCTCTCTGCCCCTGAAAATCGCGCTGGCGATTTCTTTGATCACCCTGCTGTTGATCACGGCCAGCTTCTGGATGGTGATCTACCTGCTGGGCCAGGATTTCAACGACCTCCTGCCGCTGCTCGCCAGCAACGGAGGCATGGTCCATATCCCTGCAGAGGATTTGCACGCGCGGGGCCATGCCTTTGCCCTGCGCTCATGGCGTGTGTTTGCCATCACGCTGGGTGTCGGCGCGCTGGCCGCGAGCCTCTTCGCATGGTGCACCGCCAAGCTCATCCTGTCCTCGGCCCACCGCCTGGCCAACACGGCCAACCGCATCAGCGCCCAGGCCTTGCACGAACGGCTGGCACCTGAGAACAACATTGCCGAGCTGGAACCTGTGGCCCGGGCGTTCAACCACATGCTCGACCGGCTGGAGGATTCCTTCACCCGCCTGTCGGGTGTGTCAACCGACATTGCGCACGATCTGCGCACTCCCATCCACCGCCTCCTGATGGTCGCGCAGGTCACGCTGGACCGTCCCCGCAGTGCGGACGAATACCGTGCGGTGATCGAGTCGGCTGTGCCAACGTATGAGCGCATGGGGCGGATGATCGAGAACATCCTGTTCCTCGCGCGCGCCGAGAGCCAGCAAAGCGCCGTTCATGCCACCTTCATCCCGCTGGAGCAACGGCTAGGGGCCATCGCAGCCTTCTTCGAACTGCTCGCCCAGGAGCGGGGTTTGGAGCTGGCGCTCCAGGTAGACCAGAGCGCCCACGTCTGGGCTGATGACACCCTGCTCACCCGCGCCACCGGCAACCTGCTGACCAATGCCATTCGCCACGCCCGCCCAGGCAGCACGGTTGTGCTCTCAGGATCGGTGGCATCAAATGGCGGCTGCCATATTTCGGTCTCTAACGAGGGCGAACCCATCGCCCTCAAGCACCAGGCCAGGATTTTTGAACGCGCATACCGGGTTGAAAGTCCGAGCAACGAACAAGCACCCGGCGTTGGCCTGGGGCTGGCCATCGTAAAAAGCACCATGGAATTGCATGGAGGCTTGGTCTACGTGCGCAGCGCCCCAGGCCATCCGACGGTGTTCACCCTGTGGTTCCCGCCACCACCGCCGCGTGCACCGGAGGCTGGGCCATCACGCGGGCGTATCAGCCGGTAGCACGGGGTGCGATCGGGCGGGGACCTTGGGTCGCAAGATCAGCGCGGCGCCTGGACGCCGAACAACCCCGCCCCGTTGTCCCACGCCACCTTGCGCGCCACATCGGTAGGCAATCCACCCAGCCACTGGCGGTAGCCCTGCATCAGGCTTTCGTAGTGCTGCCAGCGCTGGTTGACCCAGGTGTCCGAGCCGATCACGAAGCGCGTGGGGTACTTGAGCAGCAGCGCACGCCAGGCGGGGCACAGCTGGTTGTCGTCGCAGACCAGGCCCGGGCGGTACGAGAGTTCGCCCACCAGGCCGGGGTAGCGCGCCATCAGCGCATCCACCCGCTCCACGGGCGCACCGCCGATGCCGGTGTGGGCCCAGATCAGGCGCGCCTTCTGGCCCTTCGACGGCGTGTGGGCCATCAGCAGGTCGATGGCCACATCGTCCACATGGGCCAGCACCACCAGGTCACGCTCTTCGGCCAGGACCATGAGCTTTTTGGCGACCGGGCCGTCGGCATTGGCGCTGTCGTACAGGTGGAACTCGCCAATGCCCCGGTAGGGCCCGGCCGCCGTGCCGCGCGCCAGCTCGGTCTGCACCATGGTGTAGATGCTCTCGTCGGCAAACCAGCCGGTGTAGTCCGCCCGGTTGCGGTACAGCCGCACAAAGGGCACGACGGTGACGCCCGCCTCGCGCGTCTGCGGCAGGCCCGCCAGCGTGAGCGAACCCGCATTGGGCCGCGAATTGGCAACGATGGCACGCACGCCGCTGGCCTTCATGCGCGCCAGCACATCGGCGGGCGGGTGGGGGCCGGTTTTGCCGTCCCACGCTTCCTCGTTGTAGTGCAGGTGCGCGTCGAACAGGGGGCCGGTGTAGTCGGCCGCGTGGGCCTGAAATCCAAATGCTATTAAAACAATAGCTGCTATCGATTTACAGGCAAGCGGTAGCGGCCAAATTTGCCTCAAAACCTGGATATACGTCGAACTCGCCATGGCGGTCTCCAAACATTGAGCAGTTCATCGCTGCGCCCTGGCGCCTGCAATGGGCGCGCCCCCGCCAGAGACGCCAAGCAAGGGCCGCCCCGCAGCGAGGGCGTCGTGCGCCCTGGGGGAAGGCGCGCAGCGACTCAGGAGGGATTCCAATTCATGCGAGGTGCTTGTCGAAGAACGCCAGGGTGCGGTCGCGTGCCGTCATGGCCGCAGGCTCGTCGTAGCTGCCGCGCTGGTCGCAGTTGAAGCCATGGTCGGCGGCGTAGATGTGCACCTCGGCTCCCGGCTGCGCGCGGGCAAAGGCCTGCACGCTGTCCACGGGGATCCAGTGATCGCGCTCGCCAAAGTGAGCCAGCACAGGCACGCGCGGCTGGCGCGCAGCTTCGTCAGGGCTGGTCATGCCACCACCGTAATAGGGCACGGCGGCCGACAGGCCGGTGAGCGTACAGGCCGCGCGCCAAGTGAGAAGCCCACCCCAGCAAAAGCCCACGATGCCCACCTTGCGGCCGCTTTGCGCGGCGGCGTAGTCGATGGCGGCCTGGATGTCGGGCATCACGCCAGGTGCGGGCAGCGCCTCCACCGCCGCTTTCAGGCCCATGCCAGCCTGCATGTCGTCGCCGGTGTAGCCCAGGTCCACGCCGGGTTTCACGCGGTGGAAGGTCGAAGGCGCCACCGCCAGGTAGCCACGCGCCGCAAAGCGGTCGGCCACGGCGCGAATGTGGGAGTTCACGCCAAAAATTTCCTGCAGCACCACCACGGCGCCACGCGGTGCGGCATCGGGCTGGGCCACCCAGGCCGGAAATACAAAACCGTCACCCGAAGTCAGATCGACAAACTGTCCCATGCTGCAATCTCCTTGATAAAAATGCGCCGGAGTGGAGGTGTGCCTGCTGCAAACCGCTGCCCGCAGCACCCAGAACCTGTTCCAATGCGCCATTCTTGCAGGAGACCCTGATTTCATGGACAAGATCGTCTTAATCACCGGCGCCAGCCGAGGCATTGGCGCCGCCACCGCCCAACTGGCCGCGCGCCAGGGCTGGGCGGTGGCGGTGAACTACCAAGGCAACCAGGCCGCCGCCGATGCAGTGGTGCAGCAGATCCGCGCCGCAGGCGGCACCGCGCTGGCCGTGCAGGCCGATGTCGCCGACGAGGCCCAGGTGCTGGCCATGTTTGCCACCGTGGATACACAACTCGGGCGCATCACCGCCCTGGTGAACAACGCGGGCGTGGTGGACACCACCCAGCGGGTGGACGAAATGAGCGTGGCGCGCCTGCGCCGCATGTTCGATATCAACGTGATCGGCAGCTTTGTCTGCGCCCGCGAGGCCGTGCGCCGCATGAGCACCCGCCACGGCGGCGCGGGCGGCAGCATCGTCAACGTCTCCAGCGCCGCCGCGCGGCTGGGCGCGGCCCACCAGTATGTGGACTACGCGGCGGCCAAGGGCGCCATCGACACCTTCACCATCGGCCTGGCACGCGAGGTGGCGGCCGAAGGCATCCGCGTGAACGCCGTGCGCCCGGGCCTGATCGAGACCGACATCCACGCCAGCGGCGGCCTGCCCGACCGCGTGCGCGACCTGGCCCACCAGGTGCCCATGCAACGCGGCGGCACGGCCGAAGAAGTGGCCGAGGCCATCGTATGGCTGATGTCGGATGCGTCGCCCTACACCACCATGTCATTGCTTGAAGTCTCTGGAGGAAGGTAATGAAGCCCCCCCTGAGTCGCTTCGCGCCTTCCCCCTCTCTCGCTTCGCTGCGCGAAGCGGGAGGGGGACGCCCCCAGCGCGGCGGGGCGGCCCTTGCGCGGGGGCACTGGCCTCGACAGCGCCAAGTCGAAAATCTAGGGGCGACAAGCTTCAAAACGGAAAACTAGTATGGATCTCAAACCGCTCATCACCCTGCTGGCCATCGTGAACCCGCTGGCCATCGTGCCGTTTTTCATCCACTACACGCAGGGCTTTTCGTACCCGCAGCGGCGACGCACCATCCAGGTGGCCAGCTTCAGCGTGTTCTGTGTGATTGCGGCCTGTGCGCTGCTGGGCCTGCAGATTCTGGACTTCTTCAATATCTCGCTGCAGAGCTTTCAGGTGGGCGGCGGAATGCTGCTGCTCATCAGCGCGATGAACATGCTCAACGCCCAGCCCGCTGAGGCCAAGCCCAGCACCAATGAGTACGAAGAAGGGGCCGAGAAGGCAGCAGCGGGCAGCAGCATTGCCGTGGTGCCGCTCACCATCCCGCTGCTCACCGGCCCAGCCAGCATGTCCACGGTGGTGATTTATGCCGACCGCGCACAGACCTTCTGGCAGCACGCGGCGCTGGTGGGCTACGGCGTGGTGATTGCGCTGGCCACGGCCGTGTGTTTTGCGCTGGCCGACCCGATTGCGCGCGTGCTGGGCAAGACCGGCATCAACGTGATGACCCGGCTGATGGGCCTGATCCTGGCCGCCCTGGCCGTGGAGGTGATGGCCGACGGGCTGGGTAAATTGTTCCCCATCCTCGTTGCACGCTGACATGGAATACCCCCTGAGTCGCCTGCGGCGCCTTCCCCCAAGGGGGACGACGCCCTCACTGCGGGGCGGCCCTTGCTCGGCGTCCCTGGCCTGCGCCGCGCCCGTTGCGTTGTCTGCGCGGGGTGCGCAGCACCGGGGATGATTGAGGCATGTCTGCCAAACTCCTTTTGCTCGAAGACGACCCCGCCATAGCCCGCACCGTGGCCTATGCGCTGGAGCGCGATGGCCTTACCGTCACGCACAGTCTGCTGGTACACGATGCGCGCCAGCAACTGCAGCGCGCACGTTTTGACCTGCTGGTGCTGGACGTGGGCCTGCCCGACGGCAGTGGGCTGGACCTGCTGCGCGACGTGCGCAACGCGGCGTCCACGGCCGCCCTGCCCGTGCTGATGCTCAGCGCCCACGGCGAAGAAATCGACCGCGTGCTGGGCCTGGAGCTGGGCGCCGATGACTACCTGACCAAGCCCTTCAGCCCGCGCGAGTTGGCGGCACGCGTGAAGGCGCTGCTGCGCCGCGCGGGCAACGGGAACGGCAATGGCCACCCGGCAACGCCCACCGCCACGGCCTCCGCGCTGTTCCTCGACGACGAGACGGGCCAGCGCATCAGCCTGCGCGGCCAGGCCCTGCCGCTGACCCGGCGCGAATACCGCCTGCTGTCCCACCTGTTGCGAGGCGCAGGCCGCATTCATTCGCGCGACGCGCTGCTGGCCGCTGCCTGGGGCGACGACAGCGAGAGCACCGACCGCACGGTGGACACCCATATCAAGACCCTGCGCGCCAAGCTGCGCGAGGTGGACCCGGGGCGCGAGTACATCAGCACACACCGGGGCATGGGGTACTGTGTTGACATCTGAAGAAAAATTGCCGCCAGTGCTTATCCATCAAGAGCTGACAGCTATCATTTTTAAATGAAATTCCTGCGCCACTGCTTGAAAGGACTGGGCTGGCTGATGCTGGCCCTGGGGGGATTTGCCGCTGTGGGCTTGGCCGCACTGATCGCTGCAAACTGGAACGATGACGCCTTGAGTGAGGCGGCCCAACAGGCGGCGCACTACACTCCGCCCACCGAGCAGTCCCTGCAGGGCAACGGCTATCTGATCCTCATGGGGCTGGACGCACCTGTTGGGAGCGATGCCGTCGAAGACGCCATGGCACTGGGCCGCCAGCGTCTGGAGCGCGAGATCGAGCGCAGGCGTTGGGTGGAGGTCCACGGCGACCAACAGGACGGGATGCCGCCCGCCATCGCTGCAGAGAGCGCCAGCGAGGATGTGCTGCCAACTTGGCTGCGCTGCCCGATCGGCGAACCGGATTGTTTTGCCTGGTTCGCGAAGCGTGGCGATGAAGTGCTGGCCTTAAGGAAGACCCACCACGCTCTGTTGCAACGGGTGACGGCAGCGGCCATTGCACCGCAGTTCAGCAACCCCGCCCCTTTTTACCTGCTGGCTGAATTCCCTCCGTATGCGCGATTGGTGCGTGCCCATGAACTCTGGCTGGCCCAGGCATCGCTGGAATGGATGCGTGGGCAACCACGGCAGGCCATGGACATCGTCCGCCAAGCCGTTCAGGTGCGCAGTCGCCTGGCAAGCAGTTCCAACAGCCTGATTGCTTCCATGATCGCGCTGGCCATGCAGCACCGTGAACTGCGATGGTTCAGCGATGCGATCACACACGGGAAGCTGCAGACACCTCCATCCGTACTCAAGGAGGTCGAACTTCTGCTCGCCACCCCGCCGAGCTCTTTGCACCAGGCTCTGCAAGGCGAAATGCATTTCGTCGCCAGCGTCCTTTACTCCCTCAAAGACCCGGGCTTGTTCACTGGGCCCTGGGGTGAGCCCTCCGCATGGTTGCAGCGCCCTTTGAACAGGGCGAGCAATTGGGCCCTTCTGCCCAAGCAAACGCTCAATCTGTCTATCGGCTACCTGCAACAGATTCAAGCCATCAGCAGCCTGCCAGCGCACCACGTGGAGGCTGCGTTCTCCAATGCCATGCACCAGTGGGACGAAGACAAGGCATGTTCACCCTGGAAGCATTTGCGCAACGCTGCAGGCCTGTGCATGGCAGCAACCGGAATGCCCAGCTATCTAGGCTACATGCAGCGGATTGCAGACATGGACGGCTATCGCCGTCTTGTGCTCTTGCAACGCCGCGCAGCTGCACAGCAGATCTCCTTGGCGGACATGCCCGCCTGGCTGGCGCAATCGCCACAGGAACTGCGCAACCCCTACACCCTGCAGCCGATGCAATGGGACGCGGCTGACAGCAGTCTGGTCTTTGAAGGCCGCGAAAAGCAGACCCAGAACCCAGGCCGGTCCCCGACCTACCGCGTTCGCCTGCGCGACTGAGTGCATAGCCGAATTGCCTGATTCGCGACATGCCTCAAACCAACCCCATACGCCCTGAACCTGTCGAAAGGCTGTTTGCGAGCAGCGCTTTGGCTTCGACTGGATCCGCTCGAACGGAGGGAGAGACAGCGGGGGGAGACATCTGAGACAGGTCACTAATCAAGTCAAATTGGGCTCTTCTAGCGAATGCTAGTGATGCACTCGATAAATGTCGTACGTCGAAATCGCCGTCTACAGACGTGCGGCGAGTTCCATCACTACCACTCGCTATAAGAGCCTCAAATTGACCTCCAGAGCTTATCCAACATGCGCTGACAGCTATCGTTTTTGATAAATACCCAATGACCTATACGCCTCGGCATTTGCCTGCTCTTCGCATTCTTCCTCATCAACGGCATCTCCGCGCTTTTTGTGCTTCGCGTGTTCATGGCCGAGATCAAGCCCAGCGTGCGCGAGGTGATGGAGGACATGATGGTGGACACGGCCAACATCCCGGCCGAGCTGGCCAGCGACGACCTGGCGGCCGTGCTGCTCGCACTGGGGCCTCCGCTCTGCAAGCCCTCAAAAACGATGGCGAATCGACAGTGCCAGGCTATTGACGTCTTTTCCGGGCGCTGCCGCAACGCCACCCAGAAATCCGTTGCCGCCCAACATGTCTTGCGACGTGTTTTTGTTGTTCAGGTGTGTGAGTACGGCATTCAGGTCGGTGCGCTTGGACAGTGCATAGGTGTAAGCCACCCCATACGACGCGCGATCCGCATTGAACGGGCGTTTGTCGTTCATGTTGTTGTAGGCCACGGTCACGGCGTGCACGCCGCTGGTGATGCGGTAGCCAACCTGGAACAGGCGTGCGTCTTGCCGAAAACCCTGAATGAAGGCGTTTTGCACCAGGCCGGCCACTGGTGCCGCGGCAGGGTTGGCAGACAGGACTGCGGAAATGCCGGACAGGTTGGTGGGATGGTCGTCCTTGATGACGCTGAATTGGCCCGACAGGGTGCCCGGCCCGACATCCAGCGTCGCGCCGAGGACAGCGGTCGTCAGCGACTTTTCACCCAGTTCGTTGTTGCGTGTGTTGTAACCGCCGCCGAACGAATAGCCGTTGCCGTTGTACATGGCCATGGCACCCCACAGCCGCCCCGCGCTCGACCGACCAGCGACTTCCCCGGCTGCGTACATCGCGGTGGCGGTGAATCCGTTCCATTGCAGACCGTACTGGAGTGAGTTGCTCACGCGGATATCGAACGAAGCCGGAATCGCCACCAACTGTCCCAGTGACAGGCTGGACTCGGTCTTCATGGCGTCAAAGTTGGCGTTGGCCAAGTAGCCCGGTGTGTACTGTCGCCCGAATGTGAAGGCACCGAACGGGGTGATCAGGCCGGTGAATACTTGCCGATCAAAGAAGTTGTTGCCCAAGTTGACGCCCACGGAATTACCGATCTGGGCGGCCACTGCGGACACAGCAGGCTGAAGCGCAGCGGGCAGGCCCAACGATCCAGCGTTGCTGAGTCGGTCCGGCAGCCGCCCTTGGGAAATGGGGCGGTTGCCCAGTGCGCCGGTGTCAGCTTCGAGCCGCGATTCGAGCGTGAAGACGGCGCGGTATCCACCGCCCAGGTCTTCATTTCCCTTGAATCCGAGGCGCGAACCTTGCATGTTCCCACTGGTAAGGCTGGTCTTAGAGCCGCCGGGTGCTCCGGTGACATGGTGGATGCCAACGTCGACGATGCCGTACATCATCACACTGCTCCCGTCAGCCGCGCTTTGCGCCATGCCAAACGACGAAAAGCACCCAAGCACGGCCGCTGATAGGGCACGCATTTTGTTCATAACTTGTCTCCTGTTGCTGCATGAAATTGGCAGAAGCCCGCGCCACACCGTGGGCAGCTCCGGGTTCAGCCTAGGTGACATGTCTCAAGCGGTAACAGCGGGTAGCACGGGATCGCTGGAGCAACCCGGTCGTACCGACCTGTTTTCGAGCGAAAACGTTGCGCGCTTGCAACTTAGTTAGGCCACGCAACAGGCTTTGCGTCCCCACAGTGCATCTCGTGCCAGATCGCAAGGACTGGGTCGCAGCATCACGCACAGGAAGCCCGCATCGCGCTTCCTGGCCAAATTCACCTTGCGATTCAACCGCCTGTACGATCTGAGCAGCATGTCCGCCAGGCGTGCTACGCACTGCCCGTCCCCCACATCGTCTTGCTCCATACCGATACTCAGCGCTTCTGAGACGCTTTGCCGGTCAAGATTTTTTAAGAGAACTGCCCCATGCGCCTGGGCATCCGCCTGCTGTTCGCCTTCTTCCTGATCAACGGCATCGCCGCGTTTTTTGTGCTGCGCGTGTTCATGGCCGAGATCAAACCCAGCGTGCGCGAGGTGATGGAGGACATGATGGTGGACACGGCCAACATCCTGGCCGAGCTGGCCAGCGAAGACCTGGCCGCCGGGCGGTTGGCGGCGGGGGCCGACAACAGCAGCACCAGTCCGTTTGCGCAGCATGTGCGTCGCTACGCCACGCGGCCCATCGATGCAGCGATCTGGGGTTTCTCCAAGCAGTCACTGGACTACCGCATCTATGTGACCGACACCACGGGCCGAGTGCTGTTCGACTCGGAGAACCGCGCCATCGGCGCCGACTACTCGCAGTGGCGCGACGTGGCCCGCACGCTGCGGGGCGAGTACGGCGCACGCTCCACGCGCGATGTGGAAGACGACGACACCAGCGGCGTGATGCATGTGGCGGCGCCCATCTACGTGAAAGAACAGATTGCAGGCGTGCTGACGGTGGCCAAACCCACCCGCACCGTGCAGCGCTTCATCGACCGCGCCGAGCGCAAGGTGTTCATGGGCGGCCTTTTGCTACTGGCGCTCTCGGCCGCCGTCGGCGTGGCCGTGACGCTGTGGATGGTGTGGAACGTGCGCCGCCTGCGCGACTACGCCTTGAGCGTGCAGGGCCCGGCCGATGGCGAGCGCCATGACCCCGGCGCCCCGCCCACCACGGCGCTGGCCGTGCCCGAGGTACCGGGCGAGCTGGGCGACCTGGCCCGCGCCATGGACCGCATGCGTGCCCGGCTCGAGGGGCGCGATTACATCGAGGGCTACGTGCGCGCGCTGACGCACGAACTCAAAAGCCCTGTGGCGGCGATCCGGGGCGCGGGCGAGCTGCTGCAGGACGAGCTGCCCGCCGCCGACCGTGCCGAATTTGCGACCCAGGTGGTGCAGCAAAGCGAACGCCTGCAGCGCATCATCGACCGACTGCTGGAGCTGTCCAAACTGGAGCAGCGCCACCACGCCGAGGGCCGCGCGCCTGTGGCCCTGCAGGCCTGCGCCGAGGCTGCCATCGGCCAGACACGCGCCCGTGCTGCGCAACGCGGCATCATGCTGGCCCTGTCCGGTACGGGCAGCAACGGCCCCTGGGAGGCCGAGCTGGTGACCATGGCACTGACCAATCTGCTGGACAACGCCATCGACTTTGCGCCCGCAGGCAGCACGGTGCAGGTGGAGCTGGACGGCGCCACCGTGGCCGTGCGGGACCGCGGCCCCGGCGTTCCCGACTACGCCCTGCCCCGCCTGGGCGAACGCTTCTTCACCACCGCGCGGCCAGGCGGCGAGCGCAGCGGATCGGGCCTGGGGCTGGCCATCGTCAAGCGCGTGATGGCGCTGCACGGGGGGCAGATGGTGGTGGGCAATACCGGGCCTGGGTTGCGCGTGGCGCTGGAGTTTCCCGCCAGTTAATGCGAGCGGCGCAGGTGTAGAGCGAGCCCCACCACCAGCAAGGCCAGTGCCACCCCATCCACCCGCACGACCGTCACCAGCGGGGCGCTGAGCGCGCTGCCCCGCTGCAGCCACGACAGCAGCAGAAACGACACCACGCTCACCAGCCCCGCCACCAGGCCCAGCCGATGCAGATCGGGGCGCAGGGCTGCATAGCCCATGAAGGCGGCCAGCAGCCCGAAAAGCACGGCCCGGTGCCGCAACAGCAGCTCCACGCCTGCATCCTGCACCGGGGTGCCGTACAGCTGCGCCAGCTTGCCCGCCCCGAGCACGCCCACCAGCGGCAGTGCATGGACCACTGCCACCAAGACCAGAATCAACGGAACCCCATAGCGCATGCCGCCCCCTAAAACGTGTTTCTTTTAGCCATGCGCCGTTTGTAGGTGCAAGGAGTTCGGCCGTCGATGACCTGACAGGTCATGCCGACACAACGCCCGACTTCACACTGGCCTCACAAACTTCATAGCGCCCTCACACCGGGCCCCAACACTGCCTCCACAACATCATTTGTGGAGGATCTCTTGCTCAAACACCCCTTGTTCACCAAACTGGCCGCGCTGGCCGCCATCACCGTGCTGCTTCTCTTTGGCCTCGGCATGATCGAAGACGTGGTGCGCGACCGGTTGCGTTACCGCAGCATCACCGCCCAGAGCGTGGCCGAAAGCCTGGCCGGACCGCAGACGCTGATGGGCCCGATGATCCACAGCGCCTGTGTGGAGAGCTGGGAGGTAGAGACCGGCAAGGGCGACGAGCGCCGCATGGTGGAGCAGCGCCGCGAGTTCCTGCTGACCGCCATGCCCGAGCAGCTCAAGCTCAGCACCGGCGCCGCGATGGAAGAGCGTGCGCGCGGCCTGCACAAGGTGAACACCTTCAACCTCAAGGCCCACGTGACGGCGCAGTGGGGGCCGCTGGCGAGCCTGGTGCCGCAAAGCAGCATGAAAAACTCGCGCATGCACTGCGGTGCACCCATCGTCATGATGGCCGTGGGCGACGCGCGTGGCATCCGCACCGCGCAGTTCACCCTGGATTCGCAGACCCTGGCCCTCAAGCCCGGCACCTTCCACCCCACTTACAGCCGGGGCCTGCATGCGGCACTGCCAGAATCGGTGCGCGGCAAGGCCGACGGACTGACCGCCACGCTGGACCTGGAACTGGTGGGCACCGAACGCCTGGCCTTTGTGCCGCTGGGTGGCAACACCGAGGTGCAGATGACCAGCAGCTGGCCCCACCCGTCGTTCGGGGGCCGCTTTCTGCCGTCGGAGCGCGAGGTCAAGAAGACCGGTTTCGCGGCCCAGTGGCGCCTGTCGTCGCTGGCCACCACGGCGCAGGCCGACATTGCCAACGGCAAACGCATCTGCCTGGGCGGCACAGACGATGGCGGCCACAGCGACTATGTGCCCGGAGGCGCCACCCCCGGCGACTGCGCCGACAGCTTCAGCGTGGCCTTCATCGACCCGGTGAACCCCTATTCCCTGTCGGACCGCGCCACCAAATATGGCGTGCTGTTCATTGCCCTCACCTTCGTGGCCGTGGGCCTGTTCGAGCTGATGAAGAAGCTGCGCGTGCACCCGGTGCAGTACCTGCTGGTGGGCAGCGCACTGTGCAGCTTCTTCCTGCTGCTGGTGAGCCTGTCGGAGCACCTGCCGTTTGGCATCTCGTACGCCGTGGCCGCCAGCGCCTGTGTGCTGCTGCTCGCTTACTACGCCAGCCACATGCTGGGTGGGCTGGCGCGGGGCATTCCGCTGGGCGGGGGCATCGCGGTGCTGTATGGCCTGCTGTACGTGCTGCTGCAGCTGGAGCAGACGGCCCTGGTGGTGGGTGCCATTGCGCTGTTCCTGGTACTGACCGCTGTGATGGTGCTGACGCGCAAGGTGAACTGGTACGGCCTGTCGCAGGGCAACACCCCGCCCCGCCGCCCGATGGCGCCACCGGAGGTGCGCCCTCCCGCCCCACCGGCTGCGCGCCCCGCCACGCCCCCTACACCGCCGGTGAGCGCTGTATGACAACGCGCACCACGCCACTGTCCTGGGCACAGCACCTCACCGGCCCGGCCGCAGGCGCTGCCGCGCTCCCGCCCACCCTGACGCTGGCCGAAGCGGAGCGCGTGCAGCGCCACCGCGACCAGCTGATGGCGGCCCTGCGGGCGCAAGACCGGGTGGCGCTGGTCTGCGCCAAGCAGCAGGTCCTGGAGGCTGCGTTCTGCCCGCGCAGCGATGCCAACCCCGTGGGTGCGCAGGATTCACCCGCCGTGCGCCGGGCCCTGCGGGATCTGTCATGGCGCATGGCTGCGCTGATACTGCCCCGCACCGCAGGGCACTGAAGCAGCGTCGAAATATTGAAAGAATATGGCCCTAGCGCTTTACTGAAAAGCGCTAGCAGCTATCAAAGTTAAAGCAAATTCGCTGCACTTACACCACCACTGTGCGGTTGCGACCTTCGCGCTTGGCTGCGTAGAGCGCTGAATCCAGCGCGCGCAGGGTGATGTCGAGAGGGCGCAGGGGATCGAAGTTGGATAGCCCCATGCTCACGGTCAGCGCCAAGGGCGGCGTCACCCCCGGCACCGGGTGGGTGGTCAGCGCGTCATGCACACGCTGCGCCACCGCCTGGGCCTGCTCCACCCGGGTAGCAGGCAACAGGGCCAGAAACTCCTCGCCGCCCCAGCGGCTCACCATGTCTGCCGCGCGGAACACATCGCGGCAGAGCGTGGCAAAAAGCTGCAGGGCCTGGTCGCCCACATGGTGGCCATGCACGTCGTTGACGCGCTTGAAGTGGTCGATGTCCATCATCAGCAGACAGGCGGGTTCACCGTCGCGCCGCAAAAGGGCCTGCTCCTGCAAAAGGCGCGCGGTGAACGAGCGCCGGTTGGCCAGGCCGGTCAACACATCGGTATGGGCCAGCACGGCCATCTGGCGGCGCGCTTCTTCCAGCTCCACCAGCATCTGGCCCTGGCGGTCGTTGGCGCGCTTGAGCTCCAGCAGGCGGACACCTGGCGCGCCAGCGCACACAACATGTCCTGGGCCTTTTGGGACAGATGGCGCGGCCGGTGGTCCAGCACGCAGAGCGTGCCCAGGGCATAACCATCGGGCGTGACCAGCGGCGCCCCGGCATAGAAGCGGAGCGGATTTTCTTGGGTCACGATGCTGAAGTGCGCAAAACGCGCATCCTTCGCCAGGTCGGGCACGATGAACACGCCGGGCTGCCGCACGGCGTAGCGGCACACGGACTGGTCCAGCGGGGTTTCCCGCAGCGGGAGCCCCACTGAGGCCTTGAACCACTGGCGGTGGCTGTCGAGCAGGCTGATCAGGGCGACCGGGGCTTCGCACACATGGGCCGCAATCCCTGCCAGGTCGTCGTAGGCGAGCTCCATCGGCGTGTCGAGAATGCCATAGCGCTGCAGAGCTTGGAGACTTGCGGCCTCGTCGTACAGAGCCACAGGGGAAGAGGTTTCGGCCATGAAGCACAGCGGTCATGCCGCCCACTTGCCTAGAGACTTGGCAGCATGCCACACCGGCGCGGCCTGCGCACGGGGGTAAGAGCCTGTTGACGCTCTCAGGCCATTGCCGCTGGCTCGGTGGCGCCAACACCGGCCGAAGTGTCGGAGCAGGTCGATCCACCACAGCCCTGGATCAGCTCGCCCGGCAGCGCGTGCGGCGCGTGCACCACGCCCGAGACCGGGTCAAAGCCCACACGGCGCAAGTGCAGGGCCAGCGCAGCGTCCATGCTCTGGGCGTGCTGCGGAAACCACAGCGCCAGTTCGCTGGCCATCACACGCAGCACTTGCAGGTCGCCTTGCTGGGCCCTCACCACCCCTTCGCGCATGACCTGCAGCACCACCCGGTGCTGCATGCTGTGGCAGTTGCCCGAGGCAAAACGGGTGGACGCCATCCAGGCGTCCTCCTGCGCAAAATGGTGATCGGTGTGCTCCACGAGCGCATGCCAGGTCGAGAGCAGCTGCGCATCGTCGGCCCGGTCCACGGCGGCCAGCAGGTCCACGAATTCGCGGTGGGTGTCGTCCATCAGGGGCAGGTCCAGGGCCAGCGCGTCCGACCATTCGAGTTGTGCCATGGGAATCCCTTTGCAGCGAGACAAAAACAGGGCACGAGCTTATGCCGCCAGCCACCAGGGCGTGTTGATGCAGGTCAGTTCGGCATCAACCGCTCAGCACCATCCGGACCCCACAACAAAAAATGCCCCGCACGGGGCGGGGCATTGTGAAGACTGACAGCGGCTGGGAGTACCGGCCACTGAGAGGTCCCCAGCGGATCAGCTCTTGCCGTACATGCGCTTCATGTCGTCTACACACTTGGACTTGGCATCACCCGACAGCGCATCGCAGCGCTCCTTGGCGGCCTTGTAGTTGGCGTCGTTCTTTTCAGCGTTGGCATCCTTGCGGGCCTCTGCCACGGCGGCGCCCTTTTCGGCGGCGTTGTCAGCAGGCTTGGCCTGCGCTGCGGCAACCTTGGCATCTTCCTTGGCCTTCACCTGGGCAGCCTTGGCGTCCTTTTCACAGACATCCTTTTCATTGCCCTTCAGGTCATCGCATTTTTCCTTGGCGACAGAGTAGGCAGCGTCAGCGCGGGCTTCTGCCACCTTCTGGGTGGCCTTGGGGCTCGGCTTGTACTGGGCTTCCAGTTCTGCCTTGGCCACATCTTCCTTGCCCTTGGCTTCCTTCACACAGATGTCCTTGGCGTTCGCCTTCAGGGCATCACACTTTTGTTTGTCGGCCTTGTAGTCGGCCGAGATGCGCTCCTTGGCGGCCTTGTGCTCGGGTTCGGTCATGGCGAAGGCAGAGGTTGCCAGCAGGCCGGCAGCCACGGATGCGATCAGAGTACGTGCGAATTTCATGGGTTTCTCCTCGGGATTGGGTGATTCAGGGGTGTCCAGCTGTCTGCACCAGGGTGCGGGAGCCGTCGTTTCCCGTGTTGCTGCAGGGCAGGGGCCGGGCCCCTGCGCCGGGCAACCGGTCAGTCGTTGAAGCGGAAGTCCGGGTGGCGTTCTTGCCATTCCTTGAGCTGCTTTTCGGCTGCGTCGCGGGCAATGCCCTGGCGCTCCTGCAGCTTGCCCAGGAACTGTTCACGCTTGCCATCAATGACGTCAAAGTCATCGTTCGTGAGCTTGCCCCACTGTTCAATCATCTTGCCTTTGAACTGCTTCCAGTTGCCCTTGAGGGTGTCTTCGTTCATGGTCTTCTTCCTTGCGGTTGTTTCGCTGCGGCCATGCCACCGATATGGCGGTAAACGGTGCCGGTCAGCGATGAGCCCACTGTAGAAACCCCGCGGCGCGCCACACGTAGGCAGTCAGAGGCAGAGAACGTCGGCCTGTGGACTACACCGATGCCAGACAAGCCGCTCAGGATCGCCGCTCAGAAAACCGTGGGTGAATACGCCATAGTCGAAACCGACCTCATTGGGTAAAAAGTTGCATTTAGTGACTTTTGTAGTCATTCATAACGATTTAGCCCGAGTGGCTCCCAGTTGCAAATCCATACACTTGATTCACCGGCCTTGGCACCCAGGGCAGAGCTACCAACGCAGACGGCCCGTGCACGCAATGCGTTGGAAGGCTCTACGCAGGGTGTTGCTCGCGTGACAAACAACTAGCAGAACCACCATGACACTGTTGAAAGAGGAGCCTTGCGCAGCAGCGCCTGCCGAGGTCGCAGAGGGAATCGACACCACAAAGCCGGCTCCGCGCCCGGCCCCGTTGCCCAAGGAGGCCACGCTCGCCGCCCTGATGGCCAGCGTGGCGTTGGCGGCCTGTGGTGGTGGTGACGCGGCTGATGAAACCGTGAGCCCGCCCACGACGCCAACACCGGGCTCTGCGCCCCCCCCTGGCCCGGCACCTGCGCCTGGCCCGGCCCCCGCACCGGGTCCCGCCACGCCGCCCGCCCCAGGGCCTGCACCAGCACCCGGCCCCACACCCGCTCCAGGGCCTGCGACGCCGCCGCCCCCACCGCCAGCCCCGGGAGCTGGAAGCTACACCTACACACGGGCCGACACCGACCAGGAAGCGGCGCGGTTCCTCCTGCAAGCGCAGTTCTCGGCATCCACCGGCGAAATCGCCACCCTGCGCGCCAGCACCTACGACAGCTGGATCAACAACCAGTTCAGCCTGCCCGTCGGCACCAAGGGGTGGGACTGGCTGAACCAGCGCGGGTACAACACGGTGGACAACGCCACGTCGTACTACGACAACACCTACCCGGGCGACTACATGATCTGGCAGCAGCTCATGACATCCAGCGACGGCTTGCGCAAGCGCGTGGCACTCGCGCTGTCCGAGATCTGCGTGGTATCGCTCTCGGGCCTGGACTTCAGCTGGCGCAGCCATGCCATCGCCCACTACTGGGACCAGCTGGTTGCCAATGCCTTCGGCAACTTCCGCAAGCTGCTGGAGGACGTGACCCTCAACCCCGCGATGGGCTACTACCTCAACACGCGCGGCAACCAGAAGGAAAACCCCTCCACCGGCCGCCAGCCCGATGAGAACTATGCCCGTGAGATCCTGCAGCTGATGTCCATCGGGCTCGTGGAGCTGAACCAGGATGGCACAGCCAAGCGCAATGGCTCGGGCCAGGTGGTCGATAGCTATACCCAGAGCGACATCACCAACCTGGCACGCGTGTTCACAGGCTACGACTACGACCAGTCGCAAAATGCCCCGACCACTGTGCCTGGCACCACGCGCACCGTGCCCAGCACCCATTTCACGCGGCTGCCCATGGCACTCAACGAGTCGCGGCACTCCACGTTGGCCGCCACCTTCCTGGGCACCACGGTTGCCGCTGGCACACCCGGTGCGGCGGCGCTCACAACGGCGCTGGACACCATCTTCAACCACCCCAACGTGGCGCCGTTCATCGGCAAGCAGCTGATCCAGCGCCTGGTCACCAGCAACCCGTCACCCGGCTACATCAGCCGTGTGGCGGCCGCTTTCAACAACAACGGCCTCGGCGTGCGGGGCGACCTGCGGGCCGTGGTCAAGGCTGTGTTGCTCGACGACGAAGCCCGCGCGCCCGCCGGGCTCACGGACCCCATGTTCGGCCGCCTGCGCGAGCCCATGCTGCGCTTTGTGCAGTGGGGCCGCACCTTTGGCATCGCGTCGCAATACGGCAGCTGGAAGATCGGCGACCTCAGCTCGGCCGGCTCGCGCCTGGCGCAGAGCCCGCTGCGCTCACCGTCGGTGTTCAACTTCTTCCGGCCGGGCTATGTGCCGCCTTCAACGGCATTGGCCACGGCCGGTGCCGTGGCGCCCGAGTTCCAGCTGGTCAACGAGAGCAGCGTGGGCGGTTACCTCAACTACATGCAGGGCGTGATCCGCAACGGTATCTTCGTGAACGCGCCAGACCTGCCCAACAACACCAACAACGGCAACAACGGCAACAACGGCTTCGACATCAAGGCGGCCTATACCAACGAACTGGCTATCGTGGCCGATGCCGATGCGCTCGTGGACCGGATCAACCTGCTCATGACGGCTGGCCAGCTGTCTGCAGCCACCGTCAAGCTCATCGCAGACGCCCTCAAGACGACCCCCGTCACGGCGGCAAGCACGGACAACGCCAAACGTGACCGCGTGGCGGCCGCAATTTTCCTCGTCATGGCCTCGGCCGAATACCTGATCCAAAAATAAGGCGCGCCGCCATGCATCTCCTCCAACCCGACCTCCACTCCCGCCGCGCTTTTCTGCGCCGCTCGGCACAGCTGGGCATGGCAGGCACCGCCCTGCCCTTTGCGCTCAATCTCGCCGCCGTGGGCGAAGCCGCAGCTTTCACGGCCACCGACTACAAGGCGCTGGTCTGCGTCTTCCTGTACGGCGGCAACGACTACGCCAACACCGTCATTACCTATGACGACGACAGCTACAACAAATACAGCGCCGCGCGCGGAGGCGGTGCCGGACAGACGGCGGGGGGCATTGCCCTGGCCAAGTCCGCCCTGACCCCCACCCTGCTCGCGCCCACCACGCCACTGGCCGGTGGGCGCCAGTACGCGCTGCACCCTGCCATGACCGGGCTGACCAACCTGTTCAACACCGGCAAGGCAGCCGTGCAGCTGAACGTGGGCCCCCTGGTGGTTCCACTCACGCGTGCGCAATACAGCGGCAGCAACCGTGCGCTGTACCCGCTGCCCCCCAAGCTGTTCTCGCACAACGACCAGCAATCGGTCTGGCAGTCGTCCTCGCCCGAAGGCTCCACCGTGGGCTGGGGCGGCAACATCGGCGACCTGGCGCTGTCCTCCAACGGCAGTTCGCTGTTCACCTGCATCTCCGTCACGGGCAATGCGGTGTTCCTCTCGGGCGACTCCGCGCTGCAGTACCAGGTCAGCACCAACGGTGCGATCCCGATCAACGGCGTCAAAAGCAATGTCTACGGCTCCACGGCCGTGCGCGCAGCGCTGACCTCGCTGATCCAGCAAACCAGCGGCCAGACGCTGGAGAACGAATACAACCGCGTCACCGCGCGGGCTGTGGGCGCCGAGGCTTCCATCACCTCCGGGCTGGCCGGTGTCACGCTGGCCACGGCCTTCCCCACCAGCAATTCGCTGGCCGACCAGCTCAAGATGGTCGCCCGCCTTATTGGTGCACGCACCGCATTGGGCAGCAAACGGCAGGTGTTCATGGTGTCGCTGGGCGGGTTCGACCTGCATGACAACCTGATCTCGCAGCAGCCCACGCTCATGCAGCGCGTGAGCGAAGCCATGACCGCGTTCTACAACGCCACGGTCGAACTGGGCGTGGCCGACAAGGTGACGGCGTTCACGGCCTCGGACTTCGGCCGCACGCTCAGCTCCAACGGCGACGGCTCGGACCACGGCTGGGGCAGCCACCATCTCATGGTGGGTGGCGCAGTCAAGGGCAAGGCCTTCTATGGCAAGGCGCCGCCAGTCAGCATCACCAACACTGCCGATGCCAACGACCAGTGGCATGTGGGCCAGGGCCGCCTGCTGCCCAGCACCTCGGTGGACCAGTACGCGGCCACGCTGGCCAGCTGGTTTGGCGTGAGCAACAGCGAACTGGCGGGCGTGCTGCCCAACCTGAGCCACTTTGGCGGGGCCGACTACCCGACCAACCTGGGTTTCATGGCGTGATGTGAGCCCCCCCTGAGCGGCTGCGCCACTTCCCCCCGCTCTCGTAGCGCTGCGCGCTGCGGGCGGGGGGACGCAGCCCTCACTGCGGGGCGGCCCTTGCTTGGCTGCCCTTGTCCCGGAGGGCGCCCGTTTCACAGGCTGCCCGGAAGCTGCAAGCCCCAATAATGGGGGCATGACCACTTCTTCTGTTCCCTCGCCCCGCCCCCGTGTTGTCATCATCGGCTGCGGCTTTGGCGGCCTCGAAGCCGCCCGTGCGCTGCGCGGTGCCGCGCTGGATGTGACGCTCATCGACAAGACCAACCACCACCTCTTCCAGCCCCTGCTTTACCAGGTGGCCACGGCCGGGCTGTCGGCGCCGGCCATCGCTGCGCCCATCCGGCACCTGTTTCGGCAGCAGCCCAACGTTACGACTTTGCTCGGCGAAGTCACGCACATCGACGTGGCAGCGCGCACCGTGCATTTGAAGGACGGGCCCCACCCGTCTGCCCCCTTGCCCTACGACCACCTCATCGTTGCTGCAGGCGCCACCCACAGCTACTTCGGCCACGACGACTGGGCCCCCCATGCCCCGGGCCTCAAGACACTGGACGATGCCTTTGAGATCCGCCGCCGCATCCTGCTGGCCTTCGAGGCGGCAGAAAAGGAAGCGGACCCCACCCGCCGCGCCGATTGGCTCAACTTTGTGGTTGTGGGCGCAGGCCCCACAGGCGTGGAGATGGCGGGCACGCTGGCCGAGATCGCGCGCCACACACTGCCCGGCGAGTTCCGGCACATCGACCCGGCCAGCGCAAAAATCATCCTGCTCGAAGGCGGCCCCCGCGTGCTCCAGTCCATGCCCGAATCACTGAGCCAGCGCGCCAGGGAGCAGCTCGAAAAGCTGGGCGTGGAAGTGCGCTTGAACGCCCGCGTCACCGCCATCGACAGCGACGGGTTGATGGTCGAATCGCCATCCAGCGCTCAACCAACAAGCGCAAACAGCTATCAAATCAAGAGCAAATGCATTGTCTGGGCGGCAGGTGTGGCGGCCTCGGTGCTGGGGCGCCAGCTGGCCGGGGCCACGGGTTGCGACACCGACCGGGCGGGCCGCGTGGTGGTAGCGCCGGATCTCAGCCTGCCCGGCCACCCCGAGATCAGCGTCATCGGCGACCTGGCTGCTGTCAAGAGCCACGCGCCCGGCCAGGAGCCCACCCCCGTTCCCGGTGTATCACCCGGCGCCAAGCAGATGGGGCGCGCCACGGCCGCCAACATCCTGCGCCGCCTGGCCGGCCAGGCCACGCAGCCGTTTCGCTACCGCGACTACGGCAACCTGGCCACGATCGGCCGCAACTCCGCCGTGGTGGACCTCACCTCGCCCGCTGGGCCGGTGCGCTTTTCAGGCTACTTTGCGTGGCTGTTCTGGCTGTTCGCGCACGTCTACTTCCTGATCGGCTTTCGCAACCGCCTGGTCGTGCTGCTGGACTGGGCCTGGGCGTACTGGAGCTTTGCGCGCTATGCGCGGGTGGTGACGGGGATTGAGGGCAAAACAAACACGGAAACCAGCTAATCTATGCGGCGCGGCAACAACATACCACTCACTACAGAAATCATCACCAGCAGGGACCATCCAATGAAGGCATTCAAAACCAGGCTTTTAGTTGCAGTGACCGTGCTCTCCATCGCGCAGACGACCGGTGCGACATCGGCGAGTTGCATCATTCCTCTGTTCTCGGAAAGCGCCATGCTCAACGTCTCTTCCGCAGGTTGGAGTAGCCAAGCCGAGCCACTCATCGCATGCACAGTCATCAATCCGGACATGGGCGCACAAGGGTTCGCCTTTCTATCTGAAACGACCACTGAGGACGCTGTGCTCGAAATCAAGTACGTGGACAAGCCCTTCCCCCAACGGATTGCGGACAACTGGAAAACCGATCTGTCTGCTGCTCAGCAACAGAAGCTGCCCAACAACCTGAGGGTGCCCGCAAGAGATACCGATGCGGCACTGGTACTGCACATCGACCCGACCTACTACGATCCCCCCTTGTTCAACCATGCCAACTCCGCAAGCCGGAGATACGGTGTTTGCGCCTATGGCTACCCAAAATCGGGCCGTGCGTGGACTTCGGTGTCCATCAGCACGCTCAGGGTGGTGACATGCGCTGGCGACTGGAATCTGGCGCCCGCGCTTTACTTTGAAAGGTAGCAGCAAGCTGCACCCAGCCCATACGCTGGATTAGCGCCCTGTCTGCTCCACCCACTCCGCCACTTCCTGCGCCACCTGAGTCGATGCATCGGCCAATGCAGCCACGCCGCCTGCTGCATCCGCACTGCGCGCCGGGGTGCGCACGGTGAACACGCGCTGGCCGCGCAGCGCTTCACCGCCCGGGGTCAGGTCCACCACCGTGGCACGCAGTCGCACCACGCCCGCACTGTCCGAGGCGCTGGCAAACAGGTGGCTGAACTCTTCCAGCTCCACGCGCAGCACGGCTGGCAAGCGGCCGCCCTGGGCGGCGTCGCGCGCCTGGGCCGCGCCGTCGTCGGCCTTGAGGATGGCGCGGCGCTGGCCGAGCTGCTCGCGCAGGCGCTGCTGCAGCAACTGGGCGGGTGGCTGGCTCCAGCGGGCCTGGCTGTAGGGGCGCAGCTGCTGGGCGTCGGCGTAGGCCAGGCGGTAGAGCACGGCGTTGCTGCCCTCGGGCAGGCCCGGGGCCTCTACATCGGCCAGCGCCAACGGGGGCAAGGGGGCGCGGCGATCGCTGGGGGCCGTGGCGACCGGGCCGGGGCCAAAGTCGTAGAGCACGGGGCGCGAGGGCGGGCTGGGCAGCGCCGAGCAGCCTGCGATACCCAGCAGTCCCACAGCAAAAACTGAAACAAATAGACCTCTAGCGCTTGATGGAAAAGCGATAGCAGCTATGTTTTTAATAGTATTTTCCATCAACGCTTCTCCTCAGAAGGTGTGAATGAATCCGGCGTGCCCGAGCAGGCCGCCGAAACGCGGCCGGTCCAGGCGCAAAGCGCAGCCATAGCGCGGGCTATGGCGAGCATTTGCAACGACGAGCGGGTGTGTTTTGGGGAAATGAGCGGGCATGGTGGGTTCGTTCACACCTTCTCAGGGCGCGAAACCCGGTTCGCCCGGGCCGGGCGGAATGCGGCCCGAGCCGTAGATGAACAGCTGGGGGTTGTCCGCCACGCCACCCGCCGTGCGGCTGAGCGTGCGTGCCGCGCGCGAGGTGTCGTCGGCCGCGCGGTTCAGGCGCGGCAGCGTGGTGGTGCTGAACTGGTCGGCCGCGCGGGCGAGGGACTGCGTGCCGATGGTGATCTGGTCGATGGGGCCGCCCTCGGCCCCCAGGCGCTGCGTGGTCTTGCTGACGTCGGCCGCCAGCACCGACACGCTGGCGCCGGCCTGCTGCAGGGACTGCAGGGTCTTGCGCGCATCGCTGGCCAGCGGGGGCAGCGCGGCCAGGGCCGGGTCCAGGCGCTGGGCCACGGTGGCATCGAGCCGCCGGGTCAGCGTGTTCACGCTGCCTGCGGCCTGGGCAATGTTGCCCAGGGCTTCGGTGAGTTTTTGCTGGTTGGTGTCGCCCAGCAGTTGGTTGATGCGCCGCGTGGCTTCTTCCACCTGGGTGAGGATGGCGGGGGCCTGCTCCGCGAGTTTGCCAAACGGCGATGGCTTGATGGGCAGGCGCGGCAGGCCGCTGGGGCCCGGGGGCAGCTCGGGGTAAGGTTGGTCGGCATCGTCCAGCAGAACGTGGGCCAGGCCCGTCACGCCCTGGTAGCCCAGCACGGCGAAGGTGGTGGGGCTGATGGGGGCCTGCTCGTTGACGGCAATGCGGATGAGCACGTTGCCCGTCACCTGCGGGTCGAAGCCGATGCGCGTGACCTTGCCCACGGCCACCCCCTTGTAGCGCACGGCGGCCTGGGGCTGCAGGCCGCTCACGCCGTCCTTGGTGGACAGCTCGTACTGCTCGTAGTTGGCGCTGTCGCGCGTGAGCCAGATGGCCAGGCCCGCCAGCATGGCGGCCACCACCAGCACAAAGATGCCTGCGGCGAGGGCGTGGGATTTGTTTTCCATCAGCTGGGTTCCTTGTCGGGCGTGGGCACGGCGGCGGCAGTCTGTGCTGCCAGGGCGTGCTCCACGGATTGCACCGGGGCCATGGCGCGCTGGCCACGTTCACCCAGGAAGAAATGTTCGATGAACGGGTGCTTGAAATGCGCCACCTCGTGCGGCGGACCGGTGACGATGACCTTCTTATCAGCCAGCACGGCCACGCGGGTGCTCAGCGCAAACAGCGTATCAAGATCGTGCGTGACCATGACCACCGTGAGCCCCAGCGCGGCCCGCAGCTCGCGCAGCAGCGCACAGAAGTCGTCGGAGCTGCTGGGGTCCAGCCCCGCCGTGGGTTCGTCGAGCAGCAGAAGCGGCGGGTCCATGATGAGCGCACGCGCCAGCGCCACGCGCTTGACCATGCCACCCGACAGATCCGCCGGCATGCGCGTGGCGTGCTCGGGCTGAAGGCCCACCATCTGCAGCTTGACCAGCGCGGCGTCGCGCACCAGGTCGTCGGGCAGCGTGCCCTGCTCGCGCAGCGCAAAGGCCACGTTGTCGAGCACATTGAAGGCCGAGAACAGCGCGCCGTGCTGGAACAGCATGCCCACGCGGCTGGCCGCGCCCTCGCGCCCCATCTCGGACGCCGGGCGCCCCAGCACCGTGACCTGCCCCCGCGCAGGCCGGGCCAGGCCGAGGATCTGGCGCAGCAGCACCGTCTTGCCCGTGCCCGAGCCCCCCACCAGCGACAGCATCTCACCGCGCTGCACGGTGAAGTTCAGGTCCTGGTGCACGGTGAAGGTTTCATCGCCCTTGCCAAACTGCGTCCACAGGCCCTGAACGTCCACGATGGGCGGCTCGCCGGGCGCCACGGCGATGTGCTCGGGCAATGATGTGCGTGCGTGGCTGCTCATATGCCTATGTTTTTAAATGCCACAGCGAACAACGCATCCACGATGATCACCATGGTGATGGACGTGACCACCGAAGCGGTGGTGCCCTCGCCCAGGCTCTGGGTGTTGGGTTTCACGCGCAGGCCCCAGTGGCAGCCGATGAGCGCGATGAACGCGCCAAACACCACCGACTTGGCCATGGCCAGGCCCAGGTTGCCGATCTTGACGGCGGCGGGCAGGGCCTGCACAAAGTAGCCGGGCGAGATGTCCATGGCCACGTCGGCCGCCAGCATCCCACCCGCCAGCGCTGCCAGCGTGGTCCACACGCTGATGAGCGGCATGGCCAGTGCCAGCGCAATGGTGCGCGGCATCACCAGCCTAAAGCCGTGGGGAATGCCCATGACGCGCATGGCATCGAGTTCCTCGGTCACGCGCATCACGCCGATCTGCGCCGTGATCGACGAGCCGGAGCGCCCCGCCACCAGGATGGCGGCCAGCATCGGCCCCAGCTCGCGGATGAGCGAGATGCCCAGGATGTTGACGATGAACGATTCGGCGCCGAACTGCCGCAGCTGCAGGCTCATCAGGTAGGCCAGCACCACGCCGATGAGAAAACCCACGAGCGCCGTGATGGGCAGGGCCGTGGCCCCCATGCGGTACAGGTGGCCCGATACGTCGCGCCACGGCCCCTTGCGCGGCGCGCGCGCCAGGCGGCCCAGGTCCAGCACCAGTCGGCCCACCATTTCGAGCATGTGGCGGGCATGGTCCACGCCGTGCAGCACCAGCACCCCCAGGTGGTCCACCTGCTCACCCAGCCGCCAGGGCTCGGGCGGCGGAGCGGTGCAGGTGAACTGCGCCACGCGCGCCAGCATGTCGCGCTGGGCGTCGGTGCAGGCCAGGCGCTCGGGCCAGGCATGCTGCCAGTGGTTCCACAGCAACTGTGCGCCCACGTGGTCCAGCCACTGCAGCTGCATCAGGTCCCAGCCCAGCGTGGGCGCGGCCGGGTGGCTGCGCAACTGACCCGCCACGGCCTGCCACTGTGCCCCGGTTCCCAGCTCCGCCGCGCCCCAGCGCCCGTGCAGCTGCGCACAAGGCCCCTGGGGCGTGTCGGCGCGAACAATGCGAGGAGCGGGGTCGGTCATGAACTGGGCAGCGCGGGCTGCCAAGAATGAAAGGGAGCGTGCATGGTAGCGGAGCCGGACGCAGGCGGCACGTAGGATTGATGCCCGCCAGGACCGTGCGCCAAGCACAGGCGGGCCAGGAATGCGTGAAATTAATATCAAACAGGCCGCCAGCGCTTTACCACCAATCACTGATAGCTATATATTTAATAGCAATAGGCACTGACCCTCTCGACACACCCGGCGCCGTCCGCACAATGGCCCTCCGTCTCCTTCCTCACACTGCCACCGCCCCTGCCCATGAGCGACCACACCACGTTTGACACCATCATCATCGGCGGCGGCACCGCCGGCGCCCTGCTCGCCAACCGACTGAGCGCCGACGGCCGCTACCGTGTGCTGCTGATCGAAGCCGGCCGCAAGGACGACTACCACTGGATCCACATCCCCGTGGGCTACCTGTACTGCATCGGCAACCCGCGCACCGACTGGCTCTACAACACCGAACCCGATGCGGGCCTGAACGGCCGCACCCTGCGCTACCCGCGCGGCAAGACGCTGGGCGGCTGCAGCAGCATCAACGGCATGATCTACATGCGCGGCCAGGCGCGCGACTACGACCAGTGGGCCGAACTGACGGGCGACGCCAGCTGGCGCTGGGACAACGCCCTGCCCTACTTCCGCCGCCACGAGGACCACTGGCGCCTGGACCAGCCCGGCGGCGTGAATGAAAACTTCAAGCGCCTGCATGGCAACAAGGCCACCGGCAGCACCGGCGAGTGGCGCGTGGAAAAGCAGCGCCTGCGATGGGATGTGCTCGACGCCTTTGCCCAGGCCGCGCAGCAGGCGGGCATCCCGGCCACCGACGACTTCAACGGCGGCAGCAACGAAGGCGTGGGCTACTTTGAGGTCAACCAGAAAAGCGGCTGGCGCTGGAACACCGCCAAGGCCTTCCTGCGGCCCACCTGCTACGGCCGCCCCAACTTCGAGATGTGGACCAGCGCCCAGGCCGCCAAGCTCATCGTCGAGACGCAGCCCGACGGCAGCAAGCGCTGCACCGGCGTACAGGTGTGGGACGGCCAGGAGATGGTCACGGCCCGCGCAACGGGCGAGGTCATCCTGAGCGCAGGCGCGGTCAACTCACCGCAGTTGCTGCAGCTGTCGGGCATCGGCCCGGCCGCGCTGCTGCGCCAGCACGGCATCGACGTGGTGCACGACCTGCCCGGCGTGGGCGCCAATTTGCAGGACCATCTGCAGATCCGCGCGGTGTTCAAGGTCAACGGCGTGGCCACGCTCAACACCATGGCCAGCTCGCTCTGGGGCAAGGCCAAGATCGGGCTCGAATACGCGACCAAACGCAGTGGCCCCATGAGCATGGCGCCCTCGCAGCTGGGGGCCTTCACGCGCAGCAGCGCCGACCAGCCCTACCCGAACATCGAGTACCACGTGCAGCCGCTGTCGCTCGACGCTTTTGGCGAGCCGCTGCACAGCTTTCCGGCCTTCACGGCCAGCGTGTGCAACCTCAACCCCACAAGCCGGGGCACGGTGAATATCAAGAACGCCGACTTCAAGGCCGCACCGGCCATCGCTCCCAACTACCTGAGCACCGCCGAAGACCGCCAGGTGGCCGCCGACAGCCTGCGTGTCACGCGCCGCATCGTGGCCCAGCCCGCGCTGGCCAGGTACCAGCCCGAGGAGTGGAAGCCCGGCGTGCAATTTGAAAGCGACGAGGACCTAGCGCGCCTGGCCGGTGACATTGCCACCACGATCTTCCACCCTGTGGGCACGACGAAGATGGGGCGGGATGACGACCCGATGGCGGTGCTGGACTCCCAAGTGCGCGTGCGCGGCATTGCAGGCCTGCGCGTGGTGGATGCGGGGGCCATGCCCACCATCACCAGCGGCAACACCAACTCGCCCACACTGATGCTGGCCGAGAAGGCGGCGGAGTGGATCATCCAGGCGCGGCGCGCGGCATGAGCGCGGATACCATCGCGCCCATGTACTCCTCCACCTTCATCTTTGCCACCAAACAATTCGACGACGCCTTCCACCGCCTGGACGAGGCGATTGCGACTGCCGCCCGCTCCATCGACGGCTACCTGGGCGAGGAATCGTGGGAGGACACGGGCAAGGGCCTCGTGTCCAACGTCTACTACTGGCAGTCGCTCGAAGCGCTGCAGGCATTGATGCAGCACCCCGCCCACCTGAAGGCCAAGGCGGCGCAAGCGCAGTGGCTCAACGGCTACCAGGTCGTGATTGCGCAGGTGCTGCGCACCTATGGCGATGACAAGCTGGCCGGGCTGCTGCCCACGGCGGGCCTGTTCGTGCAAGGCACGGCAGCGCACTGACACCGCCCGCGCAACGGCCACCCGGCCGCAGTGTGGTCAGCGAATCCCTCCCACATAACGGGGAACCTCCGGCGCAGGCTCTGGCGGCGGCGGCGCCATGCGCTGGCGCACCGCCTGCGTGGCCACATCCAGCAAGGGTCGCCGCGGCGCAGCAGGTGGGGCGGCATGGATGGCGAGATCGAGGCGGTCGGCCCACTCGACCAGCTCCGGAACGTTGTCCTCCTGGGCACGTTGGCGTGCGAACCGCACGATCTCCAGCGCATATTCAACGTTGGAAGCCATCCATTCAGTGTCGGTCACGCGCCCCGTCTTGCGGCGCAGCAGCACATGCAAATGGGCGGCAATGGCAAGCTTGTCGGAATCGGGCATGGTCGGCTCCTTATGGCATTTCAGTCATCCATGGCGCTGCGCACCACCAACTGGCCATGACAGGGGCGCAGCCCAGGCCAGTGCCACCGTGGAACTGGCTTTGCCAGGCCACGGGTGGCGTCCCCCTCGGGGGAAGACGCGAAGCGGCTCAGGGGGGCTTCCATCTACCCCAGGCGCTCACGGTGCTGGGCAATGTCGAGCCCGGTCTGCTCGCTCTGCTCATCCACCCGCAGGCCCACAGCCAGGTTGGTGATCCACAACAGCACGGCGGTTGCGACGAGGCTGTAGGCCATCACAGCGCCCACGCCAATGGCCTGGGTGAGCAAGCTGCCTGGCACACCCCCCACGGTGCGGCTGGCCAGCATGCCGGTGAGCAGCGAGCCCACGATGCCGCCGATGCCATGCACCCCAAACACGTCCAGGGAATCGTCGGCGCGCAGCAGGCGCTTGAGCCCCGTGGCGCCCCAGTAGCAGGCCAAACCCGCTACCACGCCAATCACCACTGCCGAGCGCAGCGTGACAAAACCCGCAGCAGGCGTAATGGCCACCAGGCCCGCCACCAGGCCAGAGCAAAGCCCCAACAGGGATGGCCGCCCGCGCACCACCCACTCGCCCAGCATCCACGACAAGGCCCCCGCCGCTGCGGCCAGGTGCGTCACCGCCATCGCCAGCCCCGCACGGCCGTCGGCGGCCACGGCAGAGCCTGCGTTGAAGCCGAACCAGCCCACCCACAACAAACCCGCGCCCGCCATGGTCAGCCCCAGGTTGTAGGGCTCGAACGCCTCGCGCCCATAGCCCGTGCGCCGCCCCAGGAACCACGCGCACACCAGCCCGGCCACACCCGCATTCACGTGCACCACCGAGCCTCCGGCAAAGTCCAGCGCACCCATCTGGGCCAGCCAGCCCCCTGGCTCCCACACCCAGTGCGCCACCGGGGCGTAGACCAGCAGGGTCCACAGGCTGATGAAGATCAGCATGGCGGAAAACCGCATGCGCTCGACAAACGCCCCCACCAGCAGCGCGGCGGTGATGATGGCAAACGTGAGCTGGAACATGGCGTACACCGACTCGGGGATGTGCGGCGCCACATGGCTTACGGCCAGCTTGCCGCCAGCGAGCTGAAAGTCCAGGCCCGCAAAGCCGATGCGGTCCCATCCCCCCAGCCAGGGGCTGCCCGGGGTGAAGGCCAGCGAGTAACCCGCCCCAAACCACAGCAGGCTGACCAGCGCGGCAATGGCCACCACGCTGGCCATGGTGTTGAGCACGTTCTTCTTGCGCACCATGCCTGCGTAGAACAGGGCAATGCCCGGCAGCGTCATCAGCAGCACCAGCGCTGTGGAGGTCATCATCCACGCGGTATCTGCCGCGCTGATCGTGGACTGCGCCACCAGCCCGGGACGTGTGAGGGACAAGGAAGGCACCGCTCCCGCCGCCACCTCTGGCGCCGTCTGCGCCAGCGCACTCGCGCACAGGCCCAGACACAGCGACCCTACCCCAACGAACCGGTGGTTGACTCCCCGCATGGCGGCTCCCTTTCGCAAATTGTTACAAGCGCGATTGCACGAGCCGTGCCAACCCCAACACCCCGATTCCGCCCCTGGAAACCCGATCACTGCCCCACAACGGGGGCGGGAAACCCCCAATGCACCAGCGGAGTGCAGTCGCTACAGTTGCGGCACTCGAAAGCGCGCTTCGGTGTGCCAAGCGAGGGGCCCGAGGAGACACTCTTTCTACCAATAAACAAATTTCAAGCACCCAACGAGGTGCGTTTTTTTCCAGGCGCTGGCGATCCCAGCGCCTTTTTCTTGCCTGTTCTACGCTGGCCTCCCTTTCGCCAGTGCCCCGAGGAGTCCTGAATCCATAGCAGGCAAGCTGCGAAAATCCTGCGATGGAATGGATTTTTATTACCTTTGCCTCGCTGCTCGCAGGCTTCGTGGATGCCATCGTGGGGGGTGGCGGGCTGGTGATGGTGCCGGCCCTGTTTGCGGCTTTCCCCGGGGCGCCCCCTGCCACGCTGCTGGGCACCAACAAGGCGGCCTCGGTGTGGGGCACGGCCATGGCCACCTGGCAGTACAGCCGCAAGGTGCAGGTTCGCTGGTCGGCCATGCTGCCCGCGGCAGCGGCCGGTTTTGCGGGGTCGTTTGCAGGCGCCTGGGCCGTGACCGTGATGTCGGCCGACTTCCTGCGCAAGCTGCTGCCCCTGGTGCTGCTGGGGGTGCTGGTCTACACGCTGGCCAAGAAAGAGTTGGGGCGGCACCACACACCCCGCTTTGCGGGCAGGGCCGAAGTGCTGGCGGCGTGCCTGATCGGCGTGGTCATCGGCTTTTATGACGGTTTCTTCGGCCCGGGCACCGGCAGTTTCTTCGTTTTTCTGTTTGTGCGGCTGCTGGGCTATGACTTCCTGAACGCCTCGGCCTCGGCCAAGCTGCTCAATTGCGCCACCAACATCGCCGCCATCGCGCTGTTTGCCGCCAAGGGCCATGTGTGGTGGCACTTTGCGGTGACGCTGGCCATCGCCAATGTGGTGGGCAGCCTGCTGGGCACGCACTTGGCGCTCAAGCACGGCACGGGTTTTGTGCGTGGCATCTTCATCGTGGTGGTGAGCACGCTGATCCTCAAGACGGGTTACGACGCGTTCCTGCGCTAGCCGAGGCCCGAAGGGGCTCGTGCCCCCGGATGGCATCATGCTTGCTAAGCTGAGCTGGCCTACCACCAGGGCGCCCCGAGGTCATCGGGGTTGCCCTGCATGGCCCGAATGTGAACGCCCGTCCTATAATTTCTGCGCATTTCCGTTTGATGACGAGGCCCATCGCTGTTGGCGATGCCTGCATTCACCCGCTCCGGCTTGCCTACCCGCATGCCGGATTTTTTGTACCTGAACCACCCCCACAGGAACCTGCCATGAAGTTTTTCAAGTCTGCCGTTGTCACCGCCGTGGCGCTGTGCGCTGCCCTCGCCGTCCAGGCCCGCACGCTGGACGAAATCAAGAAGGACGGCAAGATCATCGTGGCCACCGAAGGCCAGTTTGCCCCGTTCAACTTCTTCGAAGGCACCAAGCTGACGGGTTTCGAGGTGGAAGTGGCAGAGTTGGTGGTCAAGAAGATGGGCCTGAAGCTCGAATGGAAGACGCTGGGCTTTGACGCGCTGCTGACCGGCCTGGGCCAAAGCCGCTGGGACGCTGTCATCGCCTCGCACGGCGTGACCGAAGAACGCTCCAAGGCCGTCACGTTTGCCAACCCCCACTACTGCTCGGGCGGCATCATCGTGGCCATGGACGCAAAAATCCGCAACGCCAAGGACCTGACCGGCAAGGTGGTGGCAGTGCAGACCGGCACCAGCTACCTGGAAAACGTGCAGAAGCTCACCGGGGTGAAGGAGGTGAAGAACTTCCCGCAGGACACCGACGCCCAGCGCGCCCTGATCTCCAAGCGCGTCGACGCCTGGGTGAGCGACAAGTTCGTGGCCAAGGAAGCCGCCGCCAAGAACGTCAAGGCCGGGTTCAAGCTCGGCGACATGCTGTTCATCGAACGCATCGCCCCCGCCATGGCCAAGGGCAACACCGGCCTGGCCGATGCCTGGAACAAGGCGTTTGCCGAAGTGCTGGCCGATGGCAGCTACGCCGCCGTCTCCAAGAAGTATTTCAACGAAGACGTGCGCTGCAACTGATATAAAAACACGCTACGGGGTGCGCTGGGCCTGGCCCGTTGCGCACCCTTTGCTGTTTTTGACGGCGTCACCATGGTCCTGCCGCCGACCCGATTTCCAACCAAGACCTTCCGGTCGTCCGATCCATGCTTCTCGCTCTTTGGCCACAAGGCTGGTCCCGACAGCAACGCAGCAATGCCACGCTGGTCGCTGCACTGGTGCTGATGGTTCTGGCCCTCTCGTTGCTGGGCCAGTTGCTTTCGTTCTTTCCCGACCCCATCGGCCCCAACGCCCAGGCGTTTTCCGAAGGCGCGCGCACCACGCTGTGGCTCACGCTGGTCAGTGGTGCCGTGGGCCTGGTGCTGGGCACGGCGGCGGCGCTGGCCCGCACCGCCCGCTGGACGGCCGTGCGCTGGATTGCCGGCGTGTACATCTGGGCTATTCGCGGCACGCCGCTCTTGGTGCAGATCCTGTTTGTGTACTTTGCCCTGCCCGTGCTGGTGCCGGGGCTGAACCTGCCCGACTTTGCCGCCGCAGTCGTGGCCCTGGGGCTGAACGTGGGCGCCTACAACGCCGAAGCCCTGCGCGCCGGCCTGCTGGCCGTCCCCCGGGGTCAGACCGAGGCCGCCAAGGCGCTGGGCCTGGGCCGCATGCACGTGTTCCTGGACGTGGTGTTTCCGCAGGCGTTCAAGATCTCGCTGCCGCCGCTGGTGAGCAACTTTGTGGCACTGCTCAAGGACTCGTCACTGGCCTACGCCATCGGCGTGGTGGAGCTGACCAACGTGGGCAACCGCATCCAGTCGGCCACGTTCCAGCCCATTGCCACGCTGACCACGGTGGCCATCACCTACCTGCTGCTGACCACGCTGGTCACGCAAGTCTCCAACGCCGTCGAGTACCGCTTTGACGTGGAAGGGCGCAACCGATGACCGCAACGACCAACCAGCCCAAGCCCTACATCGTGGCCGAGCGGGTGTGCAAGTCGTTTGGTGCACACCAGGTGCTCAAGGACGTCTCCACCGTGTTCCACACCGGCGAGGTGACGGTGATCATCGGCGCCTCGGGCTCGGGCAAGAGCACGCTGTTGCGCGCCATCAACCGCCTGGAGCCCCACGACAGCGGGCGCATCACCATCGATGGCGTGGAGGTGTGCGACGACCTCACCACCCTGCAGCGCCAGCGCTGCGAGGTGGGCATGGTGTTCCAGCAGTTCAACCTGTTCGGCCACATGAGCGTGCTGGACAACGTGACGCTGGCGCCCCGCCGCATTCGCCGCACCCCGCGCACCCAGGCCAACGACGAAGCCATGCAGCTGCTGCGCCGCGTGGGCATGCAGGACCACGCACACAAGTACCCGTGGCAGCTGTCGGGCGGACAGCAGCAGCGGGTGGCCATTGCACGGGCGCTGGCCATGCAGCCCAAGGTGATGCTGTTTGACGAGCCCACATCGGCACTCGACCCCGAGATGGTCAAGGAAGTGCTGGACGTGATGCGAGGCCTCGCGCGTGGTGGCATGACCATGATTGTGGTCACCCACGAAATGGGCTTTGCGCGCGAGGTGGCCGACCGCGTGATGTTCTTCGATCAAGGCCGCATTGCGCACGATGCGCCGCCGCAGGAGTTCTTCAGCAACCCGGCCAATGACCGCATCCGCGCGTTTCTGGGGCAGGTCAGCCACTGATCAAATCCGCGCCGCGCCGCACTGCAAAGGCCGCCCGGGCAACCGGCGGCCCTTTTTTCTTTTGGGTATTTAGGAATTTGTCGATGCGTACTGAACGCTGGGGCCTGATGGCCCTGTTGGCTGTGACCGTGGTGTGGGGCACCACCTTTCCGGCGATGAAACTGCTCTCGGCGCACCTGGATGCGCTGCAGATCATCTGGCTGCGGTTCGTGATCGCGCTGCTGGTGCTGGCGCCGTTGTGGCGCGGCATGCTGCGCCACGAGCGACGCTGGGGCTGCGCGCTGGGGTTGCTGCTGTTCCTGGCGTTCTGGCTGCAGATCGAGGGCCTCGCGCGCACCAGCAGCAACCGCAATGCGTTTGTCACCGGCCTGAACGTGCTGGTGGTGCCGCTGATCGCCATGGCCTTCCTGGGACGGCGCTATGGCTGGCGACTCTGGGGTGCCTGCGTGATGGCGCTGGCGGGCATGGCGCTGATGTTCCACGAAAACGAGCCCTGGAACCTGGGCGATACGCTGACGCTGGCCAGCACCGTGTTCTACGCGCTGTACATCCTGGCGCTGGAAGAGTGCGCACGCCGCACGGCCGCGCAGCCGCTGCGGGCCACCCGCATGGCCGCCGCGCAGGCCACGGTGATGGCGCTGGCGTCCACCGCGCTGCTGCTTGCGCAGGGCGAGGGCATGGGCTGGCTGCGGTCCGTGGCCGACCTGCCTCTGGATGCGTTGCTGGCGCTGCTGTACCTGGGCCTGCTGGCCAGCGTAGTGGTGGTGACGCTGCAGGCCTGGGGCCAGCAGCGCGTGGACGCCATGCGCAGCGCCATCGTGTTCGGGCTGGAGCCGGTGTTCGCGGCCCTCACAGCCTGGGTGCTGCTCGGGGAGAGGCTGGGCTGGGCGGGGCTCGGTGGCGCCGCGCTCATCGTGGCAGCGCTGGTGTTCAGCCAGATCCAGCCTGCTGCGCGCGCGGGCCGGACGCAACGGGCCTGAGAGGCGCGGTACGCCCTCCGAGCCGTTCCGCGCGTTCCTCTCAGGAGAACGCCATCCATGGTCTGGCGGAGCCTGTTCCACAGGTGGCACGGGCACCACGGGCGCGGCCATTTCAAGCCAAAACGGACTCTAGCGCTTATCCACAAAGCGCAAACAGCTATTATTTATATAGCAAACTATGGCGCAATCAGCGGCACATCGACCGCTTTGCGGGGCTTGCCGATCGGGGCCGAGGCCAGGCCTTTTTGCACAGCCGCCATGTCTTCCTCGTTGGGATAGTCGCCCAGCAGCCAGTAGTCAAACACCCGGCGCGCGATGGGGGCGGCGTGCGCAGCGCCGAAACCGGCGTTTTCCACGATGGCCGCAATCACGATGGTGGGGTTTTCGGCAGGAGCAAAGGCGGCAAACAGCGAGTGGTCACGCTGGTGTTCTTCCAGCGCCTTGGCGTTGTATTTGACGTTCTGGCCCATCGTCACCGCCTGGGCTGTGCCGGTCTTGCCGCCCGAGGTGTAGGGCGCCCCGGCAAACACGCGCGTGCCGGTGCCGCCCTTGTTCACCGCCACCATGGCGTTGCGCACGATGTCCACGTTCTTCGGCAAAAAACCCAGATCCACTCCCGGCGGCTGGCTGATCTCGGTGACGGCGCCCGTGACCGCGTTTTTCACCGCCTTGGCCATGTGCGGCCGGTAGCGAATACCGCCATTGGCCAGCGTGGCCTGCGCCAGCGCCAGCTGCAGCATCGTGAAGTTGTTGTAGCCCTGGCCAATGCCCAGCGACACGGTTTCGCCGGGGAACCAGCGTTTCATCTCGGGGCGCTTGTAGGCATTGCGCTTCCACTCGGTGCTGGGCAAGGTGCCGCGCACTTCGCCATTGAGGTCGATGCCCGTGGACTGTCCAAAGCCCAGCGGCTTCATGAAGTCATGGATCGCATCGACACCCATCTCCACCGCCAGCGAATAGAAATACGTGTTGCTCGACTGCTGGATGGCGCGATGCATGTCCACCCCGCCCAGCCCGCCCTCGTGGCTGCGGAAGGTGTGGCCGCCGAAGGTATAAAAGCCCGGGTCGTTGACCACCATGCTGGGCGAGCGCTTGCCCAGCTGCAGCGCGGCCAGCGCCATGAAAGGCTTGTAGGTGGAGCCCGGCGGGTAGGTGCCGCGCATGGCGCGGTTGAGCAGGGGCTTGTCGATGGATTCGTTGAGCGCGGTCCAGTTCTCCACGTCGATGCCTTCGACGAACAGATTGGGATCGAACGTGGGCTTGCTCACCAGCGCCAGGATCTCGCCGTTGCGCGGGTCGATGGCCACCAACGCGCCCCGGCGGTTGCCGTACATGTCTTCAATGAGCTTTTGCAGCTTGATGTCGATCGACAGCATCACGCTGTCGCCGGGCGTGGCCGCGTGGCTGGAGAGCTTGCGCACCGCCCGCCCCCCGGCCGAAGTTTCCATCTGCTCGACCCCGGTGGCGCCGTGCAGGGCTGACTCGAAGCTCTGCTCGATGCCCAGCTTGCCGATGTATTCGGTGCCCCGGTAGTTGGCCTCGTCTTCGGAGTCCTGGATGCGCGCCTTCTCCGTCTGGTTGATGCGGCCGATGTAGCCGATGGCATGGCTGGCCACGTCACCCAGCGGGTAGTTGCGAAACAGCCGTGCCTTGATGTCCACGCCCGGAAAACGGTAGCGCTGTGCGGTGAACCGCGCCACTTCCTGGTCGGTCAGCCGCGTGCGGATGGGGAGGGACTCGAAGTTGCGCGACTCTTCCATGAGCCGCTTGAAGCGGCGCCGGTCACGGCTCTGGATTTCCACCACCTTGGACAGCTCGTCGATGGTCTCGTCCAGCACCCCGACGCGCGAGGGCGTGATCTCCAGTGTGTAGGCCGAATAGTTGGTGGCCAGCACCACGCCGTTGCGGTCCAGGATGAGCCCCCGGTTGGGCACGATGGGCACCACCGCCGTGCGGTTGCTCTCGGCCTGCGCCGCCAGGTCTTCGTGCCGGACCACCTGCAGATACACCAGCCGGGCAGCAATGAGGCAGAACGCAAAAAACACCAGGGCGCCGATGACCAGTGCCCGCACCCGAAAGCGCGAAGCATCGGCTTCGCTGCTGCGCACCTCAGTCACGCCCACCCTCCCATTCGGGCGCGCGCAAGCCAAGGCTCAACCCCCAGGGGCCAAGGCGGAACGCTGGCGAAATGCGCGGGCATCAAGAAAGGCATGATGGGCTACAGAGGCCGGTTCTGGTCGCGGTCGGGCGGGCGGCGCTGCGGTGCCAGAAGCACCCAGCTGGCCAGGGGCCACAGCAGGGCCTCCAGCACCGGTGCGAGAAAACTCCACAGCCCCGGGAATATGCCCCCGGACGCCATCCGCAGCAAGAGCTCGATCGCGTGGGCGAGGGCAAACAGGGGCAACACCTGCAAGGCCTGCGACGGCACGCTGAACCACAGCAGGCGGCGGTGGATGGCAATCGCGCCAAACGACAGCACGGTATAGGACAGCGCATGCTGGCCTAGCAGCGCCGACTGGCTCACGTCCATGCACAGGCCCAGCAGGAACGCTACCCCCATGCCGATGCGCAGCGGCTGGTGCACGCCCCAGAAGACCAGCAGCACCATAAGCACATCGGGCGTCCAGACGATGCGGCCCAGCGGCAGCATGTTGATGGCCAGGCCCACAGCCAAGCTGGCCCAGATGAAGACCGGGTTCACCGGCATCAGCAGGGGCTCACCACGCGGCATGATCATCGTGGGCCTCCTTGTGGGGTCAAGCGGTGGCTCACTTGCGGCCTCCGCGCTTGTTGGCGGGGACAGCCGGGGCGGGTTCGGGACGCGCCAGTTCATTGTCGGCCAGCGGCTTGAGCACCACCACATGGCGCGCGCCCTGCACCTGGGCGAGCGGTATGCAATAGATGCGCGCAAACGCAGAGTCGGCACGGCGCTCCACCCGCACCACGCGCGCCACAGGCAGGCCGGGCGGGTACAGACCGTCCACACCGCTGGTGGTCAGCAGGTCGTCCTCGCGAATGTCTGCATTGGCGGGCATGAAGCGCAGCTCCATGCCACCGCCATGGCCCGCCACCGGGTCGCCATAGGCCACGCCGCGCACACCGGTACGGATGTTCAGCACCGGAATCGCCTGATCGCGGTCTACCAGCAAGGTGACTTCGCTGACCAGCGGGAACACGCGGGTGACCTGGCCCAGCACACCGGCTTCATCCATCACGGGGGCGCCCAGTTCCACGCCACCCATCTGGCCCCGGTCCAGCACCACGCGGCGCGTGTAGGGGTCGGCCGTGTCGTAGATCACCTCGGCCGCCTGGGCGGGTGTCTGCAGCCGGTCGCGCAGCTCCAGCAGTTTGCGCAGCCGCTGGTTTTCCATCGCCAGCTGATCTGCCTGGTTGGCCCGCTGGCCCATCACGGTCATTTTCTTGCGGGCGGCATCCAGGTCATCCTGCGCGGTTTGCAGCGACTGGAAATAGCTGCGCCCGTGGCTGGCGAATTCCACGGGCTGCAGCATGAGCCACTGCACGGGGTACAGCACCGTGGCCACGGCCTGACGGAAGGGGCCGGTGATCTGAAAGCGTGCATCGGCCACCATGAGGAAAAGCGCCAGCGCGCTGAACACAGCCAAACGCGACAGGGCCGAAGGGCCCTGTTTGAAGAAAGGGGGAGCGCTGCGCTCCAGAGTACCCAGGGGCATGGTGCGCAGCGGTCAGGGTCGGCACCGTGGAGACACATCCACGGGCGGGTGCTCAGAAACAAGCATTGGAGCAGGTGCAGTCATGCAATTCAGAGCGAAAAAAGTGCCTGCAGCATACAGGCCCGCTGGCTTACTCGCTCGTGAAAATGCTGCCCAGGCGGTCCATGCGCTCCAGGGCAATGCCGCAGCCGCGCACCACGCAGGTCAGCGGGTCTTCGGCTACCAGCACAGGCAGGCCGGTTTCCTCGGCCAGCAGGCGGTCCAGGTCGCGCAGCAGAGCGCCGCCGCCGGTCAGCATCATGCCCCGGTCGGCAATGTCGGCGCCCAGCTCAGGGGGGGTTTGTTCCAGCGCGTTCTTCACGGCCGAGACGATCTGGTTGAGCGGGTCGGTCAGGGCTTCCAGCACTTCGTTGGACGAAATGGTGAAGCTGCGTGGCACGCCCTCGCTGAGGTTGCGGCCCTTGACTTCCATCTCGCGCACTTCGGAGCCCGGGAAAGCCGAGCCGATGTTCTTCTTGATGGCTTCGGCCGTGGGCTCGCCAATCAACATGCCGTAGTTGCGGCGGATGTAGCTGATGATGGCCTCGTCAAACTTGTCACCGCCCACGCGGACGCTGCCCTTGTAGACCATGCCGCCCAGCGAGATCACGCCCACTTCGGTGGTGCCGCCACCGATGTCCACGACCATGGAGCCCGAGGCTTCCGAGACGGGCAGACCAGCGCCGATGCCAGCAGCCATGGGTTCTTCGATCAGGTACACCGCCGTGGCGCCCGCAGCCTCGGCCGCGTCCTTGATGGCGCGGCGCTCGACCTGGGTGGAGCCGCAGGGCACACAGATGATGATGCGCGGGCTGGGGGTGAACAGCGTGCGCGGGTGCACCATCTTGATGAACTGCTTGATCATCTGCTCGGTGATCACGAAGTCGGCGATCACGCCATCCTTCATGGGCCGGATGGCTTCGATGTTGCCGGGCACCTTGCCCAACATGGCCTTGGCTTCACGACCTACGGCCTGGATGACTTTCTTGCCGTGGGGGCCACCTTCGTGGCGGATGGCAACGACGGAAGGTTCATCAAGAACGATACCTTTGTCGCGGGCGAAGATGAGGGTGTTGGCTGTGCCAAGGTCAATGGCAAGGTCGGTGGAGAAGTACCGACGGAAAGCTCCGAACATTCAAAAGTCCTCTCGGGCACGGCATGCGCGTCGGCCTGCCATCGCCAGGTATTTCAGGGGTGTTTATTGGCTTTTTTCACGCAATTGACTCCCATTCCGGGAGCTTTGCGGCAAAGCCGGGATAATACCCCATCCCCTGTGAATAACTCCCTCCGGCGAGCACCGGATCACAGCTTTACTTCTGGTTTCTCTAGATTCTCCTCCCTATGGCACTGACCCCCCAGGACATCGGCCGCATTGCCAACTTGGCGCGGCTTGAGCTGACACCTTCCGAAAGTGAGCGCATGCTCACGCAGCTCAATGGTTTCTTTGACATCGTGGAACAGATGCGGGCTGTGGATACCTCGGGCGTCACGCCCCTGGCCCACCCCGTGGCCGCCATCCAGGACGTGCAGCTGCGCCTGCGCGAAGACCTGGCCAGCGAGCCCAACCAGCGCGAAGCCAACCAGCAAAGCGCCCCCGCTGTCGAACGAGGCCTGTTCCTCGTGCCCAAAGTGATCGAGTAAGAGCCCCGCCGCATGACTTCCACCGCATTGCATGACCTGGGCGTGGCCCAGCTGGCCACCGAGCTGCGCGAGCGCCGCGTCTCGGCCGTCGAGGCCGCCCAGCATTTCCTAGCCCGCGCACAGGCCCACCAGAACCTGGGCGCCTACGTGGCCGTGAACCCGGACATCACCCTGGCCCAGGCCCGCGCGCAAGACGCCGCCATCGCCGCAGGCACCGCCGGCCCGCTGGCGGGCGTGCCGATTGCGCACAAGGACATCTTTGTCACCAAGGATTTCCCCAGCACCGCCGGCTCCAAGATGCTCGCGGGCTACCAGTCGCCCTTTGACGCCACCGTGGTCACCAAGCTGGCCGATGCTGGCGCTGTGACGCTGGGCAAGCTCAACTGCGACGAGTTCGCCATGGGCTCGGCCAACGAAAACTCGGCCGTCGCCCCCGTGGGCTTTGATGCCCCCGCCCCCGTGCGCAACCCCTGGGCCACCGACCGCATCCCGGGCGGCTCGTCCGGCGGCAGCGCCGTGGCCGTGGCCGCACGCCTGGCCCCGGCCGTCACCGGCACCGACACCGGCGGCTCCATCCGCCAGCCCGCCTCGTTCTGCGGCATTACCGGCATCAAGCCCACCTATGGGCGCGCCAGCCGCTACGGCATGATCGCGTTTGCATCCAGCCTCGACCAGGCCGGCCCCATGGCCCGCTCGGCCGAAGACTGCGCGCTGCTGCTGTCCGCCATGTGCGGCCCCGACCCGGACCGCGACTCCACGTCGCTCGATGTGCCTGCCGAAAACTTCAGCGCCAAGCTCAACGACAGCATCGATGGCCTGCGCATCGGCATCCCCGCCGAGTTCTTTGGAGAAGGCCTGGCGCCCGATGTGCGCGCCGCCGTAGATGGTGCCCTGAAGGAATACGAGAAGCTCGGCGCCAAGCTCGTGCCCATCAGCCTGCCCCGCACGCAGCTGTCCATTCCGGTCTACTACATCATTGCTCCGGCCGAAGCATCGTCCAACCTCTCCCGCTTTGACGGCGTGAAGTTCGGCCATCGCGCCAAGGACTACACCGATCTGGTGGACATGTACAAGAAGACCCGCGCCGAAGGTTTTGGCGACGAGGTCAAGCGCCGCATCATGATCGGCGCCTATGTGCTCTCGCACGGCTACTACGACGCCTATTACCTGCAGGCACAGAAGATCCGCCGCATGATCGCCGACGACTTCCAGAATGCCTTCAAGAGCTGCGACGTGATCGCCGGCCCCGTGGCCCCCACGGTGGCCTGGAAGCTGGGCGACCATGGCAACGACCCGCTGGCCGACTACCTGGCCGACATCTTCACCCTGCCCGGCTCGCTGGCCGGGCTGCCCGGCATGAGCGTGCCCGCCGGTTTTGGCGAGGGCGGCATGCCAGTGGGCCTGCAGTTGCTGGGCAACTACTTCCAGGAAGCCCGCCTCCTGAACGCTGCGCACCGCCTGCAGCAAGCCACCGACTTCCACCTCCGCCGTCCGGAGGGCTTCTGACATGACCGCCAAACTGATCCATGGCTACGAAGTTGTCATCGGCTTCGAAACCCACACCCAGCTCGCAACCCAGAGCAAAATTTTCAGCCGCGCGCCCACCGCCTTTGGCGCCGAGCCCAACACGCAAGCCTGCGCGGTGGACCTGGCCCTGCCGGGCACCCTGCCCGTGATGAACCGCGAGGCCGTGGCCTGCGCTATCAAATTAGGACTGGCACTGGGCTCCCACATTGCGCCAGTGAGCATTTTTGCGCGCAAGAATTACTTCTACCCCGACCTGCCCAAGGGCTACCAGATCAGCCAGTTCGAGATTCCGGTGGTGCAAGGCGGTGAGGTGGAATTCTTTCTGGGCGATGAGAAAAAGACCGTGCGCCTGGTGCGCGCCCACCTCGAAGAAGACGCAGGAAAGTCCTTGCATGAAGACTTCATCGGCCAGAGTGGTATCGACCTGAACCGCGCGGGCACACCGCTCCTGGAGATCGTGACGGAGCCCGACATGCGCTCGTCCGAAGAGGCCGTGGCCTACGCGAAGGAGCTGCACAAGATCGTCACCTGGATCGGCATCTGCGACGGCAACATGCAGGAAGGCAGCTTCCGCTGCGACGCCAACGTGTCGGTGCGCAAGCCCGGCGCCGAATTGGGCACGCGACGCGAGATCAAGAACCTGAACTCGTTCAAGTTCATGCAGCAGGCCATCGACTACGAAATCCGCTGGCAGATCGAGCAGATCGAGGACGGCCACGCGATCCAGCAGGCCACCGTGCTGTTCGACCCGGACACGGGCGAAACGCGCGCGATGCGGACCAAGGAAGATGCGGCGGACTACCGCTACTTCCCAGACCCCGACCTGCCTCCACTACACATTTCAGAGCAGTGGGTGCAGGAGGAACGGGCGCAAATGGCCGAATTGCCTCGTACCATGGCCGCACGTTTTGTGGCGGACTATGGCCTGCCCGAGTACGACGCCACCACGCTCACGCAGAGCAAGGCCATGGCGGCGTACTTTGAAGCGGCCGCCAAAGCCTGCAGCCAGCCCAAGCTGGCCAGCAACTGGATCATGGGAGAGGTGTCGCGCCGCCTGAACATGGCGGAGACCGGTATCGAGCAAGCTCCTGTAACTGCAGCGCAGCTGGCCGCATTGATCGGCCGCATTGCCGACGGCACGATCTCCAACAACGCCGCCAAGCAAGTGTTTGATGCGCTGTGGACCGGAGAGTCGAACGACGTGGATGCCGTCATCGAATCCAAGGGACTCAAGCAGATGAACGACTCCGGCGCGCTGGAGAAGATCATCGACGAAGTGATTGCCGCCAACCCCGACAACGTGGCGCAGTTCCGCGCGGGCAAGGACAAGGCCTTCAACGCGCTGGTCGGCCAGGTCATGAAAGCCAGCAAGGGCAAGGCCAATCCGACGCAGGTCAACGAACTGCTGCGCGCCAAACTGGCGGACTGAGCGCAAGGCTGTTGAAGCTGCCGCAAAAGCAAAGGGGCCTTTCGGCCCCTTTGCTTTTATGCTGTCCATCCGAGGCAGCGATGCGGCGCGTTCTCTGGTCCGCTGCTACCCTAACTCGGTGGGTTATCGGCTGCCGCCCGCAGGCACCGCGCTGGCAGCGGGCGCCGCGACAGCAGACGCTGCGGAGGGGGGCACACGCTGCGCATCCCACAGCTTGCGCAACTGCGACAGCTCGGTGTCAAACCGCGCATGCACGCGGCGCTTTTCCTGGTCTTGCCCCGCGATGAAGCGCTGCTGCTCGGCCAGGCTGTCGTCAATCTCAGCGATCTTGCGGCGCAGCGTCATGGGGGCCTTGTTGGGGTCCTTCTTGTAGAACTCCATCTCCACATCGAGCTTCTTGCGCTCCGCCTTCAGCTCCAGCGTTCGCTTTTCTGCGGTGGCCGTCACGTCATCCACCATCTGGATGGCCGCAGCGCGTTCCACATCGTGGGCGGCCTTGTCGGGGTAGCGAGCCACCAGCACGCGTTCGCGGCGGCGCTCTTCCACCACACGGGCGCGCTCTTCGGCATCCTTGCGGTTCTGGGCATCCTGGGCTGCGCGCTCCAGCTCGGTGAGCGAGGGGCCAATCTGGCGGCGCGTGATGCCCGAAGGGCTGAGTTCGCGCTGCTCGCGGTCCAGGCATTCCGGGATGGGCCGGTCGGCCGTCAGCCGACGGCCGTTGCGGTCCACGCACGTGTAAATACCGCCCGTCGCACCCTGGGACTGTGCCGAGGCCAGCTCTGCGCCCAAGGTGAGCAGCATCACCCCGCCCATGATCCACGCCGACTTGCTCAAATGGTCTACCCTTCGTTAACACCGTACCGCTGGCGATAGGCCAGCACCTTTTCGTGATGCGAGCGCATCCCCTCTTCCCCGTTTTGGGAGAGATACAGCAATAAGTCTGCCAACCGGGCAATGGCACACACCTGCATGCCCAGTTGCTCGCGCACGTACTGCACGGCGCTGTGGTCCACGTCCTGGCCATTCTCCGTGGCTTTTTCCTGGCGGTCCAGCGCAATTGCAACCGCATGCGGCGTGGCACCCGCAGCGCGGATGATGGCGATGGACTCGCGGGCGGCGGTGCCAGCCGACATCACGTCGTCCACGATCAGCACCCGGCCTTTGAGGGGTGCGCCCACCAGCGTGCCGCCCTCGCCGTGGTCCTTGGCCTCCTTGCGGTTGTAGGCAAAGGGCACGTTGCGGCCCAGGCGCGCCAGCTCCACGGCCACGGTAGCGGCCAGCGGAATGCCCTTGTAGGCAGGGCCAAACACCATGTCGAATTCGATGCCGCTGGCCAGCAGGGCTTTTGCATAGAATTCCGCGAGCCGCCCGATCTTGCGGCCATCGTCGAACAGCCCTGCGTTGAAGAAATACGGGCTCAGGCGCCCCGCCTTGGTCTTGAATTCGCCAAACCGCAGCACGCCAGATTCGACGGCAAAACGTACAAAATCCTGCGCCAGCTGGCCCTGTTCAGAGGTTTGCGCGCCAACATCCACCATGGGGAATTCCTTGTTCAAGTTAACCAGCCTCAATCTCAATGGCATCCGCTCGGCCACCAGCAAAGGCGTGGAAAGCTGGATGGCAGCCACGCGGCCGGATTGTATTTGTGTACAGGAAGTGAAGGCCCAGGCTGCCGACATGGCCAACCGGTTCGAGCGCATGGCGGGCCTGCAGGGCCACTTCCACTATGCCAAAAAAAAGGGCTATTCCGGCGTGGGCATCTATACCCGGCACGAACCCTCTGATGTAGTCATTGGCTATGGGTCAGCGGAATTCGATACAGAAGGCCGATATGTGGAGCTGCGTTTTGACACACCGGCCCGCAAGCTGTCGATCATCAGCGCTTACTTTCCGAGTGGTTCCTCGGGCGAAGAACGCCAGCAGGCCAAGTTCCGGTTCCTGGCTGAGATCCATCCCCACCTGATGAAAGTCAAGCGCGAACGTGACTTCATTCTGTGCGGCGACATCAACATTGCGCACCAGCAAATCGACCTCAAAAACTGGCGCAGCAACCAGAAAAACAGTGGTTTTTTACCCGAAGAACGGGCCTGGATGACAAAACTGTTGCACACAACTGATGAGGGCGGCGGCATCATAGACGTTTACCGTCAGTTACAACCTACCGCCACAGACACCGCCTACACATGGTGGAGCAACCGGGGGCAGGCGTATGCCAACAACGTGGGTTGGCGGCTGGACTACCACCTGGCCACCCCCGCGCTCGCGGCGCTGGCACGTGCTGAATCCATCTACAAAGGTGAAAAGTTCTCAGATCACGCTCCCATCACGGTGGACTATGACTTCAGCCTTTGACGATGCCCGCTCCTGACCCTTGATGACCGACACCGCTGTTCCCCCCTCCCTCCCCGCCCACGGATTCCGCCCTCCCAATGCGGAATCCTTGTGGAAACAGCTCTCCGCCCCCCATCCCACCGTCGGCAAGGCGCGGCACCTGGGTGAGGCGCTGATCCACGCCGGCATGTTGTCCCCGTCGGCCCTGCAAGACGGCCTGCATGCCCAGCAGCAGGAGCGCAGCGCCGGGCAGAACCGGCTGATAGGGCAGATCCTGGTGGATGACGGTGTCTTGACCCAGGAGCAGTTGCGCCAGGTTATTGCCGCGTGGTTGGGCGACTACACCGTGCACCCCGGCGACATCACCCCCGATCCGGCGGCCCTGGCCATGGTGCCCCGGGCGATGGCAGAGCGTGAATCGGTGCTGCCGTTGATTGCGCGCGATGACGCGCTGGTGCTGCTGATGGCCGACCCGCTCGATCGCGTGCTGCTGGACGAACTGCGGTTTCTCACGCAGCGGCGGCTCATTCCGCTGCAGGCCGCGCCAGGCACGCTGATGCCCGCCATTCACCGCGCCTACCGCACCCAGTCTGGCGGCGCCGACGCCACCACCGCTGCCCGCGCCACCTCGCGCGAGCTGGCCGCCAACCTGGGCAGCACCGTCCCGGACGCAGACTCCGAGCAGGCCGACGTGATCAGCGAGTCGGACAACACCCTGGTGCGGCTCATCAACTCGGTGATCGACGAAGCCATTCACCACCGCGCGTCCGACATCCACATCGAGACCGAGCCCGCGCCGCAGAACGTGCGCATCCGCCTGCGCATCGACGGCGACCTCACGCCCTACCTGGAGCTGCCCGCGCGCTACCGCTTTGCGATGGTGGCGCGCATCAAGATCATGGCGGGCATGGACATCTCCGAGCACCGCAAGCCCCAGGACGGCAAGATCGACTTCGCGCGCTTCGGAGGCCCACCGGTGGAGCTGCGTGTGGTTACCGTGCCCACCTCGCGCGGACTGGAAGACGTGGTGCTGCGCCTGCTGGCGGGTGCCAAGCCCCTGCCGCTGGAGAACATCGGCCTGAGCCAGCCCAACCTGCTGGCGCTGCGCTCCGTGGTGCAAAAAAGTTATGGCCTGGTGCTGGTGTGCGGCCCTACGGGCTGCGGCAAGACGACCACGCTGCATTCGGTGGTGCGCGACATCAACACCGCAGGCCGCAAGATCTGGACGGCCGAAGACCCCATCGAGATCACGCAGGAGGGCCTGCGCCAGGTGCAAGTGAACCCGCGCATCGGCTGGACCTTTGCCGCCGCCATGCGCACTTTTTTGCGGGCCGACCCCGACGTGATCATGATCGGCGAGATGCGCGACGAGGAAACCGCGCGCATCGCCATCGAGGCCTCGCTGACGGGGCACTTGGTGCTGTCCACCCTGCACACCAACTCGGCGCCCGAGAGCATTGCGCGGCTGCTGGAGATTGGCCTGGACCCGTTCAACTTCTCCGATTCGCTGCTCGCCATCCTGGCCCAGCGCCTGGTGCGCCGCCTGTGCACAGCCTGCCGCGAGCCACGTGTGGCCGACCACGACACGCTGCTGGGCCTGGCATCGCAGTACCTGGACAGCGGCACCAACAACTCCCCCGAGGCCCGCGAGGCACAGGTGGCGCGCTGGCGCCAGCAGCACGGCGGCGCACAGGGCGAGCTGCGCCTGTGGCGCCATGTGGGCTGCACGAAGTGCGAAGGCCATGGTTACCACGGCCGGCTGGGCATCCATGAGCTGATGATGAGCGACGAGACCATTCGCCAGCACATCCGCCACCGCGCCCCCGCCTCGGACATCCGCCACTCGGCACTGGCCGCCGGCATGCTGACCCTGCGCCAGGACGGCATCGAGAAGGTGCTGCAGGGGCTGACCGACATGTCGGAAGTGGTCGCGGCAACCAACCTGTGAGGCGGGCCCACCGCAGGTGGTGCCTGCTGCCGGTCTTTTAGCCAAATTGGGCTCTAGCGCTTATCTGACAAGCGCTAGAAGCTATCAATCAATGAGTCCTTCCGAGAAGAGGAACTCGCCCACCGGCTTGCGCGCACCGCCGCCTCAGCGATCCAGCTCGTAGTGAAACACCTTGGCAATGATCTGCCAGCGCCCGTCCACGTGGATCAGGGTCAGCAGGTCGGTGAAGTGCTTGGGCAGGATGGCGCATTCCACCCTGGCCAAAGCCGTCACCGGCCCGGCAAACTCGATGGACAGGATGCGCTCCTGCACCGTCTCGCCCCGGCTGGCGGGCGAGGGGCGCTGGTCCACGATGGGGAAATATTCCTCCATGCGCAGGATCACCGCAGGCTCGGCCGTGGCGCAGGCATAGACCGCCTGCGGGTGGAACACGCGGCGCAGGCGCTGCGTATCGCTGTGGCACAGGCCGTCGAAATATTCCTGCAGCACGGCGGCGACTGCGTCAAAGCGCGGGTCACTCATGGCGCGCTCCCGTCGGCGGCGGCGCGAGCGCGCTGGCGGCGCACGGTCACCGTTTCACCGGCCACGCCCCAGTTGTCGGTCTCGACCTCGTCGATCACGACAAAGGTGGTGGCGGGCTCCTTGTTCAGAACGCGCACCAGCAAATCGGTGGCGCCTTGGATCAGCGCCGCTTTTTGCGCACTGCTGACGCCTTCACGGGTCACTTTGATGTTGATGTAAGGCATGGCTATTTTCCTTGGAATGAAGCAATGGCCTCTCAGCCCAGCAACCCTTCGGCCCGCATCGCGGCCTGCACGGCGGGGCGCGCGGCCACGCGGCGCAGGAAAGCCTGCAGATGGGCCAGGTCGCTGATGTCCAGCTTCACGAACTTGGCCCAACCCAGCACCACAAAAAGGTAGGCATCGGCCGCCGTGAAGTGCTCGCCCGTCAGGTAGGGGCCGTGCTGCAGCTGCGCGTCCAGCCAGTCCATCTTCTTGCGCAGCAGAGCGGCCAGCGTGGCCTTGGCGTTGTCGTCCAGCCCGGCGTGGAACAAGGGCGTGAAGGACTTGTGCAGCTCGGTGCTCACGTAGTTCTGCCACTCCATCACCCGGTAGCGCGCCAGCGTACCGGCTGCGGGCATGAGCTGCGTGGCCTGGGCCTGGTCGGCGATGTACTGCGCAATGACCGGGCCTTCGGTGAGGCGGGAGCCGTCCGCCAGCTCCAGCACAGGCACCTGGCCTTTGGGGTTGATGGCATAAAAATCGCGCCCATCTGCCGTGCGGTGGCGCTCGGTATCGACCTTCTCCAGGTCGAAAGTGAGGCCACATTCGCGCAACAGGATGTGGGGCGACAGGGAGCAGGCGGCGGGAGAAAAGTACAGCTTCATGGGGTTGCCTTTGGAGCGTGGTGGAAAGATGAAGCGATGGTATTGAGGATGCAAACAGCAATAAACTAGGCTTCAGGAATTTCACTGATTACATCAAGTAATAAACAGAACATGGCGCGCCAATTTGACGACCTGAAGCTGGGCAGCATCGAACTGTTCTGCCTGACCGCGCAGTGGCAAAGCTTCACGGCCGCCGCCCAGGCGGCCGGGCTGACGGCGGCAGCCGTGAGCCGATCGGTGGCGCGCATGGAGGCGCGCCTGGGCGTGCGGCTGTTCCAGCGCACCACGCGCCAGGTGCGGCTGACCGACGCAGGCAAGCGCTACTACGAGCAATGCCGCCAGGCGCTGGGCCAGCTGGCCGAGGCAGAACGCGAGCTGTCGGGCCAACAGCAAAGCCCGGCAGGCCTCGTGCGCTTCAGCCTGCCCACCTCCTACGGGCACTGCCGCATCCTGCCCCTGCTGCCCGCATTTGCGCAGGCCTACCCCGACGTGGAGCTGGAGCTGCAATTGAGCAACCGCAACGTGGACTTCACCGAAGAAGGCTTTGACCTGGCCGTGCGCGGTCGAGCCCCCATCGACTCGGGGCTGGTGGCGCGCAAGCTGGAGGACGCCGCCCTGGTGGTGGTCGCCGCCCCGGCGTACCTGGCGCGTTGCGGCACACCGCATGCCATCGCCGACCTGGCGGCGCACGAATGCATCCAGTTTGTGCTGCCCAGCAGCGGCCAAGCGGTGCCATGGATACTGCGCGACGCCGCCGGGCGCGATGTGGAGGTGCCCACCCAAGGCCACCTGCGCTGCGCCGACGACATCCTGGGTCCCGTGACCCTGGCGCGTGCAGGCGCAGGGCTGCTGCAGACCTACCGGTTCATTGTGGAGGCCGATCTGCACAGCGGCGCCTTGCGGGAGGTGCTGCCCGCCCATGCCGGTGCCTCTCGCCCGTTTTCCCTGCTGTATCCCGCCAACCGGCACATGCCGCTGCGCGTGCGCGTGCTGGTGAATTTCCTCGTCGATCGGCTGGCACGGGCTTGAGCCTCTCCCGGCCGCCGTGCGCCAGGCCTGCAAAAATACACGCCACCACCTCACCCACCATGCTCCACTACCTCACCATCCCCGTCACCGCGTTCCAGCAAAACTGCTCCCTCGTCTGGTGCGACGCCACCCACAAAGCCGCCGTGATCGACCCCGGCGGCGACCTGGAGGTGCTGCTCGCTGAAATAAAACGTCTTAACCTCACGCTCGAACAGATCTGGCTCACCCACGCCCACATCGACCACGCGGGCGGCACGGGCGAGCTGGCAGAGCGGCTTTCGCTGCCCATCGTTGGCCCCCACCCGGGCGACCAGTTCTGGATTGACGGCCTGCCGCAGCAAAGTGCGATGTTTGGGTTTCCGCCCGCGCAGCACTTCACGCCCACGCGCTGGTTGCACGATGGCGACACGGTGCAGATCGGCAACGAGACCCTGAACGTGCGCCACTGCCCCGGGCACACCCCCGGGCATGTGGTATTCCACGCGCCGCAGATCGACCGGGCGTTTGTGGGCGATGTGCTGTTTGCGGGCAGCATGGGCCGCACGGATTTCCCGCAGGGCAACCACCAGCAGCTCATCGACAGCATCACAGAGCGCTTGTGGCCCATGGGCAACCAGACGGTGTTCATCCCGGGGCATGGGCCCGAGAGCACTTTCGGGCGTGAGCGCCAGAGCAATCCCTACGTGGGCGGGACCTGAGACGTGCCAGAAGAGCCTCAGAAACGTCCCGCAGCGCTTCGCTGCACATCGCCTCATTAGTATCTTTTTGATAGCTGCCAGCGCTTGATGGACAAGCGCTAGCGGCAAATTTGACTACTACTTTCTCCTTTTAGGAGGTCGCCCCGCCCCACCCAGGCGCCCGCCCGGGGCGGATATGCGTTGCAAAAGCGGCCAGTTCTGCGGACCGCCGATGGTCTGCATGCTTACGATGTATCGTGTTGTAAGCAGCTTGTGGCACCCTTGCCCAGGCTCCATCCGCCCCGCCCCGCTTTCGCGCCATGAACCCCACCTTCAAGCCACGCCCTCCCCTAGCACCGCAGCGCGGCTCCAGCCTGGCGGGCAAGGCTTACTGGGCCATGGTGCAGCGGGTGGCGCTGACCGCAGCGGCCATTGATGTCGGCTACATCGTGCTGTTTCTGTGGCTGGGCTCGCTGCCCCTGGCGGCCATCAACGTGATCAGCATCGGCATGTACCTGGGCGCATACCGGCTCATACAGAAACGCTACAACGTGGCCGGGCTGGTGCTGATCTGGCTGGAGGTGGTGGGGCATTCGGCATTGGGATCGCTGCTCATCGGCTGGGACAGCGGGTTTCACTACTACCTGCTGATGTTCATTCCTGCCATCGTGATTGCCAATACGCGCGGGTATGCCGCGCCGATGGTGCTGGCGTTGCTGGCGTACTACCTGGGCCTGCATGCACTGAGCAGCCACCTGGGCCCGCTCGACCCCCTGCCCGCCCGCAGCGTCAACATCGTGAACTGGGTGCACATCTGTCTGGTGTTCGCCATGTCGGCCGCGCTGTCGGCCTTTTACCGCCGCACGATCCTGATCGCGGAGGCCCGCTTGCGCAAGCAGGCCACGCTCGACCCGCTGACCGGCCTGGCCAACCGCAGCCACTTCGAAGCCCTGTCCACCAACGCGCTGGCGCGCAGCCAGCGCGACGGTGCGCCAGTCACCCTGCTGCTGTGTGATGTGGACTTGTTCAAACGGATCAACGACCAATACGGCCACGCCGTGGGTGACGAGGTACTGGTGGCCATGGCCAATGTGCTGGCCGCCAACCTGCGCGAAGGGGACGTGCTGGCGCGTTGGGGCGGCGAGGAGTTTTTGGCGCTGATGCCCGCCAGCACGCTGGACGCCGCCTGTGCCACCGCCGAACGCATCCGCGCCGCCATCGAGCAAACGCCGCTGGACGTGGGCCAGGCGCCCATTGCGCTGACCATGTCGTTTGGCGTGGCCCAGGTGCACAGCGCCGAAGACCTGCAAGCTGCCATTGCACGCGCCGACAAGGCGCTGTACCAAAGCAAGAACGCGGGCCGCAACCGGGTGAGCGTGGGATAGCTCCACGGCAGCCAAATTCTTAGTCAAATTGGCCGCTATCGCTTACTCATCAAGCGCTAACAGCTATTAAAACAGTAGCATCAGGATTCCCAGACACCTTTCGATGGCGCGCCTCTGCCACCCACCCGCCGTCCACGACTACCCGTTGCGCCGCGCCGCCTCGTACAGGCCCTGCACTTTGGGCACATTCACCTCCAGCTCACGGATGCGCGCGGGGCCTGAAGGGTGTGTCGACAAAAACGCCAGCCCGCCCTGCTTGCTGCCGCTGGCGTTGCCCATCTTCTGCCACAGGCTTACGGCGGCCGAGGGCTGGTAGCCTGCGCGGGCGGCCAGCTCCAGCCCCACCAGGTCGGCATCGGTCTCGTCCGAGCGGCTGAACTGCAGCGTGAGCAGCTGCCCACCCAGCCCCGCCGCCGCCTGGCCCAGGTCGCCAAGCCCCAGCAGCTGCGAGCCCAGGCGCAGCGCCAGGTTGGTGCCCTGTGTCTTGGCGATGCGCTCTCTCGCATGTTCGCGCAGCGCGTGGGCCATTTCGTGGCCCATGATCATGGCGGTCTCATCGTCGGTGAGCTTGAGTTGGTCCAGGATGCCGGTGTAGAACGCAATCTTGCCGCCGGGCATGCAGAAGGCGTTGATCTGCGAACTGCCGATGAGGTTGACCTCCCAGCGCCATTGTTTGGCGCGGTCGTTCCACGGCATGGTGTGCGGAATCAGCCGCTTGGCGATGGCGTGCAGGCGCTGCAGCTGCGGGTGGTCGCTGGGTGCCAGCGCGCGCTTGGCCTTGGCCTGCTGCAGCATCTGCTGGTACTGCTGGGCTGCGGAGTTTTCCAGCGTTTCAGCGGGCACCAGCTTGCGCAGGCTGGATGCCGAGCCCACCTCGACCTGCGCGAGCACTGGCGCCGCAGCGCTGGCGCCTGCCGCCAGCAGGAAGGCGCGGCGCGCCGACCACGGGGACGAGGGCGCAACAGAGGGAGCGGGGCAGAAAAGACACATACAAGGCAATCCCAGAAGGAATAATGAGCGGCGCTGGCACACAACACACCAAAGCCTGCCGCGCAGATGGAGGCCGACAGGCTGGCTACAAGGGTGTGTCGGCGATGATAGACAAAACCTCCACGCGCCCATGTCAGACACCTCCACTTCATCCGCCCCCAACCTCACCCCGGAAAAGCCGCACCGCACGCCCTGGCTGCAGACCCTGCGCGTGTACCTGGAGCCCGCCAGCCTGCGCATGCTTACGCTCGGGTTCTCGGCCGGGCTGCCACTGCTGCTGGTACTGGGCACGCTGAGCTTTCGCCTGCGCGAGGCGGGCATTGACCGCAGCACCATCGGCTACCTGAGCTGGGTGGGCCTGGCCTATGGCTTCAAGTGGGTGTGGGCACCACTGGTAGACCGGCTGCCGATTCCGCTGCTCACACACGCGCTGGGGCGCAGGCGCAGTTGGTTGCTGCTGTCGCAGGCGCTGATCGTGGCCGGGCTCATCGGCATGGCGCTGGCCGACCCGCGCCAGACCCTGGGGCCCATCGTGTGGTGCGCGTTGGCCGTGGCATTTGGCTCGGCCACGCAGGACATCGCGCTCGATGCGTTTCGCATCGAATCCGCCGACGCCAACCACCAGGCGGCGCTGGCAGCGTCGTACCAGACGGGCTACCGCCTGGCCATGATCTGGGCCGGAGCGGGCGTGTTGTGGATTGCAGCACGCTCCGAGGTGGCGCCCGCCGTGGGCCAAGCCATCGCACAAGGCGCTGCGGCCTACCAGAACAGCGCGTGGCAAGTGGCGTACCTCGTGATGGCGGCCTCGATGGCCGTGGGCGTGGTCACCGTGCTGTTCTCACGCGAGCCCGCGCCCGTGCAACTGCCCCCTGCGCGCAACGCGGCGGAGTGGATCCAGAGCGCCATGGTGGAGCCTTTTGCCGATTTTCTGCGCCGCTATGGCTGGCACGCGGCGCTGATCCTGGCGCTCATCGCCGTGTACCGCATCAGCGATGTGGTGATGGGCATCATGGCCAACCCGTTCTATGTGGACATGGGCTTCACCAAGGACGAGGTCGCCGCCGTGACCAAGATCTACGGCGTGATCATGACGCTGGCCGGCGCCTTTGTGGGCGGCGTGTTGTCGATGCGGTTTGGCGTGATGCGCATCCTGATGCTGGGCGCCATCCTGAGCGCGGCCAGCAACCTGCTGTTCGCCTGGCTGGCGGGCCACGGACACGACTTGACGGCGCTGATTGCCGTGGTGTCGGCCGACAACCTGGCCAGTGGCATTGCGTCGGCCGCATTCATTGCCTATCTATCGAGCCTGACGAACGTGAGTTACTCGGCCACGCAGTACGCACTGTTCAGCTCGATGATGTTGCTGCTGCCCAAGTTTGTGGCGGGTTTCTCGGGCGACTACGTGAATGCGTTTGGCTATGCGCAGTTCTTCACATCGACGGCGCTGCTGGGGCTGCCGGTGCTGGTGCTGGTGTGGCTGGCATCGCGGGTGCAGGCTCCCCCAGCAACGCAATCCGCACACACGTCCCCTGGCCCGGCACAGACGTGACATCCAGCTGCGCGCCGATAGCCTGCGCGCGTGCGCGCATGTTGGCCAGCCCCTGGCCCCCGGCTGCAGCCGGGCCGGGCATGCCGATGCCGTTGTCGGCGATCTCCAGTACCAGACACGGCGACTCATCATCGGGCTGGCGTGCCGGCCCCGGCTGCTGGCGCGCGCTGACCCGTACGCGGGTGGCCTGCGCATGCCGCAGCACGTTGGTGAATGCCTCCAGCAGGATGCGCTGGATCTGAAGCACCCTGTGCGGTGTGAGGCTGTCCAGCGTGGGCAGTTCTTCGTCCACCTGCCAATCGACCGAGATGCCCGAGGCAGCCAGCCGCGGTTGTAGCCGGTAGCGCAGCGTGGCCAGCACGGTGGCCAGGTCACCGTCCACCGGCTGCATGGCGTCCACGGCCATGCGCAGTTCATCGAGCGCCGCGTGGGCATGCTCACGCAGCGCGGCCCGGCTGGACCGGCCTTTGCCAATGAGGCTGAGCAGCCCCACCAGTTGCGATCCCACGCCGTCGTGGATGTCGCGCATGATGCGCTGGCGCTCCTGCAGGGCCGCGTGCTGCTCATGCTCCTGCTGCAGGAGCGCGTAGCTGACCTCCAGCTCACGCTCGCGCTGGCGCACCTTCTCGTCCAGGGAATTGCTCAGGGCCTGGTATGCACGCACCTGGCGGGCATAACGATCCAGGATGAGCCAGCCCATCAGGAGCACGAAGAGCATGGTCGCCAGAGGAAGGTACGAAGAGCGGCCCACGCTTTCTGTCGCGATGCGGATCTCCAGGAAGTCGTACAGGCCCGCGCCTATGGGAACGAAGCTGGCAATACAGAAGGCGATGGCCTCGGGCTTGCGGGCCACGATCGCTTCCCGTGCAGCGATGACATAGGCCCCAACCGCAGGCACGAACAGCAATCCCAGGGCGGCGGTCCAGTACTCCGGCTGGAACAGGCCAAAAGCTGCTGACACCAGGAGGGTTTCAGCGAGCAGCAGCACCCAGAACGCCCGCCGGGCCCCGAGCCCGTCGAGGCCGATCAAAGCCAGCGAGAAGCGCACCAGCAGCAGGACGTGCACCGCCAGCGAGAACGCCACGATGCCACCCCACACCGGCCATCCCAGGGGCGAGGTGCTCCACAGACGGTCGCCGAAGCGCAGCATCCCGAACGGCGCGCACAGCGCGAAATAGCCGTACACCGGCTCCCGGTTGAGGTGCCACAGCCCTGCGGCAATCACGCCCGTGAGGGCCAGTGCAAACACCACGGCCACTGCGCCCCACTGCCGCCAGACATAGCGCTCGCGGTACTGCGGCTGAAGCACGGCCTCAGGCCCGAAGCGCGGTGCGGCCAGTCCACCCCAGCGCACCGCTTGCACGGCTACACGAACCTCCAGCACGGTGGGGACGCTTTGTGACAACAGGCGCGCAGGCACGGGCACCCACAGCGGCGCCTTGGTCGCATCGGTGCGGCCGTCGCCCAGCACGCCGCGGTGTGCAATCAGATCGCCGCCGACGAAGACTTCGACCTGGTTGCCCACCCTGGGGAAATAGACCCCCCTGAGGATTCCATCTGACGGCACGGGGGGAAGCGTCAGCAGGTAGCGCGCGCGCCCTGACTTGCCGGGGTAGGCCTTGTCCCAGAGATGCGGAAGCGCCACCAGCCCCGCCCAGGGTTCGGCGCCATCGGGTTCGAGGTACGCATGGGCCTGCGCAATCGTCCCTACCTCCGGTTGGGCCTGCACCGTGCCGCAGAGAAGCACCCACAGCACCGCAATCCAGAGCACGCGCAGCGGCGCCTCCCGCGGCATGCCCGGTAGCCTGCTACAGAAGCCCCAGCTGCCGCGCCTCGTGAATCGCCTCCGTCTTTGAATGAACCGCCAGCTTGCTGTAGATGTTCTTGACATGCGATTGGACCGTGGAAGGCGAGATGCCCAGGATCTCTGCGGTTTCGGCGTAGGTGTAGCCGCGCGCAAGCTTGGCGAGGATATCCCGCTCCCGCGCCGTCAAGGTCGCATCGGCGGGAAGCGCACTGGTCGTCGCTGGCGCGGGCGACAGACGTGTCAGCAACTGGCGCGCGATGATGGGGGTCATGGGCGATCCGCCGGCATTCAGGCTCAGGACGTGGTCGGCGAGATCGTCTTCGGTCCCGTCCTTGAGGAGGTAGCCGCGTGCGCCGGCTTCGAAGGCGCGCATCATGTTGGCTTCGTCGCCGAACATGCTGATGACCATGATCTCGGTTCCGGGCGACAGCTTGCGGCAATGGCTGATGACCTGAAGGCCGGACCCGTCGGGCAACCCGAGGTCCACGAGGAGCACGTCCACACGGTTGTCGCGCAGCCAAGCCACCATCTCGCCCACCGTGCCCGCAGAGTAGGCCAGCCACAGGCGGTCGGCCCGCGCCAGCGCGTGCTCGAACCGCCGCCGCGTGCGCGGATCGTCCTCCACGATCGCCACGGAGACGTCGCGCCCGGACGGGGCAAGGCGAGGCTCCGGGAGCGTCATGCGGACGGCGGGCTGGCGCCGTGGCATCCCGGCGTAAGGAAGGGCGAATTCATGCTCCGAGCGTAGGGGCAAAGCAGTGCCCACACAAGAAGAAGCTGCGCCTCCTGCGCATGGCATGCGTGCAACACAAGCGGCCCGGGCGGGACCGCGCGGCAGGGCAAGTCTGGCCGCGGTCGTACGGCTGCACGGGCTTGGTGGCTTTACGGGAGGTTTACATGGCCGACAACGCACCGAGACAGCCCTTGGCGACCATGAAGCCACCCGCTACTACACTGCCCCCATGAGTTCCCAACTGCTGATGATCGAAGACGACGCCCGCCTCGCACAGATGGTGGGCGAGTACCTGGGCCAGTCGGGCCTGCAGGTCACGCACCGCGCGGACGGCAAGAGTGGCCTGGCGCAACTGCAGGGGCCCGACGCCGGGCCGCTGCCCGACCTCGTGATCCTGGACCTCATGCTGCCCGACATGGACGGCCTGGAAGTGTGCCGGCGCATCCGCTCGTTGCAAGGCCATGCGGCCCAGGTGCCGGTGCTCATGCTCACCGCCAAGGGCGACCCTATGGACCGCATCATCGGCCTGGAGCTGGGTGCCGACGATTACCTGCCCAAGCCGTTTGAGCCGCGCGAGCTGCTGGCCCGCATCCGCGCCATCCTGCGCCGCCGCACCGATGGCGGCAATGCAACGGCGGCCACGCAGGTCCTGCGTTTTGGCACGCTGGAGATCGACCGCGACGCCCGCACCGTGACCGTGGCAGGCGAGCTGGCCGACCTCACCTCCTACCAGTTCGACCTGCTGGTGGCGCTGGCCGAGCGCGCGGGCCGGGTGCTCACGCGCGACCAGATCATGGAGGCCGTGCGCGGCCGCGAGCTGGAGGCGTTTGACCGCTCCATCGACGTGCACATGGGCCGCATCCGTGCCGCCATCGAGGCCGACGCCAAGAACCCGCGCCGCATCCTCACGGTGCGTGGCGTGGGCTACGTTTTTGCGAAACAACAAGACTGACCGGTAGGGCGCGGCCCCGCTGCGGCGCGCACCTCCACTTTTGCTGAATGTCCCTTTCCACCCCCTTCTCCCGCCGTCTGTACCTGCGCATCTGGCTGGCCGTGGTCGGCGGCATCGCGGTGCTGACGCTGACCGTGGGCTGGGCCTGGCGCATGGCCGAGGAACAAAAGGCGCAGAACGCCCAGCCGTTCGTGCCGCCCTCGCGCGAGATGGTGCTGCGCGATCCCAACGGCACGCAGGTGCTCAAGGGCCTGGCCACGCGCCAGCCCAGCGAGCCGGGCGAAGGCATTGAATTCCAGATCCAATCGGACACCGGGCAGGTCTTTCTGCTGCAGATGGCGCCTCGCCAGCCACGCGGCGATCGGAGCGGCCGACCCGGAGGTCCGAACCAGGGCGACGCCGCGTTCTGGACCCGGCCACCGTTCGGCTTTTTGTGGCTGCTGGGCATCGTGGGCCTGGCCGTGGCCGTGGGTGTGTACCCCATCATCCGGCGCCTCACGCTGCGGCTCGAAGCCCTGCAACGCAGCGTGCAAAAGTTTGGCGAGGGCGACCTGTCGGTGCGTGTGCCCGAGCAAGGGCAGGACGAAGTGGCCGACCTCGCGCGCCAGTTCAACGCCGCCGCTGCGCGCGTGGAAACGCTGGTCAAGTCGCACAAATCGCTGCTGGCCAACGCCTCGCACGAACTGCGCTCACCGCTCACCCGCATCCGCATGGGGCTGGAGCTGATGGGCGGGCAGCAGCCCTCGCCCGCGTTCCGTGAGGAAATCCTGCGCAACATTGCCGAGCTGGACCAGCTGGTGGACGAGATCCTGCTGGCCAGCCGCCTGGATGCGCGCGAAGCCGATGTGGGTACCGTGGAGCTGGTGGATCTGATCGGTCTGGCCGCCGAAGAGTGTGCACGCGTGGACGCCGATCTGGACGTGAGTTCGGACTCCGTGGATGTGCGCGGCATCCCCAAGCTTCTGCGCCGCGCCATCCGCAACCTGCTGGAAAACGCCCGGCGCTACAGCACCGGCGAGATCACCCTGGTGGTCGAACGCCGCCAGGGTCACGCCGAGGTGCGCGTGTGCGACCGGGGTCCGGGCGTGCCCGTGACCCACCGTGAACGCATCTTCGAGCCCTTCTACCGCTTGCCCGGCGCCAGCGAGCGCGCCGGGGGCGTGGGCCTGGGGCTGGCGCTGGTGCGCTCGATTGCAGGGCGCCACAACGGCACGGTGCACTGCGAGGACCGGCCGGATGGCGCGAGTGGCGCGTGCTTTGTGCTGCGGTTGCCCCTCCCCCAATAGCTATCACATCGATAGCTGCATGCGCTCATTGGATAAGCGCTACAGGCCATTTTTAGCTTAGCTCACGTTCTCCAGCGCCAGGCCATCAGCGCATACAGCGCCGCCCCCAACCCCAGCGCAGCCCCCGCCACACCCAGCGCCCAGTCAAACCCCTGCGCCTGCGAGCCCGCGCGCGCCAGGAGCACCGCCGCCATGGGCGGCCCCGCGATCTGGCCGATACCGTACAGCGCGGTCATCAGGCCGGTGAAGCCTGCGCCCGCCTGGGGCCACTGGTGTCGCGCCTCCTGCAACGCAAAGAACGTGATGGCCGTGAAGGGCAGGCCCAGCAGCAGGCTACCGAATGCAAAGCCTGCCGGGCCGGGCCAGAGCAGGCCCAGGCCGATGGCCGCCGCCTGCAGCAGGTAGGCCCCCGCCAGCAGCAGGCGCCGGTCCCGCGCTGGGTGAATGCGCGTGGACAGCAGCGCCCCCAACGCCACACCCGCGCCGAAGATGGGCCAGAACAGGTCGGGCCAGGCCGAGCCTGCAGGCAGCGCGGCCCGCGCGATCACGGGCAGGAAGGTGGCCGTGACGATGTAGCCCAGGCCGGCCAGGCCATAGGCCAGCGCAAGCAGGGCGCGCTCGGCTGCCGGATGCGGCGCGGGCGGAGGTGGCGCCGTGGCCGCCGTGCTTGCGGCGCTTGGCACCACCGAGGAGGCTTCGCTGCCCCGCACCACCGGCCACACCAGCGCGCACAGCAAGGCGGCAAGCACGGCGAACACCGCCCAGCCCGTGGCGGCGCTCCAGCCCGCTGCCACCATGGCGCTGGTGGGCAGGCCGGTGGCGACGATGCCCAGGCCCGGACCGCAAAAGATCAACCCGCCCAGGGCCGGATGCCCCAGGTGGGCCAGCCGGCCCATGCACCAGTTGGCCGTGCCCAGGAACACCATGGCGCTGGCCACACCGGCCAGCAACCGCATCAGCGGCCACAGCACGGGCCATGGCAGGGCCAGCGCGGCTGTGAGCAGCACCGTGGCCACCAGCCCGCCCCGTACCAGGGCCGCGTTGCCGGGCACCGCGCCCAGGCGCCGACCCAGCCAGGGCAAGGCCATGTACAGCAGCGCACCCCCCAGGTAGCCCGCGTAGTTGGCCGTGGCCAGCCAGCTGCCGGTGGCGATGTCCACCATGCCGTCGTGCAGCATCATGGGCAACAGCGGTGTGAAGGCAAAGCGGCCGATGCCCATGGCGGCCGCCAGCGCGGCCATGCCCGCCAGTGCGACCTGGAGCGCGGAGGAGCCGGTGTCGCCACGGCGGGTGGATGCAAGCGTGGAAGAAGAAGTGGCCTGGATCACGGCATGGGGGCGATTGCGCGGTGGGACGGTGGGACGGGAGTTGCGGCGTCGGATGCGGGGTCTTATGATCTTAGCAAGAGATTGAATTTTTGACATTCATACTTTTCAAGATGGATAAAGTATCCCCCCCACTCAATCTGGCCGCCCTCGACATCTTCCGCACCGTGGCGGCAGAGGGTAGCGTCACGCGCGCGGCCGAGCGGCTGCAGCGCGTGCAGTCCAATGTGACCACGCGGGTGCGCCAGCTGGAGGCCGACCTGGGCACTCCGCTGTTCCTGCGCGAGGGCAAGCGCATGGCGCTCACGCCCGAGGGCGAGGTGCTGCGGGGCTACGCTGACCGGCTGCTGGCGCTGGCCGAGGAGGCTCGGCAGGCCGTGCGGCCAGGCCAGCCCACGGGACGCCTGCGCCTGGGCTCGATGGAAAGCACCGCCGCCAGCCGCCTGCCCGCCCCGCTGGCGCAACTGCACCGCCAGTGGCCCGGGGTGGCGCTGGAGCTGTCGACCGCCCCCACGCGCGAACTGCTGGAGCGGCTGCGCGCCCATGCGCTCGACGCCGTGCTGGTGGCCTGGCCGCCAGGGCAGTCGCCCGACCCTGCGCTGGAAGCCAGCCCCGTGTTCGCCGAGGAACTGATCCTGGTGCTGCCCACGGGGCATCCGCCCGTGTCCGGCCCGCAGGATGTGGTGCCCGGCACGCTGGCGGTGTTCGAGCCTGGCTGCACCTACCGGGGGGTGGCGCAGGACTGGTTCGCAACCCGCACCCCGCCCATGCAGACGCTGGAACTGGGCTCGTACCACGCCATCCTGGCCAGCGTGGCGGGGGGTGGCAGCGTGGGCATCGTGCCACGCTCGGTGCTCCAGCTCTCGCCCCACGCCGCGCTGCTGGCCCAGCACCCCCTGACCACCCTGCAGACGCTGCTGGTGTGGCGCCACGGCTACCGGTCCGCGGCCCTGGATGCGCTGCAGCAAGTGCTACGCGACTGACAACGCTTCTCTTCCTCTCACTCTTAGCGAACGGAACGCCACCATGCCCCACCGCAGCCTGCGCACCGCCCTCTCCCTGCGTCTGCCCATCATCCAGGGGCCCATGACGGGTTCCGACACCCCGGCGCTGGCTGCCTCCGTGTCCGCAGCGGGCGGGCTGGGCACCCTGGGCTGCGGCATGCGCTCCCCCGCAGCCATGGCCGAGGCGGCGGCCGAGGTGCGGCGGCGCACCGACCGGCCCTTCGGGCTCAATCTCTTCGTGCAGGACACGCCCGCGCCCGATGCGGCCACGGTGGAAAAGGCCGTGGCCCGTCTGGCGCCGCTGTATGCGGAGTTCGGCCTCACGCCCGCCGTGCCCGCGCGCTGGTGCGAGGACTTTGCGGCCCAGTTCGACGCCCTGGTCGAAGCGCGCCCGGCCGTGGCGAGTTTTACCTTCGGCATCCTGAACGCCGCGCAGGTCGAGCGGCTGCACAGCGCGGGCTGCACCGTCATCGGCACGGCCACCACCGTGGCCGAGGCCGTGGCCTGGGCCGATGTGGGCGCGGACGCGGTGGTCGCATCGGGCATGGAGGCGGGCGGCCACCGGGGCACTTTTTTGCCCACGGGCCGTCTGCAGGCCGAGGGCCTTGCGCCCGCAGAAAAGGCCCCTGCCGCCAAGGGCCCCTCGCAGGCCGACTTTGCGGCGTCCATGGTGGGCACCATGGCCCTCATCCCGCAGTGCGTGGATGCGCTGCGCCCCCGGGGCGTGGCGGTGATCGCGGCCGGCGGGATCATGGACGGGCGAGGCATCGCCGCGGCCCAGGCCCTGGGCGCCGAGGCGGTGCAGATGGGCACGGCCTTCCTGGCCTGCGACGAGTCGGGCATCGGCCCGGCCTACCGTGATGCGCTGGCCCACGCCACCGGCACGGACACGCGCACCACCCGCGTCTTCTCGGGCCGCCCGGCGCGTGGCATCGTCAACACGATGCTGCAGCGGCTGCACGCGCACGAGGCCGATGTGCCAGCCTACCCGGTGCAGAACGCCCTCACCGGCGCGCTGCGCCGGGCCTCTGCCGAGGCGGGGCGGGCGGACTACCTCTCCCTGTGGGCCGGCCAGGGCGTGGCGGCGGTGCGCCCCATGCCAGCGGCGGCGCTCGTGGCCGTGCTGGAAGCGGAATGGCGGGCTGCGCTGGCAGCCGTGGGAGCGCAGGGCGCGGGGCAGAGGTGACTTTTGCTATTAATTAGATAGCGAATTGCGCTTGATGAATAAGCGCTAGCGGCCAATTCGATCAGTTTTTCACACGCCTCCGCCGCGCGGAACGTGCACTGGCTTCGACCGGCCCAGTCCGAGCGGGCACGGGTAGGACGATATGTGCACGCTGGTAGACGGTCCTGCACCGCCAAGCAACCAGCCCGCGATGTTCACGCCCTTCGATACCGGAGCGCACCCAAGCCAGTGCACCCGTGGAACCGGCTCTGCCGGGCCACTGGGTGCGTCCCCCTCCGGGGGAAGGCGCGCAGCGCCTCAGGGGGGGGTTCAGCCCTTCCAGGGCAGTTCGCGCGCAGGCCCCTGGATGACGGGCGGCTGGGCGTTGATCTTCTCACCCGCCAGCACGCGCTCGTACATGCGCAGGTAGTTGCGGGCCATGCGCTCGGCGCCGAAGTGATCGACCACATGCTGGTGACAGGCGCGGGCGTCAAAGCGGTTGTTGCGCACCGCCTCGGCCAGCACGGAGGCTTCGGCCGACAGCACGCCGCAGTGCACCGGCACCAGCTCGGGCAATGCGCCGTAGGGCGTGGAAAACACCGGGCAGCCGAAGTACAGGCTTTCGATCACGGCCAGGCCAAAGGGCTCGTGCCAGCGCACCGGAAAGATCAGCCCGCGCGAGGCATTGAGCAGGCTGGTCTTCTGCGAGCCGCCCACCATGCCGTGAAAGTGGATCTTGCGCGACAGCGTCCAGCGAAAGCCGCGCTTGAAGTTGATGCGGTCTCCGCCCAGCACGTCCAGCTCCACGCCAGCCATCTTGGCCACCTTGATCGCGCCGCGCACGTTCTTCACGCCCCAGGCCGCCTTGCCCAGAAAGTGGTAGTGGGGCCGTGGGCGGTCAAAGTCCACAGGGCCATAGCCGCTCCAATCGAGTCCGTTGTAGACAAACTCGGTGGAACCGTAACGCGCGGCGTGGTCACGCGAGAGGAACACGGTGTTCAGCGGCAGCGGCTTGGGCTTGCGCGCGTTGCCGTGCTCGGTGACCAGATAGGGCCGGCTCAGCTCGGTGCGGGGGTTGAACTGGAAATGCGCAATGTCCACATCGGCCGGGATCTGGCCCTCCCAAGGTGCGTCGGGGCGGATGGGCAGCACATGGCCGAAGTCGCAGCTGGACCCGTCGGGCACCAGATAGCTCACGCGGTGACCCAGCTGCACCAGCGTCTTGCCCAGATCCCAGATCACACGCTCGGTACCGCCGTAGCCGTAGACAGGGATGGGGGAGTTGTTGATGAGCAGAATGTGCATAGGGAAATCTTTCGTCTCAGTTTTCCATGGCGCTACGCGTCACCCGCAGACCATGAAACTGGCGCGGCCCAAGCCAGTGCCACCGTGGAGCTGGCTTTGCCAGGCCACGGGTGGCGCCACCCTCCCGCGCAGCGAGAGAGGGGGAAGGCGCGAAGCGACTCAGGGGGAGCTTCATCTAAAGCGGTCTTGGGCAGCCCATGCGCGTGCGCCGCTCGTGCAGGGCCGCCAGCACCAGGGGGCACATGAAGAGGTAGAACATGTTGCCGCTGTTGTGAGCCAGAAACACTTGCGTGAGCCCAAAACCGATGTACGACAGGGGCACCATCACACCCACCAGGCACAGCGAGAGCGACTCCTTGTCCATCTTGCCGGCACCGTCGCGAATGCGCCGCGCCGTGGGCCAGAACATCGCGAGCGGAATGCTATAGAACGCCATGAGCAACAGCACGCCAGGCAGCCCGCGTTTGGCAAACAGGTCCAGGATTTCGTTGTGCGCGTGCCCAAATTCGAGCACCACGGGATGCGCCAGCCCGGCGGCCACGCGCCGGGCCTTCTCGTCGGTGTACCCGGCCCGGCCCCAGCCGGTGAAGGGCCGGTCCCAGCCCATCTGCCACGCCAGGCGCCAATGCGCCAGCCGCTGGCCAACCGAGCTGCGGCCGTCACCGTGGTCCTTGTAGACCTGCACTTCCTGGCGCGCCTCGTCCACCCGCTGCTCCACCGCAGGCACCTGCGACAGCGCAGCCGCCGCCAGCGCCAGCGCACACAGGCCCCAGTACACGCGCCGCTGCCCGGTGGTGCGCACCAGCAGCCAGGCACACACGGGCAGCAACAGCACCAGCGCCAGCCAGCCGCCGCGCGACTGGGAGAGCACCGAGCCGGCGGCACCCAGCCCGATGGCGCTGGCCAGCAGCAACCGCTGCCACAGGCACCAGCGCTTCCATTGCACAACGAGCAGCAGGCCGCTCATCACGGCCAGCAGCATGCTCAGATTGCCGTACTGGATGGCGTTGGTAAATCCATTGGCACGCGGCAGCTCCATCACGAAGGTCTGGTACAGCGCCACCAGCCCGCTGCCCACCGCGCCGACCGCCACCCCCATCCACAGCCAGGCGGCACGGGGCTCGAACGTCATCAGGAAAAAGATGCAGGGCAAGGCCAGGAGGTATTTGACCGGCCGATCCATGCTGCCCCAGCCCCAGGTGGCCCCCACATCCAGCATCCACAGCGCAGCCATGCACGAAAAAGCCGCCGTCAGCCACCAGGCGGCACGCGGCGCAGGGCGGCGCCACCACAGCGGCGCGCTGGCCAGCGTGGCCAGCAGCAGCAGCACGGCGCCGTAGGAATAGCCCGAGGGCAGCCACAGCGCCAGCCCCGGGACCATGAACGCGCCAATGCTGGCGCAACGGGAAAACCAGCGGTGGGTATCCTGCGGAGACGTCATCAGCGAATCACCCGCCCCGTCAGGCTGTCGCGGTCGTAGTGCAGGGCGGCGTACCGGAAAAAGCCCTCCAGCGCCACAAACAGGCAGTACAGAAAGCCCGCGCCGCCACACAAAAAGCCCAGCCGGAACACATACAGACGCAGGAACATCGACCCGCCCGACGCCAGGCCTCGCAAGACCCCGCCGCGTTTGCCCGCCTCCGCCCGCTTGGCGGCACCGAGCATCACGTACTGGGTGAGCTTCTCCAGGCTGCCGCGCACCGTGGTGCGGGAGTAGTGCAGCAGCCGCGCCTTGATGAGGCGACGCGGCACCGCTGCGCCACCGGGCAGGGCATGGAGCTGGGCCTGCTCGTGCACCACCCCGGTGTATTCCTTCACCAGCGCACGCACAAACAGGCGCTCGATCTGCGACTGCGACCGGAAATACTTGAGCTCGTGCCCATAGGCCACCATGCGCCAGCGGATGGTCCACACTGCCTGCTCGCCCGAACGGACGATGGCCTGCAGCTCCTGCGCAAACGCGGGTGTCATCACCTCGTCAGCGTCGAGGAAAAACACATAGTCGCCGCGCGAATGCACCAGCAGCCGGTTGCGCTGCACGGCAAAGCCCTGCCAGTCGGGATAGCTGTGGACTTCGGCGCCCAGGCTTTGGGCGATGGCCACGGTGTTGTCCGTGCTGCCGCTGTCCACCACCAGCAGCTGGTCGGCGAACGCGGCGCTTTTCAGGCAGGCCTCAATACGGTGCGCCTCGTTGTGGGTCAGCACCGCCACGGTCAACGTGGGCGGCGCCGATGCGCCGCCGGTTCCCACGGGCATCAATCAGTGGCCAGCGTGTACGTGCTCGCCCGCCTTCAAGCGGTACACCGTGCCACAGTACGGGCACTTGGCCTCGCCGGTGCGGGCCACATCCAGGTACACCTTGGGGTGGCTGTTCCAGATTTTCATATCGGCCTTGGGGCTGGGGCAGAAAACCCCACCCTGGGCATTGAGGTCCTTGGCCAGGAGTTCGATGGCGGCTTGGGACATGGTGTTCAGACTTTCGCGAGCCAGTGGGCGTAGTTGGAGTTGCGGCCGTTGACGATGTCAAAGAAGGCGCTCTGGATTTTTTCGGTGATGGGGCCGCGTGATCCGCTGCCCAGCTCGATCCGGTCGAGTTCGCGGATGGGGGTCACTTCAGCCGCCGTGCCGGTGAAGAACGCTTCGTCGGCGATGTACACCTCGTCGCGCGTGATGCGCTTTTGCACGATCTCCAGGCCCAGGTCCTTGGCGATGTGGAACACGGTGTTGCGGGTGATGCCGTTCAAGGCACCGGCCGACAGGTCGGGCGTGTAGATCACGCCGTTCTTGATGACAAAGATGTTTTCGCCCGCACCTTCGGACACGAAGCCAGAGCTGTCGAGCAGCAGTGCTTCGTCGTAGCCGTCGTCCAGCGCTTCCATGTTGGCGAGGATGGAATTGGTGTAGTTGCTCACAGCCTTGGCCTGCGTCATGGTGATGTTGACGTGGTGGCGGGTGTAGCTGCTGGTCTTGACGCGAATGCCGCGCTTCATGCCTTCTTCGCCCAGGTAGGCGCCCCAGGCCCAGGCGGCCACCATGAGGTGGATCTGGTTGCCCTTGGGTGAAACACCCAGCTTTTGCGAGCCGATCCAGGTCAATGGACGCAGATAGCAGGATTCGAGCTTGTTTTCACGCACCACGGCCTTCTGGGCTTCGTTCACTTCTTCCTTGGTGAACGGGATCTTCATGCGCAGGATCTTGGCGCTGTTGAAGAGGCGGTCGGTGTGCTCTTCCAGGCGGAAGATCGCCGTGCCGTTGGCCGTGTTATACGCGCGCACGCCTTCGAAGGCGCCGCAGCCGTAGTGCAGGGTGTGGGTCAGCACATGGATCTTGGCGTCGCGCCAATCGACCATCTGGCCGTCCATCCAGATCTTGCCGTCACGGTCGGCCATCGAGGGAACTACGGGGCTCATGGGAATCCTTTGGTTGCTGTGGGTCGCAAAACCGGGATTTTACGGGGCCGCAGCGGGCCAGGAACCGGGGCACCAGGGTGCAGTGCAGCAAATGGTGCCCCGCCAAGGGCAAGGGCCTGTGCAGCGGTCAGCCTTGGGGGGGAGTGGCGGCCACTTCGCCCTCCGGCCGCACCAGCGTCCATTTCACCAATTTGCCATGGCGAAACTCGCAGGTCACATGCGACTGGGTGCCGTCTGTCCAGCGGTACACCTCGGGGTCAGCGCCCTCGGGCGACAGCAGTTCCCCCAGCGCCTGCGTCATGGCCACCACATGCATCAGGTTCACGCCCTCAGCCAGCCGGGCATTGAGCATGACCGCACTGCCCACATAGCCGATGGGGCGCTTGGCGGCCTTCTTCATCACATTCACCAGCCGCGTGAAATGCAGCAGGGCCCACATGACCAGCCCGCCCACCACGGCCGCCACACCGGCCCAGCCATAGGCTGTAAAACCAAACCCGACCAGGGCCACCGCCCCCAGGGGCACCAGGATATTGCGCAGATTCATAGGCTGGGATTGTCTTACGGCCTCAACCGTGTGTGGCTGTGGGCATTGCTTACAAGCCCCGCACCACGTTCATGGCCTCTTCCACCCGCTCCACCGCGTGGATGGTCAGCCCCTCAATGGGTTTCTTGGGCGCATTGGCCTTGGGCACCACGGCCACACTGAAACCGAGCTTGGCAGCTTCCTTCAGGCGCTCCTGGCCGCGAGGCGCGGGCCGCACCTCGCCCGCCAGCCCCACCTCGCCAAACGCCAGAAAGCCGCGCGGCAGCGCCTTGCCGCGCAGGCTGGAGGTGATGGACAACATCACCGCCAGGTCGGCCGCTGGCTCGCTGATGCGCACGCCGCCCACGGCATTCACGAACACGTCCTGGTCCATGCAGGCCACGCCCGCGTGGCGGTGCAGCACGGCCAGCAGCATGGCCAGGCGGTCCTTGTCCAGGCCCACGGACAGACGCCGCGGGCTGGGGCCACCGCTGTCCACCAGGGCCTGGATCTCCACCAGCAGCGGGCGCGTGCCCTCCAGCGTCACCATCACGCAGCTGCCGGGCACAGGCTCGGAATGCTGGCTCAAAAAGATGGCGCTGGGGTTGCTCACGCCCTTGAGGCCCTTCTCGGTCATCGCAAACACGCCGATTTCGTTGACCGCGCCGAAGCGGTTCTTGATGGCCCGCACCAGGCGGAACTGGCTGTGCGTGTCGCCTTCGAAGTACAGCACCGTGTCCACCATGTGCTCCAGCACGCGCGGCCCGGCCAGCGCACCTTCCTTGGTCACATGCCCCACCAGCACGATGGCCACGCCCGAGGCCTTGGCACAACGCGTGAGGTGCGCCGCACATTCGCGCACCTGCGCCACGGAGCCGGGCGCGGACGTGAGCTGGTCGGAGTACACGGTCTGGATCGAGTCGATCACGGCCACCGCAGGCTGCATGGACTCGATGGTCGCCAGGATCTTTTCGAGCTGGATCTCGGCCAGCACGTTGACCTGGCTGTGGTCCAGCCCCAGGCGGCGCGAGCGCAGGGCCACCTGGGCACCGCTTTCCTCACCCGTCACATACAAGGTGGGCAGCCCTGCGCGCTGAAGCGCATCCAGCGCCTGCAACAGCAGGGTGGATTTTCCGATGCCCGGGTCGCCACCGATCAGTACCACACCACCTTCGACAATGCCGCCGCCCAGCACCCGGTCCAGCTCGTCGATGCCGCTCGGTGTGCGCTCCACATCGCTGGCCTCGATGGCCGACAGCGGCATCACGGCCTGGGCCTGGTTCAAACCGGCAAATTGCGAGCCGCTGTAGCGGTTCTTGCCCGGCCCGGCCTCGGCCACCTGCTCAATCAGCGTGTTCCAGGCACCGCAGGCCGGGCATTTGCCCAGCCAGCGCGGGCTGGTACCGCCGCATTCGGTGCAGGTGAACGTGGTTTTTTCTTTGGCCATGGCAGGTGTCGTTGAGGCTGCCCCGAAGTGGGGGCAGCCGACTATAGCGGCCATGCCCACTGGAATAGCAACAGCCCGTACGATGGCGGGCTTGGCACTGCCGCACGGAGTTCAGATTGCAGACACCCACCAACCGCTTCAAACAGGCCATGGCCCAGGGCCAGGCGCAGATCGGCCTGTGGCTCGGGCTGGCCGATGCCTACAGCGCCGAAATCCTAGCGGGCACCGGCTACGACTGGCTGCTGGTCGATGGCGAACATGCGCCCAATGACCTGCGCTCCATCCTGCACCAGCTGCAGGCCATCGCCAGCGCCAGCAGCGCGCTGCCCCCCGGCGTGCAGGCGCCCCACCCCATCGCACGCGTCCCCGTGGGCGACACGGCACTGATCAAACAGTACCTGGACATCGGCGCACAGACCCTGCTGGTGCCCATGGTGGACACGGCCGAGCAAGCCCAGCAGCTGGTGCGCGCCACGCGCTACGCGCCCGAGGGTGTGCGCGGCATGGGGAGCGCGCTGGCCCGCTCGTCGCGCTGGCAGGCCTACCCCCAGTATGTGCACGAGGCCAACCAGCAGATCTGCCTGCTGGTGCAGGCAGAAACGGTGGAAGCCATGGCCCACCTCGACGCCATCGCCGCCACGCCAGGGGTGGACGGCGTGTTCATCGGCCCGGCCGACCTGTCGGCTTCCATGGGTCACCCCGGCAACCCAGGGCACCCTGACGTGCAGGCCGCCATCCACGACGGCATCACCCGCATCCTGCGTGCGGGCAAAGCGCCAGGCATCCTGGCCACCACCGAATCCCAGGCGCGCCAGTGGTTGGCGGCGGGCGCACTGTTTGTGGCCGTGGGCGTGGACACCATGCTGCTGGCCAGCGCTGCGCAGAATCTGCTGGCGCGCTTTCGCGCCGACGCTGGGGGCACACCAGCGCGCCCTGCGGGCTACTGAAGCCCACAAGACACCACACACCGATTCACCACGACACTCACCGGAAGACAAAGGCACGACCACCATGAAAGTTTGTATTTACGGCGCAGGCGCCATCGGAGGTTGGCTGGGCGTGGCCCTGGCGCAAGCGGGCCACCCGGTCAGCATGGTGGCGCGCGGCGACACGCTGCGCGCCCTGCAGGCCGAGGGGCTGCGCATGCGGCGCGCGGACGGCACCTTGGCACAGGTGGCAGTCACGGCCCACAGCGACCCGACAGCGCTGGGCGTGCAAGACCTGGTCGTGGTCGCCGTCAAGGCCCCGGGCCTGCCCGACGTGGCGCGTGCCATGGCGCCGCTGATCGGGCCGGACACCATCGTGCTCACCGCCATGAACGGCGTGCCGTGGTGGTTTCTCGACGGCTTCGGCGGCGCCGCGCAGGGGCGTGCCCTCGAATCCGTGGACGCGGGCGGCGTGATTGCCCAGGCCATCCCGGCGCGCAACGTGGTGGGCAGCGTGGTGCACACCAGCTGCTCGCTCGAAGCGCCGGGTTTCGTCAAACAGCATTTCGGCAACCGCCTCATCGTAGGCGAGCCGGACGGCAGCCAGAGCGCGCGCCTGCAAGCGTTGGCCGACACGCTGCAGCGCGGTGGCATCGATGTGGAGGTGAGCAGCTGCATTCAGAAGGACATCTGGTTCAAGCTGTGGGGCAACCTCACCATGAACCCCATCAGCGCGCTCACCGGCGCCACCACCGACCGTATCCTCGACGACGACCTGGTGCGCGGCTTTGTGAGTGCCGTGATGCTGGAAGCCAAGGCCATCGGCGACCAACTGGGCCTGCCGATTGACCAGCAGCCCGAGGACCGCCATGCCGTCACGCGCAAGCTGGGCGCGTTCAAGACCTCGATGCTGCAGGACGTGGAAGCGAACAAGCCGATGGAGATCGACGCCCTGGTGGGCGCGGTGCGCGAGCTGGGCCAGATCACCGGCACGCCCACGCCCCACACCGACGCGCTGCTGGGCCTCACGCGGCTGATGGCACGCACGCGGGGACTGTACTGAGAAATTTCAAAACCAAGTAGCCTCCAGCGCTTATCTGCAAAGCTCCAACAGCTATCATATATATAGCAAACTACCTATGGCCACTCTCACGCTCTATTACACCCCCGGCACCTGCGCGCAGGCCGTTCGCATTGCCTTGGAAGAGGCCAGCGCCCCGCACCAGCTGGTGCGGGTGGACTTTGCCGCTGCCCAGCAACGCACGCCCGAGTACCTGGCCGTCAACCCCAAGGGCCGTGTGCCTGCGCTGGTCACGCCGCACGGCACCTTGACCGAAACAGCCGCACTGCTGGCCTACGTGGCGCAGAGCTTTCCCGAGGCACGCCTGGCCCCCACCGATGCCCATGGCTTTGCACGCATGCAGGAGTTCCACAGCTACCTCGCCTCCACCGTGCATATCGCCCACGCCCACCGCCCCCGCGCCAGCCGCTGGGCCGATGAGCCCGAAGCCCAGGCGGCGATGCAGCGCAAGGTGCCGCAGAACATGACCGAGTGCTTCAACCTCATCGAAAGCCACTATCTGCCCAAAGCGGACCAGGGCCCCTGGGTCATGGGCGAGCAGTACACCGTGGCAGACGGTTACCTGTTCACCATTGGCACCTGGCTGAAAAGCGACGGCGTGGACATTTCCTCGTTCCCGAAGGTGTTTGCACACACCCAGCGCATGCTGGAGCGCCCGGCAGTGCAGCGCGCGCTGGCCTGAATTTCCCAGGAACCAAACATCACCGCCGCTAGAGTGCGCGGCTTTTGAAACTGGCGCGGCCCAGGCCAGGGCCGCCGCGCAAGGGCCGCCCCGCCACGCTGGCGGCGTCCCCCTTCCCGAATTGTTCAGCAATTCGAGAGAAGGGGGAAGGCGCGAAGCGCCTCAGGGGGTTGTCACTCTCAATTCACCTTCAAATACCGCCAATCAATCCGGTTGTCCGCCCGGTGGATGATCTCCACCTTCTTCGTCCCCGCCCACGGGATCACCTGGTTGTACAGCGGGATGTGCGAGACCAGCTCGTGCTCCTTGATCAGCGCCTGCTCGATCAGGCTGTTGCGCGTGGCGGTGTCCGTTTCCTTCTTCACACGCTCGATCAGCGCATCCATCTGCGGGTCCGAAAAGCGGCCCAGGTTGAAGTTGCCATCCCCACCCGCGCCGGGCGAGCGCACCAGCGACTGCAGGCTGTAGAACGCGTCAAACGTGGGCACGCCCCATCCCAGCAGGTAGATGCTCGCTTCGTTGCGCTGGATCATCGGGAAGTAGGTGGCAAACGGCAACGAGCGCAGCTTGGCTTTAACGCCCACCTTGGCCCAATGTGACGTGATGGCCTGGCACAGCTGCTCGTCGTTGATGTAGCGGCCCGCGCTGCAGGCAAAGTCCACCTCAAACCCGTTGGGGTAGCCCGCGTCGGCCAGCAGCTTTTGCGCGGCTTTGGGGTCGAAGGGGTAGCGCACATCGGCCTTCTTGGTCCAGCCGTTGACCTGGTTGGCAATCAGCGTGCCCGTGGGCTGGGCCAGGCCGCGCAGCACCACGCGCTGGATGGACTGGATGTCGATCGCCTGGTACAGCGCCTTGCGCACGCGCAGGTCTTTCAGCGGGTTCTTGCCCTTCACATCCGAGCCGGGCAGCTCGTCGCGGAACTGGTCCAGACCCAGGAAGATGGTGCGGTACTCCGGCCCTTCGAGCACCTGCAGGGTGGGCGTCTGCTTGATGCGCGCCAAGTCTTGCAGGCTGGGGTCGATCACAAAGTCAATCTCACCCGACAGCAGCGCCGCCGTGCGCGTGGCGTCGGCCTTGATGGGGGTGTAGACGATCTCGGTCAGGTTGGTGGGGTACTTGCCCTTGCCCCACCAGTGCGGGTTGGGCTCCAGCACCACGCGCTGGTCGGGTGCCCACTGCTTGAGCTGGTACGGGCCGGTGCCCAGCGCATTGCGGTGGGCGTACGTTTCGTCCTTGGTCTTGATGTCCTTGGGCTCGACCGACTTGTTCTTTTCGGCCCAGGCGCGGCTCATGATGCGCAGCTCGGTCAGCTGGTTCACCAGCACCGGGTTGGGCAGGTCGGAGTGGATGTCGATGGTGTAGGCATCGACCTTTTCCACGCGGTCAATGCCCTGGGTGTAGACGGCGAAGTTGGAGGTCTTGGCCTTGGCCCGCTCCAGCGAGAACTTGGCGTCGTCGGCCGTGAACTCGCTGCCGTCGCTGAACTTCACGCCCTTGCGCAACGTCAGGCGCAGCTGCGTGGGCTTGACCAGCTTCCACTCGGTGGCCAGCGACGGCTCGGGCTTGAAGGTCTTGCTGTTGTATTCGACCAGCGTGTCGTACACCGCGCCGTGCATGGTGTTGTTCACGCCCACGTTCTGGGTGTGGATGTCCCAGGTGGAAATATCCACCGATCGGGACCAGCGGAAGGTCTTGGCCTGCGCGGCCAGCGGGAGCGCCGTGGCCAGGGCGGCCGCGAGCAAAAGTGTCTTGAAACGCATGGGGAATCACTCCAGGTCAGTCAGTCCCCCACTATGGCGCAAGTCGCTTCTCCGTGTAACGAACTTGTCCTTCTTAGCTTAGAACCATTGCCGCCGCCAAAGCCATCATCGTGGCGGCCGTGCCCGCGTCCAGCACTCGCCACGCCCCGGGCGAGGCAAACAAGGGTGCCAGCCAGCGCGAACCAAACCCGAGGGCCAGGAACCACAGGGCGCTGGCCAGCGAGCCCCCGGCGGCAAAGGTGGCCCGGCCCCAGGTGGGATACGGGGTGGCCATGGTGCCCAGCAGCAGCACGGTGTCCAGGTACACATGCGGGTTCAGCCAGGTCAGCGCCAGCACCGTGAGCACGGTGGTGCGCACGCTCGCCCCCGGCCCGTTGGCGGACACGAGCAACTGGCCGGGCTTGAGCGCGCGGCTGGCGGCCTGCACAGCGTAAGCGGCCAGGAAGAGCGCCCCCGCCCAACGCATGAACAGCGCCCACTCGGGGCGTGCCAGCAGCACCCCGCCCATGCCCCACACCCCCGCCTGCAACAGCACCGCATCGGACAGCGCGCACACCAGCACCACCGGCAGCACGTGCTCGCGCCGCAGGCCCTGGCGCAGCACGAAGGCGTTCTGCGCGCCAATGGCCATGATCAAGATGGCCGTCGAAGTGAATCCGTGGAGAAAGGCTGTGGAGCTCATGGGTGGATTGTGGGGATCGCAGGCAGGTTACGCCAGCTATACTTTTTAACGATCCGTCAGAATGGCTTACGCCCCATGCACCTTGACTCTGCCCAGCTCCACGCTTTTGCTACCGTCATTGATGAGGGCAGCTTCGAGCGCGCGGCTGCCGTGCTGCACGTCACCCGCTCGGCGGTTTCGCAGCGTGTGAAGCTGCTCGAAGAACGCGTGGGCCAGGTGCTGGTGCGCCGCGCCACGCCCTGCACACCCACCGAAGCCGGGCAGGCGCTGTACCGGCATGCACGCGAAGTGGCACTGAGCGAGTCCGACGCACTGGCCACCATTGGCGGTGGGCAGCACACGTCCACGCGCCTGGCCATTGGCGTCAATGCCGACTCGCTGGCCACCTGGTTCCCGCACGCCATGGCACGCGCCGCGCAGGACCAGAACATCACCTTCGACATCCACGTGGAGGACCAGGACCATTCGGCCAACTTGCTGCGCGAAGGCCGGGTGATGGCCGCCGTGACGGCCGACCCGCAGCCCGTGCAGGGCTGCAAGGTGCTGCCGCTGGGCACGCTGCGCTACCGGGCGCTGGCCAGCCCCGCGTTCATGCAGCGCTACTTTGCTCAAGGGGTAACCGCTGCTGCGCTGGCTACGGCGCCCATGCTGGTGTTCAACCGCAAGGATGCGCTGCAGGCCCGGTTTGTGGGGCGCATCACGCGCCGCAAACTCACGCCGCCCGTGCACTGGCTGCCCGAGGCGCACGCGTTTGTCATGGCCACCCGGGCCGGACTGGGCTGGGGCATGACGCCCGACCCGATGGTGCAGCACGACCTGGAGGCTGGCACGCTGGTCGAGTTGCTTCCGGGCAAGCCGGTGGATGTGCCGCTGTACTGGCAATCCTGGCGCCTGAACGTGCAGGCGCTGCACCACATGACCGAAGCAGTGCAGCGGGCGGCGGGGCTTACCCTGCTGCGCTGAGTAGTCCAGTGAACCTGAAAAATCGACGGTATGCCGGGGCTCCAAGGGGTGCGGGGCGAGGCGCAGGCCGCAGTCAAGGCTGGCCGCCTTGACAAGGACTGCAACGCTGCACTGCGACTCGTGGGGCCCCGGCCCTTTGGGTGAGTACCTAGCCGCCCCGCATGCGTCGTTGCCGTGCTCGCCGGGTATACAACCCGGCTGCGCCCGCCGCCTAGCATGCGGGGCGGCTAGGTACTCACGTACCGCCGATTTCTCAGGTTCACTGGACTAAGTCTTCGTGGTGATCGGCGGCGCCGCGCTTCCAGTAGGCAGAGATGCGCATGCGCTTGGCGTCCACACCCGGCTTGGCGAGCATGGCGCGGCGCACGGCGGACATCTCGCTGTGTTCGCCGGCAGCCCAGACAAACCCAGCGCCGGTTGGCAGCGCCAGCGCTTCCACGGCGGCGGGCAGCGCGCTCACCCATTGCAGGTCGAGCTGTGCCGCACTGGCCAGCACGCGCTGGTCGGCTGGGTTGCGCACCTGGATGCGCACCGTGGCCTGGGTGTGGGCGGGCAGCTCGGCCAGGCGGCGGGCGATGGCGGGCAGCGCGGTTTCGTCGCCCAGCAGCCAGTGCCAGTCAAACCCGGTGGGCACCACCATGCTGCCGCGCGGCCCGGCAATGCCCACCCACTGGCCGACGGCGGCACTGGCGGCCCAGTCAGTGGCGGGGCCTGCGTCGTGCAGGGCGATTTCGATGTCCAGCTCGCCCGTGGCGGCGTCATAACGTGCAGGGGTGTAGTCGCGCAGCACGGGGCGCGGATCGGGGAAAACCGGGCGACCATCGTGCAGGGACGGCAGCGAGGGGCGCTCCTGGCCCGGCTGGGGCAGGATGAGCTTGAGATGGTCGTCAAACCCCGCGCTCACAAACCCGGCCAGCTCGGGCCCGGCCAGGGTGAGCCGCACGAAACTTGGGCTGACGGCGGTGCGCCGCACCACCTGGAGGTGGCGGGCTTGCAATGGGTGGCGGACGCGTTCGACGGCAAGGTGTGCGGAGTCAACCGGGGGAGTGGCGGTAGGCAGAGGTGCGTTCATGGCGTAGAATGTTGATTTAGTCAACCAATGATCTGCGTGTTGGTTGATTTTGTCAACAACATATCGCCATGACCACCCACGCACCCGCCGATGTCTTTGAAGCCATGCACGACCTGCTGCATGTCTACCGGGCGCACATGGTGCGCACGATGGCCGCCATCCACCCCGACCTGACGCACAACGAAGTGCGTGCGCTGATGTTCGTGGGGCGCCACCCTGGCACCACGCAGCGCGAACTGGTGGCGCACAGCGGTGCCGACAAGGCACAGGTGGCCCGCATGGTGGGGATGCTGCAGGACAAGGGTTGGCTGGAGAGCGCACCGAATGCCGAGGACAAGCGCAGCCGCTGCCTGCGCCTGAGCGCCCAGGGTGCGGCCCTGCACCAGGCGCTGCGCGACGCCCGCCGGGGGCTGGCGGCGTCGCTGCTCAAGGGGTGTGACGACGCCACGCAGGCCCAGCTGCTCGCCCTGCTGGCACAGGTGCGCAGCAACCTGGACGCCATCGACACCGGCTGCCAGGGCGGCCGGGACTGCCGCAGCTAGCGACGGGACGGGAGGCGCAGGAGGCCCGCCCCCGCTCCAAGAGGGAAAAATGGTGAAAACCGGGGCCTAGCGCTTTATGGATCTACATTTATAGCTATCAATTTAGTAGCATTTCATCTTTTCCATCACTGCCCCTGGATCACCCGCACGGCCTGGGGCAGCGACTGCACGCCGGGCATGAAATGGTCGATGGTGGCGCCCAGCACCACGGCGCAGACCAGCGCGCCCAGCAGCGGCTTCCAGGTCAGGCGCACGGCAGCCGTGAGCCAGCCCTCGCGCTCCACGCCCACAGCGGCACGGGCGGTGGCCACCGAGAAGGCGATCTCTACCGCCACCGTGAGCAGCACGTCCCAGCCAAAGAACAGCATGGCCAGCGAGCCCGCGCCAAAGATGATCGCCGCGCCGATGAGAAAAATCGCCACCACGGGCACCACCACCACCGCGCCTTCGTCGGCGCTGCCAATGGCGTCGGCGGCGCCGCTGGCCAGGTCGCCCAGCGCGCTGGAATCGCTGCCAGAGCCCCCGCTGGACAGGCCCTGCGTCCACGCACCGCCAAAGTCACCGGATGCGCCGCCGCCGCCAAAATCACCGCCGCCGGTGCGCGGCAGCGGCACCTGGCCACTGCCGCCGCCGGACGACCCGCTGGGCCAGGACACATCGGGCACATCCAGGCTGCTGCCATCGCCCCCTTTGTCCCGATCCGACCGTACCAGCCGCGCCGCCCAGGCCCGCAGCACCAGCAGGTAGCCCAGGTAGCCGACCGAGAGGGTCACGAAATACCGCAGCGCCAGCGACTCCACCCCGAGCAGCATCTGCACATGGGAGGTGCACCACATCAGCAGCAGCGTGAAGCTGCCGATCAGCAGCCCATGCCAGCGCAGGCTGTAGCGCTGCTGCAGGGTGCGCGCCACCGTGCCGTGGTGCGGCATGCGCACGGAGCGCCAGGTGGAGGTTTTCTTCTTGCTGTTGCTGCTGCGGTCGCTGCGGGAAGTGGCCATGGAGGGAACGCCTGCCGTGAAAAGTGGGTGGTCGCCGGCCGCATGTTCGGCCAGAACCGCGCCATTTCACACCAGTTTGCCGCGCCGCTGCAGCCCAGCATACGGCCGTGCGTGAACTTGTCGATGAATCAGGCGTTGCCGTCCACCGACACTGGCACCCGCTGGGCCAGCGCCGTCAGCAGCTCCCAGCTCACGGTGCCCGCAGCGGCGGCCACCTCGTCCACACCCAGCACCGTGCCGTTGCTGGCCTGGCCCCACAGCGTGACTTCCGCGCCAAACCCTGCGACCACGCCCGCCTGCTGCAGCGGCGTGAGATCCACCGTGATCATGTCCATGCTCACCCGCCCCACCAGCCGCGTACGGATGCCGTTGACCAGCACGGGTGTGCCGGTGTCGCAGTGGCGCGGGTAGCCGTCGGCATAGCCGCAGGCCGCCACGCCAATCAAGAGCGGCCCCTCGGCCGTGAAGCGCGAGCCATAGCCCACGGTGTCGCCCGCCTGCAGCTGCTGCGTAGCGATGAGGCGGGTGGCGAGGGTCATGGTGGGGCGCATGCCCCAGTGTGTGGCGGTGTGCTCCGGGTAGTCGGGGGCGCTGCCATACAGCGCGATACCGGCCCGCACCCAGTCGGCACGCACGCGCGCGTCCGCCGCATGGCGCAGGGTGGCGGCGCTGTTGCTCAGCGTGCGCTCACCCGGCAGGTCTTGTGCTGCGGTGTTGAACACGGCCAGCTGGTGCGCCACGCCCCGGGGGCCATCGGCGTCGCTGAAGTGGGTCATGAACGAAATTTCGTCTACCTGCGGCAGCGCATTGAGGCGCGCCCAGGCAGCGCGAAAGCGCTGGGGCGCAAAGCCTAGGCGGTTCATGCCCGAGTTCATCTTGAGGAACACACGGTGCGGCACCTGCGTCTTGTGGGCGGCCAGCATGTCGATCTGCTCGTCGCAATGCACTGCGTGCCACAGGCCCAGGCGCGAACACAGCTCCAGGTCGCGCGGCTCGAACACGCCTTCGAGCAGCAGGATGGGCCCGCGCCAGCCCAGGTGGCGCACGCGCTCGGCCTCGGCCAGGTCCAGCAGCGCGAAACCGTCGGCGCCGCGCAGGCCTTCGTACGCGCGCTCGATGCCGTGCCCGTAGGCATTGGCCTTGACCACGGCCCAGACCTTGGCATCAGGGGCCGCCTGTCGGACACGCTCCAGGTTGTGGTGCAGGGCGGCGGTGTGGATGGTGGCGGCAATGGGACGGGGCATGGGGTTTGACCGGGTGGGAAGCACCGGATTCTGGCACCGTGGCCGTTTATCCGCGTGATATAACCGTCCGTCACTTGCCAGGGTCCCCACATTTAACAGGGCATCAGCCGAACTGATGCTGCCACCAGCCATTCGATGAAGCGCGGTTTTTACACCATCATGTCGGCGCAGTTTTTCAGCTCGCTGGCCGACAACGCACTTTTCGTGGCCGCCGTGGAGCTTCTGCGTACAGAAGGTGCCCCCGAGTGGCAGCGCGCCGCCCTGGTGCCCATGTTTGCGCTCTTCTATGTGGTGCTGGCGCCTTTTGTCGGCGCCTTTGCCGACGCCCTGCCCAAAGGCAAGGTCATGTTTGTCAGCAACGCCATCAAGGTGGTGGGCTGCCTCATGATGCTGTTTGGCTCGCACCCGCTCATGGCTTATGCCGTGGTGGGGCTGGGTGCGGCGGCCTACTCGCCCGCCAAGTACGGCATCCTCACCGAGTTGCTACCGGCCTCGCAACTGGTCAAGGCCAATGGCTGGATCGAGGGGCTCACCATTGCGTCCATCATCCTCGGCGTGCTGTTTGGCGGCCAGCTGGTGGGGCAGCACCTGTCGCACATGCTGCTGTGCATCGACATCCCCATGATCGACACCGGCGTGGACACGCCCGCCGAATCCGCCATCGCCGCTCTGATTGCGGTGTATGCGCTGGCGGCCTGGTTCAACACCCGCATCCCGCACACCGGGGTGGAGATGCGCCCCCTGCGCGCCGACCCTTCGCGCAGCGTGCTGGCCAACGCACTCAATCTGCTGCCCGACTTCTGGGCCTGCAACGGCCGCCTGTGGCGCGACAAGCTCGGCCAGATCTCACTGGCCACCACCACCCTGTTCTGGGGCGCAGGCGGCAACCTCAAGTTCATCGTGCTGGCCTGGGCGGCTGTGGCGCTGGGCTACAACACCACGCAGGCCTCGGCCCTCACCGGTGTGGTGGCCATCGGCACGGCCGTGGGCGCGGTGGTGGCGTCCATGCGCATGCGCCTGGACATGGCCACCAAGGTGATCCCGCTGGGTATTGGCATGGGGCTGTTGCTGATCCTGATGGTGTTCATCAGCAACATCTGGCTGGCGATACCCTTCCTCATCCTGCTGGGCGGCCTGGGCGGCTACCTGGTCGTGCCCATGAACGCGCTGCTGCAGCACCGGGGCCACAACCTGATGGGCGCGGGCCGGTCGATTGCTGTGCAGAACTTCAACGAACAGGCCTGCATCCTGGGCCTGGGCGCGTTCTACAGCCTGTCGCTCAAGCTGGGGCTATCGGTGTTTGGCGCGATCATCACCTTTGGCCTCGTGGTGGCCGGAATCATGTGGATTATCCGCCGCTGGCACCAGCGCAACTGCATCAACTACCGCGACGAAGTGAACCACTTGCTGGACATTGCGCGGCACGATACGCACCACTGAATCCCCCTGAGTCGCCTTCGGCGCCTTCCCCCTGAGGGGGACGCACCCGCTGGCCTGGCAGATCCAGTTCCACGGGTGCACTGGCCTTGGGGCGTGCCTGTTTTGAGCGCTGTGTGACTTGGCGCAAATTGCTACATAATTTATAGCTTCCAGCGCTTATCCATAAAGCGCTAGAGCCTATTTTTACTCTCAATGCAATCTCCCCTGCCCTTTGCCGCCCTGCTGTTCAACGCTTTCGTCTGGGGCCTGGCGTGGTGGCCGTTTCAGCGCATGCACCAGGCGGGGCTGCATCCGCTGTGGGCCACGGCGTCGATGTACGCCGTGGTGCTGGTGGCGCTGCTGGCCTGGCGGCCGGGGATCCTGGCGCAGGTGCGGGCGCACCCGCAGTTGTGGCTGTTGGCGCTGGCCTCGGGGCTGAACAACGTGGCCTTCAACTGGGCCGTGACCATTGGCGACGTGGTGCGCGTGATCCTGCTGTTCTACCTGATGCCCGCCTGGGCCGTGCTGCTGGCCTGGCGCATTCTGGGCGAGCGCCCCACGCCCTCGGCACTGCTGCGCCTGGCGCTGGCCTTTGCAGGCGTGGTGCTGGTGCTGCTGCCCGAGGGCGCACCCGCCACGCGCCTGCTGCAGAACCTGTCGCTGGCCGATGGCCTGGCCTTGCTGGGCGGCTTCATGTTCGCGCTCACCAACGTCACGCTGCGCCGCCTGCACGCCGTGCCGGGGCCTGCGCGCATGGTCACCATGTTCGGCGGCTGCATGCTCATGGCGCTGGTGGTGGCCTGCATCGGGCTGCAAGTGGGGGTGGTGGAGCCGTTCCCTGCCCCCAACACCACCTGGGTCGTCACCGGCCTGCTGCTGGCGGGGGTGCTCATGCTGGGCAACTGGGCGCTGCAGTTCGGCGCCGCGCGCCTGGCGGCGGGCACCACGGCGCTGGTGATGCTGTCGGAGGTGATGTTTGCCAGCGTGTCGTCGGCCCTGCTGGGCGCCTCCACCCTGAGCACGCGGACCGTGCTGGGTGGGGCGCTGATCCTGCTGGCATCCTTGCTCGCGGCGCTGCAGTTTCGCCGCCCCGGCGCCACGGCCCACTGAGCAGGCCACGCGCCGCACGCGGATGGGCGGCAGGGGCTACCATGGCCCGTCATCCCAACCCCGGAGGTTCCGCATGCCCACCAGCATCTACGACTTTGAAGCCCAGCAGATGAACGGCAAGACCGTGCCCTTGTCGCGATACAAGGACAAGGTGCTGCTCATCGTGAACACTGCCAGCGCCTGCGGCTTCACGCCCCAGTTCGGCGGGCTCGAAGAGCTGCACAAGCAATATGCCGACAAGGGTCTGGTGGTGCTGGGATTCCCCTGCAACCAGTTCGGCAGCCAGGACCCCGGCAGCAACGACGAGATCGCCAGCTTCTGCCAGCTCAACTACGGCGTGAGCTTTCCGATGATGGCCAAGATCGACGTGAACGGCGCCAATGCCTCACCCCTGTACCAGTGGCTGGCCGCCGAAGCCCCGGGCCTGCTGGGCAGCAAGGCGATCAAGTGGAATTTCACCAAGTTCCTGGTCGGCAAGGACGGCCGGGTGATCCGCCGCTATGCGCCGCAGGATGCGCCGAAGAAGCTGGCGGGGGATATCGAGGCAGCGCTGGCCGCCTGAATCACCGACCTGTTCAGCCTGCGGCAGGCGTAGCAGGGGGCGACCACCGGCACAACACCCGCTCCCGGCCCGTGGCCGGATGGGTGTCGACCAGCCCCTCCACCAAGCCATGGCGTGCGTAGAAGCGCCGCGCGCCGTGGTTGGCCGTGGCCACATGCAGGGTCCAGCCGTCCGGGCACAGGCGGTTCACCTGTTGCAGCAATTCGGCCCCTGCGCCCTGACCCTGGAAATCGGGGTCTACGAACAGCTGGTGCAGATAGGCGCTGGCCAAGTCCAGCACCAGGAACGCCGTGATCTCTGGCCCGGCTGCACGCACCAGTGTTACACAGGGCAATCCAAACTCCGCCCGGACTCGGGCCTCCCAATGGTCTGGCGGAGCCACCGACTCCACGGATGGATTGGCGGAACACCAGGCCCGTCGCCAAACGCGGGCCAGACTGGCACAGTCAGCGTCGGTCGCAGGCCGCATGAAGGGCTGGGCAGAGGAAGCAAGTGCGCGGGGCGGCATGGCGGTATTGTCAGCGCACGGGGGGTACCGGGTCTGCACACAATCCCACTTCCGTCAGCCTGGCCGATGGCACCTGGCTTCGGCCGGGTAACCCGAACAACGGCCGCAACCATCCCACACGCTGCACGACCGCCGTCAGCCCCCAGCAGAGCCCCACCGTCCCGGCCACCACGGCCAGCGGCTCCACCACCGGCCCCAGCTGCGCAGGCGCCAGCCACACCACCAGCACGATGATGGCCGTCTGGTGCAGCAGGTACCAGGGGTAGACCGACTCACTGGCCAAGCGCAGCCAGGGCCAGGGCCGATTGAGGCGGTGATGGGCCCAACCCAGGATCGTGAGCAGGGCCGCCCACAGGTACACGTCTGCCAGCACGCGCAGCGGCCAGCGCGCGGACCGCACGCCGTGCTGCTGCGCCAAGCCCAACAGACCCAGGTACAGAACCAGCAGCACCAGCGCCAGGGCGAGGGTGCGCCAGCGCAGCCGCACGAATTCCGCCCACAGACCGGTATCCAGCCCGATCCAGTAGCCGTAGACAAACACTGTGAAGTACACGGCGTGCAGCCACCCGTCATGGACCAGGTCGTGCGTGGGCGGCAAATGCGGCCACAGCAGCACCGAATACAGCGCCAGCGGCAGCACGGGCACCACCATCAGTGCAGCGCCCCGCAGCCCGGTGAAGGCACGGCGCAGGCGCTGCCCGGCGGCGGATTCGGCCAAGGGCAGCAGCGCCGCCAGCACCACGGTGTAGGCCCACAGGTAGGCCAGGTACCACAGATGGTTCCAGGTGACGCCCGCGTGCCAGCCGTCAAATGCGCCCGGCGGCCAGGTGCTGCCGCTGTAGTAGCGCAGCAGAAAGGCGCCGAAGCCCGGCGCGATGAGCCCGTTGGCCACCCCCTGCGCGTAGGGCTGGTAGGGCACGATGACGGCCATGCCAAAGGCCAGCGGCACCAGCAGGCGCAGGCTGCGCAGCCGCACCAGCCCCGCCACCGACTGCCCCCGCCGGACCAGCCCGAAGGCCAGGCCCGAGACCAGGAACACCAGGTCCATGCGCCAGAGGTTGAGCGCGCGCATGGGCGCCTGCAGCCATTCCGCCACGTACGGGCTTTTGAGGTGCCAGTGCCAGTCGGCCACGTAATACATGGCCACGTGGTACAGGATGACCAGGGCAAAGGCCAGCGCCCGCAGCGCGTCGATGTCATGGCGGCGGACGGGGGTGGAGGCACAGGAAGGTGTAGACATGGCACAACGCAGACAGGGTGGACACAGGGCCCGATGCTGCGGCCCCGCCCCTTCTCACGGCACCGCCGGGGGACGGGCTGGGGTGCCACTGGGACCAGTGGCGGGCAGGAGGGACGAAAAGAAACCGCCCCAGGGAAACTCCCGCCCGGCGGCGCACGGCCCTGCCTACACTTGCCACCCATGACCGCCCCCGCGCCCGCCTGGATCGACCGCTACCCCCACGACCGCGCCCTGCGGCGCCGTGCGGAAGTCAGCTTCTGGGCCGTGGTGCTGCTGGTGCAGGCGACCTTCAACACGGTGGTGACCCGGATCGAACTGCGCAGCGCCGGGCGGACCGTGGCCGCGTGGGAGCCGCTGCTGTGGGAGCTGACGAGCGCGCTGGTGGTGGCGGCGCTGATCCCGGCCGTGGTGGCGTTCGAGCGGCGCTTTGTGCTGCGCTGGGGCACGCTGCGGCGCCATCTGCCCTGGCACGTGCTGGCCAGCGTGGCCTACTGCACCGTGCACCTGGCGGGCATGTGGGCGCTGCGCCATGCGGGCTATGCGGCCCTGGGCGAGCGCTACCAGCCGCCAAGCTGGTGGGCGCAGTGGGGGTATGAATACCTGAAAGACGTGCGCAGCTACGCGCTCACGGTGTGCGCGCTGGTCAGCTACCGCTTCTTGCTGCTGCGCCTGCAGGGCGAGGCGCGCGTGCTGGATGCCCCCGAACCGCCCGCGCCACAAGTGCAGGACGTGCCCGAAACGCCCGCCGCGCAAGCCCCGGCATCAACGCCCGAAACCCCGCACGCCCCGCCCGCACAACGCCCCGAACGCTTCCTGGTGCGCAAGCTGCGCCGCGAGTTCCTGATTGCCGCAGGCGACATCGCCTGGCTGCAGGCCCAGGCCAACTACGTGGGCCTGCATGTGAATGGGCACGACTACCTGCTGCGCTCCACGCTCACCGACTTCCTCACCCAGCTGGACCCGTCACGCTTCGTGCGCGTGCACCGCAGCTACGCGGTCAACCTGGACGCCATCGCCGTGATCGAACCGCTGGACAGCGGCGACGCGCGCCTGGTGATGAAGGACGGCAGCAGCGTGCCCTGCAGTCGGCGCTACCGGGACGGGCTGGCACCCCGCGCGGGCTAAATACCTCGGGAGCTGTTCAAGGTCCCATACCCAACTGCAGTCAAAAAATACAAAACCGTCCACGCTGAGCGTGGACGGTTTGACGCAATCGAACGCGAATCCGTATCAGCTATTCATTGCGCTGCGCGCCACCCTCGACGCACGAAGCTGGCGCGGCCAAGGCCAGTGCTCCCGCGCAAGGGCCGCCCCGCCGCGCTGGGGGCGTCCCCCTCCCGACTCGCGCAGCGAGGAGAGAGAGGGGGGAAGGCGCGAAGCGACTCAGGGGGTGTTTCACTTCAGGCATTGAGCCCCGGCGTCTGCGCAGCCCCCCATTCGGGCGGGCAGGCGGCCATCTCCGCCTCCACCTTGCGCAGCATGTCGGCCAGGGTCTTGCCAGGCTCCTGGCGGAACTGTTCGTCGAGCACCACCAGATCCACGATGCGGTCGATGCGAAAACCCCGGAAGTCATTGCGCAGCTCGCACCAGGCCGACAGCGTCCAGACCTTGCCCCAGTAGAAGCAACCCAGCGGGCGCAGGCGGCGCAGGCTGGGGCGGCCGTGTACGTCGGCGTAGTTGATCTGCACCACGTGGCGACTGTGCACCGCCTCGCGCAGGGCCTGCAGGGTGGCCTGCACGCGCGGGTCCAGCCCCACCGATGGCGCATACAGCGCCTGCGCCTCGGCCGCCACGCGGGCAGCGGGGGGCAGCACCGACAGGATCTTGCCCAGCGCCCCTTCGACCTCGCGCGCCAGCCCGGCGTCGAGCCAGGCCTGGGCCAGGCGCGCGGCGGCCACCAGGGCGTTGGCCTCGCCCTGGCTGAACATCAGCGGCGGTAGTTCGAAACCCGCGCCCAGGCGGTAGCCCACACCGGCTTCGCCCTCAATGGGCACGCCCTGGTGCTGGAGGTCCGCCACGTCGCGGTAGATGGTGCGCTGCGAGACTTCGAGCCGCTCGGCCAGGAAGGCGGCCGTGGACAAGCGCCGACCCCGGATGAGCTGGACGATCTGAAACAGGCGGTCGGCGCGGCGCATGGTGGTTTATTTTTTCAGAGTTTTAAGGCCCTAGCGCTTATCCATCAAGCGCTACAAGCTATCAATTTTGAAGCAACACTCCGATATGGATGGCCACCTGGTCCGGGCCCTCATAGGCCTCAAAGTCGGTTCCAAAGCGGCGTTGCACCTGCGGGTTCTCGGCAAAGTAATGCCAGATGCGCACCCAGGTGTCGATCACCATTTGGGGCATATCGCCCTGGCCGGTAAAGACCAGGTAGTCGCCAGCCTGAATGTCAACGCGGCTGGCGCCGGGTACGGCCTGGGCCCCATCGGGGTCGGCGACGGCCACACCGGCGGTCACATCAAAGGCGCCGTGCTCGTTCGACTCGTAGCCGCTGTACACGCCGAAGATGCGTCCATCGTCGCCCCGGCTGGGCAGTTTGCGCTCCCAGCTCTGGCTGAAGAAACGGTTCCACAGGCCTCCGAGGCGCGCGATGGCGGGGTTCATCTCTTCGCTGTTGCGGGTGCGCACGGCGATGCCGGCCACGCTGAATGCTGGAATCTGGATGATTGCGGGGGTGTTTGTCATGGCTGGTCCTCTCTGGTCTTCAATGAATGGAATTGACGCGCGGGCCGCTGGGCGCCGTGCAGGAGAGGCATGGTGCGTGCACGCTACTGACAACCTGATGTCAGTAGCGTGCACGCACGCTGGTGACTCCGGGTGGGCGCAGCACATGGGCGGCGTGAGGGTGCCCACCGCCCGCCACGCGATCGATCAGCGCGGCTGCTCGACGATAGCCGCCGTGATGCGGCGCACCACAGGCAGCACCAGCAACAGCGTGGGGAAGGCCACTACCCAGGACAGCGCCCAGGCACTAAGCCACAGGCGCGGGAGGTCCAGCGAGAAGCCCGCCACGCGCACGGTGCTGATCAGGGACACGATGAAGGTCATGAGCAGCGACAGCAGCAGTGGCATGACCCAGGCCGCCGAGCGTGCGGGCAATCTGCGCAGCCCGAGGAAGGTCTGGCGGGACGACGGCGGGAGCGAGGAAGGTTGGTTCATTGAAATTCCAGAAAGCAGACCGGTCAAGCAAGGTGCCGCCCCCACCCTGCAGCAGATGCAGGCCAGGGACCACAACCCCGGCAGGGCCGGTGTTGGTTGGCACGTTGATGGACGCAAGAACGTGTTTGCGATCTTTTCGGGGCCGCGTTGGGGCGCAATCGGGATGAGTGGCTGCTTCGGATGCGCAGCTTGGGCCCATGCCCATGCAAGCAGCCGGGGCATCCAATCGCCCGATTTCGCCCCAACCCTTCGGGCAAGTGCCTTGCCGGGCGGTCTGCGGCGTTGCGGCGCTTGTGGATAGCCGGGCTATCCACTGCGCACCGCGCCTGGCAACCCATCCCGGCAAGGCACTTGCGCGGCCCCGAAAAGACCGCAAACACGTTCTAGACGCTTACGGCAACCCATGAACCGGGTCGCGGGGAGATTCTAGGCCCCGTCGGCCCGGGCCGCGCTGGCCTTAGCTGCTTTGGCCCTCAGGCGCCGCAGCCACGGTGGCCTGGGCCCGCGCGGCGGCTAGGCGGCGCGCGCGTTCGACCTGCTGGGCCGCAGTGCGAGGCACCATGCCGTACATGTCGGCAAAGGCCTCCAGCGTCTGGCCACTGGCTTCAAAGGCGCGCAGCAGGGCTTCGTCCTTGGCATTGCGGGCTGCCCATTCGGCAAAGGCTTCTTCGAGGATGGCGTTGGCGGCCTCGTCGCGGCTTTGCACCAGCTCGGTATACGCCTCGCGCGTGAGGCCCGAGGCCTCGAACGCGGCGATCATGCGGTTGCGCAGCTTGGGCAGCAGGTCATCGGTGGCGCGGGCCTTCTTGCGGCGGTAGACCTCCAGCAGCGCGTGGTGCACATGCTCGGGCGCCATGTCTTCCACAGGCTGGCCTTGCAGGTCGTGGCGCTTGTCGCCCGCCGCCACGCTTTGCAGATACCGTGTGGAGCGGGTGTGGATGCCCAGAGCCACCTTGAGCGCCTCGCGCTCAAATAGCTCGGGGTGCGCAGCCAGCAGGTCCTGGAAGATGCCGCGCTTGAGCGGGCGGAACACGGCGCCAAACAGATGGGGATAGAGCCCCGCCAGTTGTTCCAGCGCGGGGTGAACACGCTGAGGCGCACGCGGGCCCGGGGCGCCAGCTGGCACGGTGGCGCCCTCTGCTCCCTCCGCGCTCCGGGGCGCCTGGCGCCCGTCAGCATTGCGGCGGTTGCGGCCACCACGGCGCGAGCCCCCTGTACGCTGGGGGGGAGCCCCAGCCTCCGTGGGCGCGGCTGCCACAGGCGCTGCCAAGGGTTCGACAGGGGCTGTGTGGGGTTGTTCTTGTGCGGACACGGAGTCGGTCATGGCGGTGCAGTTCCGGGGCAAAAATGGGGGCGACAAAACCCTCGATCATGCCAGCGTTGGGTCGGCGGGCGCAAAACAGCCTCTGACAGAGGCCTGAATTACCCTGTGCCTGTGCAGCAGGGCATGGGAGGGTCAGCCTGCGCGCAACGCCTCGTCCAGCACCTCCACCCAGTGCCGCACGGGCGTGCCCGTGCCACTTTGCAGGTGCGTGATGCAGCCGATGTTGGCCGACAGGATCATGTCCGGAAGCTGGTCGCCAAAGGCCTCGCCGAGCACGCCGAGCTTGCGGTCGCGCAGCTGGTACGACAGCTCGGGGTTGAGCACGGAATAGGTGCCCGCCGAGCCGCAGCACAGGTGGGCATCGTTGCGCGCCGCGCGCAACTTGAAGCCCAGCTGGTTCAGGTGCATCTCCACCCCGCCACGCAGCTTCTGGCCGTGCTGCAGCGTGCAGGGCGGGTGGTAGGCGAACAGCGTGTCGGGCTTTTGCACGCGACCGGCGAGCTTATGCGCCAGCTCGGGCAACAGGTCAGGCAGCAGCTCCGACAGGTCGCGCGTGAGGGCGCTGATGCGCTCGGCCTTGGCCGCGTACATCGTGTCGTCTTTGAGGATGTGGCCGTATTCCTTGACCGTCACGCCACAGCCGGATGCGTTCATGACGATGGACTCCACCCCCTGCTCCACCAGCGGCCACCAGGCGTCGATGTTGGCGCGCATCTCGGCCTTGCCGCCTTCCTGGTCGTTGAGGTGGAACTTGACGGCGCCGCAGCAGCCGGCCTTGGGTGCGATCACGGTCTGGATGCCCACGGCGTCAAGCACGCGGGCGGTGGCGGTGTTGATGTTGGGCATCATGGCCGGTTGCACGCAGCCCGCCAGCATGAGCACCTTGCGGGCATGCTCGCGTGTGGGCCAGGCGCCGGCATTTTGGGGCGCGGGCACCTTGGCCTTGAGGGATGCGGGCAGCAGGCCGCGCACCAGTTGCCCGGCCTTCATGGCAGGGGCAAACAGGGGCGAGGGCAACCCCTCCTTCAGCGCCCATCGCAGGGCTTTTTCGCCCACGGGGCGAGGCACTTTTTCATCAACGATCTTGCGGCCGATGTCCACCAGGTGGCCGTATTGCACGCCGCTCGGGCAGGTACTTTCGCAGTTGCGGCAGGTCAGGCACCGGTCCAGGTGCATCTGGGTCTTGCGGGTGGGGGTCTCGCCTTCAAGCACCTGCTTGATGAGGTAGATGCGGCCGCGCGGGCCGTCCAGCTCGTCGCCCAGCAGCTGGTAGGTGGGGCAGGTGGCGGTGCAGAAGCCGCAGTGCACACACTTGCGCAGGATGGATTCGGCCTCCAGGCCATCGGCGCGGGCGCGGTATTCAGGAGAGAGCTGGGTTTGCATGGTGCATGCCTGGGCGAAGAGACAGAAAGATCAGGGCCGATTCAGCGCGGCGCGGTCGGTGGGTCCAAGGGCGCTTCCAGCGCCAGCGGCTTGCGCAAGGGGTGGCGCAGCCTTGCGCGGTCGGCCCACAGCGGGGGCAGCGACAGGGCCAGCAGCACCAGCGCCAGCGGCACCACAAACACAAAGCCCACATGCTTGAAGCCCGCCGCGCCCGCAATGCCGCCCACCAGGAACATGCCCACCAGCCCGGCAAACAGCCGCAGCCGGGCCTGGTTGGCGCGCACTTGTGATTCGGGCGCGGTGCCGGTGCGGTTCCAGTAGAGCATCTTGCCCATCTCGATGCCCAGGTCGGTCACCACACCCGTCATGTGGGTGGTGCGGATCTGCGACGACGACATCTTGGTCACCGTGGCGTTCTGCAGGCCCATGATGAAGGAGAGCAGCAACACCGCCAGCGGCACGGCAAACGGTGTGGGCCAGGTGAGCGTGATGGCCCCCACCAGGCCGAACAGCAGCATGAGCACGGACTCCAGCACCAGCGGCAGCGCAAAGGTGCTGCGCAGCTTGCGCTGGCGCGCCCAGTTGATCATGATGGCCGTGGTGCCTGCGCCCGACATGAAGGCCCACAGCGCACCGATGGCACCCAGCACGATCTTCATCTGGCCCAGTACCAGGTTGTCGGCCAGCGAGGACAAAAAGCCGGTCATGTGCGAGGTGTACAGGTGCACCACCAGAAAGCCCCCTGCATTGACGGCCCCCGCATTGAACGCCAGCAGCAGGCCCAGCACCCGGTTGCTGGCGACCGTGCGGCGGTTTCCGGTGAGGTGGCGAAGGCGTCGCATGGCCAAGGTGACGGTGAAAACGGTGGTGGTGATGGAACTGACCCCGCCTACCAGGCCCGCGCCATGCGGCCGGGGTTGAAGATGCCAGCCGGGTCAAAGCTGTGCTTGAGCCGGGCGTGGATGTGTTCCAGCGCCTTGGACTGAAGGTCAAATGTGCCACTGGCGCTTGTCCCACCTGCGCTAGCAGCTACAAAAATAGAAGCATTTCCACCCACAGCCCGAGCGGCTTCGCGCAGGGCGTCGCCTGCGGATTCGGGCGCTTGCACCCAGCGCAGCGCGCCATGCCACTCGACCAGCGGCTGCGCGCCGCCCGGCAAGCTCAGCACCGGGGCTGTGGCGGGCACGGACAGGCGCCACAGGGCGTGGCCGGGCTGTGCAGCACGTGCGGTGAACCAGGGCAGGGTCTGCTCGCGGCAGGCCGTCCAGTCGGCGGCCACCGTGGCGTTGTCCATGCGCGTGCCACCCATCGTTTTGCAGGCGGCCTCGACCGCCGCCACGGCGCCGCGCAGGCGCACATAGAGCGTGCCCACGCCACCGTCTTGCACCCAGCAGCTGGCGTTCAGGGGCAGCGGCTGGCCGCCCCAGGCGTGCAGCTTGCGCAATGCGTCGGCCTGGTTGATGTCGTCAAACCGCAGCGTGGCCTCGCCGGGCGCCACGGGCAGCACCTTGAGGCTGACCTCGGTCAGCAAACCCAGCGTGCCCCAGGCACCGGCCATGAGGCGGGACACGTCATACCCCGCCACGTTTTTCATGACCTGGCCGCCAAAAGTCAGCAGCTCGGCTTTGCCGTTGAGCAGGGTCACGCCCAGAAGATAGTCGCGCACAGCCCCTACGCTGGCGCGGGCGGGGCCTGAGAGGCCTGCCGCGACCATGCCGCCCACGGTGGCGGCATCCGAGGAGGCCTTGGCGAAATGCGGGGGCTCAAAAGGCAGGCATTGGCCTTGTTCGGCCAGCGCGGCTTCCAACTCAGCCAACGGGGTGCCCGCCCGCACGGTGACAACCAGCTCGCTCGGCTCGTAGCTCACGATGCCGCGCAGCACCCGCGTGTCGAGCACTTCGCCATGCAGTGCGAGGCCGTGAAAATCCTTGGTGCCCCCGCCACGGATGCGCAAGGGGGTCTGGTCGGCGGCGGCGGTGCGCACACGTTCGGTGATCTGGGCAAGGGCGAGGTCCATGCCTTGCATCGTAGCGGCAGCCATGTCCAGTGCTACACCTGCAATGCGTGAATTTTTTGAACAGGGCGCGTGCAAAGGACTCGGTCCTGCGGACAAGTTGTCTGGGGGAACATGCCTTGGCTACCCTGCCAAAGCCAACAGCGAGCCCCCCACCGGTACGAAAAAAACCCGCCGTTGCCGGCGGGCTCAACAACCAGAGGAGTGACTCGCTTGTTCTTGTTGCGACGCTGCGGTGCCACCAGACACCGCAGCGCGTGGGGTGCAGGCGGATCAGCGGTTGTACGCTGTCTCGCCGTGCGAAGTGATGTCCAGGCCTTCGCGTTCGTCTTCTTCCGTGACACGCAGGCCCACCGTGAGGTCAACGATCTTGTAGGCGACGAAGGAGACCACACCCGACCACACGATGGTCAGCAGCACAGCCTTGGCTTGTGTCCAGACTTGCGCGGCGATGGAGTAGTCGGCCGATGTCACCATCGTTGCCGTCACCCAGTCGGCCACGTAGCCAGGGCCACCCAGGCCAGGGGCGTTGAACACGCCGGTCAGCAGGGCACCCACGATACCGCCGATGCCGTGCACGCCGAACACGTCGAGCGAGTCGTCCGCACCCAGCAGCTTCTTGAGACCGTTGACACCCCACAGGCAGGCAAAACCGCCCACCAGGCCGATCACCAGGGCGCCGCCGATACCGACGTTGCCAGCGGCAGGCGTGATGGCCACGAGGCCGGCCACGGCACCCGAAGCTGCACCCAGCATCGAAGCCTTGCCACGCATCAGCGCTTCGCCGATGCACCATGCCAGCACGGCAGCGGCGGTGGCCACCAGCGTGTTGATGAAGGCCAGGGCGGCAAAGCCGTTGGCTTCCAGGGCAGAGCCGGCGTTGAAACCGAACCAGCCCACCCACAGCAGCGAGGCACCGACCATGGTCAGCGTCAGGCTGTGAGGCGCCATGGCTTCCTTGCCGTAACCGATGCGCTTGCCCACCATGAACGCGCCCACCAGGCCCGCCACAGCGGCGTTGATGTGCACCACGGTACCGCCAGCGAAGTCCAGAGCACCCCACTGCCAGATCTGGCCAGCCTTGCCGGTCATGGCGTCGGCCACTTCCTTGGAGGCGTAGGCGTCAGGGCCCATCCAGAACCACACCATGTGGGCAATAGGCAGGTAGCTGAAGGTGAACCACAGCACCATGAACATCATGACGGCGCTGAACTTGATGCGCTCTGCGAACGCACCGACGATCAGGGCGCAGGTGATGCCGGCGAACGTGGCCTGGAAGGCGGCGAACACCACTTCTGGAATCACGACACCCTTGCTGAACGTGGCCGCGTTGGCAAAGGTGCCTGCGGCGTTGTCCCAGATGCCTTTCATGAACAGGCGGTCAAAGCCACCGATGAACGCGCCGCCTTCGGTGAAGGCCAGGCTGTAGCCGTAGATGAACCACAGCACCACGATCATCGAGAACGTGACCATCACCTGCATCAGCACGGACAGCATGTTCTTGCTGCGCACCAGGCCACCGTAGAACAGCGCCAGGCCGGGCAGGACCATCAGGATCACGAGGATGGTGGAGGTCATCATCCAGGCGGTGTCACCCTTGTTGGGGACGGGAGCGGGTGCCTCAGCGGCAGCTGCGGGAGCGGCGGCTGCTGCCGCTGCGGGGGCTGCGGCAGCAGCAGGAGCCGGGGCTTCTGCGGCAGGAGCAGCAGCGGGCGCGGCAGCAGCCGGCTCGGAGGCGGCGGGCGCCTGTGCCAGGGACAAGTTGCCCATGGTCAGCAGACCCAGCCCCAGAATGAAGGAAGCAAGCAGTTTTTTCATGGCGTTTCTCTTCTTGGATGTAGTACGGCCGCGCCCTTACAGCGCTTCCTTGCCGGTTTCGCCAGTGCGGATGCGCACCACCTGCTCCAGGTGGGTCACGAAGATCTTGCCGTCGCCGATCTTGCCGGTGCGGGCGGCGCTCTCGATGGACTCGATCACGCGGTCCACGAGGTCGTCCGCCACAGCGGCTTCGATCTTGACCTTGGGCAGGAAGTCAACCACGTATTCCGCGCCGCGGTACAGCTCGGTGTGGCCCTTCTGGCGGCCAAAGCCCTTGACCTCAGTGACCGTGATGCCTTGCACGCCGATGTCCGAAAGCGCTTCACGCACCTCGTCCAGCTTGAAGGGCTTGATGATGGCTGTCACCATTTTCATTTTGGTTCCTCCGACATGGGCGCAGCAAGCGCCCATTGAGACTTGCTTACAGGGTTTTGGTGAGCGTGACGATCACGCGCGACTTGTTGACGTGGCCGAAGAAGGCCTTCTTGTTGGCACCCACCACGGCAGCGCCCAGCGACAGGCCACCGCCGAAGTCGTAGGCACCGCCCACGCTGTAGTCCATGTAGTTGGGCACGCCCAGGTCCTTGATGTCGCTGGCAAAGCGCGTGAAGCCGACCGAGGCCTTCACCGTCACGCTGGGCGCCACTTCCTGCGCAAACGCGAAGTTCAGGTAGCCGGTGTTGCGGCCCTTCAGGCCCGAGCCAGCCTTGGCGCCGGCAAAGCCGAAGTAGTCCTTGGAGATGGTGTGCGAATACTTGGCAGTGAAGGGGCCCATGGTGGCCGCGCCATACAGCTCGGTGGTGTTTCCGTTGCTGTTGCCGGGGTAGATGTAGGTCAGGGCGCCCACGTCCAGGTCAGCGCCGCCAGCCTTGAACTTGTAGCCGCCATACAGGTCGGATTCGAGCGAGTTGTTGGCAAGCCAGTCCACGCTGGAGTTCCAGTTGCCCACGTACCAGCCGGTGTCGCCGAAGGCGTAGTCAAAACCGCCTTGCAGTGCAGGCTTGACCGCTTTGGACTTGGAAACGTCCTGGTCCTGGCCACGGAACTTGTAGTTGGTGGTCAGGCTGACATTGCCGGTGAGCTGGGCACTGGCCAGCATGGGAAGGGTTGCAACAAGGGCAACGCCCAGGGTCTTGATGATGGCGCGGGTCATGTTTCCTCCGGTTGGACAAAGTAGGGACGAGCGTTTTAAGCACGGACCGTGCCACGCCAGTGCAGCCATTGCATCGCCTTCACATCGCCGTTGCGTTGCGTTACACCGATCCGCAAGTACAGTGACGGTGTGCGCGCGGACCATGTTGCACCTCATTGGTGCACGGCACAACCGGGCCGTGCTAAAAAACCATAAAACGCACCCATCTGGGGAGAAACCGCTTCATGAGTCTTGCTTTGGTGCAAAGCCGCGCCCTTCTGGGGCTGCAGGCGCCTTCTGTCACCGTCGAAGTGCATCTGGCCAATGGTTTGCCCAGCTTCACGCTGGTGGGCCTGGCCGAGGTGGAGGTCAAGGAGGCCCGCGAACGGGTGCGCTCGGCGCTGCAGAACGCGGGGCTGGAGTTCCCGCATAACAAGCGCATCACGGTAAACCTGGCACCAGCCGATCTGCCCAAGGACTCAGGGCGCTTCGACCTGCCGATTGCACTGGGCATCCTCGCCGCCAGCGGGCAGGTGGACGCAAGCCGTCTGGCGGGCTATGAGTTTGCGGGCGAGCTGTCGCTGTCGGGCGAACTGCGCCCTGTGCGCGGCGCGCTGGCCACCAGCCTGGCGCTGCAGACCCAGCAGATCACCGCGCAACTGGTGCTGCCCCCCGGCAGCGCTGAAGAGGCCGCCCTGGTGCCCGCCGCGCGGGTGGTGCGCGCACGGCATCTTCTGGATGTGGTGCGCGCCTTCCTGCCGCCAGGCAGCGTGGCTGCGGGCGATGCCGACGTGGCCAACGACGGCTGGACCCGCCTGCAGGCCACCCCCATGGCGGCGAGCACAGCAGGCCCCGACATGTGCGACGTGAAAGGCCAGGCCAGCGCCAAACGCGCGCTCGAGATTGCTGCCGCTGGCGGGCACAGCGTGCTCATGGCCGGGCCGCCGGGGTCGGGCAAGTCGATGCTGGCGCTGCGGTTTGCGGGGCTGCTGCCCGCGATGACCGTGGACGAGGCGCTGGAGAGCGCCGCCATTGCCAGCCTGGCCGGGCGCTTTCGCACCGACCAGTGGGGCCACAGGCCCACAGCCGCGCCACACCACACCGCCAGCGCAGTGGCCCTGGTGGGCGGCGGATCCCCCCCCAGGCCCGGCGAAATTTCGTTGGCGCACAACGGAATTTTGTTTCTGGACGAACGTCACTTTAGGTGTTCTGTTGATGTCCGTACGTTCGCGAACCGCAAAGGCCCCAATCCCCGTGCAACTCCAATGAGGGAGCCCCACACGAATTGAACGCAAATTGTCAGAGCAAACCAACAGCCATCTAAGGCAGCTAACAAGCACTTCAAGGATCTCCGACTAATCAGGCGGAAACGCCAAGCAGTCCAGCGCCAGGAAGCCCTAGACCCCTATTGCGCCTTTTTTTGTCCATCCCAGAGTCGAAACAATCCCCTCAGCATCTCCCATCAAAGTTCCGCTTTTTTCAAAGAAGGCTTCGGAGACGGGCGGTAAGTTGAGGCTTTATGATTTTGGTGAGCCCTTCGCGACCGTCGATGAGGAACAGTGATTTGCTAAATGGCCGAAAGAGCCATGAGCGGTCATCCAACGCTAACCAGTTGATGTGGGATACGTCGTTTGTCCGAAGCCAAGCGTGACACTCTGCCTCCCGCTGGTACCCGACCAGCGTATCCGGGACATTCGATAGGTCGCAGTATTTTGGAGTGACGCCTTCAATCACTCTAGCAATGTCTGGGGAGAACCTTTGCAGAATTGCCTCAAAAGGCTGATCCAGGCGCCAAGTACTGGTGACAACTACTTTCCACTCGGGCGCCTGCCGTAGCACCTCCTCCAGGATGGGCAGGCAACAGAAGTGCTTCGACTCATGGCAATGCTCAGGGTGTAGAACCCCATCAAAATCAAGAAACAGGATGGGCATGTTCTACGTAGTGAACGGATTTCCAACACTGACGAACTTTTCTAAGGCAATTGAATACCAATGAGACTATTTGGTCGTGGTCTTTTTGGTCTCATTGGGCGGAAATCAGGAGGATGCCCTCCCGAAAACGTGTTCCACCCCAAGCCGACTTCGGTCGGGCGCTGCAGCAACTGCGTGCAGCTCGGGGACTTGTTCAGGAAGACATGTTGCTGGCCACTAGCCGTCGCCACATCAGCCGCATTGAACAGGGTCACCAGGTACCCAGCATCCGCATCATTGAAGTGTTGGCCGCCCAGATGCAGATTCATCCGTTGACGCTGGTTGCTGCCGCATACTGTTCTGATCTGAACGGGGCCTCCGTCAACGAACTCCTAAAGACCATTAAAGTGGACTTCAAGGGGATAGTGTCAGATTCGGTCTGACAGGCTTAATCGACTTCCGCCCCAGAGTGTTGAACCAACATTTGGAGACCTTCTATCAGCCCGGTGCCGATCGGAGTGGCATCCTGTCGCTGCAGCATTCGGTTGACGATTTCTCGATCAACGGCAGTGTTGAACAGGCACAGTGCTTCTCGGAGAGTTTCCATGCTGATCTCCAAATTGTCGCCAGAGCGCTTTGCACCCGCCTTAGACAGGAGGAGTAGTGCAAGGGGCAATGCTGCACGAGCCGGGTCTTGTCCACCATATACGCCAACACCAGACAGAAGATCTCTGAATTGGTCTGACACCAGTAGCAATTGCTTGTCATCCAGCGCATCGGGCAAGACCGCTTCCCATCCTCCTGACATGATCAAGCCCATCATGTCCTGTGCTCCAAATTTTCCGAGCGTCGCTTTATCCAATCGCAGCATCATCCGTCATTCAAGTTAATATGAGACCAACTGGTCCCGTTCGTGCCGTGGCGTGCGAAGATAGCGGAGCAAGGATGCCCTTTCCGATTTTTAAGCACACTCCCCTCTGAATAGAAACAATCCGGTTGCCTCAATGCGCTTGAAGAGGCAACAAACTCGTTGCCTCAGATCTTTTCACCTTGAAAAACCGCCTGAATCTCACCCGCTTGGCCGAACTTGACAGACAGTTTTGCGATTTCGCAAAGCTGCAGCCAGCTGCCCCGCCCAGGTGCGGCTGGACAAAGACGGTCCGATTGGCGCTGGGCATGAGTTCCCAAGCACTGGGAGAGCGTTTGGGAGTAACAGCTCAAGGGGCCCGTAAACTGGAGCAGGCCGAGGCGAATGGGAACATTACGCTGAACACCCTTGCGCGCCTGGCACATGGACTGGATTGCGAAGTGCGCTACGTGTTTGTTGCTCGAACCAGCTTAGTGGAGCAAGTGCTCAGGCGCACCCATGAAGTCGCCGGTTGTCCACAACCACCAGTGCTCAGTAAGACCGACGTTCAGACAGAAGCGCAAAGGCTCTTAGCCCTGTCCACTGCTCTCGCCCAAGTTAGCAAGCGGGGGCTCTGGTAGCTGCAGGTGAATCGCCCCGGCTGAACTAGACACCTTCGAGCCTCAAACATGATGAATCGCCCCGCTTTCTGGGGAGGCTGTTTGGTTTAAGTCAGCCCACTTCCACAGTGACCTGACTGGCGAGTTGCCGGTAGTAGTTTGCCTCAGCCTCAGCAGGCGGGATGTACCCGATGGGTTCGAGCAGGCGATGGTGGTTGAACCACGATACCCATTCGAGCGTGGCGAACTCGACTGCTTCCTTGGTTTTCCATGGAGCCCGGCGGTGAATCAGTTCGGCCTTGTACAGGCCGTTGATGGTCTCGGCCAGGGCGTTGTCGTAGCTGTCGCCCTTACTGCCCACCGAAGGCTCGATGCCAGCTTCCGCCAGTCGCTCGGTGTAGCGAATGCTGACGTATTGCGAGCCTCTATCGGAGTGACAAACCAAACTGCCATCGCGCTCAGGCTGACGGGCATAGAGGGCTTGCTCCAGGGCGTCGAGAACAAAGTCCGTGCGCATTGAACTGCTCACCCGCCACCCAACGATGCGCCTGGCAAACACGTCGATGACGATGGCTACGTACAGCCAGCCTTGCCAGGTCGAAACGTAGGTGAAGTCACTCACCCACAACTGGTTCGGCCTCTCGGCCCGGAACTGCCGGTTGACCCGGTCCAATGGACATGGTGCTTTGCCATCACTGACGGTCGTTCGTACGGCCTTGCCGCGCATCACACCACGCAGTCCCATGCTGCGCATCAGACGCTCTACCGTGCAGCGGGCCACGGTCACGCCTTCGCGCGCTAGTTGCCGCCATACCTTGTCGGCGCCATAAACCTGCATGTTGGCCTGCCAGACTCGTTGAATCTGCGGCATCAGCAATTCGTCGCGTTTCGCTCTAGCGCAGCGTTTGTGATGGGTACTCCCCGCGCTGCTCCTGCACCATTCTCACTGCGCGCTCACGCACCTCGGGCGAGAACTTGTTCGTCTTCTTCATGGCTCAATCCTCTCAGAGTGTTGAGCCTCCTCAAAAACCTGGGCGATCCAGGTGGAACAGCAAGGCACCACCTGACTGCGTGAACGGCAGGTATCACTCCCGCCCCTCGCTGAAATAAATTCAGCAAGATAGGTGCTCGACGCGGCTCAAATTTGCTTGTGAATCTGCTTGGACGTGGCTCAGTTTCCAGCGTGAATTAACACGAAGCTGTTTGAAGGCAGCGGAGAGAGACTGGGCGTTCGCAGCGCCCGGGGGATTACGGAGGCGCGGGAACGCGGGATTGAGGTCGGGTACCCGTCTGAATGACCTTACTTTGGCGCCTTAGCGGACTTCGTCGCTACTTTCGCCTCTGCTTTTTCTGCCTTGGTGAGGCGACCACCGAAGCCTGAAATCGAGAAAGGAGTCCAGCTCAAGTCAGCGCGAACCCTAGTGAACTCTCGGCGCACGTCTTCGTCATTGAAGAACGGCTTAGTCATGTAGAAGACCCCGTAGAAATTATCCCAATCCGTGCTACGGTAGGTCTTCATGTCGCTGTAGACGCCCTTGAGCGCATTTGCCATATCATTCTTCTCGGTGACGAACTTGAATTCAATCACTGTACGAAGCGACGCAACTCCTATGTCAGCTCGGGAGCTTGTAAGTAACTGAGGGATACCAACTTCCTTGATCGCGTCTGGAAACGCGAAGCGGCAGACGTCCAGTACCGCATTGCGGACATCCGCTTCGTTCGTAGGTGAGATACCCCTCATTTGCACGATCTGGGCGGTGTTCTTGACAATGTTTTGAAGGACAGTGTGGGCAGTGACGGCGTGTGCGTCGGTCATCGCCTTCAGTGGTGCAAAGCAGGCGTTGGCCAGCGAATAGATCTCTGAGTGAATTTCTCCATCGTAAGGACGACTTGTTACGCCGAGGTTCCTCTTGCGCAGCTTGGCGATTTCACGCTCGATTGACGGCGTGCCAAGGCGCTCTGCAAGTACAGCGATGGAACGCAACGATTTCTCTAGGTGCCAAGCCAAGATCTCGTACTCGGCATCGCTCCATTCGTCGTCGGGATCCAGCACGCTTCCGCTGAGTTCTTTGACGTCTACCTTGGTCAAGGCGTCGTAAGCCAGCTGTAACTCTTGCTCGATCGCTTCTGCCAACAACCACTCTTCTCTGCCCATAACTACCTCTCGTCTGTAAAAGCAAAGTGTATGGTTGCAGCGCGATGGGTCCGGCTTTTCTCCGGATGCTTGTCGCGCACGCGATTGGCACGTCCGCACGGGGCGCATAGCCGCGCTCGGTGCTCCCCATCGGTGAGGCGAGAGGCGGCTTTCGGCAAACCGAAGGCACGCGGAGCAAGGAAGGTCGATGATGAACGATAAATGGTTTTCGCCGAAATGGTGGCCAGATGAACAACGGGGAGCCTGCTCCGGAAATGGCAAAGGTTCTCAAACCGCAAAGCACGAAAACATCACACTCACCCCGCCCACAAGCACCGCATTTGGCTATCGTCCGCCTTGTCGACCTAGCTGGCATGGATCAACGGCATGGATGCAGATCTGTACGGCTGCGAAGAGGTTTGTCTGAAATCGAATCTGAGGGAGGAAAGAAATCATGCTTGCTACGTTGCCAAATGGCGCTATTGATGCCTTACGTGAAAGGCGATGGGATGACTTCGCTCTGATAGTCCGCCCGCACGCCAGGTCAGGAAACAAGGCTTTGTGGGCGGAGATTGCCGCAGAGCACCCCGTTTCTTTCAACCTGTTGGATACGCTTGAAGGGCTGAATCCCACTCAACGGAGAGCTGCAATTTACTCCTTGCTTCCCGCAGTCGGTGAAATGGCCGACCTGCAGCTCGAGGAAGCACTGCGGCTCCTGAAGTTCGGCACGACACTGGATGACCCGTCTGGCATTTTTATCAGTGGGCAGCTAAGTCCCCACGTACTCCGGCGTCCTGAGCTCGCGGATGAAATTGGGGAAAGCCTTCGCGCAGATGATTCGACGGAACCGATAGAGCACCAGATTTGGGGGGCGTCCTTCTTCTCCCAGGCCCCAGCGCAAGCTGCGGCGTTCGCGGCGAAATTGATAGGTGGAGGCTCGCACGATGTAGCGCTACTCATCGCTCTGCTGTTGTCACTTCCAAGTAACTCGACATCGGTTGTGCCGTACTTAGGCGCGCATGAGGAAAAGCTTGCAGGTCTTCTCCACGCTTCTCGAATTGACCACGGTATCCAGTCTTGGATGGCCCTTGCTGCAATCGCCGATTTCTCTCAAACTGCTTGGCAACTCTTGCAAACCGGCATGGACTCCGACGACCCCAAGCCAGCAATTGCGCTCTCCCGGTTTCTCTTCAGATTGACATCGCCGGAGGTGAGTGTTGCCCATACGCCATTGAACGAAGTCGTGCGAAAGCTCTTGAACACAGCGCTGCGAGATGCCGATGCTCGAAGGGAAATTGATTCCTCCGTCGCAAGTCTGATGTACCAAGAAGTGCTATGCCCGTCCGTGGTCGAGGAGTTGCCTGCGCTTTTCGAAAGGGACGCAAACGTTGTGAAGCTGTTTCCGTCAATCTTTGGCGCCCTAAGTCCGCAACCAGATTTTGCGCGTGTGCTCTCAGTGGCCCTACTGAGCAAAGACTCTACTGTGTCCGCCTTAAAGGGTGCGATATCGCTTTGCACACAGGGCCGCGCGCCAGTTGCCTTAGACGACAATCTGTTCGCCGCCGCGTCGCCAGAAGCTTGGATAGGGGCAGTGAAGAGGCTTCTTGGACTGACGCACTATGGCCCAGTGCTATGCGAGTTCATCGCACTGCTCTCCGAGCCATCGGCAGGGGCGAAAGGCGGCAGACTGGCTAGCATCGCGCAAATGCTGAACTATGCATTTCAAGAGTATCCGAACGCCACGGCCGCCTTTTTGGCTGCCAAGGTGCCCCAGATTCCCAAGAGCTCTCCCGTTGCTGCTGTCTACAGGTCCGTTTATGCAAATGTGTTGAGCTGGCAGAGGGTGCTGGCTAGACTTCCTGAGCGTAAGGAACTGTGGCCCAAGGTCTCGGAGAGGAATGCTTTCTTGGCGATTAAGGAGCGTTTTCATCGAGAAGTAACGAGGTCGGCGATGGAGAAATCGGTGTTTCGTGCCATCACCCGCGTTGAATTCACAGCGCAGGGACAGAAGGTGGCGTCCCATGCAAGTGATGGGGGCATTACGGTGCAAGAAATGGCCTCAATGAGCCAAGCTATCGAGCTTCCTACGAGCGAAGTTTCGGATCCCATGCGTGGCATTCTGTTGCGCAACAACTTGCTGAGAGGCGTGGAATGAGCACCAGCCTGCGATTGCTCCTTGAGGACTTCCTGGGCCTTATGAAAGAGGAGGGTGAGCTCGACGTATTTCTCCCTTTGCTGATGTCCGCCATGGGGCATGAGGTCATGTATCGCGCTCAAAAAGGGCCACGCCAGTATGGAGTTGACATTGTCTCTGTAGGACCGGATGAGACCGGTGTGAAAACGCTGTTTTTGTGGTTGGTGAAGTGCGGCGACATAGGGCGAACAGATTGGGACTCCGGCCCCCAGTCTGTGCGTCAGTCCATCAATGACGTTGGCGTGTATCTCCGCAGTCATGTGTCGCCTCAGCATCAGCGATTGGCGAAGCGGCTTTTTATTGTCACAAACGGGGATTTTTTATCCAACATCAGTGAAACACTCGCAGCATTCTTGGAGGACTGGTCAGCGCAAAGAGGAGTCTTTGCCGAGACAGTCAATGGGTCCACATTGGCTGGGTGGGTTGAGAAGCATCTGCTTGATGAGTACGTGCTGCCGAGCGCGAATCGGGCACTGTTACGGCGTATGTTGGCAAACGTGTCCATACCTGAACTGTGTGTGAGCCTGGGGCGCAGCCTCATAGACGCAGTTTTGCAGGGACTGGCGCAGTCTACAGGGTCACGTCGAGCCGCGACAAAACAGCTTCTCAACGCGATGCGTGGCATCCGAACCGCCTTGACAGTGCTGCACATCTGGTCAAGTAGCGAAGCTAATTTCTTGGGGTCGTACATCGTCTCTCAGTACGCGGTGCTTGCAAGCTGGGCGGCCTTGCATAAAAAGCTCTTAGCTGGGGAGAAATACGCCTGCGTAGAGTTCATGGAATTGCTCGCGCATCAATCGCAAGTTGCGCATGTCTACCATGAGCGAATGGATAGCTACTATCAAGTACAGGACGGGTTTGCGAACAAGCTCCTAGACCACGTGTTTGTTTCGCAGCACGTATTCGATGAACTTGGTTGGCTGGGCGTTCAGGGTTGCCTGATGGCGAACATGTCAGCGGTGAACGGGAGTAGCGGGGTTGAACTTGAACCACTCGCGCATGCCTATGCAGACCGAATTGCAGCGCTGCTGGAAAGCCACAGTTGTTGTGCACTGCCGGTTTATGACCTTCACGCGACGCACATTCATGCGGCACTGCTAGCACTGGTTGTTTGCAAAAGAAAAGATGTGGCTGAGCAATGGCTGCACGCGCTCTGCGCAAGGCTTCATCACGCGACTGGGATTCGAAAGTTCCTTCCTACTACAGCTTCGTTTGAAGAAGTGCTTTCCGTGCGCCATGGCAACCAGGAAATTGCTGAGGAACACGTCCGGACTTCGACCCTGTTTCCAATCTTGGCGGTATGGAGTGCAGTGCTAGGAATGGACGAGCTCTATCATTTTCTGCGCGAGCAAGTGCTTCTTCGGCTCGACAAGACGACCCCCAATTTTTGGAGCAGTGAAAGTGGCTTTGATGATGTTGTCGCCAAACCCACGAAGTTACATGAGCACGGTTACGGAGAGCCGACGTATTTCTTTCCTCAGGACCCTCGACGATTTCTGATCGCGATGTCTAGGTCGCTTCCCGATGCGGAGCCGCTGGAGGCTGGTACCTGGTACCAGTTACGTGCACCGTACATTCCACTCTTGGCTGCAGTGCACTGGGGGAAGCAAGTGCCGAGGGTCGCACTGGTCAGGCAGGCCATTGCGTTTGCGAGTTTGGCTCCTCCCGGTTCAGACCAAACTCACTCGGGAAATACTAATCCAAGTGAGGATTCGACGCGCTCTGTCGAGCCTGCTTGACAAGTATGGAGTCACTGAAGATGTGGTCAAGCAGAAGGTTGCCTAAGCGTCTGCACGCATGAACGAATGTTGCAGCAATATACGCAGCCTGCCGCGCCTGAGAAGATCGGGCGTTTGCGGTAGGAGTTAAGCCGCGCAGTTTGTGCGTCTGCGTGAAATTTTTGTTCAAGCAAATGGAGGAAGGGCATGCGCGAAGGATTGGATCGAGTCATCGATGCACTGAGGCTGGCAGCAGATGGACTGGATCAGCTTTTTGAACGCAAGGGCACTAAGTCGCACATGATGCCCAACCCAGATGGGCACCCTTGGATTCGCGTCATACATCCCATGGAAAAAGTGCGCTTCATTGGGATCACGCCAAACCGCGGAGATGGGCCGATCTACTTGAAGCTGCGCATATTTCTGTACGAGCAGTATCAAGAGGAGTTTGATCGGTTGCTGTTGGGTAAGTTCTTCTCGTTTGAAGGGGAGGCGCTCCCACGCAATCCCGCATACCCGGGCGCGTCTTGGTCGCGTTACCTGGAGGATGAGGATACCTCTGTTGTTGGCTACGAGGCAACAATCAATGTGTCTGCCTGGCCCGATGAGACATTTGATGCCCGTATCCGTTCTCTGTGCGAAGAATTTTGCCTGTTCGCCAAGGCTGTTGTGACTGGGGGTGCTGAATACGACGCGCTGCCGGACACTAGGACCAGCGAACCAGCACCAGCGTGGCTTCGCGATGAGGCAGCACTTGAGGAACTACTGGGCAGGCATGACCTGAGAGAATCGGAAATTTTAGCTTTGGTGAAGGTCCGCATAGGGCAGAGCGACTACCGGCAGCAGCTCATCCAGAGATGGGGTGGCTGCTCGGTGACGGGCTGCAAATTGACGGAATTCCTTATTGCATCCCACATCCATGCTTGGGGCAAGTGCGAAAGCGCTGATGAGCGCTGGGACCCAGATAACGGCCTGCTCCTCACGCCAAGTCTAGATAAACTTTTCGACCTTGGATTAATCAGTTTCGTGGACAACGGAAAAGTGGTGATCCATCCTCGGCTCGAACGAGGCCAAATGCATCACTTCGGAGTAGATCAGAACATTCGATTACGAAGAGATGTGCTTACCAAGCATCCAGGAATCATGAAGTACCTAAAGCTTCACAGAGAGATCAACGGGTTGGAGCCAGCTCCAGCCGCTTAGGGGCTCTAAAGGAACCTGATCGATTGACTGCATTCAGCCTGACTGCTGCTGCCTAAGGGGATGCTTTCAAAGACTGCTCCTAGCGGATAGCACGCGTTCGTTTATCAACAGTGGACGACTGCAATCGCTGCAGAACAGACCCCTAGCGCGGCAGCTTCAGGCTGACTGCCGACAGTGGCCCACGATTGTTGAATGACGCCTCCCGCTCAAAGCTGACTTTTCAACGGTTTGCTGCGAAAGGCGGATCCACCTCAAAAGCGGGCATAGCCGCGAAGGTGGCTTCCACTGCGTTCAGCAAATCACCGTTTCAACGACGCCCGCGTCAGTGAGGAGTTGGTAAAGGTCAGCGACCTTGCGCCGCTGACCTCGTTCATCACAGAACATAAACATCGCTCGCTGTTTGGCGCGAGACAAGGCAACGAAAAATGTCGCCAACCCTTCTGGGTTGCCTGGCGTATGGCTCCACCAGGATTTATCGTCAAGCCCGATGAAGGCAATCGTGTCGTACTCCAGCCCCTTGCTCTTGTGCACGGTGAGGAGCGGAATTTGGTTCGCACCTTCATACAGATCCAGGCAACCGGTCCAGGTGTCACTGGCTTCCGCGCACTCGCTGAGATGGATGGAGAGCCCCTCTCGAATGAGCTGGGCCATGTCATTGCGCTGATAGCGGACATGGGAACGAACGATGCGCTCAATGTCGAGGAACCCGTAGACCATGTCGACCACAGAAGCTGCGGCAGCCTCGGTGGGCGGATTGGCCTCTTGGAAGCTTCGCAGCTCGGCCAAGAACTTCTCTAATGCGGCCTCAGCAGTGCGAGTGCCGAAGGTGTCCTCAGAATCGACGCCGGAAAGGAACTCCACCGCTGAAGACGCCGTTTGCCAAGCCGCTGGCGCCTTGACGCGAGTGCCGAGCCGGAGCATTGCCAGAACTACCTGCGCAATGTCGTCGACCAGTAGGTCTTGCAGCGAGACCTTGCCAACCACCTTGCTCTCGTTCCGGATTACCAAGCCGGCTGCAGTAAACCACGGTTGCAGCTCGGCCTCAAATGCCTCTGCCTTCTGCCGGACAAGCAGCGCGTAGTTACGTGGTCGCATGTTCCGAGTGGCCATATCCATAGCAATCCATGTCGCCAGATACTCGGCCTCTCCACCACGGCTAGAACTTGACCAAACCTGCACGACGTCCTTGTCCAGTTCGGCCCTGACTTGAGACTGCGTCGGGATGACGCCGGCATCAAGCGCTGTGGCGACGACATGCTGGACTCGCACCAATTCAGGCGAGGAGCGGAAGTTGAATAGCAGAGTTACGCGCTGCGCGGAGAAGTCGGCTTCAAACTGTTCGAAGGCATCCGCTTTAGCTCCGGCCCACAGCATGATGCGCTGCTTGTGGTCTCCTACTGTTAGTGCCAGTGCAAACGTGATCAGCAGTGCCAGTCGAACATTGACCAGGGGCTAGAGCTGGTTCCATTTGAAGCCAACTGTGGATAACTATAGGGTGGATGCTTCGGTAGGTCCTCCTTTTTTT